>NZ_LN651325.1 GCF_000826525.2 Mobilicoccus massiliensis | reverse complement strand
GTTTCGCCCCGGGTTCAGTGGAGAGCGGGTTGTGCCGCCCCGGCGGGTGCCGGGGCGCTGGCGTGTTCAGCGTAGAACAGGTCTTCGTACTCGATGGGTGGGATGTCGCCGCAGTGTGAGTGAAGGCGGTCGTTGTTGTACCAGTCGACCCACTCCATGGTGGCGAGTTCGACGGCATCCAGACCGCTCCACGGCCCACGTTTCCAGATGAGTTCCTTCTTGTAGATTTTGTTCAACGCCTCGGCAGCGGCATTGTCGTAGGAATCGCCGGTCGATCCGACCGAGGGTTCGATTCCGGACTCAAGGAGCCTCTCGGTGTAACGAATAGAGACGTATTGGCAGCCGCGATCCGAGTGGTGCACCAGGCACGACAGGTCTCGCTGGTGTCGGCCACGTTCCCACAAGGCGTGTTCCAGGGCGTCCAGCGCCAGATCGGTCCTTAATGAGTTCGATACCCGCCACCCGGTGATCCGGCGGGAATACAGGTCCATCACGAAAGCCACGTACACGAACCCGGCCCATGTGGCGACGTAGGTGATGTCGGCTACCCACCGGTGGTCCGGCGCCGGCGCGGTGAAGTCCCGCTGGAGCCGGTCGGCCGGGCAGGCCTTCGCCCGCGCGGGTCTGGTGGTCCGGGTGGTGCGCGCGTTCGGCACGCCAGCCAGGCCCAACGCTCGCATGCGACGTTCGATGGTGCATCGTGCGACCGGCTCACCGGGCCAGGCCCGCAGATAGGCCTTCCACATCTTGCGGACCCCGTACACGCCGAAGTTCTTCTCGTGCAGCTCCTGCAGACGTTCGTCGATGACGGCATCACTTGTGGCCCGCTTCGAGACAGGCCTACTCTTGCGGGCATAATAGGAGCTTGGGGCGATCGCGATTCCAGTCTCTTTCAGGACCTCGCAGATCGGCTCGACCCCATGCTCGTCGCGGTGCGCGGCAATGAACGCATCGACGTCTACGGTCGGCGGTCGAGCTCCGCCTGAGCGAAATAGGCACTCGCCTGGCGCAGAATCGTATTCGCGCGCCGCAGTTCGCGGTTCTCCTTCTCCAACTCTGCGATCCGGGCCGCGTCCGTACTCGTTGTGCCGGGGATCTCTCCGTCGTCGATCCGTTCGCGTTTGACCCAGTTCCGCAGCGTGTCGCCGTTGATCCCGAGCTGCTCACCGGTCAACCGGCACGCACGCGAGACCGCCAAGCCGGGCTCGGCGGCGATCCGGTCGCGAACCAACCGGATCGCTCGTTCACGCAACTCGTCGGGGTACCTCTTCGGTGCAGGCATGACTCCATCCTCCTGGGGAGATCAAGCCCTCCACCCTTCCCGGGGCGATCCACAGTTGCTCGTCCATGGGCGCGACGGGCAGGGGTCGGGGCTGCTCGAGGGCGAGATCCGTGATCAAGCCGTCACACTCATCGCCGCGGGATACGAGACGACCAGCGCGGCGATGGGATGGATTCTCTACCTCCTCGGCACCCACGTCGAGTGGCAGAGGCGGGCGATCGCCGAGGTCGACGGGGTGCTGGGAGATCGAGCACCGGAGGCCGGCGACCTCGCCCGGTTGCATGTGGTGCACGCGATCGTCGACGAGGCGCTACGGCTCTACCCACCGGCCGTGATCTCGGCCCGGCACGCAGTGGTGCCGTTCGAGTTCGAGGGCGTTTCGGTGTCACCCGGTGACGCCGTCATCTACAGCCCGTACGTCACGCATCGCGACAGTCGGGTGTTCGACGAGCCGGCCGCGTTCCGTCCCGAGCGTTGGCTCAACGCCCCACGCCGACGGCCCGAGGAATACGTGCCCTTCGGCGGCGGTGGTCACCGCTGCCTCGGCTCGGGCATGGCCACGACCAAGCTCACCGTCATGCTCGCCCGGTTGATGCAGGCCGGAGGATTCGAACTCGTTCGCAAGCCACGCCGTGCGGTGAGCGTCGCGGCGATGCGGCCAGCGCCGGGGGTCGGCATCCGGCTGCGTGAGCCGGTCGCTCGACGCGGCCGATGAGCGCGGCGGCCGGATCCTCCATCCGGAGAGGCCGTGAGCGCGGGGTTACCGTACGGACGTGAATGCAGCGCACACTCGCACGACGCGGGAGCGGATCGTCGAGGCCGCGATCGCCGTGCTGGCGGAGCAGGGGATGCGCGGGCTCACGCACCGCAAGGTCGGCGAGCGCGCCGGGGTCACGCTGGGGCTCGTCCGTTACCACTTCGGCAGCCTGGACGGCCTGATCGAGGCGGTGCTCCACCGCATGGTCGAGTTGCAACGCGGCGACATCATGGATCTCTCCGACGAACTGCGCGACGGCCTGGACCACGAAGGAACGGCCTCGCCGGCCCTGTGGCGCGAGGCCCAAGCGTCGATCGACCGCGTCAACGCACGACCCGATCTGGCCCTGGCCCGTTTCGAGCTCCTTCTCCACGCGGCTCGAAATCCGGAGCTCCAGGTCATCATCCGAGAATCCCGGAACACGTTCGTCGAGGCCACGACGAACCTCATGGGAGACCCCGACCCGCGGGTCCAAGGCCTGCTCGCCGCACCCGGTGGAGCCGATGCCTCTGCCGACGAAGCGACCGCCACCGTGGAAAACCCGGAGGCGGCAGCCCGGATGATCCTCGCGACGCTGGACGGTCTGATGCTGCACCAGCTGTCGGCTCATGAGCCGTCCGTCGCCGAGATGAGCCCCGCCGTCATGCTCGCGACGGTCACCGCCGCGGCCACGCTCCCCGCACGGCCGGAGGAACCCCCGGGCCGAGGGAACGCGCAGCCCGATTCGGATCAGCGCGCCTGAGGCGCCGTCCTCAGGCGGATGCGGGATCGGGGCCCGATGAACGACGGTCGGAGCCAGGCTCGCCGTCCGCCCCCGTCTGCGTGGCTCGGCGAAGCCGGAACGCCCCCACGAGTCCGAGCACGAGGAACGCCGCGGCGACGACGAGCGACCACCGGGTGGCGTCCGCGAATCCGTCGGTGAGCGCCTGCACGACCCGGTCGGTCTGATCGCCGAGCGGGCCCGCGGCGCCCTGCGCGCGGAGTTGGAGGATGGTCGTGCCCGCGGACAGTCGCGTGGTGTCGGCCAGGCGCTCGGCGGTCGGGCCCGTGATTCCTGCCGTGTCGAGCGCGGCGGGCAGCGTGAGCGCGAGCGAGATCGAGAGTGCGGCTCCGGCGAAGGCCGTGCCGAGCGCCGAACCGATCTGCCGGACGGTGCTCTGGGTGGCCGAGGCCTGACCGGAGATGTCGACCGGAACGTCGTGGAGCACGGTGCCCGTCAGTTGGGCGGACGCGAGCCCGAGTCCCAGCCCGTACAGCGTCAGTGGGAGGGCGATCGCCCAGCCGGGAGTCGCGCCGTGAACGATGAGGACGAGCGCCACGACACCGATGACCTCGAGCCCCAGCCCGATGAGCACCGTGCCGGGGGCACCGAACCTCGCGGCGAGATGCCGCGCCGCCGCCCCGGACAGGAAAGCGCCCACCGCCATCGCGGCGAGAACGAGACCGGCACCCATGACGTCGAGACCGAGGGCGTTGACGAGGTACAGCGGGAGAACGAAAAGCAGCGCGAACTCGCCGATCGCGACCATGCCCGCGGTCAGGTTGCCCCACGAGAAGGTCCGCAGCGAGAACAGGCTGAGGTCGAGCAGCGCAGAGCGTTGCACCTTGGCGCGGTGTCGCTCCCAGAACACGAACAGGACGAGCGCGACGGCGGCCACGGCGAAGGCGACCGGCACGATCGAGACGGCGGCGTCCCTCGGCCACGTCCACCCGAGGATCGACAGGTCGTTCTTCGGCGCCCACCAGCCGAGGTCGGGGCCTTCGATGACCGCGAACACGAGCGCGCCGAAACCGATGGCGCTGAGCAGCGCGCCGTCGACATCGACGCCGGGCCGCCTCTTCTCTCCGCGGGTCTCGGGAACGGTGAACAGCGCGGCGACGAAGACGAGCGCGCCGAGCGGCAGGTTGACGAGGAAGATCCAGTGCCAGGACAGCCACTGCGTGAGCGCGCCACCGGCGAGGGGGCCGATCGCGGCCGCGCCGGAGATGACCGCTCCCCACACGCCGAAGGCGGCTGCCCGATACCTGCCCCGGAACACGGTGTTCACGGTGGAGAGGGTCGAGGGCATGATCAGCGCCGCACCGACCGCCTGTACGGCACGGGCGCCGATGAGCATTCCTGCCGTCCCGGCCATGGCGGCGAGCAGGCTGCCGGCGACGAAGACGACGAGGCCGGCGAGGAACATGCGTTTGCGGCCCCAACGGTCGGCCAGCGTGCCGGTGGAGAGCAGCAGCGCCGCCAGCAGCACGGCGTAGAGGCTGTTGACCCACTGGGCGTCGGTGAGGTCGAGGTGCAGGTCACCGATGATCGTCGGCAGTGCGACGCCGACGATCGTGCCGTCGAGCACGATGAGTCCGAGGCCGATGGAGAGGACGGCGAGGCCGAACCACTCCCGCCGGGTCGGTGCGCCCTCTGCCGTGGCCGGGGTCGTGGTCACGCTCGTGCCGCCACGGGTTCGAGCGACGCGTCGTCGCGGTTCACGACCGCACGACGGAGGGCGATGAAGAAGACGATCATCCCCGCGGTGAGCGCGATGTGCCCGAGGCCGGCGATTCCGGCGATCATCGCATTGGACTCCTTGCCGAGGACGGTGAGGCTGCCGTGCCAGATGAGCGTCGCGGAGGTGATGACCACGCCGGCGTTGTAGAGCCAGAAGAACCACGCGAACAGCTTCGGACTGCGCGAGATCGTGAACACCTTCTCGATGACGAGAACGATCAGCAGCACGGTGAAGCCGAGGGTCAACAGGTGTGTGTGGGCGAGAGCGAGTTGCGTGTACTGGCCCTCGGGGAAGGCGTAGTGCTTGACGAACTCGCGGTAGAACAGGCCGGAGGCGATGCCGACCAGCATGTAGATGAAGGAGGCGTTGAGCAGCTTCTTCACGGGTGAGGCTTTCCTTTCGTCTGGTTGATTATCGATCTGCTCGGACCAGGCCGCCTGTCCGGCGGGTGATCGGGTGCATCAGTGCACGTCGACGAGCTCTGCGCGAGGTTCGCGTCGTGCATCGACCTGGTGGGCAGGCAGCTTTCCCGGCCACCAGATCCGGTCGCCGACGAGGGCGAAGATCGCGGGCACGATCACTGTGCGCACGACGAGCGTGTCGACGAGGACGCCGATCCCGACGATGAGGCCGAGCTGTCCGAGGGTGACGAGCGGGAGCACGCCGAGGGCGGCGAACACGGCCGCAAGGACGATGCCGGCGCTCGTGATGACGCTGCCGGTGTGGGCGACAGCCTCGACCATGCCCGCGCGGGTGCCCAGCCGGCCGGCCTCTGCTCGGGCCCGGTGGACGAGGAAGATCGTGTAGTCGATGCCGAGCGCGACGAGGAAGAGGAACGCGAGGATCGGCACCTGGAGGTCGAGCGCGCTCTGGCCCAACAGCGCTCGGCTCAGCCACGCCCCCGCCCCGATCGTGGCGACTGCGCTGGTGAGGTTGACCAGGAGCAGGAGCACCGGCGCGACGAGGGAGCGCAGCAGAGCGAGCAGCACGAGGAAGCTCACCGCGAGCACCAGCGGGGCGATGAGCAGCAGATCGCGTTCACTGCCGGCCCGCGCGTCCAGTTCGGTGGCGACCGCGCCGCCCACGAGCGCATCGGCGCCCTGGATCGGGTGCACGGCGTCTCGCAACTCGGTGATCTGCGCGAGGCTCTCGTCGGTGCCGGGCGAATACCCGCTCGTCACCATGACCTTCGTCAGCGAACCGTCGTCGGTCTGCCCGGCCGGGTGCGCACGCACGACGCCCTCGACCTTGCTCGCGGCAGCAGCCACGTCGCGGGCGGCCCCACTGTCGGCGACGATCCAGATGGGCTGCGCCTCGCCGGGCGGAAAGTGCGCCGACAACGTCTGCAGCCCCGTCTGGGACTCCGACTCCACGCGGAACTTCTCCAGCTGGTCCAGACCGACCGACGTGCCGAACAGCCCGCTCGCCATGACCGCGAGCAGCGCGAGCCCGGCCATCAGGCTCGTCAGAGGGCGCTCGGAGACTCCCCCAGCGACCGCGCGCCAGGCGCGTCCCTGCGTCTGTTCCCTACCCGGGCGCGGAACGAAGGGCCAGAACACTCGGCGACCGCAGACCGCGAGGAACGGCGGCAGCACGAACAGCACCGCGAGCAACGCGATCAGCAGACCGAGCGCGGCGGGGACGCCCAGCCCGCGCGTCATCGGGATCGTCGCGAACAGCAGCGTGAGCAGCGCGAGCACGACCGTGACGTTCGAGGCCAGGATGGCCGGCACGGTCTGGCGCCACGCCGTGCTGAGCGCCGCCCGGTCGTCCTCGGTGCGCTGCAACTCCTCCCGGTACCGGGAGATCAACAGCAGGGCGTAGTTCGTGCCCGCGCCGAAGACGAGCACGCTGACGATGCCCGCATCGAACTGCAGGTTCCACGCCGAGCCCGCCGCAGCGGTGACCCGGCCGGCGAGCCCGTCGGCGAGGGCGATCACGATCAACGGGATGAGCCACAGGACCGGCGAACGGTAGGTGACGATCAGCAGGACCGCCACGATGAGGATGGTCACCATCAGCAGAGTGAAGTCGGCGCCCTCGAAGGCCGCCGCGACGTCGGCGCCGAACGCCGGGCCACCGGTCACCTGCAGCACCAGGCCGGGTGGGGTGTTCGCGCCGAGCTCCGCGCGCAGCTCCTTGATGGTCTGCGCCATCTCGGTGTTGTCCGCGGCGACCGTGACCGGGGTGACGAGCACCCCGACCTTTCCGTCCTCGCTCACCATGGGTCCTGACGACTCGCCGCCCTGCCGGGCGTCCAGCACCGGGAGCAGGCTCTTGAGTTCAGCGACATCCGTCTTCGAGAGGTCAGCTCCGTCCTCCCTGGACGCCACGACGAGCACGGACTGACGGTCGGCGTTGGGGAACCGGTCCATCAGTTCGCTCACCTGCGTCGACTCCGACCCGACCGAGGCCTGCCCGACGCCGGTCGGCGCCTTCGCGCCACTGAAGACACCGAAGAGCGCGACCATGACGACCACTGCGACGCCCAGGGCGACCCAGGCGCCTCGACGTGAGGTCAACCGATCGGAGAAACGAGAACGAGCCGGAGAATCTGCCATGCCCACAACTCCACCAGGCAGGACAGGGGCCGGACATCGTGAAAGGGACGGACACGGGCGTCCATCGAAAGTTGTAAGCCCGCCCGCCAGAGAGCTCACTCACCCACGTGCCGCCGAGACAGCCGTCGTTTCCGGCGGGTGACGTGAGGATCTCAGGAGTCGTCGAACCGTGGCGGGCTCACGACTCCCGAACCCCGTACGTACGTCGGCTCAGTGACGTTCGGCCCAGTGCGGGCTGTGCATGAGTCCGATGACGTTGCCGAAGGGATCGACGACAGACGCGGTGACGAAGCCCTCACCCCGCGAGGTGACCGCGTCGTGCTCGACGGCACCGCGGGCGAGGAGGTCGCTCATCGTCGCCTCGACGTCGTCGACGTGCCAGTACGTGATGGACGTGCCGCTGCCGGCCGACGCGGCGGGCATGAAGGTGCGATCCATGATGCCCAACTCGTCCTCATCGGGACCGATGCGGAACTCGACGTAGCCGGCCGGGCCGGTCTCGGGTCGCCGAAAATACGGTTCGGCACCGAGGACGCCCGTGTACCACTCGGCGGCTGCGTCCACGTCGTCGGCGGTGACGACCATCGTGGTGAGGCCCTGGAGAACGCTCATCGTGCCATCCCTTCGAGCAGGGTCGTGGTCACCGCTCACCCTGCCTCGTGTGGCGCTCGTCGTCTAGCTCGATGCGCCGAGTTGTCGCGCGAGGCCGTCGAGCAGGACGTCGACACCACGCCGGTAGGCGCCCTCGGGATCCTCCGCCCTACCCGTCTGCGTGCCCCAGGCCACCACACCCACCTCACCTCGGGCCGGGCGTCGCGTGTCACGATGTGGACGTGCGACTCCGTGTTCTCCCCGTCATCCTCGCCGTTCTGTCGATCGTTCTCGTGCTCACCACCGCCGGTCGCGCCGACGCCCACTCCGAGTTGGTCTCCTCGACACCGGAGAACGGCGCCCGGCTCTCGACGATGCCCGGCGAGGTGACCCTCGTCTTCAACGAGAACATCGACCCGAACTTCGCGCAGATCGTCGTCGCCGACGCAGGCGAGATCGCCCACCCGGTCACCCCGGCGGTCTCGGGCGCGCAGGTCACCGCGGCTGTACCCGAGGGCCTTCCCCAGGGTGAGGTGCACGTGCGCTATCGCGTCGTCAGCGCGGACGGTCACCCCGTCTCCGGCGAGGTCGTCTTCACCGCAGGATCTCCCGCGGCCACGCAGCCCGCAGGCGCCTCACCCACGTCATCGGCGGCGCCATCCGCCGCGGCGCCGACCGCCCCGGGGGCGGTCGAGGAGGATGCCTCCACCACGTGGATGTACGCTCTCACCGGCTTCGCCGCGCTGCTCATCATCGGCGGCGGCCTCGCGATCCTCATCGCCTCGCGCCGCCGCTGACCCACGGCGGGACCGGGCGAGCGACGACGGCGTCAGCGACGAACGGCGATCCCGCTGTGAACCCGCGGGCGCCAGTGGGTCGGTGCGGACCGGTCCATGACGTGCGCCCGCGGTGACGAGGCACCGCGGGTCGCGCTGGCGTGAAGCGGGTAACCGGCCTCGTCGAGATCGGTGGCCAGGGCCTCCAGAGACGTGGCGGTGAGCCCCAGGGCGTCGAGGTCCACGACGGGACGCCGGAAGTCTCGGTGGCAGTCCCACCACAGTTCGCGCAAGGCGATGGCGAGTTCGAGACGCTCCCCCGCGCTCATGGCGCGCTGGTCGATGATGCGCCCGTACGTGGTGACGCCGGCAGGCATGGTGATTCCCCCCAAAGAGATGACTCTGCGGTCGATGCGTCGTTGTTCCCACGACCCCCCTGGCCGTATCGCCTCCCCAGGACGACGCAGTCACGACTGTACGACACCCGTTCAGGACTGACGTCCCGACGAACAGCCTCATTGTCTAGGGCGACCTCCCGCGCAGCGACGCGGCGAACCCGACCCACCGAGCGATCCGCCTGGTCCGCACGACGATTCGACCACGCGGGCCACCCTCGAACCTCATGCGCCCGGTGAGATACAACAGCGCACGGCCACCCGAATCCGTGACGCATCACCGGCATTCGCGCGACAGCACCGGCGACCGTCATGACGCGCCCGGCATCGTCCCCATACCGCCGCATTTCACCCAAAACGGCACGCCACCGGCCGAATCGAACGAAAAAAGGCGTTTCGGGGCCCTCCTCGACGCACGAATCTCGCACTACCGTGACTCCGTTCAGCGCCTCCCTCACCGAAGGCGCGCCCCTCAACGCCCTCCCGGGCCTGCTCGAGACCGGAGTGCCTCATGAGCATCTTTCGCACCAAATCGGTCGAGACATCGATCGCCCACACCGACGAACCCGAGCACCAACTCAAGAAGAGCCTCACCGCGGTCGACCTCACGGTCTTCGGCATCGGCGTCATCATCGGCGCGGGCATCTTCACCGTCGCCGGCACCGCGGCCGCGACGCTGGCCGGCCCGTCGGTCACGCTGTCGTTCGTCATCGCCGCGATCTGCTGCGGCTTCGCGGCCCTCTGCTACGCGGAGTTCGCCTCCACCGTGCCGGTCGCGGGTTCGGCCTACACCTTCTCGTACGCCACCCTCGGCGAGATCGTCGCGTGGATCATCGGCTGGGACCTCCTGCTCGAGATGATGCTCGGCGCCTCGGTGGTCGCTCAGGGCTGGGCCGCCTACGCCTCCGCCCTGCTTCAAACGTTCGGGATCGAGCTCCCGGCCGCCATCGGCAGCGGCAAGGAGTCCCACTTCGACATCCTCGCCTTCGGCCTCATCGCCGTCCTGACGATCCTCGTCTCCGTCGGCATCAAGGAGTCGATGCGGGTCAACCTCGTCCTCGTCGCCATCAAGCTCGCGATCGTCCTCTTCGTCATCATCATGGGCATCCAGTTCATCAACCCCGCCAACTGGTCACCGTTCATCCCGCCGGCCGCCCAGAGCACCGTCGAAGGCGGCGGGGACCTTCTCAAGACGCCGCTGCTGCAGGCGATCACGGGCAGCACCGGCATGGTCTACGGCGTGGGTGGCGTGTTCGCCGCGGCCGCGTTGGTCTTCTTCGCCTACATCGGCTTCGACGTCGTCGCGACCACCGCCGAAGAGGCCAAGAACCCACAGCGAGACCTCCCCCGCGGCATCATCGCCTCGCTCATCATCTGCACGTTCCTCTACATCGCCGTCTCGCTCGTGCTCACCGGCATGGTGCATTACGACCACCTCAAGACCGAGGCCGCGCTCGCCGCCGCGTTCACCGACCGCGGCGCGGCCTGGATGGGCGCGGTCATCGCCGCGGGCGCGGTCGCGGGTCTCACCACCGTCGTCATGACCCTCATGATCGGCGCGACCCGAGTGACCTTCGCGATGAGCCGCGACAATCTGCTGCCCGGCCGGCTCGCGCGCATCAACCCGAAGACCGGCACGCCCGTGCTGCTCACCGTCCTCATCGGGACCACGTGCGCCCTCGTCTCGGCCCTCACCCCGATCGGCGAGCTCGAGAAGATGGTGAACATCGGCACGCTCACGGCGTTCATCCTCGTGTCGCTCGCGGTGCCCGTGCTGCGCAAACGCCGCCCTGACCTGCAGCGCTCGTTCAAGGTGCCGCTCAGCCCCGTGATGCCGGTCCTCTCGGCGGTGATCTGCTTCTACCTCACCCTCAACCTCGACATCGAGACCTGGCTGCGGTTCATCATCTGGATGGCGCTCGGGTTCGTCATCTACTTCTTCTACGGGCACAAGCACAGCCGCCTGCACCGAGAGCCGGAGCTCACGTACTTCCGACACTGATACGTCGAACATCGGGTTCGAACCCACCACGGCGACCCCGCCAGGACGAGCCCACCACGGCCGGGGCGGCACACCTGCCGCCGCAACCCCGACGTGGCAGGTGGGATGGGCAGCGGAGAAGGGGTGATGACCCCGCCTTCGCCGCCATCCCATCTTCCGTCTCGGGCCCACCGGCCCTCGGCGGTGGCGAGCATCCGGAGTGCGCAGCCCGCACGTCCTGGCCGGCTCGGGCGTTCCCCTGACCCGTCCCGGATCCCACCCTGGTCACCGCCCGAATCGGGTTCCCGGGAGGCTCATCGGCGACCAACCTGGTGCTGACACCACCACACCAGGAGGTCACGATGCCGGTTCCGATGTACGCCCGTTACACCTCGCCGTGGCGGTTCTTCGGCCTCGCCACGGCCATTCCCTGGGCGTTGTGGTTCGTCGCTGCGGCGACGTCCCGCGTTCCCGGTCTCGAGCCGGTGACGACCGCGCTGGCCCTCGCCGGTCTCGCGGCCCCGTTCGGCGTCGTCCTCTGGATGACGCGGCACCGGCCGGACCTACGCCGCGACATCGCCGCTCGCCTCACCCTCCGAGGCGTCTCCTGGCGGTGGATCCTCTTCGCCGCGGCCGGCATGCAGATCGCCGTCCTGGTGGGGACCGCGATCTCGGTGCTCTTCGGGTACTCCGCCGACCAGTTCGCCTGGCGCGGAGGCGCGACGTTCTCCGTCGAACTCATGTCGGGGTGGGTGGCGCTAGTCGTCGCGCCGGTCCTCGAAGAGCTGGCCTGGCACTCCTACGGCACCGACGCCCTGCGTACCCGCTTCTCGGTGTTCACCACGTCGATGATCTTCGGCGTGATCTGGGCCGTGTGGCATCTGCCGCTCGCGTTCCTCCAGGGCTCGTCCCAGCAGCAGACGGCCGCCGAAGGGTGGCTGCACGCGCTGAACTTTCCGGTGAGCATGATCCCGTTCGTCCTGCTGATGAACTGGATGTACTACCGGACCGGCCGCAACGTGCTGCTCACGGTGCTCTTCCACCTCGGCGCCAACCTCTCGACGCAGGTCATCGCGACGCATCCCGACACCGAGCTCATCGTCACGGGCCTGCTGCTCGTCGTCACCGCCTTCGTTCTCGCGCGCGACCGGGCACTGTTCTTCGATGGCCCCGCGCGGCAACACGCCGGTCGTGCTGCCGAGGGCCTGCCGACACAGGCATGTCCGCTCGGCCGGACCGTCGTGCGCGACCGACGCGTCGGACTCCGCCGTGCTCCGCGCCGTGGGCTGACCCCGGCGGCGCCCGCTCGACCGAGTGCCGTGACCGCGTGAACGTCGGCGGGGACACGACACTCGGGCGTGGCATGGCGGCACTCGTCACCTCGAGGTCTCGATCCTGGCTCGACACGGAGACATCGCCGCAAACCCGCCCTCCCCGCGAATGGGAGGGGGCGAGGATAGGAGACGCCACGGACGGGGGTCCGTGACATCACCGGGGGTCAGTACCTCCTCGACGAATCGAGGCATCGATGAACACGCGTGTCCGTACCGTCTGCGCCGTCCTCACGACGTCGGCCCTGGCGGGCCTGGGCGCTCTCGGCACTCCGCCGTCCGCGACGGCGGCTCCGGCGGCTCCGACCGCCAAGGCAGGGCCCGTCAGCCGGACGGTCGACATCGACGGCGATCGCAGGGCCGACAAGGTCACGGTCAGCCTGTACAACATCCGCAAGAAGCACCTGACGTTCATGGTCACGGTGAAGACCGCCCGCACGACCACACGCATGCCGGTCGTCGTCGGCAACGAGAACGTGGGTCTGCGTCCCGCCGACGTCCTCGTGGGCACGGCGCCGGCCGACGGGGTCGCGGGCAACGAGATCATGCTCGAGCAGGGCGGTGGGGTCGGCGACTTCGGCTACCTGCGTTCGTACACGTGGCGCGGCGGCAGGCTCGTCGCCCAGAACGCGCCCGACGGCGATCGCGCGTGGGGAGTGCTGTTTCCGCCGTTCGGCGTCGACGGCTACGCGTTCTCCACCAAGAAGGGCAAGCGCTACGTCACGCAGACCCACCTGCAGCGCTCGAGGAGCGGCCGGTACTACGGCACGGCCACGACGTACGTGTGGGCCGGCGCGTGGAAGAAGCAGAGCACGAAGTCGATCTCGGGAGTGAAGGATCGCGACGCCCGCAGAATCCCCCTGTGGTCGGGCATCGCCTGGCGCTGAGCCGCTGATCCGCTGATCCGCTGAGCGGGACGCAGGCGATCCGACATGGAAGATGGGATGGCAGCCGGGCGGGGGTGATCACCCCGCTTCGGCTGCCATCCCATCTTCCTTCTTCAGGCCCGACGCGACGCGCTGGTCACGGGGTCGGCATACCACCGTTGACGTGGATCGTGGAGCCGACGACGTAGCTCGACTCCGGTGAGGCGAGGAAGACGTACGCCGGCGCGAGCTCGGTGGGCTGGCCCGCCCGACCCAGACCGGTCGACTGGCCGAACTCCGGCAGGTCCTCGGGCTTCTGACCACCCGACGGCTGCAGCGGGGTCCAGATCGGGCCCGGCGCCACGGAGTTGACGCGAATGCCCTTGGGAGCGAGCTCCTCGGCGAGGCCCTTGGTGAAGTTGTTGATCGCGGCCTTGGTCGAGGCGTAGTCGATGAGGGTCGGCGACGGCTCGTACGCCTGGATCGACGTCGTGTTGATGATCGTCGCGCCTGCCTGCAGGTGGGGCAGCGCTGCGCGGGTGAGGCGGAACATCGCGAGGATGTTGACGTCGAAGGTCGCCTCGAGCTGCTCGTCGGTGATCTTCTCCAGACCGTCGGTGGCCACCTGCTTGCCACCGTTGTTGACGAGGATGTCGATGCCGCCGAGGGATTCGACGGCCCAGTCGACAAGCTTCTGAGCGAAGCCCTTGTCGCGCAGATCGCCGGGCAGCTTGGCCACCACGTGCCCCTCGCGCTGCATGACCTCGACGACGTGCTCCGCGTCCTTCTCTTCCTGCGGGAGGTAGGTGATGGCGACGTCGGCGCCCTCGCGCGCGAACGCGATCGCCGTGGCCGCGCCGATGCCGGAGTCGCCGCCGGTGACGAGCGCCTTGCGCCCGACGAGCCGGCCGGTGCCGCGGTAGGACTCCTCTCCGAGGTCGGCCTTGGGCGCCATCTCCGCGTCCAGGCCAGTGCCCGGCAGGGACTGCTCGGGCGGGCTGATGGTCGGGTACCGCTTGGTCGGGTCCTGAAGGGTGAGCTGATCGGTGCTGGTCCGGTCGCTGTCCTGAGTCATGTCACTCCTCGTGCGCGTTCGGTGTTCCCATGCGCGGGAACCTTGTTCGTCGTTCCCTTACCCCACCTGCGGCCCGACACTCCTCCGACTTCCGCGGTGATCACCTCACCGTGGTACGCGCCGGCGCCTACCGTGGTGCGGAACGGGTCTGCCGACCCGAAGGCCACCGGCCAGGAGGAACACACATGAACGACATGCAGTGGGTCTGGATCGCGTTGGCGGTCCTCGCGATCCTGCTCGTCCTCGGCGTCGTCGCCGCCCGTGCGCACAAGCGCAGGACCGACGAGCGCCATCGCGTCGAGGCGGGGCGCATCCGCGAACAGGCCGCCGAGCAGGAGCGGGACCTTCGCGTCGAGGAGGCTCGCGCCGCCGAGGCGGAGGCCTCGGCACACAAGGCCCGCGCCGAGGCCGACGAGCGCGCGGCCGAGGCACGGCGGCTCGAGATCGAGGCCGAGCACCGCAGCGGCGCGCGTGACGAGTTGCGCGAGGACCACGAGCGTCGACTGCGCCACGCCGACGCCCTCGACCCCGACGTGCGCACCGACAAGCACGGTCGTCGTCTCGACGACGGCCGCACCGTCGCCGACGACCGCGCGGAATGGGACGTGCGCCATGTCGGCGGCACGGGCCACGACGAGTCGCTCGCAGACGAGGTGTACGGAATCGACCGCACGCCTCATGACGCGCGTCCCGGCCGGACCAGCCACGAGGATGCCTCTCACGACGAGGCCCACGGATCTCCCGCTTCCGGGAGCTCGCGCGTCGAACGTCACATCACGGGCGAACCGGTCGCCGAGGCTCCAGCCAGCGCGACTCCGGTCGCTGAGGTCCCGGGCGCCGAGGTCCCCGTCAACGAGACTCCGGTCGACGAGGGTCCGGTCGACGAGGGTTCGGATGCCGAGCGCCGGGGTGACGGGCGTTCATCCCTGCGCGGGAGCCACGCCGCCGCTCGTCCGGCCACAGCGCCGCTGGAGACCTCACCCGACGACGACGCCGTTCCTGGTGCCGACCCCGGTGAGCAGCCGCGGGGCCGCTCCGATCGCCCCATGGTCCGGGAGTTCCGTGCCGAGGAGGCGAAGGTGCGCCGGCACCCCGACGACCCCGCCGAAGGGAACGACACCCGCTCCTGACACGAAAGGGCGGAGGCGACCGACCGCGTCGTTCGCCTCCGCCCTCGTCCCGGGTGGGTCAGATCGTGAACCGCCCGATGAGGCTGCGCAGTTCGGTAGCGCGCTCCGCGAGGCGGGCGGCCTGGGCCTGAGCCTCGGTGGCCGAGGCACTCGCGTCGTCGGTGGCGCGGGAGACCCCGGTGACCCGGCCCGTGATGCCCTGAGAGGCGCGGGCGGCGTCCGCCGCGTTGCGGCTCATCTCGTTCGTCGTCGCGGTCTGCTCCTCGACCGCGGAGGCGATGGTCGACTGGGTGTCGTTGATCTGCGCGATGATCGCACCGATCTGGGCGATGGCGGCGACGGCGGCCTCGGTGTCCGACTGGATGGCCTCGACACGGCGACCGATGTCCTCGGTGGCCTTGGACGTCTCCTGGGCCAGGTCCTTGACCTCGTTGGCGACGACGGCGAAGCCCTTGCCGGCCTCCCCGGCGCGAGCGGCCTCGATCGTCGCGTTGAGGGCCAGCAGGTTGGTCTGCTCGGCGATGCTCGTGATCGCGGCGATGACTGCGCCGATCTCGGCGCTGGACTGGCCGAGCTTGCTCACCGTCTCGTTCGTCGTCTCGGCGACGGCGACCGCCCGCGAGGCGACGTCGGCGGCGTCCTGCGTGCTACGCGAGATCTCCTGGATGGACGCGGTGAGCTCCTCGGTGCCCGCCGCGAGCGTCTGGATGTGGGTGCCGACCTCCTGGGTCTCCCCCACGGCCTGGTTGACCTCGCTCGAGGCCGTCGTGGAGACCGAGCGGAGCCGGTCGGAGGTGTGCGTGAGCTGGTCGCTCTCCTCGCCGACCTCGTCCGACGCCCGGCCCACCGAGGCGATGAGCTCGCCCATCGAGCGACGCGCCTCCTCGAGTGAGGCGGCCATGTCACCGAGCTCGTCGTTCGCCCGGGCCTCGGCCGGCACGGTCAGATCGCCGCGGCCGAGCGCCTCGACGGAGCCGTGGACGCGTCGCAGGTCGGTGCGGATGCCGCGGCTCACCCAGACGGCGACGAGCAACACGACGACGGGGAAGAGGATGAGCCCGATGACCGTGGTGACGAGCGTCGTCCGGCTTGCAGCGGTGGCCTCGGCCTGAGCCTGGGCCTGCTTGGCGTCGAAGCTCTCCTGGAGCTTGCCCACCGACTCGAGGATCTCGCCGTAGGCGGCGAAGGCGGTGTTCGCGTCGTCGGCCCCGGCTCCGCCGCCACCCGGCAGACTCGAGCCCTGGATGATGCGGTCGCCGCCCTTGAGGTCGCCCTTGGCGTACGCCTCGACGGCCCGAGCGTCCGCTTCGAAGAACTTGTTCCACGCGCCCTTGAGCGTCTCGAACGTCTGACGGTCGGTCTCGTCGAACGTTTCCGTCGGCATCGACGCGAGCTGCTCCTTCGCGCGCTTCTGCGCCGCCTCGAAACCGGCGCGGTTGGTGCCCTCCTTGGCCGGCTGAGCGACGGCCGCCTTGGGGCCGATGAGTCGCGTGTCCCAGCCGTAGAAGGCGAGCCACGTGCCGGCGTCGGCGTCGGAGTAGTGCAGGTCGGCGAGCGCCTCGCGGGCCACCTCCACCTCCCGCAGGTGCTCGGCCGCCGCGTTGGCCCGCGCCGTGCCGACGATGGCCGTGAGGCCGAGCAGCACGACGCCGAGGATGCCGACGATGCCGACCGCGAGGATCTTGGCGAAAATGCTGATACGCCGAGGCGAACCGTTGGACATGTGTGCAGAGACCCTTCGAGGACGATCACCCGTTGGGGTTGCGGGTGCACGATGACCATCGGCACTGATTCGCCTCGCCTGAGTGGGGCCGCGCCTGCGGCTGTCGCCGGCTCACGTTCCCCGGACACCAGAACGCCCTCCGGCGCGAGGAGCGCGGGAGGGCGTGGATCCCGGAAAGTGGGAGAACGGTGCGCCATCAGGGACTCGAACCCCGAACCCAGTGATTAAGAGTCACTTGCTCTGCCAATTGAGCTAATGGCGCGCAACGAGGAAGAACGTTACCGCACGACGACGGAAAGCATGAAATCGGCTGGTCACGCTGGGTTCCCGACAGTGACGGACGAGACGGCCGAAAGCGCCGACTTCACTCCCGGAACGCCGGTCACGACATGACCTGCGGACTTACGGTGAGACCTGACCGTCGAAGGAGACAGACATGAAGGCACTCGCCAAGACCCACGCCGGCCCCAGCCTCGAACTCGTCGACCGGCCCGAGCCCGAGTGTGGCCCGGGCGACGTGAAGATCAAGGTGCTGGCCGCCGGGCTGTGCGGCACCGACCTGCATCTCGAGCAGTGGGACGACTGGGCGGCGGCGCAGGTGCATCCGCCGATGACGCTCGGGCACGAGTTCTTCGGAGAGATCGTCGAGGTCGGCGAGGACGTCACGTCGTGCCGGGTGGGACAGAAGGCCTCCGGCGAGGGGCACGTCGTCTGCGGGGTTTGCCGCAACTGCCGCGCCGGGCGCCGCCAGATGTGCATCGCGGTCAACAGCGTCGGGGTCAACCGCGACGGGGCGTTCGCGGAGTACGTCGTCATCCCCGCCACCAACGTGTGGGTGCAGCCCGACGACATGCGTCCGGAGGTCGGTGCCCTGTTCGACCCGCTCGGCAACGCGACGCACACGGCGCTCATGTTCCCCCTCGTCGGCGAGGACGTGCTCATCACCGGCGCCGGCCCCATCGGGGTCATGGCCGCCGCCATCGCGCGCCACGCCGGAGCCCGCTACATCGTCGTCACCGACGTCTCCGACTACCGTCTGGGTCTCGCAAGCCAGGCCGGAGCCGACCTCGTCGTCAACGTCGCGACCACGCGCATCCGCGAGGCGCAGGACAAGCTCGGCATGAGCGAGGGCTTCGACGTCGCCCTCGAGATGTCGGGCAACCCGGCGGCGCTGCGCGAGGGCATCGAGAACATGAACCACGGCGGCCGCATCGCCCTGCTCGGGCTGCCGAAGGAGGGGTTCGCCATCGACTTCGGCAAGGTCATCACCCACATGCTGACGATCAAGGGCGTCTACGGCCGTGAGATGTTCGAGACCTGGTACGCCGCGAGCGCGATGATGCAGAACTCCGCGCTGCTCCGCCAGACCGTGAGCTCGGTCATCACCCACACGTTCCCGCTCGAGGAGTGGCCCAAGGCATGGGAGGCGGCCCGCTCGGGCGACTGTGGCAAGGTCGTGCTCGACATCGCCGGAACGCTCTGAGCGCGCGACGACGCTCCCGAACGAGAATCGAGAGATCCCGATGACCGACTTCGACGCCTCGATCGCCGCGACGCTGGAGGAGATCCGCGACGCAGGCCTGTACAAGAACGAACGTGAGCTGCTCTCTCCGCAGGCCGCGCACGTGCGCACGACGACCGGTGAGGCCCTCAACTTCTGCGCGAACAACTATCTCGGTCTCGCCGACGACCCCGCGGTGATCGAGGCGGCCCGGGCCGCCCTCGACGAGTGGGGCTTCGGCATGGCGAGCGTGCGGTTCATCTGCGGCACGCAGGAGCTGCACAAACGGCTCGAGGCCAAGATCGCCGAGCTCGTCGGCACCGAGGACGCGATCCTCTACTCGAGCTGCTTCGACGCCAACGGCGGCGTGTTCGAGGTGCTCTTCGGAGCCGAGGACGCGATCATCTCCGACGAGCTCAACCACGCCTCGATCATCGACGGCGTGCGCCTGTGCAAGGCCAAGCGGTTCCGGTACAAGAACGCCGACATGGCCGATCTCGAGGCGCAGCTCAAGGCGGCCGACGACGCCGGCGCGCGGTACAAGGTCATCGTCACCGACGGCGTGTTCTCGATGGACGGCTACTACGCCCCGCTCGCCGAGATCTGCGACCTCGCCGACTCCTACGACGCGATGGTCCTCGTCGACGACTCCCACGCCGTCGGGTTCGTCGGCGAGCACGGTCGCGGCACTCCGGAGAAGTGCGGTGTGCTCGACCGGGTCGACCTCGTCACCGGCACCCTCGGCAAGGCCCTCGGCGGTGCTTCGGGCGGGTACGTCGCCGGTAGCAAGGAGGTCGTGGCGTTGCTGCGGCAGCGTTCGCGGCCGTACCTGTTCAGCAATGCCGTCGCTCCCGCCGTCGCGGCCGGCTCGATGAAGGCGATCGAGCTCGCGCTCGGCGGCGACGACAAGCGGGCCGTGCTCGAGCGCAACACGAGGCTGTTCCGCGAACTCATGACCGACGCCGGGTTCGACCTGCTGCCCGGCACCCACCCCATCACCCCGGTGATGTTCCCCGGCGAGGACGGCGCCCGCCAGGCCGCGCAGATCGCCGACGCGATGCTCGAGCGCGGGGTCTACGTCATCGCCTTCTCCTACCCCGTGGTTCCCAAGGGCAAGGCCCGCATCCGTGTGCAGCTCTCGGCGGCCCACAGCGAGGAGGACGTGCGGGCCTGCGTGCAGGCGTTCGTCGACGCACGCGACGCCGTGGCCTGAACCCGGGCCGGGCGACCGGCACACGCGACGGGACGGTCACCTTCACTACAGAAGGTGACCGTCCCGTCGTGGCGTGTGGTGAGCGCTGCTCGTCAGTCGCGCACTCGGTTGAAGATCGCGAGCGCGACGAGCAGGACCGCGGCGCCGGCGACCGGGCCGACGATCTCCATGCGCAGCGACCCGTCGGAGTTGCGCGTGCTGCGGTCGAAAAATCCCCTGGCCTCGGCGGCCTGGCGCTTGACGATGTTGCCCGGCTTGACCCGGAACGCCAACTCGTCGATCGCGGCGGCGAGGTTGTCCCGGTTCCTCGCGATGTCCTTCTCGATCTCGTCGAGTGACCGGTTGTCCTTGGCGCTCATCGACGGCTCCTTCTCGGCGTTCTCGGCTGATGGCTCTCGGTCTACCGGACACCTCGGCAGGTGACCGGTGCCGGGCCCGCGAATATCGGGTCCCTGCGACGATAACCTACCCGTGACCGGCCTGTTCCATGCAGCCCGCCGCGTCGACGAGCCGATCGTGTTCGCCTGCGGGGGCCGCCCAGGACCGCGCCGCGACGCCCGCGTCCACCGTCTTCAGGAGCCTTCCATGCCCCGTCTCGAGCCGGGCGATCCCGCCCCCGAATTCACCCTCACCTCCGACACCGGTGCGCAGGTGTCGCTGGCCGACCTGCGCGGACGCAAGGTCGTCCTCTACGCCTACCCCGCGGCGATGACGCCCGGGTGTACGACGCAGGCCTGCGACTTCCGGGACTCTCTCGAGCCCTTCACCGGGGCCGGGTACGCCGTGTACGGCCTCTCCCCGGACGCGCCCGAGAAGCTCGCCCGGTTCGTCGAGAAGGAGCAGCTGACGTTCCCGCTGCTCTCCGACCCCGACAAGTCCGTTCTCACCGCGTACGGCGCCTACGGCGAGAAGACGATGTACGGCAAGAAGACCGTCGGTGTGATCCGCTCGACGTTCGTCATCGACGAGGACGGCCGTATCGAGCTCGCGAAGTACAACGTGCGGGCCAAGGGTCACGTCGCCTCCCTCGCCAAGACGCTGGGAGTCGAGCTCCCGGCCTGACGCGGAGACGCGCAGGGCGGCAACGCTCCCCGCTTTCCACCCTCACGCCTCGGCACGGTCCACGCGTCCGAACGGTTGCGTCCAGCGTGGCCGCCCCGAACGCCGAGACCGACAAGCCCCCGCTAATGTTCGGTCGGACGCGGGAGTGGTGGAACTGGCAGACACGCAGGATTTAGGTTCCTGTGCCCACGGGCGTGCGGGTTCGAGTCCCGCCTTCCGCACCGACGAATGATCCTTCAGCCCAGGAGGCGGCGCAGGTCGTCGGCGAGCGCGCGAAACGCTTTGCCGCGGTGGGAGATCGCGTTCTTCTCGGCGGGGTCGAGCTCGGCTGCGGTGCGGCTGTCGCCGGCGACCTGGAGGATGGGGTCGTAGCCGAAACCGCCCGCGCCGCGGGGCTCGCGCGTCAGCGTGCCGGGGAACCGTCCCTCGCGGTCGGCGATCCGTCCGTCGGGCAGCGCGAGCACGGCGCTGCAGACGAACGCCGCGCCCCGGTGCTCGTCGGGCACGTCGGCGACCTGGGCGAGCAGCAGGCGCAGGTTGGCCTCGTCGTCGCCGTGGCGGCCGGACCATCGGGCGCTGAACACTCCCGGCGCCCCGCCGAGCACGTCGACCGCGAGCCCGGAATCGTCGGCGAGCGCGGGCAGCCCCGTCGCCTCGGCGACGGCGCGCGCCTTGAGCGTCGCGTTCTCGACGAAGGTGACGCCCGTCTCACGCACGTCGGCGACGTCGGGGAATTCGGTCACCCCGACGAGCTCGAGACCGAGCTCCTCCAGCACGTCGGCGAGGATGGCCCGCAGCTCGACGACCTTGCCGGGATTGCGGGTGGCGAGGACGATCCGGCGGTCGCTCATGCCAGACGCTCCCGTGCCTGCCCGGCCAGGGCATCGGCCTGCAGACGCGTGAGCTCGGCGCATCCGTCGGTCGCGAGATCGAGCAGGCGCCCGAGCAGCTCCCGGTCGAACGGCTCGCCCTCGGCGGTGCCCTGCACTTCGACGAAGCGACCGTCACCGGTCATGACGACGTTCATGTCGGTGCCGGCGTCGACGTCCTCGACGTAGTCGAGATCGCACACCGGCTCGCCTCCGACGATGCCGACGCTCACGGCGGCGACCGAGCCGGTCAGCGGTGTCGCGGAACGCGAGATCGCCCCCATCGCCTTGCCCGTCGTAACCGCGTCGGCGAGCGCGACGTACGCACCGGTGATGGCCGCGGTTCGCGTGCCGCCATCGGCTTGGAGCACGTCGCAGTCGAGGACGATCGTGTTCTCGCCGAGGGCGGCGAGATCGACGACCGCACGCAGGCTGCGCCCGACGAGGCGCGAGATCTCGTGCGTGCGTCCGCCGATGCGGCCCTTGACCGACTCCCGGTCGCTGCGGGTGTTCGTCGAGCGCGGCAGCATCGCGTACTCCGCCGTGACCCAACCCAACCCGCTGCCCTTGCGCCAGCGCGGCACCCCCGGCGTGAACGACGCCGCGCACAACACGCGGGTGCGTCCGAACTCGACGAGCACGCTCCCCTCCGCGTGGTCGAGCCAGTTGCGGGTGATGCGGATGTCGCGCAGTTGGCCGGGCAGGCGGCCGTCGTGGCGCGCGGGAGTCGCGTCGGTGCTCATGGCGCCAGCCTACGGGTGGGGCTCAAGCACGCCGAGACAGCCGGGGATTCCGCTCGTTCGCCCCGAGACCCCCCGTTCGAGCACGAGGGGCGGAATCCGCGGCTGCCTCGGCGCGATCAGAGGTCGTAGGTCGCGAGGGGGCGGGCGATCTCGACGTCACCGGGCCAGATCGCGGCCGCCTGGGCGCGGCACACCTCGGGATCGTTCCACGCGGGGATGTGGGTGAGCATGAGGCGTTTCACTCCCCCGGCGTCGAGGGCGGCGCGGGCGCATTTCGAACCGCTCATGTGCACACCCTCACTGTCGTCACGACCGTCGACGTAGGCGCAGTCGGCGAGGACGAGGTCCGCATCTGCGCACAGTTCGGAGAGCTCGGGGCAGATGTCGGTGTCGCCCGTGTACGCGAGCACGGCGCCATCGGCCTCGACACGCAGCCCGTACGCCTCGACGGGGTGGAAGACGGGCACGGGAGTGATCGTGAACGGCCCCACCGTGAACGGCCGGCGCGCCACGAGGTCGACGAACTCGTAGCGACCGTCGAGGTTCTCGGGCTGCTCGACCCCGTACGCCCGGCCCAGGCGTTCGTGCGCACCGGGCGGCGCGTACACCGGCATCCGGCTCTCCCTCGACCGTCCCGGGGTGTAGTTGATCGCGACGTACAGGCTGCACACGTCGAGGCAGTGGTCGGGGTGCAAATGGCTGAGCACGACCGCGTCGAGGTCGATCGGGTCGAGGAAGGAGCGCATCGGGCCGGTCGATCCGTTGCCGAGATCGAGCGCGATGCTCCACGTGCGGCCCTCGTGTTCGGCCTGCACGAGATAGCACGACGCCGGAGAGGCGGGGCCGGGCATCGAACCCGAGCAGCCGATCACCGTGAACCTCATGAGAGCCCTCCCTGCGCGAGGTTGAGGTGACCGATCTCGGGGCCGAGAAACCGCCTTGCGAGGCGGGCGAACTCGGCCGGGTCACCGGTCGTGTGGAAGTGGTGCACCGGCGGCGGCGACCCCTGGGGGCGCAAGGCGTCCGCGTCGGCGAGCACCCGGTAGACGTCCTTGGCCGTCTCCTCGGCGGAGGACACCAGCGTGACGAGATCGCCCATGACGTAGCTGATGACACCGGTGAGCAGCGGATAGTGCGTGCAGCCGAGGATGAGCGTGTCGACCCCGGCAGCGGCCACCGGCTCGAGGTAGCCGTGGGCCACGGCGAGCAGCTCGTCACCGCCGGTGATCCCGGCCTCGACGAACTCCACGAACCGCGGACACGGCTGGGAGACGACCTGGATCTGAGGTGCCGCCGCGAACGCGTCGACGTACGCACGGCTGCGGTGGGTGCCCTCGGTGGAGATGACCCCGACGACGTTGTCGCGCGTCGCGGCCGCCGCCCGGCGCACCGCGGGGCGGATGACCTCGATGACCGGCACGTCGTACCGTTCGCGGGCGTCGTGCAGCATCGCCGCGCTCGCGGTGTTGCACGCGATGACCAGCGCCTTGACGCCGGACTCGACGAGCGAGTCGAGGCACTCCAGAGCGAAGCGGCGGGTCTCGGCTATCGGCCGCGGGCCGTAGGGCGCGCGGGCGGTGTCGCCGAGGTAGGCGACGGGCTCGTCCGGAAGCTGATCCAACACGGCGCGCGCCACCGTGAGGCCCCCGTACCCGGAGTCGAAGATGCCGATCGGCGCGTCCTGCTGCACCCGAGCAGGATAGGGGCTGAGCCTGACGATCGACCCCACGCTCGTGACGTGACGTGCGTCAACACCGCTGGGCGCCACGTGAACAGACACGGGCGGGTACGGGTCCGGCCCGCTCGCGCGAGTGGACCCGACCCGTCATGCCACGACGCCGTGGCTACCGCACGTCGGGGCCCGGTGACGCCGGGCCCCCCACGTCACCTCGCTGCGGGGCGCCCAACTCGGCGGGCGCGATGCCGGCGGGGTTGGTGCGGTGCAGCTCGGCGTAGTGCGCGTCGACCGATCCCGGGTCGACGTGCGTCGGGTCGAGGACGCGTTGGAGGAAGGTGCGCGTACGGTCCTCGCGGGGGTTGCCGATGACCTGGTGCGGGTCGCCCTCCTCGACGATGACCCCGCCGTCCATGAAGATCACCCGGTCGGCGACATCGCGTGCGAACGCCATCTCGTGGGTGACGACCATCATCGTCATGCCCTCCTTGGCGAGCAGCCGCATGACCGAGAGCACGTCGCCGACGAGCTCGGGGTCCAGTGCCGACGTGGGCTCGTCGAAGAGCATGAGCTCGGGATCCATCGACAGCGCCCGCGCGATGGCGACGCGCTGCTGCTGGCCACCGGAGAGCTGCGCCGGGTGGGCGTCGCCGCGCTCCCCCAGCCCGACGCGGTCGAGGTTGCGTTGCGCCGTCTCACGGGCCTCGCGGCGGGAACGGCCGAGCACCTGGGTCTGGGCGAGCATGCAGTTGCCGAGCGCGGTGAGGTGCGGAAACAGGTTGAACTGCTGGAACACCATGCCCAGGCGGCTGCGCACGTCGTCGATGTCGCAGTCCGGATCGGTGATGTCCTCGCCGTCGACGTGGATGCTCCCCTTCGTCGGCTGTTCGAGGAGGTTGACGCAGCGCAGCAACGTCGACTTGCCCGACCCCGAGGGCCCGATGACGCAGACCACCTCACCGCGGCGGATCGACAGGTCGATGCCCTTGAGCACCTCGACATCGCCGAAGGACTTGTGCAGGTCGGAGACGACGACCACCGCGTCGTCGGAACGGGCGGGCTGCGCCGTGGCAGCCGATGCCGAGGTCGACATGTCAGCGTCCTCTCGCGTTCTTGGCCTCGAGCCGGCGCACGGCGTAGGCGAGGGGCAGGGTGATGAGCAGGTAGGTGAAGCCGGCGAGCACGAGCGGCGTGAGGTTGGCGTTGGCGTTGGAGAGGTCCTTGCCGTACTTCGTCAGCTCGTAGGCGCCGCGCGAGAGCCCGATGACGTACACGAGCGAGCTGTCCTTGGTCACGAGGATGAACTCGTTGGTCAGCGGCGGCAGGATGATGCGGAACGCCTGCGGCAGTACGATGCGCCGCAGCGCCTGACCGGACGACATCCCGAGCGACCGCGCCGCCTCGACCTGCCCCTTGGGCACGGCCTGGATGCCGGCGCGGATCGTCTCGGCCATGTAGGCCGCGCTGACGAGCCCGAGGGCGCTCCACACCGTGCCGTACGTGCCGAACGGGATCTGCAGGCCGGGGAACGCCAACGGCAGCATGCCGAACGCGAGGAAGACGATGAGCGCCGGCACGCCGCGGAAGAACTCGATGTAGATCGAGGCGAGCATCCGGTACGGCGCGACCTGCGAGAGGCGCATGAGCGCGAGGATCGTGCCCAGCACGAGACCGAACACGAACGCGCCCGCGGAGTACGCGAGCGTGTTGCCGAAGGCTCGCAGCAGCCCCTGCTCGAGGGTGAGCCCGATGAGATCGGGCCGGAAGAAGACCTTGCCGATCTGCGGCCAGTCCGCGACCGCGACGGCGATGGCGACGACGACCGCGAGGACGGCGTACTGCACGAGCCTGATCCGCTGGGCGCGTTTGCGCGGCGATCCGGTTCGCTTGCGACGACCCGTGCGCGGCGCGGGTGTGGCCGCCGGGTCGGTGGTGGTGGAGGACAACGGCACTCCTGACGATCAGGACGCGGCGCCGCCGGTCCGGCGGCGCCGCGTCGGCGGGCTCGGGCGGTCAGCCGTTCGTGGTGGGCGCGCCGGTGGCGGCGCCTTCGTCACCGTCGACCTGCGGCTCGGTACCGAACCACTTCTTGTAGATCTCCTTGTACTTCCCGTCGGTCTTGGACTGCTCCAGCACCCGGTTGACCTCCTCGATGAGCTTCTGCCCGCTCGGCTGGTCCTTGCGCGCGGCGATGCCGTACTGCTCGCCGGTGTGGAACTCCGTGACGACCTGGGTGTCGGTGTTGTCCTTGGCGAAGTCGTAGAGCACGCCGTTGTCGTTGATCGCGGCGTCGACGTTGCCCGACTTCACCGCGTTGACGCTCGTGGGCAGGTCGTCGAACACAACGACCTGGTAGCCGTTGGCGCTCGCGTTCTCGTCGGCGTACTTCTGGCCCGTCGTGTCGGTCTGCACGCCGAGCTTCTTGCCCTTCATCTGGGCGAGGTTGGTGATTCCCGACCCCTGCTTGGTGAGCAGGGCCTGCTCGGCGTCGAAGTACGGGTCGGAGAAGAGCACCGTGTTGGCGCGCTCGGGGGTGATCGTCATGCCCGCCGCACCGAGGTCACACTTGCCGGCCTGCAGCGCCGCACCCGACCAGATCTGGTCGAAGGGCACGTCGACGATCTCCTGGGTCACCCCCAGGTCCTTGGCGACCAGGTCGATCATGTCCACGTCGAAGCCGACGACCTTGCCCGAGGAGTCGGGGAACTGGAACGGCTTGTACGCCAGGTGGGTGCAGACCATGAGCTTGCCGGGCTGCACCAGCTGGTAGCCGCCGTCGCTCGTGCCGGAGGCGCCGGGCTGGGCCTGCCCGTTGCCCGAGCCGCTGCCGCAGCCGGCGAGCACGAGCACGGACGCGGCGGCCACCGCGGCGAGACGACGGGGAGAAAAGGGGGAACCAGGCACGATCGGATCTCCTGTCGAAGGCGCCGCCCGCATCGTCGCGGCGGCGGTTGAGGAGCCAACCATCACACCGACGTGGCGCAGCACACAGCACCCGCGGGATCACGGATCGGGCAACGGCACATTCTGCGCGCCGAACGGCACGGACACCGGGCCCCCGCTGCTCAGCGCGAACGGGTGCGCCATGTCAGGGCGTGAGCGCGAGCGCCAGGGTCTCCTGCAGCCACGTGAGGAACTCGTACCCGAGGGCGAGCGGGAACCGTGGATCGTCGGGATCCATCTGTTCGACCCGCTCCGACAGGGACTCGGCGGCCTCGTCGTCGACGAGGTCCAGACGCTGTGCCAACACGAGGCGCACGTCGGTCATCGAGATGAGCAGGCTGGTGGCCTCTTGCTGCGTGAGACGCAGCCGGCCGTCGTCGGCGTCGGCGAGGATCCGGGCCGCCCGCCTCAGGTGGCCGAGCTTGCGGTCACGCACGACGTCGCCGGTGAGGCGCCGGAACTCGGCCGACAGTTCGGCGTCGTCATGGTGGGCATCCGGCAGGAGTCGACGCACCGCCGGGTCGGTGGGCGAGGTGCGGTCGGATGCGCTGTCGTCGGTCGCCGGCCGCGGCCCGTCGTCCGCGAAGCCCGCGCGCCGCATGAGGGCCTCGAACGAGTCGTCGTCCCCCTCTTCAGGAGCCGCCGGCCCGCCGACCTGCTCCTCCAACAGGTCGGCGGTCTGCCGCACCAGGGCGAGCAGGATCTCGCGTTCGGGCTCGGCGAGGTCGGCGGCGATGCCGCGGCGGGTGCGGCGGAATCCGTGCGTCACTCACTCGTCCTTCTGGAAGGTGGCCCACAGCCCGTACTCGTGCAGGGCCGCGACATGGCGTTCCATCTGCTCCCGCGGGCCGTGAGCGACGACCGCCCGCCCCTTGTGGTGGACGTCGAGCATGAGCAGCTCGGCCTTCTCGCGGGAGTACCCGAAGTAGCTCTGGAAGACGTACGTGACGTACGACATGAGGTTGACCGGGTCGTTCCAGACGAGGGTGATCCAGCCCGGGTCGGTGAGGCCTGCGGTGAGCTCGTCGAAGCGCACGTCCTCATGGACGTCCGGCTCCGCAGGGCTGATCGACACCCCTTCACCATATGCTGCACGGGTGAGTACCGCGCTGCTGACCGATCACTACGAGCTCACGATGGCCCAGGCCGCGCTGCACGCGGGCACGGCCTCGCGACGGAGCGTCTTCGAGCTCTTCGGACGACGCCTGCCCGAGGGGCGGCGCTACGGCGTGGTCGCCGGCACGGGCCGGTTCCTCGACGCGCTCGCCGACTTCAGGTTCGGCCCGGCCGAGATCGACCACCTCGCCGAGCAGCGCATCGTCGACGACGCGACGCTGGACTACCTGCGCGACTACCGCTTCTCGGGCTCGATCTGGGGTTACGCCGAGGGCGACGTCTTCTTTCCCGGCTCTCCCCTGCTCATCGTCGAGGGCACCTTCGTCGAGGCCGTGATCCTCGAGACGATCGCCCTGTCGATCTACAACCACGACTGCGCCGTCGCCGGCGCGGCGTCGCGGATGACCCTGGCCGCCGGCGGTCGCCCGTGCATCGAGATGGGCTCGCGCCGCACTCACGAATGGGCCGCGGTGGCCTCGGCCCGCGCGGCGTACATCGCCGGGTTCGACACGACGAGCAACCTCGAGGCCGGCCGCCGCTACGGCATCCCCTCGGCGGGCACGAGCGCCCATTCCTTCACGCTGCTGCACGACAGCGAGGAGGCCGCCTTCACCGCCCAGATCGAGAGCCTCGGCAAGAGCACCACGTTGCTCGTCGACACCTACGACGTCGCCGAGGCGGTCCAGAGCGCCGTGCGCCTCGCCGGCAAGGGTCTCGGAGCCGTGCGACTCGACTCCGGTGACCTCGTCGCCCAGGCCCACGAGGTGCGGGCGCAGCTCGACTCGCTCGGCGCGACCTCCACCCGCATCGTCGTCACCTCCGACCTCGACGAGTACGCGATCGCCGCTCTCGCCGCCGCACCCGTCGACGCGTACGGCGTGGGCACCTCGCTGGTCACCGGATCCGGGGCTCCCACCGCGGGGCTCGTCTACAAGCTCGTCGCCCGCGCCGACGACTCGGGCGAGCTCATCAGCGTGGCCAAGGCGAGCAAGGACAAGACCTCGATCGGCGGCCGCAAGCACGCCCGCCGCAGGCTGGACGAGAAGGGCGTCGCCCGCGCAGAGCTCGTCGGCATCGGCGAGATCCCCGGCGGCCCAGGCGATCTCGATCTCCTCGTGCCGCTCGTGCGCGACGGCGAGATCGTCGGCGCCGAGCCCGTCGACGCTGCCCGTGACCGGCACCGTGAGCGCCTCGCGCAGCTGCCGGGCAAGTCCCACCGCCTCTCCAAGGGCGAACCCGTCATCCCGACGGTATTCGTCGACGAGCATCCCGACCCCACTCTCGCCCTCGGCGGCACGCGCTGAGGCTCCCCGACGCGACGTGAGGAGAACCCGATGAGCACCGACACCCGAGCCCTGATCGTCGTCGACATCCAGAACGACTTCTGCGAGGGCGGATCCCTCGGCGTGGCCGGCGGCAAGGCCGTCGCCGCCGACGTCGCCCGATACCTGCGGGAGCACCGGAACGACTACGCAGCGGTCGTCGCCACCGCCGACTGGCACATCGATCCCGGCGCTCACTTCTCCGAGAACCCCGACTTCGTCGACTCCTGGCCGCCGCACTGCCGCGTCGGCACCCCGGGTGCGGACTTCCATCCCGATGTCGCTCCTGAGCTGACCTCCGTCGACGCCGTGTTCCGCAAGGGCCAGTACTCCGCGGCCTACAGCGGGTTCGAGGGCACGACGAGCGAGGACGACGACTCGGGCGACGCTGGTGCGAGCGGCGGTGTGCTGCTCGGCGACTGGCTGCGGGAGTCGGACGTCACCGAGGTCGACGTCGTCGGCATCGCCACCGACCACTGCGTGCGGGCCACCGCCCTCGACGCGGCACAGCAGGGATTCGCCGCCCGCGTGCTGCTCGATCTCACCGCCGGCGTCGCCGAGGACACGACCACCCGCGCGCTGGCCACCCTGCGCGCCGAGGGCGTCGAACTCCAGGGCACTCCGCGCACGGCCTGACAGCCGGGCCTCGGTGCACCCCTCCCGTCATCCGTGCACGTCTTACGCCCACGAGACACGCCTCCGACGACGTGCCTCGTGTACCCAACCCGTACACCGATCGCCGAACCCCCTCCGTGCACGCCGCGCGTACCGGATGCACGCCCAGGATCGTCCGTGCAGGCGTTCGGGCCTCCGCGCACCCCTCCCGTCATCCGTGCACGCCTTACGTCCAAGAGGCACGCCTCCCACGACGTGCATCGTGTACCCAACCCATGCATCGATCGCCAGGCATCTCTCCTCGTCACGATCACCCCGGCTGCTACGGTGTGCGTGCCAGTCGCCCCGAGGGGCCAGGGAATCCGGTGTGAGGCCGGAACTGACGCGCAGCGGTGAGGGAGACGGGCGGGGCACGAGGCCACTGGAGCGATCCGGGAAGGCGCCCCGCACCGGATGATCCCGAGTCCGAAGACCTGCTGGTGATCGCCCGCGACCCGCGGCGCGGATCGACGTACGGACCTCGCGTTCCAGGCCCGCCGATCGCCGAAGGACTGCCATGCGCTCCGCCGTTTCACCGCGTCGTCTCACCATCGCCATCGCCCCCGCCGTCGCTGCTCTTCTCGCAGGATGCGCCGGCGCGCCGACCGGGGGGCAGGGGCCCGCCGCTCCGTCGTCCGCCGGGTCGGCGACGCCCGTCACGATGACGAACTGCGGTGAGCAGGTCACCGTCGCGCAGCCGCCCGAGAAGCTCGTCACCCTCAACCAGGCCGCGACCGAGACCGCGCTCGCGCTCGGCCTCGCCGACCGAATGGTCGGCACGGCCTACCTCGACGACGCGGTGCCGGCCGAGTACGAGAACGCCTACGACTCGGTCACGGTCCTCGCCAAGGAGTACCCGAGCAAGGAGCAGTTCCTCGCAGCGGGACCCGACTTCGCCTACGCCGCCTTTGCGAGCGCCTTCACCGACAAGGCGGTCGGCACGCGTGCCGAGCTGGGGCAGGAGGGCATCGGCAGTTACGTCAGCCCGTTCGGATGCGCCAAGGGCACAAAGCCCGCCGAGGCGACGTTCGAGAACGGCTGGAAGGAGATCACCGAGATCGCGACGATCTTCGACGTGCCGGACAACGCGAAGAAGCTCGTCGACACGCAGAAACAGCAGGTCGCCGACGTCAAGGCGGCCGGCGCGGGCAAGGGCATGACGATCCTCTGGTACGACTCCGGTGACAGGACGCCGTTGGTCGGTGCCGGGGGCGGCGGCCCGCAGCTCATCATCGACGCCGTCGGCGGCACCAACGTCTTCGTGGGTCTCGACGGCGGATGGTCCGACGGCTCGTGGGAGAAGGTCGTCGCGGCGAACCCCGACGTCATCGTGCTCGCCGACGCGAGCTGGGACAGCGCCGACAAGAAGAAGAAATACCTCGCCTCCGATCCCACACTGAGCAAGCTGGACGCGGTGAAGAACGAGCGGTTCGTCGTCGTCCCCTTCAGCGAGTCGACCCCAGGAGTGAGGCTCGTGGACGGCGCGGAGTCCGTGGGCCGGCAGATCGCTGCGCTGCCGGCCTCGTGAAAGGGCGGACGCACGCGGCTCCGCTGCTGGGCGTGACGTTGCTGCTCCTGCTCGCGGTGAGTGTCGTCATCGTCCTCGGCGTCGGGTCGGTGGCAGTCCCAGCCACCGAAGTCGTCGGGGTCATGGCGCGCCGGATGTGGCTCGCAGACGGCGAGCACGTCTCCGTCCTCGCCGATCGGATCGTCTGGGAGCTGCGGTTGCCGCGCGTACTCACCGCGGCGGCCGTCGGCGCTCTCCTCGCCCAATGTGGTTGCGTACTCCAAGCACTGACCGGCAACGATCTCGCCGACCCGTACCTGCTCGGCATCTCCAGCGGTGCCGCCGTCGGCGCCGTCACCGCGATCGTGCTCGGATGGTCGCTCGCCTCCGGACCGCTCGGCGTAGCCCTCAGCGCCTTCGTCGGTGGCCTCGCCGCGCTCGCCCTCGTCCTCGCACTCGCGACGGGACGATCGGGGGCTCTACCGCCGACCCGCACGATCCTTGCCGGTGTGGCCGTCGGCCAGCTCGCCGGGGCGTTCACCTCGTTCGTCGTCATGGTCTTCGGCGGTCTGAGTGGTGCCCGTGAGGTCATGACCTGGACATTGGGCTCCTTCGCCGGAGTGCGCGCGAGCGGGGCGTGGCTCGTGTGTTCATTGGCGGTGGTCACGTTCGTGGCCCTGGTCTCGGCGGTGCGCACCCTGGACGCGTTCACGTTCGGAGAGACCTCGGCCCGCTCCCTGGGGGTGCGAGTCGGACGGGCAAGGTGGGGGCTCCTCGTGGGGTGCGCCCTCGCCACCGCGGTCACCGTCTCGGTCGTCGGGCCGATCGGGTTCGTCGGCCTCACCGTGCCCCATATCGTCCGTCTCATCACCGGCCCCGGGCACCTCATGCTCCTGCCGGTCTCGGGACTCGCGGGCGCGGTGCTGCTGCTGTGGTCGGACACCGCGGCGAGGTCCGTCGCTCCCGGTCAGGAGATCCCCGTCGGCGTGATCACCGCGGCGATCGGGGCGCCGGTGCTCGTCGCGCTGCTGCGGCGTCAGGCTCGGCGATCATGAGGGTCGGCGCGCGGAGCCTGCGCTGGTCTGTCGACGGCATCGACATCGTCAGCGGCGTCGACCTCGACGTCGAACCCCGCACGATGACGGCGGTCGTCGGCCCGAACGGGTCGGGCAAGACCACCCTGTTACACCTGCTCGCCGGCCTTCGTCGACCGAGTGACGGGGTCGTGACGTACGACGGTGTCGACCTGGCCACGCTTTCGGCGCGCGAACGCGCCCGGCGGTGCGCGCTCCTCGAACAGCACCCCGAGACCGGCCTCGACGTCAGTGTGCGGCACGTGGTCGAGCTCGGCCGGATTCCCCATGCCGGGCATTGGCCCGGCCGTCGCGACCGTGGATCCGACCGGGTCGACCGGGCTATGGCCATCACCGAGGTGGGCTCGTTGGCCGACCGTCGCTGGCCCACGCTCTCCGGTGGTGAACGCCAGCGCACGCAACTGGCACGAGCCCTTGCCCAGGAGCCTCGATTCCTACTGCTCGATGAGCCGACGAACCACCTCGATCTACGGCACCAGATCGCCCTCCTGCGCACGGTCGCCGGACTCCGCCTCACGACGGTGGCGGTGCTGCACGACCTCGACCTCGCCGCCGCGTTCTGCGACCGGATCATCGTCATGCACGACGGGCGCGTCGCGGGTCAGGGGCCGACGGCGGAGGTCCTCACTCCCGACCTCGTCGCGCAGGTGTTCGGGGTGCGGGCCCGCGTCACGGCCGACGATCGTCTCCGGGTGAGCTGGACGGGTCTCGTCGGCGGCGATCGTGACCGCGTACCCCTCGTGACCGCGAGACACGCCGACGCCGATCACGTCGCCGAGCCTACGCCTCGTGCGCGCCTCCACCGCGACCCGCCCGCTTCGCCGTGAGGAGCGCTCCCTGGCACGGCTTCCCGATCCAACCGACGTATCGAGGCCCAAGCCTCAGGCGAGGCCCAGGTGGTGGGCCTCCTCCCACAACTCCTCGCGCACCGAGGGGTGCGCGGCCTTCTCGATGAGGTTGGCGGCCTGGGAGTCGTCGTCCTGACCCATGAGCTCGGCGACGCCGTTCTCGGTGACGACGCAGGAGTGTTGGAAGCTCGTGACCGGCTCGTCGAGCAGCGGCACGATGGTCGAGACGTCGGCCTTGGGGTGCCACGAGCGCAACGCCATGATCGCCTGGCCGCCGGGTGCGTGGATCGCACCGACCGTGAAGTCGGTCTGGCCACCGAAACCCGAGTGGATGCGCGCGTTGATGCGCGAGGCGTTCGCCTGATCGAACAGGTCGACCTGCAGGGCGGTGTTGATGCTCGTCATGCCCGCGTTCCTGCTGATGTTGGCGACGGCGTTGACCGTCTCGGTGCGCAGCACGCGCAACTGTTCGTTGCGGTCGGCCCACTCGAACAGCTCGGGGCGGCCGAACATGAAGGAGCACGTGATGATGCGGTCGGGGTCGAGAGCGCCCGCATCGGTGAGGGCGAGGATGCCGTCGGAGACCATCTCGCTCCACACCCCGAGGTTGCGCTTGTCGAGCACCTCACGCAGCGTGGCGTCCGGAATCTCGCCGATGCCGAGCTGCAACGTCATCCCGTCGTGGACCCGCTCCCCCACGAGCCGGCCGATGGTGGCCGCGCTGTCGGCCCGCGCCTGGTCGAACGGCGCCGCCGACGCGTGGCCGGCGATGTCCTCGTCGACCTCGATGTACCCGTCGAGCAGGTCGAGGTCGTACTCCCCGTCGCCGTACGTGTAGGGCATCTTCGCGTTCATCTGGGCGACGATGATGCCGCCGCGCTTGCGGCACGCCTCGATGGCCGCCGGGAGCACGTTGACCTCGCAGCCGAGCGACACCTTGCCGTCGACCGGCATCGAGGTGTGCAACAGCACGACGTCGGGCACGAGGTGCCGTTTGAAGAGCACCGGCACCTGCGAGAGTCGGGTCGGGAAGTACTTCAGACGCGGGTGGCGGCGCATGCCCGCCCCCACGAACGCGCTCTCGTAGGTCACCCCCTCGCGATCCGGGATGCCCTTGGGCGCGTTGAGACAATGCAGGCGGTAGGTCTCGAACGTCTGGTCCACCGTGGTCAGCCCCGTCCAGGGGATCGCATGGTTGCCCGAGATGACCACACGCGGTTCGTCCGTCGCCTCGAGTGCGCGGCGCAGGACGGCGGGAAGAGCGTCGTTGCTGTTCGTCGTCACGTGGACACTGTGACCGATTCGGGCCCGCGACACGCCGTGTTTCGCACGGTTCGGTTCGTGGTGGTGACGCCTGTTTCAGGCGCGAACGACCCGGGTGCCGCTCCACCGGTCGTGCAGGGCGAGGCGCCGCGGGTTGGAGAGCGGCCAGACGAAGTCCACGACCCAGAACGCGTAGCCGATGATCGCCGTCTCGGGCCGGGCACCGAGGACGAATCCCGCGTACTTGAGCAGCGAGCGCCACACCAGCCGTCCGCCCGAGGCGAGGCCGCCGTTCGCCGAGTCGTGCACGCGGATGCCGAGCGCCAGACATCCGACGGTCGCCCCGAAGCGACGCAGCAGCACCGTGTCGTAGACCACGAGCATGCCCGCGTGGATGAGCAGCATGATCGAGCCCACGGCGAGGACAGCGGGCGGCACGTCGGGCATCGGTTGGCCGGCCTGGTAGGCGCGCAGCACACTCTGGCCCCACGCCTGCTGCATCGTCGACACCTCGCCGAGGAGGGGCAGGGTGACGACCATGAAGACCAGGAACACGACTCCGACGATGAGCAGGTCGAGCAGGTAGGCCGCCGCCCGATGCCAGTAACCGGCGGGGGCGGCCTCCCCGTCCTGCGGATCGCCGGAGCGGCCACCGCGCAGCGGCTCGGATCCGTGACGAGGACGATCGCGCCCGGCTCGACGGCCGGCGGTCGACGTTCCACGCGACCAGGGGCGCGGGCTGTCGTCGGCCCCGAGGGGACGACGAGCCTGCTCGGATGCCGCCGCGCCGGCCGGACGGCCGGCCCGGGTGTCGCGCGACTCCCGTGCATCGTCACGTACACCGTCGCGTGAGTCGCCCTCGCCGTGCTCTCCCTTGCTCCGCGTGGGCCGCAGCCGCGTCACGGGCGGCCGGGGCTCCTGGGGCGCGGGCATCGGCGCCTTCGGGTGGGTGCGCTCGGTCCACGACCGGCCGTCCCAGTACCGCAGGCGGCTCAGCTCGTCGGGATCGTCGTACCAGCCGGAGGGGCGCTCTTCCATGCCTGCCAGTGTTCCAGACGGCTTCGACCGCAGGTGACACGGTCGTGCCGGCTCCGAGACGGCGAGACGGGACGACGGTGAGTCAGCGAAACGGCGAGGACGGAGAGGCCGGGAGACGACCGTCAGCGACGGCCCACGAACCAGCGGCGGATGGTCTCGATGCGGGCGGTGACCTGTTCGTGGGTCGCGGTGTCGAGGGCCGGACCTCCGCAGGTGCGCCGCAGGTCGGCGTGGACGACGGCGTGCGGGGCGCCGGTCTTGCGGGCGTAGGCCCCGACGAGCGAGTTGAGCTCCTTGCGGGTGGCCGCGAGCGCCCGGTGCGCGGAGGGCTGCGGCGCCTCCTCGGCTACCGGCCGGCCCTGGGGCTGCCGGGAACGCAACAGGTGGGCCACCTGATCGGGCTCGAGCAACCCCGGCAGCCCGAGGTACTCCTCCTCCTCGGGCGAGCCGGGCACCGTGCCGAGGCCGAACTGTTCGGCATCGAAGAGGACGTGGTCGAACTCGGCGTCGGATTCCAGGGCCTCGAACGAGAGCTGGTCGAGGGTGTCGCTCGCCTTCTCCTCGCGGTTGGTCTCCTCCAGTAGCGACTGCTCCTCGATCCAGTCCGGATCCTGCGCCGACTTCGGGCGGTCGAGCGCGTGGTCGCGTTCGTCCTCCAGCCGGGCCGCGTGGTCGAGGAGGGTCGGGACGCTCGGGACGAACACCGAGGCGGTCTCGCCGCGGCGCCGGGCGCGCACGAAACGCCCGACGGCCTGGGCGAAGAACAGCGGGGTGGCGGTGTTGGTGGCGTAGACACCCACCGCCAGGCGAGGGACGTCGACGCCCTCGGAGACCATGCGCACTGCGACCATCCACCGGCTCGTGCCGGCGGCGTACTCCTCGATGCGCGCGCTGGCGCCCGAGTCGTCGGAGAGCACGACGGTCGGCTTCTCACCCGAGACCTCGTGCAGGATCCGCGCGTAGGCGCGGGCCTGCGCCTGGTTGGACGCGATGACGAGCCCGCCCGCGTCCTCGACGTGACGCCGTACCTCCGTCAGGCGCTTGTCGGCGGCCACGAGCACCGAGCCGATCCACTGACCCTTGGGGTCGAGGGCGGTGCGCCAGGCCTGGTTGATCATGTCCTTGGTCAGAGGCTGGCCCAGCCGCGCCTCGAGCTCGTCGCCGGCCCGGGTGCGCCACCGCATGCCGCCTCCGTACGCCATGAACAGCACCGGCCGGACCACCCCGTCGGCGAGAGCCTCGCCGTACCCGTACGTGTAGTCGCTCGCCGAACGGCGGATGCCGGAGTCGTCGGCCACGTAGGTGACGAACGGGATGGGGTTGGTGTCGGAGCGGAACGGTGTTCCGGTGAGCGAGAGTCGCCGCGTGGCCGGAGCGAACGCCTCCCGCAGCGCATCTCCCCACGAGCGGTTGTCGCCGCCGTGGTGGATCTCGTCGAGGATGACGAGGGTGCGGTGGTTCTCGGTGCGCGCCCGGTGCAGCAGCGGCTTGCTGGCCACCCCCGCGTACGTGAGCGCGACCCCGTCGTAGTCGCGGCTGTGCCCGCCGACGCTGTTGACGAACCGCGGGTCGAGGCGGATGCCCACGCGACCCGCCGCGTCGGCCCACTGGGTCTTGAGGTGCTCGGTGGGCGCGACGACCGTGATCTTGTCGACGACGCGTCGCTGAAGCAGCTCGGCGGCCACGCGCAACGCGAACGTCGTCTTGCCTGCGCCCGGCGTGGCGACCGCGAGGAAGTCGCGCGGATCGGTCTGCAGATACTTCGTCAGCGCCTCCGCCTGCCAGGCACGCAGCTTGCCGGCCGTGCCCCAGGCAGCGCGTTCGGGAAAGGCGGGCGACAGGTGCGAGGCGGCAGAAGTACTCATGGCGGGGACGACTGTAACGGCTCGCTCCGACAACCCCGTGAACGCCGGGGGTCTACCTGGTCGCCGGGCGCGCCGTCGGTTCGCGGTCGCGCCGAAGGCCATCGGAGGTCGTGGTGGAGGTCGGGGTGGAGCTCGTGGTGGGCGCCGCCAGGGGTCGCTGCGGACGCCGTCGTGGACACCCGGCCACACAGCGCGCGCACGAAAGGACCCCACGCGCCGAGCGCAGCTGGCCACGGCGGTGGGGTCCTCCGGGTTCTCCCTGAAGGCGGGCGGCGGTTACTCCCCGCCGTCCTGCGGGGCGCGCAGACCCTCGTAGATCTCCTTGCACATCGGGCAGACGGGGAACCGGTTGGGGTCGCGGCCGGGCACCCAGATCTTGCCGCACAGCGCCGTGACCGGCTCGCCCGTGACGGCCGACTCGACGATCTTCTCCTTGCGCACGTAGTGCGCGAAGCGTTCGTGATCGCCGGAGTCGGTGCGATAGTCGGTCTCCGGCTCCGTGCGTTCGAGCACCGACGTGCTCGTGCCGGGACTTGACAGGGGCTCGAGATCGGGCGTCGACGTCATGCCGGTCATTATGCCCAGCTCCCCATCCGTCGCGCCCACCCGTCGCCACCCGTCGTGGCAGATGGGATGGAAGCTTCGGTGGGGTGATCACCCCCGCATCGCCACCTTCCCATCTGCCATCTCGGCGGAGGCGGCGGCGGGTGAGACGGCGGCGGGTGCGACGGGGCACGGCCGAGCGACTGCGCGCCGGTATCCGCCCGGGTTGGCCGCGAAGCAGTAGGCGTAGGACACTGGATCGCGCGGGGAACCGCAGGTCACGCCCACCCCGATCAGGAAGAAGGGCCCGATGTCGCTCGTCCACGACCTCAAGCTCGCCGCGATGCGCGTGCTCGAGAAGGCCCCCGACGCGATCGGCTCGATCAGCTCGGTGCGCACCGGTGAGCCCGTGATCGTCCCGACGTTCGACGACGGACCGACGCCCGGGCGCACCGATGCGGTCCTTCGCGCCCTCGCCGATCACGACGCGAGCGCGACGTTCTTCGTGCTCATGACGAGCGTGCGGGCCAACCCCGGACTGCTGGAGCAGGTCGTCGCGGCCGGGCACGAGATCGGCCTGCACGGCATGGACCACCGCCACCTCCCCACCCTCTCCCGGGCCGAAGCGCGCGACGTCCTCGCCCGAGGCAAGGCCGAGCTCGAGGACATCCTCGGCACGACGGTGAGGTGGTTCCGGCCGCCGCACGGCGACCAGTCGATCGAGACGTGGAGACTCATCCGCGAGGCCGGCATGGAATCGGTCATCTGGAGTGGCACGAGCCACGACTGGAACCCCGACACCACCCAGGACGCGCGGGTCGAGAAGGCGACCGCCAACCTCGCTCGCGGCACGATCCTGCTGTTCCACGACGGTCACGCCGGCCCTGCCGACCTCGGCGACGAGGTGCCCGAGCCCGTCCTCGACCGCTACGAGCTGCTCGATCGGGTGCTGCGCGTCGCCGAGGCCCGCGGCCTGCGCGCGGTGAGCCTGGGCCGTGCCCTCGAACACGGAGCCCCGGTCACCCGGCCCCACTTCAACCTGCATCCCCGGCACCTCCCCGGCGCCCTCCGACGCTGAGGCGGGCCGGGCCTAGTTCATCTGCGGGTCCTCGGGGTAGTTCGCGAGCCAGGCGATCTTGCCGCCCGACCGGCGCAACACGAGCCGCCACAGGATCTCGGGCACGGGCATGAACGGGTCGCCGGGACGGGCGTCGACGACGTACCACGCACCGGCCTCGAGTTCGCCCTCGAGCTGCCCGGCGCCCCAGCCGGAGTACCCGGCGAACACCCGCACCGAACTCACGTGCGGCATGACGATCTCGGGAGGGGCGTCGAGGTCGACCACCCCGATCTCGCCGAAGAGGCGTTTGATGCCGAGGTCGTCCTCCGCGCCGCCATGGCCGAGCCGGACGAGCCCGAGCGCCGTGTCGAGTCCCACCGGCCCGCCCTGGAACAGGTGCCCGGGCGCCACGACGTGCTCCTGCCACGTGGGCAGGACAGCCTCTACATCGGCCTCGATCGGCTTGTTGAGCACGAGCCCGTGCGCGCCGTCGTCGTCATGGTGGAGCAGCAGCACGACACTGCGGTGGAAGATGTCGCCACCGGTGCCAGGGGTGGCCACGAGCAGGCGTCCGGCCAGATACGTCACGTCCCCCATTGTGCCGCCGCGCCCGTTCACTGCGGCGTGAAGGCCCCGCAAGCCACCCGCGGCCCGGCGTCCCCGGCCTTCTTGGTCTCGGCATCGGGGCCGCTGCTCGAGTACCGCTTCGGGATGTTCGCGAAGTTGTCCGGCTCACCGTGGACGACGATCGCCGTGCCGTCCTGGTCGAGGATCTCGTCGGGGTTCACGCGATCGGTGGTCACCCGCATCGTGGCGCTGCCGTCCTTCTGCACGAGCAGCGGCGGCAGGTCGCCGCTGTGTTCCGGGTGATCACCTTCACCGAGGTGACCGCCGGAGGAGAGGAAATCGCCCTTCTTCGCCGCGTCCGTGGGGTCGGCGGAGTTCGGCTCGCATTTGCCGATCTTGTGCAGGTGCAGGCCGTGGAAGCCCGCCGGCAGACCGGTGACCTCGAAGACGAACTCGGTCTTCCCGTCGAGATCGTTGACCTCGACGGTGCCCTTGTCGGCGCCCGACGCGTCCTTGAGTGTCGCGGTCGTCACCTGGATGCCTTCGTCGGCCGCCCCGCTCGGACCGGCGGTGAGGTCTTCGGTGTCGGCCTGGCCAGGACGTGGCGATACCGAACGGTCGTCGGAATCTGCCCCGCACGCCCCCAGGGCGAGCGCGGTCGAGAGGGCGAGAACGGCGGTGACGGTACGACGCATGGTGTCTCCTCGGGCGGCGGATCGTCCATCCAGCCTGGGCGATTCTGTGCACCACCGCAATTCGGACAGCGCGCCCCCTCCTCCGAAGAGGAGAGGGCGCGCGAGGTCGTCGAGAGACCGGGGCGGGCCGGTCGGAGCGACCGCCGCTCAGTAGCGGCGACGGCCACCGGAATCGCCACGGCCACCGCCGTAGCCGCCGCGTCCACCGCGGCCGCCCTCCCGGGGACCGCCCGAGCGGTAGCCGCCACGACGCGGACGCGGCGGGGGCTCGAGCAGACGGCGCAGGCGCTCCTCGGGGATCGGGTCCCCGGTCGGCCGCTCGGCGCCGGTGAGCTCGTGCAGACGATCGCCGGCGGGAGTCACCTTCTCCGGCGTGACGTCGACACCGGCCTGCTCGGCGATGCGCTCCATGAGCCTCTTCTGGTGCGGCAGCGCGAGCGTCACCACCGTGCCCTTCTCACCCGCGCGGGCCGTCCGCCCGGCACGGTGCAGGTAGTCCTTGTGATCGGCGGGCGGGTCGACCTGCATGACGACACCCACGTCGTCGACGTGGATGCCGCGCGCGGCGACGTCGGTGGCCACCAGCACCGGCAGCTCGCCGTCGCGGAACGCACCGAGCACACGGTTGCGGGCCGCCTGGGAGAGGCCGCCGTGCAGCGCCGCCGCGAACACGCCCTGCTCACGCAACTGCATGGCGATGCGGTCGGCACCGAGCTTGGTCCGACAGAAGACGATCGTGTGCCCGCCGCGGTTGGCGACCTGGGCCGTGACGACCTTCTTGTGTGCCGGCTCCACGAGCAGGACGTGGTGGTCCATCGTCGTGACGCTGGCCTGGGCCTCGTCCGTGGAGTGGGTCACCGGGTCGTCGAGGTAGGACTCGACGAGGGTGTCGATGCCCTTGTCGAGCGTCGCCGAGAACAGCAGGCGCTGACCACCGGCCGGCACCTTGTCCATGATCTCGGTGACCTCGGGAAGGAACCCCATGTCGGCCATGTGGTCGGCCTCGTCGAGAACGACGATCTCGACCGCGTCGAGGGTGCACGCACCGCGCTCGATGAGGTCGTTGAGGCGACCGGGGGTCGCGATGAGCACGTCCACACCCCGTTCGAGCGCGTCGAACTGCGGCGGGTAGGGCATGCCACCCGCGACGAGCTTGTGCCGCAGGCCCAGCACGTGCACCAGGGGCTGCAGGGCGTCGCTGATCTGCATCGCGAGCTCACGGGTCGGTGACAACACGAGCGCACGGGGCCGGTTGGGCGTCGCCCGCTCACCCTGGGCGAGTCGCGCGAGCAGCGGCAACCCGAAGGCGTAGGTCTTGCCCGAGCCGGTGCGGCCACGGCCGAGCACGTCCCGGCCCGCCAGGGCGTCGGGGATCGTCGCCTCCTGGATGGGGAACGGCGTCGTGATGCCGTCCCGCGCGAGCCGGGCGGCGATCGCCTCCGGCAGGCCGAGTGCGGCGAACCCGTTGGTGCTCGGATCGATCGGCTCGGTCACGGGCTCGACGATGGGCGCCTCCTTGCGACGCAGCCGCTCGGCCTGCGCCGCCGGTGCATCCGCGGGCTGCGGGTGGCGTGGCGCCTCCGAACGCGGGCCCTGCTCGGGCCGGTCGGCGTACTCGGAACGATCGAAGCGCGGGCGACGGTCCTCCCAGTGGCGGCCACGCGGGCGGTCATCCCGCAGGTCGCGGCGGGGGTGACGCTCGTCGCGCTGGTCGCGCTGGTCACGACGGGGGTAGCGGTCGTCACGCTGGTCGCGCTGGTCACGACGGGGATAGCGGTCGTCACGCTCGTCACGACGGGGGTAGCGGTCCTCGCGCCGATCGTCGCGGGCGTAGCGGTCGTCGCGCCGGTTCCGCTCATCGCGGCCGTATCGCTCACGATCGCCGTGCGCGCCCCACGGCCGGCGAGCACCGTCGGCGCGCTCGTCACGCCGTCGGTCGTCCCGCCGGTCGTCACGTCGGTCGTCACGTCGCTCGTCGCGCCGGTCGTTCCGCCCGTCGTTGCGGTACCCGCGGGCGTCGTCGCGGCGGGCGCCGCGGTTCTGAAACTCGCGGGTGCCGGCCTCGCGGTCGTCACGCCGGTCGTAGCGGCCCCGGGCCTCACGACGGTCGTAGCTCCGGTCGTCACCGCGACCGTCGCGGCGGCCGTAGCCTCGATCGTCGCGACGGTCGTAGCCTCGATCGTCGCGGCGGTCATAGCTGCGGTACTCCGTGCGACCACCACCGCGCTCGTCGTCGTTGCGCCGGTAGGACCGGTCACCGTCTCGGCCTCCTCGGCCCCGGTCGTCGTCGCGACGAGCGAAACCACGGCCGGCGCTGTGACGGCCCTCGTAGCGGGCGTCGTCACGAGGCTCGTAACCCCTCGCCTCATCACGGCGGGCCGAGCGGCGATCGGATCGTGGCGCAGGGCCGACTCGACGCTTGGCGGCCTTCTTGGCTGCGGACCAGCGCGGCTTCTTGGGCGCGCCGGAGTTCTTCGGGCTCATGTCGTTCTCTCTTCGTGTCGGTTCGAAGGCACGCTCCTGGTTCCGACGTACTGCGGAGATCGAACGAGCCTCGCGCGCCGCGTGAGGGCGCTGATGTGTGCCCGGAATCGGGTCCGGGGCGGGGGCGACCGATGATCGGTCTCCCGCGGGCGGGACGGACGTCGTCCCTGGTCTGGTCGGTTGCCTCGCGAAACGGCCTCGGAGGCCCAGCGGCGAGATGGATGGTGATCGTGCGTGGCGACGGCCATGCTCAAGATCGACCGTGGGCACAAGTCTAACAGCATCCGCGTCACCGCCCGCGCCGCCGGCGGCCCACGGGGCCCCTCCTCCTCGTGGCGTCTCCGGCGGCGAAAGCGGTGGCGGTGTCCCTACGACCTCCGCCGCAGGGGCACCCCGTCAGACTAACCGAGCATCCGGGAATGCCTCTCGTCGTCCGCTCGTTGAACGGGTCATGACGACCATCGCTCTGACCGGCCGTAACTTCGACGAGACCATGGCCTCCGCCGAGATCGTCCTCATCGACTTCTGGGCGTCGTGGTGCGGCCCGTGCCGCAACTTCGCGCCGATCTTCGAGGCGTCCTCCGAGAAGAACCCCGACATCACGTACGCCAAGGTCGACACCGACGCCGAGCAGGAGCTCGCCGCCGCGGCCAACATCACCTCGATCCCGACGGTGATGGCGATCCGTCAGGGCATCCCGGTGTTCGCGCAGCCCGGAGCGCTGCCCGCCGAGGCGCTCGAGGACGTCATCGCCCAGGTGCGCGCGCTCGACATGGGTGAGGTGCGCGCCCAGTACGAGGCCGCAGTCGCCCAGCAGGCCGGGGCGGAGCAGCCCGCCGGGCAGCAGGACCCCACGGCCATGCCTGCCACGAACCCGGCCGACGATCGCGCCCGGGCCGACTCGGCTCGGGGCGTCGACCGTCCCGACGACAACGGCGCCATTGTCTGACCCGTCCGGCAACCCCACCGACGAACGATTCGGCCCCCGCCGCGCGACAGCGCGACGGGGGCCGAATCGTCTCCGGCAGAGATACTTCGGGGCGGCCTCTTTACGACGTCACAGCTCGGGCCGTGCGGCGAAGGCCTCGTCGACGACGCTCAGCATCGTGCCGTCTGCGATGAACTCCTCGGCCGCCGCGAGCTGAGGTGCCATGAACTCGTCGGGCCCGGGAGCGGCGATCTGCTCGGGCAGGGCCGCGACCACGGCCCCCGTCACCGGGCTCGGCTGGAGCGGTTCACGCAGTCGGATCGCGCGGGCGGCGGCGACGAGCTCGATCGCGAGGACCCGGCGCAGCCCCTCGACGGCCTTGCGCAGCTTGCGCGCGGCGTGCCATCCCATCGAGACGTGGTCCTCCTGCATCGCCGAGCTCGGGATCGAGTCGACCGACGCCGGAACCGCGAGCCGCTTGAGGTCGGAGACGATGCCCGCTTGGGTGTACTGCGCGATCATCAGGCCCGAGTCGGTGCCGGGGTCGCCGGCGAGGAACGGCGGCAGGCCGTGGTTGCGCGCGGTGTCGAGCATGCGGTCGGTGCGACGCTCCGCCAGCGAGGCCACGTCGGCGACCGGGATGGCGACGAAGTCGAGCACGTGGGCCACGGGCGCGCCGTGGAAGTTGCCGTTGCTGGAGATGCGACCGTCGTCGAGGACGACGGGGTTGTCGATCGCCGCGGCGAGCTCTCGGGTGGCCACGGTGGTCGCGTAGTCGATCGTGTCGCGCAGCGAGCCGGTGACCTGCGGTGAACACCGCAGCGAGTACGCGTCCTGCACCCGGGTGTCGCCCTGCTTGTGCGAGGCGACGATCGCCGAGTCGGCGAGGGTCGCAAGCATCCGCGCGGCCGAGATCCCTTGGCCCGGATGCGGGCGCAGCGGCAGGTGGAGTTCGGGACGGAACACCTGGTCGGTACCGAGCAGGCCCTCCACCGACATGGCTCCGGTGACGTCGGCGACGTCGGCGAGCTCGCGCAGATCGGCCAGGGCGAGGATGAGCATGCCGAGCATGCCGTCGGTGCCGTTGATGAGGGCCAGGCCCTCCTTCTCGGCGAGGACGACCGGCTCGATGCCGGCCTCGGCGAGCAGCTCGGGCACGGGCCGTTCGACGCCGTCGGGGCCGAACGCGCGCCCCTCCCCCATGAGCACGAGCGCACAGTGCGACAGCGGCGCGAGGTCGCCGGAGCACCCGAGTGAGCCGAACTCGTGGACGACGGGCGTGATGCCCGCGTTGAGCACGGCGAGCATCGTCTGCAGGGTCTCGGGGCGGATGCCCGTGTGCCCCGACGCCAGGGTCTTCGCGCGTAACAGCATCAGGGCGCGGACGACCTCCGGCTCGACGAGAGGGCCCATGCCGGCGGCGTGCGAACGAATGAGCGATCGCTGCAACTCGGTGCGCTTCTCGACCGGAATGTGCACGGTGGCGAGGGCGCCGAAGCCGGTCGAGATGCCGTAGACGGGAGTGTCGGAACGGGCGAGGTCGTCGACGTGGGCACGCACTCGCGTGACCTTCTCGAGCGCCTCGGGGGCCAGCTCGACCCGCGCGCCGCGCCGGGCGACGGCGATGACGTCGTCCACGGTGAGACCGCTGGTGCCGAGGGTGACGGTGCGAGCGGTGGTGTTCATCGGAAAGCGGCTCCTGAAGATGGCGGTGGTCGAGGTGGGGGTCGGGGGCGATCGCCGGCGCCGTCCGATGGGAGGACGGCGCCGGCGCGGGTCAGAGCAGCAGGTGACAGATGGGCGTGGCGATGAGGATCGTCAGCACGACGCGCTCGAACCAGATGACGACGAGTTGCCAGATCGACACGGGGATGTCGGTGGCGAGAATGGTCGGCACCATCGCGGAGAAGAAGATGATCGCCGAGACGCAGATGATCGCCGTCACCATGCGCAGAACGAGGTCGGTCTGACCTGCGACGATCGTGGCGGGCAGGAACATCTCGGCGATGCCGGTGGCCGCGGCGGTGCTCGCGAGTGCCGGCTCGGGCAGTCGCACGAGCATCATGAACGGGCGGAAGATCCAGCCGATCCACTCGAAGACCGGCGTGAACCGCGCCAGCGCGAGACCGATGAGGCCGATCGAGAGAATCGACGGCAGGATGGCCATCGCCATGCGGAACCCGTCGACCAGGTTGTCGTAGATGTTGCGACCCAGGCTCGGTGCCGCGTGCAGCGCCTCCCTCGCCTCGTCCCAGGCGCGGCGGAAGCGTGACCCCGTGACCCTCTCCTCCGGCTGGGGCGTGGAGCCGGGGTAGTACTCGTCGGGGACGCGGGACAACGGCGGGATGCGGGTCGTGATCGCCGAGACGATGAACGTGACGACCAACGACACCCAGAAGTAGAAGAGCCAGTGGTCCATGATGTCGAGCGCCTTGGCGACGATGACCATGAAGCTCGCCGACACCGTCGAGAAGCCCGTCGCGATGATCGCCGCCTCCCGGGCGGTGTACCGGCCGTCACGGTAGACGCGGTTGGTGATGAGCAGCGCCAGCGAGTAGCTGCCGACGAACGAGGCGACGGCGTCGATGGCGGAGCGGCCCGGGGTGCGCCACAACGGCCGCATGACCGGCTGCATGAAGACGCCGATGAACTCCATGAGGCCGTAGCCCACCAGCAGGGCGAGGAAGATCGCGCCGATGGGCACGATGAGGCCGACGGGGATGACGAGGGAGTTGAAGAGGAACGGCCCCATGTCCTTCTCGAGCAGCCACGCCGGACCCTTGTGGAGCACGAGCAGGACTCCGACGACGAGGCCGAGGATGTTGAGGAACGCGAAGGCGGTGCGGACGGGGCTGGTGCGCCAGCGACCGGTGACGAACGGCATCACGGTGCCGACGAGCACGACGAGCAGGGCGTACCACGGCATCGCGGGCCGAGCGACGTCACGCAGCCACGTGACGATGTGGTCGAGGGGGATCGTGCTCTTGCCCGCGATCGTGATCGGCACGAAGAACATGAAGATGCCGATCGCGCTGTACACGACGAAGCGGGCCAGGTCGGACCCGGTCGTCGCGGGCGTCCCATCCGGGCGCGCCGCATGCTGCGGCGGAGGGGCGGTGGAACTCATCGAAACTCCAAAGGTGAAGGCCGACGTCGTCGTCGGCCGGAGGAAGGGTGGGCGACGGTGCCCGGATTCAGAGGACGGGGGCGACGACCTGCCGGCCGGCGCGCCAGACACCCCAGGTGAGGGGCATGCCGGGACGGTAGGCGAGATGGATCGCGGCGGGAGCGTCGAGCACGTGCAGGTCGGCACGGGCCCCCACCGCGATGGATCCGATCGCCGGGCGGTCATCGGTGGCGACCTCCCGGCGCAGGGCGCGCGCCCCGCCCCAGGTGGCCGCACGCACCGCCTCGATGATCGTGAGCCGCTGCTGCAGCACCGCGGTGCCGACGCAGAAGTTCATCGAACTGGTGTAACTCGTGCCCGGGTTGCAGTTGCTCGCGATGGCGACCGTGGCACCGGCGTCGAGCAGCTCGCGTGCGGGTGCCAGCGGCGCCCGCGTCGACAGGTCGCAGGCGGGCAGCACGGTCGCGACGACGTCGGAGCCCGCGAGCGCCTCGATGTCCTCGGGTGAGAGGAAGTTGACGTGATCGACGCTCGCGGCTCCCATCTCGACGGCGAGCGCGACACCACCGGACTCGCCGAGCTGGTTGCCGTGCACCCGAAGACCGAGGCCCGCCGCACGGCACGCCTCCAGGACGCGACGCGACTGCTCGACGTCGAACGCGCCCTCCTCGCAGAAGACGTCGCCCCACTGCACGTAGGGGCGCACGGCCTCGAGCATGGGCCCGCAGACGAGATCGACGTAGGCGTCGGCGTCGACGGGCTCGCCGTCCTCGCCGCGGGGCACGAGGTGCGCTCCGAGGAAGGTCACCTCGTCGACCGCGTCGGCGGCGATGCGCGCGGCTCGCAACTCCTGCTCGACATCGAGCCCGTAGCCGGTCTTGGTCTCGAGGTAGGTGGTGCCGCCCGCGACGGCCTCGCGCACCCGGTCGGCGACGAGCGCTCCGAGCGTGTCGTCGCTCGCCTGCCGGGTGGCGGTGGTGGTGACGCCGATACCGCCGGCGGCGTAGGACTCCCCGGCCATGCGGGCCTCGAACTCCGCCGAACGGTCGCCCGCGAAGACGAGATGGCTGTGGGAGTCGACCCACCCCGGCAGCACGGCCCGGCCCTGCAGGAACGTGCGCCGGTCGGCGGCCGGCGCCTGCGCCGCCTCACCGACCCACGCGATCGTCTCGCCGTCGACGACGAGGGCCGCGTCGTCGATACGGGGCCTGTCGGGGTCGTTGGTCAGCAGTTCACCGATGCCGGTGATGAGCTCGCTCACGTGCGTCTCCTCGGGTATTGGAGGGATGTCGGGGCGGGGGGCGGACGAAGTGGGATCGGTCGAGGTCGGGCGTCGTCGATGCTCGGCGACGCCCGACGGTGCTTCAGCGTGTCACTGGCTGGATTCGCGCATGGGGATGCGGACTCCGCGCTCCTCGGCGACCTCGATCGCGCGCTCGTAGCCCGCGTCGGCGTGCCGGATGACGCCCATACCGGGGTCGTTGGTGAGCAGGCGCGTGAGCTTCTCCTCTGCGAGGTCGGTGCCGTCGGCGACGCCGACCTGGCCGGCGTGGATCGAACGGCCGATGCCGACCCCACCGCCATGGTGGATCGACACCCACGTCGCGCCCGAGCTCGTGGCGGTCAGCGCGTTGAGCAGCGGCCAGTCGGCGATGGCGTCGGAGCCGTCCTTCATCGACTCGGTCTCGCGGTACGGCGAGGCGACCGAGCCGGAGTCGAGGTGGTCGCGGCCGATGACGATGGGAGCCTTGACCTTGCCGTCGCGCACGAGCTGGTTGAAGAGGATCCCGGCCTTGTGGCGCTCGCCGTAGCCCAGCCAGCAGATGCGGGCGGGCAGCCCTTCGAACTCCACGCGCTCCTGCGCGGCGTCGATCCACCGGTGCAGGTGCTCGTTGTCGGGGAAGAGCTCCTTGATGGCCTCGTCGGTGACGCGGATGTCCTCGGGGTCGCCCGAGAGCGCCACCCAGCGGAACGGGCCGAGCCCCTCACAGAACAGCGGACGGATGTAGGCGGGCACGAAGCCCGGGAACTCGAAGGCACGCGTGTAGCCGGCGAGACGGGCCTCGTCGCGAATGGAGTTGCCGTAGTCGAACACCTCGGCGCCTTCGTCCTGGAACTCGACCATGGCCTGCACCTGGGCCGCCATGGACTCGCGGGCCTTCTTGGTGAAGCCCTCGGCGTCGGACGCGGCCTCGGCCGGCCACTGCTCGACGGAGATCTCGACGGGCAGGTAGGAGAGCGGGTCGTGTGCACTGGTCTGGTCGGTGACGACGTCGACATGGATCTCACCGGCCCGGTGACGACGCAGCAGCTCGGGGAAGACCTCGGCGGCGTTGCCCACGAGGCCCACCGACCAGCCGCGCTTCTCGGCCTTGGCCCGCTGCACCTTCTCGATGGCCTCGTCGATGTCGTCGACGACCTCGTCGAGGTAGCGCTTGGCCACCCGGCGCTCCAGGCGCGAGCGGTCGACGTCGACGACGAGGCACGCGCCGTCGTTGAGGGTGACCGCGAGCGGCTGCGCCCCGCCCATGCCACCGCAGCCGCCGGTGAGCGTGAACGTGCCGGCCAGCGTGGGCTGCTCGAGACGACCCTCCCCGTGCAGCTTCTTGGCCACCGCGGCGAAGGTCTCGAACGTTCCCTGGAGGATGCCCTGGGTGGCGATGTAGATCCACGACCCCGCGGTCATCTGGCCGTACATCATGAGGCCCTCGGCCTCGAGCCTGCGGAACTCCGGCCACGTGGCCCAGTCGCCCACGAGGTTGGAGTTGGCGATGAGCACCCGTGGTGCCCACTCGTTGGTGCGGAAGACGCCGACGGGCTTGCCCGACTGAACGAGCAGCGTCTCGTCGGGTTCCAGGGTCTTCAGCGTCGCGATGATCGCGTCGAAGGCCTCCCACGAGCGCGCCGCCCGCCCCGTGCCGCCGTACACGACCAGATCGTCGGGTCGCTCCGCCACCTCGGGGTCGAGGTTGTTGCAGAGCATGCGCAGCGGCGCCTCTGTCTGCCAGCTCTTCGCAGAGATGTCGGTGCCGCGCGGCGCGCGGACCTCACGGGCTCCGGGCAATGCCATGTGGACTCCTTCGTCGGGATGGTGCCCACCATGACACCTGCCGCCGACGACCCTTGTCACCACGCGACCTCGACTTCATGTCTGGCATACGAGACGAATGAGTCACCGTCATGACGTCGGGGGCGGCCGGCGTGACCACGGTGCCGCGTCCACTCCCGCACCCCGCCCGTCGAGGATCACAGGCGGGCTGACCTGCGTCGATGCAGCCCTCAGCCCGTGCGCAGCTTGGCCGCGAGCCGGTCGGCGACGGCCTGCAACTCCCCCGCCAGACGGCCGTGCTCATCCGGCCCGACGCGGTTGTCCTCGAACGTCAGGGCGATCGCGGCCGTCGGCCACCCGAGGTGATCGTGCACGGCGACCGCGACCGAGGAGAGTCCCTCGGTGACGTCCCCGGATTCCACGGCCCACCCGCGCCGGCGCACGTTCTGCAGTTCGCTGCGCAGGCGGATCGGGGACCACGACTCCCCAGGGGGGTCGGCGAACGCCGTCTTGTCGGGGTAGAGCGCGCGGATCTGCACGGCCGAGAGCCCGGCGAGGATCGCACGGCCACTCGCCGTGAGGTGGGCGGGCAGCCGGACTCCCACGTCGGTGACGAGAACGGGGCGACCCGAGGCCCGCATCTCGAGCACATAGACGACGTCACGGCCGAGCAGCACCGAGAGGTGCGCCGTCTCCCCCAGCCGGTCGACGAGGGCCGCGAGGGCCGTGTTCGCGATCCGCGCCAGCGGCGCCTGCCGCAGGTATGCGGTCGAGAGCTCAGAGGCGGCCGGACCGATGCCGTACAGCCGCTCCTCCTCCAGGTGCACGACGAACCCGGCCTCCGACATCGCCGACAGCAGGTGGTAGACGCTGGAGCGCGGGAGTTCGAGGGCGGTCGCGATCGACATGGCCGAGATCGGGCCTCTCCGGCTCGCGAGATGACGCAGGATCCTCAGCGTGTTCGTGGCGGCGGGGACGCGGGACACGGCTCACCTCTCTCGTCGTCTGCCGTCGAGGGTAAGGCCCGGGCATCGTCGCTGCCATCCACCGGCCAGTCCGTCGGATGCGGCGCGGAATCGGAAGACTCAAGACACGGGCCCGGATACATATCAGGGGCCGAGGATTTCTCGGCATGCGTATTCCGGGGCGGATCACTCTTCCCCCTCGACTGGGACCCGAGTGCCCCGAGCACCGACAGCGGAGTTCTGGGCCGGGGGATATCGGTCGCGGCGCGAGGCTGGGAGCCTTTACCTCAGCGGTCGGCGTGCTCCTGAAGCCTGCGCAGCGAGGCCGCCATGTTGCGGGCATTGCGCTCCGGAGCCTTGATGCGCTCGATGAATGCGGGCAAGCGTGCCGCCGAATAGTCGAAGACCTCGGTGACGAGGGTCGAACCGTCCGGCTGCGGCTCGAACTCCCACCGCCAGCGGTGCCCGCCGGGGTGCTGCCATTCGACGACCCGGCCGGGCTCGAGGGCGGTGACGGCGCTCGTGATGCGGTACGGAACCGGCCCGAGCTTCATCGACACGGTGAACCGATCACCGAGCAGGAGTTCACGCGGCCCGATGACCTCCGGCCTCACCGTGCCGCTGCCGTCGGCCTCGTGATGACGGTGGGGGTTGGCGAGGAGCGCGAAGAGCTCGTCGGCCGGCGCCTCCACACGCGCCTGTCGGGCGACCCGATGCGGGCCGCGATCGATGGTCTGAACGGTGTCGGTCTCCATGGGTTGGAGACTAGGCAACCCCGCGCCGGGGCGACATCAGGGTCTTCCCCCATCCCGACCCCCCGGTTTCCTCGACGATCGGGCAGGTCTGTCACATCCATCCCCGTCGATCCGTCTCATCTCATGCCACGACCATTCGACGACGGGAGATCCCACGTGCCTCGCATCCGACTTCGCCTCACGCATCGACTCGGGATGGCCGCCGTGCTCGGCCTCGAGGGCTACTGCCGCGCACGCGTCCCCCGGCGGCTGCACGAACTCATCGAGTTGCGCGCCTCGCAGCTCAACCGGTGTGACCACTGCATCGCCCTGCACACGAAGGCGTTGCGCAAGGCCGGTGAGAGCGAGGCACGCATCGCCGCCCTCGCCGACGAGGTGCCCGGCGACCTCTTCGATGCTCGGGAACGAGCGGCTCTGGCCCTCACCGACTCGGTGACCCGTCTGGGCCCGGAGGGGGTCGACGACGAGGTGTGGAACGGTGCTGCCGCCCACTTCACCGACAGCGAACTCGGCGATCTCGTGCTCTCCATCGCCACGATCAACGTGTGGAACCGGCTGGCCATCGCGACGAGACTCGACGCATGACCCTTCACGCTCAGGTCTGGACGCGAGAACGGCCGCGGCTCATCGGGCTCGCATACCGGATTCTCGGCAGTTGGCAGGACGCCGAGGACGTCGTGTCACAGGCCTGGACGAGACTCGCGGGCCAGAACGATCTCGATCATCCGGCGGCGTGGCTGACGACCGTGGTCACCCGCCTGGCCATCGACGAGGCGCGCAGGGAGCGACGACGCCGCGAGACCTACGTCGGCCCGTGGTTGCCTGAGCCCGTCGCCACGGCGCGGCTGCCCGAGGAGGTGGTGGAGACACGAGCACTCCTCGGGCTCGCGATGCTGCGGCTCATGGAGGCCCTCGAGCCGGAGGACCGCGCGATCTTCGTGCTGCGCGAGGCGTTCGACGTGCCGTACGCGCAGATCGCCGACTGCGTCGGGCGCTCCCCCGCCGCGTGTCGGCAGGTGGTCGCCCGGACGCGCGCACGCCTTGCCGGCCACTCCCCCGACCGGCGTGCAGACGATCCACAGTTCGACCTGCGCCTGCTCACCGCCCTGACCGCGGCGGTCGTGTCGGGAGACGTCGCCGAGGCGACACGACTCGTGTCCGACGACTGCGTGCTCTGGACCGATGGTGGCGGCGCGACCAAGGCGGCGCTGCGTCCGATCCACGGCCCGGACAAGATCCTCCGGTTCCTGCTCGCCATCACCGCCCGTGCGGCTGTCGAAGGGCCGCGCGTGCTCGACGTCAACGGCCGGCCGGCGTTGTGGTTCCGCTCCGGGGTGGGAGATCGCCTCGTGGCTCTCGAACACGACGGGCGTCGCATCACCGCGATCCAGATCCACGGCAACCCGGCCAAGCTGACGTTCGTGCACGAGCGTGGGCTTGAGCATCAGTCCAGAAAGTGACACACATCACGTGGCGTGACTGTCGACGACGATCGTCGAAACGAGTTGCGAGACAAGCGAACTCGAGAGTCGGCGACGCCGTCGACCGCCCGCGCGAATCCCACTGCGCGGCAGGGCCTTTCACCTGTGGATAATCCATTCTATCGGTCATGCGTTCGATAGAATGGGGCATGACCTCGACACCATTCCTTCCCTCCCCGAGCACATCGGGTGAGGACGCCGCCGCGCAGCTCGCGGCGGTGCGTGAGGTGCTCGAGCGGGTCGCAGAGGGGCTGGTCTCGGTGCCCGCCCACGAACTCGCGGGGTTGGCCGCCGCAGCGACCGCCGTCGTCGCAGCGGCGGAGGCGGCGCGGGCTGCAGTCGTCCTCGAGGCGTCGTCGCGTGGGGTGATCGCCGCGTCCGACCATCCACGCACGCATCGGTGGGTGGAGCAGTCCTGTCGGGACGCCGGCGTGCCCGTCGCCAAGGGCCGGGCCCGGCAACTGGACGAGATCACCCGCACCTGCGCGGGCGTCGACGTGCACTGCCTGCGCGAGGCCGTCGTCGCGGGGCGCCTGCCCATGGAGACGGCCGCGCTCGTCGCCAAGGTGTACCGCCGCCTGCGGGTCACGATCGAGTACCCGCACTGGGACGACCTCATGGAGATCCTCATCGACTGGGCCGCCTCCGGCGCGTCACGTGCCGAGCTCGAGCGGCTGGAAGACGTGATGATCGGCCAGTACGGGCGCGCCACCGAACTCGACGCCGAGCACGACCGCGATCACCGCAAGCGCGAGCTGACCGCGTTCACCCGCGACAGGGCCGGCATGCTGTGCGCGACGCTGCGACTGGACGAGGCCTCCGAAGCGGTCTTCACCGCCGCGATCCACGCGCTGTCCGCCCCGCGTCTCGACGATGACGGGCTCCCCGACCCCCGTACGTCCGGGCAGCGCCGAGCAGACGCTCTGCTCACGCTCGCGGGCGTGGCGTGCGACCCCGACGAGAAGGTGTCGGGCACCGGAGCCAAGGCCCGAGTCGTGGTGACGATGAAGCTGTCCGACCTGCTCTCGGGGCTGAACGAGCGGGGCCGGCTCGACGCAACCGAGCGGGGCTACGCGACGACCGGGTTCTCTCAGGTCCTCTCCCCGACGGAGGCGCGCATCCTGGCGTGTGACGCCGAGATCGTCCCGGCCGTCCTCGGAACCCGCGGCGAGGTCCTCGAACTCGGCCGCACCTCTCGCACCGTCACCCCTGGCCAGCGGATGGCGCTTCACCTCAGAGACAAGGGCTGCACCTACCCCGGGTGCTCGATGCCGCCCGCCTGGTGCGACGGCCACCACATCATCCACTGGGCAGCAGGCGGGCTCACCCATCCACCCAACCTCGCCCTGCTGTGTCGACACCACCACACCGTCGTCCACCGCCACGACCACACCGCCACCGTCGATCCTGTCGATGGAGTTCGATGGACCCGTCGCGACGGCACCCCCATCGGCATCACGCCGCGCACGCCTGCCGTCGCATGAGGTGCGGACCCCTGCCCGAGTCCTGCCCTGGTCGAAATCGGGTGACCGACGCACCGGATACGGCCTACGGTGCCGTGGTGCCCACGACACCCCGGCCAGCCGAACCACCCTCGTCCGAACCACCGACGGCACCTGAGGCCCACGCCGAGGAGCGCCTAGAGGGCGGCAACACCACCACGGTGGTGCGGGTCGCCGACACCGTCCGCCGGCCCGTCGGCCCGTGGACACCTGCCGTCCACGCCCTGCTCGAGCATCTACACGCCGTCGGCTTCGACGGGGCGCCGCGTGTTCTCGGCATCGATGATCTCGACCGCGAGATCCTCGCCTACGTCGACGGCGAGGTCGGCACCCTCACCCCAGATCGACCTCTGTCACCGTGGTTCCGCGGCCCCGATGCTTGCCGGGCCGTCGGCCGGTGGATCTCGGAATCTCCTGCGACACAGCACTCGGCCTCTATCCGGCCAACAGCATCGCCGTGCGGCCGGACGCGCACCCTCGAGCCGGCCCCAAGCCGGTGACAATCTCCCCCGGATCATGCAAATGACAAGGGGCAGACACTCATGTAGGACCTGGCGACCAGCACCCGTCATCATCGGGCACGAAGACGGCGGCGGACTGGCACGCCCCATCTGTGTCCGTTCCTCAGTCTCCTACGTTGGTCCGCTCACCCGCCAGTCGCCTCGGCCCGAGGACCGCGGGGGGGCTGTTCGCGTCGTGCAGGGCGTGTCTGATTACACCGTCCACCGCCGGCCCGGCTATTCTCATGCTTGAAGCGCACTGCGGCCGTGAGGGCCGTCGCCGACCCGGCATCCGCTTCTCTCTGTCAGCTCGACCCGCACAACATCACCTCGTGTTGCTTGGCGCTCCACGGGTGGTGCCTCGCGTCGGTCGTTGATAGGAGAGGGGGTGATCCAGTGCCAGCTCACCGTTTTCAGCCGTGCCCCTGCCAGAAGCGCAGTATCAAGCGACAGCTCCCCGCCCTTGCGGCGTCGGTGGTATTCCGCGCCGCCGCTGAGTTGATCGTCTGGACCATCAAACAGGCTGTCAACATTTGACCCACCCTGCGGCGTCGTCCCTCACCTGGACGGCGCCGCAGCTGGCATCGCCCACGGCCGCGTCCGATCCATCTTCAGCGCCCAGATTCGCCTCACGCGACTCCCCCTCGCCAGCCTCAACGCCTCCACGAGCCGTACGCACACCCGCAGTCGCTCCGCGGCCATGTTCCGCTTCCACCCCAGCCTGCCGCAGCCCTGCCGCCCATGGCTTCTGTGATGTGGGCCCCCGTCAATCGTTCGCTCAAGTAGATCGGTCCAGCGGCCGGACGGGCGTGTCGTCGTGCTCGATTGGGACTTCGCGCGCCCCGGTGACCCCATCGAGGACCTGGCATGGGCGGCCTGGCGCTGGGCGCCACTGATGGCCGGGACGTGGTGGCACGCGGAGTACGGCATCGAGGAGGGGGACGATATCGAGAAGCGGCAGCGCACGAACCTCGCGGCTCTCGTCGAGGGATACACCCCGACCTCGGATCAGCGTGTGCGCCTGGCCGCCGCGATCGGTGCCCAGATGACGAGCCATGCCGACGACATCGACGACCTCGCGCGCACCGATCCCGCGTTCGCCGCACTCGTCGACCGCGGCTACGTGCAGGCGGCCCGTGACGACGCGGCCTGGTGGGCCGGGGTCGGCGAGGACTGGATCGCGTCGTTGCGCCCCCGATCGACCGCACCTCGTCGCGACCCTAGAGTCGGGCCCATGAGCATCGTGGAGTACGACGCATCGGCCTGGCAGGGACGCGACGACGGCGAGGGCGTCGAGTACCGCCGCTGGCATCAGCAGGTGAAGCAGACGATGGCGGGACGAACGGCGTCCGGCGGCGACCGGGTGGCGCTCGTCGGCTTCTCCAGCGAGGAGGGTGTACGTCGCAACGGCGGCCGCCTCGGTGCCGCCGAGGGCCCCGACGCCCTCCGAAAGGCGCTCGCTCCCCTGGCGATGCACACCGACGTCGCCCTGACCGACACGGGCACCGTCGTGGTCGAGGGCGAGGACCTCGAGGCCGGCCACGACGCCCTCGGCACCCGGATCGCCGACGCCCTCGACACCGAGGGCACGTCGTTCGTCGTCGTGCTCGGCGGTGGTCACGAGACCGCCTGGGGCAGCTACCTCGGCCGCACCCGTTCCCAGCGCCTCGCGGGCCGGCGCGTCGGTGTCGTCAACCTCGACGCGCACTTCGACCTGCGTCAGGCCGACCACCCCACCTCCGGAACGCCGTTCCTGCAGATGGCCCACGCCGACGAGAAGGCGGGCCGCTCGTTCGACTACACGGTCATCGGCATCGCCGAGCCGTCGAACACCCGCGTCCTCTTCGACACCGCCGACTCCCTCGGCGCGAAGTACGTGCTCGACGTCGACGCCCAGCCCTCCCACCTCGACGACGTGCTCGCCGTGGTCGACGGTGTGCTCGCCCGCGTCGACGCCATCCATCTCTCCATCGACCTCGACGTGATGCCCGCCGCCGTCGCCCCCGGCGTCAGCGCCCCCGCTGGCTACGGCGTTCCCGTCGAGGTGCTCGAGGCGGTGTGCCGCCGCATCGCGGCCAGCGGCAAGCTCGCCGTGCTCGACATCGTCGAACTCTGCCCGCGCCTCGACGTCGACGGTCGTACCGCGAAGACGGCCGCCCGGCTCGTCACCACCTGCGTCCACGCGCGCTGAACACGGCGACGGCCCCGGCGCTCCGCAAGGGAGTGCCGGGGCCGTCGCCGGTTGCACGAGGTGACATGCCTCCGCCGGGAGTGGAGGTGGCGGGAATCGAACCCGCGTCCGCCGACGCAGAACCAGGGCTTCTCCGGGCGCAGTGCGCTATGGCTTTTCTCGGCCCCAGGGCTCGCGCGCACACGTTCCCTGACAGGCCCAGTCGAGAAAGAGTCCCACGTAGCGTCCCGACACCACTACGCAGCAAGATCTCTAGCTGATGCCAGACACTAGGCCGAGATCACACCTAGGCTGACAGACTTCGGGCTCGCTCAGGCGGCGAGGGCGAAGTCGGTGCGCTTGGAATCGGCACCTATTGGTTTGCTGAGGGCGTTGACGAGATGACTCAGCATCCTCGGCCCGCTTCCCCTGATCGCACGATCGACGTCGAAACCGATCACCCCCGCGAGATGCGGAGGGCATGTCACCCTGTGCACTTGTCATGGCCGCGATGCGGCGCGACTCCGCCCGAGCGGGCGGAGAGTCAGTCTATGAGGACAACAGGCCGGGCGTCGAACTCATTCCCGACCCCCTCACGCGCGAGCATCCGGCGGCGTCAGTCGCAGGACTCCGGACCGAGGTGGAACTCGCGTCCACTGATCTCGTCGACCTCGATCTCGACGTAGTTGAACTTGGCCGACGGCACCCAGGGCCGCAGAGGCAGCTCTTCGGCCTTCTCGATCTCCGCGGAGGTCTCGAGCCGGCGGGCCGTGCCCGAGACGATGACGCTCTTGGCCCGGTCGCCGCGGATGTCGTCGATCTCGAAGGCGACGTTGTGGTTGAGGGTCACCCCGAACAGCTTGTCGCCGCCCGCGGTGCGGAAGTAGATCTTGCGGTCGTTCGCGCAGTAGTTGATGGGGACGATCTCGGGGTGGCTGCCGATGGCGTAGGCGAGCCGGCCGAAGGACCGGGCCTCGAGAAGCGACCAGCTCTCCTCGTCGCTCAGGACGCGGGCCGGATCGGTCGTGTTCTCCATCGCTGCTCCTCTCCGATGGGCCGCGGCGCGCGGCCGGCTGCCCTCAACCCTAGTCCCGGGCGTCGAGCGTTGGGCGGGACCGTGGTCCCGGCCCCGGCCGGCCGATCACGAGAGGAGAAACCGATCAGCGGTGGGTGCGCAGCGACATCGCGCGCTCGGCCTCACGGCGGTCCTGCCGCTCGCGCAGGGCGTGGCGCTTGTCGTACTCCTTCTTGCCCTTGGCGAGAGCGATCTCGACCTTGGCGCGCCCGTCCTTGAAGTAGAGCTGCAGGGGGACGAGGGTGTGACCGGCCTCCCGGCTCTTGATCGCGAGCCGATCGATCTCGGTGCGGTGCAACAGCAGCTTGCGCTTGCGACGCGCGGCGTGATTGGTCCAGGTGCCCTGGTGGTACTCGGGGATGTGGACGCCCTCGAGCCAGGCCTCGCCGCCGTCGATGGAGGCCCAGCCGTCGACGAGGCTCGCGCGACCCTGCCGCAGCGACTTGACCTCGGTGCCGGTGAGGACGAGACCGGCCTCGTAGGTGTCCTCGATGTGGTAGTCGTGACGCGCCTTGCGGTTGCGCGCGACGACGTTCGTGCCCTTCTCCTTGGCCATGCGCCCTCACCTCCTCGGTGCCTCGGTCGGATGTCGACGCCCCGCCTGCGGGGCGATGTCCCAGGATAGGTGACCTGCCGCGCACGTCGCCAGCGCGTATCGGGCGAGGTGGGCCCGGCCTGTCGGCCCGCCTGGGATCAGACCCGCACCTGACGCGACAGCGAGAGCCACGACACGACGATCGAGACGACCGCGGCGACGAGCACGAGCCAACCCGAGATCGCCCACACGTCGCCGTCGCCGACCCACGCGAAGTCGGCGAAGCGGGCCGCGAACGAGGCCACCCCGAAGTGGACGACGGCCCACAGCGCGAGCACGGCCAGACCCGCACCGACGAGTGCGGCGAGCAGGATCTCGATGACGAACGGCAGCCGGATCGACGCCTTGGAGGCCCCGACCATCCGCTTGATCGCCACCTCGCGGCGCCGCGACCACGCGATCTGACGGATTGTCGTCGACGTGAGAAGGACCGAGGCGACCAGCATCACCGCCGCGATGCCGAGCGCGACCGCTCGCAGGACCGACAGCACCCGGATCAGCGGGTCGACCACCTCGCGGATGTCGTTCACCGTGGCGACGCCTGGCATCGGCGAGATCGTCTTCTCGATGATCGGGTACTGAGCGGGGTCGGACAGCTTGACGCGGAACGCCGCCGGGATGGCCTCCTTGGGTGTGTCCGCGAACGTCGGGTTGTGCCGGAACTGCTCCTGGAACCGGGCGTAGGCCTCGTCCTGCGACTCGTAGTAGACCGACGCGACCGTCGGCCTCATCGAGTCGAGCATGAGCTCGATCGCATCCCGTTGCGCCTTGGTCACCGACCCCTTCGCACACGCCGACTCGTTCGAGCGGGCGGGGCAGAGGAAGATCGAGACCTCGACCTTGTCGTACCAGAACCCCTTGGCGGCCTCGACCTGCCGATCCGCCAGCAGCCCCGTGCCGAGGAAGAACAGAGACGTCGTCGTGACGATGACCACGGCGACCGCCATCGAGACGCTACGCCGTAGCCCCGTCCACACCTCACCGAGCAGGAACCCGGGCCGGATCATCGCCGCGCCCCATTCGTCGTCCCGTGCGTGTCGCGCCCGGGAGTCTCGGTGTCGCCGGCCGTGGCGTCCCCGACATCCGTCGTCTCCATGGTCGTGTTCACGGCCTCCTTCGCCGGCGGCTCGGCGGAGTCACCCGGCAGGTCGGCCACGCGGGCCGTCTCGTCACGAGGGGGCTCGGAGGCCGCCACGGGCGGCCCGGAGGTCTTCTCGGGATCCATTTCGGGGGCGCGCATGTAGAGTCCGGCGACCTCGTCGCGCACGATGCGGCCGGCCTCGAGTTGCACGACCCGCCGACGCAGCGCATCGACGATGCGGTCGTCGTGGGTGGCCATGACGACCGTCGTGCCGCCGGCGTTGATGCGTTCGAGCAGGCGCACGATCTCGAGGCTGGTGGCGGGGTCGAGGTTGCCGGTGGGCTCGTCGGCGAGCAGCAGCGGAGGGTTGCGCACGAGGGCCCGCGCGATCGCGACGCGCTGCTGCTCACCACCGGAGAGCTCGTGCGGCAGCCGACGTCCGAGGTCGGCGAGGCCGACGGTCTCCAGCGCCTCGGGCACGGCCGTGGCGATCGCCGAGGCGGGCCGGCCCAGGACGTGCAGCACGTAGGCGACGTTCTGGTGCACGGTCTTGTCGGGCAGCAGACGGAAGTCCTGGAACACCGTTCCCACCTGCCGGCGCAGCCCGGGGATCCGCCGCCGCGGGATCGTCGTGAGATCGTGGCCGGCCACCTCCAGGCGGCCGGAGCTCACCTTCTCCTCCCGCACCATGAGGCGCACGATCGTCGACTTGCCCGAGCCCGAGGGGCCGACGAGGAACACGAACTCCCCGGCCTCGACGGACAGGTCGATGTCGTCCAGAGCGGGCCGCGACGTGCGCGGGTAGGTCTTGACGACATGATCGAAACGGATCATCGGCAGGTGTTTCCTCGCGAAGGGCGGACGGCCGGCTGAGGGCGGGCGCGTGGTGGACAGGGGCGGCGTCGCCGTGGCGGCCCCTTTCGCGGTGTCCCCCAGGCGTTGTCGTCGGCGCAGCAACCAGCCTACGACGGCCGGCCGGACACAGACCGGGCCCGGCCGGCCCCAGCGCCGTCCTTGCCCGATCCCGCACCGTTCACGGCAACGGACGTGACGGATTCATGACCGATTCATGACTCGCGCGGCGAGGTGCCGGGACCGCCGGATCGCCCCGTGACCAAGGTCCCCCAGTTGTCCAAGGGCCTGTGCCGGGCGCCCCGCCTCTGTCAGCATTGAGGCCATGACCTCAGAGCGTGAGATTGGTGTCACAGAACTCGCCCTTCGCGACGCGCACCAGAGCCTCATGGCCACCCGAATGGCCATGGAGGACATGGTTGACGCCTGCGAGGACATCGACAAGGCAGGCTTCTGGAGCGTCGAGTGCTGGGGAGGTGCCACCTTCGACGCCTGCATCCGGTTCCTCAACGAGGATCCCTGGGAGAGATTGCGCACCTTCCGCAAGCTCATGCCGAACAGTCGCCTGCAGATGCTGCTGCGCGGCCAGAACCTCCTCGGCTACCGCCACTACGGCGACGACGTGGTCGACCGGTTCTGCGAGAAGGCCGCCGAGAACGGCATGGACGTCTTCCGCGTCTTCGACGCGCTGAACGACCCCCGTAACCTCGAGCGGGCCATGGCCGCGGTCAAGAAGACGGGCAAGCACGCCCAGGGCACCGTCTGCTACACGACCTCGCCGCTGCACACGGTCGACGGCTACGTCGAGCTCGCCAAGCAGCTGCGCGACATGGGCGCCGACTCCATCGCGCTCAAGGACATGGCGGCCCTGCTCAAGCCGCAGCCCGCCTACGACATCGTCAAGGCGATCAAGAGCGAGATGCCCGACATGCAGGTCAACGTGCACTGCCACGCGACCACGGGTGTCACGCTCGTCTCGCTCATGAAGGCCATCGAGGGCGGCGCCGACGTGGTCGATACCGCGATCAGCTCGATGTCGCTCGGTCCGGGCCACAACCCCACCGAGTCGCTGCAGGAGATGCTCGAGGGCACCGGCTACGTCGCCGACCTCGACAAGGAGCTGCTGCGCAGCATCAAGCGCCACTTCGCCGAGGTCCGCCCCCGCTACAGCAAGTTCATGTCGTCGTTCAACGTCGAGACCGACATCTTCGACAGCCAGATCCCCGGCGGCATGATCTCGAACATGGAGTCCCAGCTCACCCAGCAGGGCGCGGGCGACAAGCTGCAGGAGGTCCTCGAGGAGGTCCCCCGCGTGCGCAAGGACGCCGGGTACCCGCCGCTGGTCACGCCCTCCAGCCAGATCGTGGGCACGCAGGCCGTGTTCAACGTGATGATGGGCCGTTACAAGGTGCTCACCGCCGAGTTCGCCGACCTCATGCTCGGCTACTACGGCGCCACCCTCGGCGAGTTCAACCCCGAGGTCGTGGAGCAGGCCAAGGCCCAAACGGGCAAGGAGCCGATCACCGACCGTCCGGCCAACCACATCCCGGACGAGTGGGACGAGCTGCGCAAGGAGGCCGAGGGCATCGAGGGCTTCAACGGCTCCGACGAGGACGTCCTCACCTACTCGATGTTCCCCAAGGTGGCGCCCGGGTTCTTCAAGACCCGCCCCGAGGGACCGAAGAACGTCGGCCAGGACCCCGCCGAGATCGAGGCGGAGAAGGCGGCCAAGGCCGGCGACACCGGTACCGGCCCCGTCCGCACGCCGATCACGTACAACGTCACCGTCAACGGCCGCTCGCACTCGGTCGCGGTCAAGCCCGCCTGAGCCGGAGAAGAGGACCACCTTCCATGACTGGCAAGCAGAAGACCATGAAGGACCGCATCGCCGAGCTTCGTGAGAAGCGCGCCGAGGTCGAGGCCGGCGGAGGCGAGGCACGCCACGCCAAGCAGCACGAGCAGGGCAAGCTCACCGCCCGCGAGCGGGTGGACTCGCTCGTCGACGAGGGCAGCTTCGAGGAGATCGGGCTCTTCGCCCAGCACCGCACCACGCTGTTCGGCATGGACAAGGCCGTCATGCCGGCCGACGGCGTCGTCACCGGCACCGGCACCGTCTTCGGTCGTCCCGTGCACCTGGCGAGCCAGGACTTCAGCGTCGCGGGCGGCTCGGCGGGCGAGATGCACTCGACCAAGGTCGCGAACGCGCTGCACTCGGCCCTGCAGGCCGGCACGCCGTTCGTGTTCATCAACGACTCCGGCGGCGCCCGCGTCCAGGAGGGCATCGACAGCCTCTCCGGCTACGGCAAGGTGTTCTACCAGAACGTCAACCTGTCGGGCGTCGTGCCGCAGATCTCGATCATCGCCGGCCCGTGCGCCGGTGGCGCGGTCTACTCCCCCGCCCTCACCGACTTCATCATCCAGACCGACAAGTCGCGCATGTTCATCACCGGCCCCGACGTCATCAAGCAGGTGACCGGCGAGCAGGTGACGGCCGAGGAGCTCGGCGGGCCGGCGACCCACATGGGCCGCTCGGGCGTCACGCACTTCGTGGCCGAGGACGACGAGCAGGCCCTCCTCATCGCCAAGAAGCTCCTCAGCTTCCTGCCGAGCAACAACACCGAGGAGCCGCCGCTCATCGAGGGCGAGTACGACGTCGAGAACGACGAGGCGCTCAACGAGGTCATCCCCGACGACCCCAAGAAGGGCTACGACGTCCGCGACGTCATCGCCCGCATCGTCGACTCCTCCGACTTCCTCGAGGTCCAGGCCGGGTACGCGATGAACCTCGTCGTCGGTTTCGGCCGCATCACGGGTCACACCGTCGGCTTCATCGCCAACCAGAGCAACCACCTGTCGGGCGTGCTCGACATCAACGCCTCCGACAAGGGCGCGCGGTTCATCCGGTTCTGCAACGCGTTCAACATCCCGGTCGTCAACCTCGTCGACGTTCCCGGCTTCCTGCCGGGCACCGCCCAGGAGTACGACGGCATCATCCGCCACGGCGCGAAGATGCTGTTCGCCTACAGCGCGGCGACGGTCCCGAAGATCACGGTGGTCCTGCGCAAGGCGTACGGCGGCTCCTACCTCGCCATGTGCAACAAGGACCTGGGCGCCGACCGCGTGTTCGCGTGGCCGACCGCCGAGATCGCCGTCATGGGCGCCGAGGGTGCCGCCGGAGTCGTGTTCCGCAAGGAGATCGCGGCCGCCGACGACCCAGCCGCCAAGCGTGCGGAGCTCGTGCAGCTCTACCGCGACGCGTTCTCGACGCCCTATGTCGCCGCCGCCCGCGGCCAGGTCGACGCCATCATCGAGCCGGCCGAGACGCGGCGCTACATCGCCCGCGCCCTCGAACAGCTCGCCGGCAAGCGCGAACTGCGCCCCGCCAAGAAGCACGGCCTCATCCCGCTGTGATCGACCGATCGAAGAGAAGGAGGGACGCATGAGCGAGCAGACACCGGGCTCCCCGGCATCGACCGATCAGACCGGGCAGTCCGAGCAGCTCACGGCGCTGATCGCCCAGCTGTCGGCGCAGGTGTCCGACCTGTCCGATCAGGTCGCGTCACTGCAGTCGGAGCTGCGCAGGCATCACCCCGCCGACGAGCTGCCCGAGAGCGTCGCACTCGCCATCTCGGCGGCCGTCGCGGCCTACCTGGGCAAACGCGCGAAGGTCAAGCGGGTCCAGGTCCGCCGCAGCAGCACGTGGGCCGCGCAGGCGCGGTCCGACATCCACCGCTCACACGCCGCGTTCGGTTCGCGGTGACGCAGCCTCACTGACCAGAAGGAATGACATGAAGCTGAAGGTCACGGTCGACGGAACGGTCTACGACGTCGACGTGGAAGTCGAAGAGGAGAAGGCCCAGACGCTCGGAGCCGTCCTCGTGGGCAGCATGAGCGCCCACGGCGTGGCACCCACGACGGCGAAGGCGCCGGCGAGCTCGTCGAACGCCCTCACCGCCAACCTCGCGGGCACCGTCGTCAAGGTCCTCGTCGAGGCCGGCCAGAAGGTCGCCTCGGGCGACACGCTGCTGGTGCTCGAGGCCATGAAGATGGAGACCGAGGTCACCGCACCCAAGGACGGCACCATCGCGTCCGTCGAGGTCGAGGTCGGCGACGCGGTCCAGGGCGGCCAGGTGCTCGTCGAGTGGGCCGAGGAGGACGAGAAGGAGTAGCAGCCGCCGGGAACGACTCGTTCGTCCCGGAGGACGACGAAGAGGGCGTCCACGCTCGCCGCGTGGGCGCCCTCCTTCCTTGCCCCCGAGGGGGTCAGGCCAGGAGCTGTTCCAGCACGGTGACCACGCCTGCCTCGGCACTCGGCGGGGCGATGTAGCGCGCCCGCGCGAGGACGTCGGGGTGCCCGTCGGCCATCGCGAACGAGTACCCGGCCGCGTCGAGAAGCTGCAGGTCGTTGTGGTAGTCGCCGAACGCGACGCACTGCTCGCGCTCGAGGCCGAGCCGGGTGCGCAGGCGCTCGAGCCCGGCCCCCTTGTGGACGCCCGAGTTCATCACGTCGATCCAGTGCGGTCCGGAGACCGCGACCTGGTGGGTCTCGCGGAACGGGGCGAAGAAGGGCTCCGCCTGCGCCGAGGAGTCGACGTCGTACACCGAGATCTTCAGCGCCTCGTCGTCGACCGCGAGCAGGTCGTCGACCGTCTCGAGCCGCCGGTAGTAGATCGCGACCTCGTCGTGGAACCGGGCGTCGGTGCGTTCGATCCACGCCGACCGCACCCCGCACAACACGGCCCCCAGGTCGCGTTCTCGCGCCGCGGCGCGGGCGGCGCCGATGAGGTCGGTGGCGGCCTCGGGCGCGAGCGTGTCGGTGGCGAGCACCTCGTCGCGGTAGGCGACGAGGGTGCCGTTCTCGGCGATGAACCCCATCTGCGAGGCCGCCTCGCCGAAGAGCGCGCGCAGGGTCGCGTACTGGCGTCCGCTCGCCGGGACGACGACGATCCCCCGCTTCGTCATCGCCTCGAGCAGCGGCCAGAACCCCTCCGGCACACGGCCGTCGGGACCGATGAGCGTGCCGTCCATGTCGACGGCGACGAGCCGCACGTCGACAGGGTGGTCGGGCATCGTCGGGGCGGGCGACACAGGTCAGTCCTCGCCGCGCTGCTGGGCGATCTTCCAGCGGATGCCGGCCTCCATGAACCCGTCGATGTCGCCGTCGAACACCGCGTTCGTGTTGCCGACCTCGTGCTCGGTGCGCAGGTCCTTGACCATCTGGTACGGGTGCAGCACGTACGAGCGCATCTGGTCGCCCCAGCTCGCCTTGACGTCGCCCGCGAGCTCCTTCTTGGCCGCGGCCTCCTCGGCCTGCTTGAGCAGCAGAAGCCGGGACTGCATGACCCGCAGCGCGGCCGCCCGGTTCTGGATCTGGCTCTTCTCGTTCTGCATCGAGACCACAGTGCCGGTGGGGATGTGCGTCATGCGCACGGCCGAGTCGGTCGTGTTGACGCTCTGACCACCGGGGCCGGAGGAGCGGAAGACGTCGATCTTGAGGTCGTTCTCGGGGATGTCGATGTGGTCGGTCTGCTCGATGAGCGGCACGACCTCGACCGCCGCGAACGAGGTCTGACGGCGTCCCTGGTTGTCGAACGGGCTGATGCGCACGAGTCGGTGCGTGCCCGCCTCGACCGAGAGGTTGCCGTAGGCGTACGGCACGTTGATCTCGAACGTCGCCGACTTGATGCCGGCCTCCTCGGCGTAGGAGGTGTCCATGACCTTCGTGGGGTACTCGTGGCGCTCGGCCCAGCGCAGGTACATGCGCAGGAGCATCTCGGCGAAGTCGGCCGCGTCGACGCCCCCGGCCCCGGCGCGGATGGTGACGACCGCCTCGCGCTGGTCGTACTCCCCCGACAGCAGCGTGCGCACCTCGAGCTCGCCCACGGCCTTTCTCACCGCGACGAGCTCGGCCTCGGCCTCGGCGAGGGTGTCGGCGTCGCCGCCGTCCTCGGTCGCCATCTCCACGAGGGCCTCGAGGTCCTCGATGCGCGCGTCCATGCCCTCGATGCGCTCGAGCTCGGAGTTGGCGCGCGAGAGGTTGCTCGTGACCCGTTGGGCGTTCTCCTGGTCGTCCCACAGGTCGGGGGCCACCGACTGCTGCTCGAGGTCGGCGATCTGGGCGCGCAGGGCGTCGAGGTCGCTCACCTCGCGCACCGACGCCATGGTCGTCCGCAGGTCCTTGAGTTCTTGAGCGAAGTCGGTAGCCACGAGGTGAAATCCTACCCTCCGCGCATCGACGCCCCGCGCGCCGCCGAGCCCGCTCCGGGGTCGCCGGCCGGCTCAGAGCAGGGGCTGCAGGTCGCGCAGCACCCACTCGACGACCCGGCTCAGGCGGCTTCGGCCCGACCACTCCTCGAGGGTGAGCTGGCGGCAGTTGCCGAGGTCCATCGAGAAGATCCGCTCCATCTCGGCGGCCTGGTCGTCGCTGTACATCTCGAGGTTGACCTCGTAGTTGCCGGTGAGCGAGAGGCGGTCGATGTTGGCCGTGCCGATCGTGCTCCAGCGCCCGTCGACCGTCGCGGTCTTGGCGTGCACCATCGCGTCCCGGTAGAGCCAGAGCGTGACCCCGCCCTCGAGGAGGCGGGTGTAGTACGACCGCGCGACCCAGTCGGCGACGACGTGGTTGCTGTACTCGGGGATGATCACCCGCACGTCGACGCCCCGCCGTGCGGCCGCCAACAGGCCGTCGAGGATCTCCTCGTCGGGGATGAAGTAGGCCTGCGTGATGTAGATGCGCCGGGAGGCCCGGTCGAAGGCCTTGAGGTAGAGCCCGCGCACCGGGAACAGCAGGCGACTCGGCGCGTTGCGCGCGGCCTCGGTGGAGGCGTCCCACGACGCGGCACCGCGGTCGGGCAGCGCCGGCAGATGCCGGCCGCGGTAGTGGTTCCAGAAGTCGACGAACGCGTTGTCGAGCTCCCACACCGACGGACCCACGATGCGCATGTGGGTGTCGCGCCACTGGTCCGCGTAGAGGCTGCCGACGTTGTAGCCGCCGACGAAGCCCACCTGGGAGTCGACCACGAGGATCTTGCGGTGGTCACGGCCGAAGCTACGCAGCCCGGGTCGCGTGATCATCGACAGCCGGAACACGGGGAAGCGCAGGACGTGGACGGCCTCGGGCATGTGGAAGAACGACGGCGGAACGACGAGGTTGGCGAACGCGTCGTAGACGACGTAGACGTCGACGCCGCGCTCGGCCGCGGCGATGAGGGCGTCCTTGAACTCCTGGCCGACCTCGTCGGCCTTCCAGATGTAGGTCTCGAAGTAGATCGTGTGCTCGGCGCCTCGAATGGCCTCGAGCATGTCGGCGTAGAGGTCCTCCCCCAGCGTGTACGTCGTCACCGCCGATTCCGCGACGTCGACGGTCGCCGGCGGACACGAGGGAAAGCCCCCGGGAGGAGGGTTGCGCCGCTTGCGGATCTCGTCGACCGTCACCACGCCCACGACGGCGGCGACCTGCGCGGCCGTCGTGGCCGCCACGTACCATCCCGCCGCCCGGGCCAGGGTGCGCACCCGCAGGCCGCGGCTCAGCAGGCTCATGACGTGATCCTCATGGAACCAACGTAACCCGACGCGCCGGACGCCGATACGCGACGATGTCTGCAGGTGGCCGCAGTGTCAGGCCATGCGCGTGGGCACGCGTGGGTACGCGGGCGCAGGGCTGAGACCGGGGAGAGGAGATCGGTGTGGGAGTGCGGGTGACCCGCCGGGACGGCACCGTCGACAGCTACGGGGTGGACGGGGACGGCTTCTGGACGGCCGAGCGAGACCCCTACAGCGGCACGCTCAAGGTCTCCTACCTTCGTGCGCACCGCTGGGAGGAGGTGCGGCGCTTCTACCGCACCGAGGAGTGGTCGCGGGTCGAGATTCGCTGAGCGGGGTCCACTCCGCTGCACAGCCAGTCGACGGCCTCGGCCGCGGTCCATCCCTGCGGGTGGGCGGCCAGCAGCCGCGCGGCCCCGCCCAGATCCTGGCCCAGGGTGACGGCCGGCTGCTCCGCGTAGCCGTCCTTGCGTTCCTGCCCGATGCCGATGTTCGCCATGAGGCCGTTGCACAGGCACATGCGCCCCACGGTGTCCTCGATCGCGCCGCCCTTCTTGAGGTAGGCGTCCACCGGCTCGGAGGCGCAGCGGTATCCGACGCTGCCGTCGGGCCGCTCGTAGGGGCTGCGCAGGTAGGACAGGTCGCAGAGGCGAGGACGCGCCTCGTAGGTCTCCTCCTCCGACATCGTGTCCGGCACGTTCGCGATCTTGAACGGGAATCCGGTCGGCGAGGCGCGCGGGTCGTTGCGGACGACCAACTCGTCGCGCGCGAGCGCCTCGAGCATCCCGCGGCGGATGCCCGGGTCCAGCCCGGAATCCTCCGACAGCGCGAAGATCGTTCCCGCCTGGATGCCCGCGGCCCCGGCCTCCAGCGCCGCGGCCACACCCTCGGGGGTGCCGTGCGCACCGGCGAGCCAGAACGGCAGTCCGATCTTGGCGATGGCGCCCAGATCGGCCTCGTCTCGGGCGCCGTAGACGGGCTCACCGCGCTCGTCGAGGGTCATCCGTCCCCGGGGCGGGGCCGAGTGGCCACCGGCGGGCGGCCCCTCGACGACGAACCCGTCGGGGCGGATCTCCGGATCCCGGTAGAGGTAGGTGGCCAGGGAGTGCAGCGAGACGATCGCGTAGAACTGCGGTCGCCGCAGACGCGGCAGGTGGGCCCCCATGACCGCGACCGGGTCGACGGTGCTCACGTGTCGCCGGGTCGCGCCGACGACGTCGATCGTCACCCCGCCCGGCCGGCCGGCCTCGAAGTCGCGCAGCAGCCGGGGGATCTCGCGCGGGATGCCCGCGCCCATGAGCACGTGATCGACCCCGGCGATCATCGCGCCGAGGACCGCCGTGGGTGTGCCCATCTGGATCTTCTCGAGGAAGTTGATGCCGATCGGGCCGTCGTGCCCCTCCTTGGCGAGCCACACCTCGACGAAGTTGCCGAGCACGCTGAGTTCGACCGCAGGGGTGCTCGGGGTGATCGTCAGCGTCGGGTTCGGGCGGTAGGGGCGTCCCTCTCGGCCCTCGGGCCGGTAGTAGCGCTCGAGGGCACGCCCGACCATGTCCTGATCGGGGAAGTGGGCGAGGGCGCGGCGACGGTGACCACCGGGGTCGCCGTCCTGCAGAGCGCGGGCGAGGACCGCGTCGAGGGCGGTGCCCGAGACGACCCCGAGGTTGCCCGTGCGCGAGACCTCGCGCGCGAGGCCCCAGGACGACACGGCGACGCCCATTCCACCCTGGATGACCAGCGGTGCTTCGTTCACGTCCACGCCAAACCTCCGCGACCGTAACTTACGACAACGTAGGTAAACTAGGGGCTCACCCTCCCCCGCACGACCGGCGTATCGCGATACGGACGGGTCGCCTTCCCATGCGACCGGCGTGGTCACCTGGCAGTCGGAGACGTGTCTTATACTGCTCGTGCACCGTTGTGGCGAAGGTCACTTTTCGCGTCGTGCGCAAAACTCCCCATTCCCCTTGTGCCGCCCCCCGATCTCTGTGACGCTTGAGGGAACAAACACCGGACAAAGGACGTTGGTCCCGGTGTCCCGACGGGGGGTCGGCCGATCGCTTTCGATCTACGACTCCCCGCCTTCGTGTCACGATTCCCCGCCCCCACCCCTGAGGGGCACCGCTTCGGTGAGCGCCGAAGCCCCAGCAAGGCAAGGAGCATTCCGCATGGACTGGCGTAACCGCGCTGCGTGCTTGGACGAGGACCCCGAGCTCTTCTTCCCCATCGGCAACACCGGTCCGGCCCTCATGCAGATCGAAGAGGCCAAGGCCGTCTGTCGCCGCTGCGAGGTGCAGGACACGTGCCTCAAGTGGGCGCTCGAGTCGGGGCAGGACGCCGGCGTCTGGGGCGGGCTTTCGGAGGACGAGCGACGCGCTCTCAAGCGTCGCAACGCCCGCGCCCGCCGCGCCGGCTGACCCTCCCGGGCGGGGGCAGCCCATCTGACCACACCGTCACACCGACGACCGCATTCGTGATGACCGGTTCCCTCGCGGGCCGGTCATCACGCATGTCCGGGCGGGTGGACACGACGCTCGTCATGATGCACCTGCTCCTGGCGCTGGTACTCACAGCGACGGTATTCACAGCGACGAGGCCCGGTCTCCACTGCCCAGGGGTCGCAGCCGCGCCTCGAACCGGACCCGGGTGCCTCCGCCCTCGCGGGCGCTCCACACGATGGAGCCTCGCAGGTCCTGCACCAGCGCACTGACGATCTGAGTGCCCAGGCCTGAACGCCCGGGCCGGAAGCCGTCGGGCAGCCCCGCACCGTCGTCCTCGACGTCGACGGTGAGCCACTGCGCCTCGGCCTCCCGGCGTCGGGTCGCGCGCAGGCGCACGGTCCCGCCGGGTCCCGCCGCACCCCCCGGGGCCTCGCCGGAGGCCGCGGGCCCGCCGGCGGGGAAGCCGTGCTCGACCGCGTTGTTGACGAGTTCGGTGACGACCATCGCGAGAGCGTTGGCGTCCTCGGCCGCGACCATGCCGAAGCTGCCCTCGAACTGCCAGCGGACGCCGCCGCCCTGGGCCGCGACCTCGACGATGGAGGTGAAGGCCCGGCCGACGATCTCGTCGAAGTCGACAGCCTCGTCGATGGTGCGGCTCAGCGTGTCGTGCACGAGCGCGATGGTCGCGATGCGCTGCTCGGCCTCCACGAGCGCCTGCCTGGCGAGGTCGTCGGTGACCCGGCGCCCTTGGAGGCGCAGCAGGGCGGCCACGGTCTGCAGGTTGTTCTTGACCCGGTGGTGGATCTCGCGGATCGTCGCGTCCTTGGTGAGCAGGTCGCGTTCCCGCCGCCTCAGCTCGCTCACGTCGCGCACGAGCAGGAGGGCGCCGAAGCGGGTGCCGTTGTCCGACAACGGGATCGAGCGGATGACGAGGGTCGTGCCCGCGCCCTCGACCTCGCTGAGCATCGGCGCCTTGCCGGTGAGGACCAGGGGCAGGGACTCGTCGACGACCGAATGGTCGTCGACGCAGTCGGTGACGATGCGGCTGAGGAAGTCACCGACGACCCGGCCGCGCTCGCCGAACCGGTGCAGCGCCGAGATGACGTTGGGGCTGGCGTAGGTGACGACCCCGTCGAGGTCGAGGCGCATGACCCCGTCGCCGACCCGGGGGGCTCCGCGGCGGTAGCCGGGCGGCAGGCCGGGCTGGGGGAAGTCGCCGGTGGCGATCATGCCGACGAGCGTGTCGGCGGTCGAGCGGTAGGTGAGCTCCAGACGGCTCGGCGCGCGCATGGCGCCGAAGTTGGAATGACGGGTCATCACCGCGATGCACCGCCCCTCGCGCACGACGGGCACGGCCTCCTCCCGCAGCGGCTGATCCTCGAGCCACGCCGGACGGTCGGAGCAGACGATGCGCTGTTCGCTCAGGCACCTGGCGAGCAGGCCGCGGCGGTCGTCGTCGGCGTGCATGCCCACCATGTCGTCGTAGAACACGAGCGGACCGGTGTTGGGGCGCACGTGAGTGACGCACGTCCAGGTCGACGGGTTCTCGCGCACCCACATGACGAGGTCGGCGAACGAGAGATCGGAGATCATCTGCCAGTCCCCCACGAGCAGGTGCAGCCACTCGGCGTCGGCCGGGGCCATCCCCACGCGTTCGAGACTGCTGCTCAACGACGGCATGTGCGCAGCGTAGCCGGGGCCCCGGCGACCGGATCGGTCGGCGGGGCCCCGGCGAGGCACGCGCGGCGGCTCAGTTGGTGGCGCTCCCGGAACGCACGAGACCGCGCAGCGTCCGCAGCGCCACCGAGAGCGGCGCCACTCCCGGGTCCTCCAACGCGGCGATGTCGGCGAGCGCCGTGGCCCCCCGTTCGAGGGAGGTGGCGTTGGCCGTACACCACTCGTCGAGACGCTCGGAGGGCTGCGCCGAGCTGTCGGTCGCGTCGTCGATGACCCGGGTCAGCCCCTCGAGCACGGCGTACAGGTCGTCCCGCATGGCACCCCGAGCGAGGGCGTCCCACCGGTCCTCCCGCGGCAGCCGCGCGACACGGTTGAGCATGACGTCGACGTCGAACCGCTCGGACGTGGCGAAGTACAGCGCCGCCACGCTCTCGATCGAGTCGTCGCGCTCGTGGGCGAGTTCGACGATGTCGAGGATGCTGAACCGGTCGAGCAGCGACGCGGCGAGCACCGCGAGCTCCTCGGGCACGCCCTGCTCCGTGTACTTCTGCGCCTCGGCACGCAGCCGGTCGCCCTCGGTACCGATGAGCAACTCGGGAATCTGCGGGCCGAGATTGCGTACGGCGTCGCGGAACCGGTTGATCTCGGCGCCCACGTCGAGTGGTGAGGGCCGGCTCTGCAGGAACCACCGCACCGCCCGGTCCATGAGCCGCCGGAACTCGAGGTAGAGCGCGGTCTGTGTGTCGGTGGAGACGACGTTGTCGAGGTTCTCGACCTGCTCCACGAACTCACGGAGTCCGAAGACCTCGCGGGCGATGACGAACGCGCGCGCGATCTGGTCGGTCGTCGCGCTCGTCTCCTCGATCGTGCGGTAGACGAACGTGATGCCGCCACGGTTGACGATCGAGTTGGCCACCGAGTTGACGATGATCTCGCGCCGCAGCGGGTGCTCGGCGAGGTTGGCACCGAAGCGCTGCTGGATCGGCTCCGGGAAGTACTCGGCGAGGCTGCTCTCGAACCACGGCTCGTCGGGCAGGTCGCTCTCCATGAGGTCGGCCTTGAGCGCGAGCTTGGAGTAGGCCACGAGCACCGCGAACTCCGGCGAGGTGAGCCCCCGTCCCTCGGCCACGCGCTGCTCGATGCGGGCGTCGGAGGGGAGGAACTCGAGCTCGCGGTCGAGCTCGCCACGCTCGGAGAGCCAGTTCATGAACCGCTGGTGCACCCCGACCATCTGGTATTCCTGCCTGCGCGCGTTGCCGAGCAGCACGTTCTGCTCGTAGTTGTCGCGCAGCACCTTCGTGGCGACGTCGTCGGTCATCGACGCGAGCAGCTCGTTGCGCTGCTTGAGCGTGAGGTCGTCGTCGCGCATGAGGCCGGTGAGGAGGATCTTGATGTTGACCTCGTGGTCGGAGGTGTCGACACCGGCCGAGTTGTCGATGGCGTCGGTGTTGATCCGCACCCCGTGCAGTGCGGCCTCGATGCGACCGAGCTGACTCGCGCCGAGGTTTCCGCCCTCGCCGACGACCTTGGCCCGCAACTCCTCTCCGTCGACGCGGATGGCGTCGTTCGCGCGGTCGCCGATCTGGGCGTTGCTCTCGACCGACGCCTTGATGTAGGTGCCGATGCCGCCGTTCCACAGCAGGTCGACCGGCGCGAGCAGCGCGGCGTGGATGAGCTCGTTGGGCGTGAGCCGCTCGACGTCGTCGGCGAGGCCGAGGGCCTCGCGCATCTGCGGGGTGATCGCGATCGACTTGGCCGTGCGGGGGAAGACGCCGCCGCCCTCGCTCATGAGCGAGGTGTCGAAGTCGGCCCACGAGGAGCGCGGAAGATCGAACAGCCGCCGGCGCTCGGCGTACGTGCTCGCCGCGTCGGGGTCGGGGTCGACGAAGACGTGCCGGTGGTCGAACGCGCACACGAGCCGGATGTGCTCCGAGAGCAGCATGCCGTTGCCGAACACGTCGCCGCTCATGTCACCGACGCCGACGACGGTGAAGTCCTCGGTCTGGGTGTCGTGGCCGAGCTCGCGGAAGTGACGCTTGACCGACTCCCACGCGCCGCGGGCGGTGATGCCCATGCCCTTGTGGTCGTAGCCCGCCGAGCCGCCGGAGGCGAACGCGTCGTCCAGCCAGAACCCGTACGACTGAGCCACGCCGTTGGCGATGTCGGAGAACTTGGCCGTGCCCTTGTCGGCGGCGACGACGAGGTAGGTGTCGTCGGGGTCGTGCCGCACGACGCGCGGGGGCGCGACGACCTCGCCCTTGACGAGGTTGTCGGTGACGTCGAGCAGGCTCGAGATGAACAGCTTGTACGCCTCGATGCCCTCGGCCATCCACGCGTCACGATCGCTCGGGTCGGGCAGCTGCTTGGCGACGAACCCGCCCTTGCTGCCGGTGGGCACGATGACGGCGTTCTTCACCATCTGCGCCTTGACGAGGCCGAGGACCTCGGTGCGGAAGTCCTCGCGCCGGTCGCTCCAGCGCAGGCCGCCGCGGGCGACCTTGCCGAAGCGCAGGTGGACGCCCTCGACGCGGGGGCCGTAGCACCAGACCTCGAACATCGGCCGGGGCTCGGGCAGCCACTGGATGGACCGCGGGTCGAGCTTGAGGCACACCGTCTCCTTGAAGGTCTCGGTGCCGTCCTCGAGGGTGCGCCGCTGGTAGAAGTTCGTGCGCAGGGTGCCGTCGATGACGTCGAGGAAGGAGCGGACGATGCGGTCCTCGTCGAGGCTCGTCACGTCCTCCAACGCCTCGAGGATCGCGGCCTCGACGGCCTGCTGTGCCTCCCGGCGGGCCTCCATGTCGTCGCCGCTGGGGTGGTCGGGGTCGAAGCGGGCCTCGAACAACTCCACGACGAGCCGCGCGATGTGGGAGTTGGTGCGCAGCGTGTCCTCGATGTACCGGTTGCTGAACGTCGTACCCGTCTGCCGCAGGTACTTCACGATCGTGCGCAGGATGACGACCTGCCGCCACGTGAGGCCGGCGGTGAGGACGAGCGCGTTGAAGCCGTCACTCTCGGCCAGGCCCGTCCACACCGCCTTGAACGCGTCCTGGAACGCGTCGCGCACGCCCTCGGGCCCCTGCGTCCAGGAGGACTCCGAGGGCGCCCGCAGGCCGAAGTCGTAGATGTGGAAGACGGTGCCGGTGGAGTCCACCACCTCGTACGGACGCTCGTCGATGACCTGCAGACCCATGTCGGCGAAGACCGGCAGCACGTTGCTCAGCGTCAGGCTGCCGCGCCGGTACAACTTGAGGCGCCGCTCGCCCTGAGGGGCCGAGGCAGGCCGGTAGAGGTTGAGCCGGAAGTCGCCCTCCCCCTCGAGCTGCTCGAGATGGCGCAGGTCGGCGACGGCGATGCGCGGGGAGAAGTCGGCCTTGTAGCCCTCGGGGAAGCCCCGGCCGTACCTCGACAGCAGGCGGCTGGCCTGCTCCTCGCCGTTCTCGGCGCGCGCGGAGTCGGCGAGATCCTCGTCCCACGAGCGCGTCGTGTCGACGAGACGGCGCTGCAGCTCCTCGACGTCGACGTCGGGCAGTTCCTGGCCGGGCTCGACGCGCACCACGAAGTGCAGCCGGGCGAGGTTCGACTCCGACACGCGGGTCGTGTACTCGACGTTCGCGCCGTTGAACGCCTCCTTGAGCAGGGACTCCATGCGCAGGCGCACCGGGGTGGTGTAGCGGTCGCGCGGGATGTACACCAGGCATGACATGTAGCGGTTGTACTCGTCCTTGCGCAGGAACAGCCTCGTGCGGCGCTGCTCGCGCAGGTGCACGACGGCGACCGCGGTCTCGGTGAGGCTCTCGACGTCGGCCTGGAAGAGCTCGTCGCGGGGGTAGGTCTCGAGGATGCCGAGCAGGTCTTTGCCGAGGTGCGACTCCGGGGAGAAGCCGCTGCGCTCCATGATGGTCTCGACCTTCTCGGCGAGGTAGGGCACGGTGCGCACCGACCACGTGTAGGCGCTCGCCGTGAACAGGCCGAGGAACCGGTGCTCGCCGGTGACGGCCCCGGACTCGTCGAAGGTCTTGACGCCGACGTAGTCGAGGTAGGCCGAACGGTGCACGGTGCTGCGGGAGTTCGCCTTGGTGATGACCTCCAGCCTCCGCTCCCCCGCCTTCTCGGCCACGGGGCCCGCCGGCAGCACGCTCACGCGTTCGATGCCGTCGACGGCCTCGTTGCGCCCGTCGTGGCGCAGTAGGCCGAGGCCGGTGCCCGACACGGGCTTCTCCGCGGGGCGTCCGCCCTCCTCGACGAGCTCGTACTGGCGGTAGCCGAGGAACGTGAACTGTCCGGCGGCCATCCAGTCGAGCAGTCCGCGCACCTGGTCGACGTCCGCGGCGTCGATGCCGGCCGGCGGGTGGTCGCGAAGCTGCTCGGCGACCTCGGCGGCCTTGCCCGTCATCTTGGGCCAGTCCTCGACCGACACGCGCACGTCCTCGAGGATGCGCAGCAGGGAGTCGGCGAGGCGCTCGCGTTCGGCGGGGTCGCTCTCCCGGGCGATCTGCAGGTGCATCCACGACTCGGTGACCACCCCGAATCCCTCGTGAGGCTCGTCGACGTCGACGTCGAGCACCTCGGACAGCACGCCGGCGGCATCGCGCCGCACGACCATCTGCGGGTGGACGAGCAGGTGCAGCGCGCGGCCCTGCCGGGCGAGCTCGGCGGTGATGGAGTCGACGAGGAAGGGCATGTCGTCGGTGACGACCTCGACGACGGTGTTACCGGTCGACCATCCCTCCTGCTCGACCGACGGGGTGAAGACCCGCACCTTGGGCACGCCGACGGGGCGGTCGTAGGCGAGCGCCCGCTGCGAGAGGGCGGCCCCCACGAGGTCCTCGGGGCGACGCGCCAGCAGATCCTCGGTGAGCATGTGCCGGTAGTAGCGCGTCAACAACAGTCGGGCGGACTCTCCTTCCTGCCGGTCGACCATCTCCGCGGCCGAGTCCAGCAGCTGCTGCCGAGATTCCTCCAACGATGTCGCCATCGCCCTCTCCCCTTCGTTCGAACGACCTGGTCCCTGCTCTGACGATGCTAGGAGGGTCACACGGGTCCTGCCCGCCGTTCCGCGGAACCGATGAGCTGCGCGGGAGCCGTCGTAGGCGCCTCCGACCTGCGCAGCCGTACCCTGAGGGGGTGGACATCGAGACGGCAGGGAGCACGAGCGGGCTCCCCGAGGTGGCGGCCGGTCTGCTCGACCGCCTGAGCTGCGCCGCCCCCGATACCGGCGACGATCGGACGCAACTCGTCCTGGACGACGCGCTCGACCTCATCGAGGCACGACTCGAACGGCTCCTCGCAGCGTCTTCCGGCGACGTGTCCGAGGGGGCCCGGTGACCCGCGCGGGCGACCCGGCCTCGTGCGCCGTGCTGGCCGCCGACCTGCGTTCGGGCGCCCACCGGCTGCGCGAGAGCACGGCGAACGCCCCCACGCCGGGGCTGCCCGAGACGGCGCCCACCGCCGGCACGCGCGCGGACGTGGCCGAACTCGCCCGCGCCCTCGACGTTCTCGGTGACGCGCTCGCCGAGTTCGCCGCGGCATTGCGCGACGCCCGGCCCACGAGATCGGGCCGTCCCCACCCCCACACCGCGCTGCGCGCCGCCTGCCGTCGGGTGTGCGAGGAACTGGGGAACGATCAGATCCCGAGGTAGGCTGCGACGTCGTCCAGTTCGGTGGCGTCGTACCAGAGCAGTTCCTCGTCCTCGCTCGCGCCGTGTTCGGCCACGTGGAGGGCGACCACCGACGACGCCGGCACCTCGAGCTCCGCGCCGGGCTCGTGCTCGGCCGGCAGCCGCGACACGTCGGCCGCGACGACGACGACCGCCCCGTCGCGAGAACGCAGGTCGCCCTCGGCGAGCAGGGCGGCCTCGTACTCGAGGTCCTCCTCGTCGGCGCGCGGATCGGCCGCCCGCATCGCCGGCGTGACCGCATAACCGGGCGCCCGCACGGTTCCCGCGTCGCGCAGCGACCGCACCCCGCCGGCCCCCGCGGCCAGATACACCCGCACGCTCATCTCCGGTCCTCCGTCATGTCTTCGGTATCGATGGTGTCGTCGGTGTCGATGTGTCGTCGGTGTCGATGATGACCCCAGAGCCCTCAGAACCCCCAGAGCCCTCAGAACCCCCAGCGGCCCCGGTGCCCACGGTCGTGGTGAGCTCCTCGAGCGCCTCGAGTACCCCGTCCGCGAGCACGTCGAGGTCGCTCATCGCGGCCCGGTCGCCGTTGAGCCCGAGGAAGACCTCTCCGTCGTAGGAGGTCAGGCCGATCGCGAGCGCCTGCCCGGGCGTGAGCGGCATGACCGGGTAGGTCGCGATCATGCGGGCGCTGCCCACGTAGAGCGGCTTCTGAGGGCCCGGCACGTTGGTGACGACGAGGTTGAACATCCGCCTCGAGACCGCGCCGGCCACGCGCGCGCCGAGGTGGTGCAGCGTCGCCGGGGCGAACCCGACGATGCTCGTGAGGGAACTCGCCGGCAACGCCCGCGAGCTGCGGGTCTGGTGCCGGGTCTGGTACGCGATGCGTTCCAGCCGCAGACGGCCGTTCGGCTCCCCCACGGGTAGGTCGACGAAGCAGGCCACGACCTGGCTGGAGGACACGCTGTTCTCCAACGGCTCGTCCTCGGCCGGCCCCTCCGAGATGCTCACCGGAACCATGGCCCGCACCGTCGTCGCGGAGTGCACGGGCTCGCCACGCGCCTGCAGCCACGTGCGCAGACCTCCGGTGAGCACCGTGAGGGCGACGTCGGTGATCGTCACGTCGACCGGCCGGGCACCGTTCGCGATCGCGTCGCGGATCATCCGGTACTCGACGAGGTCGGTGCGAAGCATGTGGAACCGGCGGGGTGCCCGCACGCGGGTGTTGAGCGCGCTCGCCGGAGCCGGGCTGGCCGCCGTGCGGGCCGCCTGCGCGAGGAGACTGCCCACGCCACCGAGCGTGCGCCGAGCGAAGCCCGAGACGCCGTCGACGACTCCGCCGCGAACCCGATCGGCGACGGTGAGAGGTCGGCGGACGGCCTCGAGCACGGCGTCGGCGAGCAGGGCCGCGTCGTGCGGTTCGCGGCGGGGCCGCCACGGCGGGGGCGTCGGGATGTCGGGGTTCGGCTCGGTGTCGAGCAGGAGGTGCCCGATGTCGACGGCCGTCACCCCGTCGACGAGGGTCTGGTGTGTCTTGGTCACGAGGGCGGTACGTCCACCCTCGAGGCCTTCGACGACGTAGATCTCCCACAGCGGATGCTGCCGGTCCAGGGGCCGGCTCTGGATGCGGGCGACGAACTCCGCGAGCTGCTCCTCCGATCCGGGGGCGGGCAGTGCGGAGCGTCGGACGTGGTAGGTGATGTCGAAGTCGACGTCGTCGACCCACACCGGCCCCGAGATGCGCCCCGGCAGCTCGCGCACGCGCTGGCGGTAGCGGGAGGACTCCCCGATGCGGTCGGAGACCAGCGCGACGAGCGCGTCGTGATCGAGAGGCGCCGAACCCCGGCGCGCCCGTCGGCCCGCCGCACCCTCGAGGATCATCACCGAGCCGACGTGCAGGGCGGTCTCCGGCTCCTCGAGGTAGAGGAACGAGGCGTCGAGGGGACTGAGTCGATCGAGCACGCCGCCATCGTGCCACGGGTGGCGCGGCCCGCCCCGCGCGCGCATCGGTCGGTTACCCACAGGGCCCGAGGCGCTGCCGGCCGCGTGGGTCGTCACCCCGGGCGCATACTTGACACAAGCAGCGCTCAGGCGCTCGCAGCCCCCACGTCCTCACCCCAGGAGTCGCCATGTCCACTGCCGCGCCGGACTTCGGCGAGTACGCCTCCGCCCACGACGCGGGTCGGCACCCGTTGCCCATCCGCATGCGCCCCCTGGCGCAGGCGGTGGGCACGCCGCCGTGGCCCGCGGCGCGTCCGAGCAGGAGCACTCCGGTCGACGCGGCCGCGGCGACCGCCGGGGATGCCTCCGGGCGACGGTCGGGGACATCGCGGCGTGCACGGCTGCGGCTCGTCGACGACTTCGGCCCGACCCACACCGATCTGTCGGGGCTGCCCGACGCCGAACTGTGGGTGCGTGGGGTCGCGGTCGCGTTGTACGAGGCCGCGACGGGTGCTCGCCCGGCCACCCAGGTCATGCGGTGGCTGGCGCCCGACGTCCACGATTCCATCGTCCGCCGCTCGGGCCGAGCCGCGCGCCGCGGAGGCGCGACCCGTCGGCCGGTGCGGCTGCGGCGCGTCGTCGCCACCGTCCTTCCGGGTCACGTCTCGGTCGTCGAGGCGAGCGCGGTCATCGACGACCACCATCGCGTGCGCGCCATGGCCCTGCGCCTCGAAGGACTCGACGGACGGTGGCTCGTCACGGCGTGTGAGATCGGCTGAACCGGCGCCCGTCTCGTCGTCGTCAGCCGACGAGGCAGGCCTCGTCGATGCCCGCCCGGCTCAGCGACCCTTCTTGCGCTGTGCGCGCTTCGCGGCCCGCCGGGACTTGCGATCGCGGTTGCTGTCGTCGTCGTGCTGTTCGACCGAGCCGTCCTCGGCAGGTGCGGAGTAGTGCAGACGCTCCTTGCGCGGCCCGTCGAGGCCCTCGCCTCGCACGGCCACCCCGGCGTCGTCGCCCTCCTCCGGCGGCAGCTGGCTCTCGTCGATCTGCACGTCGACGTTGAAGAAGTAGCCGACCGACTCCTCCTTGATGCTGTCGAGCATCGCGTTGAACATCTGGTAGCCCTCGCGGCTGTACTCCACCACCGGGTCGCGCTGGGCCATGGCGCGCAGGCCGATGCCCTCCTGGAGGTAGTCCATCTCGTAGAGGTGCTCGCGCCACTTGCGGTCGAGCACCGACAGCACGACGCGGCGCTGCACCTCACGGGTGCCACGCGGACCGAGCTGCTCCTCACGGGCGTCGAACGCGCGGTGGGCGTCGCTCAACAGCTCGTCCTTGAGCACCTGCGGGTCGATGCCGGGCAGGCCGCCCGCGGAGTCGAGCACCTCGTCCAGGGTGACGCCCATGGGGTAGAGCGTGCCGCAGGCGGTCCACAGCTCCTCGAGATCCCAGTCCTCGGCGAAGCCCTCGGCCGTCGCCGCCGTGACGTACCCCTCGACGACGTCGGTGAGGAAGTAGCGCATCTGCTCGGTGAGGTCCTCGCCCTCGAGCACGCGGCGCCGCTCGGCGTAGATGACCTTGCGCTGGGTGTTGAGCACGTCGTCGTACTTGAGGACGTTCTTGCGGATCTCGAAGTTGCGGCCCTCGACCTGCGTCTGCGCGCTCTGGATCGAGCGGCTGACCATCTTGGACTCGATCGGCACCGAGTCCTCGAGGCCGGCCGAGGTCATGAAGCGGTCGACCATGCCCGCGTTGAACATGCGCATGAGGTCGTCCTGCAGCGACAGGTAGAACCGGGACTCCCCCGGGTCGCCCTGGCGCCCCGAGCGTCCGCGGAGCTGGTTGTCGATGCGGCGCGACTCGTGGCGTTCGGTGCCGAGCACGTAGAGGCCACCGAGCTGCGTGACCTCGTCGTGCTCGCGCTCGACGGCGTGCTCGGCCGCGGCGAACGCCTCGTCCCACGCGGCCTCGTACTCCTCGGGGGTCTCCTCCGGGGAAAGGCCGCGGGCCTTGAGCGCGGCGACCGCGCGGAACTCGGGGTTGCCGCCGAGCATGATGTCGGTGCCGCGGCCGGCCATGTTGGTCGCCACGGTCACCGCGCCCTTGCGGCCGGCCTCGGCGACGATGTTCGCCTCGTGCTCGTGGTGCTTGGCGTTGAGCACCGCGTGCGCCACCCCGCGCCGCTCGAGCTGCGTGCTGAGGTACTCGCTCTTCTCGACGCTCGTCGTGCCGACGAGTACCGGCTGCCCCTTGGCGTGGTGCTCGACGATGTCCTCGACGACCGCGTCGAACTTCGCCTTCTCGGTGCGGTACACGAGGTCGGGCTGGTCCTTGCGCACCATGGGCCGGTTGGTGCGGATGGGCACGACGCCCACCTTGTAGATCTGGTGCAGCTCGGCGGCCTCGGTCTGGGCCGTACCGGTCATGCCCGAGATCTTGTCGTAGAGACGGAAGTAGTTCTGGAGGGTGACGGTGGCCAGGGTCTGGTTCTCGTTCTGGATCTCCACCCCCTCCTTGGCCTCGATGGCCTGGTGCATGCCCTCGTTGTAGCGGCGTCCGCGCAGGATTCGGCCCGTGTGCTCGTCGACGATGAGGATCTCGCCGTCCATGACGACGTAGTCCTTGTCGCGCTTGAAGAGCTCCTTGGCCTTGATCGCGTTGTTGAGGTAGCCGATGAGCGGGGTGTTGACGGCCTCGTAGAGGTTGTCGATGCCGAGCAGGTCCTCGATCTTCTCGATGCCGGGCTCGAGGATGCCGACGGTCTTCTTCTTCTCGTCGACCTCGTAGTCGCCGGTCGAGGGGATGCCGCGCATGCGGTCGGCGGGGGTGCCGCGCTCGAGATGCCGCACGAGCCGGGCGAACTGGGTGTACCACTTGGTCGCCGCGTCGGAGGGGCCCGAGATGATGAGGGGCGTGCGGGCCTCGTCGATGAGGATGGAGTCGACCTCGTCGACGATGGCGAAGTTGTGGCCGCGCTGCACGAGATCGGCCATCTGCCAGGCCATGTTGTCGCGCAGGTAGTCGAACCCGAACTCGTTGTTCGTGCCGTAGGTGATGTCCTTCGCGTACTCCTCACGGCGTTGCGCCGGAGTCATGTGAGCGAGGATCACACCCGTCTCCATGCCGAGCATGCGGTGCACGCGGCCCATGAGCTCGGACTGGTACTCGGCGAGGTAGTCGTTGACCGTGACGACGTGGACACCCTTGCCGCCGAGCGCGTTGAGGTAGCTCGGCAGGGTGGCCACCAGGGTCTTTCCCTCACCGGTCTTCATCTCGGCGACGTTGCCCTGGTGAAGGGCCGCGCCGCCCATGATCTGCACGTCGAAGTGGCGCTTGCCCAGCGTGCGCTTGCTCGCCTCCCGCACCGCCGCGAACGCCTCGGGGAGGATGGCGTCGAGCGACTCGCCGTCGGCCACGCGCTGCTTGAAGACGTCGGTCTCTGCGCGCAGCTCGGCGTCGCTGAGCTTCTCGAAGTCCTCTTCGATGGCGTTGACCTGGGCCGCGATGCCTTCGAGTCGTTTGACGACCCGTCCTTCTCCGGCTCGCAGGATTCGGTCGACGATCTTCGGCACGGCCTGACTCCTTGCGCATGTGAACGGCGCCTGACCCCTACGAACTGTCCGGCGCCGTACTCGGTGGTCCTTCCAGGGTAAACGCTGGTGGACCGGCAACCGGACACCGTCGGCCCAGGCCGGGACGCATCACGGCGCGTCAAGCCCGTTCGAGGACCACGGGATTCGTCTCGGCCCCGGGCCCGAGGGCCCGACGAGGCCGCTCACCGTCAGGACGCGACGAGGTCCTGGTAGTCGGGGTGCTTGGAGATCCAGCCCGCGTAGAACGAGCACGACGGGATGACGCTCAGGCCCTCGGCACGGGCGTCGTCGAGACTCGTGCGCGCGAGGGCCGAGGCCACACCGCGACCGCCGAACTCCGGCTCGGTGACGGTGTGGGGGAACTCGATCGTGCCGTCGCCGCGCCGGAACTCCGCGAACCCCGCGAGCTGTCCGTCGAGGTGGGCCTCGTAGCGGCCGGCGTCGTCGTTACGTGTCACCTGTACGTCACTCATTCCTCCACCCTGCCATGCGCCGGGCGGGCACACATTTCGGGGCCGGTCAGGAGTCGCGTCGGCGCCGCACGGCGTAGAGGGCCGCCTCGGTGCGCGAATGCAGGCCCAGCTTGTCGAGGATGTTGTGCACGTGGTTCTTCACGGTGTTCTCGCTGATGAAGAGCCGGCCCCCGATCTCGCGGTTCGTCAGGCCCTCGCCGAGCACGCCGAGCACCTGCCGTTCCCGCTCCGTGAGCGCGGTCGTGGGGTCCTCGCGGCGTTCCTCGCTCGAGACCATCGCCGAGAACTCCTCGAGCAACGTCGAGGCGAGCTCGGGCGACAGGAGGGACTGCCCTTCTCGCACCGCGCGGATGCCGTCGATGATCGTCTCGGGCGGCGCGTCCTTGAGCAGATACCCCCTGGCGCCGGCGCGGATCGCGGCGACGAGGTCCTTCTCGTCCTCCGAGGTCGTGATCATGACGACCCGCGTGCCGTAACCGAGGTCGCGGATCGCTCGGCACGCCTCGATGCCGTCTCCCCCGGGCATGCGCACGTCCATGAGGACGACGTCGGGGCGCACCTCACGCACCTGCTCGACCGCGTCGACGCCGTTGGCGGCCTCCCCCACGATCTCCAGATCGTCCTCCGTGCCGAGCACCACCTCGAGCCCGCGGCGGTAGAGCACATGATCGTCGACGACGACGACCCGCGTGGGACGGCTCCCGGTGCCCCCGCGCCTCGAGGTGTCGCTGCTCACGCCGGCCATCATGGCACGCGCTCGGCAGCACACGGGCGGGGCCGGCGCCGCTGCGCCGACCCCGCCCGGTGGAGACGAGTCATGGGGTCAGACCGCTTGCGCCTCCTGCTGTTCGTGCGAGACCTCGAGGTGGATGACGCCGTAGTCCCACCCGCGACGCCGGTAGACGACGCTCGGGTGGTCGGTGTCGATGTCGTGGAAGAGGTAGAAGTCGTGCCCGACGAGCTCCATCTCCGAGAGCGCCTGCTCGAGGGTCATCGGGGCGGAGGCGTGGATCTTCTCGCGTACCCCGATGGGCGAGTCGCCCTGAGCGGGGATGCGATGACTCACGTCACCGGCGGGGGCGGGGCTCTCCTCGGGCGCCTGCGGCTCCGGACCGCCCATCTCGGCGATCTCGAGTCCGGCGACGGCGGTCTGCAGGTCGGGTCCACCGCGGCGTCGGGAGACCTTGCGGCGGTCACCGACCCGACGGAGCCGCTCGGTCAGCTTGGCGAGGGCGAGGTCGAGAGCTGTGTACTTGTCCTCCGAGTACGCCTCGGCGCGAACCACGGGGCCCTTGGCCAGACACGTGATCTCGAGTCGCTCGCTGCCCTTGGGCGCGCCTCGGGTGGTCTCGTGGCTGAGCACGACCTCCACCCGTTGGGTGCGGGGCGCGAGTTGCTCGACCTTGGCGAGCTTGTCCTCGAGAACCTCTCGGAAGCGGTCAGAGACCTTGATCTGACGGCCGGTGACGATGATCTCCACGGGATTCCTCCTGTGACTCTTCGGTGATGACGGGCTCGCACGAGCCCGGGTGAGGGAACCTCATCACCTCCTTCGTCGACCGCCGCGACCGCGGGGGCGGGGAGGTCCGAAGACGTCGTCGCCCACGACGGGGTCGGGGAGAACCACGGGCGGTGCCCTGCGTCGGACACCTACCTGAACCGTAGACGACGAAGGTGTGGCGGGGAAGTGATACCGGCGCGGCGCGGCGCAGGTCATGAGTACATATCGGCGCGATCGGGTGCCCCGGCCGTGGCCGCGTGACGAGGGGTCGAGGCGAGCGCCGCGACCGCGATCGGGCGGGCCCCGGCCGCGCGCAGCGCCCGGACGCACTCGCGTGCCGTCGCCCCGCTCGTCACGACGTCGTCGACGACGAGCACGTCGCGACCGCACAACGACCCGGCGTCGGTCGAGACGTACGCGCGCTCGGTGTTGGCGGCACGTTCGGCCCGGGTGAGACGAGCCTGATCGGACACGGCCCGGGCGTGTCGCAGGACCGGCGCCCACGCGCACGGTCGGCCGGTGAGCACCTCCACCCCCGCGAGGGCCTGCCGGGCGAGCACGTGGGTGGGGACGTCGCCTCGTACGCGCCTCGACCGTCGGGACGACGGTGCGGGCACGACCGCCAGGACGTCCTCGCTCAGGGGTGCGCGGTCGGCGGCGAGCGCGACGGCGGTGACGATCGCGGCCCGTAGGGGTGGCGCGAGCACGGAGGCGAGGTCGCGGCGCTCCCCGTCCTTGAACGCGGCGACGGCATGACGCACGACCCCGGCGTAGGGCGCAGCGGCGACGACGAACCCCTCGGGAGCGCAGGCGGTTCCGGCGGGCCCGGCGACGAGGCGGGGATAGGCGGCCGCCCGGTCCAGCTCACGGGCGCAGTCGGGGCACCACGGAGTTCCGGGCGCCGTGCAGCCGCCGCACCAGACCGGCACCGCGAGATCGACGAGCGCGCCGGTGGCCGCGAGGACACCTCTCGTCGCACGCAGGAGACCGGCCGCGCCCCCGCGCAGAGGCGTCCGCATGACTCGACCCTGCCCGATCTCCCTCGCGTGTGGGAGACGCCCCGGCCTGCCTGTGGACGACCGGCCTCCGACGTCGTGGGGTGTGTGCGGCGATGGGGACCCAGAGGTGGAGGTGGGAAGGAGACGCCACGAAGGTGGGTGCGGCGCGGTCAGAACCCCGGGACGATGAGCTCGTCGACGTGGCCGCGGCTCTGCCAGGCATTGCCCACCCGTCGCCACACGGCGCCGGTGGAGGTGACGACGAGCACCCCCCGAAAGCGCGTCGAGCGGCGGTCGGCCGCAGAGCGCCCCCAGCGCGGCTGGCCGTCGCCGCCCGCGGTGGCGATCTGCACGACGTCGCGTACCGGCGGCAGCGGTTCGATCGGGCCGCCGAGCGGCAGGATCGTCGGCCGCACCTCGGAGCTCTCCCATGCGGTCACGGCCGCGAGCGAGCCGCCGTCGGCCCAGGTGAGGTCGCGCAGCTGCGAGAGCCCGGCGGCGACGCGCCAGGGCTTGCCGAGCGAGACCGGCGATCCGCCCTGCCCGACGGAGACGCCAGCGACGTACACCGACGTCGTGCCCGCGGGGTCGGCGAGGGCCACGGCCAGCCGCCTGGCTCCCGGCGAGGGCCGCACGGCGACCACCTTGCCCTCGAGCCAGGGCGCCTCGATCGGGGCGGGCGGCGTGCCGGCGACGGCACCGTTCGCGACCCACCAGATGCGGGGGGCCCGGTCGGTTCCGATGCCGCCGACCCAGGTGCGGCCGCGCTGATCGATGGCGGGGTCGGTGAGCGAGGAGCCGAACGGCGGCGGGCTGCCGCCTCCGCGCGGTGTCCACCGGTAGAGCGTCGCCCTGTCGTGGCTGACCCCGCTGACCTCGTCGAGCTTCTCCGAGACCGCGAGCGCCTCCCACTTCGGCGACACGGCCGGCAGGCTCGAGGTGACCGGGCGCTGGTTCTCCCCGCCTCGCAGCCACCCGGAGAAGTCGGTCGCCTGCAGGCGGTCGCCGTCTCGCAGGACGACCGCGGCGGGGGCGGTCTCGGCGGAGGTGTAGCCGAAGTCCTCGGTGCTCGTCGCGAGGCCCTGGATCCCCAGCACCTGCACGGGGGTGCCGCCGACGGACACCGCGACCGCGCTCACCCCCGGCACCTGGCGCATGGTGGCGAGGATCTGGGCGAGCGCCGCACGGCGCTGGTCGGTGGTGGTGTTGAGCTCGGTGAGCTCGATCTGGGCCACCTTGTCGACGATCGGCACCGAGTCGACGGCGAGGTCGGTCCCCGGCGGGAATCCGGTGACGACCGCGCCCTTGAGGTAGCCCGGCACCGGGGCGAGCTGCGCACGCGCGAGGCTCGTCGGCAGACCTTGACCTAGGGGGAACCAGCGGTAGTCGTGGACGAGGATCTGCGCGAAGGGGTCGGCGTAGGCGAGCGTGAACTGCCCGAACGCGTTCTCGAAGTAGTAGCGGCTCAACCACACCCCGAACCCGTCGGGCACGCTGGAGATGCGCCACTCGCCCTCGACCTGGGTGAGACCGAGCGTCGCGGCGACGGCCTCGCCCGGGGAGGCCGCGAGATAGCGCCCGGTCTCGTCGACCCGGGCCACGACCGACGTGCTGAGGTCGACCGCCCCGTCCTTCGACTTCAGCGAGACGTTGCCGGAGTCGCCGTAGACCGTCACCTGCTCCTTGGGTCGCCACGCCTTCGACGCCTGCGAGGTGAGGTAGGCGCGGGCGGCGGCGTAGTCGTCCTCGGTCGAGGAGCTCGCGGCGAGGAATCCCTGGACGATCTGGACCGGCGAGGCGCCCGGGGTGGGCGCCTCGAACTGCAGGCGGATGGGGTGGTAGTTGGTGACCCCGACCTCGAGACCGCGGTTGATCGGCCCGCTGCGGGGCAGGCCACCGCACGCGGCGAGAAGGAGCATCGCGGCGACGAGGACCGTCACCGTGAGCGTGCGGCGCAGGTTCGCGGGGACGAGCCGGGGGGTCACGACGAGGCTCCGCGGGACGTGCCGGGGCCGGGCGCCCGACCGGCGGGCCGGGCCTCGAGGTCACCGGGCGCCGGGGACGAGGCGGCCGGGTCGGACGGCGAGCGGGTGGAGTCCGTGTCCCCACCTTCATCCCCGCCCCCGCTACGGATCCCGATCCCGCTCCCGATGGACTCCGTGCTCGCATCGGGCGATTCGGCGGCGGGCAGCGCGTGCGGGGGCTCCAGGGGCAGAGGTGAGCCCTCCGGCGTGCTCCCGGCGACGCGCGGCAGGGTGAGCCGGAACCGCGAACCGCGGCCGGGCTCCCCCCAGGCCTCCAGCCGTCCGTGGTGGAGGTGGGCGTCCTCGAGCGAGATCGCGAGGCCGAGACCGGTGCCGCCGGTGGTGCGTTTGCGCGAGGGGTCGGCGCGCCAGAACCGGTTGAACACGAGCGCGGCCTGCCCCGGGGCGAGGCCGATGCCCTCGTCGGCGACGACGACGGCGGCCGCGTCCTGGTCGGAGGCCAGCTCGATGGTCACGGGCCTGCCCTCGCCGTGCTCGACGGCGTTGACCACGAGGTTGCGCAGAATGCGTTCGACGCGGCGGCCGTCGACGGCGACCACGTGCGGATTCTCGTCGCCCGCGACGACGATGTCACTGCCTCGTGCCTCGGCGAGCTGCTCGGCCCCGGCGACGACGCGCGCGACGACGATCCGCAGGTCGGTGGCCTCGAGCTCCAGCGCGGCTCCGCCGGCGTCGAAGCGGCTGATCTCGAGCAGGTCGGCCAGCAGCTCCTCGAACCGTTCGACCTGGGCGTGGAGCAACTCGGTCGAGCGGGCGACGACGGGGTCGAACGAGTCGCGCTGGTCGTGGATGAGCTCGGAGGCCATGTGGATCGTCGTCAGTGGGGTGCGCAGCTCGTGCGAGACGTCGGAGACGAACCGCTGCTGCACTCGCGAGAGGTCCTCTAGCTGGCGGATCTGTTGCTGGAGATGCTCGGCCATGTCGTTGAACGCGGTGGCGAGGCGCGCGATGTCGTCCTCACCCCGCACGAGCATGCGCTCGTTGAGGTGGCCGTCGCTGAGCCGGCCGGCGACCTCGGAGGCCTGCCGCAACGGGTCCACGACGATGCGCGTGACGACGAACGCGATGAGACCGAGCGCCGCGACCAACGCGACCGATCCGACGACGAACACGCGCCACACGCGCGACATCACGTCCTCCTCCCGCTGCATCGGGAAGATGTAGTAGAGCTCGTAGGCGCCGGCCTCGGGAATCTGGACCTGGGTGCCGACGACGACCGCGGGCACCTCACGCCCGTTCTCCCCGGGCACGGGGACGATCTGCACCTGCTGGTGGTTGGGGTCGTCCGCGATGGCCTGACGCAGCTCCTGCGGGATGACGGTGAGCGGGACGTTGGCGTAGATCGTGGTCCAGTTGGCGACCCCGTGCTGGTTGTTGATCGCACGGGTGAGGATGAGGGTGCGGGTCTGGTCGGAGCTCTGGTTCTCCTGCTGTCGCATCGTGTCGGCGGCGACCTGCTGGATGCGCATGAGATCGGTCTGATCGGTGCTGTCGAGCTTGAGGCGCATGTCGCGCGCGCCGTTGGCGGCCTCCTGCTGCGCCGTGGCCATCCGCGCCGAGACGAGTGCGTCGGCGATGCGCTCGTAGAGGAACGACTGCAGGATGATCGTCACCACGGTGCCGATGAGCATGGTGGTGAGCACGACCCGGAACTGCAGGCTCGTGCGCCACAGGCGGCGCACCCCGCGCCACAGGCGCAGGACCGCCGATTGCAGGCGCCGCCACGCGCGGGTGACGGGGGCGAGAGCGCCGGCGGTGCCCCCCTGATCGACCGTATCGCTGTCGGCTGCGTTCTCGAGGGCGCGGGTGCTGTCGGCGGAGCGGGCAGTGTCGACGGCGTCGGTGGTGGCGGCATCGCGGGCTCGATGCTCGGCCGTGGTCACCCCCGGAGCAGCCGAGGTGATGACGCCGTCGGGAGGCGCCGCGCTCGCGGGGCGCGGCGCTCCAGCAGCGTCACCGGGATGGGGCGCGGAGCTCAGGCCGGACCTGCCTTGTAGCCGACGCCGCGCACGGTGAGCACGATCTCGGGGTGCTCGGGATCCTTCTCGATCTTGCTGCGCAGGCGCTGCACGTGGACGTTGACGAGGCGGGTGTCACCGGCGTGCCGGTAACCCCAGACCTGCTCGAGGAGGACCTCGCGCGTGAAGACCTGCCACGGCTTGCGGGCGAGAGCGACGAGGAGGTCGAACTCGAGTGGGGTGAGCGAGAGCGGAGTGCCGTCGCGCTTGACGGAGTGGCCCGCCACGTCGATCGCCAGATCGCCGATCGAGAGACGCTCGGGCGCGGGCTCCTCCCCCCGGCGCAGGCGGGCGCGCACGCGGGCGATGAGTTCCTGGGGCTTGAACGGTTTGCTCACGTAGTCGTCGGCACCGGATTCGAGACCGACGACGACGTCGACGGTGTCGGTGCGGGCGGTGAGCATGATGATCGGCACCGGGGACTCCGCGCGCAGCCGTTTGCACACGTCGATGCCGTCCATGCCGGGCAGCATCACGTCGAGCAGGACGATGTCGGGGCGTGTCTCGCGAAAGACGCCGAGCACCTCGGAGCCGTCGGCCACGTGATCGACGTCGAAGCCCTCGTTGCGCAGAACGATGCCGAGCATCTCCGCGAGAGCAAGGTCGTCGTCGACGACGAGCACACGCGCCTTCATGGATGTCCCTCCGAATCCCCTGTGACGGCCGACGTCTCGGCCGACTCCAAGTTTAGCCTCAGCCGCGGCATCGCGATGACCAGCACGCGAGACGGCCGCCCGCGCCTTCGGAAGAAGTGCGGGCGGCCGTCATGTCGTCACGCGGTCGGCACCGGGTCAGTACCGAATCAGTAGCGGTAGTGGTCCGGCTTGTACGGGCCGGCGACGTCGACGCCGATGTACTCGGCCTGGGCCTTGGTGAGCTCGGTGAGCTCGACGCCGAGGGAGGCGAGGTGCGCGCGGGCGACCTTCTCGTCGAGGTGCTTGGGCAGCACGTACACACCGATCGGGTACTGGTCGTCCTTGCCGGCCTTGGTGAACAGCTCGATCTGCGCGATCGTCTGGTCGGCGAAGGAGTTGCTCATGACGAAACTCGGGTGACCGGTGGCGTTACCGAGGTTGAGCAGGCGCCCCTCCGACAGGACGATGATCGAGGAGCCGTTCTCGAAGGTCCACTCGTGCACCTGCGGCTTGATCTCGGTCTTGGTGATGCCCGGGGTCTTGGCGAGCCCGGCCATGTCGATCTCGTTGTCGAAGTGGCCGATGTTGCCGACGATGGCCTTGTTCTTCATCGCACGCATGTGGTCGGCGGTGATGACGTCGAAGTTGCCGGTCGTCGTGATGAAGATGTCGGCGCTGTCGACCACGGACTCCAGGCGGGCGACCTGGTAGCCGTCCATCGCCGCCTGCAGCGCGCAGATGGGGTCGATCTCGGTGATGATGACGCGCGCGCCCTGGCCGCGCAGGGACTCCGCGCAGCCCTTGCCGACGTCGCCGTAACCACAGACGACGGCGGTCTTGCCGCCGATGAGCACGTCGGTGGCGCGGTTGATGCCGTCGATGAGGCTGTGGCGGCAGCCGTACTTGTTGTCGAACTTGCTCTTGGTGACGGCGTCGTTGACGTTCATCGCCGGGAACAGCAGCTCACCGTCGCGGGCCAGCTCGTAGAGGCGGTGCACACCGGTGGTCGTCTCCTCGGTGACGCCCTTGATGTGCTTCGCGATCTCGGTCCACTTGGTCGGGTCCTCGGCCATCGTGCGGCGCACGAGGGCCTTGAACACGGTGAACTCCTCGGAGTCCTCCTCGGTGGTGGGCGGCACGCCACCGGCCTGCTCCCATTCACGGCCCTTGTGCACGAGCATCGTCGCGTCGCCACCGTCGTCGAGGATCATGTTGGCGAACTCGCCGTTCGGCCACGTGAGGATCTTGTCGGTGCAGTTCCAGTACTCCTCGAGCGTCTCGCCCTTCCAGGCGAAGACCGGCACGCCCTGGGGGTCCTCCGGGGTGCCGTTCGGGCCGACGACGACCGCGGCGGCCGCCTCGTCCTGCGTCGAGTAGATGTTGCAGGAGGCCCAGCGGACCTCGGCACCGAGGGAGATGAGGGTCTCGATGAGCACGGCCGTCTGGACCGTCATGTGCAACGAGCCCGCGATCTTGGCCCCGGCCAGGGGGTTCTTGCCCGCGTACTCCTCGCGCAGGGCCATGAGGCCGGGCATCTCGTGCTCGGCGAGGCGGATCTGGTGACGGCCGGCCTCGGCCAGGGACAGGTCGCGGACCTGGTGTTCCACAGTCATGTGCACTCTTTCGGTGGTGGTGTGAAGTCGGCGCGTGGGCACGACTGGACGGCCTGGATCGGCCCCGGCGACGCCCTTCTGGGCCGGGACGCGCGCTCACCCCCGAAGGAGGAGCCGGGCATCACGCAGCGGGTCATCACCCACGCCGGAACTGAGGGCCAGCCTAGCGCGCTGAGCGCACGACGCCGAGTCGACCCGTGGACGGCGGTGGACCTCGCGGGCGGCCCGTGCCATGTGGGCCGGGCGGGCCGTCGGCGGCTCAGGGAGCCGGCGAGGCCCAGGCGACGACGTTGTCGCGGTAACCGCGGGTATCGCCGGCGCCCCGAGCCCGCTCGTCCTCGACCACGGGTCCGCCGCAGGTGACGATCGCGAGCCGGCGCTCTCCACGCGCCGAGAAAGCGGGTAGGTCGTCCTTGCGTCGCACCTCGAGCGCATCGATCCGCCAGGTCTCCGCGCGGCCGGCCGCGTCGGAGGTGACGACCTGCATGCCCGGCTCGACCTGTGACAACGGATGCAGTGCGCCGAGGCGGCCGTTGCTGTCGACGTGGCCGGCGAGCACGAGAACTCCGTCCGTCTGCGTGGTCGTCCGGTCCGTGGCGCGCCAGGAGGCCACGACGTGCGGGTCGCCGGGGATGACGAGCTCACCCGAGGGGGCGACGCGCTCCCGCGACACGGGGGCGTCGACCCCCAGATCGGGGATGCGCAGCCGGGAGGGGTCCGGCACCGGCGCCCGGGCCGCCGCGACCACACCCGTCGTCGGGTGGTCCCGAGTCGGGGACGACGCAGCCGGGGACGACGGCGCCCGCGGCGTAGCCGACCCGGACGACGGCGTACGCGCGGGTGGGGGCGTCTCGCGAAGGTCGAAGGTTTGCGAGGGTAGCGGCGCGTCCGGCGGCGCCGCCGGCCCCCGACCGACTGCCCCCAGGCCGACCAGCCCGAGGCCGACGACGACTCCGGCACCGAGAGCCGTACGCGCCGCGGCACCCGCGATGCTGCGGCGGACGGTCGTCACGCCGGATCAGGACCGGTCGGTGCGCGGACGGCGCCGTGAGAGGGCGATGAGCTCGGCTCCACTCGCGAGGGCGAGCGCTCCGCCCGCGCCGGCGATGCGCACGTCCATTCCCTGTTGCGGCACCCCGGTGTCGATGCGCTTCGGAGCGGCTCCGGGCGCGGACCGAGCCGGCCGGGGTGACGCCGCCGCCACCGTGGTCGTCGAGGTGGAGGTGTTCGTGGCCGACGGGGTGGCGCCAGTGTGTGCGTCGTCGATGACATCGGGATCCCGGACGTCGTCGGTGCGGGCTGACCGGGCACGATCACCGGTACGGTCGCCGTCGGCGTGGGGGTGGCACTCGTCGGCACCGAGGTGGGGGTGGCGGTGGCGGTGACGGCAGGGCGGAGGAGCCCGGTGCCCTCCCCGCCGCCCCCGGCGCGGATGGCGTGGGTGACGGGCAACGTGACGCTGTTCCAGAGGCGGACGAACCCGTCGTTGCGGTACTCCGTGAGGGTGGGGTCGGTGACGATCGACATGCCGAGCAGTCGGAACGACTGGCCCACCTGGTCGGCGGTGGGGGTGACGACGATGCGGACCTTCGCCGGGGTGCACGAGAAGTCGGTGAGGCGGCTCTTGACGATGTAGCCGGTCTGGGTCCAGGTGTCGTCGCGGGTACCGGTGAAGACGTCGATCCGATCGCAGTCGAGCCGCTGCCCAGGGCCGGGGTTGTCGGTGATCTCGTACGAGGAGCCGACCATGTTGGGCTGGACGACGGGCCCGTCGACGGCCCACAGGAACCGGTCGCGCTCGGGGCTCGTCCACCGCTGCCATTTCACGGGATAGGAGGGGTTGCCCGGCCCTGGCCGCTCGATCCGCACCTGATCGCGAAAGACCACCGAGTCGACGTCGAACCGCAGATCGAGGGAGTCCCCCGGCGCGACACCGTCGGCGAACTCGACCCAGAACCATGCCGATCCGTGAACCCCGGTGTGGCTGCGGGCGTAGTCGGTCATCGTGAACGTGACCCGCCGCCCCGTCACCGACGCCTCGGCGACGGTCGCGCCGGCCTTGTCGCGCAGGCGGAATCTCGTGCCGTCGGTCGCCCGGAGCTCCTGGGGCAACGTGAGGACGAACGTGTCGCCGGACGACGTGCCGTCCGGCACTCGCCAGTCCAGGTGCAGCTTGAGCTGCGACCACGTGGCGGCGGCCCTCTCCTCGATCCGCACGTCGGTCACGGCACCGGGCACCGTGGACGCGTCGGCGGCGGAAAGGCCGAGGCCCAGTCCTGCGGCGACGAGCGCGAGCGCGCTCGATGCGCGCAGCGTGTGCGACAAACGGGGCATGGACATCTCTTCTCTGCTCCGGGCACGCCGGGACGCGCACCCACTCGAGAAGATGCTAAGAACCCGAAAACCGCGTGGAAGCGGCGAAAAGAACTGAGGTTGTTAAGGATTCGATCAGTCTTGAGACTGTTCGATGCCGAGGAGGGCGTTTTCGAGCACCTCGGGCAGCGCCGGGTGGATCCACATCTGGCCACGGGCCGTCTCGTGCGCGGTGAGGCCGAGCGCCATGGCCTGGATCGCCGTCTGGATGACGATCGACGCCTCGTGGCCCATGAGGTGGACGCCGAGGATGCGACCCTCGGGCGAGGCGAGGACCTTGCAGAACCCGGTCGTGTCCTCCATCGCCCAGCCGTAGGCGACGTCGGCGTACTCCTGCACCTTGAACTGGAACGGGACGCCGGCCTCCTCGAGCTCCTCCTGCGTCGCCCCCACGGTCGCGATCTGGGGCCGAGTGAACACCGCCGCGGGCACGACGTCCTCCTCGAACGACCTGAGGTCGTCGGGGTGGACGAGGTTGTGCGCGACGACCCGCGCCTCGTGGTTGGCGACGTGCTTGAGCTGGTGTTCGGAGCACACGTCGCCGAGCGCCCACACCCCCGGCGCCGTCGTGCGGCCGTGCTCGTCGACGACGACACGTCCGTCGGGATGCTGCTCGACACCGGCCGCGGACAGGTCGAGGTCGTCGACGCTCGGCACACGGCCCGTGCACACGAGGAGGAGCGCGTCCTCGATCGTCGTGCCGTCGGTGAGCGTGGCGTCGACGTGGCGTGGATCGCCGCCGTCGCGAGCGGGAACGCTCGACAGCCCGTCGACCTGCGTGTTCAGCCGCACGTCCCACTGTGTGACGGCGGCCGAGGTGAAGCGTCGCGAGACATCGCCGTCGAGGTGCCGCAGCAGCCGTTCACCGCGGGCGACGACCGTGACCTCGACACCGAGCCCCGAGAACACGTGCGCGAACTCGCAGGCGATGTAACCGCCGCCGATGATGACGATGCGCTCGGGCAACTCGTCGATGCGCATCACCGTGTCCGAGGTGTGGAACGGCACGCCCGCCTCGGAGACGGCCGCCGGGACGACGGCGTGCGAACCCGTGGCGATGACGATCTGATCGGCCTCGACCTGCGCGGTGCCACCGGAGTTCAGGGCCACCTCGAGGGTGTGTGCGCCCGTGAAGCGGGCGCGGCCGAGGTAGGCGGTCGTGTTCTCCCCCTCGATGCGGTACTGCTCACCTCCGGCGGAGATGGGATCGATGCGCCCGAAGACCCGGTCGCGGATGTCGCGCCAGCGCACCCCGTCGACGTGGGCGTCGACGCCGTAGCGCGAGGCCTCCCGCACCGTGGTGGCCACCTCGGCGGGGTAGACGAACATCTTGGTCGGGATGCATCCCACGTTGAGACACGTGCCTCCGAACGCACCCGACTCGATGACCGCGACGCGCTTGCCGTCCCAGTCGGGGGTGACGAGGGAGTTGCCGGAGCCCGTTCCGATGATGGCGAGGTCGACGTGGTCCACGGGGGGTCCTTTCGGCGCGGCGGTTCAGTTGAACCGATCGCGTAGTTGGTGCAGGTGGCGGGACTCGGCGGGATCGAGCCCGGAGCCGATGGCGAGGTAGGTGGCGGCGAAGTCGATGCGCGCGATCTGGCCGGCCAGCCGCACGACCGGCGGGCCCGGCTCGGCGACGACCGTCGACACGCGCACTCCGGTGTCCTCGGCCGTCGCGAGCACCGCGTCGGTGAGCGCGGCGAGGTCGGCCTCCTCGGGCGTCGTGATCTCGGCGGGCGCGTCGCGCACCATGAGCATCGAGAGCCGCGGCATCGAGGGGCCGTCGAGGAACGGGTCGGCGAAGATGTCGTGTTTCGTGTCGACCCCTTCTCCCCCACCGGCGGTGAAGGGCCCGTCGAAGGTCGCGACGATCTGCGAGGCAGCGTCCGGCAGCTCGCCGTGCGTGGCGGGCACCCGCGCGGTGCGAGCGAGCATCGCGGCGGCGCGAGCGGCGGCGACCCCGCTCAACGCCCCGTCGCCGAGGACGACCGGCACCGTACCGGCGAGGCCGAGGGCGAGCAGTTTGGCGGGGTTGACGAACGACTCCGAGGAGGGCCGGCACGCGTCGGCCTCGGCGTCGAGGCGGTCGGCCGCACCGAGGAGCGTGGACTCGGGCACGTCGACGAGCCCGAGGGCGTCGGCTCCGACGAGCACGGGGGTGAGCAACGACCACAGCGAGGTGCGGGAGGAGACCCGGTCGCGACCGACGTCGACGTGGACTCCGCGGGCCCGCGCGCACACCGCCGCCAGCGGCGAATCGCTCGCCCCGACGGTCAGCAGCGACGCTCCGCGGCGGGCCGCCTCGGCGGCCACGGCGAGCGGACCGCGAGCGCGGCCCGACAACGAGACGGCGACGACGAGGTCGAGGGGGCCCACCCAGCCGGGCAACGGCACGTTGCGACGCACCGACACCGGGACCGGAGAGCCGGGCTCGGCGAGCATGTCGAGCACGTCGGCGACGACGGCGGAGCCCCCGAGCGAGGCGACGAGCACCGATCGCGGGCGATCGCCGCGGGCGAGCCGCGCCATGTCGGCATCGGCCGACAGCGCGAGCCCCTCGCGCACCTGGGCCCCCGCCGTGGCCAACGCGCGAACGGTGCCGCGCCGGTCACACGCGCGCAGGTGGTCCTCGTCGTCGAGCAGCGCCTCGTCGAGGTAGACCATCTCAGGCGTCGATCGTGCGGGCCTCGTCGGCGAGGAGCACCGGGATCGTGCCCTCGACGCGGTAGGCGCGACGCACGCCGGCGGCATCGGCGGCGACGGCCTGCAGCTCCGGGCTGCCGTCGGGCGCCACGCCGTCGACGAGTTCGGAGCCCGTCACCGGGCAGCGGAGGATCTCCCGCAGCCACGGGGCGATGCGGGACGTGCCGGACTGGGTCATGTCGTACTCCTGTGGGGTCAGGTCGTGGAGGGTGGCTGTGGAAGTTCAGGCGTCCTGGCGGATGAGCGCGAGGGCCTCGTCGCGGACGCGCCGCATCGTGGCCTCGTCCTCGGCCTCGACGTTGAGGCGCAGGAGGGGTTCGGTGTTGCTCTTGCGCAGGTTGATCCACCACATCGGGCCGCTTGTCGAGCCGAGGGTGAGGCCGTCGAGGTGATCCTGCGTGGCATCCTGCGGCGCCCAGTCGAGGATGCGCGCGACGGCCGCCTGGGTGTCGGCCACCTTGGAGTTGATCTCGCCCGAGGCGGGGTAGCGCGCGTACTCGGCCACGAGTTGCGAGAGCGGGGCGCTCTGCTCGCCGAGCGCGGCGAGCACGTGCATCGCGGCGAGCATGCCGGTGTCGGCGAACCAGAAGTCGCGGAAGTAGTAATGCGCGGAGTGCTCGCCGCCGAACACCGCTCCGGCGCGTGCCATCTCGGCCTTGATGAAGGAGTGCCCCACGCGGGTGCGCACGGCGCGCGCGCCGTGTTCGGCGACGACCTCGGGCACGGCCCGGCTCGAGATGACGTTGTGGACGATGGCGACGTCACCGGCCGGAACGCCCTCGGCGACCTCCTTGGCGATCTCGCGAGCCGCGACGAGTGCGGTGATGGCCGACGGGCTCACCGGCTCGCCGCGTTCGTCGACGACGAAGCAGCGGTCGGCGTCACCGTCGAACGCCAGGCCGATGTCGGCGCCGTGCTCGACGACGGCGCGCTGCAGATCGCGGAGGTTCTCGGGCTCGAGGGGGTTGGCCTCGTGGTTGGGGAACGTGCCGTCGAGCTCGAAGTACAGGGGCACGATCGTCAACGGCAGATCGGCGAGCACGCTGGGGACGGTGTGCCCACCCATGCCGTTGCCCGCGTCGACGACGACCGTGAGCGGGCGAGAGCCGCTGAGGTCGACGAGCCCGCGCAGGAACGCGCCGTAGTCGGCGAGCAGATCGCGTTCGTCGATCGAGCCGGGCGTGACGTCGCCGGCCGCCTCGGGCACCTCGGGCTCCGCGCCGTCGAGGATCGCCTGGGCGACCGCGGTGATCTCGGCGAGACCGGTATCCTGCCCGACCGGGCGCGCACCCGAACGGCACATCTTGATGCCGTTGTACTGCGCGGGGTTGTGGCTGGCGGTGAACATCGCGCCGGGCAGGTCGAGTGCGCCGCTGGCGTAGTAGAGGCCGTCGGTGGAACACAGCCCGATGAGCGTGACGTCGAGGCCGTTCGCGCGGGTACCCTCGGCGAACGCGAGCGAGAGCTCCGGCGACGAAGGCCGCATGTCGTGGCCGATGACGATGCCGCCCGCCTCGTCGGGGATCGCCACCACCCGCGCGAACGCGGCGCCGATGGCGCGGGCCGCGTCGGCGTCGAGCTGCTCGGGGACGAGGCCACGCACGTCGTAGGCCTTGATGAAGTCGGTCAGACGGCTCTCGTTCACGCAGGCCAGCCTAGTGGGTGGGGAGGTGGGCGCCCAGCGGCCGGTCGAGCGGGCCGGTACGGGTCGGCAGGAGTCGATAGGGCTCGGCAGGATTCACCCCGGGCGAGGCCGAGGTCAGGGCCGGCCGCCGCCCTCGCGCAGAACCCGCAGGTGCGCGACCCGGCCGAAGCCGTCGGTGCCGTCGCCCTCACCGGCCTGGTCGTCGAAGGAGTCCAATCCGGGCAGCGGCGGCGAGGCGGTCTCACGCTGTTCGCGCACGGCCTCGGCCACGGCGAGGAGGTCGTCGCCGTCGCGGGCCTCCTCGAAGTGCGTCGCGAGCCGCACGAGTTCCCAGCCCTGCGGCGCGGTGAGTCGCTCGGCGTGGAACGAGCACAAGTCGTAGGTGTGCGGCTCCGCGAACGTCGCGAGAGGGCCGAGGACGGCGGTCTGCTCCGCGTAGACGTACGTGAGGGTCGCCACGGCGGATCGCCCGCAGGCCGTTCGAGAACACCGTCGCATCAGACTCACGTGTCAGAGAGTAACGCCGGCGACCGGCCCTGACGCGCGCTGCCACGCCGACAACAGGGTCCGCCGGGCCGCGTCGGAGCTCCGCGATCGGGGCGGGTGGCGCCGTACAGTGACGGCCATGAACCGACGTCCGCCCCGCCCGCTGCGCCGCCGCGACCGCCACGGCCGAGGCGTGCGCGGGCCGCTCGTGTGGCCCCCGGTGCCGTCGATGACCTCGCGGTCGGAGACGTTCGACGACCTCGTGCTCGACGCGGTCGAGCGGGTGGAGCGCCGGGTGGGCTCGGGCATCGGCGACATCGAGTTCGCGGTCGAGCTCGTGCCGCCCACCGACCCGACGCCGTTCGAACCGGACCGGGTGCCGCTCAGCCGCCTCTTTCCGGCCGAGCGCGGGATCCCGGCCCGCATCGTGCTCTACCGACGTCCGGTCGAGACCCGCGCCGACGACCCCCGCGACCTCGCCGTGATGGTCAACGACATCGTCGTCGAGCAGATCGCGAGCGCCCTCGGCGTCGAGCCCACCTCGCTCGACCCGGGCTACCAGGGCGACGAGGAGTTCTGAGCGGACTGCTGAGCGGGTTCACGCGGCCTCGGCACACCGACGGCCAGTGACAGGCCGCCGAGGACAGGCCGCCGACGACAACTGGTCTACGACGACAACTGGACTACGGCGACAGACGACGGCGGCGCGGACCCCGTGGGATCCGCGCCGCCGTCGACATGTCTCGGCCCGCCGTTCAGACCGCGCGCCGCCGCAGCTTGCGACGCTCACGTTCGGAGAGTCCACCCCAGATACCGAAGCGCTCGTCGTGCTCGAGGGCGTACTCGAGGCACTCGGCCCGCACGTCGCAGCCGACGCAGACGCGCTTGGCCTCGCGGGTCGAGCCGCCCTTCTCGGGAAAGAACGCCTCTGGGTCGGTCTGCGCGCACAGTGCCCGGTCCTGCCAGGAGAGCACGGTCTCCTCGACGGCATCCGAACTCGCGACGAGCAATAGTTCGTTCATGGCCCCTCCTGGTGCTGGGTCTGCTGCGTGACGGTGTGCCACCCGAGAGCGGCGCGCCGGCGCGTGGCCCCTCCCCCAGAGGCCCACCCTTGCCGAGGACGTTGCACATAGCGCTTCGCCTTCGGCTCGGGGAGCGACGACACGCAAAATTACACGCGTGTCATCCCGGGAAGTCAAGCGCAGTTCTCTTAGCCTGTAAGGCTGCCCGACCTGGACGAATGACCTGGTCGGGCGACCGAAATGCGTTCGGGGACACCGTTGCACACCCCCTGGTGACCACCTCACGCGGGGCCGTTTCCACCCCCTGCCCACACCCTCGAGAACGAGGTCATCGCCACCCGTCGCGCACCTCGAGAACGCCCTGTCGGGCCCGCCGGAGGCGCCGACGAGGCCGCCTCTGGATGCCCGACGCCCCCTACCGAGAGCGAGGTGGCGGGGCGCGTTCGATGCACGCCATGCGGCATCCGTGCACGCCTCGTGCGCACCGAGCACGCCTTCGACGACGTGCCAGGTCTACCGAAGCCATGCATGCATGCGATCGCCTGACGTGGACCCTCCCCGGCGTCCCCTGCGTCATGTCGATCACCGGGCGTAGGCCTCGTGGAGCGGGTGGGAGACTGTCGCCCATGCATCTCACCGTCCTCGCCTGTGGCCTCGGTGGCGCGGCGTTCGTCTCCGACCTGTTGACGTGGCGGGAGGCGTCGTCGAACTCGACCGACGTGACGATCGTCGCGGGGACCGCCGAGGACATCACGTTGTGCGGATTGCGGTTCTGCCCGGAGCTCGATGCCGTCGCCGACCTGCTCTCGCCGGAGGCGGATTCGCCGGGCCGGGTGACACACGCCGTGCGTGACGAGTTGCGGAGATGGGGCGCCGTCCCCGACTGGTTCCCTGCCGACGACCGGACCTTCGCGCGAGCGATCGCGCGCAGCCGGTGGCTCGGTTCGGGCGTCTCGCTCTCACAGACCTGCGACCGGATGGCCGCCGTCGAGGCGCGAGCCCGTCTGCTGCCGATGAGTGATCAGCCCGTCGAGGCCCACGTCGTTCTCGACGACGGCGATTCACAGCGCGCCGTCCACGCCCGCGAGTGGGCATCGACCCGGATGTCCGGCGACGATGCACGCCCCGTGCGCATCAGCGCCGCCGGGCTCGCGAGCGCGACACCGGCCCCCGGGGTGCTCGAGGCGATTCGCGGGGCCACTGCGGTGCTGGTTCCGCTCACCGCACCGGTCACCGGCCTCGGAGTGATGCTCGGCCTCCCCGGCGTCCGTGATGCTCTCCGAGGGACATCCGCGCAGGTCATCGGCGTCGGCCCCACGCTCCTGCCGATGCGGGGCGACGAGGCGGCGACCGTGCAGCCCCTCGACCTCGACTACACCTCGAGAGATGTTGCCGCCGGGCTGTACGCCGACATCCTCGACGGCTGCGTCGTGCCGGACGCCGAGTTCGATGCCGTCCGGAGTTCACTGCGCGACACGGCCGTACGCGGGATCGCGGAGCCGCTCCCGGGCGTGCTCGCAGGAACCGCCGTGCGCCTGGCCGGCGAGATCTCCGAGGAAGTGGCCTCGTGAACCCCGGCAGTCTCTCGATCCGTCCTCTTCAACTGTCCGCGGGCGGCCCGGCCGACGTCGCTGCCCAGGTGCGAGCGCTGCTGGATGACATCGGCGGGGTGCTCGTGGTCGACGCGACGGTGCTGGGCCCCCGGCTGCCCGCTCGGGAACGGGTGGTCGAGGTCATGCGCCGTGGTCACTCCGTCGTGAGCGAACGTCTCGGCCCCGAGGGGGTGCGACGGGTCGTCCGTGTGATCCGAGCCGACGGCTCCTGCGCCGATCTCGTCGACGCCGGCGCCCAGGCCGCCGGCGACGGGATGGTCGCCTTTCCTCCGGTCGATGCCGGTGCCGCTGCGTCCGAGCTGCGCGTGGCGCTCGGTGGGACGGTGGAGGTCGTCCTCGCCTCCCGTGCGTCGACGACTCCGGTGGCCCCCGTGGCCCTGGCGGTGGCGGGCGAGGCACCGTCGATGCTCGCCACGCTGCTGGGCTGCGTCGACGCCCCAGCCGTCCTCGTCACGGGCTACGACGACACCGTCGACCTCTCGGACGGCGGCGCCGTCGTGGACGATCACGGCTACGAGGCGGTGCGGACCGCCCTGGGCGTCGTACCGGGCACGGCGGCGGCGTTCGAGGCCGGGCTGCCCGCGGAGGGTGACGACGTCGAGGAGCGCATCGCCCGCGCCTGTCGTGTCGCTGCTCAGCCGTTCCCGGTGGTCGGCGACGGCCACCCGGCGCGCAAGTACGTGCGGATGCGCGTCGACCTCGACGCGGTGACGCTGACGACGGTCCAGACCGGGGTGCGCGTTCAGGCACCCGACGATCTGTCGCTCGGCGTAGCGGTGGGTCGGCTCGTCGTCGCCCTCGCGGCCGAAGGCATCGCGGCCACACCCGTACAGCACGGCGTCGACGCGGGCGGGCCGAGCGCTCTCGTCGCCTACCTCGACGATGCGGGCGCGCCTGGGCGACACTGACCCGGCGACTCGAGGTTCGGCTACCTCCGCCGCGCCACCGAGGGGGTGTGGGTGCGGATGGTCATGCGGGGTCCGCGGCGGGGGCGGTGGATCCCCCCGAGTTCGAGGAGCCGCTGTACCCGGAACCGGTGGCCGGCGTACGGCGCGAGCAGCTCGGCGAGGCCGTCGTCGTCGACCGGGGAGCCGGTGAGGGCCCAGCCGATGTCGGCGGGCACGTGGTAGTCGCCGAAGCTCACCGCGTCGGCATCGCCGAGCGCCCGCTGGGCGACCTCGGCCGCCGTCCACACGCCGATGCCGGGGATCGCGCGCATGCGGCGGTGCGCCGTCTGCAGCGGTAGGTGGGCGCACTCGTCCAATCGGCCTGCGTAGGAGACCGCGCGCAGCACCGTGGAGGCGCGGGTCGCGTCGACCCCGGCCCGGGCCCACTCCCACGAGGGGATGCTCATCCACCGTCGCGGAGTCGGCGGGGTCGTCAGCCCGAACGGCCCGGGTGCCGGGTCGCCGAACTTTCGCACGAGGTAGCGGTATCCGGCGAAGGCCTCCGCGCCCGTGACGAGTTGCTCGATGACCGCGGGGACGAGCGCCGCGACGACGAGCCCCGTCGAGGGCACCCTCCACCCGGGAAACCGGCGCCACAGCTCGGCGACCAGGTCGTGGTGCGGCACGAATCCCGTGGGGTCGTCGTCGGCGCCGAGCATCTGCGGCAACCGGTCACACACCCACTCGGCGCCCGGACCCCACCCGGTGACCTCGATCTCGCCGAGCCGCGCGTGCTCGGTGAAGCGCACAGCGACGCAGCCGCCGGGGGTGTGCCACGTCGTCGCGAAGCCGCCGGGGGTCGAACGCCACGTCGGATCGCCGCTGCCGCGCCGCAGAGTGCCCAGAGTCGCCATGAGCGAGACGGGTCGCCCCGGCGCCCAGCGACGACTCATCGTCGTCGCCGCCTCACCCGTGTCGATCACCGTCTCGTTCATCGCCTGGAAGCGTACGGATACCCACCGACAGCCCTACCCCGGCCACTCGTCGGGACGTCGTGATGCCCACCCGGGAGACGCCAGGCAGGGGCCCGGCTCGCCCCGTCGGCCCCACGAGCAGCACTCCTGGGGTAATAGGCGGACGCCGAGCAAGGCCGGCTCGAACTGCGCTCCAGGAGCTCGGCGACGACTCCCGCAGGACAGACGAGCCTGGAAGCAAAGATCCCTTTGCATGCGTATCTATGCAAAGGTATGTTTGCGATCATGGATTCGACTGCTGGACATGTTCCAACCCCTGACCAGTTGCGCGGGCTCGCACATCCCACGCGACTCAAGATGCTCGGGCTGCTGCGCAGCGACGGCCCGCAGACTGCGACAGGACTGGCCGGCCAGCTCGGTCTCAACACCGGCGCCACGAGCTACCACCTGCGTCAGCTCGCTTCCCACGGGTACGTCACCGAAGCGACCGAGCTGGGGACCGGGCGGGAGCGCTGGTGGCGGGCTGCACACCGAACGACCCGCGTGGAAGATCCCACAACGCCGGCAGCGGGGGCCTTCTTGCAGACGGTCGTGATCCGCCACACCCAGACTCTGCAGGAGAGCGCGGAGGAGTTCGACGAGCTGCCCGACGCGTGGAAACTCGCATCGACGCACAGCGACTGGATGATGCGGCTCTCGCCGGAACGCGCCCGGGAACTCATGAGGCAGATCTCGGATCTGCTCACCACGGCGATGCATGAAGCGGATGACGAAGGGGGCGATGCCACAGAGGTGTCGGCGCCGGACGACCGCGAGCAGGTCATGTTCCAGTTCCACGTCTTCCCGCGACCCGGCCGCATTCCGCACCGGGCCGAGTCACAGGGTGTCGATCACGAGCCGAAGGCACCCGACGTGCGAGGCGACTGACATGAATTCGCAGCCCTCGACAGACCAGGCCCCCGGCAGCAGGCGTGTGCGGCTCTTCGCGGCGTGGGCAGGCGCAGACGTCGTCTCCGTGTTGGGCAGCCGCCTCGCAGCCCTGGCGATTCCATGGTTCGTGCTGACCACGACGGGATCCGCAGGCCAAACGGGCCTGGTCGTCATGGCACAGCTGGCCCCGATGGTGGTCACGAAATTTCTGGCCGGGCCGTTCCTGGATCGCATCGGCCCGGCTCGCGGGGCGTCCTGGCTGGATGTTGCCAGCGCGGTAGTCGCTGCCATCATTCCGACGCTCCACGCGATGCACCTCCTGACCTTCCCGACCCTCGTGGCACTGGTCACGGTCCTCGGTGCCCTCCGCGGACCCGCGGACGCCGGGAAGTATGCCCTCGTGCCGGAGGTCGCACGTCTCAGCGGGCAGCCACTGGAGCGCGTCACCGGTGTCGCCGGCACCACCGAACGACTGGCAAGCAGCGTCGGCGCAGCCGGTGGCGGCCTACTCATCGCCGCAGCCGGCGCCCCGAACGCCATCATCGCCACCGCCGCGGGATTCGCCCTCTCCGCAGCCCTGATCGGACTCGTTCTCCGACCACACACCAATGTCCCCCGCAAGCAGACGCGTGGCGAGACCAACGCCCCGGGCGCGGCAGATGCCCGGTCTTATCTCGGGCAACTGGCCGACGGCTGGTCCTTCGTCCGTCGTGAACCCGTACTTCGAGCCATCGCAGTCATGGTTGCAGCCACCAACATGATCGACCAGGCATGGGTCGTCGTCCTCGTCCCTGTCTGGGCCACGCACCACGGACACGACTCAGGCTCCGTCGGCCTCGCCTTCGGCACGATGACCGCATCCGCGATCGCCGGATCGCTCATCGCCGCGACGGTCGGCGCCCGCATGCCGCGACTGGCCACCTACTCAGCGGGCTACCTCCTCGCGGGCCTGCCGCGGTTCGCCGTCTTCGCCCTCGACCCGAGCATGCCCGTCATCCTGACGGTTCTCGCGATCGCGGGAATCGGCTCAGGAGTACTCAATCCCATCATCTCCGCCGTTCAGTTCGAGCGAACCCCGGCGCCGCTCGTGAGCCGCGTCAGCTCCCTCGTCACCGCGATGGCGTGGGTCCTCATGCCCTTCGGCGGCCTGCTCGGGGCGCAGCTCCTTGATCGCCTGGGATTGAGCGGAGCCTTCTACGCACTGGGAGCTGCCTACCTCCTTGCCACCCTCGCACCCCTGGTGCTGCCGTCTTTCAGAGCCATGAACGACCGCCCCTCGCGAGCACTCGAGACCGTGACCTGACCAACCCGAGGCGTTCGCGTTTGCCCGGAAGGCCGATGGTGCCGTAGCAATGCAGGCATGACGCGTCCCGATGAGCTCATGCGACTGCTGCGATCCGGTGACTCCGCCCGGCCCCGGATCATCTGGCACGCCCCCGGCGAGCGGATCGAGCTCTCGGGCCGGGTGTTGTCGACGTGGGTCGCCAAGGCCGCTGACCTGCTCCAGGAGGACCTCGACGCCGAGGTCGGCACGCGGGTCCGGCTCGAGGGTGCGCCGCACTGGCGGCTGCTCGTCTGGGCCCTCGCGACATGGACCGTCGGTGGAACGGTGCAGACCCGCGACGGCTCCGAACGGGTGGACGTGCTCGTGGCCGACGGCGAGCGCCTCGCCTCGGGCGAGGTCGACGCCGAGGCGGCGGAGGTCGTCGTCGGCCTGACCCGCGCGGCCCTCGCGCGCCGCAGCCCGGTCGATCTGCCGGACGGGGTGATCGACGAGGCCGCGACCCTGCTCTCCTACGCCGACGAGATGGAGCCCTACGACCGCGCCTCCGACGACGACATCGCCCTGGTCGCCGACTCCCCCGCGGGTGAGATCGCGTACGCGAACCTCGTCGGCGCGGGCACCGCCGACCGGATCCACGTCTCCGGCTCGGTCTCGCTCACCGAGGTCCTGCTCGCGGCCACGTCGGCGTGGGCGGGGGGCGGCTCGGTCGTCCTCACCGATCCCGCCTGGGAGGCCGATCACGGCGGCGATCCGACCTCCGGCGCCTTCGCCGACGTCCTCGAGAGCGAGGGGGTCAGCGCGCCGCGTGCGTGATCGCGCGCCACGTGGCGACGTCGACGACGCCCCCGGCCGTCAGGCCGTAACGCGACTGCACCGCCTGTACGGCACGCTGGGTGGCCGGTCCGAACTGCCCGTCCGCACCGACCTTCAAGGCCTTCTGCAGCGCGACGACCGCCGGGCCCGTCGATCCCCGCCTCAGCGTCTTGTTGGTGTATCCGAGCCACGGGTAGCGGGTGAGTTCCGCGCGATTCCACGTGCGCAGATCGACGACGCCGGTCGTCCGCAGACGCCAGCGCGCCTGGACCCTCTTGACCGCGGCGACGGTGGCGGCGTCCATGCGGCCGGTGACGCGCACACCGAGGGCCGACTGCAGCGCCCGCACCGGCGTGCCGGTCGAGCCCGGCCGCAGCACCGTCTTCTTGTACGCGTCGAGGGGACGGGTGACCGTCGCCGGCAGCGCCACCTTGGGCTTGGGGGCGGCGGGCTCGGGTGCCGTGACGACGGGTCGGGGCGCCGTGTCGTTGCTGCCGGTGGCGGGCGCAGGAGTCCCGACCGTCGCCGGGGGCACCGGTGCCGCCGGCACGAGCCGGTTCCACGTCGCCTTGTCGAACGCGCCGGAGGTCGGCAGACCGTTGGCCCTCTGGTAGGCGAGAACGGCCTGCTGGGTGCCGCGTCCGAAGACGCCGTCGGCCGTGATCCCGATCGCGAACTGGCCGCGCAGGACGTTGGCACGATCCCGCGATCCGATCGCGACGACGGGCAGCGGCGAGGGTGGCGCCGCGGGCAGCCACGACGGGCACGGCGTCGTACGCCGGCCCGTGTAGAGCGGGGCGGGCTGGCCCGCATAGACACGGCAGGTGCCAACGTCCTGCGTGGTCAGGGGCACTCCGCTCCACCACGAGGTGCGGCCCATCGCCCCGTCCCACGTGAGCGAGAGGTGGATGTGGTCGGTGTGCGGACTGGCGCCGGAGTACGGAGTGAATCCACGCTCGGGCGCGTAGGCCCGCCACATCGTCCGGTTCCAGATGACGTACTGGATGCCGAGACGGCGCGCCTTCTCGCCGTCGTTCGCCGTGAGCCAGGCGAGAAACGCGTCCGCGACGGCCTTCTGCTCCGGGTTGCGCACGTCGAGCATCCAGTCGACGGCCCGGCCCTCGTGGTGTTCGCTCAGCGTGCCGTCGCAGTTGCGGGAGACTCCGAAGACGCCCGTGCGGTAGGTGTCGACGAGCAGCCGGCCGAGCTTGACCGAGCCGGCGCGGTCGACGGGATCGCACGACACCCCGGGCTGGTAGGTGGGGCGGGCGTCGAGCGACGAGGGCAGCGACGCGGCGCTGCGCGGCGTCGGGAGCATGACACCGAGGGTGAGGGGGCGGGCACCGGCGACGGGGCCGCGCAGGACGAGGCCGCCGGCGCCGTGCTCGTCGCCTCCCTCGGCGGCAGCGCTCTGGGCGACGACGCCGAGCAGCGTGGCGCCCGCGAGCGCGATCGCGAGAGTGCGGCGTAAGGCGGGCGAGGTCACGGCGTCGTGACGGGTCAAGGCGGCCTCCGGGGAGTCGACGGCGGCAGGCAGAGGTGGAGCACGCCGTGCGGCAGCGGCCGGATCGGCCGCCGTGTCTGGGGGGGGACGTCCTCTTCGTCGGCGCCCCCGGCGGCAGCCTGAGGAAAGACGCGCAGGAGACCGCCTGCGCACACCCGCGCGGGCGTTCCGCCGCCCCGGGACCGCCCGTGCGCGGGCCCCCTGGAACCGGTCTCGGCCGGTAGAGTCCGGGCCATGGACAAAGTCGTCAACAGCGCGGCCGAAGCGGTCGCTGACATCCCCGACGGAGCCACGTTGTCGGTCGGAGGCTTCGGCCTCTGCGGCATCCCCTCGACGCTGATCCAGGCGTTGCACGAGCAGGGCGCCTCCGACCTGTCAGTGGTCTCCAACAACTGCGGCGTCGACGATTGGGGGCTCGGAATCCTGCTGCGCGACAAGCGTCTTCGCCGTATCCAGGCCTCCTATGTCGGTGAGAACAAGGAGTTCGAGCGCCAGTACCTGCACGGTGAGCTCGAGGTCGAACTCACCCCGCAGGGCACGCTCGCCGAGAAGATGCGGGCCGGCGGCGCGGGCATCGCCGCGTTCTACACGCAGACGGGGGTCGGCACTCAGGTCGCCGAGGGCGGGCTGCCGCTGCGGTACGACGCCGACGGCAATGTCGTCAAGGCCTCCGAGCCCAAGGACACGCGGGCCTTCGAGGTCGACGGCGAGATGAAGACGTTCGTGCTCGAGGACGCGATCCGCACCGACTACGGCATCGTGCGTGCGTGGAAGGGCGACCGGTACGGCAACCTCGTGTTCAACAAGGCCGCCCGCAACTTCAACCCGCCGTGCGCCATGGCGGGCAGGATCACGATCGCCGAGGTCGAGGAACTCGTCGAGCCCGGCGAGATCGACCCAGACGAGGTGCACCTGCCCGGCATCTTCGTCCACCGCGTCGTCCTCCTCACCCCCGAGCAGGCCGCCGAGAAGCGCATCGAGCGCCGCACCGTGAGCCCGAGCGAAGGAGCGAACTGAGATGGCTCTCACTCGTGAGCAGATGGCCGCCCGCGCGGCCAAGGAGCTGAAGAACGGCGACTACGTCAACCTCGGTATCGGCATGCCGACGCTCGTGCCCAACTACGTGGGCGACGACGTCGAACTCGTCCTGCAGTCCGAGAACGGCATCCTCGGCACCGGGGCCTACCCGACCGAGGAGAACGTCGACCCCGACCTCATCAACGCGGGCAAGGAGACCGTGACGGTGCGCAAGGGCGCCTCGTACTTCGACTCCGCAACGAGCTTCGGCATGATCCGAGCCGGCAAGGTCGACGCCGCGATCCTCGGTGCGATGCAGGTGAGCGCGGCCGGTGACATCGCGAACTGGATGATCCCCGGCAAGATGGTCAAGGGCATGGGCGGCGCGATGGACCTGGTCCACGGCGCGAAGAAGGTCATCGTGCTCATGGACCACAACGACCGCAAGGGTGGCGCCAAGATCCTTCGCGCCTGCACCCTGCCCATCACCGGCCTGGGTGTCGTGCAGCGCATCATCACCGACCTGTGCGTCTTCGACGTCACCGAGAACGGGCTCGTGCTGCGCGAACTCGCCGAGGGTGTCACCGAGGACGAGGTGCGCGAGCGCACCGACGCCCCGTTCGAGGTCGACATCACGACGACCCACCTGGGCGACTGAGTCGGCGTTCCACACACGCTCGGGCGGATGGGCCGGTGGCCCGCTCGCCCGAGCGTTGCCGTGTCGGCACCTCGTGTGCGCCTCCCGAGATCAGCGGCCCGTGTACGCGCCCTTCTTGACGACCGTCGCCTTGGCGGTGCCGACGTACAGGGTGCGCCGCCCGTCGCGGGCCGTCGCGATGACGTCGGCACGTCGGTCCTTGGTCACGTCGCGCAGTTCGAGGGCTCGGAACGCGCCCCAGCCTCCGCCGAGGGTCCGGGCCGCGAGCACCCCGGCCTTGCCGTTCCCGCGCAGCACGACGAGGCGGTTGCTCGTGTCGACGGCGACGACATCGGCACGACGGTCGTAGTCGACGTCGCCGACGCCGACGAGACGGGCGAGGCGGGTGGGCGACTTCGCCACCGGGGCGGCCTTGGCGTAGCGACCGCGGCCGAGACCGCGTTCGATGACGAGCCGCCCGCCCGAGATGCGCAGGCGGTCGGGAGTGCGGTCTCCGCTCCACTCGGCGACGAGCGTGGTCGGGCCGACGGGCGTGGGGGCCGGTTTCGGAGTAGCGGGCAGGCCGGGGGTGCCCGGACGCGTCGTGCCGTCGGCGGCGCTGATCGCGAACCATTCGGAGCGCAGCCCGAGCACCTGGCGCAGTTTGGCGCCGCTGACGTCGACGCTGCGGGTCGCCCCGACGAGCCGCACCGTCTTGACGCGGCCGCCGAGCGTGCCGTTGCCGTCGCGTGAGACCACCTGCAGCGACTGGAGCTTGCCGAGGCCGAACTGACGCTCGAGCGTGGCGGCGGCGACGTCCTTCGTCCACACACCTCCGGAGGTCTGCTTGCGACCGTCGTAGGGGTCCGGCTTCGCGACCTGCGAGAACGCGCCGCCGTCGACGGTGTAGCCGCCGTTGGAGGCCGAGAACTCCGCGAACACGAAGTTGTTGCCCGGCGTCTTGAGCACCGTGCCGGAGGTGAGGGCGATGGCGGCGTTGGCGCGAGCATCGTCGAGGGGCGTTCGGCGACCTTGAGACGAGGACGCGGCGCCGCGGTAGACCTGGCAGGCGACCGTGTCGCAGATGTCCCACGGGGCGCCGGCGGCCCGCTTGCGTGCCCGATAGGCCGAGGCGTACGTGCGCGCGGCCACCGACTGCGCCGCGATCGCGTTCTTGTGCCACGAGGACGGCATCTCGTTGGGCACGACCCCGCGCAGGTAGCGCTCCGTCGTCGTCGAGACGATGGTGATGACCTTGTTCCCCTCGCGGCGGGCGATCACCCGCCCGGGGAACGCCTCGGCGGCACCCCCGGGCATCGTCACCTCCACGGTGTCGCCGGCCGTGAACACCACGGTGTCGGTCGCCGGGATGCGGAAGTTCTGCCACGTGCCGCTGATGTCCATGAACTGCAGCGCGACGCCCTTACCGCTCGGCACGACACGCCAGGGCCCGTGGCCCGGCCCGCCCGGCAGCCCGTAGCTCTGGCGGCCGACGATCGCCTGCAGCTCGAGCTGCTTGGGAATGTTCGTGATCCCGTCGTTGTCCCGCGAGATCCACACGCGCATCTCCGAGTTCGCCTGCCTGGCCTGCGTGGCGCCCGGGTAGTAGAACGAGAGGATCTGGGGCCAGGAGAGGCCGGCGTCGGCGGCTCCGTACGCGCCCCACTGGCTCATCCCCCGGCCGTGGCCGTAGCCTCGGCCGTCGAGAGTGACCCGTCCGTCCTCCGGCACGGTCGTCACCGGATCGGCCGCGTGTGCGGCGATCGGGGCGACGCCGAGATCGGCGGCGAGGAGCGCGAATCCGAGGGCGGGCACGACGGCGGCACGGGCGAGGGTGAGCGGCTTCACGCCCCTCTCATCGGCCCGAGACCGCCGAGACTTGACCGTCTCGGCCGGCGCCGGCACGACTCAGGCCCCCGACCCGGCACCGAAAGTGCAGGTCAGAGGCCCGAGTGCGATCCTCGAAAGAGATCGAGGTTACGTGGGCCGGCGCTCGGCTCAGAGATCGATCGTGCGTCCGGCCTGAGCCGACTCGAGGACGGCCTCGGCGACCCGGACGACCGCGGACCCCTGCTCGAGGGTGACGATGTCGGCGTCCCTGCCCAGCACCGCGTCACGGAAGTTCTCGTGCTCGACGAGCAGCGGCTCGCGCTTGGGGATCGCGTAGCGCACGACGTCGCCCTCGGAGACCCCGCGGAAGTTCGCGACGTCGTCCCACTCGGTGCGCACGTTGCCGTTGGCGTGGAACGTGAGGTCGGCGGTGAGGGTGTCGGCGACGAACGCGCCCTTCTCGCCGGTGATGACCGTGATGCGCTCCTTGAACGGGCTGAGCCAGTTGACGAGGTGGCTCGTGATCGTGCCGTCCGCGAGCTGGCCGGTGACGCTCACCATGTCCTCGAACTCCCGACCGCTGCGGTAGGCGGTGCGCGCAGCGACCGCGGCGAACGGCTGCTGACGCACCCAGCTCGTGAGGTCGATGTCGTGGGTCGCGAGGTCCTTGACCACGCCCACGTCGGCGATGCGGGCCGGGAACGGACCCTGGCGCCGGGTGATGATCTGGTAGACGTCGCCGAGGTCACCGTTCTCGATGCGGGCCCTGGCCTGCTGCAGCGCCGGGTTGTACCGCTCGATGTGACCGACCGCGCCGACCAGGCCCTTCTCGGAGAACGCGTCGGCGATCTTCTGAGCGCCCGGGGTATCGGTGGCGAGCGGCTTCTCGATCATCGCGTGCACACCGGCGTCGGCCAGGGCGAGCGCGACGTCGACGTGGTAGGCGGTGGGCACCGCCACCATGCAGTAGTCGAGGTTCTGCTCGATGAGCTCGTCGATGCTCGACAGCAACGGGCGGCCCTTGGCGACTCCGTGCGGATCCTGCCCGCTCGCGTCGGCGACCGCGACGAGGTCGACGCCCTCGAGGCCGGCGAGAACGCGGCCATGGTGGCGGCCCATCATGCCGAGGCCGATGAGGCCCGCGCGCAGGTTCGCCATCACGCACCCGCCTTCGCGAGCGCGTTGACGGCCTCGACGATGCGCTCGAGACCGGAACGGTCGACGCTCGGGTGAACCGGCAGCGACAGGCACTCGGCGGCGGCCTTGGCCGTGGCCGGCAGGTCGGCGTGTGCGTTGCCCGCGAACGGGGCGAGCTCGTGGTTGGGCACCGGGTAGAACATGCCCGAGCCGACGTTGTACTCGCTCTTGAGCGCCGCGGAGAACTCGTCGCGGCCCTCGGGCACCCGGATCGTGTACTGGTGGTACACGTGCACCGCGCCCTCGGCCACCGGCGGCGTCGTCACGCCCTCGAGGTTGGCCGAGAGGAACTCGGCGTTCTGCTGACGCGTGCGCGTCCACGCGTCGACCTTCTTCAGCTGCTCACGGCCGATCGCGGCGTGGATGTCGGTCATGCGGTTGTTCAGGCCGACGACCTCGTTGTGGTACTGCTTCTCCATGCCCTGGTTGCGGTAGAGCCTCACCTTGCGGGCCAGTTCGGGGGTCTCGCAGGAGACCATTCCGCCCTCACCGGAGGTCATGTTCTTGGTGGGGTACAGGCTGAACATCCCCCAGGCGCCGAACGCGCCGACCGGCGTGCCGTCGAGCGACGCGCCGTGTGCCTGCGCGGCGTCCTCGAAGATCATCAGGTCGTGCCGGCGGGCCAACTCGATGAGCGCCGGCATGTTCGCCGGGTGGCCGTAGAGGTGCACCGGCATGATGCCGACCGTGCGCTCGGTGATGACCGACTCCACGCTCTTCGGGTCGAGGCAGAAGCTGCCCTCCTCGATGTCGGCGAACACCGGTGTGGCCCCCGTGAGTGCCACGGAGTTCGCCGTGGCGGCGAACGTGAACGACGGCACGATGACCTCGTCACCGGGGCCGACGCCGGCGGCGAGCATGCCCAGGTGCTGACCCGACGTGCCGGAGTTCACGGCCACGCACTCGCGACCGAGGCCGAAGTGCTCGGAGAACTCCTGCTCGAACGCCTTGACCTCCGGGCCCTGGGCGAGCATTCCACTGCGCAGCACCCGGTCGACCGCTGCGCGTTCCTCATCACCGATGAGGGGCTTGGCGGGAGGGATGAAGTCGGTCATGTCGAGGTTGCCCCTTCCAGGCGTACCGCTTGATCGTCGATGACCCTCGACCAGGAGGTCGCGGGCCCTCAGTGCGCCGACGGCTGCCCCCCGCACCCATCCCGGACGTGGCGCCCCCGCCGAGTGTCGTCTCGACGCGGCATCGAGCCGGTCCACGCCCCGCGCTGGTGCTCGGGGCAGAATGGGCGGCGTCAGGCACGGCCGTCACCGCCCGCCAGCCTACCGTCGCACCAGGTCCGCACGTGAAAGGTCACCCCGATGAAGGTTCTGAGTGTCGTCGGCGCTCGCCCGCAGTTCGTCAAGCTCGGCCCGGTCGCCACCGCGCTCACCTCCGCGGGTGTCGAGCACGTCATCGTCCACACCGGGCAGCACTACGACGCCGTGATGTCGGACGTGTTCTTCGACGACCTGGGCATCCCCAAGCCCGACGTCCACCTCGGCGTCGGCTCCGGCAGCCACGGTGTGCAGACCGGCTCGATGCTCGCCGGGCTCGACCCGGTGCTCGACGAGCACCGTCCCGACTGGGTCCTCGTCTACGGCGACACGAACTCCACGCTCGCCGCGGCCGTCTCGGCCGTGAAGATGCACCTGCCGGTCGCGCACCTCGAGGCGGGCCTGCGCTCGTTCAACCGGCGCATGCCCGAGGAGCACAACCGGGTGCTCACCGACCACGCCGCCGACCTGCTGCTCGCGCCCACCGACGAGGCGATGCGCCACCTCGCGCACGAGGGCCTCGCCGAGCGGTCGATCATGGTCGGCGACGTGATGACCGACGTGTGCTTCAAGGTGCGCGACCAGGTGGCCGACACGCCGCTCAGCGACGCACTCGACGTCTCCGGCGTCGGCGACCTCGACCTGTCCCGGCCGTTCCTGCTCGCGACGATCCACCGCCCCGACAACACCGACACCCCCGAACGTCTGGGCGCGATCCTCGACGCGCTGCGCGCGGCCCCCGCACCGGTCGTGCTGCTCGCCCACCCCCGGCTCGTCGCCAAGGCCCAGCAGCACGGGCTCGACCTCGTCGGCGGATCCCTCTTCGGCACCACCCCGCTCGCCTACCCCGAGATGGTCCGCGCGGTCATGGGCGCCGCCGGCGTCGTCACCGACTCCGGTGGCCTGCAGAAGGAGGCCTATCTCCTCGGCACACCGTGCACGACGATCCGCCCCGAGACCGAGTGGGTCGAGACGCTCGAGGGCGGCTGGAACATCCTCGACAACGACCTCACCCGGCTCGCCGACGTCGCCCTGCGCGAGGCCCCCACCACCGACCGCGGCACCCCGTACGGCGATGGTCACACCGCCGACCGGGTCGCGCGGGTACTGATGGAACGCGCGCGCTGAGGGCAGGGCCTGCGCCGGCGCGTCTGCACGACGCGTCAGAGTGTGATGCAGTTCACATCGCAAGCCCTCACGTCAGGGCCATGAAACCCGTTGGCGCACATGGACATTCAGCGCAGCACACGCCCGCCTCCGCCCCGGCGGGAGACGTTGTGCCGCATACGAATTCGCCTGTGGATAAGGCGTTGATCGAATGCGCGTTCGATAGAATCGAGGCATGACCACGGCGCCCGTCATCGAACTCCCGCCCCCGGCGGGCCACGGTGATGTTCTCGCGCGATTGCAGGAGGCTCGGCAGCTGCTCGTCGGGATTCCCGGCGACCTCGCGGGTGTGATGTCCGACGATCTCGCGGCCCTCGCCGCGGAAGCGGCCGCGGTGGCGGCGGCGGCGGACGCCGCCCAGGCCGCCGTCGTGCTCGAGGCCTCCTCGCGGGGAGTCATCGCGACCTCCGATCATCCGCGGCCCCAGCGGTGGGTGGAGCAGTCCTGCCGCGAGGGCGGGGTGCCGGTCACGCGGCGCGCGGCGCGGGATCTGCACGAGGTCGCGCTCACGTGCGCCGGGCCCGACGCCGAGCGCATCCGTGAGGCGGTCACCTGCGGGCGACTGCCGGTCGAGTCCGCCGGGCTCGTGGCGCGCATCTTCCGCCGACTGCGAGCCTCGGTCGACTATCCCGACTGGGACGCCCTCGCCCAGATCGTCGTCGACTGGGCCGCCTCCGGCGCCTCACCGGGCAGGCTGCGGGCGATGGAGGACGCCGTCCTCGGTCAGTACGGCACCGCAACCCAGTTGGACGAGAAGCACGAGCGGCAGCACCGGCTGCGGGAGTTCTCCGGATTCCGGCCCGACCGCTCCGGCATGCTCGTCGCCACACCTCGTCTCGACCCGGCCTCGGAGGCGGTCGTCACCGCGGCGATCCAGGCCCTCTCCGCGCCGGCCCCCGTCAAGGACGACCGGGGCGACGTCGTCGAAGCCGACCTGCGCACTCCCGGGCAGCGCCGGGCCGACGCGATCGTACGTCTCGCCGGCCTCGCGACCACCCCGCGCGTCGACGTCCCGGGCAGCGGGGCGCGAGCCCGCGTCACCGTGACGATGACCCTCGCCGACCTCGTCTCCGGCACCGGATCCGCCTCCACCGCGCTCGGGCAGACCCTCTCCCCCGCCGAGGCCCGCACGCTCGCCTGCGACGCCGAGATCATCCCGGCGGTGCTCGGCAGCGCCGGCGACGTGCTCGACCTCGGCCGCGCCACCCGCCTCGTCACCCCGGCGCAGCGAGCGGCCCTGCACGTGCGGGACCGGGGCTGCACCTATCCGGGCTGCGGAGCACCGCCGGGATGGTGCGACGGGCACCACATCCGCCACTGGGCGACGTTCGGCCCCACCGACATGACGAACCTCGCCCTGTTGTGTCGACATCACCACACGCTCGTCCACCGCCACGGCCACACCGCGACGGTCGACGACACCGGTGTGCGCTGGCGCAGATCCGACGGCAGCCCGATCGGCAACACCCCGCGCGTTCGACGGCTCGCCGACCGATGACCTCTGCCCGCGCCTATGGTCGTGCCATGCCCGCACCGATCGTCGTCCTTCACGCCGCCTACGGGCTCACACCCGGCACCCTCGCGCTCGCCGAGGACCTGCGCGCTGCGACCGGGCGGGAGGTGATCACCCCCGACTACTACCGCGGCGAGGTCTTCACCGACGAGGCCCGCGGCGTCGCCCACCGTGACGAGGTCGGCTACCGGACCCTCCTCGACCGCGTGCGCGACGACCTCGTGGGGGTGCCGAGCGACGCCGCGTTCGTCGGACTCTCGCTCGGGGCGTCGTTCGCGCAGCGCCTCACCGCCGAACGCCCCGCCATGAGTCTGTGTGTCCTCATCGGCAACACGAACCCCGTGCGCGGGGCGTGGCCCGGCGTGCCGGTACAGGTCCACCACTACGCCGACGACCCGTGGGTGAACAGCGCCGACGTCAGCGACCTCGAACGCGTCGTCCGCGAGTCCGGTGCCACGTTCGAGCACGTCGTCGCCCCGGGAGCCGGGCATCTCTTCACCGAGCCCGCCCTCCCCGAACACGACCCGGCCCTCACCGCCGAGGTCGTCGACCGGATCGCGAGGCGTCTGAGCGCGTAATGCTTGCGGCCGGCCGTGCTCGTTGTGGACGAGGACCCGGTGGGGCACCACTGCCGTCCATGGCGCGCCGACGATGACGACGTGACCCTGGACGCCATCTGGCCGAGACGAGAACATGACCTCTGTGACGCTGCCCACCCACCGCTTCACGGCGACCGACCTCGCCGGTATGCCCGATGACGGGAACCGCTACGAGCTCGTCGACGGTGCGCTCATCGTGACCCCGGCACCCGTCCCGCGGCACCAGCGGGTGTCGGGTCGACTGTTCCTCGCGCTCTGCGCCGCCTGCCCGGCCGGGCTCGAGGTCTTCGCGGCCCCCTTCGAGGTGCGGCTGGCGCCGAACGCCGTCGTCCAGCCCGATCTCGTCGTGGTCGATCCCGATGCACTCGACGAAACCGGGCTCACGGGGCCGCCGCTGCTCGCGGTGGAGATCCTCTCCCCCAGCACCCGACTGATCGACCTGGGGCTCAAGAAGACGCGTTACGAACTCGCCGGGTGCCCCACCTACTGGGCCGTCGATCCTGGGGATGACGGCGGGCAGCCGTGGATCAGGGCTTGGGAGCTGCACGACGGTCGATACGTGCAGGCCGGTCACTCGGTCGGCGAGTCGGCCTTTCACACGCACCGGCCGTTCGAGATCGACGTCGTCCCGAGCGACCTGGCCCGACAATCCGGTGGACGCCCGCCGCGCGATCCCGGCACGCTCGGGGCATGAACGAACTCCTGCGTGCGTACGACGACATCCGGGGCGAGCGAGAGGTGCCGGGAGCCGTCTCCGTGCGCGCCGACGGCGAGGTCGTCGTCGCGAGGTTCACCGGCGGGCGAGGGTTCGTCACCCACCGGCACGAGGCGCTCGCCGGCCTCGGAGACGACGAGATCGCCCGGCTCGTCGACCGGGTGCTCACGACGTTCGTCGAGGATCCCGACATCGAGCGTGTCGAGTGGAAGACGCGCGCGCACGACCCGAACGGCGACGTCCTCGAACGCGCCCTCACATCACACGGATTCACCCCCGACGAGGCGGAGTCGGTGATGATCGGGCGCGCCGGCGACCTCGCCGTCGACGTTCCCCTGCCCGAGGGCGTGACGATCCGCCGCATCCACTCCGAACGAGACGTGCGGGCGATGTGCGCGATGACCGACGAGGCGTTCGGCGATCCCCCGAGCGATCGGATCGCCGAGGCCCTCCTCCACCGGCTCTCCCTGGGCCGCGACGACATGGAGGTGTGGGTCGCCGATCTCGACGGCGAGCTCGTCTGCGGCGGGCGTCTCGAGCCCGTGGCCGGCAGCCGCATCGCCGGTCTGTGGGGCGGAGCGACACGCGGTGACCAGCGCGGACGCGGCATCTACCGCGCTCTGACCGCGGCGCGTGCCCGTTCGGCGATCGCGCGCGGTTTCGACTACCTACACAGCGACTCCACGGAGTACTCGCGACCGATCCTCGCCCGCGCGGGCTTCGAGCGCGTCACGACGACGACCCCGTACGAGTGGCGGCGGTGAGCCTCAGGCGTCGGCGGTGAGGGTCTCGACGATGATCTTCTTGACGATCTCGGCGTCGTTGGGCACCTCGACGACCCGCCGGTCGGCATCGGCGAGGTAGGCGAACTGCTCGGGCACCTCGGGGTCGCGCCCCACGGCCTCACGGATGGTCTCGGCGAACTTCACCGGCAGCGCGGTCTCGAGCACGACGATCGGTGAGGTGACCTCGCCCGCGTCGAGGACGTCGAAGGCGACCTTGAGCGCGTCGGCCGTGTGCGGGTCGACGAGGACGCCGTACTGCCGCTCGACCGCGGCGATCGTCGAGACGCGGTCGGCGTGGGTGGACGTGCCCGAGAGGAACCCGTACCGCTCCCGGGCGTCGGCGAACGCGGGATCGCCGGAGAGGTCGAAGCCTTGTCCCGTGCCCAGGCCGGAGAACAGCTCGGCCGTGCGGGCGCCGTCCCGGCCGAGGAGGTCGAAGACGAACCGCTCGAAGTTGCTCGCCTTGCTGATGTCCATCGACGGCGACGACGTCTCGTGTGTCTCGGCGCTCGTGCGCACCCGGTACACGCCGGTGCGGAAGAACTCGTCGAGCACGTCGTTCTCGTTCGTGGCGACGACGAGCGCCTCGATGGGCACCCCCATCTGCTTGGCGACGTGCCCGGCGCAGACGTCGCCGAAGTTGCCGGTCGGCACCGAGAAGGAGATGCGCTGCCCGGCCGGGTCCTCGAGGTCGGCGGTGGCTCGCAGCCAACACGCGACGTAGTAGACGACCTGCGCCAGCAGTCGTGCCCAGTTGATCGAGTTGACCGCGCCGAGGCGGTGCAGCTCCTTGAAGTCGAGGTCGGAGGCGACCTGTTTGACGATGTCCTGGCAGTCGTCGAAGACGCCGTCGACGGCCATGTTGACCACGGCCGGGTCGTCGACGCTGAACATCTGCGCCTGCTGGAACGGCGTCATGCGCCCGAGCGGGCTGAGCATGAAGACGTGGATCCGCTCGCGGCCCTTCATCGCGAAGATCGCCGAGCTGCCGGTGTCGCCGCTGGTCGCGCCGAGGATCGCGAGCGAGGAGTCGCGCCGCGCCAGCTCGTACTCGAAGAGCTCCCCCAGGAGCTGCATCGCCATGTCCTTGAACGCGGCCGTCGGCCCGTTGCTCAGATGACCGATGAACAGCCGGTCGTCGAGATGGGTGACGGGCACGATCTCGTCGGTCGCGAACTTCTCGCGGGTGTAGGCGCGTTCACAGATGCCGCGCAGGTCTTCGCTCGGGATGTCGTCGATGAACAGCGAGAGGATCGCGTGTGCGAGCGCCGCGTAACCCTCCTCGTCCAGGATGCGCCGCCACCGGGCCAGCGTCGACGCGTCGACCTGCGGGTAGCTCTGCGGCAGGTACAGGCCGCCGTCGGGCGCGAGACCGCCGATGAGGATGTCGCAGAACCGCTGGGACGCGTCGCCGTTCGGGTCACGAGTGGAGAGATAGCGCACGTCACCCAGGGTAGGTCGCAGCCCACTCCGCCCCTCGGAGGCGTCCACGTGTCGACGCGGCACCCGGTGCGGCGGATCAGCGCGTGGAACCCGTGATCCGACGCGCGGGGCTCAGACGCCGGCGGGCCGGTTCAGGCGCGGCCGACCGTGCGGAAGGTGACGTCGCCGAACCGGGCGGGGTCGAGGAAGTTGCGACCGTCGACGACGACCGAGACTCCCGGCAGGTCGTCCTTGCCGAGCCTTGCGTACTCGGCGTGGTCGGCCTGGACGATCGCGACGTCGACCTGCTCGCCCAGGTGGTAGGGCGCCCAGCCGAACTTCTGCAGCTCCTCGTCGGAGTACATCGGGTCGTGCACGGCCACGTCGGCGCCCTCGGCCCGCAGCGCGTCGACCGTGGGAAAGACCCCGGAGAACGCCGTCTCCTTGACTCCGCCGCGGTAGGAGGCGCCGAGCACGACGACCTTCTTGCCGGCGAGGTCACCGGCCGCCCCCTTGGCGAGGCCGACGGTGTAGACGGGCATGTCGGCGTTGGCCTCGCGGGCGGAGCGCACGACCGTCGCCTCGGGGTCGTTCCACAGGTACAGGCGCGGGTAGACGGGGATGCAGTGACCGCCGACGGCGATACCCGGCCGGTGGATGTGGCTGTAGGGCTGGGAGTTGCTCGCGTCGATGACCTGGTAGACGTCGATGCCGTGCGCCGCGGCGAAGCGTCCGAACTGGTTGGCGAGGCCGATGTTGACGTCGCGGTACGTGGTCTCGGCGAGCTTGGCCATCTCGGCGGCCTCGGCCGACCCGAGATCCCACACGCCGTTGCCGCGCTCGAGATCGGGGCGCTCGTCGAAGTCGAGGACGGCCTCGTAGAAGTCGGTGCCGCGGCGAGCGCCGGGCCCGCCGAGCCCATCGAGACCACCGATGAGCTTGGGGTACTTGCGCAGGTCGGCGAACACCCGGCCGGTGAGCACCCGCTCGGGCGAGAAGACGAGGTGGAAATCCTGGCCCTCGACGAGGCCTGAGCCCTGCTCGAGCATCGGCTTCCACCGGTCGCGGGTCGTGCCCACGGGCAGCGTCGTCTCGTAGGAGACGAGCGTGCCGGGCTTGAGGCCGCGGGCGATGTCCTTGGTGGCCGACTCCATCCAACCGAAGTCCGGCTTGCCGTCGGCGTCGACGAACAACGGCACGACCACGACGACCGCGTCGGACTGGCCGACGGCGGAGGCCGTGTCGGTGGTGGCCTCGATGAGTCCCGCTTCGACCGCCGCACCGAGCTTGGTCTGCAGATCCGCCTCGCCCGGGAACGGCTCGGTGCCGGCGTTGACGCTCTCGACGACGGCCGGGTTGACGTCCGCGCCGAGGACCCGGTGGCCCTTGCTGGCGAACTGCACGGCGAGCGGGAGGCCGATCTTGCCGAGGCCCACGACGGTGATGTTCACGAGCGAATTCCTCACTTCCGGCCTGACGCCGAGATTGCGGTGTGTCGAAATGTGGTCCGCGCCGATCCTAAGTCCTCGAGTCGTCACCGACGGCGGCACCGGTGGCCGACACCCCGTCGTGAAGCACCCGGTCGAGGGCGTCCACGACCCGCGGGTCGTATTCGTGCCCCAACCCCAGGTAGATCCGCTCGAGCACGGCCTCCGGGTCGTCGAGGGGCAGCCCCGCCGATTCCCCGGTGAGCAGGTCGTCGTAGGCGTTGGCGACCTTGAGGATGCGGCTACCGAGCGGCAGGGCGTGTGCGTGCGAGACGTGGTGGTGATAGGGCGACGCCTGGGCCTGCATGACATCCGCCTCGGCGTCGAGCACCCCGGTGCGCCGGGCGATGTCGGCCCCCGTCTGGGCGATGTCCTGCTGATCGGCCGGAGCGGCGAGCACGGTCGCCCCCGACGGCACGGCGCGTGCCGACCGGACCTGGCCGAGATCGTGCAGCAGGGCAGCACGTTCGACCTCGAGGACCTCACGCCGCCCGAGCCCGAGTTCGCGAGCGAGGTCGCCGGCGAGACGGGAGACCCGCGCGGCGTGCCCGGCGCGAACGACCCCGAGCGCCTCGGGCATTCGCGAGAGGGCCACGACGCTCTGGTGGGAGTGCTCGCGCATCTCCTCGTGCCGCCGTACGGCGACCTGGTTGAAGACGAGTGGCAGGAGCAGCAGCGGCAGCGCCGGCAACCCGAGGACCGGTTGCGCCATCGCGACGAGCACGGCGGTCGATGCCGGGATGATGCCGAGGGAGAGGCTCTCGCCCAGCTCGGCGACGTGGGCGACGCGGCGCGTCTCGTCGGGGCGGCGGTTGAGCTCGGCGCGCACCGGCGCCTCGACGACGAGGGCGACGTAGAGGAGAGCCAGGAGGAGCAGGGCCGTGATCTTGGCGGACCCGGTCTGCAGCACCTCGAGCAGCGCGTGGCTGCCGCCGAGGTCGCGCAGGAAGAACGAGAGCACCGCCACCGTGAGGATGCGTGGGAGGGTGCGGCGCAGCACGAGGGCGAGCGCGGGCCGGTGGGGGGCAGGCGTCCCGATGATCCCGCCGCCCACGAGGCCCAGGGCGACGACGGCGACGATCTGCGACGTCGACAGGTCGACGGCGTGGCTGGGGAGCGCGAAGACGGCCGTCAGGGCGAGCGCGGCCGTCGCTCCGACGTCGACGGTTCGTGTGGACCGGCCGCGGTCGTAGCGTTGCATCGTCGAGCCCGACAGGATGGTCGAGAAGAACAACAGGAGCAGGAGCGCCTCACCGCCCCACGGCCCCTCGGCGGGCCAGGCGCCCGAGGCCGAGATCAGGGCCACGACCGAGGCCAGCGCGAACAGCAGGCGCGCGAGCAGGACGCTGAAGCGGCGCGGGGTCCTCATCGGTCCGCCCCGCTCGCCGGATTCGCCGACGCCGCGTGGCCGGGGGCGCGCCGGCCGGTGCGCCCGCGAAGCCGTGCGGGCGTGAACGCCTCCCGCGGCGGATCCACCGCCTGCGCCGACGACGCCTCGACCTCCCCGAACGCGTCGAACCGCAGGGCCCGCGCGAGGGCGTCGACCACGTGCGGATCGAACTGCGTCCCGGCCCGTTCGCGGAGGACACGGAGGACCTCGATCCCCGGGACATCGGCGTCGGACTCGTTGACGAGGACGTCGGCGGCGTCGGCGACCGCGAGGATGCGGGCCTGCACCGGGATGTCACCGCCCGCGAGAGCGTCGGGGCCCCCCGTGCCGTCGAACCACTCCGACTCGTGCCGCACGGCCTGCGCGGCCTGGGTGAGGAACTCGATGCGTCCGAGCACCTCGTCGGCCGCCCGCGCCGCCGTGGTCGAGGCCTCGCGGGCGCCGACGCGCACCTCGGCCGTGCACCCGTCGTGCACCCCCACGGTGTGCAGGCGGGCGGCGTACTCGAGGCCCGACCTGTCGGTCGGGCGCAGGCCCAGCTCGCTCGCGATCGACAGGGCGTACCGCCCGACGCGTTCGCCGTGCGCCTTCCGCCCGTCGTCGGCGCCGGCATCCGCGAGCGCATCGACGATGCTGAACCGCACCCGGCGTTCGGCGGAGAACAGGCCGTGCATGTGACGGGTGACGATGAGCGGCGCCACGACGAGCAGCAGGGCGATGGCATCGAGCCGGCCGGGGCCCCACAACGCGACGACGAGGAACGCGACCACGGCCCACGCGAGGAACATCGGAACGCCGCGCAACACGCCGCCGGCGACGACACGGCGCCCCGGCCCCTGGGTGTCCCGCGCGGTGATCGCGAGCAGCACCACGAGGTTGGTCGCGAGGAAGGCGGCGTCGGCGAGCAGGAGCGGGCCGCCGACGTGCCGTGTGAGCGCCGATGCGAGCGTGGGGGCGGCCACCACGAGCCGCCCGTCCACGAGCAGGTCACCGGAGAACAGGAACGCGCCCCCGCTCGCGCCGTAGACGAGCGAGGCGACCGCGGAGGACAGGGCGAACATCAGGCCGTTGAAGACCGAGACCAGCCACCAGTCCTGCCGGGAGTCGAGCACCGCGCCGCCGAAGCCGAGCAGTACCGCCCCGAGCGGGCCGACGAGCGGGATCGCGGCGAGGAGGACCACGGCTGTGAACGAGAAGGAGACGCGCTCCTCACGCCTGCCGAACCTCAGCTCTGCGCTCGCTGCGGCGGCGACGAGCAGAACGGTGAAGGAGAAGGCATCACCCAGAGTCGTCGCGCGTTGGGGATATGCGAGGGCGGTGACCGCGATAGTGAGACCGGCGGTGACGACCACCGGCATGAGAATGCCAGGACGCCCGCCCCGACGGGAGTCGGAACGGGCGTCGTGTAATCCTTCGGCCCGTTCCGGCTCGGCCGGGGGTGGGCGTCGGGACTTCGGGCTGATCATTCCTCGATCTTAGGCGAGGAATGCCGATTGAGCGGGAGGGGACCGTCCTCAGAAGGAGGGGGTCCACCACCAACAACGGGACGTACGCATCGGAATCAACTCCATCTCTGTGAACCGCCGCCGCACCTCTCCCCCAAGGACTCTCACGTTGAGCGTCGGAGCGGCCGGCGAATGTCGAATTTTCGAGGTGCGTTCTCGAACCAATCCCCCATCGGCCTCGAACGCATTTCGAATATAGCCAGCTTCGGACGCCCGACAAAGTCCGTGTCGCTTTTGCTTGCGGACTCTTTGCCGGATTTACAAGACGATAACCATTGGTCGGACGTCCGAACGGCGTTTTGGACAGTTGTCCAAGAATGAAGTGCAGGTGAACAAAGGGGAAGCACGAGATATTCATACTGCCATTGGCGGCATGAACGCCGCGACGATATCGCACTCGACACCTCGAGTTGTCGCCGAACGGGGAGAACCATGCGCCCGGCGGCCTACGCGATTTTCAGAGCAGGCCGGGCCTGTGTTTCGGCGGCGGCCGGGGCCTGTGGGAAGATGCTGCGACTGCACGAACTCCGAAGGAGCCGCACCATGAGCAAACGAGCCCGCAAGCGCCGCGCGCGCAAGAAGAACGCCGCCAACCACGGCCGCAGGCCCAACGCCTGAGCACAGGGCATGAACGAGGGCCTCACCGTCAGCTGACGGTGAGGCCCTCGTTCGTCGTGCTCGCGGGTCGGGCGCGCCTCAGCCGGCGTCCTGCTCGCCGCGTACCTCGACGGTGAACGTCATGATCGTCGCCATGATCTGCATGCGCAGCGTGCGCGGCGCGGGCTGACACGCGCAGGAGCGGCGCACGAGGGCCTTGAGCACGAGGTCGCGCTCGTACTCCTCCATGCACGGACCGCATTCGTCCAGGTGGGCGCGCAGTCGCTCGCACTCGGCGGAATCGAGCTCGGAGTCGATCAGCTCGAAGACCCGCATCCGAAACTCCGAGCAGTCACTGGAACGGGCGGGCTCGGCACTCATGAGCTCACCCCCGTGTAGCCACGGTCGGCGGCGTAGTCGGTGAGCAGTTCGCGCAGCTGGCGGCGGCCACGATGCAGACGCGACATCACGGTGCCGATGGGCGTGTCCATGATCTCGGCGATCTCCTTGTAGGAGAACCCCTCGACGTCGGCGAGATAGACCGCCAGGCGGAAGTCCTCCCCCAGGCTCGCGAGCGCGCGGGTGACGTCACTGTCGGGCAGGTGGTCCAGCGCCTCGACCTCGGCGGAGCGCAGACCGGTGGAGGTGTGCGACTCCGCGCGCGCGAGCTGGTAGTCCTCGACCTCGGCCGCGTCGGACTGCAACGGCTGACGCTGCTTCTTGCGATAGGAGTTGATGTAGGTGTTCGTGAGAATGCGGTACAGCCACGCCTTGAGGTTGGTTCCGGGCTTGTACTGGTGGAACGCGGCGAAGGCCTTGGCGTAGGTCTCCTGAACGAGGTCCTCCGCGTCGGCGGGATTGCGCGTGGTGCGCAGGGCCGCGCTGTAGAGCTGGTCGAGGTAGGGCATCGCGTCGCGCTCGAACCGCGCGACCCTCTCGGTGGGGGTCTCGGTGGCCCGGTCGACGTCGGCGTCGGCAGGACGCGGCGGCGCCTCGAAGGCGCTGGACGTGTTCTCGCCGGGCTCGGGCGCTGACCTGGGGGCCGACGGGGCAGACGACTCGTTCATCGTCGTCCAGGGTAGTGCCCCGAGGCCGACTCCGCTCGAGCCGGCCGCATCGGTGAGCCCGACGAACCCCGTCTCGGCGGGGCGGCTGAGAACGAGCATGCGGTTCTCCTTCGGCGTGGATGGTCGCCGGGGTCAACGACGGCCCGAGCCGCGACATTCCCGGTCAACGACGGCCCGAGCCGCGACATTCCCGCCCGTCACCGCCCCCACCACCCTTCATCGCCCGTCAGCGCCCGTCACTCGCCCTCAGCCGCCCGTCATCGGATGTGGGCGGAGTTCAGCCGATGATCTCCCCGGTCGCGGGGTCGACGACGCCTTCGAGCTCGTCGGCGGGGGCGGGCTGCACGAGTCCTGGGCCCGAGGCCGACGACGAGCCCACCGCGCGGCCGACGGGGTAGGCGTCGAACCGCCCGGGCTCGGAGAACGCGAGCATGGCGCCGATCTCCTCCGGGTCCTCCAGGGTCGGGTCGAGCCAGCGATCCCAGTCCCGCTGCTCGAGTACGAGCGGCTGGCGGTCGTGAAGGCGATCGAGACCCGGCTCGGCCACCGTCGTGATGATCGAGACCGTGGCGAGCCACGACAGCGGGTCGGCCGGGTCGGCGGTGGGGTCCTTCCAGAACTCGTAGAGCCCGGCGAAGGCGATCGGGCGGCCGTCGGCGCGGTGCACGTAGAACGGCTGCTTACGGGGTTTGCCCTTGAGCGTGGCCGTCGGGCTCTTCTGCCACTCGTACCAGCCGTCGGCCGGCACGAGCGCCCGACGCGCGAGCGCTGCCTTGCGGAAGGCCGGCTTCTCTAGCACCGTCTCGGCGCGTGCGTTGAACATCCGCATCCCCACCGACGGATCCTTGGCCCAGGACGGCACGAGCCCCCAGGTGAGCAGACGCAGCTGCCGCACGGGCTCGTCACTCTGCTCGTCGAGTTGCTCCTCGCTCGTCTCGTCACGGGCGCCGGCCCGCCGCGCCGGACGCTCGAGGACGACCCGCACGTTCTCGCTCGGGGCGAGGTTGTAGTCGGGACTGCCCGCGGGCGGCTCCTGCGCCGACTTGAGCACCGAACGCACCGGTTCCGTCGTGCGGTCCAGGACGACGTCGAACTCCTCGACGAGGTCGTCGCTGCTCGCGGACGCGGCGTATCGACCGCACATGGGTTACTCCTCGATGTGTGTCCCGGTGGGCGCCGGGGTGCGTCCCGCTCTTGCTCGTCCCCAGGTCGGCGCACCGCGACGCAGACGCGCGGGCACCGGTCCCGACGACTACGGTAGGTGCCACGCGTCCGACGAGACGTGCCCGTCGATCCCGATCGCATCAAGGAGACACGATGATCCGACGACTCGCCCGACCCATGCTCGCAGCCATCTTCGTCAGCGGAGGGCTCGAGGCGCTGCGTCACCCGGGCGCCCGCGTGCAGCAGGCTGCGCCCTTCACGGCCAAGGTCGCCGAGCTCACGGGCACGCCGGACGACCCCGAGATGATGGTCCGCGCGAACGGCGCTCTCATGGCCACCGCCGGCCTCATGCTCGCGACCGGCCGGTTCCCGCGGCTGGCCAGCACGATGCTGGCGGCGTCGATCATCCCGACGACGCTCGTGGGCCACCAGTTCTGGAAGGAGACCGACCAGGGCGCGCGCGCGAACCAGCAGACCCAGTTCCTCAAGAACCTCGGCCTCCTGGGCGGCACGATCCTCGCCTCGGTCGACACCGCGGGCAAGCCCGGGCTCGCCTGGCGTGCGCAGAACGCCGCCAAGGCCGCCAAGCGCGAGGCCCGCCTGGCCAAGGCGCAGGCCAAGCTCGCCGTCTCCTGATCGGAGGCAGTTCACCGGTGGTCTCCCATCCCGCTCTCTGGCAGGCGCCCGCGCCCTCGACGCCGCTCGACGCGACGGTGCGCCTGCCGGGGAGCAAGTCACTCACCAACCGTTATCTCGTCATCGCGGCGCTGGCCGATGGCCCCTCGCGACTGCGCTCGCCATTGCGCAGCCGTGACACCGAGCTCATGGCCGGCGCGCTGCAGGCGCTCGGGGTCGAGATCGCCGACGCCGCCGACGGCGACTGGATCGTCACCCCCGCGGCAGACGGCCGGCTCCGCGGCGACGTCGAGATCGACTGCGGCCTCGCGGGCACGGTCATGCGGTTCGTCCCGCCCGTGGCAGCGTTGGCCGACGGGCCCGTGCGCTTCGACGGCGACGAGGCCGCCCGCCGTCGCCCGATGATCACCGGGCTCGACGCCCTGCGTTCGCTCGGCGTGCGCATCGACGATGACGGGCGCGGCGCGATGCCGTTCACCGTCCACGGTCGCGGGGCGCTCGAGGGTGGCCTCGTCGAGATGGACGCCTCGGCGAGTTCGCAGTTCGTCTCGGGCCTGCTGCTCGCGGGCGCGCGGTTCGCCCGGGGCGTCACGGTCGTCCACGACGGAAAGCCGGTGCCGAGCGAGCCCCACATCGTCATGACGGTCGAGGCGCTGCGCGACGCGGGGGTCACGGTCGACGACGGGGACCTGAACCGCTGGCACGTGGAGCCGGGGGCCATCCACCCGCTCGACGTCGTCGTCGAACCCGACCTGTCCAACGCCGCCGCGTTCCTCGCGGCCGCGATGGTCACCGGCGGCCGCGTCCACGTGCCCGACTGGCCGCACCACACGACGCAGGCGGGCGACTCGATCCGCGACGTCTTCGACATGATGGGCGGCGACGTCACCCTCACCCGCGACGGGCTCACGGTCGTCGGGCCCGAGGTGCCGACCGGTCTCGACGTCGACCTGCACGACGCCGGCGAGCTCACGCCGGTCGTCGCCGCGGTCGCCGCCCTCGCCGACTCGCCGAGCTGGCTGCGCGGGGTCTCGCACCTGCGCGGCCACGAGACCGACCGGCTCGCCGCCCTCGCCACCGAGATCGAGGCCGTCGGTGGGCGGGTCGAGGTGCTCGAGGACGCACTGCACATCACCCCCGGCCCGCCGCGACCGGCGACCCTGCACACCTACGCCGACCACCGCATGGCGATGGCCGCGGCCGTCCTCGGGTTGCGCATCCCCGGGGTCCTCGTCGAGGACATCGGGACCACCTCCAAGACGCTGCCGGACTTCCCCGGCATGTGGGAGGCCATGATCGCGGGAACCGACGGGCCGTGAGCCGCCTCGCGGATCGCTACGACGAGAGCGACGTCCGGGTCCGGCCCGGTCGGCGGGGTTCCCGCCCGCGCACCAAGGAGCGGCCTCGTCACGAGGACGCGGTCCTCGGCACGGTCCTCACCGTCGATCGCGGCCGGTACACCGTGCGGGTCGGCGACCACACGGTCATCGCGATGCGCGCACGCGAGCTCGGACGCAAGGCCGCCGTGGTCGGCGACGAGGTCGCGCTCGTCGGCGACCTGCGCGGCGGCCCCGACCGGCTCGCCCGCATCGTCCGTATCGAACCCCGTCGCTCGGTCCTGCGCCGCACCGCCGACGACACCGACCCCGTCGAACGGGTCATCGTCGCCAACGCCGACCAGCTCGTCATCGTCACGGCTCTCGCCGATCCCGAGCCGCGGCCCCGAATGATCGACCGGTGCCTCGTCGCCGCCTACGACGCCGGGCTCGACCCGCTGCTCGTGCTCACCAAGGCCGACCGCATCGACCCCGACGACCCACCCGGTGTCCTCGCCGCGTACTCCCCGCTCGACGTGCCGATCGTCGTCACGTCCTTCGCCGGTGAACTCGCCGCCGACGGCCGTCAGGAGATCAGCGGCGTCGAGGAGGTGCGAGCCCACCTCACCGGCCGGGTCAGCGTGCTCGTCGGACACTCCGGGGTGGGCAAGTCGACACTGGTCAACGCGCTCGTTCCGGACGCCGATCGCGCCACCGGCCGCGTCAACGACGTCACCGGGCGCGGGCGGCACACCTCCACCTCGGCCATCGCGCTCGAGCTCCCACCCGACGCCGACGACCGGCGCGGGTGGATCGTCGACACCCCGGGCGTCCGCTCGTTCGGCCTCGCCCACATCGACCCCGACCGCATCGTCGGCCACTTCGAGGAGCTCGCCGGCGGGCTCGAGGACTGCCCCCGTGGGTGCAGTCACGACGAACCCGACTGCGGTCTCGACGACTGGGTCGCCTCCGGCCGGGCCGGGCCGGGAGGTGCGGCCCGGCTCGACTCACTGCGCCGCCTGCTGCGAGCCCGCGCATCCTGACCGCCGAGACAGCCGCCGTTTCCGCCCTCGACCGGTCGCCGGACCACGTGAATCCCCCTCCCGTCACCCCGGGCCGGAAACCACGGCTGTCTCGGCGCGCCTGAGGACACCGCGCGGTGCCATGATCGAAGGATGTCCGGCAAGCACAAGAAGATGAAGAAGTCCCTGTACGAGGCCGAGTTGCTGCGCCTGCAGCAGGAACTCGTCGACATGCAGGAATGGATCAAGCAGACGGGCCAGCGGCTCGTCGTCGTCTTCGAGGGACGCGACGCCGCCGGCAAGGGCGGCGCGATCAAACGCGTCACGGAGTACCTCAACCCGCGCACCGCGCAGATCGTCGCGCTGCCCGTGCCCACCGAGCGCCAGCAGACCCAGTGGTACTTCCAGCGCTACGTCGAGCATCTTCCCGCCGCCGGTGAGATCCGCCTGTTCGACCGTTCCTGGTACAACCGCGCCGGCGTCGAACGCGTCATGGGCTACTGCACCCCGAAGGAGTACCGCCGGTTCCTGCGCCAGTGCCCGATCTTCGAACGCATGCTCATCGAGGACGGCATCATGCTGCGCAAGTACTGGTTCTCGGTGAGCGACCACGAACAGATGAAGCGGTTCGAGTCGCGACTCACCGACCCGATGCGCCGGTGGAAGCTCTCCCCCACCGACCTCGAGTCGCTCACGCGCTGGGAGGACTACAGCCGCGCGAAGGACGACATGTTCGTGCACACCGACATTCCCGAGGCCCGCTGGAACGTCGTCGAGAGCGACGACAAGCGTGCGGCGCGCATCAACATGATCGCCCACCTGCTGCATTCGGTGCCGTACCAGCACATCGAGCAGCCCAAGCTGAAGATGCCCAAGCGGCCCCCCTCGACGGGTTACCGGCGCACCGACCGCGAGCTCCAGCTCGAAGTCCCGGACCACGCGGCCACCGTGGGCGAGCCCGAGCACAGCCCGTACGAGGACCCCGAGGACAAGTGAGGCCCGGCGAGACACGCACGTCGAGCCGATCCCTGCCCCTTTCACCGCTGTTCGGGCGATAGCGTGTCGTCGTGCCCGATTACAACGACGACCTCCGCCTCGCTCACGTCCTCGCCGACTCCGTCGAACGCGTCACGATGGGGCGCTACCAGGCCGAGGACCTCGTGGTCGACACCAAGCCCGACCTCACACCGGTGAGCGACGCCGATCGCGACGCCGAGGACCTCATCCGCTCCTACCTCAAGCGAGCGCGGTCACGCGACGTGGTGCAGGGCGAGGAGGGTGGCACCACCGGTCACGGCAACCGCAAGTGGATCGTCGACCCCATCGACGGCACGAAGAACTACGTGCGCGGCGTGCCCGTGTGGGCGACGCTCATGGCACTCGTCGAGGACGACGAGGTCGTCGTCGGCCTCGTCTCTGCCCCGGCTCTCAACCGGCGGTGGTGGGCGGCCAAGGGCACGGGCGCGTGGACCGGGCGTTCGCTCGCCGGTGCCAAACGCATGCGGGTCTCGTCGGTGGCCTCGATCGCCGACGCGTCGCTGTCGTACTCGAGCCTGTCGGGCTGGGGCGACATCGGCCGCCGCGCCCAGTTCCTCGACCTCACCGACGAGGTGTGGCGCACCCGCGCCTACGGCGACTTCTGGTCCTACATGATGGTCGCCGAGGGCGGCGTCGACATCGCGACCGAGCCCTCGCTCGAGGTGCACGACATGGCCGCGCTCGTGCCGATCGTCACCGAGGCCGGTGGCCGGTTCACCTCGCTCGACGGGCAGGACGGCCCTTGGGGCGGAACGGCTCTCGCCACCAACGGACTGCTGCACGACGAGGTGCTTCGGCGCCTCGGCACGAACGAGGAGTGAGACTCCCCCGCGCCTAGGCGACGACGGTGACCGGGCGGCCGAGGGATTCGAGCGGGCCTGCGATCTTCTCGGCGTCACCGACGACGACGATCGTCCAGCGTCGATCGACGTGCTCGGTGTACGCCCGGGTGAGGCGCTCGGGGGTGAGCGTGAGCGTGTCGGCCAGCACTTGCGAGGTGTGCGCCGTGCCGAGCCCGTCGAGCGCACGAGCCGCGGCCTCGGCCGCGATCGCGTCGGCCGTGGCGAAACGGCCCGGCGCGGTGAGGGCGAGGAAGTCGACGCCGGCGCGGGTCTCCTCGGCGGTGAAGCCCTGGGCGGCGCCGTCGAGGATGCCGAGGGTGAGCTCGAGGGCCTCCCGCGTCACCTCCGTACGCACCGAGCCCGACACCATGAACAGTCCGCCGTCGTGCCGGGGGCGGGCCGCGGCCCGCATGCCGTAGGTGTAGCCCTTCTCCTCGCGCAGCACGACGTCGAGCCGGGCGTGCGGCGAACCGCCGAGCAGGTAGGCGACGACCGGGAAGGGCGCCCAGCCACCTGCGACCCGGCGGTCGGGGCCCGTGCACCCGAGATGCAACTCGCTCTGGACGCTCCCCGGGCGATCGACGACGACGAGGCGCTCGGCGTCGTCGGCCCGGACGAGGGGTTCGGGGGACGTCGGCGTCACGGGACCGCGCCAGCCCGCGAACGCCGAATCGACGAGCGCGGTGATGGGCACGCCACGCAGGTCGCCGGCGACGACGATCGTCGAGCCGTGAGGGCCGACCCCGGAGTGTCGCGCCCGAACGGCTCCGCTCGTGATCGCCGCGACCGTCTCCCGCGACCCGGCGGTCGGGCGGGAGGCGCGGGTGCCGGGCGCGTAATAGGTGGCGGCGAACTCTCGTGCCGCTCGCATGCCGGGGTTGGCGTCCTCCTGGTCGATCTCGGCGAGCCGGGTGCGCACCTGTCGCGCGACCTCTTCCTCGCCGAGCTCGGGGCGGGTGAGGACGTCGACGAGCAGACCGAGCGCGTCCTCGACGCGGCGGGCGGGCACGTCGAGGTCGACGGCGAGGCCGCGCTCCCCCACGCCCGCGTGCAGGGCCATGCCGGTGCGTTCGAGGAGCTCGACCATCTCCTCGGCGTCGCGGCCGGCCGCGCCCTCGTCGAGCGTGCGGGCCATGATTGATCCGACGCCCTCGAGGGCCTCGGGCTCGGTGTCGAGTGGCAGCCGTGAGACGACCTGTACCGAGAGCACGTGCTGGCCGGGCACGTCGAACGTCATGAGGTCGGCCCCGCAGCTCAGCCGCTTCGTGTCGCCTGTCGGAAAGGCCCAGGGACCGGGGCGTGAGATCTGTGGACGCGTGCTCATGCCGGGGCTCCTTCGTGGGTCGTCACGTCGCCCTCGTCGGCGGTGAGGTCGGTCGGCAGGTCGCGCGCGGGATAGACGACGGCGGCGCGGGACTCCGGCCGCAGCCAGACGTCGGCGGCCCGGCGGACGTCCTCGGGAGTGAGGGCGAGCAGACGATCGAGATGGGTGTTGATGCCCTGCGGGTCGTCGTAGAGGGTGGTCAGCCGGCCGATCTGGTCGGCGCGCTGCTCGACGTCGGCCAGCGTGGAGAGCCACTCGCGCTCGTTCTGCGCCGCGGCGGCCTCCATCTCGATCGCCGTGGGCCCCTGAGCCGCGAACTCCTCCAGTTCGGCGACGATCGCCTCCTCGAGCTCCGCGAGCGAGACACCGTCGGTGGGCTGGGCCGCGACGAACCCCAGCGAGACGCCGTCGGCCAGACCCAGGGCCGCGGCGGAGGCGAAGGTCGCGATCTCGGTGCCGCGCACGAGCCGCTTCTCGAGCCGGGAGATCGCGATGCCGCCGACGATCTCGAGGGCGAGGGCGGCCGCGTCGAACTCGCTCGTGTGGTCCGGTGGCAACCGGAACCCGAGGTAGAGCCGCGGCGCGGGTACGGCCTGATCGATCTCGACGCGCGTGGCCGCGGTCAGCGGCGGCAACGGCGGAGTGGCGGCCGGCGGCGGATCCTCCCCGCGGCGCAGCTCGCCGAAGTACCGCTCCGCCGCCGCGACACCCTCGGCCGGGGTGAGGTCGCCGCACAGTGTGAGCACGGTGTTGCCGGGGTGGTACCAGCGGCGGAAGAAGTCGTGGACGTCGTCCAGCGTCGCGGCGTCGAGGTCGGGCATCGACCCGATCGTCGGGTGGTGGTAGGGGTGCCCCTCGGGAAAGACGCTCGCGTACAGGTGGTGCAGCGCCTCGCCGTACGGCTGGTTGTCGTAGCGCTGCCGCTTCTCCTCCTTGACGACGTCGCGCTGGTTGTCGAGGTTCTCCTGTGTCACCGCGTCCAGCAGGTAGCCGTGCCGGTCGGCCTCCATCCACAGCGCGAGATCGAGCGCGCCCGCGGGCAGGGTCTCGAAGTAGTTCGTGCGGTCGAACCACGTCGTCGCGTTGAGCCGCGCCCCTGCCGCCATGAGCGCCGAGAAGTGCTCTCCGCTCGCGACATTGCGCGAGCCCTGGAACATGAGGTGCTCGAAGAGGTGGGCGAAGCCGGTGCGCCCGGGCTGCTCGTGCCTCGAGCCCACCCCCACCCAGAGGTTGACGGCGACCACCGGGGCGGCGTGGTCCTCACTGACGACGACCCGCAGCCCGTTGGGCAGCGTCGTGATCTCGACGGGGTAATCCAGGGGCATCACCCCAGCCTACGGGGCCGCGCCGAGGTGCGCCGACACCCCCGCCGAACCGGCGGGGCCGCACGGTCGTCGTGTCAGTCGTCGTGTCGGTCGACGGGTCGGTCGACGGGTCAGTCGTCGTGTTCGTCGATCCACTTCTGGCGGTCGGGAGCCTCCTCGCCGATCGTCGTGGAGTCGCCGTGGCCGGTGAGCACGAGGGTCTCCCCCGGCAGCGTGAGCAGACGGTCGGTGATCGAGGCGACGATCGTGTCGAAGTCGCTGAACGAGCGGCCGGTCGCCCCGGGGCCGCCGTGGAACAGCGTGTCGCCGCTGAAGAGCACCGCGAGGTCGGGGCTGTGGAGGCACACGCCGCCCGGGGAGTGGCCGGGCGTGTGCAGCACGGTGAGGGGCAGGCCGCCGACCTCGATGATCTGGCCGTCGGCCAGGTCACCGTCCGGCGGGGTGTCACCGAACTCCGCGTCCCACAGCATGCGGTCGTCGGGGTGGATCCAGCGCGGCGCACCCGTGGCCTTCGCGAGCTCGCCGCTCGCGTTGATGTGGTCGTTGTGGCCGTGGGTGAGGACGATGGCACGCACCGTGCGGCCGTCGATCGCCTCGATGACGGGCTCGGCCTCGTGGGCCGCGTCGATGACCAGAACCTCGTCGTCGTTGCCGACGAGCCAGATGTTGTTGTCGACCTCCCATTCACCCCCGTCGAGGGCGAACACGCCGCGGGTGATGACCCGCTCGACGCGGATGCCCTCGACCGAGCCGGGCGTGGTCACGATCTCCGAGGCGCTCACAGCTCCACCACCGATCGCAGCACGGTTCCATCCGACATCTTGGCGAATGCCTCCTCCACATCGTCGAGCGCGATGCGCTCGGTGACGAACCTGTCCAGGTCGAACCGGCCCTGTTTGTACAGCGAGACGAGCATCGGGAAGTCGCGCCCGGGCAGGCAGTCGCCGTACCAGCTGCTCTTGAGCGCGCCGCCGCGGCCGAAGATCTCGATCATCGGCAGCGTGACCTCGAGGTCGGGGGTCGGGACACCGACGAGCACGACCCGACCCGCGAGATCGCGGGCGTAGAACGCCTGCTCGTAGGTCTCGGGGCGTCCGATGGCCTCGACGACGACATCGGCCCCGAAGCCGCCGGTGTACTCGCGGATCTTCTCGACCGGGTCCTCCTTCGTGGCGTCGACGGTGTGGGTCGCGCCGAACTCGCGGGCCCACTCGAGCTTGGTGGGGTCGACGTCGACGGCGATGATCGTCGTGGCCCCGGCGACGACCGCACCCGCGATCGCCGCGTCGCCCACGCCGCCACAACCGAACACGGCGATCGATTCGCCGCGCTGCACCGCGCCCGTGTTGACCGCCGCGCCGAATCCGGCCATGACGCCGCATCCGAGCAGCCCGACCGCGGCCGCGTCGGCCTCGTCGACCTTGGTGCACTGGCCGGCGGCGACGAGCGTCTTCTCCACGAACGCGCCGATGCCGAGGGCCGGGGTGAGTTCGGTGCCGTCCTCCAGCGTCATCTTCTGGGCCGCGTTGTGGGTGTCGAAGCAGTACCACGGCTGCCCCTTGAGGCACGCCCGGCAGGCGCCGCACACGGCACGCCAGTTGAGCACGACGAAGTCACCGGGCTCGATCTCGGTGACCCCCTCGCCCACGGACTCCACGACCCCGGCCGCCTCGTGGCCGAGGAGGAACGGAAAGTCGTCGTTGATGCCGCCCTCGCGGTAATGCAGGTCGGTGTGGCAGACGCCGCAGGCCTGGATCGCGACGACGGCCTCGCCCGGGCCGGGGTCGGGGACCACGACGTCGACGAGTTCGACGGGGGCGCCCTTGCTGCGGGCGATCACTCCCTTGACAGTGCTCGGCATAGCCGCCCTTTCATCGGTGGGGTTCGGCCGTTCGTGCCCCATTCAATCAGTCCGCAGGAAGTGACGACACCGGGCGCCGGATCGCCGTTCGGGCCATGCCGGGGACGCACCGCGGCGGGCTGGGACAGGGACCGAGACGCCGCCGGGGCTGCGGATCGGCGCGGCCCGTTGACACGGCCCCGATGCCCCGGCGAGGGTGAGCGGAGGCCTGCCTCGAGGGAGAGTGTCGATGACCGATGCCGCGCAGCACCTGCTCGATGTGCTGGGACCCGACATGGTCCTCACCGACCCCGATCGCATGGCCGGATACCGCTGGGACCGCGCGAACGACCCCGGTGCGGGAACGCCGCTCGCGGTCGTGCGGGTCTCCTCCACCGAGGACGTGCAGACGGTGGTGCGCATCGCCGCGGAGCATCGCGTGCCGGTCGTCACCCGTGGGGCCGGTTCGGGCCTCTCCGGCGGTGCCTCGGCGGTCGACGGCGGCATCGTGCTGTCGACCGAGCGCATGCGAGCCATCGAGGTCGATCCCGCCACCCGCACGTGCGTCGTCGAGCCGGGCCTGCTCAACGCCGAGGTCAAGGCCGCGGTCGCCGAACACGGCCTCTGGTACCCACCGGATCCGTCGTCGTACGAGATCTGCTCGATCGGCGGCAACGTCGCGACGAACGCCGGCGGCCTGTGCTGCGTGAAGTACGGCGTGACGATGGACTACGTCCTCGGCATGACTGTCGTCCTCGCCGACGGTACGGCGGTGGAACTCGGTGGCCCCCGCCTCAAGGACTCGGCGGGGTTGTCGATGACCAAGCTGTTCGTCGGCAGCGAAGGAACGCTCGGCATCGTCACCCGCATCGTGCTGCGACTCCTGCCCGCTCCGCGGCCCGCCTCGACCCTCGTCGCGATGTTCCCGAGCCTGGACGACACGACCAACACCGTCTGCGACATCACGGCCGGCATGCGCCCGTCGACGATCGAGTTCATGGACTCGGCCTCGATCAACGCCGTCGAGGACGTCACCCACATGGGCCTGGACCGTGAGGCCGCGGCGCTGCTCGTCGTGCAGTCCGACGAGCCGTGCGGCCAGGCCGCCACCGAACTCGAGGCCGTGCGGGAGATCTGCGGAGGCCACCATGCCCTCGAGGTGTTCGTCACCGATGATCCCGACGAGGGTGAGGCGTTCGTCGCCGCGCGGCGCATGGCGATCCCCGCCGTCGAGAAGCGCGGATCGCTGCTGCTGGAGGACGTCGGCGTGCCGATCCCACTGCTCGGCGCACTCGTGCAGGGAATCGCCGACATCGCTCGGGAACGTGACGTCGAGATCGCGGTCATCGCCCACGCGGGCGACGGCAACACCCACCCGCTCATCGTCGTCGACCCCACCGATCCCGACCAGGCCGAACGCGCCGCCCAGGCGTACGGCGAGGTCATGACCCTCGCCATCGGCCTCGGCGGCACGATCACCGGCGAGCACGGCGTCGGGCGACTCAAGAAGCCGTGGCTCGGCGACTACCTCGGCCCCGACGCCCTCGCGCTCAACCGGCGCATCAAGGACGCCCTCGACCCCGACGGCATCCTCAACCCGGGCGCGATGTTCTGAGGCCGGTGAAGAGAGCGAGTGCCCCTTGAATGGCCGGCGGCGTGAGCCAGAGGTCCAGGGGTTTGACCTAGGCGCCTGTCGTCCGGACAAAGCAAAGAGCCGCGGTCCCTGAGGACCGCGGCTCTTCGAGTGGTAGCGGGGGCAGGATTTGAACCTGCGACCTCCGGGTTATGAGCCCGGCGAGCTACCGAACTGCTCCACCCCGCGTCGGTGAACACCACCTTACGCCACCGTGCTCACTCGTCCAAATCGGGCACCGGAGTACGCGGTCGGGAACCGCGTCGGGCGGGCCTGCGCCGTGCGACGACGAGGCCCGCCCGTCGCCATCTCAGCCCGTCGGAGTGCCCGAGGCCGTCGGGGCCGGGGTGGCGGGAGGCGAGGAGGGACTCACGCTCACCGACCCGCCCTGGGGCTGCAGCTCGATAGCCCGCTTGATCGCGGTGTCGAGCTTCTTCTGCGCCTCGCCGTAGGCCGCCCAGTCACCCTTCTTCATGGCCTCGCGGCCGGCCTCGTACTGCTTCTGCACCTCGGCCAGCGCCGTCTTGAGCTCCTGCGGTTGCGCGGAGCCGGACGGTGACGGTGTGGGCGTCGCACCCGGGCTCGGGGTGGCCCCCGGCGTCTGAGGCGTGGGCGCCACGCCACTGTCACCCGCCTGCGCACCCGAGTCGCCCTTGAACAGGGCGTCGAGGGCCTGGTCGAGTGTGGCGGCCCAGGCGATGTCGTTGCCGAACGAGACGACGACGGCCTGCAGGCGCGGGTACGTCGACCCGGCGGTACCGCTGACGTACTCCGGCTGGACGTAGAGCAATCCGCCACCCACCGGCAGGGTGAGCAGGTTGCCCTTGTGCACCCGAGAGCCGCCCTGGCTGTTGAGGTTGAGGAACTGGCTGAGGGTCAGATCGAACCGGTCGGACTTGTCGTTCGAGGAGTCGATCCGGTTCTGCACCTGCGTCGGGCCCGGCACGTTCGTCGAACTCGGCAGGTCGAGCAGCCTCATCGTGCCGTAGCCGGGGCGTCGCTTGCCGGCCTCAGAGCCCGCGTCGGAGTCGATCGCGAGGAAGCCCGTGAGGTACGGCCGGTCGGTACCCACCGGCGAGAACGACGTCGTCAACGAGAACGCCGGGTTCTCCTGACCGGGCATCGCGATCGAGAGGTAGTACGGCGGCTGATCGGGCAGGCCCGCCTGCTTGGGGTCGCCGGACGTCGGGTCCTCCGGCACCTTCCAGTACTCACCACCGGTGTAGAAGCCGCCCGGATCGGTGATGTGGTACCTCGTGATGATGTCGCGCTGAACCTTGAACAGGTCCTCCGGGTAGCGCACGTGCGACATGAGCTGCGCGCTGATCTCGCTCATCGGCCGCAGCGTGCCCGAGAACGCCTGGCCCCACGCCTTGAGCATCGGGTCGGACTCGTCCCAGGCGTAGAGCTTCACCTCACCCGAGTAGGCGTCGACCGTGGCCTTGACCGAGTTGCGGATGTAGTTGATCTCGCCGGCACGCACCGCCTCGACGCTCTGCGCGCGGGTCGTCACCGCGTCGGTCGTCGCCGTCTCGAGGGACTGCTTCTGCGAATACGGGTAGTTGGCCGACGTCGTGTACCCGTCGAGGATCCACTGCACGCGGCCGTCGACGACCGCGGGGTAGGCGTTGCCGTCGAGCGTCAGCCACGGCGCGACCCGCTCGACGCGCTCGCGAGGAGTGCGGTGGTCGAGCATCGTCGAGTAGTCGCCGACCTGCTCCGACAGCATGATGCGGTACTCGCGGTACTTGATGGCGTAGGCCACCCGCTTGAGGAAGTTGTCCATGCGCACCCCGCCGCCACCGGCGTAGGTGTTCTTCTGCTCGCCCTGGGCCGACTGGAAGTCGAGCTCGCGGTCGGGGCGACCGCCTTCCTTGCCGACGATCGAGTACTCCGTCGAACGCTCGCCGAAGTAGATGCGGGGCTCGAACTCACCCAACTCCCCCTTGGGCGGGATGTCGCGGACGTAGTAGCTGGGCTCGCCGTCGCTCGTCTGCTTGTTGCCGTAGGCGGCGACCACGCCGTAGCCGTGGGTGTAGACCGTGTGGTCGTTGACCCAGTTGCGCTGCGGCACCCCGTTGAGGTCGAGTTCGCGGGCGGCGATCACGGTGTCGCGCGGCTGGCCGGAGATGCGGTAGCGGTCGACGTCGAGCACGTCGGGGAACCCGTAGTACCGCCGCAGGCCCTGAGTCTGGGTGAAGGTGCGCGAGACGATGGTCGGGTCGAGCAGGCGAATGCCCGGGACCGTGGCCGCGTCGGCGCGCAACTGCCCCGAGGACGCCTTGGTCTGGGCGTTGTACTGCTGTTTCTCGATGCCGTCGATGCCGTACGCCCGCCGGGTGGCCTCGATGTTCTTGCGGATGAACTCCGCCTCGAAGTACTGCTCCGACGGCCCGACCCGCAGGTTCTGCACGGCGAGCGGGTAGAGGCTGCCGACGACCACCGAGGTGATGACGAGCATGGCGACCGCGATCATCGGCAGGCGCCAGGAGTGGCTCCAGATCGTCGCGATGAACAGCCCGGCGCAGATGAGCGCCGCGATCGCGAGGATGGCCTTGGTGGGCAGGACCGCGTTCTGGTCGGTGTACTGCAGACCGGTGATGAGGCTGCCGCGCTTGGTCGAGAGCTCGTACCGCTCGAGCCAGTACGAGACGGCCCGCAGCAGCACGAGCGCGGCGGCGAGCAGCGAGAGATGCACCCGCGCGGCCTTGGTCGTGCGGGGCCCGCTGCCCGAGAGCTGCAGGCCGCCGTAGACGTAGTGGGTGACGGTGGCCGTGACGAGCGTGAGGACGAGGGCCATCGTGCCGAACGAGACGAGGAACTGCAGCCACGGCAGCGTGAAGACGAAGAAGCCGACATCGAGACCGAACGTCGGATCCTGCTGACCGAACGACTGCGCGTTGAGCCAGAGCAGCAGGGTCTGCCACTGGCTCGCGGCGGCGAGACCGGCGAACGCACCCAGCACGAGGGGCGCGACCACGAGCCCGATCCTGCGCAGCGGGTCGATGACCTCGCGGTACCGGTCGAGGGCCTCCTGCTGCGCCGTGGACGGCGGGTAGATCGGCCGGGTGCGGTAGGCGATGACGAGGGCGGAGGCGACGAGTGCACCGACCACGAGGGAGGCGACGACGAAGGCCCCGACCTGCGCAGCGAGGCGGGTCCACAACACCCCGGAGAACCCGGTGGCGGAGAACCACAGCACGTCGGTCCAGAAGCTCGACAGCGCCGCGAGCACGCCGAGGACGACGAGGACGATGGCGACCGTCAGGCCGAACCTGCTGGGCCGCCGCGCGCCACCCGGGCCGGCCGTACGCACGTGGCTGCCGCCTGCGCCGCCTCCGCCGCCCGCGCCATTGCCGGGACCGCCGGGACCGCCGGGCACGCCGTGCCCGCGCAGACCGCCGAAGCCACCGAAACCGCCGGGCCCGCCGAACCCGCGGCCCGCGTTCTCGTCGCCGCCCGAGGAGTCATCCCGGGGGGTCTGGTCACTCACGCCGTATCCACCTGTCCTGCCGTCTGGTCGTGCCGTCTCGTCGGGTGTACTGCTCCACGGTACCCAGGCCCGCCGACAACCGACCGAGGAGTGCTGAGGGGGCCCGAACGTGGCGCGCACGACGACGCGTCGTCAGCGGCCCGCCGACGCCCGCGTGCCGGGGTGGCCCGCGGTTTGGCACGATGGCCGCGTGACCGAGATCGTGCCCGTCCACCCGCCCCTGCTCGAGTGCGCCCTGGAGGCGGAGAAGTACGTCGCGGCCTCCGGCTGGGACCAGCCGCTGCGTCTCTTCGCCCTCGTCGACGCGGCCGATTTCGCCGAGGCCGAACCCGACCTCGCCCGGCGGCTCGACGACGCGCCCGCGGAGCAGGGCGCCACCGAGGCACCCGAGCCCGGTTCGGCCTACGTGACCATCGAGCAGGACGACCTGCCGGCCCACTCCGACGTGGAGGAGCTGCTGGCCCAGCTCGCGTGGCCGCCGCAGGTCGACGGCGTGGCGGTGGCGATCGAACGGATCGTCCTTCCCCCCGGCGCCGAGGAGGGCCTGCCCGAGGACCCCGCCGAGGCGACGAAGGCGTTGCTCGAACACCCCGGCCGGGCCGACATCCGCATCCTCGCCGCGGTGTCACGCGACGGCGACCGGGTCTGCCTCGTCCGGCAGCGAGCGCACGACAGCGACGACAAGGTCGCGAGCGGTGAGGAGATCGCACCCGGCCTGCTCGACGCCCTGGCCGCCACCCTCGAGGACTGAGGCTCGACGCGGCGACTCGCGGCCGAGGCGAGTGCCCGCCTCACTGCCCGGGACACGACGGCAGGCTCGCCCCCTGCCCGGCCGCGGCCTTCTCGACCGCGGAGAGCGCCTGGTCGAAGGTCTCGACGGGCGTGACGACCAGGCCGTCGGGCACGTGACCGACGACCTCGTTGCAGTTGCCCCGGGGAGCGAGGAAGAACCCCGCCCCGGCCTCTTTCGCGCCGACCATCTTCTGGGCGATGCCCCCGATCGGGCCGACCGCGCCGGTGGAGACGAGGGTTCCGGTGCCGGCGATCTTCTGCCCGCCGGTGAGCGCGCCCGGGGTGAGCGTGTCGTAGACCCCGAGGGCGAACATCATGCCGGCCGAGGGACCCCCGACGTCTCCGACGTGGATCTTGACGTCGACCCCGAAGGAGAACTTCGGCTGGATGAGCACGCCCACGACCCGGCGCCCGTTGCGGACCACGGGGGTGAGCGGGACCGTCTGGGTCGAGCCGCCGCGCTTCACGGTCAGCGTCACGTCACCAGCGCTCTTCTGGATGCGCTGGGTGATCTCGGAGGCGTGGCCCACGGCCTTGTCGTCCACACGGGTGATGACGTCGCCCTTCCGCAAGGCGCCGGTGGCGGGGCTGTCGGGCAGGACCTCGGCCACCTCCGCCCGCTCGGTGACCGGACGGCCGAGCTTGCTCAGGGCCACGGCGACCGCCTCGTCCTGGGAGTCGGTCATCGCCGCGGTGTTCTGCTCGCGCACCGCCTGCTCGGAGACCTGGGGCGGGTAGACCACCGACTCCCGCAGGAGTTCGGCGTCGGGGTCGACGAGGGCCCCGAGCACGTTCCAGGCGGTCGGCCGGCGTCCCGGGCCGCCGTACTGGGCGACCGTGGTGAAGTACAGCGCTCCCGACGTGGGATAGGACTTGGCGCCCTCGACCGTGACGACCGGCGCGCCGTCCTCCGGACGCCCGATGATGTCGACCGCAGGGCCCGGTCGCAGCACGACGAAGGGCAGGGTGACGAGTTGCCCGACGAGCCCCAGCACGACAAGGAGCAGCAGCAGCGCCGACAACGGGCGGCCGAACAGGGGACGCCGCCGGCGCACGGCTGCCGACGGCGCGTCAGAGGTCTCGAGAGAACTCGTCGCGCCGGAGCGGCGCCACCTCACGGAGTGCCCACCCACTCGTCGGAGCCGTCGGCGAAGAGCTGGTGCTTCCAGATGGGCACCTGGGCCTTGAGGTCGTCGATGAGGGCACGGCAGGCGTCGAAGGCCTGACCCCGGTGTTCGGCGCCGACCGCGAGGACGACCGCGAGGTCCCCGACCCGCAGGCTCCCGGAGCGATGCACCGCGGCGGCGGTGACGACCCCGTCGCGCCGCAAGGTGGCGTCGACGAGCTCACGCAGTTTCTCGACGGCGCTCGGGTGGGCCGAGTACTCCAGACCCCCGACACCCTTGCCGCCGTCGTGATCTCGCACGACACCGAGGAACGTGACGACCCCGCCGACCCGTGGGTGGGCGACGGCGCCAAGCACCTCGTCGACCGACAACGGGCTGTCGCTCACGGCGACCAGGGGGGTGTCGGGCATGGCTCTCCTCGAGGCTCGTGGGGTGAGCGGGCGCCACGGTCACGAGGAGACCGAGGAGACGAATACGTCCATCGGCCGGATCCCCGGGAACGTCGCGACGCCGTGCGTGGTTATGTGGGAGTAGACAGTGTCTCAGGCGTGAAGGAGTCCTGATGTCCAACCCGTCCCACCCGAACGAGCCCGAACAGCCCGACTTCGCCAAGCTGTTCGAACAACTGCTCGGCGGCGGGGACCCGGCCATGGCCGAGGCGCTGAAGTCGATGGGCCTCGATCGGATCGATCCCTCGCAGATGGCGATGATCGCCGGCCAGTTGCAGGCCATGTTCTCCGGCCCGTCCACCGGTGACGGGGTCGACCTCGACCTCTGTGCCGACGTCGCGCGCAAGACGGTCTCGGCCGAGGGCGACGCCGTCGTGAGCGACAAGCAGCGACGAGCGATCGAGGAGGCCGGCCACGTCGCGGGCCTGTGGCTCGACGAGGTCACCTCCTTCGAGGCGCCCTCCGGCGGCGTCAAGGCGTGGAGCCGCGCGGAGTGGGTGGCCGGCACGATGCCGATGTGGGGGCGGCTGGTCTCCCCCGTCGCGCAGGGCGTCACGGCCGCGATCACCTCCGCGCTCAAGAGTCAGCTCGATCAGCTCGGCGAGCACGGCCTGCCCGAGGGCATGCCCGGCATGCCGCAGCTGCCCGCAGGCATGGACATCTCCGGGATGCTCGGACAGATGGAGCCGATGCTCGCGCGCATGAGCAGCTCGATGTTCGGCGCGCAGATCGGTCGTGCCGTCGGCCTGCTCGCCGGTGAGGTGCTCACCGGCACCGAGGTCGGTCTTCCGCTCGTCGAGGACGGCGCGGTCGTCGTCCTTCCCGCCAACATCGCGGAGTTCGCGGAGGGCCTCGAGATCGACGCCGCGCAGATCGAGCTGTACCTCGCCGTGCGCGAGACGGCCCGGGTGCGGCTCTTCCACGGCGCCGGATGGCTCGGCCCCCAGCTCGTCACCGCGGTGCAGGCCTACGCCCGCGACATCCGCATCGACACCGAGGCCATCGAGGCCAAGGTCGCCGGCATCGACCCGACCGACCCCAAGGCGATGCAGGAGGCCATCGGCGATTCGTTGTTCACGAACGATCCCAGCCCCGCGCAGAAGGCGGCGCTCACCCGGCTCGAGACCCTCCTCGCGCTCGTCGAGGGCTGGGTCGACCACGTGAGCGACAAGGCAACGTCGGGCCATCTGCCCCAGGCGGCCGCCCTGGGTGAGGCGGTGCGTCGCCGCCGCGCCACGGGTGGCGTCTCCGAGCAACTCTTCGGCCAGCTCGTCGGCCTGGAACTGCGGCCGCGCCGGCTGCGCGACGCGGCCAACCTCTGGGCGGCCCTCGAGAGCGCCTCCGACGCCCAGACCCGTGACGCGGCCTGGGCCCACCCGGACGTCGCCCCCGGGGCCGAGGACCTCGACGACCCGCTGGGCTTCGTCCAACGCACGGTCGGCAGCGAGCGCACCGAGCTCACCGACGACCTCGACGCGGCCCTGGAGGCGATTCTCGCCGGTGAGGACGCCCGGCAGCGTGGGGACGCGGCGGCCGAGGAAGGCCCTTCGGACGCCGGGCCGTGGCCGTCACAGACGCAGCAGAAGGACCCCGATGCCCACCCCGGTGGCGACGGCGAGCACGACGAACGGCGCGACTCCGATGGCGAACGCTGAGAGCCTCTCCTCCGCAGGTCCCGCCCTCGATCCGGTCGGCGTGCGGGCCGAACCTCGGCGGGCTCCTGCCCGCACCCCTCGCGCCCGGCGCTCGCGGCCGAACAAGGCCCGGGCGGCGTGGATCCCCAAGCAGCACGGCGCATGGGCGATGCTCACGGTCCCCCTGCTCGTCGGCGCGATTCGGTCGGGATGGTCCCTCGCCCACGTGCCGCTGACGGTCTGCTGGATCGTCGGATACCTCGGCTTCGCGGCCGCCGGTCTGTGGTTGCGCTCGGGACGCAAGGAGGTCTACCTCACCCCGGTGCTGGTCTACGCGGGGGTGAGCCTGGTCGCCGGTCTCGCGCTGCTCGCGCTTCGCCCCGAACTCGCCTGGTGGGCCCCGGTGTTCGCCCCCTTCGCGGCGGTGAGTCTGTGGTACTCCTCCCGGCGCCGGGACCGGGCCCTGGGCAACGACGTCGTGACGATCCTCGCCGCGAGTCTCATGACCCTCGTCGCCGCGAGCGCCGGTCGCCTCGGGGAGACGGGGAACGCGCTGGGTGCCGCCGTCTCCGACGCGCCGCTCGTGGGGTCGACACTCGCCCTCGCGCTGTACTTCGTCGGCACCAGCCTCTACGTCAAGACCCTCATCCGTGAACGCGGCTCGCGCGCCTACCGTCGGGCCTCGATCGCGTACCACGCCGCAGCCACCGTGCTGTGGGCGGTCGTGCCCTCGCTGCTGCCGGCCGAACTGCGCCCGCCGCAGCTCACGCAAGGGCTGCTCGTCGCGTTCTTCGCGGTGACGACCGCGCGGGCCGCGGTGCTCGCCGGGCGGCGCATCCGTCCCATGAAGGTCGGTCTGGGGGAGATCGCACTCTCGGTGGCACTCGCGCTCATCCTGTTGGCGTGGTGAGCCCCCGGTCCTGGGCGAAGGAGACTCCGTCGAGAAACCCGCGCGCCCGTTCGAGCCTCGGATAACCGGCGAGCTCGGCCCAGAACCGCGGCCCGTGGCCCGGCTCGATGAGGTGAGCGAGTTCGTGCAGCAGCACGTAATCGAGGACCTCCTCGGGCAGCGCCCGTGCCGACTCCGAGATGCGGATCTCACCTGTCGAGGGCGTGCACGACCCCCAACGCCGCTGCTGGCGCCCGCTCCATCGCACCGACGACGGCTCGGCGCGACCGCCGAGGTAGCGCGCCGACAGTGTCCTCGCCCGCGTTTCGAGCTCGGCGTCGCCGGTGCGCGTCTCCCGACTGCGCAGGCGGCGTGTGAGTTGCTCGACGAGTCGGCGTTCCTCCGCGGCCGGCAACGCCTCGGGTACGAGCGCGACGATGCGGCCCTCCTCGAATCTCGCACTCACGGTGCGGCGCCGGCGCGCACTGCGGCGGATCGACACGGTCTCGCCGTCGACCGCGAGGGTGTCGGGACGGGGCTCACGGCGCAGGCGGCTCGGCATGGATCGCACCGTAGCGGTGGCCTCTGACAACTCCCCCGCAGGGGCGCCGCACGCCGCGCCACGAGAGGGAAATACCGGCAGCGCCGCGCCACTGACCTAGGGTGGGCAACTGGTCCGTGGCTGCACCGGCAGCCCAGTACGACAAGGAGACCCACTGACATGACCGACACCGGCGAGACCTACAAGGGCGAGTTCTACTGCGTCAAGTGCAAGGAGAAGCGCGAGACGGAGGGCAACGTCGTCGAGTCCAACGGCCGCCGCATGGCCAAGGGCACCTGCCCGGAGTGCAACACCAAGCTCAACCGCATTCTCGGCAAGGCCTGACGCACCGGTCGACGACGGGGTGGCACGCGCGGGGGGCGCGGCCACCCCGTCGCCGTGTCTCGGGGCTCATGGGGTGACTGTGGACGAGCGAGGCCGTGGGTCGTGGTCGGCGGTCGAGACTGGTTCTCCCGCCGTCCACGCGGTGATCGTCGTCGGTGTCGTCGCCCGTCATGAGGAGTCCCGGTGTACCCCACGCTCAGCCCCGCCACTCCCCTCCTGCACCGCGGGCCAGGAGAGATCCAGCTCGGGCTCGACCCTCACGAGGCCGTCGTGCTCTCCGGTCTGTCGGCGCAGGAGATCCGCTCTCTCGAGGCGTTGGACGGTTCACAGCCGTTGGAGGCTCTGCACGGCCGCGGCACGGGCGCCGGCGACCGTTTCGTCGGCCTCGTACGGGCCCTCTCCCGTCGCGGCTTCGTGGTCGACGCCCGCGCCGACCCGCCCCCGCTCGATGCGACGATCGCGATCGACGGCCAGGGCCCGACGACGGATCTCCTCGCGGGCCTGCTGCGTGACGTCGGGGCGATCGTTCGCCACGGCCCCGAGGTGCTCGACGAGATCGACCTCGCCCATCGGGCCGGCCGCAGGTCGCTGACCGGCGAGCACATCGACCTCGTCGTCCGAGTCACCTCAGGTGCCCTCTCGCCCGTCGACGCTCGACACGACGGCGTCGACTGCCTGCCGGTGCTCGTGCGCGGCAGTACCGTCACCGTCGGCCCGTTCGTCTCCGACGAGGGACCGTGTCTGCTCTGCCTCGACCTCACGCGAGCCGACCACGATCCGGCGTGGGCGCTCGTCCTCGCCCAGGCGCAGCGGTTCTCCGAACCCCGTCGCCGGTCACCGATCACCGCACTTGCGGCCTCGCTCGCCTGCTCGCGCATCGTCGAGCACCTCGACGCCGCGGGCACAGGGCCGGTCGAGCGTGGCCGCACCGAGGACCCCTCGGTGTCGGTGGAGATGGCGGTGGCGCCGCCGCGACTCACCCGGCGCACCTGGGCCCGGCATCCGCGGTGCCACCGCCACGGATCGCGGGCGGGGTTCGCGGATCGAGGCGCGGCCCCCACAATGGAGGGGTGAGCGAACCTCCCCGCCGCGGCATCACCCGCACCGCGAGGCTGGCGACCCTGCCCCTGGGCGTCGCCGGGCGCGCCGCTCTCGGCGCCGGGCGCCGCCTCACCGGCGTCCCGGCCGAGGACATCGCCCTCGACCTGCAGAACCGGGCCGCCGAGCAGCTCTTCGCCGTCCTCGGAGAGCTCAAGGGCGGCGCCATGAAGGTCGGGCAGGCGATGTCGATCTTCGAGGCCGCGATGCCGGAGGACCTCGCGGGCCCGTATCGCGCGGCGCTGACCCGGTTGCAGGATTCGGCGCCACCGATGCCCGTGGCCACGGTGCATCGCATCCTCGCCGAGAACCTCGGGCCGCGGTGGGCCACGAAGTTCCGTGACCTCGACGACGCCCCCGCGGCGTCGGCGTCCATCGGCCAGGTGCACCGGGCCGTCTGGAAGGACGGTCGCGAGGTGGCCGTCAAGGTGCAGTACCCCGGCGCCGGCCCCGCGCTCGTCGGCGACTTCCGGCGCCTGGCCCGCGTCACCCGCATGTCCGCCGGGTGGGTGCCCGGCCTGGATCTGCAGCCGCTACTCGAGGAGTTCGTCGGCCGGGTCGCGGAGGAACTCGACTACGAACGCGAGGCCGCGAGCCAGAAGACGTACTCCGAGGCCTTCGCCGGCGACCCGCACATCCTCGTTCCGGCCGTCGTCCACCACGGCCCGACCCTGCTGGTCACCGAATGGCTCGACGGCCTGCCGTTGTCGCGCATCATCGCCGAGGGCACCGAGGAGCAGCGCTCCCACGCCGCCACGCGCTACCTCGAGTTCCACGTGGCCGGCCCCGAGCGCGCTCGGCTGTTGCACGCCGACCCGCATCCGGGCAACTTCCGCCTCCTGCCCGACGGGCGCCTCGGGGTCATGGACTTCGGCGCGACCGACCGACTGCCCGACGGGTTGCCGACGGCCATCGGCGAACTGCTGACCCGCGCCCTCGAGGAGGACGCGCAGGCCGTTCTCGACGGGCTGCGGGAGGAGGGGTTCGTGCGCGCCCACATCGACATCGACGCCGAGGAGTTGCTCGATGTCATCGACCCGTTCCTCGACGCCGTCCGCGTCGACGAGTTCCGGCCGACCCGCGCTTGGTTGCGCAGTCACGCCGAACGGCTGCGGGATCCGCGCTCGGTCGACTTTCGCACGAGCCTGCGGCTCAACCTGCCGCCGGAGTACATGATGATCCAGCGGGTGTGGGCCGGCGGCGTCGGTGTGTTGTGCCAGCTCGCGGGCGTGGTGCCGGTCCGGTCCGTCCTCGCTCGCGGGCTCCCCGGAGCCGAGTTCTCCGAGACCGTCTGAGACGCCTCGCCGCCCCCGCCCGATGGGGGAAGGGGCGGCGAGGAACGTCCTGGCCTCGGCACGTGGGGTCAGGCCGCGACCTCGGTCTTGCGCGGACGGCCACGTGGACGCTTGCGTGCGACGACTTGGCCGGCGACGAGGAGCTGGCCACCCCACACGCCCCACGGCTCGCTGCGCTCGAGGGCCTCCTGCAGGCATTCCTGCAGCAGAGGGCAGTCGAGACACAGCTCCTTGGCGCGTTCGACATCGCTGGGAGCGTCGGCGAACCAGAGCTCGGCGTCGTGGATGCGACACGGCAGTGCGCGGTCGGCGGGCATCGGATACCTCGATGGATCGTCGGGACCGGTGGGTCCCGGCGAAGCGCTCACCTCGTCCGGTGCGAACGGGTACGGCTTCGGGGGAACAGGGAACGAAATGGAGTGCGCTCAGCGCGTGCGTGCGACGAGGCGCGGACGAACGGGGCCATAGGGGCTGCCGAGGACGTGACCGGCGTTGGTATCGGCCGGAAAGCCGAACGGACCGGTGTGCTCGACGCCGACGGACGTGGTGGATCCGAAGGCCTCTGCGGTGATGTGAATCGTCATGGTCAACCCCTCCCCTCTGCGCTCGTAGCTCGTGCTGCTGCCATTCCGCCCTGATCGATGATCGAGGCGAGCCGCCGTAGCGACACGACCAGCGTAAACAAAGGCGTCTCGGGCTCGCAACGGAATTAATTCCCGGATTCGGTCAACTCCGATTCGAGCCTCCCGCGATCACGCCGGGGAGGACTCCTCGCCGGTGAGAACCGCGAGAACCGCTGCGCCGTAGAGATCGAGTTTGCGGGCTCCGACGCCCCGGATCTGCGACAACGCGGCGCGATCGGCCGGGCGGTGCTCGGCGATGGCCTCGAGGGTGGCGTCGGTGAACACCGCGTACGCGGGCACCTTGGCTTCGGTCGCGACCTCGAGACGCCACGCGCGCAGGCGTTCGAAGAGATCGGCGTCGTACGTGGGCGGGCAGTCGGCGCACCGGCCACGGGTGCGATCGGACGCCGAGACGAGTTCGGTGCCGCACCCCGCGCAGGTGACCCGACGGGCGCCGGTGCGCGGCCGGCGTCGGCTCGAGGTGGCCGGTGATGCTCCCCGCCCGCCGCGTGCGGCCCGCGCGCCGTCGCCGAGGACCTCCCCGGCGGCCTCGAGGAACCGGGACGGGCGGCGGTTCGCGCGTCCACCCGCGGACCGGGACTGCGCCCACGACAGCCGCAGCTCACGCCGGGCGCGGGTGAGGCCGACGTACAACAGGCGCCGCTCCTCCTCGACGGCCTCGACACCCTCGGCCATGGCGATCGGGATGAGGCCCTCGGAGGCGCCGACGAGGAACACGACGTCCCATTCCAGACCCTTCGCGGCATGCAGGGACGCCAGCGTGACGCCCTGCACGGTCGGGGCGTGCTGGGCCGCAGCGCGTTCGTCGAGGTCGGCGACGAGTTCTCGCATGCGGGCGCCCGGTGCCGTGGTGACGAGGTCGACCGCGAGCTGGACCAGGGCGTCGAGCGATTCCCACTGCTCGCGCACCGCCCCTCGACCCGCCGGTGGCTCGGGCGACCAGCCCAGGCTCGAGAGGACGTCACCGACCGCGTTGGGCAGCGAGACCTCGGGATCGTCGCTGCGGACCGCGCCGCGCAGCAGCAGCACGGCCCGCTTGACCTCGGGCCGGGAGAAGAAGCGTTCGCCGCCGCGGACGAGGTAGGGGACGCCCGCCTCGGCCAGCGCGTCCTCGATCACCTCCGACTGGGCGTTGGTGCGGTAGAGCACCGCGATCTCGGCGGCCGGCGTACCCGCCTCGACGAGGGCGGCGACGGCCTTGGCGACGCCCGCCGCCTCCGCGGGGTCGTCGGCGTACGTCGTCAGGGTCGGGCTCGGCCCCGCCTGTCCCTGCGCGACGAGGCGCCGGGCCGGCCCACCCGCGCGTCGCAGGACCCGGTTGGCGAGGTCGACGATCTGAGGTGAGCTGCGGTAGTTGCGGTCGAGATGCACGATTCGGGCGCCGGGGTGCCGCATGGAGAAGTTCGTGAGGTGGGCGGGCGAGGCGCCGGTGAAGCTGTAGATGGTCTGGGCCGGGTCACCGACGACGCAGACGTCCTTGCGCTCCCCCACCCACAGGTCGAGCAGTCGCTGCTGCACGGCGTTGACGTCCTGGTACTCGTCGACGACGAAGTGCCGGTACTGGCCACGAACCTCGCGAGCGATCTCGTCGGACTCCTCGAGGATGCCGACCATGAGCAGCAGCACGTCCTCGAAGTCGATGACCCCGCGCCCGGTCTTGGTCGCCTCGTACTGCGCGAGCAGACGACCCATCGTCTGCGGGTCGACACCGGCGGCCTCGCGGCCGGCCCGGATCGCGGCGGCCGGATACGTCTCGTCGGTGAGCATGCCGACCTTGGCCCATTCGATCTCGGCCGAGAGGTCACGCACGACCGCCTTGTCGGTGGAGATGCGCAGACGAGAGGCGGCCTCGGCGACGATCGCGCCCTTGTGGGCGACGATCTCGGGAGCCGCTCCCCCCACGGCACGCGGCCAGAAGTAGTGCAGTTGCCGCAGGGCGGCGGAGTGGAACGTGCGGGCCTGGACCCCGGCGACCCCGAGGGCACGAAGACGCGTGCGCATCTCTGCGGCCGCCCGCGCGGTGAACGTCACCGCGAGCACCTGCGAAGGGCGGTAGGCACCGGAGGTGACACCGTAGGCGATGCGGTGGGTGATGGCCCGCGTCTTGCCCGATCCCGCCCCGGCGAGCACGCACATCGCCCCCAACGGGCTGCTCGCCACCTCCCGCTGATCGGGATCGAGCGCGTCGAGGATGTCGTCGGGCGTCACGAGAGGGGCGGGACGTGCCGGCGAGGAGTTCGAGGGCGGTGCGGGGATCATCACCGTCGATCCTGACAGAGGCCACCGACAACCGGTCACGGGGAGCCGGCGGACTAGGATCGGGGCGTCTGCCGGCGCGGCAGACATCCATCGACTCCCGCGGAGGCCGGCGTTGGCTGCACATCCTCTCGTTCCCCCGCCCGGCGCGGTGACCGTCTACGCGACGTCGTGGTGCCCGTACTGCTCGCTCTTGCGACGGTCGCTCGAGGACGAGGGCGTTCCCTTCGAACTCGTCGACGTGGAGCAGAGTCCCGACGCGTCGGCGGCGGCCGCGGCCGTCGAGAAGATCAACGGCGGCAACCGTGTCGTGCCGACCGTCGTCTTTCCCGACGGCACGACGGCCACCAACCCGGGCCTCGACGACGTCCTGCTGCGCATCGCCCGCTAGGACGGGCGGTGCCAGGCCGGGCCGCCGCGTTCGTCGACCCCAGGCACGACGAGCGGCCCGCCGTACCAGGACTCGATGAGCCGGCGCGCGATCGACAGGGTTCCCGGCAGCATGAGGCGGCCGTCGTCCACGCCCTCGGTCAACTCCTCGCGTGTGAACCACTCCGCCTCGGCGATCTCGCCCGTGTCCAGGGTGACGTCGGTATGCGTCGCCCAGCCGGCGAACCCGAGCATGAGGGACGCGGGGAACGGCCACGGCTGGCTGCCCGCGTACGCGACGCGACCGACCTCGACCCCCACCTCCTCGGCGACCTCGCGGCGCACCGCGGCCTCGGCGCTCTCGCCCGGTTCGACGAATCCGGCGAGAACCGAGCGACGGCCGTCCGGCCACTGCGGTGAGCGCGCGAGCAGCAGGCGATCGTCCGCGTCGCGGATGCCCATGATCACGGCCGGGTCCGTACGCGGATAGAGCTCGCGATCCTCCCTGGTGCAGCGCCGCACCCACCCCGCCGACGCGGGCACCGTGGGCGCTCCGCAGCGCGAGCAGAACCCGTGCGTGCGATGCCAGATGATCATGCCCTGCGCGGTCATGAACTCGGCGACGTCCTCGGCGTCGAGCCACGGCCCGACCTCTCGCAGGGTCTGCCACGTGACGCGCGGGTCGGTGGCGCTTCGACCTGCGATGTCGGAGGCGGCGTCACCGGACCGGGTGCGTGTCTCGTCGGCCGGGAGGGCGACGGCGAACTCGGCCGCACCGTCGTCGTCGCGGTCGAGGAACACGACGACCTCGGCCTCGGCGTCCTCCGGTGTCGCCGATCGCCACTGCAGCCGCGGGTTTCCGGACTCGTCGTCGACGACGGCGCAGCGATCGCCGACGACCTCGAGGACCCGGGTCGACGGCTCGGCGAGGACCGCCCGCAGGTCGAGCGAGGGGCGTTGTTCGGAGTGCCGGTTGCGCGGTGCGGCGGCCCCGGCCACCGCACCGGCGAGACGGTGCAGCGACGGGTCGTCGGCGGGCTCGGAGCTCATGGCGTTCACGGTAGTCCGAGACGCTCAGGCCGCATCCGGCGCACCGGGTGAGTCGGCGATCCCGGCCCCACCACGCGGGCTACCGTGGGCGGGTGAAGATCACCCCCCTCCACCTCGCTGCGCTCGCCGACGCCGCCGTTCCCGGTCTCGTGCCGATCGGTATCCACGTCGTGGCCGAGAACGTCGGCGACCGGTTTCACGTGGGGTTCGTCATCGACGATCAGGAACGCGCCTGGGTGGTGCGGGTTCCGGGCGATCCGGTGTCGGCGGCGTTGCAGGACGCGTCGATCCCGTTCATCGAGGAGGTCGCCGATCGGCTGCCGTTCGACGTGCCCGCGCCCGCAGGTGTGGCGGCTCTCGGTGACGGCCGCAGGGCGATGGTGTACCCCTACCTGCACGGGCGGATCGTCGACTTCGCGCTGCTGCCCGCGGGCCCGGGTATCGCGACGGGCATCGGGGCGGCGATCGCGGCCCTGCACGACGTGCCGGTCGACGCGCTGGACGAGACAGGCGTTCCCGTGTACGACGCCGAGGAGTGCCGCCACCGGCACGTGAGCGACGTCGATCGCGGGGCCCGCACGGGCCTGGTTCCCGCCGAGCTGCTCACCCGGTGGGAACGCACTCTCGACGACGTGTCGTGGTGGCGCTTCGCGACGGTGCCGGTCCACGGCTACCTGTCCAACGCCCATCTGCTCGCCGACTTCCCCACCGAGGACACGAGCTCCGGACGGGTGTCGGCCCTCGTGAGCTGGGAGGGCGCCAAGATCGGGGATCCGGCCGAGGACCTCGCCTCGCTCGCCCGTTCTGCGCCGCCCGAGGCCGTCGACACCGTCTTCGGCGCCTACGCCCAGTACCGGCGCGAGCCGGTGGACCCCCACCTGCGGGAGCGGGCCCGGCTGCTCGGTGAACTGCGGGTGCTCTCGCGGCTGCTCGCCGCTCATAACCGCGGCGACGAGGCCGCGGTGTCGCACGTCGTCCGCACGATGCACCGGCTCGTTCAGGTCATCGCGGAGGACGGCCCGATCTCCGGGGCTCACGAAGAGGCCCGTGGAGCGCTGCCGGTGGTCTTCGAGGACGAGCCCGCCGACGAGGACTGGTACTCCTCCACCTCCCCGACGGCCCGGCGAACGGGGTCGACCCCGCTCGCCGAGCGAGAATCCGAGAGCGCGACGCTCCAGCCTGTCGAGGCTCGCCCGAGCGACCCGAACGACGAAACCCACGACCGCGAGTCGCAGACCGTCGAGACCGAGCACCCGGTCGACTCCGTGGCCGCGTCCGACGGGGCCCACCCCGCGAAGGGCAGGGGTGCCACGCGCGCGGGGACGCCTGCGCACGGTCATGGCCGGGTGGTCGAGTTCGAGGAGTTCGAGGAGCTCGGCGAGCCCGACCGGGGTCCGGCCCGCTCCGACCGCTGATCGCGAGCGGCACCCGACCGGGCGTCGGACACATCCGTCGACCGCGGCGCGGCCGTGAGGTCGGCGAGCAGGGCGACGAGCTCGTCCTCACCCGGCAGGTCCGGGCGGAGGGTGGCCCCGGTGGCGGCGTAGTAGAACGCGGCGTCGATCTGCTCCAGTGGCAGCCCACTCCACCGGGAGTAGGCGAGGCGGTAGACCGCGAGTTGCACGCTGCGTTCGGCGAGACGCTGCGGCGAAGGCGGAGAGCCGGTCTTCCAGTCGACGATCGTCACCCCGCCGTCGGCGCGCGGGAAGACGGCGTCGATGCGCCCGCGGACGGGTAGGCCTGCGACGACCGTCTCGAGGGACACCTCCACCGCCAGTGGTGTGGCCGACGCCCACGGACTCGCGAGGAACAGCTCTCTCGCCTTCTCGAGGTCCGGGATCTCCTCGGGCTCGTCGGCGTAGCCCTCGAGATCGAGGTCGTCGACGAGGCTGGCGCTGCGGTAGTGCTGTTCGATCCAGGAGTGGAACGCCGTGCCGAGCCTGGCGGCGGTCGCGGGTGGTGCCGGCATGGGGCGTCGCAGCCGCTCGGCGTAGCCCTGCCGGTCGGTGCGCAGGTCGACGAGGGCGGAGGTGGAAAGGTGCCCGGGCAGCCGTGCGACGTTCTCGTCGACTCGAGGCGCCGAACGTTCCGCGATCAGGATCTCGACGAGGTGGGACAGTTCGGCGAGTTCCTCGGCGTCGCGGCCATCGAGATCGGTCTCGAGGTCGATCCCGAGCTCGTCGGCGAGCTCGGCCAGCAGGTCGCGCGAGGGCGTGCCGTCGGGCGCCTCGGTTCTCGGGTCTTCGAGGCGGCGTCGACGGTCGCGCGCAGCCTCCTCCACCCAGGCCGCCGACACGCGTTCGGCCGCATCCCGCGGGTCGTCCCGCACCACCGGCCACCGTGCGGCGGGCGTCTCCAGCAGGGCGGGGTTGGTGGCGTCGGGCTCGGGCTCGGCTGCCCAGACGCGGGAGCGCACCAACCCGGGCACCTCGAGCAACTCGGTGAGGAATCGCGAGGTCACGCGCGGTTTCTCGCCGTCGAGCCACACACTGGCCGACAGCAGCAGGCGGTGCCGGGCGCGGGTGAAGGCGACGTAGGCGAGGCGCCGCTCCTCCTCGAGAGCATGCCGGCCACCCTCCGCGGAGAACTCCCCGATGGCCTTCGCGAGCTCGGTGAGGTCGTCGACGCCCTGCCAGGGCAGGCGCGGCAGCCCGTCGCGGTCGCCTCGGAGGTCGTAGGGAATCGAGCCGAGGCCGGTGAGCCATCCCTTGGACGACGGGGTGGGCAGGCCGCCAGCCTTGGGCGCCGCGTACGAACGGTGGGAGGGAAACGCGGCCTCGACGAGCCCGGGAACCGCGACGACGTCCCATTCGAGCCCCTTGGCCGCGTGCACGGTGAGGACCTGGACGGCGCCCTCGGCGACGTGGGAGGCGGGCGAGTCCAGCCCCCGCTCCTCGTCGCGGGCTGCATCGAGCCAGTCGAGGAATCCTCCGAGCGTCGGCCGGTCGGCCCCGTGGGCGAAGCCGGCGGCCGCGTCGGCGAACGCGTCGAGATGACGACGGGCGGTCTCGGGCAGGGTGTCGAGCGCCGCGGCGACCTCCACGTCGAGGCCGAGGCTGCGCTCGGCGAGCACGACGAGCTCGGGCAACGGGTGTCCGACCGCGGCGCGCACGGTGGCGATCGTGCGTGCCAGTCGGTGCAGCCGGCTGCGGGCCGCGGGAGAGAGGGTCTGCCCCTGGCCACCGACCCAGTCGGGAGGTGGGAGGGTGTCGACCGCCTCCACGAGGCTGGGGCCCTCGTCGTCGAGGTCGACCTCGCTCCGCTCCGCCGGGTCCTCCTGCCGGGCATGGTCTGAAGAGGCGGGGGCGGCATCGTGGCCGCCGTGCCGTCGCATCTGGCGCGACCAGGCACCCAGCGCGTCGAGGTCCGCTGCGCCCAGCCGCACGTACGGCCCGATGAGGAGCCGCATGAGTGCGTCGCCGCGCGAGGGGTCGTGGACGACCCGCAGCAGTGAGACGAGGTCGCTCACCTCCGCCCGCGTGAGCAGGCCGCCGAGACCGACGACCTCGACGGGGATGCCGCGGGCGCCGAGGGCGTCGGCGATCGCGGCGAACTGCGCACGGCGGCGGCAGAGTACGGCTGCGGTGATGCCGGAGTGGCGTCGTCCGGAGCCGGGTCGCCACCAGTGCTCCGCGATCCAATCGGCGACGTGGGCGGCCTCCTCGGCCGCCGTGGGCAGCCGAGCCGCCTCGAGGGTGCCCTCGCCCGCGAGCGGAGACGGCCGCAGTTCACGTACCGGCACCGGGCTCGCCGCCGACAGCGGCGCAGCGGTCGTGTTGGCGGCCGCGAGGATCGCGACGTCGTTGCGCCAGCTCGTCGACAGCGGCAGCACCGCCGGTACGAGCACACCCGCGTCGTCGAGGGACTGCGTGCCCTCGGCCGTGTCACTCACGATCGAGGTGTCACCGGCCGAGACCGAGGAGGCCGGCACGGTGAACCGGCGGGGGAACGCCGCGAGGGTCGTCGCACTCGCGCCGCGCCAGCCGTAGATCGACTGGTGCGGGTCGCCGACCGCCATGACCGGCCGCGTCGTACCGGCGCCAGGATCGGCGAACAGCGCGTGCAGGAGCCGCATCTGGGCCTCGCTCGTGTCCTGGAACTCGTCGAGCAGAATCACGGAGTAGCGATCGCGCTCGGCGCGTGCGACACCCGGGTCGAGCTCGGCGAGGGTCGCGGCGAGCGCCATCTGATCGGCGAAGTCGAGGGACTCGCTCACGGCCTTGGTGCGCGCGTACGCCTCGAGCAACGGCAGGATCTGGCCCTGCGCGCGGACGTGCTCGAGCATGCTCTTCACCGGTGCCGGGACGCCCTTCGCGCGGCTGCTGCCCTGCGGCAGGTGGGCGACGTGCCGTTCGAGATCACCGAGATATCCACGCAGGTCGTCGACGGTGCACAGGTGCTCGGCGAGCTGCCCGGCGAGGTCGCGCACGGCAGCGGTGACCGTGGACTCTGCGTTGTCGACCGACTCCATCGGCCCGTCGTAACGCACGACGACCTCGTGCGCGTACTGCCAGGCGGCCGCCTCGGTGAGCAGCCTCGCGTCGGGCTCGATACCCAGCCGAAGGCCGTGTTCGCGCACGATGCCACCCGCGTAGGAGTGGTACGTGGCCACGGTGGGCAACGAGTCGGGCTCGATGGTCTCGCCCACAGCCAGCTGTGTGTCGGTGGACGTGCCCGCCTGCCACAGGCCAGTCGTCGCGAGGCGTCGCAGCCGCCCACCGATGCGTTCGGCGAGCTCTCCGGCGGCCTTGCGGGTGAAGGTGAGGCCCAGGATGCGCTCGGGAGCGACGAGCCCGTTGGCGACGAGCCACACCACCCGGCCCGACATCGTCTCGGTCTTGCCCGAACCTGCGCCGGCGACGACGAGCATCGAGGTGAGTGGGGCCTCGATGACGGCCTGTTGCTCGGGCGTGGGGGTGGGAAGGCCCAGCGCTGTCGCGACGTCGGCCGCGGAGTGCCGGGGTCGGGAGGCTTCGGGGTGTGGTCCTGGGGCGGTCACCGCAGCGTCTCCCCCTCGGGTTGGATCGGGCAACTGAAGCGCGATTCGCACACGCGGCACCACGTGCCGGCGTTGGCGCGGAACGTCGAACCGGCCATTCCCTCGGCGGTGTCGGCGAGCAGGGTGGCGGCCCACTCCGGGTCGTCGGACTCGGCGAGGGGGCCTTGTTCCTGTAGTGCACCGCGGGACCCACCTCCCTTGCCGATCTGCATGAGGGCTGCCCCGGCGGATCGGGAGCCGAGCTCGCCGAAGGCGCCCTCTTCGACGGCCACCTGGTAGGCGCCGAGCTGCGGGTGGGTCGGCAACTCGGCCGTTCCCGGCTTGCTCGAGCCGGTCTTGAGGTCGACGACGCGCAACCGGCCCTGTGCGTCGCGTTCGAGCCGGTCGACCCGTCCGCGGACGACGGCGCGCCCGAGACGCACCTCGACGTCGATCTCGGTGCCGACGACCTCCCATCCGTTGGCGAGCGCGGTCGTGTGCTGCCGGTGGAGCCGGTCGATCATCGACGTGGCCTGCTCGTACTTCTGCCGAGAGATCCAGCCCGGCGGGAGATCCAGCTCCGGCCAGCGCCGTTCGAGTTCGGCCATGAGGGCCGTGTGGTCGCCGTTGTCGACCGTGGCAGCGATGTCGTGCACGAGGGTGCCCAGGGAGGAGGCGACAGTGCCGCCGCCGGCCTGACCACCCGAGCCGGCGAGCAGCCACCGCAGCTCGCAGCGAGCGAAGGCCTCGATCTTCGAGGGCGACACGACGAGCCGGTCGCTCTCACCGCGGCGGGGGCGGTCGTCGCTGACCCCGCGCAACCCCCACCAGTCGTTCGGGTCGGCTCCCGCGACCCCCACCCGGCCGAGACGTTCGAGGAGGGCCGCGGTGAGGCGGTCCGCCGGACGTGCGGCCATGAGCATCGTGGGGTCCCCTGCCCGCGCGTCGGGGCCGTCGTGAAGGCCTGACGTCTCGAGGGCAGCCAGGGCCCCGGTGCCGAGGCGCCGACGCAGGGAGGCGACGAGGTCGGCCGTGGTCATGGGTGGCGGGGGCGCGGCGTAGGGCCGAGCATCGTCGACGGGGTCGAGGAGATCGAGGAACGGCGAGGGGCTCTCGTCGTCGTTGCGCACCGCGGTGAGCAGCAGCGAGCGGCACGTGCGGGTGACGGCCACGAGCAGGAGCCTCGTCTCGTCGGCGCGTACGGCCGCGCGGGCGGCCTGGGGCGACGCACCGCGCCCGGTGAGCGTGTCGACGAGCGTGGCCGAGCCCAGCACCGATCCGCGGAGGCGCAGGTCGGGCCACACCCCCTCCTGGAGTCCGGCGACGACGACGAGATCCCACTCGAGGCCGGCGGCGCCCGCCGGGGTGGTGAGCGTGACGCACTCGTCACCGGGAGCGCGGGCGACGAGGGTGTCGCCGGCGACGTCCTGACCGCGGACGTGCTCGAGGAATCCGTCGGGGCCGCGCTGGGGCAAGCGGTCGACGTAGCGCGCGGCGGCGTCGGTGAGGGCGACCACCGCGTCGAGGTCGCGATCGGCACGCCGGCTGCCCGCGAGGGCGGCGTGACGCCACGGCTCGGCGAGCCCGGATGCCTGCCACATGGCCCACAGCACCGTCTCGGCCGTCACGCCCGTCTCCCACGAGCCGTCGGCGCGACCCGCCGCGGCGACGCCGGCGGCGAGCACGTCGCGGATCCGCCGCAGTCCCGAGACCGGTGCCCCCTCCTCGAGGTCGTCGAGCACCGAGTCGCCCAGCACCGCGGCGACGAGCAGGTCGTCGGTGTTGCGACGCGCGTCGGTGTCGGGTGCGTCCGGCTTCTCGGCGTCGGCGGACGCAGGCGCGCCCACCTCTGCCTCCCCCACCGTGGATGACGACACCGAGCCGGACGAGCCGCCGTTCACCGCTCGCGCGTCCGCCCGTCGCAGAGCGCGCTGGAGGCGTCGTACGGCGAGGGAGTCGGTGGTTCCGAGGGGCGAGGAGAGTAGGTCGAGGACCGTCTCCGCATCGAGCGTCGTCGGGCCACCCAAGGCGAGGATGAGCGCCTCCTCGAACAGGCGCAGGAACGGCCGCACGGCCTGCTCCTCGCGCAGGGGGACCCGCGCACCGGGCACGTCGACCGGGATGCCGTCGCCGGCGAGAACGCGCCGCATCGTCGCGCTGCGCCCTGCACCCCGCACGATGACCGCCATGCGCGAGTAGGGCATTCCTTCGACGAGGTGAGCGTGCCGCAGGCGCGCCGCGATGAACCTGGCTTCGGCCGTGGCCGTGGCCAGAACCGCTGTCTCGACCTCACCCTCCGACGCCTCGGATCCGGTCGTCGCGCCCGGCGTCCGAGCTTCGACAGGCGCTGCTGGTGGGTCGTCGGCGGCCGATCCGGTCGAGGAGTCGCCGGTGCGGCCGCTGCGGGCAGCGGTCTCATCGCCCTGCACCTGTTCCGAACTCGTGTGCGCAACCGCGCCTGTTCCATCGACATCACCGTCGATGCCCTCGATGCCGTCGAGAAGGTCGAACAGCGTCGGTTGATGGGTCTGCCCGCGGACGCCGTCGGATCCGCTCTCGCCGGCCACCGACACCTCGGATCGCTGTGCGGGCTGCGACGGTGGCGTTCCATGCTGCGAGCGCTTCGGGGTCTGCGATGCGACAGGCCGCTCCTCGTTCGCCGTCGTCGTGCCTCCTCGCCGCAGCCGGTGCGTGACGGACCCGACCGCGCCGATGCGGTCGGCGAGGCGCGCGGCGGCGGTGGCGACCCGCACCGTCAGTCGCCAGGACCGGTGCAGCGTGCGCGTGATGGTGGCCGGGTCGGTCAGCATGAGTCGCGGGTCGGCACCGCGGAAGGTCTGGGTGGCGGCGTCGGGATCTCCGATGAGGACCACCTCCGTGCCGGGTGAACGCAACAACCGCAGCAGTCGCGCCGCGGGGGCGGTGAGTTCCTGCGCGTCGTCGACGACGACGAGGCGCACCTCCTCGTGCACCCGCGCCGCCGTCTCGGGGTCGTCCTCGATCAGGTCGGCCGCTGCCGTGAGGATCCACGCCGGGTCGTACCCGCCGGGCGTCGACAGGGCGGTCACCTCGTCGTATTCGGCGAGCACGCGGGCGGCCGCCGCCCAGGCGGCGTTGCCCTCCTGTTCGGCCAGCCGCGCGAGGCCCGCGGCGTCGAGGCCGTACTCGACGGCCCTCATCAGCAGATCTCGCAGCTCGGCGCGGAAACCGCGTGTGCGAGTGGCCTCGGAGAGCTCGGCGGGCCACAGCGGACGACGCCCGAACCCGCTCTCGTGCCCGGCGAGGAGCTCCCGCAGGACCACATCCTGCTCGGGGCCGCTCAGCAACCGAGGCACGGGCTCTCCCCGTTCGGCGGCATCGCGTCGCAGCAGCCCGTAGGCGAACGCCTGCACGCTGCACACGAGGGGCGACGCCGTGGTGGCCTCGAGTTCGGCGGTCAGGGAGTGCCGTAGGCGCGCCGCGGCGACCCGGGTGGGCGCAAGGACCAGGGCTTCGTGCGGACGTACCTCCTCACCCGCCACACGGTCGAGCACGGCGTGCACCGCGACGGTGGTCTTGCCCGTTCCCGGCGCGCCGAGGACGCGGACGAGCTCACCGCGGGCCTCGACGGCGGCGCGCTGAGAGTCGTCGAGGCGAGCGGCCGCGACGACCCGCGCCGCGTCTCCTCGCACGAGCCGGCGAACCCCGGAGCGCGCGTCGGAGCGCGGCGGGGGCGAGGCAGCGACGTCGGCGGCCGCAGCGGCGGGTGGAGGAATCGGCATGACGGCATTCCAACAGAGCCCACCGACAACCCTTCATCGGCCGCCCCTCGACGCCGCTGACCTGCTCCGAGGCAAGAACGGCACCTCGCGAGTGGCGGGGATCACGCCCGATCGTCATCTCGACGGCGCGACGGCGACACGTCGGCGACACGACGACGAGGCCTCTGTCGACAACGTGCCCCCGGATCGCTCCGTCTCGGCGTTTACTGGTGGGTACGCAGCGTCGCGGCCTCCCTGATGGCTCGCACGCGGCGAGTCGATCACGAGCTGGAGGGTGTCATGAGACGTACGAGGACTGCCATCGGAATCGTCGGTGCGAGCGTGCTGCTCGCCGCGTGTGCGGGTGGCGGAGGTGGTGGCGCCCAGCCGGAGAGCGGGTCGAGCGGAGCGGGCAGCGATGTGGGCGCCGGCGACGCGAGCGAGGTTCAGGTCGTCACGTGGTGGGCGCAGGGCAGCGAGAAGGCCGGTCTCGAGGCCCTTCAGAAGGTCTTCCAGCAGCAGCACTCCGACACGAAGTTCGTCAACGCAGCCCTGGCCGGTGGTGCGGGCTCGCAGGCCAAGCAGAAGCTCCAGGCCGACCTGCAGGCGGGCAACCCGCCGGACACGTTCCAGGCCCACGCCGGCGCAGAGCTCACGGACTACATCGATGCCGCGCAGATCCAGGACGTGAGCGCGCTGTACGACGAGTTCGCCCTCAAGGACGCGTTCCCCCAGAGCCTCCTCGACCGGCTCACGGTCGACGGCAAGATCTACTCGGTGCCGAGCAACATCCACCGGGCCAACGTGCTGTGGGCCAACCCCAAGGTGCTCCAGGAGGCGGGAATCGATCCGGCTCGGACTCCGAAGGACGTCGACGCGTGGATCGCCGACATGGAGAAGGTCAAGGCCAAGGGCAAGACGCCCATCGCCCTGGGCATGGACTGGACCCAGACCCAGTTGCTCGAGACCATCCTCATCGCCGACCTCGGACCCGAGAAGTACAACGGGCTGTGGGACGGCAAGACCGACTGGGCCGGCCAGGACGTCACCACTGCCCTGACCCACTTCCAGAAGATCGTCGCGATGTCCAACACCGACCGCGACGGCCTCGACTGGGAGCCCGCGATGCAGAAGGTCGTCGACGGCCAGGCGGCCTACAACGTCATGGGCGACTGGGCCGTCGCCGCGTTCGAGGCACAGAAGAAGAAGGAGGGGACCGACTGGATCTGGGCTCCCGCACCGGGCAACGACAAGGTCTTCGACTTCCTCGCCGATTCCTTCACCCTGCCGGTGGGTGCCAAGCACCCCGGTGGCACGAAGAACTGGTTGCAGACCATCTCGAGCAAGGAGGGCCAGACCGCGTTCAACAAGGTCAAGGGCTCCATTCCCGCTCGCACGGATGTGGCGCCCGGCGAGTTCTCCGAGTACCAGCAGAAGGCCATGGAGTCGTTCAAGTCGGACACGATCGTGAGCTCTCTCGCCCACGGTGCCGCGGCTCCCGTGGCCGTGTCGACGAACATCAACAAGGCCGTCGTCAAGTTCACCCAAGGCGCCTCCGACCTGCCGACCTTCCAGAAGGAGCTCGTCACCGCCACCCAACCGCTCAAGGGCTGAGGGCACGAGACCTCTGCGGCCGGGCGGGTTCTTCTCGACCCGCCCGGCCGTGACTCGTGACCCGTGACCGGAAAGGCAGGCATGAAGGCCAAGCTCGGACAGTGGGGGCCACCACTGTTGCTCATCTCACCGTCGATCGTTCTCATCGCGGTCTTCGTCTACGGCTTCATCGGAATCAACGTCCAGCAGTCGATGTCGGACGCGCACAACGCGGCCAAGGTCACCGGGCGTCGCCCGGTCTCGTTCGTCGGGTTCGACAACTACGTGGATCTCTTCGCGCAGGAGTCGTTCCGGCACTCGTTGACCAACCTGCTGCTGTTCACCGTCGTGTTCCTCGCGGGCACCATGCTCATCGGGTTCTGCTGGGCCTGGTTGATGGAGCGCCCCACGCGGGGTGAGGGCCTGTTCCGATCGGTGTTCCTCTTTCCCATGGCCGTGTCGTTCGTCGCCTCGGGCGTGGTGTGGAAGTGGCTGCTCAACGCCAACCAGGGCGCGCAGGCCTCGGGACTCAACCGCCTCTTCCAGATGATCGGGCTTCCGTTCCTCCAGAATCCCTGGTGGACGCACATCACGTTCGGCATCGTCGCCATCGCGCTCCCGGCGATCTGGCAACTGTCGGGCTACGTCATGGCGTTGTTCCTCGCAGGCTTTCGCGGGATCCCCGAGGAGTTGCGGGAGGCAGCGCGCATCGACGGGGCGAGCGAATGGCAGCTCTACCGCCACGTCCTCTTTCCGCAGCTCTCGCCGATCGCCCTCTCGGCGCTCATCATCATCGGCCACATGTCTCTGAAGTCGTTCGACCTCATCATGTCGATCGCCAATCAGTCGGCGTACTCGACGGTGGTGCCGGCCATCGACATGTTCAACTACAAGACGACCTACGACTTCGCCAACTCCGCGGCCGTGGGCGCGATCCTTCTGGTCATCGTGGCGGTGCTCGTCGTCCCCTATCTCGTTCACGAGGCCCGCGCGAGGAGGTCGCGATGAGCGCCCCGGTCGAGTCGACGATCCCGGCCGCGCCCCGCCCCGCCGGGCGCCGACCGAGCACCGCCGGAGTTCTGCGTCATCTGGCGCTGTTCGTCTCGCTCGTCGTCGTCCTCATCCCGGTATACGTGCTGGTCGTCACGAGCTTCAAGGGTGTCGGCGACGCGGACCCCTCGCGCACGTGGCTGCTGCCGCGCACGTGGACCCTCGACAACTGGCGCGAGGCCTGGACCGCGCTCTCCCCTGCTCTGTGGCGGAGCCTGCAGATGGTGATTCCGGCCGCGATCCTGTCCTCGCTGCTCGGCTCGATGAACGGGTTCGTGCTCTCCCGCTGGCGTTTTCCCGGGGCCGATGTCGTATTCACGCTCATCCTCTTCGGGATGTTCATCCCCTACCAGGCCGTGATGATCCCGCTGCTGCAGCTCATGCTCAATCTGCAGGTGCCGAGCGGCATCACGAGCCTCATCGTGCTGCACGTCGTGTACGGAATCCCGATCACGACACTCATCTTCCGCAACTACTACGAGACGGTGCCCGTCGAACTCATGGAGGCTGCCCGCGTCGACGGGGCCGGCATGCTGCGCACGTATTTCTCGGTCGTCCTACCGATCTCGGTTCCGAGCTTCGTCGTCGTCCTCATCTGGCAGTTCACCTCGGCCTGGAACGACTTCCTCTTCGCGGTGTTCTTCACGAGCAGCCAGAACGGTCCCGTGACCATGGCTCTCAACAATCTCGCCAACGGCGCCATGCTGCAGAACTACGGAGTCTCGATGGCGGGCGCGCTCGTTGCGTCGTTCCCCACGTTGCTCGTGTACGTCCTGCTCGGCAAGTACTTCGTGGGTGGTCTCATGGCCGGTTCGGTCAAGGGCTGACCGCCGATGCGCCTGTTTGAGCACGTGGCCGCGGCTAGGATGCCGGTCTCGGCGTGGACCGACCCGTGCGAGCAGACTCAGACGGAAGGAGCCGGTTTTCGTGGTGACGAGCTCCGGTGACACCCCCAGCGTCCCCCGTGGAACGCGCCTGCCGCGCGAGGCGCGTCGAGCCCAACTCATCGAGGCCGCGCTCTCGGTGTTCGTCGAGTCGGGCTACCACGCCGCGGGCATGGATGAGATCGCGGATCGCGCCGGCGTCTCCAAACCCGTGCTGTACCAGCACTTTCCTGGAAAGCTGGAGCTCTACCTCGCGCTGCTCGACTCCGCATGCGAGCAACTCATCGACGGGGTGCGAGAGGCGCTCGGCTCCACCACCGACAACGAGCAGCGGGTGGTGGCGACGATGGGCGCCTACCTCGACTACGTCGCCCGTCATGGAGGCGCCTACCGGCTCGTGTTCGAGTCGGACCTGCGTCAGGAGGCGCAGGTGGCCGAGCGAGTCCGCCACGTCGAGTCCTCGACCTCGGAGGCCATCGCCGCGGTCGTCATGGACCAGGCGGGACTTCGGGAGGCCGAGGCCCGGCTCGTCGCGACCGGCGTCGTCGGCATGGCGCAGACGGCGGCTCGCGTCTGGCTGGCCCAGGGCGCAGAGATCCCGCAGGAGGAGGCCGCACGCATCCTCGCCGAGGTCGTGTGGAGAGGCATCCGCACCTTCCCCGTCCTCGAGGACGTGAAACAGCCACGCTGACCCGCGCCGCCTCGGCCCTCGACGGGGGAAGAACGCCGACCCGCCGGTCGTTACCCTGGTCGAGAACCGGATCGTCGCGTCGTCGACGCTCCCGCCAGCAAGACGTCGCAGGCCGAGAGGGCCTGCGCCGCCGCAGCCCGAAAGGAGACCTCGTGGAGGTCAAGATCGGTGTCCAGAACACGAGCCGCGAGATCACCCTCGACTCCGACCAGTCGCCCGAGGAGATCGAGACCGCGGTGACGTCGGCCTTCCAGAGCTCCGGGCCGCTGCGCCTGGTCGACAGCAAGGGCAGCATCGTGCTCGTTCCGAGCGGCGCCCTCGCCTACGTCGAGATCGGCTCGCCCCGCAAGGGCGGCGTCGGTTTCGGCATGCTCTGACCAGACGCTCCCTCCTCGGCCCGGTCGCGTCGACGCGACCGGGCCGAGGTGTGTCGTGGGGCTCCCGGCCGTCGCCTCGCACCGGCGCCACGCCGGTTGCATCCGGCCGCCCGCCGGTATGGAAGTAGCGCGGGAGTAGAATGGTGGCGACAACCACGGTGCCCGGTCGGCACGACTCTGCGAACATCCCCGGCGAAACATCTCGCCGTAGCGCCCGATGAGGCGCTCTGAATGACCTCCGATCGGCCCGCCACACCCCGCGCGCCTGCCGCGCCCGGGACGATCGAAGGACATCCATGACCGATCTCACCCTGACCGGATCCACCCAGAGCAGCGCCGACGACGCGACGGGCGCCGCCGTGACCAGCGCGGCCGCCACGACCGGCGAGACCACCGGCGAACAAGCCGTGGCGCAGCTCGCCGAAGACGTCGTCACGGTCGACGAGACCGACGAGTCCGTGGCCGACGCGCCCACGACGTTCGCCGACTTCGACATCCATCCCGACATCGTCGCCGCGCTGGCAGACGGGGGCATCGTCAGCCCGTTCCCGATCCAGGCGATGACGCTGCCGGTGGCCCTCGGCGGCCACGACATCATCGGCCAGGCCAAGACGGGCACCGGCAAGACCCTCGGCTTCGGTGTCCCCCTGCTCAACCGCGTCGTCGCCCCGGGTGACGAGGGGTTCGAGGACCTCGCCCACCCCGGCCGCCCGCAGGCCCTCGTCGTCGCCCCGACTCGCGAGCTCGCGACGCAGGTGGCGGGCGACCTCACCCGCGCGGCGAAGCGCCGCGGCATCCGGGTGACGACGATCTACGGCGGCCGCGCGTTCGAGCCGCAGATCGAGGCGCTCAAGACGGGTGTCGAGGTCGTCGTCGGCACCCCGGGCCGTCTCATCGACCTGATGAAGCAGGGCCACCTCAACCTGCACTCGGTGCGCACCGTCGTGCTCGACGAGGCCGACGAGATGCTCGACCTCGGGTTCCTCCCCGACGTCGAGAAGCTCCTCGCCCAGACCCCGGCCTCGCGCCAGACCATGCTGTTCTCGGCGACGATGCCCGGCGCCGTCGTCACCCTCGCCCGCCGCTACATGAGCCGCCCCACCCACATCCGGGCGATCAGCAACGACGACGAGGGCCAGACCGTGGCCGCGATCGACCAGTTCATCTACCGCGCACACGCGATGGACAAGGTCGAGATGCTCGCCCGCATCCTCCAGGCCAAGGGCCGCGGGCTGACGATCATCTTCAGCCGCACCAAGCGCACCGCCGCGAAGGTCGCCGACGAGCTCACCGACCGCGGCTTCGCGGCCGCGAGCATCCACGGCGACCTGGGCCAGGGCGCTCGCGAGCAGGCGCTGCGGGCGTTCCGCAACGGCAAGGTCGACGTGCTCGTCGCCACCGACGTCGCGGCCCGCGGCATCGACGTCGAGAACGTCACGCACGTCATCAACTACCAGTGCCCCGAGGACGAGAAGACCTACCTGCACCGCACCGGCCGCACCGGTCGCGCGGGCAACAAGGGTGTCGCCGTCACCCTCGTCGACTGGGATGACATGCCGCGCTGGGGCCTCATCGACAAGGCCCTCGGCCTCGGTGTTCCCGAGCCCGTCGAGACGTACTCCTCTTCGGAGCACCTCTTCACCGACCTCGACATCGACCCCAAGGCGACGGGCCGGCTGCCCCGCTCGGAGCGCACACGCGCGGGCCTGGCGGCCGAGCGTCTCGAGGACCTCGGGGAGACCGGGGCCGCCGCCGGCCGCGGTTCGCGCCGGGGACGCGGGCGCGGCCGGGACGATGCCCCACGCAAGGACGCTCACCAGAAGACCGACGAGCGCCCGGCGCGCAGTCGCCGTCGTCGTCGCACCCGCGGCGGCAAGGCCACCCCGTCGGGAGACTGAGGTCCGCACTCCCTATGAACAGGGCCGGGGCTCGGCACGCGCTGCCGCCCCGGCCCTCGTGCGTACCGGCGCCTTTCGGCGTCCGGTCCCGCATGCTGGATGACTTGGACAGCCGTTCATGTGGCGTCCTAGATTGACGTCGTCGCAGACCACTTGGGGGTGTCTGCCGACACGTCGGGGGAATCGGATTCGCTGTAGCGGGCACCGCACGGTGCACTTGGGAACCGCTGCGATCCCGTCCTCCGACACATGACCTGGTGACCTGCAGCCCACCCCTTCGGGCGGTAGTTCGCCCTCCGGTGCGCCGACTCCTCCCTCGGGTGACGCACCCCGCGAGCCCTGCGCCTCCTCCCGGCGCGGGGCTCGCCGCGTTTCGTGGCAACCACTCATCTACCGCCGATCGTCACCGGTCGTCATCGGTCCTCGGTGGCCGTCGCAGCGGCGCTCAGGGACGGACGATCCCCCGATGTGTCGGCTCGGCGAGCATCGCGTCGAGCACGGCGGGGTCGGTGGCGCGGGCGCCGAGGCGTTGGGGTTTGCCGTCGCCGTGGTAGTCGCTGGAGCCGGTGACGTGCAGCCCCAGGTCACGGGCGAGTCCGTGCGCCTTGTCGCGCTGGGCGTCGTCGTGATCGGGGTGGTCGCCCTCGAGGGCGAAGAGTCCGGCGTCGGCCATGTCGGCGATGACCTCGTCGGGCACGATCCGGCCGCGGCGCTCGGCGAAGGGGTGAGCCATGACCGGCACTCCCCCGGCGGCGCGCACGAGCCGGGTCGCCTCGACGGGGTCGGGCGCGTAGTGCGTCGCGTAGTAAGGCGACCCGGTGTAGAGGTAACGGTCGAACGCCGCGGTGCGGTCGGGCACGACGCCGTTCTCGACGAGAGCGTCGGCGATGTGCGGACGCCCGATCGTCGCGCCCTCGACCACCTGTGCGCTGACGTCCTCCCACGTGATCGGCATGTCCACCGCGAGCCGGTCGACGATGCGGCGGGCCCGGGGGTCGCGACTCTCGCGGGCCGCGTCGAGTTCGGCGAGCAGCTCGGGATGACGCGGATCGTGCAGGTAGCCGAGCAGGTGCACGCTGATGCCCCGCCACGAGCACGAGATCTCGATCCCCGGCAGCAGTCCGACACCGAGACGGGTCGCGGCGTCGATGGCCTCGTCCCAGCCGGCCGTCGTGTCGTGATCGGTGATCGCGACGACGTCGATCCCGGCGGCGTCGGCCTCCTCGACGAGCTGCGCCGGGGTGTCGGTGCCGTCGGAGGCGAGCGTGTGGGCGTGGAGGTCGACGATCATCCCCCCAGCCTACGGATCGCCGGGTGGGCACCGACGAGCGCGACCCCGACGCGACCCCAGCGCGACCCGAGGGGCAGCGGGCGTGAGCCGCGTGACTCAGCGCGGGATGAGCACGGTGTAGTCGAGGTCGAGGACGACGTCGGGCAGGTAGGCACCGGCCTTGTCGCCCTCAGTCTGCCGGTACGGGAACTCCGCGCACGGCAGGTTCTTCGTCGCCACCGTGCGCAGCCGCAGCGCCCCGACGTCGGTGCGACCGGGGATCTCCATGCGTTCGAGCACCTCCGACCACGCGTGGATCGTGTCGCCCGCGAAGGTCGGGTTGGCGTGGGCGCCGGCGTTGATGGCGGCGATCGTCCACGCGTTGGCGAGCCCGTTGAACGAGAGCGATCGCGCGAGGCTGATGACGTGGCCGCCGTAGATCAGTCGCCGCCCGATCTTGGAGTCGTTCTGCGCGTACTGGTTGAAGTGGACCTTCGCGGTGTTCTGGTAGAGGCGGGTGGCGAGCATGTGCTCGGCCTCCTCGATGGTCATGCCGTCGACGTGGTCGATCTTCTCCCCGACCTCGTGGTCGCCCCAGACGAACTCGCTGCCGGCGAGCTGCCGCATCCGCTCGTCGTAGCGCACGTCCTCGACCGGCACGAGGAGGTCGGACGCCGCGACTGCGCCGGGCAGGTCGGGGATCTGCGCCTCGCCGATGTCGTCGGTGCGAGTGCGGCGGTTGACCATGACCCACCGCACGTACTCGCACACCATCTCGCCGTGCTGGTTGGTGCCGACCGAGCGCACGTAGACGTTGCCGTTCCTGCCCGAGGAGTTGGGCTTGAGGCCGATGACCTCCGAGGTGGTGGTCACGGTGTCACCGGGGTAGAGCGGAACGCCGAAGCGCCCGCCCGCGTAGCCGAGGTTGGCCACGGCGTTGAGCGAGATGTCGGGCACGGACTTGCCGAACACGAGGTGGAACGCGAGCAGGGAGTCGACCGGCATCCGCGGGTAGCCGAGGTCGCGGGCGAAGGTCTCGGCGCTCGTGGCCGCGAACCGGGTTCCGTAGAGGGCCGTGTACAGCGCGACGTCGCCGTCGGTGACCGTGCGCGGGGTGGCGTGCACGATCTCCTGCCCGATCTCGAAGTCCTCGTAGAAGTTGCCGCTCATGTTCTTGGCCGTCGTCCGGGTCACGGTGGCTCCTCGCTCGGGTCTGCTCGTCGGAACTGCTGGGATGCAGCTCGATCGTGCCATTCACGCCCCCGCCGTCGCCGCCCGGCGCGTTGTGTCCCTCGCCTCACCGGTGCGAACCCGCGGCGACGAACAGCGGCGGCAGGCGACGGAAACGACCGGTGGCCGGCGCCTTGGGACCGGCATTCCTTCACCTCTACCGTCCCCTTCGCCACCCGGGCGCACGGCCCCCGCGCCCGCTAGGCTGACACCCATGGCTGATCACTACGACGTCGTCGTCCTCGGTGCTGGTCCCGGTGGGTATGTCGCCGCCATCCGCGCCGCGCAACTCGGCAAGTCCGTTGCCGTCATCGAGAAGCAGTACTGGGGCGGTGTCTGCCTCAACGTCGGGTGCATCCCGAGCAAGGCGCTCCTCAAGAACGCCGAGATCGCGCACACCCTGAACCACGACAAGAAGAAGTACGGCATCGAGGGCGACGCCACGATGTCGTACGGCCCGACGCACAAGCGCAGCCGTCAGGTCAGCGCCGGCATCGTCAAGGGCGTGCACTTCCTCATGAAGAAGAACAAGATCACCGAGATCGACGGCTGGGGCACCCTGCAGAAGGGCAACACCATCACCGTCGAGGGCGACAAGGGCACCACCGAGGTCACCTACGACGACCTCATCATCGCCACCGGCGCCGTGGTCAAGACGATGGGCATCGAGCTCAGCGAGAACGTCGTCAGCTATGAAGAGCAGATCCTCGACGAGAACCTGCCCGGCTCGATCATCATCGGCGGCTCCGGCGCCATCGGTGTCGAGTTCGCCTACGTCATGGCCAACTTCGGCGTCGACGTCACGATCGTCGAGTTCGTCGACCGCATGGTGCCCACCGAGGACGTCGACGTCTCCAAGGAGCTGCTCAAGCAGTACAAGAAGCTCGGCGTCAAGGTCATGACCGGCACCAAGGTGGAGTCGGTGGAGGACACAGGCTCCGGGGTCAAGGTCACGGTCTCCCCCGCGGGCGGCGGCGACTCGCAGGTGCTCGAGGCCGACCGCATGCTGTGCGCGTTCGGCTTCCAGCCCCGCACCGAGGGCTACGGCCTGGAGAACCTCGGTGTCGAGCTCACCGAGCGCGGCGCGATCGCCGTCGACGAGTTCATGCGCACCAACGTCGAGCACGTCTACGCCATCGGCGACGTCACGGCCAAGCTCATGCTCGCGCACGTGGCCGAGGCCATGGGCATCGTCGCCGCCGAGACCATCGCGGGCGCCGAGACGATGCCGATCGACTACGACTTCATCCCGCGCGCCACCTACTGCCACCCGCAGATCGGCTCGATGGGTTATAGCGAGGCGCAGGCCAAGGACAAGGGTTACGACGTCAAGACGGCGACGTTCCCGTTCACCGCCAACGGCAAGGCGCAGGGCCTCGGCGACGCCGTCGGGTTCGTCAAGGTCGTCGCCGACGCCGAGTACAACGAGATCCTCGGCGCCCACATGATCGGCCCCGACACCACCGAACTGCTGCCGGCCCTCAACGTGGCCAAGCAGTGGGATCTCACCGCCGACGAGGTCTCGCGCGTCGTGTTCGCGCACCCCACCCTCGGCGAGGCCGTCAAGGAGGCCGTCCACGGCATCTCCGGCCACATGATCAACTTCTGAGTTCGACACTCCGACGCGAACGGCCCGACTCCCTTCGGGGGCCGGGCCGTTCGCGTGCTGCGGCTGCGTGGGCGGACTATTCCGCCGGCGCGCTGCTGCGTCTCAGGGCGCGGTCCTTGGCGCGGGACTGGCCGCCGCGGCGGTCGCGACGCACCTGCCGGCCGAAGTAGGAGCCGAGGCTCACCCCGCCGGCGATCGCGAGCCCGGTCGCGCCGGCGGTCCACAGCAGCGAGACCCCGTCGGTCTGCGGAGTGATGATCGGGGCGGGTTCGACCACGTAGTACAGGCCGCGGTAGACCATGCCGCCGGGCAGGAACGCGACGATGCCCGCCGTGCTGATGGCGAGGGCCGGCACCTTGAACGCCCACGAGCTGGGCTGGGAGACGAAGCCGACGACGACGCAGGCGAGCGCGGTGGCGGGGACGTTGCCGATCCCGACGCGGATCAGGGTTCCGTATACGAGCCAGCCGATGACGCCCATGATGGTCGAGACGATGATCGTGCGTGGCCCGGCGTAGCACCCGACGGCGAAGGAGATCGCGATGAGCGTCACCGCGATGAGCTGCACGACCGGCGACAACGCGAGGTCGGATTTCGGGATGAGGTAGGAGGGCACGTCGAGCCACGACGCCACGGTGATGACGGTGAGCACGCCGACGAGGATGCCGAGGGTGAGCACGAAGACCTCGAACGATCGGGCGGCGGCGGTGACGTAGTAGCCGTCGATGGCGTCCTGGGCGGCGCCGACGACCGACAGCCCGGCGAGCAGCACGACGATGCCGGTCGCGACGAGGACCGAGGGCCTGACCGAGTCCATGAGGAACGGCACGTGGCCGCGGGCGGCGACGATCGACATGGCGGCCACCGTCGGGATCGCGCCGCCGACCATCTGGCCGAAGAACGCGGCGAGCCGGCGACGTCCCGTCCACAGCAGGGCCCGGTCCACGATGCCGGAGAGCAGCATCGCCATGAGGATCTCGAGGGGCTGACCGCCGATGAGCGTCGCGACTCCCCCGCCGAGGAGGACGAACGAGGCGGTGATGACGCCGCGCCGGTAGAGGTGCGGGCGCTTCATGATCTCCACGAAGCGCTGCTGTGCGTCCTCGAGGGCGAGCCCCTCGTCGGTGATCTCGGAGATGAGGGCGTGGGTGGCGGCGAGCCGTTCGTAGTCGGGAACACGCACCTTGACGATGCGGATCATCGTCACCGGGTCCTCGAACGCGCCGCGGTGGTGGGTCACGGCGATCGAGGTGAAGGTGACGTCGACGTGGACCGACCTCAGCCCGTAGGCGTGGGTGACCGCCAGGACGTTCGCGGTGACGTCTGCGGCGGAGGCACCGGTGGAGAGGGTCGACTCCGCGATGCGCATCGCGAGGTCGATGACGGCACGCGAGCGCGCCTTCTCCACCCCGTCGTTGATCTCACGCAGGTCGAGACCCCACGTCGGGGCCTCGGCCGCGCGAACGGCGTTCTTGGCCTTGCGCAGAATGGAGAGCCGAGCCCGTTGCGGTGGCTTGTTGCCCCCCGTGGCGGCCTCGCTCACGGCCGACTCCATGAGGCCGACGTCGACGGTGTTGAAGACGCCCGAGGCGGGGTCGCTCGAGATCCCCGCAAGCTCCGGGTTCACCTGGGCCTTGTCGAGGTTGCCAAGCGAGGAGGCGGTGGGGAACTGCTCGGTCACACCCTCACTGTGAGCCATGGCGGCAGGGGCGGGCAAACCCGTCCGCATCCGCTGCCGACCTGGCCTTCGACCGGTCTCGTCGCACCCGGTGCCGGCTCGGCGGGCGGGTTCGCGGGGTCCGCCGGGCCGGGGGCGTTCCTCGTGACACGATGGCCGGGTGAGTGAGAAGCAGCCGATGTCCTCCGACCACCGCAACCGGCCCAAGAACAAGGAGTTCCGGGAGTTCATCGCCCGCGGTTGGGCGCCCCGTGACGAGAGGCTGCCCGACCTCGCCGAGGTCGCCGAATGGACGCCGGCGCGGCGCGAGGCACTGTCGGAGGCGTTTCCCGGTGAGCGGCTCGTGCTGCCCGCCGGCGGGCTGAAGGTGCGCAGCAACGACACCGACTACGTGTTCCGCCCGCACACGGCGTTCTCCTACTTCACCGGGCTCGGTGCCGACCGGGAGCCCGACGCCGTGCTCGTTCTCGAGCCGCGGCCGGAGGGGGGTCACGAGCCGATCCTCTACTTCCGCCCCCTCGCCCCGCGTGACTCCGAGGAGTTCTTCGCCGACTCCCGCTACGGCGAGTTCTGGGTCGGATCGCGGCCGACGCTGGAGTCGATGGCCGCCGAGTTGGGGATCGAGACCCGGCACGTCGAGCAGCTCGCCGACGCCCTGGCCAAGGACGCCGGCGCCGTGTCGCTGCGGGTCGTCCGCGATGCCGACGCCGAGGTCGCCGCCACCGTCGACCAGGTGCGCAGCGAGGCCGGTCTCGTCGCCACCGAGGAGCAACAGACCGCCGTCGCCGAGGCCGACGCCGAACTCGCCCGGCACTGCTCGACGATGCGCCTCGTCAAGGACGAGTGGGAGGCCGACCAGATGCGCCTGGCCTGCGAGGGCACGGCGCGCGCCTTCGACGCCGTGATCGCCGACCTCCCCGAGGCGAAGCGGCGCGGTCGCGGCGAGCGCTGGGTCGAGGGCATCTTCGGCCTGCACGCGCGCCACCACGGCAACGGGGTCGGCTACGACTCGATCTGCGCGGCGGGCAACCACGCCAACACCCTGCACTGGATCCGCAACACCGGTGACCTGCGCGACGGTGACCTGTTGCTGCTCGACGCCGGGGTCGAGGTCGACTCTCTGTTCACCGCCGACGTCACCCGCACCCTGCCGATCTCCGGCCGGTTCTCGGACGCCCAGCGCCGCATCTACGACGCCGTCCACGAAGCTCAGCAGGCCGGGATCGCGGCGTGCAGGCCCGGCAACCGGTTCAAGGACGTGCACGCGGCCGCCATCCGGGTCATCGCCCAGCACCTGTTCGACTGGGGCCTGCTGCCCGAGGGCGTCGACGTCGACACCACGCTCGATGCCGACACGGGCCAGTACCACCGCCGCTGGATGGTCCACGGCACGAGCCACCACCTGGGCATGGACGTCCACGACTGCGCGATGGCGCTGCGCGAGGATTACATGGACGCCGAGCTGCGTCCCGGCATGGTGCTCACCGTCGAACCCGGCCTGTACTTCAAGGCCGACGACGAGCTCGCCCCGGCGGAGTTCCGCGGCATCGGCGTGCGCATCGAGGACGACATCCTCATCACCGACGACGGCTGCGAGAACCTCTCGGCGATGGTGCCGAGCACCGCCGACGACGTCGAGGCGTGGATGGCGCGGATCCTCGGCGACGCCGGCTGACCGGTTCCGGCGCGCGCCGGCGCGTCGTGGCAGATGGGATGGCAGCGAGGACGGGGTGATCACCCCCGAATCGCGACCATCCCGTCTTCCTTCTCGAGTGGTGCGTGGGGAGCGCTCAGCCGTCGTGGCGAGGCTCGCGGTCGACGACCGGGTCGGAGGCACCGGGGTGCTGCGGGGCGTCGGGACGGTACGGCTCGCGGGGCTCGTGCGCCCGCTCGTCCGGCGCTGGAGTTCCCTCGTCGCGGGTGGCGGGACCCCGGAGGATGCCGTTGGCCTGACCGAAGGTGGAGCTCTCCACGAGGATCTCGTAGCGGGTGGCGATCACCTGGCTGATCGAGGTGAAGTCGCGCTTGCCCTGCGTGAACGCGTATCCGATCGCGGCCCAGATCGCGAAGAAGACCGCGCCCGCGACGACCGCCGACAGGATCGTCGGCCACGTGCTGCCCTGGACGAAGAACGACATGATGAGCCCGACCATGAGACCCATCCACATGCCGCTCAGCGCGCCGGTGCCGATCGCCTTGCCCCACGTCATGCGGCCCGTCACCCGCTCGACCTGCTTGAGATCGGTGCCGACGATCATGACGTTCTGGACGGCGAACCCGTGGTCGGAGAGGTAGTCGACGGCGCGCTGCGCGTCGTCGTAGGTGTCGTACACGGCGAGGCTGCGCGGGTTGTTCAGCTGCAGGGCGCTCGCCGACATCCGTCCGGGCATTCCAGGCTGCGTCGTCATGACACCATCCCATCACAAATGCGCCGGATCCGCCCGAGGGCGAATCCGGCGCATCGAAGAACGGCGTGGATCAACGTGCGGCGTAGTCCTTGAGCAGAGCTCGGCCGATGATCATCTTCTGGATCTCCGCGGTGCCCTCACCGATGAGCAGCATGGGCGCCTCACGGTAGAGACGCTCGATCTCGTATTCCTTCGAGTAGCCGTATCCGCCGTGGATACGGAATGACTGCTCGACGATGTCGGCGCAGTATTCGGCGGCGAGGTACTTGGCCATTCCGGCCTCGACATCGTTGCGCTTTCCGGAATCCTTGAGGCGGGCGGCGCGCACCATCATCTGGTGGCAGGCCTCGGCCTTGGTGGCCATGTCGGCGAGGCGGAACATGATGGCCTGGTGGTCGGCGATCTTCTTGCCGAACGTCTCGCGCTGCTGGGCGTAGTCGATGGCGAGCTCGAAGGCGCGACGTGAGACGCCGCACGCCCGGGCGGCCACGTTGACGCGGCCGACCTCGACGCCGTCCATCATCTGGTAGAAACCCTTGCCGGGCTCGCCGCCGAGCAGCTCGGCGTCGGTGGTGCGATACCCGTCGAGCACGAGCTCGGTGGTGTCGACGCCCTTGTAACCCATCTTCTCGATCTTGCCGGGGATCGTGATGCCCTCGCCGACGTTGCCGAATCCGGGCTCCTTCTCCACGAGGAACGTCGACATGTTCTTGTACACCGAATCCGCACCGGTGTCGGTCTTGACGAGGACCGCGACGAGCGTGGAGCTTCCGCCGTTGGTCAGCCACATCTTCTGGGCGTCGATCGTCCACTCGTCACCGTTCTTGACGGCCTTGGATCGGATTCCCGACACGTCCGAGCCACACCCCGGCTCCGACATCGAGAACGCACCGCGCACCTCGCCGGTGGCCATGCGCGGAAGGTACTTCTGCTTCTGCTCCTCGGTGCCGTGCTGCAGCAGCATGTACGCCACGATGAAATGCGTGTTGATGATTCCCGAGACACTCATCCACCCGCGGGCGATCTCCTCCACGCACAACGCGTAGGTGAGCAGCGATTCACCGAGGCCTCCGTACTCCTCGGGAATCATCAGCCCGAAGATCCCCATCTCCTTCATCGCCTCGACGATCTCGGTGGGGTACTCGTCCTTGTGCTCGAGCTCGGTCGCGACGGGGATGATCTGCTCGTCGACGAACTGACGCACGAGCGAGACGAGCTCGGTCTGCTCCTCGGTGAGGCCCTCGGTCTTCTGCAGGCGGGACATGGGCTGCCTTTCGGTCATCATCGGCCGGTTCTCCCGCAAAGTATGCCCCTGACCAGCCCGGCGGCACCCAGCCGCCCCTGTGACGCCGCCCACGCGGTGAGGGTGTCACCGCGGGAGGTTCGAGAGGTCACCGAGCAGACGTCTGCGTCTCGGCGAGCCCACGCAGAGTCCACAGCGCGGTGAGGTTGTGCGGCGTGGGGATGCCGTGGCGACGTCCGAGCTCCACGACGTGACCGGCGAAGATGTCGACCTCGGTGGGGCGCCCGGCGGCGACGTCCTGGAGCATCGACGTCCACCCGTCGACCGGCTGGGCCGAGAGCACGGCGTCCCAGCGCGCCAGGTCCGCGGCACCGAGGTCCACCCCTTCGGCGCGACCGACCGCGACGACCTCGTCCATGAGCGCGAGCATGAGGTCGCGGCGCGGGCCGTCGGGGACGAACGCGCCGTAGGGAGCTCGGGTGAGGGCGGAGGCCTGGTTGATGCCGACGTTCACCATGAACTTCCACCACATCGCGCGTCGCATGTCCGCCGGGGTCTCCCAGGCCAGGCCGGCGCGGTCGAGCACGGCCTGGACCGCACCTAGCCGATCCGTCTGCGTGCCCACGACCGCCGGGCCGACGACGAGCCGGCCTGCCTGGCGGTAGCTCACCCGGCTCCCGTCTCGCATCGCGTCCATCGCGAGCGCGATGCACAGCAGCACCTGCTCGGCGTCGAATGCCTCACCGAGGTGTTCCTCGCTGGCGAGGCCGTTGAGGACCGACAGGATCGTCGTGCGCGGCCCGACGACGGGCCGCATGTCCTCGACGGCCGTCTCCAACGCGTCCGACTTCACGGCGACGAGCACGAGGTCGACCGGCCGGGCCTGCTCCGAGCGCGGGTCGACGATCTGGGCCCGCAGCGGTTCGCCGTTGACCGTGAGGTCGTTCAACCGAGCCGCGCGCTCACCACCGGCGAGCATCACGACGGGCACTCCCGCCTTCGCCAGGTGAGCCGCGTACATCGCCCCCATGGCACCGGCTCCGACGACGGCCACGCTCTCGATCGCTGCAGTCACACGGGCATCGTAGGTGGGTCCGCACGGTGATCGTCCGGGCGCGTCCCGGCGCCGTGACCGGCGCGAGGCTCCGCCGGGAGCAGGGCCTTCAGTACACCCAGACCTTGTCCCCGTTCCGGAGTCCGGCGCTCGTCCACATCATGTCCATGGCCTTCGTGCTCACGCGGGCGCACCCGTGGGAGGCCGGCCGCGCGGGAATGAACCCGTCCCGGACACCGTGCACGGCATATCCACGGTGGAAGTACTTGGGACGGTAGAGCTTTCCCAACGGTGCCGTGCGCCAGCCCGAGGCGTACCCGCGGTAGATGCGGAACGAGCCGCGCGGGGTCGGGGTCGCCGCGGTGCCCGTGCTCGTGTTGACGACGTACTGCACCCGGCCGCCGACGACGAGCATGAGCACCTGACGCCTCAGGTCGATCTCCACGACTCGACCCTTCGTGCTCCGCGCCTTCGGACGCACGCCGCGGTCGAGTGCCCTCCACGTCGCCGGACCGGCGACCCCGTCCGGCCCGAGACCGGCGACCTTCTGCAACGCCATCACGGCCTGAGCGGTCGTGTGGTCGAACGTGCCGCTCGGCTTGCCCGCCCAGTAACCGAGGGAGCCGAGCCGCTTCTGCAGGGCGAGGACGGCCGGGCCGCGGGACCCCTGGCGCAGGGTCGTCCGGATGGGCGCGGGCGCCGGCTTCGCCGGGTCCGGCTTGACGGGCGTCGGTTTCGGCGCCGGCTTGTTCGGGCCCGGCTTGGCGGCAGCGACTGCCGTCACCGATCCGGTCGTCGACGACGAGACGACCGCCGCGGAGGCGGTCGGGGACGCGACGACGACACCCGGCACGCCGATGGCGAGCGCGGCGACGAATGGGACGACGAGACGACGAGACATGCTTCCCCCAGTGACCGAGGCTGCCCGGCAGTGGCAGCCGTTCCCCCCGCGGGCCATCGGCCCGGGCGACCGTTCAGGTCTGACGTTCAACTTAACGGGTCGAGGTCACGAGACGGCTCGATCACGGTCACACCTGGGAGACGACGCGGCGCCGTCGTTGCACAGTCGCGGAGAGACGAGCGGTCCCATCCCGGATTCGGGATGGGACCGCGTGGGTGTCGGGGTGCGCGGGTGCGGGATCAGGCGGTGAGCGTGGACCACTTCGAGGAGATGCGGCCGGTGAAGCGACGCGACCAGCTCGGGTCCTGCGTGCAGGCGGCGGCGACGTCGTACCAGCCCGCGGACAGCGTCCACGGCGCCGTCACGGTTCCCCGGGCGCGAACGCGGACGGTTCTGCGCCGGTTGTCGTACGCCTTGTCGGTGAGGGTGACGTCGAGGGCCCGCTTCGAGCGGTTCGTCACGACGACGTCGACGTGCCTGCCGTCCCGGCGTCCGACCAGCGTCATCCCGAGGTCGGCCGCAGCGCCCGAGGAGGTACCGGCCATGTCGACGACGAACCGGTCGGGCCCCCTCAGTGCGAGGTCGTAGGCCCCCTTCTTGAGCGGCACCTTCGTCTCGACGTCGCCCTTGACGACGTGGTGCGACGGCTCCTCCGGCAGGTTCGTGTAGTCGTAGAGCGTGACGGCGGCACCGAGGCTGCCGGTGTTCGACACCGTGACGGTGAACGAGTCGCCACGGATCGCGCCGGTCGCGCCGAGACCGTACGGCGTGGGGATGCTCGGCCGGCGCTTCTGCCCCTGGGCGGGCATCGCCTGGCCGTCCGGGGCGTCGGGGTTCCACCGCTTGCCGGGCTCGGCCGCGACCTTGGCCTCCGGCACCCCGGGGCGGGAGGCGCCGCGGTCGAAGTCGAAGGTGCTCGTCAGGTCTCCGACGACGTCGCGTCGGAACCGGCTGATGTTCGGCTCCTTCACGCCCGTGACCTTCTCGAGGAACATCAACGTGCTCGTGATGTCGAAGACCTCCGAACTGACGCGCCCGCCCACCGACCAGGGCGAGACGATCGTCATCGGCGTCCGCGGGCCGGGACCCATCGGGTAGGCGTCGTACCAGTCGTCGGAGTAGCTCCGCGGCGGCGCCGGCGAGGGCACGTGGTCGAAGAGCCCGTCGTTCTCGTCGAAGAGCAGGATGAAGACCGTGTGGTCCCACGTCCGCGGATGGCTGGCGAGGGCGTCGAGGAACTCGTAGGTGATGCGGGCGCCGAGCTCGGGGCTGGAGACGCTGGGGTGCTCCGACAGCGACGCCCGGGGCACGAGCCAGGAGACCTTGGGCAGGCGGCCCCGCTTCACATCCTCGGCGAACCGGGTCACGATCGTGCCGGGCTCGCTGCGGTACATCGCCCGGTCGAACAGGGACCGTTCGTCGGCCGTGAGCGACGCGCGCCCCGCGGCCAGCTCGCGCAGCAGGCGGTCCTGCTCGCCCTTGTCGGTGAGCTTGTTGATGGTGTCGTACACGTGCTCGGTGGTGAAGAACTCCTCGACACCCTTGGGCGGGGTCACGTGGGCGAGGATCTTGTGACCCACCTTCTTGAACGGCAGGAAGTACTCGACGGCGTTGTCGCCGTAGTTGTCCCACTCCTGGTAGATCTGCCAGGAGATGTTCGCGGCCTCGAGACGCTCGGGGTAGGTCGTCCACTCATATCCGGGGTGGTCGTAGTCGTTGCCACTGTTGAGGACGGCCCGCACGCCGGGCTTGCCGGGCTCGAACCCGGTCGTGCCCGACCACATGTAGTTGCGGTTGGGGTTGGTGCCGCCGTGCATCGAGCAGTAGGCCGCGTCGCACAGGGTGAACGCGTTGCCGAGAGCGACCTGGAAGGCCACGTCCTTGCGTTCGAGGTGGGCCATGCAGGTCTCGGTCTTGTGCTCGATCCAGCCGTCCCACCAGCCGCGGTTGGCCGCCTTGACGGCGTCGGGGTAGGTGTGCGGCGTCGAGCCGAGGTTCTGCACGTCGCTCTGGGGGCGACGCAGCTCGCTCGCGCGCCTCTCGAGCGAGAACGGAAGCACCGGCGGTTCACCCTTGCGCGGCTGGTGGAACACGTCGTCGCCGGTGCGCAGCCGCAACGGGCGGCGGTCCCCGAAGCCGAGGACACCGGGGATCGTGCCGAAGTAGTGGTCGAACGAACGGTTCTCCTGCATGAGGATGACGACGTGCTCGACGGCCTTGATGCCGCCTCGCGGGGCGGGGCGTGCCATGGCCGTGTGCACCGACGGGGGCAGGAGGGATCCGACGGCGGCGAGGGCGGCGGCGGCCGAGCCACCTTGCAGGACGGCGCGGCGAGAGACAGGTGGACATGCGGGCTCCGTTCGAGGAAGGGAGGATTCGTGGGTCGATCCTCGACATCCCCGCGGAGGACCACGTCACCATCGCATGACCACCCGACCAACGGTCGGCGACGATCCGACGACGGCATCGCGGTTCCAGCCGCGAGCCGTGGGACGACGGACGCCGCGTACCCGAAGGTGCGCGGCGTCCGTCGTCCGGCGAGGGCGTCGGTCCTCAGGAGGCGTCGGCCTCCAGCTGCTCGATGGCCTCGTGCATCGTGAGGGTGCGTTCGGCGGATTCGACGTGCAGGTTCTCGATCATCTTGCCGTTGTAGGTGACGACGCCCGAGCCCTTGCCGTCCTCCCAGGCCTTGAGGATGCCGCGTGCGTCGTCGACGGCCGACGGCGACGGGCGGAACGCCTGGTTGGCTCCGTCGACCTGTCCGGGATGGATGAGGGTCTTGCCGTCGAAGCCCATCCGGCGGCCCTGTTCGCACTCGGCGAGGAAGCCGTCGGGGTCCTTCACGTCGTTGTAGACACCGTCGACGATCGCCTTGCCCGCCGCGCGCGCCGCGAGCAGCGCGAGTTCCAGGCTCGCGACCAGGGGCTGACGACCGGGTACGTGCTCGGCGTAGAGCTCCTTGACGAGGTCGTTCGTGCCCATGACGAGGACCGACAGTCGCTCGGAGGCCGCGGCGATCTCGTGCGCCTTCAGCATGGCGATGGGCGTCTCGATCATGGCCCAGAGCATCGTGGTCTCGGGCGCGCCCATCCGGTTCATCTTCTCGACGAGCTCCTCGACCTCCTGCGCGGAGTTCACCTTGGGCACGACGATCGCGTCGGGGCCCGCCTTGGACGCGGCCTCGATGTCGGCGTCGTGCCACTGCGTGCCGATGCCGTTGATGCGGATCGTCACCTCGCGGCGCCCGTACTCTCCACTCGCGGCCGCGGCGCACGCCGCCTCGCGGGCCTCGGGCTTGGCGTCGGGGGCGACGGCGTCCTCGAGGTCGAGGATGAGCGCGTCGCACGAGATGGACTTGGCCTTCTCGAGCGCCCGCGCGTTGGAGCTCGGCATGTACAGCACCGAGCGACGCGGCCGGAACGTCGTCGTGTCGGTCATGACGTGCCCCCCGCCTTGGCGATGCCGGCCTGCTTGGCCGTGGCGTACTGCTCACCGAGCTCGGGATCGATCTTCGAGAGCGCCTCGGCGAGGTCGACGACGACCTGGCACTGCTTGCACGAGGCGTCGTCCTCCATCTTGCCGTCGACCATGACGGCCCCGGTGCCGTCGCCCATCGCGGTGACGACCTCGTAGGCGTGCTCGACCTCGGCCGGGTCGGGGCTGAACACGCGGCGCGCGATCTCGATCTGCTTGGGGTGCAGGGTCCACGTTCCCACGCAACCGAGCAGGAACGCGTTGCGGAACTGGTCCTCGCAGCCGACGACGTCGGTGATGTCGCCGTACGGGCCGTAGTACGGGAAGATCCCGTGCATCGCGCAGGCGTCGACCATGCGCGCGATCGTGTAGTGCCACAGATCCTGCTGGTGAGTGGCCCGCGGGGTCTGCTCGCCGTGGATGTCGTAGCCGTCGTCGGTCTTGGCCGCGTCGGCGCGCACGAGGTAGCCGGGGTGTCCGCCGCCGACGCGGGTCGTCTTCATGCGGCGGTCGGCCGCGAGGTCGGCTGGGCCGAGCGAGATGCCCTGCATGCGCGGCGAGGCACCGGCGATCTCCTCGACGTTGGCCATGCCGCGCGCGGTCTCGAGGATGGCGTGGACGAGGATCGGACGCTCCAGTCCGGCCTTGGCCTCGAGCTGGGCGAGGATGCGGTCGACGTAGTGGATGTCCTCGGCGCCCTGCACCTTGGGGATCATGACGACGTCGAGCTTGTCGCCGATGTTCGTCACGAGCGTCGTGACGTCGTCGAGGAACCACGGGGAGTCGAGGGCGTTGAGGCGCGACCACAACTGGGTCTCACCGAAGTCGGTGCTCTTGGCGATCTCGACGAGGCCGTTGCGTGCGGCCTCCTTGTTCTCGGCCTTGACCGCGTCCTCGAGGTTGCCGAGCAGCACGTCGACCTGACCGACCATGTTGGGGATCTTGGCCGCCATCTTGGCGTTGCTCGGGTCGAAGAAGTGGATCGCCCGCGAGGGGCGGGCCGGGATCTCACGAAGCGGGGTCGGCGCCCCGACCGCGAGGGGGGCGAAGAAGTCCTTGGGGCTGCGCATGTGGCGATGTCCTCCCACGTCGTCGTGTTGGTGATCGTCCATGCCGATGACCGCACGACCAGGGGCGGATCGGCTCGATCTCGAGCCTAACAGCGGCCCTGCGATCAGCGATTTCCGGCGCTGAGACGCTCATCACGCCGCGTGCGGCACGGCTCGACCAGGCTCTCGAGAGACATCAGGGGCGGATGACGGTCATGCCGGGAGTCGTGCCGTCGTTCATCGCGAGCAGGGCGGCCGGAACCTCGTCGAGGCCGATCGTGCGGGTGACGAGATCCTGGGGGCGCAGCCGGCCGCCTGCGACCATCGCCATCATCTCGGGGTAGTCCGACGCGGCCATGCCGTGGCTGCCGAGCACGTCGAGTTCGCGAGCCGTGACGACGCCGATCGGGAACACCGGCTCGGTGGCGAAGAGCCCGACCTGCACGTAGCGCCCGCGCGGGCGCAGGGAACGCACGGCCGCCTCCGCCGTCGCGGGTCGCCCGAGGGCCTCGAGCGCGACGTCGGCCCCGTCGCCTCCGGCCGCTTCCGTGACACGGGCCGCGACCTGCGCCGGGGTGAGCCCGGAGGCATCGACCACGGCCGCCGCCCCGTGACGCCGCGCGAGGGCGAGCGCTCCGTCGGAGACGTCGACGGCGATCGGTCGGGCACCGAGAGCCGCCGCGATCATCACGGCCGAGAGCCCCACCCCGCCACACCCGAACACGGCGACCGACTCCCCCGCCTCGACGCGCGCCCGATGCCGGAGGGCGCGAAAGCTCGTCGCGAACCGGCAACCGAGGCTCGCGACGGCCGCGGCGTCGACGTCATCGGGCACCCGCACGAGGTTGACCTGCGCGTTCTCGACCGGAACGAACTCCGCGAACGAGCCCGCGTGGGTGAAGCCCGGCTGGGTCTGGGCGGGGCAGACCTGCGCGTCGCCCGCCCGGCAGTATCGGCACTCACCGCAGCCGCAGACGAACGGTGTCGTCACCCGGTCGCCGACGACGAACTCGCGCACTTCGTCCCCGACCGCGGCGATGCGGCCCACGAACTCGTGTCCCGGAACGTGCGGCAGCGACACCCCGCCGTCGTGACCGGCCCACGCGTGCCAGTCGCTGCGGCACAGGCCCGTCGCCTCGACCTCGACGACGACCCCACGCGGCGACGGCTCCGGGACGGCCACGTCGGCCACCCGCGCCGGCGCTCCGAACTCCTCGACGTACACGGCTCGCACGACGCACCTCCCTCTCCGGCTGCGCTCGCCGGATTCCTCACCGACACTAGGCGAGGGCACCCATACGTCGACGGTCGCGCTCGCGGGCACGGAACTTCGCGGTCCGTCTGCGCGTCGTCCGCGGTGACACCGCAGTCCGCAGCCCCGGTCGCCACCCGTCACGCCCTCGTCGTCAGGAGCCGCCCATGCCCGCGTTCGTCCTCGCCGCCGCCCCGCCCACGGACGGCATCGGCGGTTGGGTGGTGCAGGTGATGGACACACTCGGAGCGCCGGGTGTCGGAGTGCTCGTCGGCCTCGAAAGTGTCTTCCCGCCGCTGCCGAGCGAGCTCGTGCTGCCGATGGCCGGCTTCACCGCGAGCCTGGGATCGCTCTCCCTCGTCGCGGCGATCGTGTGGGCGACCGTCGGCTCCGTCGTGGGGGCGTGGGTGCTGTACGGGCTGGGTGCCGTGCTCGGTCGGGATCGCGTCGAGCGCCTCCTCGACAAGGTGCCGCTCGTCGACGTCGAGGACATGCTCAAGGCCGAGGACTTCTTCGTGCGGCACGGCACGAGCGCCGTGCTCGTCGGCCGGGTCATCCCCGGCGTGCGCAGCCTCGTCTCGATCCCGGCCGGTCTCGAGCGCATGCCGATCCTGCGCTTCTCCCTGCTCACCGGAGGCGGCAGCCTCGTGTGGAACGCCGCCCTCATCCTCGCCGGCTACTACCTCGGCGAGGAGTACGCGGTGGTGCAGCAGTACACGAGCTACATCCAGTACGCGGTCTTCGCGCTCGTCGCGGCGCTGCTCGGGTGGTACGTCGTCAAACGGGTGCGCCGCCACCGCGAGCGCGGCGGCGACGACGCACGCTCCGGGAGCCGCTGACCGACGCCCCGCGGCGCTGCCGGGCCCACATGTCGTCACGAACAGGGCCTCTGACGTGCCGGGTTGTACCCTGCGAGCGTGAGCCAGAGCACCCGGGTCTTCGTCGCGCGCCTCGCCGGTCTCGCGGTCTTCGACCCCCTCGGCGACCAGGTCGGTGTCGTTCGCGACGTCGTCGTCACGTTCTCCTCCACCCGTCGCAAGCCGCTGGCGGTCGGCCTCGTCGTCGAGGTCGCCGGGCGGCGACGGGTCTTCGTCCCGCTGACGCGGGTGACGAGTATGGAGGCCGGTCAGGTCATCACGACGGGGCTGGTCAACATGCGTCGCTTCGAGCAACGCCCGACCGAGGTGCGGGTCATCGCCGAGCTGCTCGACCGCACGGTCACCGTGCGGGAGATCGACGAGGAGCCGTACGAGGCGACGGTCGAGGACGTCGCGATCGAGCGCGTGCGGGCGCGGGAGTGGTCGGTGGAGAAGATCTTCGTGCGCAAACCCGACCCGCGCGAGAAGTCTCTCTTCCGCATCACCCGCCGCCGCGGGGAGACGGCGCTCGTCGACGTCGATCGCGTCAGCGGCCTACGCGAGCACGAGGCCGACCAACGCGCCGACCTGTGGCTCGACAATTTCGACGACCTCAAGGCGGCCGACCTCGCCGAGATGATCCGCGACCTGCCTCCGGCTCGGCGCCTCCAAGTCGCGGGCGGTCTGCGCGACGAGAAACTCGCCGACGTCCTCGAGGAGCTGCCCGAGGACGACCAGGTGCAGATCCTCGCCGCCCTCGAAGGCGAACGCGCCGCCGACGTCCTCGAGGAGATGCAGCCCGACGACGCCGCCGACCTTCTCTCCGAGCTCACCCCGGAGGCCCAGGAGCGCTACCTGCGCCTCATGGAGCCCGAGGAGGCCGAGGACATCCGGCGACTGCTCACCTACGACGAGGACACCGCCGGTGGTCTCATGACGACCGAGCCGGTCATCCTCCCGCCCGAGGCGACGATCGCCGAGGCCCTCGCGACCGTGCGCCGCTCCGAGCTCTCCCCCGCACTCGCTGCCATGGTCTACGTGTGCCGCGCCCCCACCGAGACGCCCACCGGCAAGTTCCTCGGCATCGTCCACATCCAGCGTCTGTTGCGCGAGCCACCGCACGAGTCGATCGGCTCCGTCATCGACAAGGACGTCGAGCCGCTCGCCCCCGACGACTCCGTCGCCGCGATCACGCGTGAGCTCGCGACGTACAACCTCGTGAGCCTGCCCGTGGCCGACGAGGACGGCCACCTCGTGGGTGCCGTCACCGTCGACGACGTACTCGACCACCTGCTGCCGGAGGACTGGCGCGAAGACCGACTCGACGAGGTGACCGATGGCTGAATCCCCCACCCGAGGTCGGCTCGACCAGCCGCGTGAGACCCACGGCCGCCGCATGCGCATCCCGCGCATGGACCCCGAGGCGTTCGGACGCGGCAGCGAGGCGTTCGCCCGCTTCATGGGCACCCCGCAGTTCCTCATCTACATGACCGTGTTCTGCGCGGTGTGGCTCTCCTGGAACACCCTGGCGCCCGAGACCGTGCAGTTCGACCCGCGCTCGCTCAACTTCACCCTGCTCACGCTCATCCTGTCGCTGCAGGCGAGCTACGCGGCGCCGCTCATCCTCCTCGCGCAGAACCGACAGGACGACCGCGACCGTGTCGGTCTCGAACAGGATCGGGCGCGCGACGAACGCAACCTCGCCGACACCGAGTACCTCACGCGTGAGGTGGCCGCGCTGCGCATCGCCTTGCGCGACGTGGCGACCCGTGACTTCGTGCGCTCCGAGCTGCGGGACCTGCTCGAGGAGATGGCCGAGAGCCGCGTCGCCGACGAGGAGGACGACGCCGAGGAGCGCGAGCGGCGCCCCCGCAAGAAGAAGAAGGGCAAACGCCAGCAGCCCCCGATCGAGGACCCGTTGCCGGTGGCAGGTGAGGACGCGGTCAGCGAGGGACTCGGGGCGATCGAGGCCACTCGCGCGCCCGACGAGGGCCCTGCGGGCTGACGACGGGACGCCGGTCTCAGCGGGTCAGCGTCACCTCGTCGACGCGCCGCCCCCGGTCGTGGTAGGTCGAGGCCGTGAGCCGGGTCGCCGACGTGGTCACCGCGGTATACGTGGGGCGCCGACCCTGATCGCGTTTGGCGGCCCACGGCGTGCCGCTCACCAGCGGGTACATCTTGCTGCCCGAGCTCGAGTTCAACGTGAGGTAGAGGGTCTCCCCGCGTCGCGGGCGGTGAACGGTTGGGTTCGCGCTCCCACGCCGCGAGATGCGCGGGCCGTTCATGAGGTGCGTTCGCACATAGCTGTGATCGTGGCCGCCGAGAACGAGGTCGATGCCCTGGCGACCGAACTCCGGGGTGAGGCCGGCGCGGAAGGCGCGCACGTCGGCGTCGTCGGCGTGGCTCGAGCCGGAGAACGGCGAGTGGTGGAAGCCGACGATGCGCCAGGTCACCCGCGGGTTGGCCGCGATGACCTTGCGGAGGTAGTCGCGGTGCACGGCGAGGCGCTTCTCGTTGCTGTCGAGCGCGATGACGAGCGTCTTCCCCTCGACGAAGTACGCGTTGCCCGTGCCCGGAGCACGCCCGGTGGACACGAGGTTGGGGGCCACGACGTGCTGCCCGTACTGCGGCGCGCGGCGGGCCTGGTCGTGGTTGCCGATGAGCGTCGCGAGCCGCTGACCGCGCAGAGCCGGCGGCGCGAAGAACGCGTCCCACTCGGCCGACGCGGCCGGGTCGTTCACCTGGTCACCGAGGGAGAAGACGAACCGCGGCCGGGGGTGGCGGCGCAGCGCCGTGTCGAGGGTGCGAGCCCACCCGGCCGCGCCGTTCACCGTGCGCCCGGATCTCGTGAGCTGGGGATCGCCGAACGCGAGAAAGGTGCCGTACTCCCCCGCCGGGGTGGTGAACCGCGAGACCGACGACCATCCCGAACGGTGTGATCCGACGCGGTAGGCGTAGGTCGTGCCCGGGCGGAGTCCCGTCATCGCGGCATGCACACTCGACCATCCGCGTTCCGACGCAGGACGCGCTGCGGCCTTCCGGCGCACGGGTGCGGCGGGCAGCCGGCCGGCGGGCGTTGCGACGCCGTATTCCACTCTCTGGCCGGACGTGGAACGGGCGAACCACGTCACGGTCGCCCGGGCGGGGGTGGCCCCCACCTGAAGGCTCACGGCCTTGACGGTCTGAGCGGCCGCCGCAGGCCGGGCCGACCAGGGGCCCGGCCCGGCCGCAGCGATGCCGAGCACGAGAACGACGGCGCACAGAACGCCGGACGAGCGATGACGAAGCGACACGTGTCCCTCCCAGAATCGTGATCCGCCCTCCACGATGACGCGCCTGCGTGACGGGAACGTGAACGGTTGCTCCCGACCGCGCCAGGAGGTACCGCCTCCTCCCGTGCCCCACCGCGCCCCACGGATCGGGGCCCTGCACCCCGGCCCTAGAGTGGGACGCATGTCAGTACCCACGACGGAGACTCTTCTCCAGGCTCTCGCCGGCGTCGAGGACCCCGAGATCCACCGCCCCATCACCGAGCTCGGCATGGTCGACAACGTCTCGATCGACGACGCCGGCCGTGTCGCGGTGACCATTCTGCTCACGGTCGCCGCCTGCCCGCTCAAGGACACCCTCAGCCGAGACACCGACAAGGCGCTGCGCGCCGTCGACGGCGTCACCGACGTCGACGTCACGCTCGGCGTGATGAACGACGAGCAGCGCGCGGCGCTCAAGCAGCAGTTGCGCGGTGGCCAGGCCGAACGCGAGATCCCGTTCGCCAAGCCCGGCTCGCTCACCCGCGTCTACGCCGTCGCCTCCGGCAAGGGCGGCGTCGGCAAGTCGTCGGTCACCGCCAACCTCGCCGTCGCGCTGGCCGACGCCGGGCTGCGGGTCGGCGTCGTCGACGCCGACATCTACGGCTTCTCGATCCCCCGCATGATCGGTGTCGACTACCCGCCGACGCAGGTCGACGACATGATCATGCCGCCGGAGTCCAACGGCGTGAAGGTCATCTCGGTCGGCATGTTCGTCCCCGGCAACCAGCCCGTCGTGTGGCGTGGCCCGATGCTGCACCGCGCGCTGCAGCAGTTCCTCGCCGACGTCTTCTGGGGCGACCTCGACGTCCTGCTCCTCGACCTGCCGCCCGGCACCGGTGACGTCGCGATCTCGGTCGCCCAGCTCATCCCGGGCGCCGAGATCATCGTCGTGACCACCCCGCAACAGGCGGCGGCAGAGGTCGCCGAGCGCGCCGGCTCGATCGCCACTCAGACCCACCAGCGCATCGTCGGCGTCATCGAGAACATGTCGTGGCTCGAGTTGCCCGACGGCACCCGCCAGGAGATCTTCGGCTCCGGCGGTGGCCAGCAGGTGGCGGACTCCCTCAGCCGCATCGTGGGCACCGACATCCCGCTGCTCGGCCAGATTCCGCTCGACGTCTCGCTGCGCGAGGGCTCGGACACCGGATCGCCCGTGGTCAACTCCAACCCCGACGGCCCCGCCGGCGTCGCCCTACGCGGCATCGCCAAGGGCCTCGCCACCCGCGCCCGCGGGCTGGCCGGTCGCAAACTCGGCCTCACGCCCCAGAGCCGCTGACCGCACCCACGAAGAGGCCCCTCGAACAGGCGTTTTCACCCGACCCCAAGCGCGCCAGCCGCTCGAACAGGCTCTTTCACCCCACCCCACGGCCTCATCCCCGCTCGAACAGGCGTTTTCACCCCACCCCGCGGGTTCATCCCCGCTCGGACAGGCACTTCCACCGGACTCGCCGGGATGAAAACGCCTGTTCGAGCGTCAAAACCAGGTGAAAACGCCTGTTCGAGCGTGAAGGCCCGGTGAAACGGCCTGTTCGAGCGGGGGTTGGGAATCCCGACGACACGGCGAGGGCACCGCGACCGTGCGCGACCCCACGCGCACGCCGGCGACACCGCTCGAACAGGCGGTTTCACCCGGCCCCAGGCCCCACCAGCCGCTCGAACAG
>NZ_LN651324.1 GCF_000826525.2 Mobilicoccus massiliensis | reverse complement strand
GGATCGCCCCGGGTTCAGTGGAGAGCGGGTTGTGCCGCCCCGGCGGGTGCCGGGGCGCTGGCGTGTTCAGCGTAGAACAGGTCTTCGTACTCGATGGGTGGGATGTCGCCGCAGTGTGAGTGAAGGCGGTCGTTGTTGTACCAGTCGACCCACTCCATGGTGGCGAGTTCGACGGCATCCAGACCGCTCCACGGCCCACGTTTCCAGATGAGTTCCTTCTTGTAGATTTTGTTCAACGCCTCGGCAGCGGCATTGTCGTAGGAATCGCCGGTCGATCCGACCGAGGGTTCGATTCCGGACTCAAGGAGCCTCTCGGTGTAACGAATAGAGACGTATTGGCAGCCGCGATCCGAGTGGTGCACCAGGCACGACAGGTCTCGCTGGTGTCGGCCACGTTCCCACAAGGCGTGTTCCAGGGCGTCCAGCGCCAGATCGGTCCTTAATGAGTTCGATACCCGCCACCCGGTGATCCGGCGGGAATACAGGTCCATCACGAAAGCCACGTACACGAACCCGGCCCATGTGGCGACGTAGGTGATGTCGGCTACCCACCGGTGGTCCGGCGCCGGCGCGGTGAAGTCCCGCTGGAGCCGGTCGGCCGGGCAGGCCTTCGCCCGCGCGGGTCTGGTGGTCCGGGTGGTGCGCGCGTTCGGCACGCCAGCCAGGCCCAACGCTCGCATGCGACGTTCGATGGTGCATCGTGCGACCGGCTCACCGGGCCAGGCCCGCAGATAGGCCTTCCACATCTTGCGGACCCCGTACACGCCGAAGTTCTTCTCGTGCAGCTCCTGCAGACGTTCGTCGATGACGGCATCACTTGTGGCCCGCTTCGAGACAGGCCTACTCTTGCGGGCATAATAGGAGCTTGGGGCGATCGCGATTCCAGTCTCTTTCAGGACCTCGCAGATCGGCTCGACCCCATGCTCGTCGCGGTGCGCGGCAATGAACGCATCGACGTCTACGGTCGGCGGTCGAGCTCCGCCTGAGCGAAATAGGCACTCGCCTGGCGCAGAATCGTATTCGCGCGCCGCAGTTCGCGGTTCTCCTTCTCCAACTCTGCGATCCGGGCCGCGTCCGTACTCGTTGTGCCGGGGATCTCTCCGTCGTCGATCCGTTCGCGTTTGACCCAGTTCCGCAGCGTGTCGCCGTTGATCCCGAGCTGCTCACCGGTCAACCGGCACGCACGCGAGACCGCCAAGCCGGGCTCGGCGGCGATCCGGTCGCGAACCAACCGGATCGCTCGTTCACGCAACTCGTCGGGGTACCTCTTCGGTGCAGGCATGACTCCATCCTCCTGGGGAGATCAAGCCCTCCACCCTTCCCGGGGCGATCCAGTGCTCGGAGTCGTGACCAGCACACTGGATCTGGCCAAGGCCCGGTTGGTGAGGCTGGACCAACTGCTGGGCGAGGGACTGATCCTGCCGGCCCTCTACGCCCGCAGTTCCTCGTTGCAGGGAGAGGCGGGGCTGGATTTCGCCGCGTTGCGGGACATCTCGAGGATCCACTCGCTGCTGCCCTTCGTGAGGGAGACGACGTCATGAGCGACTTCACCCCCGTGTCCTTGGTCTCCGAGGTGCTGGTCTCCGAAGCCCTTCGGAAGCTGCTCACCAGGCCGCCGGCTCTCACGCGTCTGGAACCGCAGACCGTGTCGGGCGACCCTCGGCCCGGCGCGGAGGCCGTGATCGCCGACCCGCTGTGGATGATCGGCCGACAGTGGCAGCTCGGTGAACTGCTGGGCGAGGACGTGGGCACGGCCGTCTCCGTGACGGTCAGGTCGCGGGCGCTCCCGGTGACGGCGTGGGCGCCGGGCGGGCAGCCTGACGACACGGATGGACCGAACTCCGAGCCGACGTGGCGGAGGTGGCCGACCGGGGCGATGCTGGAGGAGATGGTCGAGCACGTTCCGAAGGCGAGCTCGGGCCTCCGGTGGCGGGCCGAGGCAGGCGCCGCGCTGATCGAGGCGCTGACCGATGCCGGCCACCCCGACGCGGCGGACGGCGCTCGGACGGCTTATCCGCTCACGGACTCGGATGACCCCCGCGATCCCGACCGTCGGCTCGACCCGGTCGCGGACGACCTCGCGCTCTGTCTCGTAGGCAGCGTCCCGGACGGAGAGGCCGCGCTGGCCGCGCTCAGGAGCGGCGTGCCCGAATGGATCGCCAGCGCGGCCGATCCGGCGGGCGCCGAGATCGCCGCGCGGGAATGGCTCGCCTGGGCGGACGGGCCACCGGATCGCGGCGGGTGCTGGACGACGAGCAGGCTCGAGCATCGTTTCCTTCTCCGATTCGGGCATGGGGACACCGCTGCAGTCGTCGCGGCGACCGGCTTCGGAGGCGGCTCGGCGCGCTGGCACCACCTGACGTGGTTGCCGGAGGCCATGGTTGCCCTCGACGGCGACGACGAGCTGGACGAGCCCGCAGAACGTACAGACGTTCTCCTCGCGACCCCTCTGCGGTATCCGGGACAGCCCGCCGACCGCTACTGGCAGCTGGAGGATGGGGCCGTCGACATCGCCGCCATCGAGGCGCAGCCGCACGACCTGGCTCGGCTGTGCCTGGCGGAGTTCGCGCTGAACAGCGGTGACGACTGGCTCATCGTGCCCGTCGACGGCCGGGCCGGTGCGTTGAACCAGGTGCGTTCGGTGGTGGTCCGCAACAGCTTCGGGGAGGAAACATCGATCGGCGACGCCTCCGCCGCACGGCGCGGGCGAGGTTTCCGGATCTTCGAGGTCACCGCCGAGGACGGGCGCGAACTCGACGGCGTGGTGTTGGCCCCGACTGGTCCGACGCCACTGGTGGGAGACCCGATCGAGGAGGTGGCGCTCCTGCGGGACGAGGTGGCCAACCTCGCCTGGGCGGTCGAGACGGTGGTTCCCGGACGCAGTGGTGACGGCCGGCGGCGGGACGGGGAGTCGCCATCGCGACGGCCGAGGACTCCGGACGACATCGAGCCCGGGGATCTGTGGTACGAGCTGGCCGGCACGGTGCCGGCCCACTGGATCCCGCTGGTACCGGTGCGGCTGGCACCCGGGCAGGTGGCCCTGCGCAAGGGCGCCATGCTCGACGCGGCCGGGGAACCGGTTCACCCGGCGGGGGAACTCCTGACGCCGACGCCGTTGACCTTCCCCATGGAGGAGATCCCGCGCGAGGGGGTGACGGTCCGGACGGTGCCGGTGCTGTCGCGGCGGCGGAACGGCAGCTATGCCCGCTGGACCGGCCACCGGGTGAACGTCGGGCGCGGCGAAGGCGCGAGCGCGTTCGTCTCCGACGCGGCGCATCTGCCCCCGGCCGCCCGTTGACCGGGCGACATCCGACCGATTCGGTGGCGCTGTAGTCGCCCGCCGGTCCTCGCCTCCATCAGCTCTTCGAAGACGCGGCCGCGGATCGCGCCTCAGGTGGCATCGGTCGGTGGCGCTGCGGCGGACGACGACGCTCGCCTTCACCGCCGCCGGCAACAACTTCGAGCTCGCGATCGCGGTGGCTATCGCGACCTTCGGCGTCGCCTCCGGACAGGCGCTCGCCGGAGTCGTCGGTCCGCTCATCGAGGTGCCCGTGCTCGTCGGCCTCGTACGTCTCGCTGGCCCTACGTTCCCGCTACCCTCACCGATCCGTCACGGAGGCCGTGTCATGACCAACCCTTCCCGCCCGTCCGTCCTGTTCGTGTGCGTCAAGAACGGCGGGAAGTCCCAGATGGCGGCCGCGCTCATGCGACAGGTCGCAGGCGACGCCGTCGAGGTGCACTCGGCCGGGACCGCGCCCGGCGGCGCACTCAACGAGCTCTCCCGCGAGGTCGTCGAGGAGATCGGCGCCTCCATGGCCGGCGAGCATCCCAAGGCGATCGACCCGGCGCTGCTCGACCGTGTCGACCGGGTCGTCGTCGTCGGGGGCGAGGCGAGCATCGAGCGTCCCGGAAGGGGCCCGGTCGAGACGTGGGAGACGGACGAACCCTCGACGCGCGGCATCCACGGACCCGAGCGGATGCGCCTCATCCGCGACGACCTGCTCGTCCGCATCCGCGCCCTGCATGCCGACCTGACCGGCGAGCTTCCGGCCACATGACCGGTCCACCCCGGCGCGCTCGTCGGATGCCACCCAGGCGGAGATCAGGGGTCACCCAAGATCGAGCACCTGTCGCATTCCACGGTCGATCGCGATCATGAGCTGTTCGCGCACAGAACCGACGGGATGAGGGTCGAGGTCGCGTCGGTCCACTGTCACCATCGCGGTGACGTTCGCGACGGAGTCCTTCGGCAACCCGGTGAGGACAGCGGACAGGAAGACGTTCCCGGGCATGGCGGCCAGAGCCGTGTTCGAGGTGAGGACAAGAACGAGAGTCGTCGCCAGACGGCTCCTGTTGTACACGTCGCTCTGCACCACGAGTACTGGTCGTCGTGTCGCCGACGCACTGCCCGCCGGCTCGCCGAGGTCACACCAGTGAATGTCCCCCCGCGTCACCATGCGTCATCGGCGGCCGCAAGCCTGCGACGTCCCAGCGCCACCGCATCTGCGGCAGAACCGTCCTCGCCGATCTGCGCGAGCACGTCGTCGATAGCGGCCGTCAGGTCACTGCCCTCCAACTCACGCGCGTACCGCTCGGCTGCCGCCGCGTAGAACTGGGACCGGTTCATGCCGTGCTTGCCGGCGGCAGCCTCGGCACGCCGAAACGTGTCGTCGGGAACGGAGATCGCTGTCTTCATCCTCCGAGTATAACCGGGTATGAAACATGGTCACCGCGCTCGTGCCACCGGCGGGAGTCGACGATCGCCGACGACGGCGCCCTCATCGTCAGCGCGTCGACGTCACGCCCGTGACCTGGACGAACGGGGTTCGAACGGGAGGACGTCGCCGTGGCTGTGGTTGCCGGCGGGACGTCGCCGCCGCCCTCAGCGGTCGCCCGAGCCGGCCGCAGCCTGCATAGTGGGACGCGGGGCTCGTTCTCGACACCGAAGGTGACCATGCCGATGACTCCGGCGCCGCTGCGCCGGCGATCCGCGCCTGCCGCGGCGGGCCCGGGCCAGCACCTGCAGGCCGATGCCGTTCTCACCGGCGAAGGTGACGTGCACGATCACGTCCGCGGCATCTGCTTCAAGACCGGGCCGCCCGGCACCGTCGGCGCCGAGCTCGAATGGCTCGTCGTCGATCCCACCCATCCCGCGCGTGCTGTGGCCCTCCCCCGGCTGCAGCGCCTCCTCGCCGGACCGATGCCCGGCGGCAGCCTCGTCACCTTCGAACCCGCGGGTCAGGTCGAGCTCAGCTCCCGGCCCGCCCCCGACGTCATGACCTGCGTCGCCGACCTGCAGCGTGACGTCGCCCACCTCCTCGCCGTGCTCGCCTCCGACGGCCTGACCGTCGTCCCGGCGGCGACCGACCCGCACCCGCGGCGTCCCCGGCAGCTCGACCGGCCGCGCTACGCCGCGATGGAGGCCTACTTCGACGCCCTCGGTCACGATCTCGGCCGCACGATGATGCGCTCGACGACCGCGGTGCAGGTCAGCCTCGACGCCGGCGCGGACGAGGCGGACGTCGCCGCGCGGTGGCGTCTCCTGCACACCGTCGGACCGACCCTCGTCGCCGCCTTCGCCAACTCGCCCCGACTCGGCGGCCGCGCGACCGGGGCAGTGTCGACGCGCCAACGCGTCTGGCGCGGCCTCGATCCGGCGCGCACCCATGCGCCGACGCCGAACGGCGACCCGGCCGCGGCGTACGCGGAGTTCGTGCTCGACGCGCCGCTGATGTTCACCGGCGAGGGCTGCCGGCCGCACCCCGGAGGCACGCTGCGCGACTGGGTCAGCGGCCGCCTGCCGCACCTCGACCCGCCGACGACGGCCGACCTGCAGCGCCACCTGACGACGCTCTTTCCGCCGGTGCGGGCGCGCGGCTGGTTCGAGGTCCGCTATCTCGACGCGCTGCCGCCGCAGTGGTGGCCCGTGCCGGTGACGGTCCTCGCGACCCTGCTCGAGCGGCCCCGAGCCGCGGCGGCCGCCGAACACGCCTGCGCCCCGGTCGCCGACGCCTGGGATCGCGCCGCGCACCTCGGCCCGCGCGACAAGGCCCTCGCTCGCGCCGCGGGCGCTCTCTTCGACGCCGTCGAGGCCGAACTTCCCGCCGTGACGGGCGATCCCGCACTCGCCCGGCTCGTCGCGGACTATCGGCAGACCTACGTCGACCGGCGCCGCTGTCCCGCCGACGACCCCGCCTTCCACGACTCTCCGCTCGTTCATGGACCCGACGCCACCACCCCCGCCCGGCAGGAGACGGCATGAGCATCGACCCCCGCGCCCTCGACACCGAGGGACTGCGTACCGCGATCGCCGACGAACTCGAGCGGGTCCGGCGGCGCTCGACGGCGCTGACCACGGCGATCCTCGACGAGGACGAGCTCACCGCCCAACACAGCCGGCTCATGTCGCCGCTCGTGTGGGATCTCGCGCACGTCGGCAACTACGAGGAGCTGTGGCTGCTGCGGGCCGCCGCGGGCATCGAACCGATGCGCCCCGAGATCGACGACATCTACGACGCCTTCGAGCACCCACGCGCCGAACGGCCCACCCTGCCGTTGCTCTCACCGCAGGAGTCGACCGGCTACCTCGACCTCGTCCGGCGCAAGGTGCTCGACTCCCTCGACGGGCTACGCCTCGACGGCGACGCGCCGCTGTTACGCGACGCGTTCGTCTACGGCCTCGTCCTCCAACACGAGCACCAGCACGACGAGACGATGCTCGCGACCCACCAACTCCGGCGCGGGGCACCGGTGCTCCCGCTCGACGACGAGCGGCCCGCGCCGCGCTCGAAGGGCGCCCTGCCGCGCGAGGTGTTCGTCCCCGGTGGCCCGTTCGTCATGGGCACCGACGACGACCCGTGGGCCTACGACAACGAACGCCCCGCGCACGAGGTCGACGTCGCCGCGTTCTGGATCGACACGACACCGGTGTCGACGGGTGACTACCGCCGGTTCGTCGAGGCGGGCGGCTACGACGACGAGCGCTGGTGGCACCCCGACGGCCGCGAATGGCTCGCCCGCTCCGGCAAACGGACGCCCGCGTTCTGGGTGCGGGACGGCGGGGGCTGGGCGCGGCGGCGCTTCGGCCGGCTCGAGCCGCTGCCCGAGGACGAGCCCGTGCAGCACGTCTGCTGGTTCGAGGCCGACGCCTACGCCCGATGGGCCGGACGCCGGCTGCCCACCGAGGCGGAGTGGGAGAAGACCGCCTCGTGGGATCCGGCCACCGGCACCAAGCGCCGATTCCCCTGGGGCGACGCGCCGCCCACCGACGAGCTCGCCAACGTCGGGCAGACGCCCTACCGGCCGTCGCCGGTCGGGTCGTTCCCCGCGGGCGCCTCCCCCACCGGCGCGCTGCAGCTCATCGGCGACGTCTGGGAGTGGACGAGCAGCCGCTTCCACGGCCACCCGGGCTTCTGCCAGTTCCCGTACCCCGAGTACTCCGAAGTCTTCTTCGGCGGCGACTACCGCGTGCTGCGCGGCGGCTCGTGGGCGACCGACGGCCTCGCCGCGCGCGCGACGTTCCGCAACTGGGACCACCCGATCCGCCGGCAGATCTTCGCGGGCTTCCGCACCGCGCGCGACGAGGATGCCCGGTGATGTATCGGTACAACATGTCATCCGCGCCCCTGTCGCGTCACGCGCCTGTTGGACTCGCTGATCGCGACGCGCGCACGGTCGTGGAAGCGCGCCCCTGATGTGTCGACACATCGCGTGGCTCGGGCCGCCGCGCACGCTCGACGACCTCATCCTCCGACCGGAGTTCGGGCTCCTGCGCCAGTCGTGGGCGCCCCGCCGGCAGCGGCACGGCACGATGAACGCCGACGGCTTCGGCGCGGCCTGGTACGTCGACGGGCGAGAGACGCCCGTGCGCTTCCGCCGTGCTCAGCCGATGTGGACCGACGCCTCGTTCGCGTCGATCGCGCCGACGATCGACTCGGGCTGTGTGCTCGCGGCCGTGCGCTCGGCGACGGTCGGCACCGCGGCCGACGAGTCCTGCGCAGCGCCCTTCGTCGACGGCACCTCTGCTCTCAGCCACAACGGGGCCCTCCGTGATTGGCCGGGCGACCGGGCGCGCTTCGCCTCCGCGGTGGCGAGCGTCCCCGAGGCCGCGGCCGGAGTCGACTCCGCCCTGCCGTTCGGCCTCGCGGCCACGGCCTGGCGGGCCGGCGTCGACCTGGCCGGCGGGCTCGCCTCCGCGGTGCGACAACTCGAAGAGGGGGCCGCCGGCGCGGGCCGCCTCACCCTCCTCGCCACCGACGGCCAAGCGATCGCGGGGGTCGTCGTCGGCGAGCCGATGTACGTCACGCGCCGCGACGGCGGTGTGCTCGTCGCCTCCGAGCCCGACGACGACGGCGAGACCTGGGAGCAGATCCCCGACCGGCACCTCATCACCGTGACCCGCGACGGGGACGAGTTCACCGTCACCATCGATCCCCTCGACCAGCCCTCCCGCACGCCCGCCACGACAGGAGAACCGCCATGGCCGACCGCACGATGACGATCGACGTCCACCTCTCCCCCGGCGACCTGCGGGAGGCGATGCGCCGCGACGTCCGCGACGGCCTCGGCTCCCGGCCGCGGACGCTACCGCCGAAGTACTTCTACGACGCCCGCGGCAGCGAGCTCTTCGTCGACATCACCCGGCTGCCGGAGTACTACCCGACCCGCGCGGAGGCCGGGATCCTGCGCGCGCGGGCCGACGACATCGCGGCGGCGAGCGGCGCCGACGTGCTCGTCGAGCTCGGCTCGGGTGCGAGCGAGAAGACCCGGCTGATCCTCGACGCGCTGGACCGCACCGGCGGCCTGCGACGGTACGTGCCGTTCGACGTCAGCGCCGACGCCTTGCGCGAGGCGATGGACGCACTCGCGGGCGACTACCCGCAGATCGACCTCCATGGCGTCGTCGGCGACTTCGACCACCACCTCGGGCTCCTGCCCGACGGTGGACGGCGGCTCGTCGCGTTCCTCGGCAGCACGATCGGCAACCTCGACCGGCAGGAACGGCACGCCTTCCTGCGTCGTCTCCGCGACGGGCTCGGACCACAGGACTCCCTGCTGCTCGGCACCGACCTCGTCAAGGCCCCGGCACGCCTCGTCGCCGCCTACGACGACGCGGCCGGCGTGACCGCGGAGTTCAATCGCAATGTGCTGCACGTCCTCGTCCGCGAGCTCGACGCCGACGTCGACCCCGAGGCGTTCGCCCACGTCGCCGTGTGGAACGAGGGGACCGAACACATCGAGATGCGCCTGCGCGCCCGCCGCGACCTGCGTCTTCGCATCGCCGAACTCGACCTCGACGTGCCGTTCGACGAGGGCGAGGACATCCTCACCGAGATCTCGGCCAAGTTCCGGCCCGAGGGTGTGCGCGAGGAGCTCGCCGCGGCCGGGTTCGAGGTGACCGGGTTCTGGACCGACGACGCCGGCGACTTCGCGCTCGTCCTCGCCCGGCCCGCGTGAACACCGCTCCCCGCACGCATAGGGTCCGCCGCAGGCAGAACCTCACCGGAGCCTGACCGACTTGCGGCGTTCGCCCTCTTTGCCCGAGCCCTCGGGGCGGAAACGACGGCTGTTTCGGCGGCTGGGGAGGCGGTCGGCGGGGTCGCCGGGCGAGGGACGGCGAATCTCGCGCAACAAAGACCGGTCAGTTCCGCCTCCCGCGCCGCACCTTCGCGCGTCGTGCCTGGTCAGAAGTCTGCGCCTTCGTGGAGCCGGTTCAGTGACCGGTCTTTCTTGCGCGAGATGGAGCGACACCCCCTCCCGGCCGGCGACGGCACGGGTGTGTCACGCGCATCACCCGCGCCACGGCCGGTGCCCGCGAGGCCGTCGCACATCCCGCACCTCGACGCCGTCGCCCTTCGAGGCTGATACGTTCATCGCTCGTGAACCTGTGGACCCTGCACCGCGATGGTGCCCTCGCCGGCCCCGACGACGTCGTCGCTCCGTCAGAACGTCTTTCCTGGGGCCGCACGGTCGGCCTCGGAATGCAGCACGTCGTCGCGATGTTCGGCGCGACGTTCGTGTTTCCCCTGCTCATGGGGCTCTCCCCGCAACTGGCGATCATGATGTCGGGCATCGCCACGCTGCTCTTCCTCGCCCTCACGGGAGGCCGGGTGCCGAGCTATCTCGGCTCGTCGGCCTCGTTCGTCGGTGTCACGGGAATCATCGCGGCCCAGGGCGGCACGACGTCGGACAAGACGGGCGCACTGCTGTGGGTCGGCGTGGCGCTCGTGCTCATCGGCCTGGCGATCCACGTCCTCGGCGCCACGTTCATGCACCGGCTCATGCCACCGGCGGTCACGGGCGCCGTCATCATGCTCATCGGCTTCAACCTCGCCCCCGTCGTCGCGAACACCTACTGGCCGCAGGACCAGTGGATCGCCGTGATCGTCATGCTCTTCGTCATCGTCGTGAGTGTCGCCTCGCGCGGATTCCTCTCGCGCATCGCGATCTTCGCGGCGGTCGTCGTCGGGTACACGCTCTCGTGGCTCACCGACGTCGTGGCCGGCCCGATCACCGCCCCGACGGCCGCCGGCGAGGTGACGACCCACCTGCGCGTGGACTGGAGCGCCGTCGCCGCCGCGCCGTGGTTCGGCCTACCCGGTCACACGACGGCGACGACACCGGGTTGGCACCTGCCCACCTTCCACGCGGGATTCGCCCTGGTCGCCTTGCCGATCGTCGTCGCTCTCGTCGCCGAGAACATCGGCCACGTCAAGGCCGTCGGTGAGATGACCGGCGCCGATCTCGACCCACTCATGGGGCGCGCCGTCGGCGCGGACGGTGTGGCGACGATCCTCGCGACCTCCGTCGGTGGTGCTCCCACCACCACGTACGCCGAGAACATCGGGGTCATGGCCGCGACCCGCGTCTATTCCACGGCCGCCTACGTCGTCGCAGCGATCACCGCCATCGCCTTCGGGTTCTCCCCCAAGTTCGGCGCGGTGGTCTCGGCGATCCCCGGTGGCGTCCTCGGCGGCATCACCGTCGTGCTCTACGGGATGATCGGGCTGCTCGGCGCGAAGATCTGGGTCGAGCACAAGGTGATGTTCGGCCACCCCGCCACGCTCGTTCCCCTGGCCGCGGGCATCATCATGGGCGTCGGCAACGTGAGCTTCCACCTCACCGAGGGATTCGAGCTCTCGGGCATCGCGCTCGGCACGGTCACGGTGATCATCGGCTACCACCTCGCCCACCAGCTCTCCCGGCGCACCCGCCCACAAGCCGGAGTTCCCGACTTCTCGGGCACCGACCTCGAGGTACCCGACCTCAACGATGTCGAGAAGGGTTGGGACGGCCGCGCCTGAACGACCGCACGCCTGCTTCGTCGTACGGTGGACTGGAGTCCGGCCCCAATCCGGTTGCGCCGCCACGACCTTCAGGTGAGGAGACCATGCCCCCCACCGCGCCCTCCCCCGTCGTCATCGGCATTCCCACCTACCGGCGGCCCGAGCTGCTCGCGCGACTCCTCGATTCGCTGAAGCCGGAGATCGACGGACGGAACGTGCTCGTCGTCGTCGGAGACAACGACGCGGGCACGGAAGCCCCGCAGGTCGTACACGCGAGCGGACTCGACGCCGTCTGCGTGCCCGTGCCGCGGCCCGGGATCGCCGAGGTGCGCAACGCCCTCGTGCGCGCGGCGACCGAGCACCGGCCCGATTGGGAGTGGCTCGTCATGCTCGACGACGACGGGTTCGTGACCCCCGGCTGGTTCGAGGCACTCACGTCGGCCGCATCGACGAACGGCGCAGACGTCACGGCCGGGCCCGTCCTCGGCGAGTTGCCTTCGGGCGCCTCGCTCCTCGCGCGCAACAGCATCTATGCAGGCCGTACCCGGCACCCCTGCGGGCGCGTCGACATGCTCAACGGTGCCCAGAACATCTGCATCCGGCGAGGCATCGCCGACCGGATCGGTGACCCGTGGTTTCCCACCCACCTCGCCGGAGCGGGCGGGGAGGATCACTTCTTCTTCCGCGCTGTGCTCGATCAGGGTGGCGCCCTCGCGTGGTGCGACGATGCGGTCGTCGTCGAGCCCACCGATCCGGCCCGTCTCGTCGCCTCGACCCTGCTGCGACGGGCCTTTCGCAGCAACGTCGTGGGTGCCCAGACCGATCTGGCGTTTCACGGCCGCGCCTTCGTCGCCCGGGAGCTTGCCCGTGGGATCGGCCGCACCATGCGCAACACCGCTGCCGGTGTCGTCCGACGCGACCCCGACCGCCTGGCGCGGGTCGTGATCGACGCGGCTGCGCTCTCGGGGCGTGCCGTGGGTCTCGTCCGTCGCACTCCGCCGTCGGGCTCACACGCCGGTCACTGAACGACACCGAACGTCACCGAACGACACCGACACTGACGTCGCTGAACAGCGCCGACACCACTGATGCCGTGGACCTCACACGTGCGTGTGGACGACGCTGCCTCGACCGGTGAGCGGGATCTGCCAGGTGGGCACGCGACGGTGTCGCACGACGTCGGGGATACGAGCTGCGGCAGCGATGAGTCCGTCCTGGGCCCGTTCCACGGCGGCCATGTCGGCCGGCCTCGCGGCGGCCGCGACCTGAGCGAGCGAGGACACGTCGGCGGCGTCGATGTCGCGAGCTCCGGAGGGCCGGACGACGCTCTCGTGGTCGTGGAACTTGAAGTCACCGCCGTACAACGACCTCGGCATCCGGATCCACGCCGCCGGAATGCCGAACGCGTCGGCCGTGATGACACCGTGCAGGGACGTCGACACGATCGCGCGACAGGAGGCCACCTGGCGGGCCACGGCGGAGGGGCGCTGGGCGACGTCGATGGGCAGCACCGTGTTCGCATGATCGGGATGACCGGAGACGAGGTCGTGGAGCCACTCGTCGTCCGCATGGACGTAGTGCGCCACCACCCCGACGTCGTACGACACGCCCGGCCGCCGAACCCGGCGGGAGACCAGCAACCCAGGATCACCGAGCGCATCCACGTGCGGCGAACCCATCCGGTCCCGCGTCAGATCCCCGCGCAGCGCCAGACAGGTCGCGTCGGGCAACTCGGTACGCCGGTCGTGGACGAGTCCGGTGCCCCACAGGGCTCCCCCGAAGTCGGGCGGCAGGTGCTGCACGAGTGATCCCACACCGACGAGGTCGGCCTGCGCGGGCGGCGTGAGCACCGGCACGATGCCGCAGTCGCGCAGAAGGTAAGGGGTGAGCAGGTCGCCGAAGTTCTTGACCTTCTCCCACCAGAAGGTCGAGACGAGCACGGCATCCGGCCGGCAGGAGGCGTTGAGAACCGCCCGGGCGATGCGCTCGGCCTCGCGCCCCTGGCTGCGTACCCGACCCGTGTAACCCATTCGCGGCCGGGCGACCGTGCGGCCCACGCGCTCGATCGCCGATTCCCACTTGCTCATGGCGTCGACAATAGGCAACGAGGTTCAGTCGAGGATCTAGCCACGCTCAAGCGTCGCCCATGTGTGTCTCCGGAGCTGGGCAGCGTTCAGGCGCCGTGCGGTACGCCGATCGCGTCGAGGAGGACCTGGTCCTTGTAGACCTCGTCGGTGGCGTGCGCTCGCACCCAATCCCGCGCCCGACGACCCATCTGTGCGTAGCGCTCGGCGTTCGCCGGATCCATGACGTCGAGGATCGCGGCCCGCAGGGCCTCCGGCTCGGGAGGAACGACCACGCCGGTCACCCCGTCCTCGATGTAGTCGTGGACACCGGGGGCCTCGGTGACGATGACCGGCTTACCCAACGCCATGGCGTTGAGGTACGACTGCTGCCCCGCCGAGCGCCACCGTTGCTCCAGCGGCACCACCGACGCCCTGCAGCCGGCCAGCAGCGAGACGAACTCCTCGTGCGACACCGGACCGGCCGCGATCTCGGACGCTGCGGAGGGCTGCCACTCACTCGCCACCCGACAGGGGACGTCGGTGCCCGCCAGCGCCTTCTCCAGCAGGGAGTAGTCACGCAGAGAGTTGCCGCCGGCGAACAGATAGTCACCGTCGCTCGTCGGGGTGTCGGGATCGATCGTGGCGGGGAACGGCGTGAAGAGCACCCGGTGCGGGTCCACGCCCCAGAGCTGCGGGAAGGTCTCGACCTCGTCGGAACTGAGGACGGCGTAGCGCACGTGCGGACCGTCGATGAGCCGGACGATGCCCCGCTGCAGGGCGGAGAACCAGCGCGGCGGGATGTGGGTGAGCCGCGAGAGGGCCTGGCTCTCCGGCTGCCACGTGGCATCGGTGACGAGGACGCGAGGACGCTTCGACGGGCGGTTCGTGAGCTTGAGCAGCAGCGCGAAGACGAAATCACGGTAGAGATGACGACGGGTGACAGAGCCGAGAAGCACGACACCTGCCTTGCCTCGGGCGAGTCTCAGCAGACGCCGCAGGTCGCCGGGCGTTCCGAAACGTTCGGTCACGTAGAAGTCGACGTGCTCGCCCCAGCGGGGCGTGGTGCCCCACATGGTGCTCATCACGGGGCGATCCGTGGGCACTGCGTCCTCCGGCAGCGCGCCCTTGCTCGCGTCGTACCGATCACGGTGGTCGGTCACGGGAAGCCTTTCGTCGGTGCGGATGGTCGTGAGTCGCCGTGAGGCATTCGGAGTCGGCGGAGTGGGAAGCACGTCGGCCGGACGCCGGAGGCACGAGCCTCTCACCGCAGAGGTGTCGGCGCGAGAGCGCACGCTCAGGACCGGGAGGTCTCCCCCGCACGGACCCGCTCGCGCCAGGCGTAGAACGACCCCGCGCCGGGCACCGAGCGCAGGGCCCTCGCCTTGAGCTGCAACGGCCGATCCCAGGGCACGAGGGATGAGGCGTCCGCGAACTCGCGGGCCGCGTCCCGGGTACGTCCCTCGCGCAGGGCCGCATCGCCGCGGTCGAGGTAGACGTTCTGCGTCTCCATGCCGGCGACCCGGTCCAGATATCGGCGCTCGTCGTCGGTGAGGTCGGCGTCGTGGCGCTCGCGCACCTGCGCCCGCAACCGGTGCTCGTACTCGGCCATGCGCGCGAGCTGCGCCGACAGGCTGGTGCCGGTGCGCCGGTAGAGCGCGGTGGGCTCGGTCTCGTAGAGGGTCGTCCATCCCGCGAAGGCCGCCCGGACCCAGAAGTCGTAGTCCTCCAGCACGCGCATCTGCGGGTCGAAGCCGCCGATCTCCTCGTGCATCGCGCGCGGGTACACCGAGAGCACCGACACGATGTTGCGCTGCAGCAGCGCGAGCCGGTGCCCCTGCTCGGCCGGGGCCTTACGGGGCAGCACCGTGCGCCGGGGGACGATGCCGGCCGCGCCCATCGTGTACGCGTTGCACGTGACGTACGCCTTCTCGGTGCGCCGTTCCCGCCATCGGGCCACGGCGCGGTCGACGTGGGGCGGCAGGAGGACGTCGTCGGCATCGAGCAACGCGACGAGCTCACCGGACGACGCGGCCACGGCGGCGTTGCGGGCGCTGGACAGCCCCTGGTTCTCCTGGCGCACGACCCGTACGAGGTCGCCGTACGCATCGACGATCGCCGCGCTGCGATCGGTGGGTCCGTCGAGACAGACGACGACCTCGACGTGCGGATAGGTCTGCATGAGCGCGCTGCTGATCGCCTCACCGACCGTGCGCTCCGACTGGTAGACGGGGATGACGACGCTGACGAGCGGGCCGTCGGCCATGGGTCGGTCCTTTCGCCTCGATCCGTGGACGCCGGCGCGATCGACTCGCTGGCGATCGGGCGAGGTCGACGCGAGTCGCACTCACCGGACCGTGCCGGCCGGTCGATCCCACCCTACAGGCCGCCGGTCACGGCCCCGGCGTCCCACCTGCTCGTCGCCTCGCTTGGGGTGCCCGCCGCCGCCGTGTTGGACATATGTCCATTCGCCGTCTTGGACAGATGTCCGAGATGAAATCGCCATCGCTCGTGAGTAGGCTTGTGACGCAATCGGATTCGGGGGGTCCGCCAGTCGTAGCGAAGGTGAGTCCCCTGATGCCCGATCCCCGCGTCTCCGTGCTCGTGCCCGCCTACAAGCGCGCCGACACCATCGTCGCCGCCGTCCGCAGTGCCCTCGATCAGACGTGGACCGACCTCGAGGTGATCGTCGTCGACGACCATTCCGAGGACGGCACCGCCGAGGCCCTCGCCTCGATCGACGATCCCCGTCTGACGCTTCTCACCCATGACTCCAACCAGGGCGGCAACGCGGCACGGCGCACGGCGATCCGAGCCAGCCGCGGCGAGTTCCTCGCGTTCCTCGACGCCGACGACCTGTGGTTGCCGACGAAGCTCGAGAAGCAGGTGCGCTCACTCGAGGAGGCCGGCCCTGGAGCCGGTCTCTGTTACACGTGGTACGACCTGCGCTACCCCGACGGTCGCCTCGAGCCCGGACGCCGCCCGACGGCCGAGGGCCTGCGACTCACCGAACTGCTGCAGGGCAACCTCATCGGCACGTTCTCGTGTGTCCTCGTGCGGCGCGAGGTCGTCGACACCGTCGGTGTCCCCGACCCCACTCTGCGCTCCTGTCAGGACTGGGAGTTCTACCTTCGCGTCAACGAGGCCTACGGGATCACCAGCGTGCCGGAGGTTCTCGTCCACTACTGGCGCGACGACTCCGACGCGGACCGCATCTCGGCGAGCGCCGAGAAGGTGGTCGCCGGCCACCAGGAGGTCTACGCGCGCATCGTCGAGAAGCTCGACGCGTTGCCGCCGCGCGAGGCGTCGGTCGGGCGTCGGTACTTCCTCGAGACGTTCGCCAACCATGCGTCCCTGCCCGGAGTCGCCTCCGTCGCCGCCGACACCCGGCTCCGCGACCTCACGGCGACCGACATCCGGTTCATCGTGCGGATGGCGATGCGGGCAGCCCGCAAGAGCGCCCAGGCCCTGCGACGCTGATCCGTCGGACAGGCGTCATCCCGACACGCCCGGGCCGAACGCCTGTCCGCGCGCGTTCTTCGGTGTGACGCGCCGGTGTGAACGAGCGGGCCCTCAGCGGCGACGGACCAGCGCGATCGACTCACGGGCGCCGCCGATCCCCAGCGAGGTGAGAACGAACAACACCGCGCCCGGAACCGCGATGAGGCCGGCGAGCAGGAGGCCGATCGGGCCGCCGGGAAGAAACGGCGCAGCGAGGAGTTCGAGCGCGAGCGTCACGGCCGCCGCGAGCGCCGCCTGCCAGTACGGCACGTCCCGCATGAACCACCGGATGCGCGTCTGCACGACTCGGCGCACGTCGTAGGAGAGGAACATCGCGCCGGCGAGGTTGCCGAGCGAGGTTCCGGCGACGACGCCGAGCAGGCCGAACGGAAACCAGAGCACGACGCTGAGCAGGACGTTCGCCAGGAGCGAGACGACGCTCTGACGCATCGCCAGCCCGGCGTGGCCGAGCGTGAGGGCCCACGTGCGTCCGACGATGCACACGAGACCGAAGTAGTGACCGGCGAGCAGGATCGCCGCGACGTCACCGGCCAGGGCGTAGCTCTCGGGCAGCCAGGCTCGGACGCCGACGAGGGTGGCCGGCGCACCGACGGCGCACCAGCCCGTGACGGCGACGACCCAGATGTACTGCAGACGCTCGACCTTGCCTCGCGCCTCCGCCGGCCCGACCGCCCCGATCTCGGCGCCGATCAGCGCTTGGATGGGCGCGAGCGCGTTGAGCGGCACCATGCGCAGCTGGTTCGCGAAGTTCGTGCCCTGACCGAACGGCCCCGACTCCTGCGCCGAGACGATGCGCGCCGCGACGAGCTGGTCCTTCTGCGAGGCGAGGATCGCGGCGACGCCGCCGACCTGGATCTTCCAGGCGTAGGCAGAGAACTCCGCCGCCTCCGCACGGGTGATGAGGCCGACCCCTGCGCGGGTGAGGTACCGGATGCCGACGGGCACGGTGATGATCGTGCCCACGACCTGCTGCAGGATCATCGTGACGCCGACGCCGTAGAGACCCCAGCCGTTCTCGATGGTGAGCACGAGCCCGAGCGCGTACACCAGGTGACCCGCGATCACCGCGATCGAGAGGGTCTGGAACCGGTGCCGTGCCGAGACCACCGCGTTGTACAGGTTGCGCAGCAGCAGGAAGGCGACGACGACGGTGAGGGTGACCAGGAGGAACGTGGCCTCCGCCAGGTACGCGTCCTGCAGGTGGAAGAACGCGAGGATAGGCCCGGAGAAGGCCGCGACTGCGACCGAGATGAACACGCCGAAGGCGGCGATGACGATCGAGACCGACCACAGCAGGCGGGTCGTCGCCACCCGATCGTCACGACCGGCGTAGATCGTGAAGTAGCGAAGCGCCGACTGGCCGATACCGCCGTCGAACTGGCTGAGCAGCATCGTCACGGCCGTGATGAGCATGAAGATGCCGTACCGGGCGTCTCCCAGCCCGCGGATGATGTACGGGGTCATCCCCAGGTTGATGACCAGGGGGATGAACTGCGAGATCGCACTCCAGGAGGTGCCGCTGACGAGGGTGCGGGCCGACCCGCGGGAGGCGCCGCCCGGAACCTCGGCCGCCGGGGGCGGCGTCACGATCGGGTCGGGTTCGTGCTCCTCTGCCGGTGGCTGGGCCCCCGTCATCGGCTTCGGGAATCGTGTTCGGCGGTCCGTGGCACGGGGTTCATCGTAGAGGCCGTGAGCGCGCATGGCGCGCACCCGTGCCTGGGCCGGGCACCGCGCCGCACGCCCCCGTGGCTCGCCGAGGCCCGCGGAATGCCCTTGCACCCGAGCACGATCCCCACTGCCGTCGTGCGGATGTGGGGCGGCGACGCCCATCGAGGTAGGGTCTGCTGCGACCGCCTCCCGCCCACCGTCCCCTGCCGAGGAGTCACCAGTGTCCGCCCGTTCAGATCACGGTGAGCCCGTCGGGCCGATGACCTCGGTGCTTCGGCACCCCTTCCTCGTCGCGTTGTGCCTCGCTCTGGGTCTCGCGCTCGGCGTCGGTACCGCCCTCGCGATGCCCGCCACCCACACCGCCGAGGCGCGGGTGGCCGTCGTGCCCGCCGACAGCAACGCCTACACCGTGGCCGGTTACCCGGTCGGTGCGCAGAGCCTGGCGGCCGACTACGCCCGGTGGGTCCAGAACCGCGCGACCGACGGGTCCTGGGCGCCGGCCGGCACCAGCAAGGTGAGCGCCTCCCCCATCCCCGACTCCGCGGTCATCCGCATCGAGGTCGAGTCGCAGGATCGCGACGCCGCCGTCGCGGGCGCCGAGCAGGTGGCGAACACGCTCATCTCGACGGTCGCCGGCGCCAGGTCCGGCCACGACCCGGAGTCTGCCTACAAGGAGTTCCAGAGCATCGCCCCCAAGGTCGCGGCCGCACGGGGTGATGTCTCGGAGGCAGAACGCGTCTACGCGCTCGCCAGGGGCGCCGACGCGCGGGAGCGCGCGAGCGAGGCGTTGCAGAAGGCCCAGGTCGCGCTCGCCGAGCTGCAGCTCAAGCAGGACGCCGCGGGCGAGCTGTACCGCAAGCTGTTCGTCGACGTCGCCGGCAACAGCACGCTCAAGGTCGTCGCGCCGCCGGCCGTCCAGGGCGACGCGGCTCGTTCCGGGCTGATCCGGTACGGCATCGTCGGCCTCGGTGCGGGCGCGCTGCTCGGCCTGCTGCTCGCGGTGCTCGTGGACCGGCGTCGCGCCGGCCGAGCCCGCCGCCGGGTCGAGGACCCCGGTGTCGGGTGACCCGATGACGCCTCCGGCCGACGCCGCCTCGCACGACACCGCGTCCGCCGTGCCATCCCAGGCACGACAGGCAGACGGGCTCCGCGCCGGCGACCGGCCGTCGCGCGAGTCCCTGCGCGACGTGCCGCTCGCGTTCTGGCTTCTCGTGTCGGCCCTCCTGCTCAACGTCTTCTCGGGACGCTGGGGCGAGATGGGCATCCCACTCGGCCCCGACCGGCTGCTGCTCGTCGGCGGCCTGCTCCTCCTGCTGCTGGACCCGAGGATTCCCCGCCCGCGCCCCCGGCTCCTTCACGGGGCGATGCTGCTGTTCATCGCCTGGACCGCGGCGTCGATGATCCTCCACGGGGCACTCGGCACGGCCTCGATCTTCGCGGTGCTCGACCGCGTCGTCATGCCGTTCGTGCTCTTCGCCACCGCGCCGATGCTCCTCAGGAGCCGGCTTGAGCGCCTTCTGTTCCTGCGCGGGCTCGGCCTCCTCGGCGTGTACCTGTCGCTGACCGCGCTCTTCGAGTCCGCGGGTGTGTCGGCACTGGTGTTCCCGCGGTACATCGAGGTGCTCAAACGGCTGCCGGAACTCGGTGACAACGCGATTCGCGCCGGCGGCCCGTTCGTCTCCGGAGAGGCGAACGGTATGGCGCTCGCCCTGTGCGCCGTGGCCGCGTTCCTGCTCGCGCGCCTGGACCGGGGTGGATGGCGTGTCTTCGGCCTCGTCGTCGGTCCGCTGGCGACGGCGTGCTCGGTGCTGTCGATGACCCGCTCGGTGTGGCTCGGCGTCGCCCTCGCGGCCCTCGTCGTCGTCGGTTCTCGCCGGGGCCTGTGGCCGTGGGTGCCGTTCATGGCGATCGCCGCCGCGATCCTCGCCGTCGCGGGGGTGGCCGCGGTGCCGGACGTCGTCGAGAACATCGCGACGCGGGGATCGACGTCCCGGTCCCTCAACGACCGCCAGAACTCCAACGTCGCCGCCGTGCGAGCGATCGGCGAGCACCCCCTCGCCGGCGTCGGGTGGGGGCGATTCGTCGAGGTGGGGCCGGACTGGGTGCGTCAGGCCGACACCTACCCCGTGACCACCGTGAACATCGAGGTGCACAACGTCGTCCTCAGCCGGGCCGCGGAGCTCGGGCTGCCGGCGGCGGCACTGTACGTCGGGATCCTCCTCGCCGGCCCCGGTGCCGCGGCGATTCGACGCCGCCGGGACGACCCCGAGGCGGAGGACTGGCGCACCGCCACCCTCGCGGCCGGGCTCATCTGGTTCGTGCCGGCGATGACGAGCCCGATCCCGTATCCGTTCCCCACGTTCGTGTTCTTCACGCTCGCAGGGCTCGTCTGGGCGTTCCCCCCGCCGAGGGCGCGCACGACGAACGGCGACGAGAACGACCACGTGAACGGCGGGGATGTCGCGCAGAGCGGCGTCACCCGTGTCGAGGAATACGTCGAGGAGTACAAGGAGTAGCCGTGCCGCTCAAGGACTTCGCCCGCTCGCTGCGTGACGGCATCCTCGCGCGGGAACGACTCCGGCGGGCCAACCCGGGGGCCTGCGTCGCCGGCACGGTCATGTTCGCCGGTGACGCCCGGCGCACCCGCCTGGCGAAGGACGTATCGGTGCTCGGGCCGACCGCGTTGTTCGTCACCGACGGCGGCGGTCTCACCGGTGCCTCGCTGGAGGTGGGCGAGCGCACCTACATCGGCGAGTTCAACAACATCCGGTGTGCCGGCGCGTCCATCCGCATCGGTCGCGACTGCCTCGTGAGCCAGCACATCACGATCGTCGGCAGCAACCACGGCACCGAGCCGGGGACGCCGATCGTCGATCAGCCCTGGCACGGCGACGGCGTCGTCGTCGGTGACGACGTCTGGATCGGCGCGGGCGCGGTGATCCTGCCCGGCACCCGTCTGGGCGACGGCTGCGTGGTCGCCGCGAACTCGACGGTCAAGGGCGAGATTCCGCCGAACTCGGTCGTCGCGGGCTCCCCGGCACGAGTGCTGCGCACCCGCTGAGACCCGCGCACACGCCTCCGCCTCGCACGCGACCGACAACCGCCACCGGCACTGCCACCGGCACCCAGCAGGCGCACCCGACATGGAAGACGGGATGGCAGCGAACCCGGGGTGATCACCCCCGTTCGGCTGCCACCTCACCTTCCATCACGGCGACGCCGTGGACGGCTTGCCGTAGTTCGGCGCGATGACCTCCACCTTGTCCCAGGGGAAGTTCTCGAGCTGCTTGTAGGTGGGCGTGCCGCCGAGGATCTTCGGCCATGGATCGGTGCCGGTCTTCTGCTTCCACGGAATGCCGGACTCGGCCATCACCGCCACCGAGCCCGCCGTGTCGACGACGATGAACCCGTACTTCTGGGCGGCCTTGGCGACGGCCTTGCCGAGCGGGGTCAACTGGAGACTGTCGACGTCGAGGTTCGGATCGAGGCGCAGCCGCGCACCCTCGGGGATGGCATCGGGCGAGGCATCGGGACCGTCGCTGCGTTGGGCGGGGTACCAGAACCGGTCCCAGCGCGCCGGGCTGATGAGCGCGATGCCGATCGCGTGATCGATCTGCTTGCGGCGTGCCTCCTCGACCGTGATCATCGAGCCGGTCGTGACGAGCCCGGAGGCGCTGACGCCGTAGGGGGCGGGAAAGTAGCCGGGCGAGGTGGAGACATGGTCGATCCGGCCGCCCCAACACGCCGACCAGCCCTTGTCGGCGCGCTTCATCACCCAGAACTCCCAGAGCTGGTCGGTGGAGGGCGACCAGAGGGTGATCGTGGAGTCGGTCCCGACGGAGGTGCGCGCGTCCTCGGGCACCGGGACGTCGACGAAGTGCTTCGCACCGTCGAAGAGCCCGGGCGGGGTGCTCCCCTTGTCCTGGCAGTCGTCGAACTCGACCGTCGTGCGCGGGGTGCTCTCGTCGACGACGTAGAGGACGGGGTTGTACTGGTGCGTGTTGAGCCCGGCGATGCCCCCGTAGTGGGGCTCGATCTGCGAGCGCAGGTTGTCGATCATCGCAGGCGAGCGCGGGGCGACGGGCGCGCCGGTGAGGTCGACGCGAAAGACGTCGTCGGGACCGAAGGACGGGTACGCACCGAGTTGCCCGGCCGTGGGCTTCGGCGTCGGCGGGGGCGGCGGCGGAGGTTCCGGTGGCCGGCCGAGGAAGGTGGCGAGGAGCCCGAGGACCGCGAGGAGGACGACGACGACGCTCCCGATGATGAACGCCGATCGCTTGCGCGCGGAGGCATCCCGGCCGGGGGCGTTCGAGACGTGGTCGGGGCCCGAACCGTTCTCGGCGTCGACCGCACCTCGTGTCGCGTGGTCCTCGCCGGCCGGACCCTCGTGGCTCGCGTCGCCGCGCCCGTTCTCCTGACGGGCGCTCATCGGCCCGTCACCGTGGCGGGAACGCCGACGTAGGTGCGCCCGGGCTCGGTGTCGGTGGCGACGACTGCGTTCGCGCCGATGCCGCAGCCGTCGGCGACGTGCACGGGACCGAGAACGGCCGCGCCGGCACCGATCTCGACGTCATCGCCGATGGTGGGGCCGGGGCGGGAATCCCGTACGCCGAGCGACACGCGGTGGTAGATCGTCACCCCCGAGCCGATGCGGCAGGTCGAATGGATCATGAGGCCGCGACCGGCGTGCGGCAGCCGCAGACCCGGGCCGATCCACACCATCGTCGGGATCTCCGAGCCCATGAGCCCACGCACCCAGACCGCGTCGGCGAGGGCGACGACCCGGCGCAGCACGAGCGCGACCGGCCCCCGGCAGCGATACAGCACCTGACCGGCGCGAACGATCGCGACCGTGAGGCGCCACCACGGGTAGGGGTTGCGTGGGAGGTCGGAGGCGAGGAGGGCGCGGTACTGCGCGATGCCCTCGGCGAGCGGCCAGCCACGACGACCGGGATCGACGGTGGCCGGTCTCGGTGATGACGGGCGTGCGGGAGGTCGTGTGTGCGTCATGCGGCCGGATCGGGTCGGCGGATCGGAGTCGACACGTTCTTCACTCTAGTGCCGTCCCCGGGCCGGGCCGAACACGCCGCTAGGCTGGCGTCGATGCTGCAGGACCCAATGACGATGCCGCTGAGAGGAGTCGGGTCGTGAACGCTGGTGACGACGGCACGAGCGCGGATGCGGCGGTGATCATCCCGGCCTACGACGAGGAGCGCGTCATCGGCCGGTGCCTGGAGGCCCTGACGCCTCACACGCAACCCGGCTCGTCCCCCCGCGTGGAGGTCGTCGTCGCGGCGAACGGGTGCCACGACCGCACGGCCGACGTGGCGCGCAGCCATCGCGGGGTGACGGTCCTCGACATCCCCATCGGATCGAAGTCGCTGGCCCTCAACGAGGGAGACGGGGCCGCCTCGGCGTTCCCCCGGATCTATCTCGATGCCGACATCGCACTGTCGCCGGAGGCGCTGCCGGCCCTGGTGGCGGCCCTCTCGGGACCCGAGCCGCTCGTGGCCGCGCCCCGCATCCGGTTCGACCTGTCGCGTTCCTCGTGGCCGGTGCGCGCCTTCTACCGGGTGTTCTCCGAGCTGCCCTACGTCAAGGACGGTCTCGTCGGGCTCGGCGTGTACGGGCTGTCGCGTGCCGGGCGGGAGCGTTTCGAGCGCTTTCCCGACCTCGTGGCCGACGATCTCTACGTGCAACGCCTCTTCGCCCCGGAGGAGCGGCGCGTGACCTCGGGAACGTTCACCGTCGCCGCCCCGCGCACCCTGAAGAGTCTGCTCGCGGTGCGGGTACGAGTGGCCAAGGGCAACGCGGGCCTGGCCGCCCACGACGACGACGCGAAGTTCGCCGCGAGCACCACCTCGACCGGCCGAGCGCTCGTGGATCTCCTTCGCCGCCGGCCCACCCTCGCCCCATCGGTGGCCGTGTACCTCGCGGTGACCCTCGCCGCCCGCGCGCGAGCCCGGCGTCGAAGCGCCCGACACGCCGGTACGTGGGAGCGCGACGACTCCACCCGAAGCTGACGAGCCTCCGAAGCCGCGGCGCATCCCGGCAGACACGATCGGTCGAAGAAGGGACCACCATGACCGTCGCCTACCTGACGAGCCAGTACCCGGCGTTGTCGCACACGTTCATCGAGCGGGAGGTGCGTGCCGTCCGTGACGCCGGGGTGGACGTCGCCACGTTCAGCGTGCGGCCCTGCCCGCCCGACGAACTGCGTTCGGAGGCCATGCGCGAGGACGCCGAGCAGACCCCGACGCTGCGCGGCTCGTCCCTGTCGACGTGGGCGAGGGCACACGCGAGCCTCGGTCGGCGCAACCCCCGGGTGTTCGCGGCAGGGCTGCGGCGCGCCCTCGCCTCCGGACCCCGGACGCCGAAGGGCCGCACGTGGCAGCTCTTCTACCTCGCCGAGGCCGTCCTGTTGTACGAGCGCCTGCGCGCACGGGGCATCACGCACGTCCACGCGCATTTCGCCAACGTCGCGAGCGATGTCGCCCGCCTGGTGGCCTACCTCGGGCAGGTCGAGGACGGGCCGGGCTCGCCGTGGCGGTGGTCCCTCACCATGCACGGGCCGACGGAGTTCGAGGCCGTCGAGGCGTTCGACCTGCCGGCCAAGGTGCGCTCGGCCGACGGCATCGCCTGCATCAGCGACTTCTGCCGCAGCCAGCTCATGCGGTTCGTCGAGCCGGATCACTGGGACAAGATGGACGTCGTCCGGATGAGCGTCGACGCGGCGCGCTACCGGCCCGCCGACGACGCGGCCATGCAGGCCCGACAGACGGATGATCCGTCTGCGGGGGGTGGGGACGCCACCGGCCGGCCGCTGCGCCTGTTGTACGTCGGCCGGCTCGTACCGGAGAAGGGCTCCCCCGTGCTGCTCGACGCCATCGGCCGGCTCACCGACGAGGGCGTGCCCACGACGACTCGGATCGTGGGGGCCGGCGACCTGCGCGACTCGCTCGACACCGCCATCCGCGCGCGGGGTCTGGGCGAGCGGGTCGAGCTCGTCGGTCCGGTGGGTCAGGACCACCTGCCCGAGCTCTACCGCGAGAGCGACGTCTTCGTGCTCCCGAGCTTCTCCGAGGGGTTGCCCGTCGTGCTCATGGAGGCCATGGCCACGGGAATCCCCGTGGTGACGACGCAGATCGCGGCCGTCGGCGAGATGGTCCAGGACGGTGTGCAGGGACGCGTCGTCCCGGCCGGGCGGGCCGACCTGCTCGCCGACGCGATCGCCGATCTCGCACGCGATCCCGCCCGGCGCCGCGAGATGGGCCGGGCGGGTCGCGAGACGATCCTCGCCGAGTTCGTTCCCGAGGTGACCGGACCGGCGATGGCGCGGTTCCTGCAGGGAGTACGTCCGGCGCGCTGACGCGCGTCGTTCACCGATCGGTGGGCGGCAGACTCCTCACCGCGTAGCGGTCGGTGTGGCGGATGCGGTCGGCGTGGTGGTGGGCGTCGGCTCGCTCGGCGCGTCCTCCGGCTTGCCGTGGTCGGCCTCGATGAGTTCGACGCGCTCCCACGGGAACTTCGCCAGGGCCAGGTACGACGGCCCGCCGAGGAGCACGTCCCACGGGTTGAGGCCGGTCCGGCGCTCGTCGGGGCGGCCGGACTCGGTCGCGATCGCCACGGCCCCTCCGATGTCCGAGACGATGAACCCGTACTTCTGCGCGGCTCGCGCCACGGCCTGCCCGAAGGTCGTCAGCCCGAGCGTGGTCACGTCGATCGACGGGTCGAGGCGCAGTCGCTGACCCTCCATGGGCACGTCCTCCGCGTCGGTGCGCCCGTCGGTGCGGTTGGCCGGGTAGCTGAACCCGAGCGCCTTCGCCTCGGTGACCGTGAGGTAGAGGGCGTGGTCGATCTGGCCCCGGGCGGCCTCCTGGATGCTCACGACGCCACCTGCCATCGCCAGCCCGGAGGCGGAGACGCCGAAGGGTGCCGGGAACGCGCCGTGCGAGCTCTTGACGTCGTCGATCCGCCCGCCCCAGCACGCCTCCCATCCGCCGGTGGACGTGCGGCGCATGACCCAGAACTCCCAGAGCTGGTCGGTGCTCGGGTCGTAGACGCCGAGCTGGGCGTCGGTCCCCGTCGCGGGCACGGCCCCGTCGGGGATCGGCACGTCGACGAAGTAGCGCGGGCCGTCGTAGAGGCTCGTCGGGATCCAGCCCTTGTTCTGACAGTCGTAGAAGCTCACCGTGTGGCGGGGCGTGGTGGGCGTCGCGGTGTAGAACGCAGAGTTGTACTGGTAGGCGTTGACGCCCGCGGAGTAGCCGTAGCCCCCGTCGATGTTCTTGCGCAGGCGCTCCATGACCGCCCCGGAGTTCTCGGCGCGGGGGGCGTTCGTGAGGTCCTGGTGGAACACGCTGGAGCCGCTCAGGGGGATGAGGGAGGCCGACGGGAGGTCGATCGCCGCCGTGGGATCGGTGGAGGTGACCTCGATCCCGGCGATCATCGGAAGATCGGCCCGTGCCGGGAACTCGAGGGTGAGCATGCCGTCGGTGACCGGGGTGTCGAACACCACGTCATGGGCTGCGCGAGGTCCGGCGGCGGCGACGATGTCGACACCCGTGGCCACCGTCTTCCCCTCGGCGCGCACGTCGAACACCCGCTTGCCGGGCTCGGTCCAGTACCCCTCGGCGAGCAGCAGACGCACGCGGTAGTCGGCGGCGGCGGAGACGGGGACCAGCATCCCCTTCATGCCGAACGCCGAGGTCCGGTAGAGCGCGTCCTCCTCGGTGTTCGCGACCTCCTTGCCGACGAGGTTGGTGTTGAGACGCGTTGAGCCGAAGCCCGGGCCGCGGCGACGCCACGTGTTGCCGGCGGAGTCGACGACGTCGGTGGACGCGGCCACCATGCGGGAGGCGAACGTCTGCACCTTCTTCGGCGGGACGGGTGCCTCCTTCACCTCGGTGACCTCGATGGCGGTGACGACCGCGAGGTCGGCCTTCGCGGTGAAGCGCAGGTCCAGCGTGCCGTCGGCGACGCCCACGAGGAACGACACGTCGAACGCGGTGCCCTTGCCGACGGACCGGAAGATGTCGACGTCGCTCGCGGCGGGCAGGTTCTCGGCGGAGATGTCGAAGACGCGCTTGCCGGGGGCGCTCCAGTACGGCTCGGCGGTGAGCACACGCACCTGGTAGGTGCCGGGGCGCGGCACGGCGAGCCGGTAACCGGTCACGCCGATGGCGCCCACCTGGTAGAGGTCGTCCCGCTCGGTGCCGATGATGTCGGCGTTCTGCAGCAGGAGCGTGGAGCGGTTGGTGCCCAAGGAGGACGATCGCGGGTCCCACTTGACGCCGGTGCTGTCGGTGTAGGGCGTCCACCGCGCCGTCATGCGCGAGACGAAGGGTGCCGGCTCCTGGGCGACGGCCGGGGCAGCCGGCGAGGCGACCAGGAGTGCGAGCAGGGATGCGAGAACGGCGGCGAGGGCACCGGGAAGAGTTGCGCGCGCTGGGCGCGAGGGTGGGTGGGGGTGCGGGGAACCGTTCAGCGTTCCCCCGCTGGGAGACGGGCGGCGACCACGGGTCGCCGCCCGTGGGGCGGGCGGGGTCATCGGGCGAGCAGGCGATCGTCACCTCCCGACGGGTGGTGCGGGCGATCGGAGAGTCACCGGCAGGATCGACTGCCGGGCGCCGACCGTCGGGCGGTCTCCGGCGAGGTCGACGGCAGGGTGAACACGTCGCGGTCGCGACGACTCACCGGCTCAGCGCTTGCCGTAGTCCTTGGGCAGGACCTGCATCGAGGCCCAGGGGAAGCCCTGCATGGCCTGGTAGTCGGGGCCGGCGAGCAGCTTGTCCCACGGGTTGACGCCCGTGCGGGCCTTCTCGGCGTTGCCGGACTCGGTGACGACGGCGACCGCGCCCGCTCTGTCGGTGACGACGAAGCCGTACTTCTGCGCCGCCTCGGCGATCATCCGAGCAACGGGCGTCATCGGAATCGTCGACAGATCGAGTTCGGGATCCAGGCGCACCCGCTGCCCCTCCATGAGGGCGTTCGGGTCGGTCGAGTGCCCGTCGGTGCGGTTGGCCGGCCAGGAGAAGTTGCTCCACTTGGCGGGCTCGATGATCGCGAGATACATGGCGTGGTCGATGCGGCCACGACGGAACTCGTCGATCGAGATGACACCGGGTGTCATCGCCAGGCCCGAGGCCGTGGCGCCGTAGGGCGCCGGGAAGATGCCCTGGTTCTGCGAGACACGGTCGATGCGGCCGCCCCAGCAGGCGCGCCAGGTGCCACCCGCCTGCTTCTCCGTGACCCAGAACTCCCAGAGCTTGTCGGCCGCGCGGTCGTAGATCGTCACCTGCTTGTCGGTGCCCGTGGCGGGAACCGCGTCAGCGGGGATCGGCACGTCCTCGAAGTACTTCGGACCGTTGAACAGCTCGGACGGGGTGTAGCCCTTCTTCTGGCAGTCGTAGAACGCGACGCGGGTCTTCTTCTGGTTGCGCGGCACCTCGTAGAAGGAGTTGTTGTACCGGTAGGCGTTGAGCGCGGCGACGCCACCCCAGTGGTTCTCCACCTGGGCGAGCAGATGCGCGCTCGCGGCCGCGGAGTTGGCGGCCAGCGGCGCCTTGCTGATGTCGGTGTAGTAGAAGCTGCCGGGCGAGAGCGCGACCTTGGGCCGCGGGGCCGGCATCGGGGCGACCGGGACGGTGGAGGTCACCTCGACGCCCGAGACGATCGGCAGATCCGCCTTCGCCGTGAACTCGAGGTCGAGGAGTCCGTCACGCACGGGCACCGTGAACGTGACGTCGTACGCGGCGTTCTTTCCGACCGCCTTGACGATGTCGACCCCGGTCGCGACCCGGCGTCCTTCGGCGCTGACGTCGAAGACGCGCTGGCCGGCACGATCGAAGTAGTTCTCGGCGAGCAGCAGGCGAACGCGGTAGGTGGCAGGGGCGGGCACGCCGAGGCGGTACCACTTCACCCCGGGAGCGGTCGTGCGGTAGAGGTTGTCATCCGCCGTGCGGGCGACATCGCCGGTGATACGGCCCGTCCTCCACGAGCCGAGCGTCGCAGGACGGCGGGACCAGGTCGCACCGGACGCGGACTTCACCGGCCCGGCCGCCGCGACCACCCGCGAGGTGAACACCGACCTGGCGGGCGCGGCCTTGACGACCTTCTTCGCGACCGGCTTCTTGGACGCGGGCTTCTTGGCGGCGGGCTTCTTGGGCGCGGGCTTCTTCTTGGCGACGGACTTCTTGGCGACCGGCTTCTTCTTGGGGGCCGGCTTCTTCTTGGGGGTGGGAGCCTTCGCGCTCACGGACGCCGACGCGACACGCGGAGCGGCCTCCGCGAGCGCAGCGGTCGAGACGAAGACGGGCAGGGCGAGGACACCGCACGTGAGTGCGGCCAGACGACGAGACATAGCGGCAGGGGCCTTCCGTGGCTGTGGAGCATGCGTCCGCTCTCCTGGCGGCACCCATCTCTTCGGCATCGAAGGCCCGACGATGAGCCGTGACGCCCGATTCCTGCCCCGATCGAACGGTGCCCCGCCCGCCCGATTCGCACTCCGTCGCGACGACGTCGCAGCTCAGCGCACGAGTCGCGCGTCAGCGCACGGGTCGTGCGCGACGCCACCTCAACCAGGCCGGCGGGCCCTGCACGAGATACCGGCGGGCGAGACGCTTCGGCTCCTGAACGAGGCGGTAGGCCCACTCCAGGCCTCGGTTCTGCATCCAGCCGGGAGCACGTGAGACCTTGCCCGCGAGAAAGTCCGCCGAGGCGCCGAACGCCAGCAGCAGACGGGCTCCGGTCGCGTCGCCGTAGGTCTGGATCCACAGCTCCTGCCGGGGCTTGCCCAGCGCCACGTTGAGGATGTCGATCCCGGCCTCGTCGATCTCGGCGGCCAGCCGGCCGGATCCCTCGGCCGAGTCGACCACCTCGCGGGACGGCGCCCAGAACCTCACCTCGGGCAGGCGCGGGTAGCGCTCCTTCAGTGTCGGGCGTAGTGCTTCGTGGGACTCGGGCGTGCCACCGAGGAACCCGACCGTGAGCTGCTCGTCCTCGGCGATGCGCAGGATGTCGGGAAGCAGATCGGCCCCGGTGAGGCGCGGCCACTCGATCTTGGACACCCGGGAGGCGTGCCCGGCGATCGGCGCGCCGTCGGCCAGCATGATCCAGTCGACCCCGCTCTCGTCCGGGTCGTTCTCGAGGGGAATCCGCCCCTTGCCGAAGTGGTGCAGGTGGTCGAGGTTGATCGAGCCGATCGCCACCGCCGGCTCCGACGGTGCCGTCTCCCCCGCGACCGTGTCTCGTAGGTGGTCGAGCAACGGATCGGGCTCCCAGTGCTGCACCTGCACCCCGGCAGCACCGACGACAGGGCGTCGCCGACGAGCGGCGACCCCGGGAGATCGGTCATGGGACCGACGGGGAAACGACATGCCATTCTCCTCCAGGCTGGAGACACGGCCGAACGGGTGAACGACCTCTCGTGGATCCGTATGCGGTCCAACACTTTCCAGAGTAGGGGCGACGCGTGAGATCTCCACGCACCTCACCGGATGAGCATTGCGCCGTCATCGCGCGGTCATCTTCGCGTCACGCAGCGCCTCTGCGCGCCGCCCCGGACGGCGCGACGGGCCCCACAGCGAGTCGCTGTGAGGCCCGTCGTGTGTGGACCCGGTGGGTCACTTCTCCAGTTCTGCGGCCTGGCGCTCGACGTCGTCGAGACCACCGCACATGAAGAACGCCTGCTCCGGAATGTGGTCGTAGTCGCCGTCGCAGATCTTGGTGAACGCCTCGATGGTGTCCGAGAGCGGAACCGTCGAACCCTCGATACCGGTGAACTGCTTGGCCACGTAGGTGTTCTGCGAGAGGAACCGCTGGATGCGGCGAGCCCGGTTGACGAGGATCTTGTCCTCTTCGGAGAGCTCGTCGATACCGAGGATCGCGATGATGTCCTGCAGCTCCTTGTTGCGCTGCAGGATCCCCTTGACGCGCACGGCCGTGTCGTAGTGCTCACGGCTGATGTAGCGCGGGTCGAGGATGCGGCTCGTCGAGGTCAGCGGGTCCACGGCCGGGTAGATACCGAGCGAGGCGATCTCACGGGAGAGCTCGGTCGTGGCGTCGAGGTGCGCGAACGTCGTGGCCGGCGCCGGGTCGGTGTAGTCGTCCGCGGGCACGTAGATCGCCTGCATCGAGGTGATCGAGTGGCCACGGGTCGAGGTGATGCGCTCCTGCAGGACGCCCATCTCGTCGGCGAGGGTCGGCTGGTAGCCCACCGCGCTCGGCATGCGGCCGAGCAGCGTCGAGACCTCCGAGCCGGCCTGCGTGAACCGGAAGATGTTGTCGATGAACAGGAGCACGTCCTGCTTCTGCACGTCGCGGAAGTACTCCGCCATCGTCAGCGCCGAGAGAGCGACACGAAGACGGGTGCCCGGGGGCTCGTCCATCTGACCGAAGACGAGGGCCGTCTGCCCGAGGACGCCGGCCTCCTCCATCTCGACGATAAGGTCGTTGCCCTCACGGGTGCGCTCACCGACACCGGCGAACACCGACACACCACCGTGGTCGCGGGCCACACGGGCGATCATCTCCTGGATGAGCACCGTCTTGCCGACGCCCGCGCCACCGAAGAGACCGATCTTTCCACCCTGGACGTACGGGGTGAGCAGGTCGATGACCTTGATGCCCGTCTCGAACATCTGGGTCTTGGACTCGAGCTGGTCGAACGGCGGAGCAGAACGGTGGATGCCCCACCGCTCCTTGATGTCGAGGTGCTCGCCCGTACCGACGAGGTCGAGGCAGTCGCCCGTCGCGTTGAACACGTGACCCAGGGTGACGTCGCCGACGGGAACCGTGATCGGGCCACCGGTGTCGCGCACCTCCTGACCACGCACCAGGCCGTCGGTCGGCTGCAACGAGATCGCACGAACCATGTTGTCGCCGATGTGCTGAGCGACCTCGAGGTTGATGCGCTTGGACTCCCCGCCCAGGTCGACCTCGGTGAAGAGGAGGTTGTACTGGTCGGGCATCTCGTCGGCGGGGAACTCGACGTCGACGACCGGGCCGATGATCCGGCTCAGACGACCCACGCCGCCCTCGGTCTCACCCGAGGTCGTGGTCTCGACAAACGAAGTAGACATACCGTGCGTACTCCCTGCTCTCTCTTACTTGGAGTCCGCGAGGGCGTTGGCGCCGCCCACGATCTCGCTGATCTCTTGGGTGATCTCCGCCTGGCGTGCCTCGTTGGCCAGCCGGGTGTAGGTCTTGATGAGCTCGTCGGCGTTGTCGGTGGCCGACTTCATCGCGCGCTGGCGGGCAGCGAGCTCCGAGGCCGCCGCCTGCAGCAGGCAGTTGTAGATCCGGTGGGTGACGTACTGCGGCAGCACCGCGTCGAGCACCTCTTCGGCGTTCGGCTCGAACTCGTACAGCGGCAGCATCTCGGTCGGCTTCGCGGTGCGCCCGCGCGTCTCGTCGGAGGCCTCGTCGGCGTCGACCACCTGGATCGGCAGCAGCCGCAGGTTCTGTGGCTCCTGGGTCACCATGGTGCGGAACCTCGTGTAGACGACGTGGACCTCGTCGACCGACCCCGGGTTCTCCTTGTCGAGGAACGCCGTGAGCAGCGTGTCGCTGATCGACTTCGCCGTCTCGAACGTGGGCGCGTCGGTCGAGTCCTCCCACGACTCCGCGAACTCGCGGTGACGGAAGTTGTAGTAGCGGATGGCCTTGCGTCCGACGAGGTAGGGCACGACCTCCTTGCCCTCGCTGCGCAGGCGCTCGATGAGGCGCTCGCTCTCCTTGAGCACCGACGAGGCGTAGGCGCCGGCGAGGCCGCGGTTGCTCGTCAGGACGAGCACGGCGACGCGCTTGGGGTCCTCCGGCTCGGTGAGCATGGGGTGCTCCACCTCACCGTGGGACGCGACGGCCGAAAGCGCCCGCGAGAGGGCGGTCGAGTACGGCGTGGTGTCGTCCACCCGCTGCCTCGCCTTGACGACGCGCGAGGCCGCCATGAGCTCCATCGCCCGAGTGATCTTCTTGATCGAGCTGACGGAGCGGATGCGCTGCCGGTAGACCCGGATCTGCGCTCCCATGTGTTTCCGCCCTTCCTGGTTCGTGACTGCTCTCGATGCTGCCGGCGGTCACCCGCCGCGGGGACGACCGGTGCCGGCTCGCGGGCCGGCCGTCCCCTGGTCGTCCGCTCAGTGACGGACGATCTGCTCCTGGTCGCTCTCGCGAGCCTCTTCCTCACCCAGGTCGTCCTGCACCGCGACCTGCGGGTTGTCCTCGCCCGGACGGAAGTTGCGCTTGAAGGCGTCCATGGCCTCTTCCATCGCCTGCTTGGTCTCGTCGGCGAGCTTCTTGCTCTCGCGGATCGCCTCGAGGATGCCGCCGTGGTTGCGACGCACGTCGTCGATGAACTCCGCCTCGAAGCGGCGCACGTCGGAGGTCTCGATGTCGTCGAGCTTGCCGGTGGTACCGGCCCACACCGCGACGACCTGCTCCTCGACCGGCATGGGCGAGGACTGCGGCTGCTTGAGCAGCTCGACGAGGCGCGCACCGCGGGCGAGCTGCGCCCGGGAGGCCGCGTCGAGGTCGGAGGCGAACATCGCGAAGGCCTCCATCGCGCGGAACTGCGCGAGGTCGAGCTTGAGACGACCGGAGACCTCCTTCATCGCCTTGATCTGCGCGGCACCACCGACTCGCGACACCGAGACACCCACGTCGATCGCGGGGCGCACGTTGGCGTTGAACAGGTCGGCCTGCAGGTAGATCTGGCCGTCGGTGATGGAGATGACGTTCGTCGGGATGTACGCCGAGACGTCGCCGGCCTTGGTCTCGATGATCGGCAGACCGGTCATCGAGCCCGCGCCCATGTCGTCCGACAGCTTGGCGCAACGCTCGAGCAGGCGGCTGTGCAGGTAGAACACGTCGCCGGGGTAGGCCTCACGGCCCGGCGGGCGACGCAGCAGCAGCGACACGGCGCGGTAGGCCTCGGCCTGCTTGCTCAGGTCGTCGAACACGATGAGCACGTGCTTGCCCTTGTACATCCAGTGCTGGCCGATGGCCGAGCCGGTGTAGGGCGCGAGGTACTTGAAGCCCGCGGCGTCGGAGGCGGGGGCCGCGACGATGGTCGTGTACTCCATCGCGCCGGCCTCCTCGAGGGTGCCGCGCACCGAGGCGATCGTCGAGCCCTTCTGGCCGATGGCGACGTAGATGCAGCGGACCTGCTTCTCGGGGTCGCCCGACTCCCAGTTGGCCTTCTGGTTGAGGATCGTGTCGACCGCGACGGTGGTCTTACCCGTCTGACGGTCGCCGATGATGAGCTGACGCTGACCGCGGCCGATCGGGATCATCGAGTCGACGGCCTTGATGCCGGTCTGCAGCGGCTCGTGCACCGACTTGCGCTGCATGACGTTGGGGGCCTGGAGCTCGAGCTCGCGGATGTCCTCGCTCTCGATCTCACCCAGGCCGTCGATCGGCTGACCGAGGGGGTTGACCACGCGGCCCATGAACGCGTCGCCGACCGGGACCGAGAGGACCTCGCCCGTGCGCTTGACGGTCTGGCCCTCCTCGATGCCGGCGAAGTCGCCGAGGACGATGACACCGATCTCGTGGACGTCGAGGTTGAGCGCGAGGCCGAGGGTGCCGTCCTCGAACTGCAGCAGTTCGTTCGCCATGGCCGAGGGCAGGCCCTCGACGTGGGCGATGCCGTCACCGGCGTCGACGACCCGGCCGACCTCTTCGCGGGTGGCCGCGTCGGGCTCGTAGGACTGAACGAAGGAGTCCAGTGCGGCCCGGATCTCCTCCGGACGGATCGTAAGCTCCGCCATCGTTTCGTCTCTCTCCTGTCAGCTCCTCCGGCGGGGGCCGGGTGAGAAGCGGTGTGCTGCTGTGGTCTGGGTGGCGGCTGCCCGCCGGTGGGGTCGGGACTCAGCCCGCGCCCATGGTGCGACGGACGTCGTGGAGGCGCCGCGCGATGGTGCCGTCGATGATCTCGTCGCCGATGTTCACCTTGAGCCCGCCGATGACGGAGGGGTCGACGACGCCGGTGACGAACACGCTGCGGCCGTACAACTTGGACAGACCCTCGGCGAGGCGGGCCCGCTGCCGGTCGTCGAGCTCGACGGCGCTGGTGACGACCGCCGTGATCTGCTGTCGGCGCCGGGCCGCGATCTTGAGCTGTCGCCAGATGGCCGCCGAGTACTTGCGACCCCGCGGGTGCAGGATCGGGCGCTGCGCCAACCACACCGTGTCGGGCAACGTGCGCCCGGCCAGCAGGTCGACAACGAGCTTGGCCCGCAAGGACGCGTCGACGTCGGCCCGCGAGATCGCGCTCGCCAGCTCGTGGTCGGAGGCGACCAGACGCTCGAAGCGGAAGAGCTCGTCCTCGACCTTGTCGAGCACTCCGTCCTTCTCCGCGGCCGCGAAGACCGCGTCGATGCCGAGACGCTCGAGAGCGTCGACGAGATCCTGCTCCTGCGCCCAGCGGCCGGCCGCGACCTCCTCGACGATGCGCAGGGCCTCCGGGGAGACCTTGCCCTCGAAGAGGGAGTGCGCGAGCGCCCGCTTGGGGCCGGCGTCCCGCGACGGGTCGGACAGGGCCCGACGCAGCGGCAGGTTGGAGTCGACGGATTCTCCGATGGCGAAGATCTCACCCGCGAGGGTGCGGGCGTCGACGCCGGAGAGGACCTCGCTCAAGGTCTTCTCGGCGGCAGCCCACGATCCGCGCGAGGGGCCCTCCATCAGCGATCGCTCCCCTCAGGTCCCGTGAGGGACTCGCGGCGCACGTCGCCGGCCTCGAGATCGGCGAGGAACCGCTCGACGATGCCCTTCTGACGGGCCTCGTCGTGCAGGGACTCACCGACGATGCGGCTCGCGAGATCGGTCGAGATGCGGCCGACCTCGCCACGAAGCTGGGTGAACGCCTGCTGGCGCTCGGCCTCGATCTGCTTGTGCGCGGTCTCGGTGATGCGCGCGGCCTCGGCCTGCGCCTCGCCACGCATCTCGGCGATGATGCTCGCACCCTGCTCGCGCGCCTCCTCGCGGATGTGCGCGGCCTCGGTGCGGGCCTCGGTCAGCTGCTGCTCGTACTGACGCTTGGTCTGCTCGGCCTCGGCGAGAGCACGCTCGGCCCGGCCCATGTCGCCCTCGATGGCCTCGGCGCGCTCGGTGTACGCACGCTCGAGGTTGGGGACGACCTTCTTCCAGATGACGGCGAGCAGCACGAGGAAGACGACGAGGCCGAAGACGAGTTCCCCGGTGTGGGGAAGGATCGGCAGGCCTTCGCCGGTGTCACCGCCACCGCCGCCTGCGGCGGGTGCGAGCGCCACGACGTGCTGCGTCAGGCTGTTGTGCACGGGTTTCTCCTAGGACCGGGCTTCTGCTCCGTCCCGCCGAAGCGGGGACGGCCTGAAGTGGTGAGGTGGGCGCGCGCTGCGCGCCGGCTCACTGGATGAAGTAGAGGACGAAGCCCAGGATGGCGAGCGCCTCGGCGACGGCGAAGCCCAGGATGGCGAGCGGCTGGAGGACGTTGCGGGCCTCCGGCTGACGGGCGACACCGTTGATGAGCGCGGCGAAGATGAGGCCGACGGCGAGCGCCGGGCCGAGCGTCGAGATGCCGTAGCCGACGAGGGACAGGGAGCCGGTCATGGTGATGCGTTCCTTTTCGTGGGACGTTCCGGCGCGGGTCGCCGGGAGTTCGGAGTGCTATTCGGTTGTGGTCGCGACGCCGAGGCGTCGAGGTCGAGAGGCCGACTCAGTGGTCGTCGGCGAGCGCCGTGGCGATGTAGGACGCCGTGAGCAGCGTGAAGACGTAGGCCTGCAGGAACTGGATCAGCAGCTCGAACACGGTCATGAGTACGCCCATGCCGAGCGAGGCGACGCCGGCGGCCTTGAGCAGGCCCTCTCCGTGGAAGAGGAGGAACTCGCCACCGAGGATGAAGAGCACGAGCACCATGTGGCCGGCGAACATGTTGCCGAAGAGACGCAGGGCCAGGGTGAGCGGCCGAGTGATGAAGTACGTGATGAGCTCGAGCACGAAGATGACCGGCGCGATCCACAGGGGCAGGCCCGGCGGGATCATGTGCTTGAAGTAGCCGAAGAGGCCGTACCGCTTGAGCCCCACGTAGTGGTAGGCGATGTAGGCCACGAGGGTGAGGGCGATCGGGAACCCGATCCGCGCCATCGGCGGGTTCTGGAAGGGCGGGATGACGCCCATGAGGTTGTTCACGAGGATGAACGTGAAGAGCGCGAAGAGCAGAGGGAGGAACCGCTTGAAGTGGGCTCCGCCGATCATGTCGCGCGCGATGCTGTTACGCACGAAGTTGTAGAGCAGTTCGAGGTAGTACTGCTTGCGGCTCGGCACGGCGGCGGCGCCACTTGACATCCACAGCGTCATGCCGCCGACGAACAGACCTGCGATGAGCAGCAGCGCCATCGGACGGGTGAAGGCCCAGGCCCCGGAGCCGATCAGCGGCTGCCAGAAGTCCGTCGGGTTCGGCGGCGTGAAGACCCCCTCACCGCCGGCCATCACTGCACTCGATGCCGTCATCGAGATGACGTTCACTGGCTCTCCTCGTTCGTTGTGATACCGGCGGAGACGACCTCGGAGGAGGCAGGATCCGCGTTGTGGCGCTCAGGGCACGGGTCACCCGACGCAGTCGGGGCGGGTGTTCCGTCACCGTATCGAAGCCAGATGACATAGATGGCCAAAGCCACGCCGCTCAGGATGCCGACAGCGACGATCCAGGTCGTGCCCAGCCACCGGTCCAGACCATATCCGATGCCGCCGAAGGTCAGGGGTCCCGCGAGAAGGTAGGCGGTCACACCCGTCGCTGCCTCGGTCTCGATCCCCTGCCCACGGATCTCGGACTCGGCGAGCGTGGAGCCCGCGCGAGGGCCCGAGAGACCCGACGCGGTCCCGGCCGGTGTGGGCGAATTCACGACGCGTCACCCGGCATCTCGAGGTCGCCGTAGGTGAGGCGACGGGTGCGCAGCACGGCCCACGCCTGCCCCGCCTGCCAGGCGAGCGCGGCGACGAGGCCGCCCACCGCGAAGGCCCGTCCGTCGAGACCGGGAACGGCCTCGATGACGTCGACGAGACCGAGCAGCAGGAAGACCTGGACGAAGAAGACGCCGAGCGCCCCCGCCATCTGGCCAGAGGCCGGGCCGGCCAGGACGAGACGCAGGCACGCGAACCCGACGAGGAAGAACAGGGTGGCCAGACCCAGACCGAATAGCGCGCTCGAGGCCGTGGGGCTTCCGCCCATCGTCCAGCCCACCACGCCCGCGACCGGGGCGAGCCCGAGACAGGGCACGAGGCCACCGGCCAGCAGGGGTCGCCACATGGTCGAGGCGGCGGCACGTCGCGAGGTTCGCGCGCGGGTCGTCGTCAAGAGGTTCACGTGGGGGAAGGCCTGCCTGTCGTCCGCGGATCGGCGGTGGGAATGCTTTGCACATCCGAGCTGTGGCCTGCGGCGCAACACCGGGCAAAGCACGGTCAAGCTATCACAGGAGAATCACGACCGACCATTTCGCGTCCAGGACCGCCGCCCTCGAACGCCCACCCCTCGGACGCCTGACTCAGAGCGACTCGAACGGCTCGAACAGGCGGTTCGCCCCAACCGCGCGCGCCAACCCCCGCTCGAACAGGCGGTCCACCCCACCTCCCGCCCCAACCCCCGCTCAAACAGGCGGTTTGCCTTCTCGACCTCGGCTCGAACGACCTGTCGGAGCGCGATCGCCTCGGGTGACACGGGTCAGCGCGTCGCCCGACGTCGCCGGGTGAGCCAGGTGGGGAGCCGGGCGGTGAGCAGCAGCGCCGCGATGACTCCGGCCGCGATGAAGAACAACGGCAGCGGGCCACTGACGAACGCGAACGACGTCGCTCCGAACGCCATGATCGCCGCCCACAGGTAGAGCAGCAGCACCGCGCCGCGGTGGGAGTGGCCGAGCTGGAGCATCCGGTGCTGGAGATGCTGGGCGTCCGGGTGCCAGGGCCGCTGACCTCGACGAGTGCGGCGGACGACCGCGAGGGTCATGTCGAGCAACGGGATCGACATGATCGCCAGGGGCAGGGCGATGGGCAGGATGATCGCGACCGTCGCGTTGCGGCTCACCTCGACGCTCGGGTCGATGTTGCCCATCATCGAGATCGTCGCGGCCGAGAGCAGCAGCCCGAGCAGCAGCGCCCCCGCGTCGCCCATGAACAACCGGGCGGGGTTGAAGTTGTGCGGGAGGAACCCGACGCAGCATCCGAGCAGTGCCGCCGTGACGAACGTCGCCGTCGAGAAGACGTTGGGCGGGTTGTACTGGAACGACAGCTGGTAGGCGTACAGGAAGAACGCGAGCGAGGCGATCGCGACGATGCCGGCGGCGAGACCGTCGAGGCCGTCGATGAAGTTCACCGCATTGATCGTGACGATGACGATGACGATCGTCAGCGCCATGAGCACCGGGGCCGGCAGCACGGTCACCCCGAACAGCGGCAACGAGAGCAACTGGACGCCGAGGCCGGCCATCACCCCCGTGGCGATGATCTGGCCGGCGAGTTTGGTGAGCCAGTCGAGCTCGCGCACGTCGTCGATCGCCCCGACGAGCGTGATGAGGATCGCGCCGAGGCAGATGCCGAGGATCTCCTGGCTCGCGAAGATCTGCGACAGATGCTCCAAGCGCGTCGCGACGGCCACCGAGGCGAGGAACCCGAAGAGCATCGCCACTCCCCCGAGCCGGGGCACCGGAAAGGTGTGCACGTCACGAGCCCGTACCGCCGTCATCGCCCCGATGCGCACGGCGATCACGCGCACCAGTGGCGTCAGCGCGTAGGTCACCGCCACTGCGACGACGAAGACGAGCAGGTATTCGCGCATGCGACGTCGTCAGTCCTCGCTGTCGGAGTGCGAGCCGTGGTTCGAACCGCCTGTCCGAGCGGGTGCACCGGCATCCTCCCCGTTCGAACCGCCTGTCCGAGCCGGGGCGTCGGTGTCCTCCCCGTTCAAACCGCCTGTCCGAGCGGGCGCGTCGGTGTCCTCCGGGTGGGAACCGCCTGTCCGAGCCGGGGCGTAGGTGTCCTCCCCGTTCGAACCGCCTGTCCGAGTGGGGGCCCCGGCAACCTCCGGGGGCAAACCGCCTGTTTGAGCGGGGGCATCGGTGTCCGCGTCGTGGTCGTCGTGGTCGTCGTGGGACACGGCGAGGATCTCGGACTCCGGGATGGCGCCGTGGCGGAGGATCACCGGGGCGTCGCCGGTGCAGTCGACGATGGTCGAGGCCTCGCTGTCGCCACTCGGGCCGGCGTCGAGGTAGACCGTGACGCTGGGGCCGAGCTGGCTCGCCGCCTCGGTGACCGTGCGGGCCGGCGGTTCGCCGTGACGGTTGGCGCTCGTCACCGCCAGGGGGCCGGTCTCGGCGAGCACGGCGAGGGTGAGCGGCTGGTCGGGCATGCGAACCGCGACGGTGCCGTTGGTGTCCCCGAGATCCCACATGAGGGAGGCCTGCGCGCGGACGACGATCGTCAGCGCCCCGGGCCAGAACCGGTCGATGAGCCGGCGGGCGTAGTCGGCGACGTCGACGGCGAGCCCGTCGATCGTGCGGGGACTCGGGACGAGGACGGGAGGTGGCATCTCGCGACCTCGCCCCTTGGCCGCGAGCAGGGCGGCGACGGCCTGCTCGTCGAAGGCGTCCGCGCCGACCCCGTACACGGTGTCGGTGGGCAGGACGACGAGGTGACCTGCGCGAACGGCATCGACGGCCGCGGAGATGCCCTTCTCGCGGCCGTCGTCGTCACTGCACGCGATGACGGGACTCATGTCTCGCAGTCTAGGAGGCCACCTGGTGGATCGAGGTGCGGCGTGCGGAGACGGCGCGGGGTCGACCGGTGAGATCGGCGTGGGCGGCGACGTCGCGCCAGCGTTCGTCGGCGGCGAGCACGGCGACGAGGACGTCTGACTGCACGTCCGCGTGTTCCATGACGATCATGCCGCCCTCGACCAGGAGAGCCGCGGCCGCCTCGATCACCGCGCGGGGGATCTCGAGGCCGTCGACGCCGCCCCCGTAGAGGGCCTCCGTCGGGTCGTGGTCGGCGACCTCGACGTCCACCGGCACGGCGTCCGACGGGATGTACGGGGGATTGCTGACGACGACGTCGACCCGCCCGCGCAGTTCGGCCAGCGAGTCCAGTCGGCCGGTGACGTCGTCCTCGTGCAGCGTGACGGGCAGACCGGTGGCCTCGATGTTCGCCGCGGCCCAGGTGACGGCCGCGGGCGAGAGCTCGACGGCGTGAACCGTCGCGCCGGGCACCTCGTCGGCCACCGCGAGGGCGATGGCCGCCGAACCGGTGCACAGGTCCACGCACACGCCCCCACCGGCGAGAGCCTCGATCGCGAGGCCGGCGACGACCTCGGTCTCGGGTCGAGGGACGAAGACGCCCGGGCCGACGGCGAGGTCGAGGCGCCGGAAGGGGGCGGTGCCGGTGAGGTGCTGCAGCGGCTCCCGGGCGCAGCGACGGTCGAGGAGCTCGGCGAACCGCGGGGCGAGTTCGGCCGGCAGGTCGCGGCCGAGGATGACGCGGCGGTGCAGCTCGCCCGTGTCGGTCTCGAGGACGAACGCGAGTAACGTCGCAGCGTCGGCGCGCGGCGAGGTGACTCCCGCGTCGGTGAGACGCATCGTCGCCTGTCGCAATACCTCGGAGAGGGTCGCGGCCCTCGGCTCCCCCGGCCTGGTGGGCGACGACGGCCTCGGTGTCACGGGCGCCGGCCCGCGGCGCTCCGGGCCGCTCGAGCTCGTCCCGTTCCCCCGACCGTCGGCCTCGCTCATTCCCCTCCCCCGGCGAGAGCGGCCATGCGGGCGGCGTCGTCGGCCTCGATCGCCGACCCGACGACGGGGTCGAGCTCGCCGTCGAGCACGACGTCGAGGTTGTACGCCTTGAACCCCGTGCGGTGATCGGCGATGCGGTTCTCGGGGAAGTTGTACGTACGGATGCGTTCGCTGCGGTCGACGGTGCGTACCTGGCTGCGCCGGGCTGCGCTCGCCTCGGCATCGGCGGCGTCACGGGCGGCCTGCAGCAGCCGGGCACGCAGCACCCGCAGCGCGGCCTCCTTGTTCTGCAGTTGGCTCTTCTCGTTCTGACACGAGACGACGATGCCCGTGGGCAGGTGGGTGATGCGCACGGCCGAATCGGTCGTGTTGACCGACTGGCCGCCCGGCCCCGAACTGCGATAGACGTCGATGCGCAGGTCGTTGGGCCCGATCTCGACCTCGCCCTCGTCCTCGACCTCGGGGAGCACGAGCACGCCCGCGGCCGAGGTGTGGATGCGGCCCTGGCTCTCGGTGACGGGGACGCGCTGCACGCGGTGCACCCCGCCCTCGTACTTCAGGCGCGCCCACGGCGCCTCGCCGGGGCCGGGAACTCCCTTGGCCTTGACGGCGATCCGCACGTCCTTGTAGCCGCCGAGGTCGGAGTCGGTCGCGTCGATGATCTGCGCCGACCAGCCGCGCCGCTCGGCGTAGCGCAGGTACATGCGCACGAGATCGCCGGCGAAGAGGGCCGACTCCTCACCACCCTCCCCCGCCTTGACCTCGAGGATGACGTCGCGGTCGTCGTCGGGGTCGCGGGGCAGCAGCAGGAGCCGCAGCTTCTCCGCCGCGTCGTCGCGGGTGGCCTCGAGCGCCGGGATCTCCGCGGCGAAGGCCTCGTCGTCCGCGGCGAGCTCACGGGCGGCCTCGAGGTCGTCCTCGGCGGACTCGAGGGCGTGGTAGGCCGCGACGACGGGGCCGAGCGCGGCGTAGCGCTTGTTGACCTTGCGCACCAGCGCCGGATCGGCCAGCACCTCGGGGTCGGCCAGCCGGGCCTCGCATTCGGCGTGCTCGGTCAGCGCCGGCCGGGCCGAGGACGCGAGTGCCGGATCGGTCCAGGTCATGGGGGTCACCTCTGGTGCGCCGAGGGCGCGGTCGGACGGGTCGGGTGCGGGCGCATCGGGCGTGCATCCGTCGAGCGAGTGTCACGAAGTCACGGAATCCCGGATGCGCAGACAGCAGAACGCCGACCTCCCGCGCGGGAGGTCGGCGTTCTGGAGAGTGCTACTTGGCGGCCTTCTTGCCGTAGCGCTGCTGGAAGCGGGCGACGCGACCACCGGTGTCGAGGATCTTCTGCTTGCCCGTGTAGAACGGGTGGCACTGGCTGCACACGTCGGCGTTGATGCGGCCGCTCGTGGAGGTGCTGCGGGTGACGAACTCGTTGCCGCAGGTGCACGTCACGGTCGTCTCGACGTAGTCGGGGTGGATGTCCTTCTGCACGGTGATCTCCTAGGCGTCGTGAGGTCCACCGGGTCGCGGGCGAGGGGTTCCCTCGAAGCGGGAACGGCTCGCAAGAACATCAGAGATTCTTCGGTGCGTGAACCGGCAGCCAACGGTCAATGATGCCAGACGAGCGGCCACGACGTCGATTTCGCTGGTCGCGGCCTCGACGACGGCCGTCGCCTCCCCCTCAACACGTGACGGGACCACATCATTCCCCCGGCGTGCTCGCCTCGGAGCCGCTCGCGCCCTCGCTCGCCGCGGCACCGACGCGGGCCTCGGGGTGGACGGGCAGGATCATGCGCACGGTCGTGCCTCGCCCCTCCTCGGAGTCCAGCTCGAGCCGGCCGTGGTGGCGTTCCACGATGCCCTGCACGACGACGAGGCCGAGCCCCGTCCCGGGCACCTGGGCGGAGGTCGCGTTGCTCGCCCGGAAGAACCGGGTGAAGAGGCGTTCCTGGTCGCTCGCGGGGATCCCGATGCCGGTGTCGACGCAGACGACCTCCACCGCGGGCTCGTCCCCGTCGACGATCCGGCGCACCGAGAGGTCGACCCGGCCGCCCGCCGGCGTGAACTTCACGGCGTTCGACACGATGTTCGTCAGGGCGCGTCCGAGCTGGAGCCGATCGCCGAGGACGGTCCCGCTCGCCCCGATCGTCTGCGACGTCTCGGATGGCTCGATGTTCTCGACGTCCTCGGGCGGCCGGCTCAAGCGCAGGTCGACCCGCCCCTTCGCCGCCGCGGGACGGATCTCTTCGACGGTGTCGGCGACGAGTGAGACGAGATTCACCCGCTCCCCGCGAGAGGGTGTGACCACGGACTCCATCCGGTTGAGGACGAGCAGGTCCTCGATGAGTGCCCGCAAGCGCAGCGCGTTGCGGTCGACGACCTCGAGCATGGCGTTCTGCTCGGGCGTGAGCTCCCCCGCGTCGCCGTCGTGCAGCATCTCGAGGTAGCCCGAGATCGACGTGAGCGGGGTGCGCAATTCGTGGCTCACCGTCGACATGAAGTCGTTCTTCTGCCGGTCGAGATCCTCGAGCCGTCGCACGTGTTCCGCGCGGGCGGTCTCGGACTCCCCCGCCACGACCCGGGTCGCCACCTCGCCCGCGATGTGGGCGATCGAGGAGATCGTCGATTCGTACCAGCGCCGGCGACGGTCGTCGTAGGAGGCGACGATGACGCCCATCGGCCGTTCTCCGAGGCCGAAGGGTTTGATGACGAGACCACCCGCCCCGGTCGTGCCGAGGACGGCCACCGCGAGACCCATGGCCCCGGTGTCGTCGGAGTCGGGTTGCATCACGACGGTCTGCCGCGCCGCCCACATGCCCGCGACGGTCCGGCCCAGGTTGCGGCGCAGGCCCGGTGGGAGGGTGAACCGGCGCACGACCGATTCTCCCGACTCACCGTCCGGCACGCGCAGCGACAGGGTGACCTCGCCGAGGCCGCCGTCGTCGGAGAACATCGCGCAGGCGACCCGGTCGAGGTGCAGACCCTCGGCGACGCCGACGACCGTCTCCTCGACCGCCTCGTCGACCCCACCCGTCTCGCGGATGCGGCGGCTCGTCATCGTCTCGGCGTTCTGGGCCCGGCTCGAGATCCACTGTTCGTCGAGGAACCGGTTGTAGGCCGCGGTCAGTGCGTTGACATCGGTGGCGAGCTGACGCACCTCGGTGGCCCCGGTGGTGGTGTCTGCCATGACCTCGCGGTCTCCGGCGCGCTGCCGGCTCATCGTGTCGCGCAGGGCGACGATCGGCTGGGTGAGCTGCCGCGAGGTGCGATAGCCGACGAACAGTGCGGCCGCCATCGCCACGAAGGTCGCGACGACCACCGACCACGACGTGGTGACGGCGACGTCGCGTGCCGAGCGCCGCAACTCCTGACGACGGGCGATGACGAGGGCGTCGACCTGCCCGCTGACGGTGGAGAAGCGCTCGAAGCGCCGTCGCGACTCGGCGAACTGGTCCGGCGTGGCGGATCCGGCCTCCACCAGCGGCCGGGCGTAGGACCACCAGTCGTCGACGGCCGCCCGCTGCTGCGCGAGCAGGCGGGGCAGCACGTGCTGACCAGTACCTCCGCCGTAGGCCTCGCTGGTCACGTGCGCCTCGAGCTGCTCGAGCTCGGATCCGATCTGGGCCCGGTTGCGACGGAACGGTTCGGCCACCTGCCGGCCCGTGATGCTCTCGCGCTGGTCGGCCGGGATCATGAGCACGCCCCGAAGCGAGCTCTGGGCCTCGAGCATGAGGTCGCGGATCTGTCGGTTGCCGTCCACGGCGGGGCCGACGACCCCGAGGTTCGTGTCGGCGGAGTTGCGGATCTGGTTCAGACCGACGAGCCCGACGACGGTGATGATGAGCATGAGCGAGGCGAGGGTGATCGACAGCGTTCGGAGGCGGCCCGCGACCGACATGGCCCGGTGAGGTCTGGGGCGCGACGGCGCGGTGTTCGCGGGCATCGTCGTCTCGTCGTCGCTCATGCCGCGCTCCCCGCACCGCTCACGGCCGGCGTGTCGTCGAACCCCGTACGTGTCATCGTTCCCCACTCCGCCTTCGTGCCTCGAATCCCGGCGACGAGGCCCTCGCACCGCCACCACGCGGTCAGCTGTCGATAGCCGACGTTCTCGGCGATCGAGGCCGCGAGGGCCACGACCAGGTCCCGCCACCTCGTGTACTTGTGAAAGGTCAGCTCCTCGATGGCGAGCGACGCGCAGCTCACGAGCAGGGCGTAGCCGTAGGCCAGGACGAGGAAGAGCAGTGCGTAGACCGGGTCGACGACGCCGAACACGAGGCCGACGGTCACGAGCACGAGGCCGACGAGCTCGATCGCCGGAGCCGCGAGCTCGAAGGCCCAGAACCAGGGCAGCACGAGAAGCCCGATGCGGCCGTAGCGGGGATTGCCGAGCATGCCCCGGTAGGACCACAGGACCTCCCACAGGCCGCGATGCCACCGCCGCCGCTGCGCCCGAAGCACGCGCAGGGTCGTCGGCACCTCCGTCCAGGCGATCGGCTCGGAGACGAACTCGATGCGGTAGTCGCGGTGCTGCCGGGTCATCCGTTCGTGCATCCGCATGACCAGCTCGAAGTCCTCCCCGATGCTGCCCGCGCGCAGCCCGCCGACGTCGACGAGGACGTCGCGGCGGAAGAGCCCGAACGCGCCGCTGATGAGGATGAGACACCGCAGCCGCGACCAGCCCGAGCGTCCGAGGAGGAAGGAGCGCAGGTACTCGACCACCTGGATCCGGGCGAGCCAGGAGCTCGGCATGCCGACCTCGACGACGCGCCCGTCGCGGATGCGGCATCCGTTCGCCGCCCGGATGACCCCGCCGGTGGCGACGGTACGGACGGGGTCCTCCGCGAACGGCGCGCTCACCGAGACGAGCGCGTCGGGATCGAGGATGGAGTCGGCGTCGATGACCGCGACCAACGGTTCGGACGCGATGTTGATGCCGGTGTTGACCGCGTGCGTCTTGCCGGCGTTGGCCTTGCGCACCACGGTGAGACGCGTCCATCCGTCGTCCGGGACGTAGACCCCGCGCACGTCCCCCTCGCACGCGATGTCGGCCGGGACGGGCCGGTCGACGCCCACGAGCGAGAAGGCCCGGACGAGACGGTCGAAGGTGTCGTCGGTGCTCCCGTCGTCGACGACGACGACCTCGTGCCGTGGATGGCGCAGGGAGAGCATCGACGACACCGACGGCACGATTCCGGCGGCCTCGTTGTACGCCGGCACGACGAGCGAGACTCCCGGCAACAACCGGGACGAGACCGCGTCGAGGCGCCAGGAGTGCGCCGACCTGCGCAGGTGCCGCGCGAACTCCGCGGCGGCGCAGACGATGAGGAACAGGTAGGAGGAGTTGATGAGCACGAAGTAGACGAGGATCGGCCCGTCGATGGCGTCGAAGATCGCCCGGAGCGTCTGCTGCACCTCCGGGTTCACGACGCCGGCCTCAAGCCGCCGCGCAGTCCGGCCAGGTGCAACGCGGCGGAGACGACGCGGCCCGTCCGCGGATGCCGCCGACGTTCCTCGTGGAGCACGGCCGTTCCCGCGGGCCCCATCTCGACGAGGGCCTCCGCGGCCACCACCGCCGTCGCGCGGTCGTCGTCGGAGAGGAGCTCGCCCAGACGGGTCGCGGCCGCCGGCCCGCCCAGGCTGCCGAGGGCGCGCACGGCCTGCCGTCGCAGTCCCGGCGCCGTCCCGGCGCGGGTGAGTCCGAGCAGGAGTCTGGCGTCCTCGGCCCCTCCCACCCGACCGAGGCAATCGACCATCGCCCCGAGCACGTCATGGTCCGGTTCCGTGGCGATGCGGTCGCGTGCCAGGTCGACGGCCCCGGGGAGCACGCCGTGCGTGGCCACGGTGACCGCGACCGACCTGACCACCGGATCGGTCGAGCGCACCCCCTCCTCCACGGCGCCCGCGGCCTCCTCGCCGAGGGCGAGCAGCACCTCCGCCGCGATCCACGCCGGGAGTCCCGGCAGACCGCCGGAGGCACCCGTGCGAGGCCCCGCCGCGCGCAGCACGGGCACGGCCGCCGTCGCGTCGCCGATCCGGCCCAGCGAGCGGGCCGAGACCACCCGGACGTCCTCGTCGGGGTCGTCGAGCAGCCCGACCAGGCCGGGGACCGACGCCGCATCGCGCACGAGACCCAACAGATGCGCGGCCCGCGCGCGTCGCACCCGCGAGCGCGCCGAGAGCTTCGTGCGCGCCCGATCGACCTCTCCGCGCTCGCGGATCACCGAGATCAGGGCATCGGCCGGCGCTCCGCGCACCTTGCCGAGCAGCCCGAAGACGGCCGGACGCACGCCGACCCACTCGTCGGGGGTCAGGGCGGTGAGCTGATCCAGGGCCTCGTGGTCGTCGTCCTCCCCGGAGGCGACGCGCAGGAGCAGCAGGCGATGCGGCGCGGACAACGCCTGCAGGCGCCGGTCACGCCGCCGCCGGGCGATCCGTGCCGTCACCGTCAGCGCCACGAGCCCGACGCAGATCGCGCCCACCGCGATGAGCGCGACGACGAGGATCGCCTCGGCACTCACGTGCGCCGGCCGACCACCGAGCTCACGCGGTGCACGAGCTCTCGAGGACTGAAGGGCTTGATGACGTAGTCGGTCGCGCCGGAGGTGAACCCGCTGTCCACGTCGCTGTCGCGACTGCGCGCGGTGAGGAGGATGACCGGCACGTCACGGGTCGCCTCGTCCTCGCGCACCTTGCGCAGCACGTCGAGTCCGGAGAGCCCGGGCATCATGACGTCGAGAACCGCGAGCACCGGAGGCGCGGAGACGATCGACTCCCACGCCTGGCCACCGTCCTCCACCGCGTCGACGACGAAGCCGGCCTGTTCGAGCTTGAACTGCACCAGCTCACGAATGTCGGCGTCATCGTCCGCCACGACGATCCGGTTCGGATCCGTGCTCATTCCGCGTGCTCCTCGAGGGTCGACGGCCGCGGCTTCTCGCGGTCTCACGCTCCCATCGGCCGTCTCGGCCGGCCCTTGAGCGCACGGAGCCCTGCGTACTGCCCGCGGGTGACGACGATCTCGTCCGTCGCACAGGCGGATTGGTCGTTCGCACACCCCCCGGCCCGCCGACGAACGACGCGGGCCCGCCACCTGGAGGTGACGGGCCCGCACGGTGTCGAGCGTTCGGCGACGCGTCGATCAGTCGTCGTCGAGCTTGATGTTCGAGGTCTGCTGCACCTGCATGAGGAACTCGACGTTGTTCTTCGTCTTCTTGAGCCGGTCGATGAGCAGCTCGATCCCCTGCTGCTGGTCGAGCGCGGCCAGCACGCGACGCAGCTTCCACATGATCTTGAGCTCCTCGGCCGAGAGGAGGATCTCCTCACGCCGGGTGCCCGAGGCGTTGACGTCGACCGCCGGGAAGATGCGGCGGTTGGCGAGCTGCCGGTCGAGCTTGAGCTCCATGTTTCCGGTGCCCTTGAACTCCTCGAAGATGACCTCGTCCATCTTGCTGCCCGTCTCGACGAGGGCCGTGGCGAGGATCGTCAGGGAGCCGCCGTTCTCGATGTTTCGAGCAGCACCGAAGAACCGCTTGGGCGGGTAGAGGGCCGCCGAGTCGACACCACCGGAGAGGATGCGCCCGCTCGCGGGGGCCGCGAGGTTGTAGGCACGGCCGAGCTTGGTGATCGAGTCGAGCAGCACGACGACGTCATGACCCATCTCGACGAGGCGCTTGGCACGCTCGATGGCGAGCTCGGCGACCGTCGTGTGGTCGGAGGCAGGCCGGTCGAAGGTCGAGGAGATGACCTCGCCCTTGACGGCGCGCTGCATGTCGGTGACCTCCTCAGGACGCTCGTCGACCAGGACGACCATGAGGTGGCACTCGGGGTTGTTCGTCGTGATCGCGTTCGCGACGGCCTGCATCACCATCGTCTTACCGGCCTTCGCGGGGGCGACGATGAGACCGCGCTGACCCTTACCGATCGGGGCGACGAGGTCGATGATCCGGGTGGTCAGGATGTTGGGCGCCGTCTCCAGGCGCAGGCGCTGCTGCGGGTAGAGCGGGGTGAGCTTGGTGAACTCGACGCGCTTCTTGCCCTCCTCGGGCGTCATGCCGTTCACGGTGTCGAGACGAACGAGCGCGTTGAACTTCTGTCGCGCGGGCAACTGCTCGCCCTCGCGCAGCGCCCGGACCGCACCGGTGACCGCGTCACCCTTGCGCAGGCCGTTCTTCTTGACGATGTTCATCGGCACGTACACGTCGTTCGCGCCCGGCAGGTACCCGCTCGTGCGCACGAACGCGACGTTGTCGCCCAACTCGAGGATGCCGGCGACCGGGACGAGCACGTCGTCGGCGCCGAGCTGCTGCTCGACGTCCGGAGTGTCGTCGTAGCCCCCGCCACCCTGGCCGCGGTTGCCGCGACGCTTGCGGTCACGGCTGCGCTGCCGGTTGCGGCGACGACGGCCGCCGCCCTCCTCGTCGCGGTCGTGTCTGTCGTTCCGGTCGTTCCGGTCGTTGCCGCGCCGGTCGGCCCGGTTGTCGGACCGGTTGTCGTCGCGGGCGTCGCCGCCTCGGTTGTCACGCTGGTCGCGGTTGTCGTGGCGGTCTCCGCGGTTGTCGTGTCGGTCGCGGTTGTCGTGCCGGTCGCGGTTGTCCTGCCGGTCGCGGTCGCCGCCCTGGTCGTGGTGGTCACGACGCTCGTCGCGCTGGCCACGATCGTGTTCGCGCTGGTCGTGCTGGTCGCGCCGACCATGCTGCGGGTCGCGCTCGTCGCGTCCGGAGCGCTGATCGTCGCCGCCTCCGGTGCCACGGTCCGCCCGCTCGGCGTCCTGCCGGCCCTGCGTGTGCTCCTCGCGCGGCGCCTCGGCCGTCTGCGGCGCGGAGCTCTGCCGGGAGGGCTCGGCGGTGGTGACACCGGCCGCGGCGCGGCGGCTGCGACGCACGGGGCGAGCGTCGTCCTCACCTCCGGAGTCAGGCCGTTCGGCCACAGCGGTCGGCTGCGTGGTCGACGTGACGGGCGCAGTGGGCGCGGACGAAGCAGACGAAGCAGGTGAGGAGGACGAAGCGGACACCGGAGACGAGGCCGCCCGGGTGCGGGGGGCGGGGCCACCCTGACGCTCACGAATGGCGGTGATGAGGTCGCCCTTGCGCATCTTCTCCGTGCCGGGGATGCCGAGTCCTGCCGCGACATCCTTGAGTTCGGCCAGGCGCATCGCAGTGAGGCCGCGGCGCTTCGCCGGTTCGGGCGCGCCTGCGGGCTCGATGGTGTCGGTCACGTGGGTCCTTCCCCTCGACCCCGGATGGACGGTCGAGGTAGGGAGAGTCGGTTCCTCCCGGCCGAGCGCGGAACGTGCAGCGATGGCGAAGGAGGTGGTGGAGCCGCAACGGCGACCGGGCCCTCGTCGTGGACCCACGTGGTGGATTCGGCGAGAGGAGGTGGCCGCTCACAGCGGCGGTACTGCGTCCACGGGAGAGAATGCCGTCGACCGCCTCGAGACGGTGCACCACTCGGCCGGGGCCGGAAGGGTGATGGTCTCGAACACGTGATCGTCACAGATCGTCGGGCGGGCCGACCGTGCGCTCTCCGAGAGACGTCCCCAATGTAGCACGCACCACGTCGACGCCCGTGGACGGAACTCCGGGCCGCAACGCGTGCCACGTCTCGCCGGCCTCCGGCGGCGTCGTCACGGCCTCCGCGGAGGTGGTGAGCACGAGCACGCTCGGCCCCGCACCGGAGACGACGGCCGCGTGCCCTTGTGCGCGCAGCGCGTCCACCAACGCCATCGCCTGCGGATAGGCGGGCCGGCGTTGTTCCTGGTGAAGCCACTCGCGGGTCGCCGGGAGCAACGCGTCGGGGTCGCTGGTGAGGGCGTGGACGAGCAACGCCGCGCGGGCGGAGTTGCGGGCCGCGTCGCCGTGGGCGATGTGCGGCGGAAGGGCGGCGCGCGCCGTGCGGGTCGAGAGCTGGGAGGCGGGAACGAACACGACGGGTTCGATGTGCGGATGCAACGCGAGCCTCGTGGTGTGCACGCGCGGCAGTCCCTCGCCCGTCTCGTCGGCGTACGACAACGTCGCGCCGCCGAAGACGCTCGCCGACGAGTTGTCCGGATGACCCTCGAGGGCACCGGAGAGGTCGTTGACGAACGTGAGGTCGACGGGCACGGAGGCTCCCTCGGCCGCCCCCTCCTGCGCCTCCTCACGGCACAGCGCGTCGGCGAGCGCGACGCCCGCGACGATGGCGGCGGCCGAGCTGCCCATGCCACGACCCATGCGAATCGTGTTGCGGCACACCAGTTCCAGACCGGCGGGCCGCTCGACCCCGAGCTCGTCGAAGGCCCGGTGCATCGTCGCGACGACGAGGTGGCGTTCGTCGCCGGGCACCCCCGGGGAATTCGAACCGAGGTCGACGCGCAGACCGGGCTGCGTGCGGACGACGGCGCGGTAGGAGTCGAGAATCCCGAGCGCGAGCCCCATCGAGTCGAACGCCGGGCCGAGGTTGGCGGCGCTGCCGGGCACCGTGAGGTCGACGGCGGCGCCGGGGCGCAGCCTCACTCCCCCTCCACCCGCATCGCCGACGTGACGCCCACGACGACCTCGAGGTCGCTGATCTCGCGGACCGTGGCCGCGAGCGCCTCGTCGGTGGCGGTGTGGGTGACGATGACGAGCTCGGCGGAGGACTCCTCGCCCTCACCGACGTTCTGGCGCACCTGCTGGATCGACACGCCGTGCCGGGAGAACACCTCCGCGACCTGGGCGAGCACGCCGGGACGGTCGGCCACCTCGAGGCTGAGGTAGTACCGCGTGCGTGCCTCGCCCATGGGCAGGACCGGCAGGTCGGCGTACGCGCTCTCGGCCGGCCCGAGGCCCCCGAGCACGCGGTGGCGGGCGACCGCGACGACGTCGCCGAGGACTGCGGAGGCCGTGGGATCGCCCCCGGCGCCCGGGCCGTAGAACATGAGTTCGCCCGCGGCCTGGGCCTCGACGAACACGGCGTTGAACGCCTCCCGCACCCCGGCCAACGGGTGGGTGCGCGGAATCATCGCCGGGTGCACCCGCACCGAGATTCCCTCGTCGCCCGACTCGAGCCGCGTGCGTTCGCAGATGGCGAGCAGCTTGACGACGCAGTCCATGTCGGCGGCGGCGCGCACGTCGGAGGCGGTGACCTCGCTGATGCCCTCGCGGTGCACGTCGGCGGCCGTGACCCTGCTGTGGAAGGCCAACGAGGCGAGGATCGCCGCCTTGGCCGCTGCGTCGAAGCCCTCGACGTCGGCGGTCGGGTCGGCCTCGGCGTATCCGAGCGCCTGCGCCTGCTCCACGGCCTCGGAGAAGCCCTGACCGGTCGAGTCCATCTTGTCGAGCACGTAGTTCGTCGTGCCGTTGACGATGCCGAGCACCTTGCTCACCTCGTCGCCGGCGAGAGACTCGCGCAGCGGGCGCAGCAGAGGGATGGCGCCTGCCACCGAGGCCTCGTAGTACAGGTCGACGCCGTGTCGCCGCGCGGCCTCGTACAGCGTCGGGCCGTCCTCGGCCAGCAGTGCCTTGTTGGCGGTGACGACGCTCGCGCCGTGCTCGAAGGCCCGCAGGATGAGGGAACGCGCCGGCTCGATGCCGCCGACGACCTCGACGACGATGTCGGCGCGGGTGACGAGCCCCTCGGCGTCGGTGGTGAACACCTCCGGCGGCAGCAGTGTCTCGCTGCGGTCGCGCCCTTCACGGCGAACCGCGACGCCGACGACCTCGAGCGGTCGCCCGATGCGCGCGGCGAAGTCGTCCCGACCCTCGACGAGCAACCGTGCCACCGACGTGCCCACCACGCCGCAGCCGAGCAGAGCCACCCGCAACGGGGTCTGATCCGACGCTTGCACCACGCTCACCGGCATTCCTTCACGCTGGGGGTTCGAGGACACTGCACCATCCTGCCCGGCGGCCACCAGGTGAACGGACAGGGGTCCGCATCACGGGACTTCGTGTCGTCCACGCCGGCGTTCAGCCGGCACGGCCGACGTCAGCGACGCGCGCGGTCATCGGTCACGCCTCGCCGTTCACCCTCGTCACTCCACGTCGAGCGCGAGGATGTCGTCGATGCTCTCGCGTCGCACGATCAGGCGTGCCCGTCCGTCGCGGACCGCGACGACCGGAGGCCGGGGCACGTGGTTGTACTGACTGCTCAGAGCGCGACAGTAGGCACCGGTGCCGGGGACGGCCAAAAGGTCACCGGGGCGCACGTCGGTGGGCAGGTACTCGTCCATGACGACGATGTCACCGCTCTCGCAGTGCTTGCCGACGACGCGGGAGAGCATCGGCGGCGCCTCACTCGCCCGGACGGCCATCGTGCACGAATAGTCGGCGGCGTAGAGGGCGGTGCGGGCGTTGTCGCTCATCCCGCCGTCAACCGAGACGTAGGCGCGCCGACCACCGCCGCCGAGCTCGACCTCCTTGACCGTGCCGACCTCGTAGAGCGTGTATCCCGCCGATCCGACGATCGCGCGGCCGGGTTCGATCGAGATCCGCGGCACGGCGACGCCCTCGGCCTCGCAGGTGCGACGGGTGATCTCGGCGAGGCCGGCACCGAGGTCGTGCGCGGCCATCGGGGTGTTCTCGCTGGTGTAGGCGATGCCGAAGCCGCCGCCGAGGTCGAGTTCGGGCAGGACGTGGCCGCGGCGCGCCACCTCGGCGTGCAGGCCGAGAAGTCGCCCGGCCGCCACCTCGAAGCCCGCGGTGTCGAAGATCTGGCTGCCGATGTGGCTGTGCAGACCGCGCAGGTCGAGGGCGTCGGAGGCGGCGAGGATGGCCTCGACCGCGGCCGCAGCCTGTCCGCCGGCGAGGCTGAAGCCGAACTTCTGGTCCTCGTGCGCCGTGGCGATGTACTCGTGCGTGTGTGCCTCGACGCCCACCGTGACCCGCACCATGACCGGCGCTCGCACGCCGAGGCGGCGCGCGATCTGCGCGACGCGCTCGATCTCGTGGAAGGAGTCGACGATGATCCGTCCGACGCCGTACTCCAGCGCGGCCTCGATCTCGGCGGACGACTTGTTGTTGCCGTGCATGCCGATGCGCTCGGCCGGGAATCCGGCGCGCTTCGCCACAGCGAGCTCGCCACCGCTGCACACGTCGAGGAACAGGCCCTCCTCGCCCACCCAGCGCGCGACCGCCGTGCAGAGGAACGCCTTGCCCGCGTAGTAGACGTCGAGCCCGGTACCGATCTCGGCGAAGGGGGCCGCGAACTCGTCGCGGAAGGCCTGGGCCCGGCGCCGGAAGTCGGCCTCGTCGAGCACGTAGGCGGGCGTGCCGAACTCGGCCGCGATGTCACCGGCCCGCACTCCCCCGACGACGAGCTGGCCGTCGGCGTCGCGATGGGCGTCGGCCGGCCACAGCTGGGGCAGCAGCGCGTTGACGTCGCTCGGATACGGCAGCCACTGCGGCGGGCCGCCGTACCCCTCCGCGTGCAGGGCACCGGCCTCGTGGGCGCGCATGTTCATGGATCGTCCTCGCGTGGGTTCGGGTGCGTTCGCACGCGAACCGATGAGGCGCGTGCGTTCTGACGTGGTGCATGAGACCGCGGCTCAGCATGACCGGGACACCGCAGACAAGGGCGCGGTGTCCGACGACCGGACGCACCGCGAACGTGGGTCGGCCACGGATCCACCGAAGGCCGTCGGACGACGTGCTCCCGCCGACCCTCGCCTGTCACCGTTGTCCGCGGAGGTCCCGACGTCGAGGGTTCGACGACCGAGCCGAAATGCCGCCGTCGCCGGCTCGGCCCTGCCGTCAGAGGCGGTCGGGGGCGCTGACGCCGAGCAGGTCGAGACCGTTGGCCAGCACCTGCCGGGTGGCGTCGTTGAGCCACAGGCGCGTGCGGTGCAGGTCGGTGGTCGGCTCGAGTTCGCCGTCGACCATGCCCGGGCGCACGCGGCACTCGTCGTACCACTTGTGGTACTTGGCCGCGAGATCCTCGAGGTAGCGCGCGACCCGGTGCGGCTCCAGCAGACGCGCCGCCTGCGCGACGATGCGCGGATAGTCGCCGAGCGTCGCCAACAGCGCGGCCTCGGTCTCGTGGGTGAGCAGCGAGGGCTCGAACGCGTCGTCGCGGTTCACCCCGTCCTCGGCGGCGAGCCGCGAGACGTTGCACGTGCGGGCGTGCGCGTACTGCACGTAGAACACGGGGTTGTCGTTGCTGCGCTTGCGCATCTCCTCGCCGTCGAGCGACAGCGGGCTGTCGGCGGGGAACCGCGCGAGGCTGTACCGCACGGCGTCGGAGCCGATCCATTCGAGCAGGTCGTCGAGGTAGATGGCGTTGCCGCGACGCTTGCCCATGCGCTCGCCGCCGATGTCGACGAGCTGGCCGATCTTGACCTCGATGTTGAAGTCCGGATCGTCGCCCGCGCACGCCGCGATGGCCTTGAGCCGGCCGATGTAGCCGTGGTGGTCGGCGCCGAGCAGGTAGATCTTCTCGGTGAACCCGCGGTCCTTCTTGCTGAGGTAGTACGCGGCGTCGGAGGCGAAGTACGTGGGCTCGCCGTTGGCGCGGACGAGCACCCGGTCCTTGTCGTCGCCGAACGTCGTGGTGCGCAGCCAGATCGCGCCCTCGGCGTCGAAGACGTGACCCTGCTCGCGCAGCCGCGCGATGGCCTTCTCGACCGCGCCGCCCTGGTGCAGGCCGCGCTCGGAGAACCACACGTCGAAGCGAACCCCGAACTGTTCGAGGGTGTCCTTGATCGCCTGCAACTGCGCCTGGCACCCGAAGTCACGCGCCACGGCGACCGCCTCGTCCTCGGGCAGGTCGAGCAGGTCGGGGCGCTGCGCGAGCACCTCCTGCGCTCGGACGGCGACGTCGGGACCGGGGTAGCCGTCGGCGGGCGGCTCCTCGCCGCGCGCCCGGGCGAGCACCGAGGCGCCGTACCGGTTCATCTGCGCCCCCGCGTCGTTGATGTAATACTCCGCCGTGACGTCGGCGCCGGTCGCGGCGAGGAGGCGGCGCATCGCATCGCCGAGGGCCGCCCAGCGCGTGTGCCCGATGTGCAACGGCCCTGTGGGGTTGGCGCTGATGAACTCGAGGTTGACCACCCGGCCGGACTCGGACGCGCCCCGGCCGAAGGAGTCCCCGGCCTCGACGATCTGCCTGGCCAGCTCCCCGGCCGATGCCGCGTCGAGTGTGATGTTGAGGAAACCGGGGCCCGCGACGTCGGCCTTGGCGATGCCGTCGACGGTCAGGAGCCGCTCGGAGATCGCGGTCGCGAGATCGCGCGGATTGATACCGGCCCGCTTCGCGAGTTGCAGCGCGACGTTGGTCGACCAGTCGCCATGCTCCCGGTTCTTCGGCCGCGCCACACGCGGGACGACGATGGTGTCGGCCTCGAGCGCGAGGTCGCCCGACGCGGCCGCGTCGGTGAGGATGCGGTGCAGGGCTTCGGAGAGGTCTTCGGGAGTCACCCGCATAGTTTACGAAGCGCACCGACGTGCTCTCGACCTCCCTCACCCAGGGGCCGCCAAACCTCGCCTCCCACCCCCCGGATGCGGGGCGAATCACTTACTACCGCAGCATCGCTCATGGCCTGAGACGGTAACCGCGCAGCCGCGTCCCGCGACGTGTCATCGGCTCCGCCGGGTGCTGGTAGGCTTCTGCGGTGCCGTCGGCCGAAAGGTTGACGCCGTTGCGCAGGCCCCCGTAGCTCAGGGGATAGAGCACCGCCCTCCGGAGGCGGGAGCGCAGGTTCGAATCCTGCCGGGGGCGCAGCGACAGAAGGGGAGCCGCTTCACTCCAGAGGTGGCTCCCCTTCTGCCTGTCGCGAGCCCGGCCCGTCCTGTGCATCCGTTTGGACCGGGACGGGAACGAGGTCCCCCAATCTCGCGAAATCCCGCGTGGTAGGTAAGCGACGGCCGTACGGTTGGTGGGTTCTCGGGACGGTCGCCCCGTCCTCAACTCGAACGTCCTGGTAGGAGCGTCAACAGCGCTCGAGAAGGAGGGTGCGATGTCCGCACCGGTCACCCCCGCCACGCCGTCGGCCCACCGGCCGACGGGTCTGCGGGAGCTCACGATCCGTGGCGTCGTCATCGGCGGCATCATCACGTTGGTCTTCACCGCGGCCAACGTGTACCTGGGTCTCAAGGTAGGTCTGACGTTCGCGACGTCGATTCCCGCCGCGGTGATCTCGATGGCCGTGCTGCGGATGTTCCGCGATCACAGCATCATCGAGAACAACATCGTGCAGACGATCGCGTCGGCGGCGGGCACGTTGTCGGCGATCATCTTCGTGCTCCCGGGCCTCGTGATGCTCGGGTACTGGACCGGATTCCCGTACTGGACCACGGTCGGCGTCTGCCTCTTCGGCGGCATCCTCGGTGTCATGTACTCGATCCCGCTGCGGCGGGCCCTCGTGACGGGCTCCGACCTGCCCTACCCCGAGGGTGTAGCGGCCGCCGAGGTGCTGCGCGTCGGGGACTCCACCGAGGGCCACGAGGAGAACAAGCGCGGCCTCAAGGTCATCATCGCGGGAGCGCTCGGCGCGGCCTGCTTCCTCTTGCTCGCCAAGCTCAAGCTCGTCGCCGAGGGCGTCGACAAGGCGTTCCGCGTCGGCTCCGGCGGCACGATGATCGGTTCGAGCCTGTCGCTGGCCCTCATCGGCGTGGGTCACCTCGTCGGCATCACCGTCGGTATCGCGATGATCGTCGGCCTCGTCATCTCCTGGGGCGTGCTGCTGCCGATGTACACCGCCGGCCAGGTCGGGGGCGGCGAGCCGCTCGCCGACGTCGTCGGTGCCGTGTTCAAGAGCGACATCCGTCTCATCGGCGCCGGCGCGATGGGTGTCGCGGCCGTGTGGACCCTGCTCAAGATCATCGGCCCGATCATCAAGGGCATCAAGGACGCCCTCGCCTCGACCAACGCCCGCGCCGCGGGCCAGGAGGTCGACATCACCGAGCGCGACCTGTCGTTCAAGGTCGTCGCGGGCGTCACCCTCGCCTCCATGCTGCCGATCGGCGCGCTGCTCTGGCTGTTCACCCGCGGCACCCCCCTGGAGGGCAACGCGACGGGCCTCGTCATCACCTCGATCCTCTACGTCCTGCTCGTCGGCCTGTTCGTCGCCTCGGTCTGCGGTTACATGGCCGGTCTCATCGGCGCGTCGAACTCGCCGATCTCCGGCGTCGGCATCATCGTCGCGGTCACCGCGGCCCTGCTCATCAAGGCCGTGCACGGCGTCGGCGCGGGCCAGACCGAGGCGCTCGTCGCCTACACCTTGTTCACGACGGCCGTGGTGTTCGGCGTCGCGACCATCAGCAACGACAACCTGCAGGATCTCAAGACCGGTCAGCTCGTCGGCGCGACGCCGTGGAAGCAGCAGGTCGCGCTCGTCATCGGTGTCGCCTTCGGATCGATGGTCATCCCGCCCATCCTCCAGGTGATGAACACGAGCTTCGGGTTCGCCGGAGCTCCGGGCGCGGGCAAGGATGCGCTCGCCGCGCCGCAGGCCTCGCTCATCTCGACGCTGGCCAACGGAGTTCTCGGCAGCGGCCTCGACTGGGGGCTCATCGGACTCGGCGCCACGATCGGTGCCGTCGTCGTCGTCGTGGACGAACTCCTCCACCGCGTCGGCAACCGCAGGCTGGCACTGCCGCCGCTCGCGGTGGGCATGGGCATGTACCTGCCGATCGACCTCACGCTCATGATCCCGATCGGCGCCGTCCTCGGCCTGCTCTACGACCGGTGGGCCCACCAGCGCTCGAACCCGGAGTCGGTCAAGCGCATCGGCGTGCTGCTCGCCACCGGCCTCATCGTCGGTGAGTCGCTCTTCGGCGTGCTGTTCGCCGGGGTCGTCGCCGCCACCGGCGATGAGTCGCCGATGGCGATCATGGGTGAGGGCTTCGAGCCGATCGCCAACATCGCGGGCGTCATCGTGTTCGCGGTCATCGTCCTCGGCCTGTACCAGTGGATCCGCACGCTGGCCCGCGGGACCGACCTGCCCGGGCCCGACATCGAGTCGGGCACGGCGAACGTGCGCTAGTCGCCTCGACGAAGGGCGCCGGATCCGACGAGGCCCGGCGCCCTTCGGCGTCCGGGGGCTGCCTGCAGCGATCGCAGACCGCGCGGCACGCCGGCGTCGACGGCCGGTAACGTCGCCGCCATGAGCGACGATCGCACCGCCGTTTCGAGGCCGGCCACGGCCACCGGCGTCACATCCGAGGCGCCGACGGCACTCATCGCCGGGTGCGGTGACCTGGGCACGGAGGTCGGTCTGCGCCTGACCGCCCGCGGCGACCGCGTTCTCGGCCTCCGGCGTACGGTCGACGTCCTCCCGCCGCAGATCCCCGGGCTCTCGGTCGATCTCACTCATGACGTCCCCGACCTGCCCCCGGGCCGTTACGAGCGCGTCGCGATCATCCTCACCGCCGACTCCCGCGACGAGGAGGCCTATCGCGCGACCTACGTCGGCGGACTGAAGCGGGTGTTCGAGGCCCTCGGCGCGGCGGGCATCGAGCCGGAGCGCGCGGTGCTCGTGTCGTCCACCGGCGTGTACGGCGATCTCACCGGCGACCTCGACGAGACCACGGCGCCACGCCCGGCCCGCCCCACTCACGACGTCCTTCTCGAGGCCGAGAGGCTCTTCCTCGAACGGATGCCCCGCGGCACCGTCCTGCGTCTCTCCGGGCTCTACGGCCCCGGGCGCGGACGGTTCATCGAGAGGGCACGCCGCGGCGAGATCGCCGATTCGTGGACCAACCGCATCCACCGCGACGACGCGGCGGCCGCCGTGGTGCACCTGCTCACCATGTCCGACCACCCGGGCCCCCTGTACCTCGGCACCGACACCGAGCCGGCACACGCACTCGACGTCGCCGACCACATCCGTGGCGAACTCGGGCTGCCGCCGCAGGAGCCGTCGCCTCGCGTCGCCGACGACGAGGGGCGCCGTCTCAGCTCGACCGCGCTGCGCGCCTCCGGGTTCGAGTTCGCCTACCCCAGCTATCGCGAGGGGTACTCGGCGATCATCGCCGGCGAGGGTCGCCGCCACCCCTGAGCCCGCGCTGCCGGGGTCGGGCCGGGACGACGCGGCGATCGACACGTTCCCGACCGCCGCCGGTTGCTGCGCCCGTGGGCCGACCTGCACCGTCGCGAGCGGGTGCGACCCGGAACGCACCCCTGCGCCTCCTTCACACCCCGTCACGAGATCGCCGGATCGCGGCGACGTCGGCGCGCCCCGGCCGCACCTGCACATGTACCCTGATCCACGTATGTCCTCGTTGCGTCAGATGTCGTTTCCGCGTCTCGTCGACGCTCGGACCGACGGGCGTCGCGGGACCCAGCCGGCATAGTCGACGTTCGAAAGAGGCGTTATCTCCCGTGACCGACAAGCCCTCGGCAAGCGACCCCCTGGCGGAGTTCGGACCCAATCAATGGCTGGTCGACGAGCTCTACGAGCAATACCTCGAGGACAAGCACTCGGTCGATGAGGCCTGGTGGGACTTCTTCGCCGACTACAAGCCGGGACAGGCGCGCAGCGGTGACGGTTCCGGGCCGAGCCGGCCCGCCCCGGCGAGGCCCGCGAAGAGTTCCGAGCAGAAGGCCGAGGCCAAGCCCGAGTCGAGCAAGGCGGGCGCGAAGGCCGAGGAGAAGCCCGCGCCGCAGAAGAAGCCCACGGCATCCTCCGACACCGAGAAGGCGGGCAAGGCGCCGGGGGGCAAGCCCACCGACGAGGGCGAGCGGCAGGCCACGACCGAGACCGGGGACCGCCGGCCGAGCAAGCCGTCGCCCAACACCGAGGCGGGAGCCGACACCGGCGCGGAGTCCAAGGCGGCGAGCGCCCAGAGTCACGAGACCACTCCCCCGGCTCCCAAGCCCGGCGACGAGACCCGCGAGCCGATGGCGCGTCAGATGCCGACCTCCCGTGACACCCCGGCCGCCAAGCCGGCCAAGGAGGTCGCCCAGAACGAGGTCAAGCCGTTGCGCGGCCCGGCGGCGCGCATCGTCACCAACATGGACGCGAGCCTCGAGGTGCCCACCGCGACGAGCGTGCGCTCCATGCCGGCGAAGGCGCTCATCGACAACCGCGTCGCGATCAACCAGCACCTGCGTCGCAACCGCGGTGGCAAGGTCTCCTTCACGCACATCATCGGGTACGCCGTGGTCAAGGCCCTCAAGGTGCTGCCCGACATGAACTACAGCTTCGACGTCGTCGACGGCAAGCCCTCGCTGGTCAAGCCCGCACACATCAACTTCGGCCTGGCCATCGACCTGCCCAAACCCGACGGCTCGCGCTCGCTGGTCGTGCCCTCGATCAAGGCGGCCGAGCAGCTCGACTTCTTCGGCTTCTGGAGCGCGTACGAGGACATCGTGCGCCGCGCCCGCGACAACAAGCTCACGGTCGACGACTTCGCCGGCACGACGATCTCGCTCACCAACCCCGGCACGATCGGCACCGTGCACTCCGTGCCGCGGCTCATGAAGGGCCAGGGCACGATCATCGGCGTCGGCGCGATGGAGTACCCGGCCGAGTGGCAGGGCGCGAGCCTCGACACGCTCAACCGTCAGGCCATCAGCAAGATCATGACCCTGACGAGCACGTACGACCACCGCATCATCCAGGGCGCGGCCTCCGGTGACTTCCTGCGAATCATCCACCGCAACCTGCTGGGTGAGGACGGGTTCTACGACGAGATCTACGCCTCGCTGCGCATCCCGTACGAGCCCATCCGCTGGAGCCAGGACGTCTCGACCACGCACGACGACGACCTCAGCAAGTCGGTGCGCGTGCAGCAGCTCATCCACGCCTACCGCGTGCGCGGACACCTGCTCGCCGACACCGACCCGTTGGAGTACCGCCAGCGTCGCCACCCCGACCTGCAGCTCTCCACGCACGGTCTGTCGATCTGGGATCTCGACCGCGAGTTCCCGACGGGCGGCTTCGGCGGCAAGCCCATGGCCACGCTGCGCGAGATGCTCGACGTGCTGCAGGACTCCTACTGCCGCACGGTCGGCGTGGAGTACATGCACATCCAGGACCCGGAGCAGCGTCGCTGGATGCAGGAGCGGGTCGAGGTGCCGGCGCAGAAGGTCGGCCGCGACGAGCAGATGCGCATCCTGCGTCGCCTCAACGCCGCCGAGGCGTTCGAGACCTTCCTGCAGACGAAGTTCGTCGGCCAGAAGCGGTTCAGTCTCGAAGGCGGCGAGTCCACCATCGCCGCGCTCGACGAGGTGCTCTTCATGGCGGCCAAGGACGGCATGGAGGAGGTCTGCATCGGCATGCCTCACCGTGGCCGCCTCAACGTGCTCGCCAACATCGCGGGCAAGAGCTACGGGCAGATCTTCCGCGAGTTCGAGGGCAAGCAGGACCCGAGCAGCGTCCAGGGCTCCGGTGACGTCAAGTACCACCTCGGCACCGAGGGCGAGTTCGTCAGTGAGGACGGCGAGAAGACCAAGGTCTACCTCGCGGCCAACCCGAGCCACCTCGAGGCCGTCAACCCCGTGCTCGAGGGCATCGTGCGCGCCAAGCAGGACCGTATCGACCTGCACGGCGAGGCGTTCACCGTGCTGCCGGTGCTGTTGCACGGCGACGCGGCGTTCGCCGGCCAGGGTGTCGTCCTCGAGACGCTGCAGCTGAGCCAGCTGCGCGGCTACCGCACCGGCGGCACCGTGCACATCATCGTCAACAACCAGGTCGGGTTCACCACGGCGCCCGCCTCCTCGCGCAGCTCGGTGTACTCCTCCGACCCGGCGCGCATGATCCAGGCGCCGATCTTCCACGTCAACGGCGACGACCCCGAGGCCGTCGTCCGCGTCGCGCGCATCGCGTACGAGTACCGGCAGAAGTTCGCCAAGGACGTCGTCATCGACCTCGTCTGCTACCGCCGGCGTGGACACAACGAGGGCGACGACCCCTCGATGACCCAGCCGCTGATGTACCACCTCATCGAGGCCAAGCGGTCGGTGCGAAAGCTCTACACCGAGGCGCTCATCGGCCGTGGCGACATCACGCCGGACGACGCGGCCGACGCGATGCGCGACTACCAGTCGCGGCTCGAGAAGGTCTTCATCGAGACGCGTGAGGCCACCAAGGCGCAGGGTCAGTCCACCGACCACGCCGGCCTGGAGCGTCCCGAGGCCCAGGAGCAGGACGATCGCACGCCGGGGCGTCGCGTGGCCACGGCCATCAACACCGAGCTCATGGAGCGTCTCGGTGACGCGTGGACGAAGTACCCCGACGGGTTCACGGTCCACAAGAAGCTCGTCAAGATGCTCGAGAAGCGCACCCAGATGACGCGCGACGGCGGCATCGACTGGGCGATGGGCGAGCTGCTCGCGTTCGGTTCTCTGCTCACCGAGGGCACGCCCGTGCGTCTGGCCGGGCAGGACTCCCGCCGCGGCACGTTCACCCAGCGTCACGCCGTGCTCATCGACCGCGAGACGGCCGAGGAGTGGACCCCGCTGCTCTACCTGGGCAACCAGGCGCGGTTCTGGATCTACGACTCGCTGCTCAGCGAGTACGCGGCGATGGGCTTCGAGTACGGCTACTCGGTCGAGCGGCCCGACGCTCTCGTGTGCTGGGAGGCGCAGTTCGGCGACTTCGCCAACGGCGCCCAGAGCATCATCGACGAGTTCATCTCCAGCTCGCAGCAGAAGTGGAACCAGCGCAGCTCGGTCGTGCTGTTGCTGCCCCACGGCTACGAGGGTCAGGGCCCCGACCACTCCTCCGCGCGCATCGAGCGGTACCTGCAGCTGTGCGCGCAGGACAACATGACGGTCGCCTACCCGAGCACGCCGGCGAGCTACTTCCACCTGTTGCGTCGTCAGGCGTACGCCCGCCCGCGCAAGCCGCTGGTGGTCTTCACCCCCAAGCAGCTGCTGCGCCTCAAGGCGGCCACGAGCCCGGTCGAGGACTTCACGCAGGGCACCTTCCAGCCCGTGATCCGCGACCACGCCGAGCCCGCGGCCCAGCAGGTCGACCGGGTGCTGCTCGCCTCGAGCCGCGTCGTCTACGACCTCGAGGCCACCCGCACCGAGCGCGAGGACGACCGCATCGCGATCGTGCGCGTCGAGCAGCTGTACCCGCTGCCCGCCGACGAGATCGCCGAGGCGGTCAAGGAGTACCCGAACGCCGACCTCGTCTGGGTGCAGGACGAGCCGCGCAACCAGGGCGCCTGGCCGTTCATGGCGCTCAACCTGCCGCAGGCCCTCGCCGACCGTGGCGAGACCCGGCCGCTGCACCTCGTGGCCCGGCCCGAATCGGCTGCGCCGTCGACCGGCTCGGCGAAGGTCCACGCGATGGAGCAGGAGCAGCTCATGAAGGACGCCTTCGACCGCTGACCCCCAGCGGCCGGCCCCCTGCGACCGGCGTCAACGAGGCCGCGGGGCCCCGCAACCGATGCGGGGCCCCGCGGCCTTCGTCCGGCACCGTGCGCGTGCGCATCCTCGCTGCGTACGGCGCGGTGCCGGTCGGTTCGAACGTTCGCGCGATGAGTGCACAGCACCTTGCCTCGCGCAGACCCGCTGCATACCCGCGCCGGGCACCCGGGTGCCCGAAGGACGACTGCGAATGAGGCAGAATGGCCCTCGTGTACTTCACCGACCGCGGCATCGAGGAACTCGCGAGTCGCCGTGGGGACGACGAGGTCACGATCGACTGGCTCGCCGAGCGGTTCCGCGTGTTCGTCGATCTCAACCCCGAGTTCGAGACCCCTATCGAGCGCCTCGCCACCTGGTTGGCCCGACTCGACGACGACGAGGACTGAACATTCGTGAGCACTGACGACACCACCGGCGCCTACGACTTCGCCGGCCACCCGGCGGACGGGGGCACCGACGACGCCCTCGACGACGGCATTCCCACCTCGTTCACCCCGAGCGCCGACTCCTTCGCGCACGACGGGCCGCGCGACGTCGGCATCGTCTTCATCGGCGACGGGTTCGTGTCGGGGTACGGCGACCCCAAGGGTCTCGGCTGGGTGTCGCGGGTCATGGGGCGCACGTCGCACCCCGATCTCGACGTCTCGGCGTACAACCTCGGGGTGCGGGGCGAGTGCTCCGCCGACGTGCTCGAGCGCTGGAAGGGTGAGGGTCTGCTGCGTTGGCAGGAGCGGCGCGAGCGCCGTCTCGTGCTCGGGGTCGGCCAGAACGACGTGCTCGTCAATCTCACCACGGCCCGCTCACGGCTCAACCTCGCCAACATCCTCGACGACGCGACCGCGCGCGGCATCGCGCCGTTCGTCGTCGGCCCGCCGCCCACGCTCGACCCGGCGCTCAACGAACGCATCGAGGTCATCGTCGAGGCCCAGGCCGACGTGTGTGCCCGCCGCTCGGTGCCGTTCGTCGACTGCTTCTACCCCCTCGTCGAGCACGACCAGTGGCTCAGCGACCTCGGCGCCTCCCGCGACCAGCGCCACCCCGGCCAGGCCGGGTACGGCCTGCTGGCCTGGCTCGTGCTCCACGGCGGCTGGGAGAGCTGGCTGCAGATCGGCGCCTGATCCGACTCGTCGATGCCACGCCTGGCCGGGGATCCCCGGCCGGGCGTGTGCTGTTTCCGATCGGGTTCTCCGACGCGTCGAGGGCGTCGCCGTCGGTCCGTCGCCGGGGCCCTGCCTCCTCGCGTCGACCTTCGCAGGAGGGGTCTGTCGCTGAGCCGATCCGCGATATATCGTGAGACTGGCAGTCACGATATATCGCGAATCAGGAGAGCCCGGATGGACGCGTATCAGAAGACCGACCGCATCGAACCTCCCATCGACTCCCCCGCGGTGCGGGAGTTCGACAACCCCAAGAGCGTCTCGGTGACGCTCCTCGGTGGCGGCGTCGACATGGTCGCCGCTCCCGGAACGACGACGGCACGACTGGAAGTCCGTGAACTCACCGGCCCGCCGCTCACCATGACGTGGAGCGACCGCGCACTCAAGATCGAGCAGATGCGCGACTCGGAGGGTCAGGTGTGGGGCCTGCTCAAGTCCTTCCTCGGTGGCGGCGTCGGCGAACGGCCTCGCGCGCGCCTCACCCTCACCCTGCCCGACGACACGGCCGTCTCGGTCAAGACCGCGAGCGCCGACGTGCTCTCCGGCGGCTCGCACGGCAACGTCTCGGTCTACACGGTCTCCGGCGGAGTCACCCTCGATCGCCCGACAGGTGCCGTCGACGTCGCGACGGTCAGTGGCGATGTCGAATGCGCCTCCCCCTCGGGCGAGCTCAAGGTCAAGACGGTCTCCGGCGGCGTCACCGTGCAGGACGCCGTGCTACGCACGACGCGCCTCAACAGCGTCTCGGGGCGCATGATCCTCGACCTGCGCCACGGTCCGACGCTGGTGACCGCCAACACGGTCTCCGGCGAGTTGTCGATCCGCCTGCCCGCCGGCAGCGGGTTCGACGCCACCGTCGGATCCGCCTCGGGCCATGTCGTCGTCGACGGCGAACCTCTGATCGAGGACGGCAAGCGTGGCGGGCACCGCTACACCGGCGACCGGAGCGTCGCGATCAAGGCACGCACGGTGTCGGGCGATCTCGTCGTCCTGCGGCGCGACGCCGGAACGACCGGGGCGCGCTGGACTCCCGAGACCGGGCCGGTGATCGGTGACCCGGGACGCAGCGACATCCAGGACGACCTGCGCCGCGATCCGCGGTCGTCGGACGTCCAGAGCGACCTGCCGAACGACGACGAGAACGGCCGTCCGGGCCCGGGGACGGCGTGGCGATGAGCGTCTTCGGCCACGGCCAGCTGCGGCTCTACCTCCTGGCGCTGCTCCAGGACGGGCCACGGCACGGCTACGACATCATCCGGGACCTCGAGAATCGGTTCTCCGGCCTGTACTCCCCGAGCGCGGGCACGGTATATCCGCGACTGGCCAAGCTCGAGGAGGAGGGGCTCGTCGAACGCACCGACGAGGGCCGCAAGGCGCTGTACCGGCTCACCGACGCCGGACGCGCCGAGGCCGAGGCTCGTGCCGCCGACATCGACGAGTTGGAGACCTCACTCGACGCCTCCGCCGAGCGGCTCGCCGACGAGATGCGTGCTCGCGTGCGCGCCGGCGCCGAGGAGCTGCGTACGGAGATGACCGCGGCGACGGCGCAGTACCGGACCACTGCGGATGACCCGGGGTCGCCGTGGAGCTGGGCGACCGACGCGGCCGGTGGCGCGGTTCCGCCGGCGTTCGATCTCGACGCCCTGCTCGGCGGCCTCACCCGCGGCAACCTCCCCGACCCCGACGCCATCGCGCGCGCCGCCCGCCGCTGGGGCTTCGGAGGGAGCCCGGAGAGGCGTCGCGAGGATTCGGAGACGGATGCTCACGATTTCCATCGTCCGCGCCCCGGGAGCCCTCCCGGCCGGCATGCCGGCGGGGCAGGTCCGGCGCCCACCGGTCCGGATGTCGCCGATGCTCACCGAAGTGACGACCCTGGTGACCGCCGTGCCGGCGCCGACGCCCCGACGTCGGAGAGTGACGCGATGAGCGCACGGGGCGGCGACGGGGCCCGGGAATCCCGCGCCGCAACCGAGCCAGCGCCGTCCCAAGTGACCAAGATCACATCCGATGACCGTAACGCGTCCGGCGGTGCACCGGAGGGCGATGAGGTCGTCGTGGAGGCCGGGTCACCGCCCCCCGCCGGCGGACCCTCGGGCACCCCGATGAACTCGAGCGGCGCGGGGGCCTCTGAGGCGGTGGCGGATGCCGTGACCGACGAGGACGCGATCCTCGGGGAGGTCGTCGAGGACAGGGAGGCACCTGCCGATTCCGCTGGAAGTCACGACGACCGACGGCAGGAGAGCCCGTTCCCCTCCCCCGATCAGGTGCGCGAGGTCGTCGCGATCCTCAAGGACGCGGGGGAGCGTATTCGGCGCGTGCTCGAGGCACCACGCGACTGAGATCGGACCCACGGATCGGCCCGCGACGCGCACGGCCCACACCGTCGCGCGTCGCGGGCCGACGTGCCGCCCAGGTGTCGCGCGGCCGCCACCGACGGCGTGAGAGGCACCTGGATGTCGACGAGCGCCGTTAGGGTGGGGCCCGCAGTCTCGCCCCTCGAGGAGGTCTCCATGCGTCCCGCAACCCGCCTGGCCGCCCTGTCCGCCGCCGCCTGTCTTGCCACGTTCGCCGCGCCGAGCGCCGCGTCGGCCGCCACGAACGAGACCGCCGGCGCTGCTGCGGTCGCCAAACCCGCGGTGCCGGTGCCGTCCGCGTCGTCGTGTGCGGTGTCCGCTCCTCCGGTCGTCACGACCACCGGCACGAAGACCTCGGTCGAGATGCGGTTGGGCCAGTGCCCCCTCGGGTCGCGAGCAACGTGGCGGTTGGTGTCTCCCTCCGACAAGGACGTCGCGCGCGTGAGCCTCACCGGCCGCGAGCAGACCGTGACCATCCCGACCCCGGACGCCTCCGCGATCGGCCGATACCGCCTCGTGCCGGTCTCGGGCAGTGACGCGGAGAACGGGCTCATGTACCTCACGCCCGGCGCCATCGTCGTCAAGAGCGGCTCCCGGCTGTCGACCAACGTCGGACGCACGAACGTCGCCGTCGCCGCCACCCGCTTCGACCTCAAGGCGAAGAAGCTGCGGCCCTGGTCGGGCGCCGTGGCCAGCCTGCAGAAGGGCACGTGCCGCGGGTCGGTGTGCACCTGGGAGACCGTGAAGTCAGCCCGCACCGACGCCAAGGGCTCCCCCTCCCGTCGGCGGGCTCGGCCCACCGCGTGACGACGGCCCCCACGTCGAGCGTCGGAGGCCGCACCGTCACCCTCAAGACCCGCTGACGGGCCCGTCCGGAGCCTCCGGGCAACACACGACCCAGAAGACGCCGAAACAGGCCCTTTCACCCCATCCCAGCCACGAAAACCCGGCGGCTCAGGGGTGAAAGAGCCTGTCTCGGCTCTCTTTGGCCTCACGCGGGACTCACTCAGCCGCACGCCGCCCAGCCGAAACAGGCGGGTTCGCCCGCCCGGGCGCCTCGCCCGGCCCGAGACGTGCGGGCGAACGTGCCTGTTTCGGCGTTCACGACACCGGGCTCACGCGTTGGTGAGGACGATCTTGCCGAAGGAGTCTCCCGAGGCCAGGCGTTCGAAGGCCTGGCGGGCGTCGGCCAGGGGGACCTCGAGGTCGACGATCGGGTCGAGGTCGTGGCGCCGGACGAACTGGGAGAGGAGTTCGAGTTCGGCGCGGTTGCCCATCGTCGAGCCGATGACGCGGAGTTGTCGGAAGAAGATCTTCGTGAGTTCGGTCTTCTTGGGTGCGTCGCCGCTGGTGGCGCCGCACGTGACGATCGTGCCACCGGGGCGCAGGACGTTGACGGAGTGGGACCACGTGGCGGCGCCGACCGTCTCCATGACGGCGTCGACCTTCTCCGGCAGCCGGGCTCCGGACTCGAACGCTGCCTCGGCGCCGAGCTCGACGGCACGTTGCCCCTTCTCCTCGTCACGGCTGGTCACCCACATGCGCAGGCCCGCGGCGGCACCCAGCTGGATGAGGGCGGTCGCGACACCGCCGCCGGCGCCCTGCACGAGCACGAGACCCCCCGGCGTGACGTCGGCGTTGCGAAAGAGCATCCGGTAGGCCGTGAGCCAGGCGGTGGGCAGCGCGGCGGCAGTGGCCCAGCTCATGTCCTCCGGCTTGGGCACGAGGTTGCGCGTCGGGACGAGCACCCGCTCGGAGAACGTTCCCTGGTGCACCTCGGAGAACAGCGAGCGCTTGGGGTCGAACGTCTCGTCCCCGAGCCAGCCCGGCGAGGCGATGACGCTGTGGAGGATGACCTCGTTGCCGTCCTCGTCGATGCCGGCGCCGTCGCAGCCGAGGATCATCGGGAGCCGGTCGGCGGGCAGGCCGACACCTTGTAGCGACCAGAGGTCGTGGTGGTTGAGCGTGGCGGCGCGCAGGGTGACGACCGACCACCCGTCACGGGGCTCGGGATCGGGACGTTCACCGACGACGAGGCCGGAGAGCGGGTCGGACGCGGACTGTGATTCGCAGTAGGCGGCAAGCATGGCGCCCACGCTAGTCAGGGATGCGACGGGTACGTCGCCTCGAAGGGACGCGGATTCTCGCGGGCTACACTTTCCCCGGGCCCGTGATCGGATGCTCCGGGCCAGGGGGGTTGGTCGGAACACGTTCGCGTGGGCCGGTTTTCGCATGCCATCGGTTACTCGACCGCGGGAGGAACCACGTGTTGGACGTCGCCGTGGCCCGTCGCCAGCGGGCCGTGCGGGCCGGGTGGGCCGCGGTCGACTCCGTGTGTTGGATCGTGGCGATGCTCTCGACGGTGTGGCTGCGGTACGACTTCGACTTTCCGCCGGGTGCATGGACGTTGACGATCGTCTTCGGTCTCGTCGCGGCCGTTCTCCAGGTCGTCATCGGCGGCCTGCTCGGCCCGTACCGCACCGGGCACGACCGCGGGTCCTACGAGGAGACCTGGGATCTCGCCCGCACGACTCTGCTGGTGACGGCGTTGACGTTCGTCGTCGGCACGTTGTGGCGACCTCCGACGCTGCCGCGGTCCGCGGCCGTCACCGGCGGGGCGCTCGCGTTGCTGGTGATGTTCGCGCTGCGGCTCATGGTCCGCTCGACGAGCACCCGCGCCGCGCGGGGTCGTCCCGGCGCCGAACGAGCCATCGTCTTCGGCGCCGGCCGTGGTGGGCGCCGCCTCGTGCGCAGCGCCCTGCGTGAGGACGACAGCCCGGTGATGCCGGTCGCGTTGCTCGACGACGATCCCGCCAAGGCACGGCTGAGCATCGACGGCGTCCGGGTCCGCGGTGGCCGGGCCGATCTTGCGCGCGTCGCCGCTCAGACCGACGCCACGGTGCTCGTCCTCGCTGCTCCCAGCCTGGAGGGCGGCCTCGCGCGCGAGCTGTCCGGTGCGGCGTCGCAGGCAGGCCTGTCGGTCAAGGTCCTGCCGTCGATGGCCGAGATGATGGACGACACCCCCGCCGACGCGCTGCGAGACCTCGACCTCGCCGACCTCCTCGGGCGGCACCCCGTGCATCTCGACACCGAGGTCATCTCGCGCAACCTCGCGGGAAAGCGGGTGCTCGTCACGGGCGCGGGGGGCTCGATCGGCAGCGAGCTGTGCCGTCAGATCGCGAGGTTCTCTCCCGGCGTGCTGTACCTGCTCGACCGGGACGAGTCGGCGCTGCACGCGACGCAGCTCTCCCTCGACGGCGACGGGCTGCTCGACCGCGATTCGATCCTGCTCGCCGACATCCGTGATCTGGACGCGCTGCGGGCGACGATGACCCTGGCGCGACCCGACGTCGTGTTCCACGCGGCCGCTCTCAAGCACCTTCCGCTGCTCGAACGATTCCCCGAGGAGGCCTGGAAGACGAACGTCGTCGGCACCCTCAACGTTCTGCAGGTCGCGGCCGAGATCGGGGTGGACACCTTCGTCAACGTCTCGACCGACAAGGCCGCCGATCCCACGTCGACCCTCGGCTACAGCAAGCGCCTCACCGAGCGACTCACGGCGGAATTCGCCTGCCGCCATCCCGGCCGGTTCGTCAGCGTGCGGTTCGGCAACGTGCTCGGCTCCCGCGGCAGCGTGGTGCCGGCGTTCACCGCGCAGATCGAACGGGGTGGCCCGGTCACGGTGACCCATCCCGATGTCACGCGCTACTTCATGCTCATCCCGGAGGCCTGTCAGCTCGTGCTGCAGGCCGGTGCCATGGGGGCCGACGGCGACGTTCTCGTGCTCGACATGGGAGAGCCGGTGCGCATCGCCGAGGTGGCCTCCACACTCATCCAGCTCTCGGGACGCAAGGACGTCGAGATCGTCTACACGGGCCTGCGCCCCGGGGAGAAGCTCGACGAGGACCTGTTCTCCGATGCCGAGGAGCGCCGACCCACCGCTCATGAGCTCGTGCGCCGGGTCACCGTGCCGCCGCTGGCCGTCGGGGAGGTCGTGACCCGCGCCTTCGTCTCCGGCGGTGACGCACGCGAGTGGATGCGTCGGGCCGCCTGCGCCGGCCGGGGTGATCCAGGGGTGCGCGAGCCTGCCCCGACCGCCGACTGCACCGAGGAGCCGCGATGAGCGACCGGGTCCTGCTCTCGCAGGCACACGTCACCGAGCTCGAGGAGGAGTACGTCCTGCGGGCGCTGCGATCGGGTTGGGTGGCGCCCCTCGGACCCGAGGTCGACGCGTTCGAGGCGGAGGTGGCGGCCCGCGTCGGCGACGGTGGCGAGATGGGCGCGTTGGCGCTCGCCTCGGGAACGGCCGCCTTGCACCTCGCGCTCGAAGGCATGGGCGCCCGACCGGGCCGCTGCGTCGTCCTGCCGAGCATGACGTTCGCGGCCTCGGCCAACGCGGTCGCCTACACCGGCGCCGAGCCGGTCTTCGTCGATTCGGGCGACGACGCGAACGTCTCCCCGGCGCTTCTCGTCGAGGCCGTCGACACCCTTCTCGACGAGGGGGTCGACATCGCCGCGGTCATGACCGTCGATCTCTTCGGCCGGGCCTGCGACTACGCCGCGATCGCGCCCGCGCTCGCAGAACGCGGCATCCCGCTCCTCGAAGACGCCGCGGAGGCCCTGGGAGCCACGACGGCCGGCGGCGCGGCGGGGTCGTTCGGCCGGGCGGCGGCTCTGTCGTTCAACGGCAACAAGATCATGACGACCTCCGGCGGAGGCATGCTCCTTTCCTCCGACCCCGAGCTGCTGGCCCGGGCCCGGTACCTCTCGACGCAGGCCCGCCGGCCCGTGCCGTGGTACGAGCACACCGAGATCGGCTACAACTACCGACTCTCGAACATCCTCGCCGCCCTGGGCCGGGCCCAGCTCGTTCGACTGGACGACATGATCGCCCGCCGCCGAGCGATCCGGGCGTACTACGCAGACCTCGTCGACGGGTTCGACGGCGTGCGGATCCTCGGCCGAGCGCCGGGCGGGCCCGACGGAGCGACGGGTGACGAGGGCGACAACTGCTGGCTCACGTGTCTCGTCATCGACGGCCCCGGCTGCACTACCGACGGCCTCGGCCCCGACGGCCTCGGCCCCGACGCCCTCATCGCGCGCTTCGGCGAGGCCGGGATCGAGGCGCGGCATCTGTGGAAGCCGATGCACCTGCAGCCGGTCTTCGCGGACTCACGCGCCTTCCTCGACGGCACGAGCGAGCGCCTCTTCGGTTCGGGCATCACCCTGCCCAGCGGCTCCGCCCTCACCGACGCCGAGGTCGAGCGTGTGGGTGGCGTTCTGCAGTCCGCGCTCTCCGCAAGCCGCGAGCGGAGGGCGCAGCCGTGACCCCCGCCTACCGCCGCCTCAAACGCGCGCTCGATCTCGCGGTGGCGGGGCCCGCGCTCGTCGTGAGCCTGCCCGTGCAGGCCGTGGTCGCGCTCGGGGTCAGGGCGCGACTGGGCAGCCCCGTCCTCTTTCGTCAGACCCGGCCCGGGCTGCACGGTGAACCGTTCGAGATGCTCAAGTTCCGCACGATGCATCCGGTCACGCCGGGGCGTGCGGACGACGCCTCCCGGATGGACGCGTTCGGGTCCTTCCTGCGCTCGACGAGCCTGGACGAACTCCCCTCGCTGTGGAACATCGTGCGCGGCGACCTCAGTCTCGTCGGCCCGCGCCCGTTGCTCATGCGGTACCTGCCGCGCTACACCGCCGAGGAGGCGCGGCGACACGACGTGCCGCCAGGGCTCACCGGACTGGCCCAGATCAACGGCCGCAACGCCACGACGTGGGAGGATCGGTTGCGACTGGACGTCGAGTACGTCGACCGGGCGTCCCTCGCGCTCGACCTGGCGATCCTGGCCCGCACCGTCGTGCGTGTCGTCCGGCGTGACGGGATCTCCGCCCCCGGGGAGGCGACCATGGCCGAGTTCCGCCCCGAACCCGTCGCCACCAAAGGCTCGACCGGTACCCGAGACATCCGATCATGCACACGAGAGGTCCGACCATGACGGCTTCGCTGCACCCCACCTCGGCGACCACGCCTCCCGGTTCGGTGGCCCCGGTCGTCCCGATCGTCATCGTCGGATGCGGCGGCTTCGGCCGGGAGGTCCAGGACGTCGTCGAGGCGATGAACACCGGCTGCATCCAGTTCGACCTGCTCGGCTACGTCGACGATGCACCTTCGCAGGACAACCTCGAACGGGTGGCGCGACGACGGGCTCGAGTGATCGGCGATCTCGCCTGGCTCGAGCAGGCCCCCGCGGACGTGCAGTACGTCATCGGCATCGGCTCCCCCGCGGTCAAGGCCAGGATCGCCGCGCGTCTCGGCGACCGGCCGAGCCCGGTGCTCGTGCACCCCGGCGCGACCGTGGGAGGTGACGTCGAACTCGGCCCCGGCACGATCGTCTGCGCCGGCAGCGTGCTCACGACCAACGTGCGCGTGGGCCGGCACGTGCACGTCAACCTGCTGTGCAGCGTCGGCCACGACGTCGTCATCGGCGACCACGTCTCGATCAACCCGCTCGTCGCCGTGTCGGGCGACGTGACGATCGGCGGGGGTGTCATGCTCGGCACCCATTCGGCGATCCTCCAGGGACTCTCGATCGGAGACGACGCCGTGGTCGGCGGCGCGGCGTTGGTCACGAGGAACGTCCTGGCCGGGGTCGTCGTCAAGGGTGTGCCCGCGGCGTGAGGATCCGTCTCGTCACGCAGTGGTACCCCCCGGAGCCGGCCGGGGTTCCCGCCGGGATCGCCCACGGCCTCGCGGCGCGCGGCCACGCCGTCGACGTGCTCACCGGGTTTCCCAACTACCCCACCGGACGACTCGTCGAGGGTTACCCCCTGCGTCCTTACCGGCGCGACGTCGATCGTCGCCCCGGGTCCGAGGTCGTCGTCCACCGAGCCCCGCTCTTCCCGAGCCACGACGCCCGCGCCCTGACGCGCATGGCGAACTATCTCTCGTTCGCCACCTCCGCCACCGCCCTGGCCGTGGCCCGCCTGCCGCGTCCCGACGTGTGGCTCACCTATTCCTCCCCGGCGACGGCTGCACTGCCGGCGCTGACGGCGCGGCTCGCCGACCGGGTGCGCGGTGCCGGCGGCCGGGCCGCGCACGCTCAGATCGTGCAGGATCTGTGGCCCGACAGTGTCATGGCCGCCGGCTTCGTCGGGGATTCCCGGGCCGCCCGGCTCATGGAGTCGGGGCTCACGGCCTTCTGCAGCCACGCGTTCGCCCACACCGACGCCGTGGGCGTCATCTCCCCCGGCATGCGCGCGGTCCTCGTCGAGCGAGGCGTGCCCGACGACGCCGTGGTCGACACCCCGAACGCGGTCGACGCCCGCGTCCTGCCCAGGCTCGCCGCGGCAGAGGCGACGCGGCGCCGTCACGAGCTCGGACTGCCCACGGCCGGGCGGCTCTTCGTCTACGCCGGCAACCTCGGCGAACTGCAGAACCTCACCGCACTCGTGGACGCGTTCGCACGCGTTCCCGAGGCGTCGCTCGCGCTCATCGGCCCGGGCGTCATGCGAGACCGTCTGCAGCGTCGGATCGAGTCGGCCGGACTGGCGAACGTTCGCCTCCTCCCGGCGCAGCCACCCGAGCGTATCGACGAGTTCCTCACGTGCGCCGACGTGCTCGTCGTCTCTCTCACCGACACCCCCCTGCTGCGCGTGACGATGCCGAGCAAGGTCGCCTCGTGCCTGGGCGCCGGGCGTCCCGTGCTCGCCCACGCGGCCGGGGACGTCGCGGACGTCGTCGAGAACGCCGGCGGCCTGTCCTGCCCGCCCGGAGATCCGACGCGCACGGCATCGGCGATCGCGAGAATGGCCGGGTGGTCCGACGACGAGCTCGCGCGCCGCGGTGACTCGGCGCGCTCGTACTACGAGACCCATATGAACACCGAGAGCTGTCGTGACGCGGCGGAACGGCTCGTCGATCTCGCCGCCCGACGCGCCGGTGAACGGCGTGCACCGAGGAGGAGGCAGAGAGCGTGAGCACCGACCACACCGACGTGCGTGGCGCGACCGTCGCGATCACCGGAGGCACCGGCTCGTTCGGCTCGACCATGGCGCGACATCTACTCGGCCTCGACGTCGCGGCCGTGCACATCCTGTCCCGCGACGAGGCCAAGCAGCACGACATGCGGGTCGCGTTCGACGACCCGCGACTCAAGTTCTTCCTCGGCGACGTGCGTGATCGCGCGAGCGTCGACGCGGCGTTCGTCGGTGCCGACTTCGCGTTCCACGCCGCCGCCCTCAAACAGGTGCCGAGCTGTGAGTTCTTTCCCGACCAGGCCGTGAAGACCAACGTCGTGGGCAGCGCCAACGTCGTCGACGCCGCGCATGCGACCGGTGTCCGCGGCCTCGTGTGCCTCTCGACCGACAAGGCCGTCTATCCCGTCAACGCCATGGGCATGAGCAAGGCCCTCATGGAGAAGACGGCGCAGGCCTTCGCGCGGCGTCATCCCGAGGCCGGCACGGTGGTCAGCGTCACGCGCTACGGCAACGTCATGTACTCACGTGGCTCGGTGATCCCCCACTTCGTCGCGCAGATCCGCGCCGGCCGGCCGATGACGGTCACCGACCCGACGATGACTCGGTTCCTCATGTCGCTGGCCGAATCGGTCGATCTCGTCGAGTACGCGTTCACCCACGCGAATCCCGGTGACCTGTTCGTGCGCAAGGCCCCGGCGAGCACGGTGGAGACGCTCGCCCGCGCGGTGGCGGTCGTCATGGGGGTGCCCGACCACCCGATCGAGATCATCGGCACGCGTCACGGGGAGAAACGCCACGAGACGTTGCTCTCCCGCGAGGAGCGCGCGACGGCGACCGACGAGGGCGACTACTTCCGGGTGCCGGTCGACGCACGCTCACTGGAGTACGAGAAGTACTTCGAGGAGGGCGATCCACGCGCGAGCGTCGAGACCGACTACACCTCCGAGAACACCGACCGTCTCGACGTCGCGGGCACGGTCGAGCTGCTGCGCACCTTGCCTGAGATCCGGCTCGTCGAGGGGGCCCACTGATGCGCGTCGTCGTCACGGGAGCCCGCGGGTTCCTCGGCATGCACACCCGCACGCGCTTGCTGCTCACGCGGCCGGAGTGGGACGTCGTACCGGTCGGCCGGCAGGAGTGGGCGCGTCTTCCCGAGCTCGTCCGCGATGCCGACGCCGTACTCCACCTCGCCGGATACAACCGTGGCAGTGACGAGGAGGTGGCGGGCGGCAATGTCGCCCTCGCAGAGGCCCTCGTCGCCGCGCTCGACCGAGCCGACACCACGCCGACCGTCGTCTACTCCGGCAGCACCTACGTCGACGAGGGCCACTGGGGCGTCGACTCGCCGTACGCCACCGGCAAGCGCGGTGCGGGAGACACGTTGCGAGCGTGGGGATCCCGGCTCGGCGCCCCGGTACGCGAGGTGCGGCTCCCGGGACTCTTCGGCGAGCATGGCCGCCCCGACTACAACAGCTTCGTCGCCACGTTCGCGCGCCGTGTCATCGACGGTGAGCCGCCGACGATCGTCGGCGACCGGGAGCTTCCGCTCCTCCACGTGCAGGACGCCGCGGCCGCCCTCGTGGACACGCTCGACGAGGCCGCGCACGGTGGAGCAGAACTCGTCCGCCCGCAGGGCCGTCCGATGCTCATCTCGCAGGTCGCCGAACGGTTCGCGGAGATGCACCGGATCTACGCACCCGTCGGTGAGATCCCGGCTCTCACCGACGAGTTCGACGTCGCGTTGTTCAACACGCTGCGCTCGGCGATGTGGCCCGAGGCGTACCCGCTGCGGCCGCTGCCCCGCTCGGACCGGCGCGGCACGCTCGTCGAGACGATCCGCGTCCACGGAGGCCCCGGGCAGGCGTTCGTGTCGACGACCAACCCCGGATTCACGCGTGGCGATCACGTCCACCTGCACAAGATCGAACGGTTCCAGGTGCTCTCGGGTACGGGGCTCATTCGGCTGCGTCGCGTCCTCACCGACGACGCCATCGAGTTCCGCTGCACCGGTGACGAGCCCGCCGTCGTCGACATGCCGACGATGTGGACCCATTCCATCGAGAACGTCGGCGACGACGAACTCGTCACGTCGTTCTGGACCAACGAGCTGTTCGACCCCGACAACCCCGACACCTACCCCTTGCCCGTTCTCACAGGACGCGACCGTCCCGGCGGGGCGCAACAGGCATGATGGTGAAAGGCACGGCCCGCGTAGCGCGCATCGACCACCCGGAGGCTGCCCGATGACCAAGGTGATGACGATCGTCGGAACGAGACCGGAGATCATCCGCCTGTCGAGTGTGATGGCGCGCCTGGACGCGACCGTGGATCATGTGCTCGTCCACACCGGGCAGAACTACGACTACGAGCTCAACGGCATCTTCTTCGACGAGCTCGGAATCCGGCGCCCCGACCACTTCCTCGAGGTCGACACCTCGAGCCTCGGGCGGGTGCTGGGCGAGACCCTCATCAAATCCGAGGAGGTGCTCGCCGCCGAGCGCCCGGACGCCGTGCTCATCCTCGGCGACACGAACTCCGCGATCGCCTCGATCATGGCCAAGCGCATGCGGATTCCCGTGTACCACATGGAAGCCGGCAACCGCTGCTTCGACGAGAACGTGCCCGAGGAGACCAACCGTCGCCTCGTCGATCACGTCGCCGACTTCAATCTCGTCTACACCGAGCACGCCAGGCGCAACCTCCTCGCCGAGGGGCTGCACCCTCGCCGCATCCTGCTCACCGGGTCGCCCATGAAGGAGGTCCTCGCCCATCACGCCGAGGCCTTCGCGGCGAGCACCGCGCCGGCCGATCTCGGTCTGGATCCGCGCGGCTACCTTCTCGTCTCGGCGCACCGCGAAGAGAACGTCGACGATCCCGCCCGTCTGCATCTGCTCCTGAAGTGCCTCGTCGCGGCCCGAGACACGTTCGACGTCCCCGTCCTCGTCTCGACGCATCCGCGCACCCGCAAGCGCCTCGACCTGCTCGCGGCGCGCCCGGGCGCGGAGGAGATCGACCTGTCGGGCATCACGTTCCATCCGCCGTTGGGGTTCATCGACTACGTGCGGCTGCAACAGGACGCCCTGTGCGTGTTGTCGGACTCGGGAACGATCAGCGAGGAGTCCTCCCTCCTGCATTTCCCCGCCGTCACGCTGCGTGACTCGATCGAACGGCCCGAGGCGCTCGACACCGGGGCCATCGTCATGACCGGGCTCGACCCCGCCGCGGTGGTCGAGGGCATCCGGGACGCGGTCGCCGCCATCGGGACCGATCACCGCACCGACGCCGTGGTCCCCGCCGACTACGACGTCGACAACTGCTCCCAGCGTGCGGTGCGCTTCATCCTCTCGACCCACCGCAGCCACCGGCAGTGGGCGGGGCTGCGGGAACGGGCCTGAACACCCAGGTCTCCTCCAGATTGCGAGCCTACGGTGACCTGCCGATGGGGGCGCGAAGCACGAGAGGGCGGAACAGCACCCGTGACCAGGGGCTCGCTTCTTGAGCATGCGTCCAAGACGAATTGGTGAGGCGAACACACGCATTTAGACTGGCCCGGTGCATCGGCCTGCTCTGGTGCACGCGATGCCGGCTCGACAAGGGGGAAGAACGTGGCCACATCGGCCGAGAACAATCGTGATCCGTGGGGGCGGTCACTGACGGCGACACTGCGCCGGTGGTGGTGGATTCCTGTGGTCCTCGCCATCGTGGGGGCGATCGTGGGAGGGCTCGCGGGCGTGTCCGCGCCCAAGTCCGCCGAAGCCACCGTCAACGTGCAGTTCAGCAGTCCCGACACCGACATGACGGCCACCGCTCAGCAGAGCGCTCTCATCGAGGCGTCCTCGCGTGACGTGTTCGAGGCCGCGGCGAACAAGCTCGGCATGAGCCCGGCCGACCTGCAGCAGGCGGCCGAGGTGAGCGCGGTCGTGCGAACCTCGTTCCTCTCGATCAAGGCCACCGATCGCGACGCCGAGAAGGCCGCGAGCATGGCCAACGCGGTGGCCGACGCCGCGATCGCCGCGAGCAACAAGCGTATCGACGACGAGCTCAAGGAGCTCACGCGCACGACCGGGGTCCTCATCAAGAGCCAGCCGTTGGCCGATCGCGCCGCCGAGGAGGCGCGGGTCGCGCGTCTTGGTGGTCAGCTCGCCGACCAACAAGGACAACTCGTCACTCAGTCGCGCCGCCTCGCATTGCTGCAGAGCGCCGACGCGAACACGGCCGCTGGCCCCTCGACGGTCATGCTCGCCGCGATGGGGTTGCTCGGAGGTCTACTCGCCGGCGTCGCTCTCGCTCTCGTCTTCGGCGGTCGCCGCGGCCAGATGTCCTCGATCAACGAGATGCGTCGCGTCTACCCCGACCTCGAGTTCGTCCCGGCGCGCGAGCTGCCCGCCGTCGTGAGCATGGAGGCCGACGATATCGACCGGGTCGTCCTCACCGGGGTGCGCGCCCCCGCCGGCGCCGTCCGCGGCCTGGTCGAGCCGGTTGCCGCGGGCTTCCACGCCGTCGGCCGCGACGTCGCGGTCACCGACGACCTGGCCACCTTCGGCCGAGGCGTCTCCGACGGTCGCCCGCGCACCGTCACGCTGCTCCAGACGCCGCTCACGAGCGCCATCGTCAAGCGCACCGCACGCGACGAGCACGCCATGCTCCTCGTGCTGGTACGTCCGCACAAGACCCGATTCGAGTGGCTGGATGAGCATGTCAACCAGTTCGGCGACCGCATCTGCATCGTCGTCGACGGCTGAGGTCGTCCGCGCGACCCCGGTGACCCCGGGCGTCATCACCGGCCGCGGCGGTCGCCGGGTCGACGAAGTGCGCTGGGTGATGTGGCTGTTCGTCCTCAACATCATCTTCCAGCGGATCTCGATCCCTAACCTCGACATCCCCTTCACGGTGCCCATCACCGTGCTGTGGTGCTTCGCGGCCTGGCGGGTCGGGGCGCTCGTCCTCGAGAAGCGACGCCTGGTGCTGTGGCTCGCCGCCGCGGCCGCGTCCTCGGCCACGGTGCTGCCGCAGGTGCTGTTCATCGACCGGCCCGTCATCAGCGTGAACAGTTGGCTGTTCTGGATGACGATGTGGTTCCCGGTCATCTTCATGATGTCCGACCGCTCCGGGCCCGTGTACCGGCGCCTGATGCGGGCCGTCACCAAGGCCGGCATCTGGCTGAGCTCGTTGTCGCTGGTCTTCCTGCTCTCCCAGGTCGCCGGGCTCCCCTACCGGGACTGGCTCTTCGACTTCCTGCCGGAGTCCCTGCACGTCAACGGCTTCGCGATCAGCTACCCGATCGTCTACGGCAACCCGATCTACAAGTCCAACGGCTGGATCATGCTCGAGCCGTCGTTCATGTCGTACACCCTCGGCGTGTGCTTCATGACGGCGCTGCTGACCCGCGCCCGCGTGTGGACGGTGCTGTACATCTTCCTCGGGGTGCTCACGACCGTCGCCGGTTCCGGGTTCGCGATCATCGGCATCGGCGTCCTCGCCATGCTGCTCCTCGGGCAGTTCTCGTTGCTCAAGAAGTACGTGATCCCCGGCGCCATCGCGGTCGCGGTCGCCGTTCCGACGGTCATCGGGCAGGTCTTCGTCTCGCGTGTCACCGAGGTGGGTCAGGCCAATTCCTCCGCGGCGATGCGCAGCTTCGAGCCGTACGTCTACCTCGCTCCCCGCTGGCTGTCGGAGCCGTGGGCCGTGTGGGTCGGCTTCGGGGCCGGCTCGTCGAGCCGCGCCGTCGACGGCAGCGGCACCGACGGACTCATCGCCCCACTCGTCGGCAAGATGTTCTACGACTACGGGATCGTCGCCGGATTCCTCCTCGTGGCACTCGCGGTCGCACCGTTCCTCCGGGCGCACGAGCGGGCACTGTCGGCGACGTTGCTCGCGCAGTTCTTCCTGCTCCAGCCGCCGGCGCAGCCGATCATCGTCCCCGCTTTCGTCGTGGTCATGCTGTGGGCGCCGGCCCCACGGGACTACGTCGAGGCGGGAACCGGAGTCGCATCGAGCAACGTCGAGGCGTGGGAGTCACCGCCTCGCCGACATCGGCGATCGTGGTGACGGCCTCCGCCGCGCCCGGGATCGCGGCTTCGACGTCGAGGCGACCCCGGGCGGCACTGCGCGGGCACACCTGTCCCGCCGGCGCAGAGCGCGGCCGCGTCCCCTCACCTCACGCGGCGACCGGCCGACCGGAAGCCTGACGAATCCGCACCCAAGACGAAGCGAGGGAACGCATGTCACAGCCGCACGTCAGCGTGCTGATGCCGGTCCTGAACGAGGAGGCCGGAGTCGCGGGCGCCATCGCGTCCGCACTCGCCCAGGCCGAGCACGGGGTCGATCTCGAGGTGCTCGTGATGAACGGCCCCTCCACCGACGCCACGGCCGAGATCGTCGCGGACATCGCCTCGCGCGATCCTCGGGTGCGTCTGCTCGACAACCCCGCGTCGATCATCCCGGCCGGGCTCAACGTCGGGCTGCGCGAGGCGCGAGGGGAGTTCGTCGCCCGCATCGACGGCCACGCCGCCGTGAGCGACGATTACATCGCCCGCGCGCTCGGTCATCTGCGACGGGACTCCGGCCTGGCGGCGGTCGGCGGCATTCGTCTCGGCGTCGCCCGCACCCCGAAGGGCCGCGCGGTGGCCCTCGCTCTGTCCAGCCCGTTCGGCGTCGGCAACTCGATCAACCACTTCGGCACCGAGTTCTGCGAGACCGACCACGCCTCGTTCGGCGTCTACCGCACCGGCGTCGCGCGGGACGTGGGCGGCTGGGACGAGACGTTGCTCGTCAACGAGGACGTCGACTTCGACCACCGCATCCTCGCGCGCGGGCACCGCATCGCGTTCGATCCTGAGATGGCCATCTACTGGCATGTGCGCGAGAACGTGCCCGACCTCTTTCGCCAGTACCGCAGGTACGGTCGAGGCAAGGCGGCGATGGTCCGCAAGAACGGGCGAGCGGGAATGCGCCTGCGGCACCTCGCGGCTCCGACGGCCGTCGTCGGAACCGCCGCCTTGGCCGCGCTCGCGACTCGGCGGCCCAGGCTGGCGGCGGCCGCCTACTCGCCGTACCTCCTCGGGGTGACGGCGGCCGGCGTCGACGTGTGGCGGCAGCGCGGCGACCTCGCGAACGATCCGCGTGCCTCGGGCCGCCACACCGACCAACCACCCACCGTGGACGCCGCGTCCCTGCCCGCCGCGTTCATGGCGATGCACTACGCCTGGGGTCTGGGCTTCCTCGAGGGTCTGCTCCTACGCAGACCACCGGCCCAGTCCTCCGCCCGCCTCCCCAAGACCGGTTGACCACCCGCCGAGACAGCCGCCGTTTCCGGCCCTTCCCTCCCGCCGGCGAGATCGAAGCGACCCGCGGGGCCGGAAACGGCGGCTGTCTCGGCGCACCCCCTCGTCCACAGGCCGCCCCGTAGCCGAACCCACCTGCACGCCCGGCCGGCACACGCTCCATCCATGCAGTGGACGCCCCCGGCCGTGATGCTCAGCCGCGACATGAACCCTCGAATCCTCGCTCGTGGTCACCAGGACGGTTCTCTCCTGCGAATCGAGCACGGGGCGTACCTCCCCCGGCCTGTGCTCGGCAGCGATGACTGGCGTCGCTCCGAGGTTCTCCATCTGGCTCGGTGTCGAGCAGACGCCACTCGTCTCCATCGCGACATCGTCCTCAGTCACCTCTCGGCTGCGATCGTCCACGGCATGTGGGTCCCGCGCACCGAAGCCGTTCACGTGACGCAGCCGTTTCGTGCGGGTAGTTCGACACGGCAGGACATGCTGATCCGGCACCATCGGCAACTGCGTGTCGAGGATGTCACGGACGTCGACGGCCTTCGCGTCACCTCGGTTGACCGCACCGTGCTGGACTGCGTGACGATGCTGCCCGTCGATTGGGCGCTCGCGACCGCCGACTCCGCGCTTCGTCTCCTCGTGGACCCCGATCGTGCGCGTCCCGGTGAGGCCGAAGCGCGAGCGGCCCCCGTCCGCGCCCGCTGGTTGGCGCAATTGTCGGAATACGGCCCGAGGCGCGGCTGCCGGCAGGCGAGGGTGCTGCTCGCACACGCCGATCCATTGTCGGAATCCCCCGGGGAGTCACGTGTCCGCTGCCTCGCGATCGCCGAGGGGCTTCCCGCGCCCACTCCTCAGTTCCTCATCGAGACGGCGCAGGGCCGCTACTACGCGGACTTCGGCTGGCGCCTCCCTGCCGGATCGATCGAGCGGGTCGCCATCGTCGAGTTCGACGGGCAGGAGAAATACACGGTGCCGGGCGCGATGGACGCTCAGAAGATTCGGGAGCAAGCAATCCTCGAGACTGGCGCCAGAGTCGAACGTTTCGTCGGCAACGATCTGCTCCTCGAGAACCGGCACATGGTCTCCCGCCGGTTACGTGACCTCGTGCCGGAGCTCCCCTGCAACGTGCAGCCCGTCCTGCACATCCGCCCGCAGCCGGCGCGGAATCGTCGACGGCGCCCGTCCTGACACGCCGAGACAGCCGCCGTTTCCGCCCTTGCGCCCTCGGCAGAGACCGCTCAACGCCCTCATGCCGGAAACGGCGGCTGTCTCGGCGTGTTCTGTCTACCGAGTCAAGGAAACGGCGGCTGTCTCGGCGTGCGTTTCAGGTGTCGAGGAGGGTGAGGGTCTCGCCGTCTTCTCGGTAGGTCTCCCCGGTCTGGGGGCAGCGGTATTCGCCGCCCCCCTGGTCCTCGAGAGGCACACCGGCACGGCCGACCCAGCGGATGCGGCGGGCGGGGTTGCCGGCGACGAGCGCGTGGTCGGGGACGTCCTTGGTCACCACCGAGCCGGCGGCGACGAGGGCCCACGCACCGATGGTCACCGGCGCGATGCACACCGACCGGGCTCCGATCGAGCTGCCCTGCTTGCACGTCACTCCGACGGCCTCCCAGTCGTCACCGCGCTTGAGGGTGCCGTCCGGGCTGATCGAACGTGGGTAGTGGTCGTTGGTGAACACGACCGCGGGCCCGACGAACACGCCGTCCTCGAGCACCGCCGGCTCGTAGACGAGGGCATAGTTCTGCAGCTTGCAGTTGTCCCCCATACGCACGCCGGTGCCGACGTACGCGCCGCGGCCGACGATGCAGTTCTCACCGAGCACCGCCTGCTCGCGCACCTGCGCGAGGTGCCAGACGGAGCTGCCGTCGCCGATCTGCGCGTCCTCGGAGACGTCGGCGCTGGGCTGGATACGGACGGTCACGGGTGGTCCTCCTGGTCGGGTCATGCGCGGTGGCCGCGCTTCCCCAAGCGTAGGACGCGCGAACTGCAAAGAACCGCAGCGTGCCCGGTGCCCTTCCCACCACCGGATACGCTGGATCAGGTCGCGTCACGCGCATCCGTACGCCGGCGCAGCCAGGCTCGCACCCCACCCCTGAGGAGTCCGTCCATGTCGTCCGACGCGCCGCACATGCTCTACGTGGCATGGGGATTCCCGCCCTCTCGAGGAGGCGGCGTCTACCGCGCGTTGGCCACGGTCAACGCGTTCGCGCGGGAAGGATTCCGGGTCACGGTCATCACTGCCGATCGGGAGACGTTCGAGCTGTACACGGGAGTCGATGAATCGCTCGAGGCGCAGGTCGATCCCGGCGTGCGGGTGGTGCGAGTGCCCTTCGATTGGCCCGCCATGGACACCGACCTGCGTCACTGGTCGGCTCTTCGCATGTGGGCGGGGCCCCTGTGGCGGCGCTGGCGGATCCGCAAGGACCGAGTGTCTTTTCCTGAGATTGGCTATGGGCCGTGGCGTCCCCGCATCGAGGAGGCGGCGAAACGCATCCACGCTGAGGATCCGATCGATCTCACGGTTGCGACGGCGAACCCCAACGTCGATTTCTGCGCGGCCGCCGTGCTCAATGCGGAGTACGGCGTCCCGTACGTCATGGACTATCGAGACGCCTGGATGCTCGATGTGTTCGACGGCGGCCTCCTTCATCCGGAGGACAGCCGCGTCGACCGCATAGAGAAGTCTCTGCTCGCCGGCGCCAGTGAGGTTTGGTTCGTCAATAATCCGATCCGCGAGTGGCACGTATTGCGACACCCTGCTGTCGCCCCCCGCATGCATGTCGTGGCCAACGGCCACGATCCCGACTTCGCCCCCACGCCCCGGCTCACCCCGTCCGAGGGCCCGCTCACATTCGGCTACATCGGAACTGCGTCCCCCAAGGTGCCGCTCGAGCAGTTCACGGAGGCCTGGCGCTTGGCCAAGGAGTCCGGCGGCGACATGACCGACGCTCGCGCGCAACTGTGGGGCTACCTCGGGTTCTACACCGCGCCGTCGCCCAGCCTCAGCAAGCTAGTGCAGGAACAGGAACCGTACGGACTCACCTACGAGGGGCCCGTGCCCAAGGCGAGAGTGCGGGAGACGTACGACTCGTTCGACGTGTGCCTGCTCATCCTCGGCTCCGGCCTCTACGTGACGAGCGGCAAGGTGTTCGAGTACGCCGCGAGCGCGTTGCCGATCGTCTCGGTACACGATCCGCGCAACGCGGCGACGGACATACTCAGCGAATACCCCCTCTGGTACGGCGTCACCGACCTCGAGCCGGAGACCATCGCCAGCGCCCTCGTGGCAGCCGCCCACGGGGCCCGCACCGCCGACGAGGACACACGACGCGCCTGTGCTGAGTTCGCACGCCGATACTCCCGCGATCTGCAGATGACACCGAGGGTCAAGGCCCTCAAACAGATGGTGCAGCAAAGGAAGGTTCTTCCATGAAGGTCGTCGTCGTCGACACCGGGCGCAGCCGTACCTCCGCGCATGTCGCTGCCTGGCGCCAGCAGCTCGGGCTGGAAGAGCACGACGAACTCGCACTCATCTCGTGGAACCACGCGCGCGTGCCCCTCCCCCTGGCGGACCATCTCGTGTTCGGGCCGGACCTGCTCTGGGGACGCCGTGAGCCCAAACGCGCCGCCGTAACCGGACAGCGGCGTGTTCCTGCCGCGGCGCCCACTCCGTCGCGATCGAGAATGCAGCGGGCTCTCGACTGGCGAATCCGGCGCCTGCGGCGCGCCTGCGATCGCTACACGGCGCCGGTGATGCGTCGGATCCCCTCGAAGTTCAAGGTCCGCGGGCGGATCGGCAACAGTTCTCCCTGGGGACAGGCATTGCGGCGTCTCATCGGCCTACAGTCCGACGGGGTCGCGATGGACTACGCAATCGCGGTCGCTCGGTCCGCCGACGCCGCCGACCTCGCGGAATGGGCCGACGTCGTCGTGCCTTTCGACGTGCGTTCTCGCAAGGCGGCCTGGGTTCTCACCCGGCGGACGACCCATCCGGCGATCATGCTCGACATGGTCTCGGCCAAGAGAGCTGTGCGCGAACGCCGTCCTTGAGGGACCCGCCGGTGCCGACGGAAGTGGCCCGACCGGCACTGTGCTGGATGCCGTTCGGCGCGCGAACTTCTCGTCCTTCCCTCAACCGCGCAGGCCGAGATGCTCCGCGAGAACGGCAGCCGACCGCCGTCCGTCGTGCACCTCACGCACGTACTCTTGGCCGAGACGAGCAGCGGAGCGACCCGCGTCCCGGTCGGCGATCAAGCCGCGAAGGACATCCGCGAGCGTGTCCGGGTCTGCCTCGATCACCGGACAACCGGGGAGTCGAGTACGCACTTCCTCGACGATGTGAGCAAGCACCACGCGTCCCGCGGCCATCGCTTCGACGGCCGCAGCGCCGTGCGTGCCGATGGAGAACTGGTCGAGAACGATGTCGGAATCGTGCACATGGGCTCGCATGTCCGAAGGGGGAACGTTCTCCAGGCGTCGGTAGTCGATGAGCCCTTCGTTCGCCAGGGCCTCACCGAGCCGGTCGGCCACCTCGCTGCCCTTGAGACGTGACCGACTCGGCACGTGCAAGACCACGGGCACGTCGCGGTCGAACTCGGTCGGCGCCGCGGCCCAGGCATCGACATCGACGACGAGCGGCAGCCACACGGCCCCAGGGACGTCCTCGAGCAGATCCGGCGTCGAGACGAACACCGGCCCCTTACCCTCCTGCATGAATATTTCGACCTTCGGCATGAGGATGTCGCGTTGGTTCTGCAGGCTGAGTGTCAGCTCGTCCTCGGGGTCGACGAACGGAGAGAAGGGGTTGCGGACAGCGTGCGCCGCAGGATCGCGCACCTCTGAACCGTGGAACAGCAGCCCCACGCGAACGCCGGCTGCCCGCAGCACCTCCGCATCGGTCACGAAATCGCGTCCGTAACGTGTGCCGAACAGAGACCGCCCGGTCTCGATGAGCGCGTGAGTCCATTCCGAGGTCGCTTTGTCTCGGAACGCCGCGGACCAGCGTTGATTCTGGCGGAAAACGCTGAACGGCACGACCTCGTCCGCCGGGAATCTCATCGATCCGCCGCGGTCGGCCGCGAGCACGAACGTCGTCACCCCGGGAATGTGACGTTCGACGGCCTTCGCCCACGCCCACGCCTGGCCCGCTGAGTTCGTCGGCCCGATGCCGAGCACGCTCGGGCGGTCGTCGCGGGTGACGAACTCCTCGGCGACGTCGGCCAGCGACGTCTCGGCGGCCGGCTCCCGCGGAACGGAATCGTCTCCGAGGATCGTTCGGTAGAGCCCGCGCAGACGCGAGGCCTGGTGTTCCCAGGAGTAGGGCTCCAGCAGTGTGTCGTCCTCGACGATGCGTCGATGCAGATCGTCCCGGCGGTCGAGGACATCGAGGATCGCTCGCGCGCAGCTTGCGGGGTCCTCTGCCGTGAACACCGCGCCGACCTCGTTGGACCGTACGAACTCCGACAGCGCACGGCAGTCGCTCACCGCGAGCGGCAGGCCCGCGTGGAGGTACTCGAAGAGTTTGTTGGGCAGCGCGAACTCGTGGCTGCCGAAGTGGACCATCGGGTGCACGCCGAGGTCGGCGCCGGACAGGTAGGAGGAGACGGCGCTCGGGGCCACCGGGTCGAGGAGGTGCAGCCGGTCCCGCACTCCGAGCTCCTCGGCGAGCTCGGCGAGCTGCCTGACGGGTCTGGTCTGGTTGTGGGGTACGCACACGACCGCGAGATGCACGCCGGGCATCGACGGCATCGCCTCGACGACCGTGTGCACTCCGCGCGCGCGGGTGACGCCACCGCTGTAGACGACCAGGCGGGTGTCGCCGGAGACCCCGCACTCCTCGCGGAGCCCAGGTTCGGTGGCGGCGATCTCGTCGGAGAACACGGGGGCGTTCATGACGACGGTCGGGGTGGCCGGCAGTAAGTACTGACTGCGCAGTTGCTCGGCGAGCGGCGCCGTGACCGTGATGACGGCGTCCGCGTCGTGGATGAACTCCTTCTCGAGGTCGAGCCAGGCCGCGATGAGCCGCTTCGTGCGCGGCGGGTAGACGGGAAGCCCGGCGACGTATTCGTGCGCGTCGTAGATCCAGTAGCCGGTGCCACCGGCGGCGCGGCGGCGAGCCACTGCTCGGGCAGCCGTGCCGACGTGGTGGATGTCATGCGAGTGCAGGATGTCCCAGTCGATTCGGTCGATGATCGGGGTGAACGCGATGTCTAGGTCGTCGACCTCCGGGAGGTCACGGCGCCACGCAACTCCGTAATCGTGGTCGTTCCACCACTGCGTGAGTCTCTCGTTGAGGGAGGTCTCGAACTCACCGATGCGGTTGTCGGCTTCGTTGCGTGCGCGGGCGAGCCTGCGTCGCAGGAGTGCCCAACGGGCCCTCAGCTCACGGTCGCGTCCACCGAGATCGTTGCGCTCACGCACCCGTTGGCGGGCCTCCATCTCGATGAGACGCTCGGCATCCTGTGGGAGGCCGAGGGTGAGTCGGCGCTGCGTCCGCTTGTGGACCTGACGGAGGCGTCGATCCCGCAACCGGTAGGTCACCGGTACCCGAATGATCCGCACGTCGCGCAACCACGTGTCCTGCCGGTAGTTAGTGGGCGACGCCCCGAGCAAAGTCACCTGCGTGCCGCCGTCGGCCATCGCAAGAGCCGACTTGAGGACGCGGGTGTCGTGGGCGATCGTGTTACCGACCATCATGAGCACGTGGGTCACGTAGCCGATCCTATCGATTCGACTCCGAGACAATGGGACTCCTGCCGATCCCGTGTCTGGCGGCCGCCTGTAAGCCCAGAACCCGCTCCGCCTCGTCGTGCCACGGGTTCTGATGATGCGCGCATTAAACTCGGCATCGTGCGAGGACAACCGATCAGCAAAGCCATTCCCGCGCAACAGGTCTGGACGACCGGAATTCCACTGATCACCATGCTGGCGGGAACCCTCACGACCGTCGTCGTCCTCGGCATCAATGCCGGTCGGTTCGTCACCGCCCCCCTCGCCTCCTCCGGGCTCATCTGGCCCGTCTATCTCGCCCTGTTGTCCCTCGGAGTCCTCGTCGTCGCGCGCACCGGCCTCTGGCGTCGCGCTCCGGTCGTGGCTTTCGTCCTCTTCTGGCTCGTGGGGATGGCGTGGCTGCCGTACGCCTGGTCGATCGCGCCGGACCCTCGGTTGGCCTCTCGAGAGGTGCTCGCGCTCGGCTACTCCGCGGTGCTGTCGTGCGCCGTGCTGCTGCTCGGACGTCGCGGCGGCCTGCTCTGGTGGCGCTTCGGTTGGCTCGCCGCTCTCGTACTCACGGGCGCCGTCGCCGTCTGGGAGATGACGACGGCTCGGCACCTGTGGGTGAACCCGTGGCCGTTCCAGCCGCGCATCGCCGCCGCCACCTACGCCAATCCCAACAACTTCGGCATCATGCTGCTCGCGATGGTGGTCGCGCTCGTGGCCTGGCGGGCCGAGACACGCTCCCGCGTCGTCCGCGTCGTTCTCTCTCTCGCGACCCTCGGTGCGGCCGGGCTCGTGCTGCTCTCGGAGAGCCGCTCGGCGGCGTTGGGCCTCATCATCATCGGCGCTCTCGAGATCGGGCGACGGCTCCTGGCCCACCCCGGTCTCGTCCGCCGGTTCGTGTCGGCCCACCGGGTCCTTGTCGCCGCCGGCGCCGTGGCGCTCGGGGTCGCGGCAGCGGCGACCTTCGTCGTGCCCGCCCTCGCGGTGCACAACCCCGTCCTGAGGATGCTCTACGCCGCGATCCAACCCACGACGGCCGCATCCGATCTGTTCCGGGTGCGTGTCTCGCTGCTCGGCCTGCGCTACTGGTGGGAGTCCGGATTCTTCGGCACGGGCGCCGGTTCGTTCGAGCCCATCATGTGGAACGACCCGAACTCGGGCATCGACGTCGAGGCCAACCTGCACAACGCGTTCGTCGAGATGCTCATGCAGTACGGCGTCGTCGTCTTCGTCGTGTTCGCCGCCCTGCTCGTCGTCCTGTGCCGAGTGCTGTGGCGCACGCGATTGGCCGCGTCCGTACGTCCCCGCCTGGCGATCGTGCGCACCGAGCTCGCCGGGCACCTCGTGGTGTTCGTGGCGCTCGGACTGACCGCCAGTTCATCTCTGTCGCAACCGGTCTGGTGGCTCGTCATGGCCAACGCGTGTGCCTGTGCGGCCACGCTCGTCGATCGCACGACCCGGCCGGAGTTGCGAGGAGCGTCCACAGCGCCGGCCGAGCCCAAGGTCACATCCTCGCCCGCGGCTTCCTGATCGGCCTGGCCGCGATCTCGCCGAGCTTCTCGACGAGGGGCGTCATCTGACGGACGCGTTCGAAACGCTCGGCGTAGGCCTTGGCCGCGGTCCGCTGGGCGTCGGTGGCGGTGTGCGCGAGTGTCTCCGCCTCGCGGAACGCGCGGGCGATGTCGTCGGCCTCGAGGGAGTCGGCCTTGGCGATCAGTGGGTAACCGGCGAGCACGTCGGCGACGGCGCAGTCGTCCTCGTACAGGCCGACGATCGGTTTGCCGGTGGCCATGTACTCGAACACCTTGCCCGAGGTGACGTACGGGGAGTCCGCGACGATCATCACGAGCACGTCGATCGCCGCGTAGGCGGCAGCGATGTCGGCCTTGGCCACCGGCCCGTGCCACGTGCAGTCCTGCGTGGGATCGCCCGTCGGCAGCACGTTGGCCACGGCCCGGCTGACCCCGAAAAACCCGAGGTGGCCGTAGAGGTTCATCGTCGCGGTCGCCATCTGCGGCGACAGCTTGGCCTCGCGCCAGCCGGCCCACACCTGCTCGTGCGGTTGGTTGCCGGTGAGCGTGCCGACGTAGCCGAATCGCACGCCGGGCGCGGTCGCGCCGCTCTCGACCGGCTCTGGGTGCGGGTCCCGGGGATCGTCCCCGCTCGCTCGCTCCACCGCGTCGTTGAGGGTGCGGACCACCGACGTGTCGTACCCGTTGGCGACGACGATCATCTTGTCGGCGTCGGCGGGGTAGGCACGCTGGTGCCAGGCGAGCAGAGGCTGGTTGACGAAGCAGATGAGTTCGGCGTCCTCGAACGTGCGCTTCTCCCACGTGTAGGCCGGGTGCCCCTCGGGGAACGCGAGTTCGTCGGTGAACAGATCCAGAGTCCAGCTGTCGCGGCTGTCGAGGACGTAGGGCACGCCCGTCGCCTTCTTGAACAACCACGGCGCTTGGTAGGACGAATACGGGTTGCCCGTCGCGAGCACGACGTCGAGGGGCCGACGTCGGTGCACCGAGAACATGCGCGTCAGGAGCCCCGGCACCCACGCGCCGTACTGGTCGAGCCAGATCGAGTCGGTCGCGCGCTTGCTCAGCTTGCGGTGCAGCTCGGGAAAATTGCCGCGCAGCCAGGAGAACCGCCGCGGGTGAGTCTCGAGGTGCTGCATCGGCAGCGGGATGCGCTCGACGGCGACGCGCGGATCGATCGACGCGAGCAGGCTCTCGTCGGAAGAGCGGGTGATGTGCTCGAAGAAGTCCGGAGTCACCGTGAACACGGTGACCTCGAAGTCCTGCTCGACGAGGTGGTTGGCGAGCGCGAGCATGCGGTACACGCCGCTCGCGCGCGACGGCGGAAAGTAGAACGCGACGAGCCCGACGTGACCGCGGCTCATGCGGTGCCTCCGGAACGCGTCGAGTCGTCGGCCGGTCGACCCGGCGCCGCGGAGACGGCGTCGGAGGCGTCGGTCGTGAGCACAGAGGCGGGAGCGGCAGGAGCAGCCGCATCCGCGGCGTCGACGGGGGGCTGGGGGCCCGCCTTCACAGGGGCGCCGGCGGCCGCACCGACGTCGACACCGACACCGGGGTCCGTCACCGACTCACCCGTGTCGGCGCCCTCGACCTTGTCGCTCTTCTTGAGCGCCTCGGCCCACCACCGCGCGACGTGCCGGGCGGTGAACACCCCCGAGTGGTACTCCGCCTCGGGGTGCTTCTTGAGCAGCCGGTACGTGAGCTGGGTGAAGCGGGTGCCGCCGTGGACGACGACGTCGATCCGATCGGCGGTGTAGAGCTCGGGCTGACTTTCGGCACGCCGGGCCATGACGAGCCCCCGCACGAGGAGCCACGGCCGCCGGTAGAGCTGCCGCTCGGAGAAGCCGGCAGCCCGTGCGTGGAACGTCTCGGCGCGCGCGAGGAGCTTGCGGGCCTCGCCCCGCCTGTTGTCAGGCAGCTTCTCGACCACCTTGCCGGCGCCGCGAAGCACGGCCCGAGGCGCACGGTCGACGACGGCCCGCTCGACGCGGTGCAGCGCGTTGTACCGGTCGGGTTGACCCACGGTGACCAGGGACATTCCCGGAGGGATGACGCCGGCCGTCATCGATTCGAGGTCGACGGCGACGACCTGCGCACCCATGTCGATGGCCCGCTGGATGCCATGCATGAGGCGACGCCACTGGACCAGCCCCTGGTACACGACGACGATGCGCAGATCGCCCTGCTCGGTGAAGGGATGCTCGGCCGGGCTGCCGAGGACGTGCGTGTGCAGGAGGTCGGCGACGCGTTCCTCACCGTAGAAACCGCGCAACACCCCCCGAACGTGCCGCAGCTCGTCGAGAGACATGTCGCGCCGCAACGACGCGACGGCGTCCGCGACGGCGGCGGGTTCGGGGTCGCGCGGCACGAACACGCACATCCCGACGTCCTCGGGCAGCGCCATCGTCTCCTCGGGTCCACCGCACTTGGTGACGACCACCGGAAGCCCGCTCGCCGCCGCCTCGATGAGCGTGATGCCGAAGGTCTCGTACGCCGAGAGATGCACGAGCACGTCGTGCGTTCGCAGGTACGAGCCGACCTCGGCGGGCGCGACGATGCCCGCGAACGTGACCTTGTCGGCGAGGCCGAGTTCGGCGATGCGTTCGGTGAGCTGCTCGCGCATCGGCCCGTCACCGACCAGCGTGAGGTGCCAGGGCCGGTCGGGATCTCGTGCGACGGCGATGGCGAAGCTCTCGACGAGCTTGTCGACGCCCTTGCGCTCGATGAGGCTGCCGACGTACAGCCACCGGAGCGGCTCGCGCATCGGCGCGTCGCGCAACGGGACGTCGTCGAACCGCACCGGGTTGGGCACGGCACGGATGATCTCGGCCTGCTGGCCGCAGTAGCGACGCAGGACACCGGCGGCCTCGTCGCCGACCGCGATGACGGCCTGGGCGCGCGCCACGGCAGCGCGGTAGTCGGAGCCGGCGTCGAGATCGGCGAACACCGCGCGCACGTACGTCGCGTGCTCGGTGATGACGAACCGGGTGGGCCGCGCGAGCAGCGGGGCGACAGCAGCGCCGGTCGGGGCTCCGACGTGGGCGTTCACGCATGTCGCCTGGGTGATGTGCGGCAGGGCGTGTGCGATGAGAGCTGCCCGCTGGACGTCGATCGCCTCGTGGCGGGGGGTCATCGGGTCCATGGGTGCCCGCACGTGGACGACGCGTGCCTCGGGCCGCTCGGTCACGGTGCTCCAGGTCGCTGCCGGCACGCCGTCCTCGCCGACGGGGCGACCTTCCTCCGCCGGTGCGTCCTCGGCGACAGGGGTGGAGTCGACGTGGATCACCGTCACCGGATCGGTGTGATGCCGACGCAACGTCGTCACCGCGTCCCGCACGAAGTTGCCCCACATCGGGTTCTCCGCGGTCGGATACCAGGGGGTGACGACGACGAGGTCGTCGTAGCGCTCCCCCGGCACGGGCTGCGCTGCGAGAGTGAGGGGATTGACGTCGGTCACCGCGGTCTCCTCCAAGGCTCGGGTCCGACGACCAGCCTACTCAGGCGTCGCCATCCCACCCGGCCGCCTCGCGGAGCCCCACCACCCATCCGCTCGAACAGGCCCTTCCACCCGCGCACACTCCCGCCCCACCCCTCAAACTGCGGTTGCCCCCGTTTGACGGACGGTACGTACCCACCCCGCCCCTCAAACAGGCACTTCCACCGGGGCGCACCCTCCCCCAGCGCTCAAACAGGCGCTTCCACCAATGGGCGCTCGCCCCGGCCACGCCCCTCCCGGCGCGCTTCTTTGGACACATGGCGCTCTGCATCCGGCACACGGCCCTGCCGTCCTGGTCGACAGACCACGGCTGCCATCCGGCACGGCGGCACCAGGCACGAGGACGCGGTGGCCGCGTCGACGTCGGGATTCCTCGTCCCCGACCTCGGAGGGCGCCTTCTCCTCAGGCCGCGCGTCGTCTCGGGCGTCGAGGCTGAGGAGTCAGATCTCGGATCGGTTCGAGTCGCTGCCGGGTCAACTCTGGGATGAGCGCGCAGAGACGCGGCACGACGAGGTGCTGGTTCTCGATGAGAAGGTCTTCTCCGTCGAATCGGATGAGCCGGGCGCCGGTCCGCAGGATCGCCTCTTCCCGCTGATCCTGGGCTTGGTGTGCGCCCACCCGTTCGTATTTCTCTCGCCCGTCGAACTCGACGACCGCCTTGATCGGACCGTCGGCGGTGTGCACCAGCCATCCGAGGTCGGCGAAGTACTCACGGCCCTCCGCCGAGACGTCCATCTGAAGAATCGGGGTGGGGAGCCCTGCCGCCACCGCGAGGCACCGAAGTCGGGATTCCCCGGCCGACTCCGACAGCGGATCGGCCCGCGCAAGGATCTCCCTGGCTTGTCGCCGTCCTCGGCGTGGACCTCTCGTCTCGAGATGGTGCAGCCACCTGGCACGGATGCGCGCCGCAGGGACGGCCAGCTCGCGTCGTCGACACCGGTCGGCCGCGGTGAGCAGACGAAGCGCGCTGTCTGCGATGGCGAATCCCCAGTCCACGGGCAGTGCACACACGCAATCGACGACCGTCCGGTCGATACTCGTCACGCGAAGGCCGCGCGCCTCCGTCACATCTTCGGGGGGCAGCGAGCGGTGGTGCCGCGCGAGTTCTGGGCTCACGGTGCGGCCGTTGGATCTGAACCGCTGCGTCACGTGGACCCTCTCGTTACGCACCGGCCCCCAGAGACCGTGCACGGCAGCGGCCGATACGTGACTCAACACCGTCTCGTCGCTCAGTCTGTCGGCCGCCGCCAGGCATCGTGCGAGATGGCGGCGTCGGAACGTGCGCCAGTCAGCCGCGCTGTCTGCGGATTCGTCGGGCCGGTGCTCGATCGGGAGGTATGCCCCTCGCTCGATTCGTTCGAGCTCACCCTTCGCGCACGCGCGGGCGAGGTTGTTCCCGCCGATGTGCGACGCGAGCAGCACGTCCACATCCTCGGGTTGCAGCGGAGTCATGACCGAAGCCTGCCGCCTCGCCGACCGCCTCCGGGGCTGGCCCGAGGCCGTGTGGACGATGGCGGCCCCCCGACGCCGGCTGTGGACAACCGAGCCCCACCGAACCCGGCTGCCCCGCGCGCTCGCACAGGCACTTTCACCGGCCGGAACCGCCTGTTTGAGCGGCGGAATCGGGTGAAAGCGCCTGTTCGAGGGTTGTGGGCCTCACTCGTCTGACGATGTGAGGAAGTCCCCCAGTGCGACGGCCGACAGCGCACCCGAGTGAATGCGACGCACGAAACACGGCCCCTCGGCAGCGAGACCGCGAGCCTCGTCACGCGCCGCGATCAGGTGACCGATGACGTCGACGAGCGTGCCCGGATCGGCCTCGACGATCGGGACCTCTTCACCCGTCGCCTCGCGCACCACCCGGCGCGACGCGTCGCCGACGTAGGCGACGACGACCCGGCCTGCGGCCATGGCCTCGGCGGCAGCGACACCGTAGAGCCCGAGGACGAACTGGTCGAGCACGATGTCGGCACCGCGATACTCCCGCAGCATCCCGGCGCGATCGAGCCCGCGCAGGGTGCGGTACTCGATGACGCGGGCCTCGTGGAGTTCGGTCATCAGGGGGTCGACGAGGTCGCTGCCCTTGAGCCAGCCGTTGCTGGGCGCGTGTACAACGACAGGCCGCGCGCGCTCGAGGACGGGGGTGTCGCTCGCCCACGCGTCTGCGTCGACGACGACCGGGCACCATCGCGCGCCGGGCACGACGTCCACCATGTCCGGCGTCGACACGAACACCGGCACACCGCATTCGCGCAGGTAGGCGACGTTGCGATCGGTGAGGCGCTGCAGGCGGGCCGTGCGCGGATCGTGGCCATCGCGAAACGGCGAGTGCGGATGCGCGCTCGCGTGCACGTCCGGCCGCCGCGCGTCCGAGCCGTGAACGATGTGCGCGACCTGCAGCCCGAGCCGCGTCAACGCCGGTGTCTCCTCGGCGCAGTTCCCGTAGAGGCTGCCGAGTACCGGACGCTCCGCCTCGACGAGCACGTGCGTGTACGCCTCGAGCGCGGCGCGCTGCTCGCGTTGCCACGTGAGGTCACGAAAGACGGCCGGCGGCACCTCGTAGTCGGTCGGGAATCGGATCGGGCCCGCGATGTTCATCGATCGCGCCCCGACATCCGGCAGCCGCTCGGCGGAGCGCGCCCACTCATATCCCTGACCGGCGAAGTTCGCCGGAGCGACCCACAGCCGCGTCGACGCGTCCGGTGGGAGCGGCCGCGAGGCTCGGGCGTCCACCAGTTCCGAAGCCGACGCGACCGCCCGCCCCCGCGCACGCTCGGCCCCCCGCACGAGGGCAGCCGGTGCCATCCGCCGCGCGGTGACCAGGGACGTCTTCACCGTGTCTTTCGCCCCCCGCGGCAGGGCGCCGAGCACCCGACTCCGAACGCTCATGACACCCCCCTACCGAGATACCGAGACCGCGCCTGCCCCCGCGCCCGCACGACACGGCCGCCCTTCCCCCGCTCGAACAGGGGTTTTCACCCAGACGGAACCGCCTGTTCGAGCACTGGAGGGAAATCCGAGACGGGTGGAAACGCCTGTTCGAGTGCTGGAAAGGAGCCCGGCGGGGGTGGAAACGCCTGTTTGAGCGTGACGGGGGCGCGGGCTCGATGAAGACGCCTCGGGGCTCCGGTGACCACCCCTTGCCGACGACCCCCTGGGCGCCGACCGCGCACCGGGCGCCGACCGCCCCTAGTGCGCCGGCCAGCCGGGAGCCGGCCCGCCGCGTGCCGAACGTACACCGGGGGCCGACGGCCCGCCGGGTGCTGGTCCATCCGGCGCTGCCCCGCCCGCTGCCGACCACCCACCCGCTCATACAGGCACTTCCACCGCGCTCGCTCGAACCAAACCGCCTGTCCGAGCGGCACATACGCGTGCGGGGTGGGTGGAAGGGCCTGTTCGAGCGTGTCATCCCGTCAGCCTTCGGGGCTCGTGAGGATGTCGAGGACGGCCTGGGCGAAGGTCGCGTAGGGGTCGATCCGGTCCTTGCCGCGGACCGACCCCGCGAGAGCGGCGGCGCGCATCGCGTGCAGAGACGAGGGGTCATCGGCCCACGCGTTGAGCTGGTCCGCGACTGCGGCACCGACGGTCTCGTCGGGTCCCGTCGGCACGACGACGCCGAGGGCTTCCCCGCCACTCTGCGCGCCCCGGATCACCGCCGCCTGGCGGGGCAGTGCGGTCGTGACGACCGGGAGCCCGCAGGCGAGGTATTCCCCCACCTTGCTGGGCAGGGCGTCGCGAAACGCCGGAGTGTCATGGAGCAACAACAAGCCCGCCCAGGCACCGGTGGCGAGCCGCCACGCTTCGCGCGGTGGCTTGCGGCCGTGGAACCGCACTCGCTTCGACAGCCCGGCGTCACGCGAGAGGCGCTCCTCGAGCGCAGCGGCGTCCGCGGGCGCGACGGGCCCGACGACGTCCAACCGCCATCCGGGAGCCGCGTGCAGCGCATCGAGCATCGCGAACAGTCCGCGCGACGTGCGCACGTCACCGATGTAGAGCGCCCGCGGGTCGTCGCCGGGCGGCGACGGCTCGGGAAGCATCGAGAGATCGGGCTCGTTCGGCATGACGAGGCGGTGCCGCGCGCGCAGCGGAGGAACGTGCTCGTCGGCGACGACCGTCAGCGCGGCACGACCGGCCACGCGGTCGAACCCGCGCACGACCTCATGGGCGACCCGGCCCGTGAGCCCGCCGAGCGAGGATGTCCAGGGTCGGTCGTCGAGCAACGCGCCGTAGTCCTCGTGGACGTCGACGACGAGCTCCCGCCCGCTGGCCAGCACGGCCACGTGTGCGGCGAGGGCGGAGTCGGGGTCGAGCGAGACGAGCACCCGTCCACCGGCGCGGGCGGCCATGCGAGCCGCGAGTGCGGCGCGGCGGGCCCCGCCGACCCGAGAGAACGTGTGCACCACGGTGCCGGGCGGCCCGTCACCGGGGTCGCCGAGGCCGAGCACCTCCACACGGAGCCCCGCCGCCACGAGTGCGGCCGCCTCCCGGTGAAGGCGTGCATCCGCCACGTCATGGCCGGAGGTCAGAATCGTGACGTCGAACGAACTCACCGTTCGATCCTTACATCTCGTCCATCGTCCGCGGGGTCTTGCCGACCTTGACGAATTCGGTGTACGCGTCGATGCAGGCCTCAGGGGTGTCGTGCATCATCACTTGGCCCTTGTGCAGCCAGATGCAGTCGTTGCACATGTCCTTGATGCTCGACAGGCCGTGGCTGACGAGGAACATCGCCCGCGCCGACTCCCGCAGCTCGGTCATCTTCGCGTTCGCCTTCTCGCGGAAGGCCGCGTCACCGGCAGAAAGTGCCTCGTCGATCATGAGGATGTCGGGCTTCATATGCACCGCCACGCTGAACGCGAGACGGCTGAACATGCCGGAGGAGTACGTGCGCATCGGGGCGTCGATGTAATCCCCGAGTTCTGCCCATTCCGCGACCTCTTTGGCGCGTTCCTCGACCTCCCGGCGCGAGAGGCCGGCGGCCAGTCCGCCGAGAATGACGTTCTCCCGGCCCGAGAGCGAGGAGTTGAATCCGACTCCGAGCGCCAGCAGAGTGCTCGCGCGGCCCCAGACCTCGACGCGTCCCTCGGTGGGCGGCAGGATGCCCGCGATCGTGCGCATGATCGTGGACTTTCCTGCGCCGTTCGCGCCGATGATGCCGAGCTGGGTGCCGTTGGGCACGTCGAACGACACATCCTTGAGCGCCTGGACCTCGACGAGAGCACGCTCCCCTCGCCCCGCCCGCACGATCGCGTTCTTGAACGTCGGTACCCGTTCGAACGTGGTCCGATAGGTCACGGAGAGATGTTGCACGCTCACCGCGAGGTCGCTGCGACCGGAATTGTCGATGAAGGTCTTGGCGGGTCCCGCCTCGGCCGCGGCCGCTGCGCGTCGCGCCTTGTCTTCCTTACGGCTCCCGAGCGAAAAGGCACCACCTACGGAGAATCCTGGCTTCTCCGCGGAGGCCGCAGTCGAGCCCGAGCTCTGGGATGCGTCAGATGCGGACAGCGAAATCACGCTCCCTGGAGATGAAGTACGAACAGCCGACGATGAGCGTTCCGATCGACCAGGCGGCGGCCAGGAGCCAGATGTTCAGGGACGGCACGGCTCCGGCCTGCAATGCCTCGCCATAGCCGCCGATGATCGAGTACAGCGGGTTGAGGGCCGCGAGATCACGCAGCCCCTGGTGCCCGAGCTGGTCGATGGTCCACAGCACCGGTGACGCGTACAGCCAGATCCGTGTGATGTACGGGAGGAAACTCGCGGTGTCTCGGAAGTACACCTGCAATGCGGCGAACAGTGCCGAGAGGCCTGTGGCGAACAACGTGAGGAGCAACAGGAACACCGGTGCCACGATGAACGTCGCCCAACTCCACGGGTTGCCCGCCAGGAGGTGAAAGACGAAGTACACCGGCAGGGTGGGGAGAAAACGAAAGAAGGCCGTGCGCACTGCCGAGATCGGGAGGAGGAGCCGCGGCATGGCCGTGTTGAGGATCACGCGCCCGGCTCCGATGACGGAGTTCGCACCGGACGTCAAGGCTCCCTGAAAGTAGTAGTAGACGAACAGCCCGCCCGTGAGATGCGCGAACCGCTTGGCATCGAAGCCGCCCCCCGCTTTCCCACTGAGCACGTTGATAAGCAGGTAGTACACCAAGGCCAGCAGCAACGGGTTGATGATCAGCCAAGCGGTGCCGAAAAAGGTGCGCGTGTTCGCCGCCCGCATTCCCGCCTTGGAGGTCTCGATGGCGAACTCGCGGCGGCGCCACAACTCACCGAAATAGGTTCGCAGCGGCGGAAGGCCCGCCTTGTGCGGCTCATAACGATGATAGATGGGCGCCTCCGGGGCCGTCGGCGGCGGCTGGACCTCGCTCATCGCCCGCTCCCCCTGGCGTCCGGTCGCTCGGTCATCGTGCTCCTCGTCGTGTGCGGTGCTGGGGACACGCTACTCACCCTCGTCCACGGTCTGCGGGCTCCGGTGCGCCAGCCGGGCGTACACCTCGAGCAGGCGGGCTCCGTCTGTGTCCCAGCTCAACTCGGGCGCCGCGTCGCGGACGGCCTGCGTGAGCCCGGCATAGTCTGCCACGGCGGCGCGGGCGGCCTCGACGAGCGAGTCGGGGTCACCGGGTGTGTACAGGGTGCCGAGTCCGTATCGCCGTACGGTCGCGGCGAGTTCGCCGACGTCGGTGGCGACGACGGGCACCCCGGCCTGCACGGCGTGGAAGAGCTTGTTGGGCAGGGCGAGTCGATGGTTCTCCCATTTGTCGGAGTGCGTGACGAGCACGAGCCCGGCCGCGGCCAGGTGCCCGGTGACCTCCTCCGGCGCACAAGGGAGTTCGAGGCGGGTCGCCTTCTTGTCGAACGAGGCGAGCCACGTGGGATCGGCCGGCCCCCGCAGGGTCACGGGCAGCCCGAGGTGCGCCAGGCGTTCGCTCGCGTCGGCGACGGTCTCCAACTCGCGGTAGGCCGCGAGCCGCCCGGCGTAGATGAGCCCGCGGGCGCCGTGCTCCTCGGTGTCGACGAGTTGCGCGGCCGTGGGAAAGGTGTTGCGCACGACACTCACGTGCTCCCACCCGTAGCGGTCGCGCAGGGCGTTCGCCACTCCCTCCCCCACGGTGATGACCGCGTCGGCCCGTGATCCGAGCTCGGCCTCCTGCGCCCGTTCGCGGCGGTCGAGCAGCGGCGTGGGGCGGTATTCGCGCGGGCGTCCACTCCAGAGTTCGTGGGTGTCGTAGATCAGAGGGACGCCGCGCTCGTCGGCAAGGGTCGCTCCCGCCCGCAGCGCCGTGAAGTCGTGGGCGTGCACGATGTCGAACTCCCGCTCGCGCCCGTCGGCGATCGCGCCGTCGGCCCACCGCCCGAACGCCGAGTTCCGATGCTGTGGCAGCAGCAGCCACCTCGCGAACCGCATGTGCGGAGGCAGCTTCAGACCGGTCAGCGAGGGCGTGCCCTCGGCCCGGAACACCGACGAGGTCCCGATGCTCGAGACCGTGATCCCCGCCGGGGGGACGAAGTCGTCCGGCACCGAGCGTCCGATGACGTGCACGAAGTGCCCTGCCTCGACCAGCGTCGTCGCCTCGCGCAGCACCCGGGTGTCGGTGGCCACGGTGGTCGCGACGAGCATGAGCACCCTCATGCGAGCGCCTTGTCGCGCAGCTTCTTGGGACTGGTGAGAAACCCGATCCCCCAACACCAGTGCATCGTCGCGAGCACGGCCGGGGTGCGAAGGCGGGTCTCGAGGTTCTCCCCGCGACTGATCGCGAGGCCTCCCGCGGTCACGGCCGCCGCGTACACCGCGGGCACGAGCAAGGCGAATCGCGTACGACGCGTGGCGAGCCCGAGCACCGTCGCGGCGCAGGTACCGACGACCATCGCGGGCGGCGCGAGGTAGCGCAAGTTGATCGTGCCCTCGTGACGAGCGGCGACGACCCGACGCCAGCGCCCGTAGTTGAAGTACTGACGCGCGAGGGCCTTGAACGTGCCGCGAGGGCGGTAGGTGACGGTGAGGTCGGGTACGAACCACACGAGTCCGCCCGCCGAGCGGATGCGGTGGTTGAGCTCCCAATCCTGGGCCCGGGCGAAGTGCGAGTCGTAACCCCCGGCGGCCTCGAGCGCGTCGCGACGGAAGACCCCGAGGTAGACCGTCTCGGCCTCCCCCGCCTGGCCGCCGACGTGGAAGCGCGCGTTGCCCACGCCGATCCGGCTCTTCATCGCCGCGGCCACGGCCCGTTCCTGCGGGCTGCTGCCCTGGGCGTCCATGATGCCGCCGACGTTCGCGGCGCCGACGCGCAACAGCTCGGTCACGGCGGTGGCCAGGTAGCCGTCGCAGAGCTCGGCGTGTCCATCGACGCGGGCGATGATCTCGTGACGCGCCGCACCGATGCCGGCGTTGAGAGCGTCGGGGGTGCGGCCGCTGGGGTTGGTGACGATGCGCACGCGGGGGTCCTCGGCGGCGAGCCGATCGGCGACCTCCTGGGTGCGATCCTTGCTCGGCCCCACGGCGAGAACGACCTCCATCTCACCCGGGTACTCCTGGGCGAGAACGCGACCGACGGCCGCCCGTAGATGTCGCTCCTCCTCGAGCACCGGCATGACGACGCTCACCGCCGGCAGTCGCGCCGAGCCCTGTCCGCTCACGTCGTCGTCCGTTCCCTCGTCGTCGCCTTGCGCCGGAATGCATCCGTGCGCACGTCCGCCCCATTGTGCCGCGCCCGGGCCCCACGTCGTGGGACGGTCCTCGTCGGGCGACGCCACGTCGTCGCGCCGGGTCACGGAACCGCGCAGATGAGCCCGCTCGCGTCACTCACGCTGAACGAGTAGTCGCCACCCTGGGCCGCGCCCTCGCCCTTGGGCTGCGGAGTCTCGACCCCGGTCGGCGCGCCCGTCTGCTTCTTCGTGCCGGTCGACCTCGGCGTGGCCGTGCCCGAGGAGCTCGACGACTTCTTTCCCGTCGGGTTGGGGTCACCGTCGATGGTCTTCGCGACGATGTCGCGGATCTTCTGCGGGTCGTACCGCCAGGGATCGATGAGCGGCGGGGTGAAGTTGACCGTGGTCATCTCCCCGTCGCGGGCCTTCATCGCGACGGCGCCCAGACGCCCGAGGTCGCGGTTGGGGATGTCGGTCTCGACGACGCCACCGGAGATCGCCGCGATGTCCTGTGCCTTGAGGATCACGGTCTGCGGGTCGAGCTGATGCAACATCGCCGTCATCACGCATTTCTGCCGCGCCATGCGGTCGTAGTTCGACGCCCCCTCGCGCGAACGGGCGTACCAGAGCGCGTGATACCCGTCGAGACGCTGGCGACCGGGCTCGATGTACCCCGAGATCTTCGAGGTGCCGCCACCCATCGGGGTGCGTTTGCCGACGACGACGTCGATGCCGCCGACCGCGTCGACGAACCGCCGGAACCCGACGAGGTCGACCATCGCGTAGTACTGGATGTCGAGCCCTGAGAGTGCCTCGACGGCCTCCTTGGTCGCCTCCGCGCCGGGGTTCTTCACCTCGGGCGGAAACTGGTCGCGGTGCTCCATCCCCCACTGGTAGAGCCCGTTGAGCAGGCACTGGTCGCCACAGTTCCACCCTTGCGGCATGAGCCGGGCCATCGTCGAACCGGGGCGGAAGTCGATGTTCTCGGTGTCGCGCGCGAATCCGAACAGGGCACTGCGCCCCGACGACGCGTCGACGCTGGCGAGCATCAGGGTGTCGGTGCGTACCCCGGTGCGGTTCGAACCGGCGTCGGAGCCGATGAGCAGCACGTTGTAGCGGCCCTTCACCGGTCCTCGGCTCTCCTGGCTGTTGAACACCGAGGTCACGGCCGTGCGCCCCGCCCACACGAGCCACGCGCCGGTGAGCAGCGCGCCGCCCGTCACGAAGATGAGCAGCGCGGTGAGGAACGCGACCAGCCGCCGCGTTCTCGCCCCGACGCGGCTCAACCGCGCCAGGCGCATCGCGTCGAGAAAGAGGAACGCCCAGAACAGCGCACCGAGAACGAGGGCCGCGACGAGAACGCCGAGGAACCACGGTGCGGTGACGATGCCCAGCAGTGTCGCCGGGCTGAGGAAGTAGGTGACTCCTGCGAGCAGGACGAGTCCCACGACGAGCACCGCGGTACGCAACGCGAACCGGCCGAGCGAGCGGTTGCCGGCGACGATCTGAGCCGAGCCCGGCGCGACGAGCGTGAGCAGCACCAGCGTCAACGCCCGACGACGCCGCAGCCGTGGAGGCAACGCGTCCGCATCGGACAGGGCGCTCGCGCCACGACGCACCACGATCGGATCGTCGTCGCGCGCTACTCGCTCGCGGCGTACAGGTCGGTCGTCGTGACGTGAACTCATGATGATCCAGTATTCCCGCTCGGCTGAGCGGAGTCTGGAGACGCCCCGACCACCCGACCGCGTGTCGCCGCAGACGGCCTCGCCCACAGCGCGCCGAGACAGCCGCCGATTCCGGCCTCGACCACTCCACGCGAAGCAAGCGGATCCCGCAGGCCGGAATCGGCGGCCGTCTCGGCGCGTCTGGAGGCTCATCTGTCCCTGAGCTTCGGCAACTCACGCAACAAAGACCGGTCACTGGGCCGCTTCCGCCCGCTCGATCAGGCGCCGCCCCTGGTCAGGGGGCTGCAAGCCCGCCGGCCCCGATCGCGTGACCGGTCTTTGTTGCGCGACGTCGGGTCGAACGACGCCGGGTCAAGTCCCTGGTAGTGGTGTAGCGCTGCGTTCTCCTTCTTGATGGGTCAGGCGGTCAGGGCGGGCAGGTCATCAGCTCCGATCTCGGGTTCGGTGTTGGGGACGATGTTGACCCGGCAGCGGGCGAGGACCTCGAGTCCGAGGTAGCGGCGGCCTTCGGCCCATTCGTCGGTCTGCTCGGCCAGGACGGCTCCGACGAGCCGGACGATGGCGTCGCGGGTGGGGAAGATGCCCACGGCGTCGGTGCGGCGCCGGATCTCGCGGTTGAGGCGTTCGGCGGGATTGTTGGACCAGATCTGGGTCCACACGTCCTTGGGGAAGCCGGTGAAGGCCAGGATGTCGGCGCGGGCGCCGTCGAGGTGGTCGTGGACCTCGGGCAGCTTTCCCTCGACGTAGTCCAGGAGTCGGTCGAACTGGGCGTGGACCGCGGGACGGTCGGGCTGGTCGTACACGCTGTGCAGCATCGCCTTGACCGCGGGCCACATGCTCTTGGGTGTCACCGACATGAGGTTCGCGGCGTAGTGGGTGCGGCACCGCTGCCAGGACGCTCCGGGAAGGTTCGCCGCGATCGCCTCGACCAGACCCTGGTGCGCGTCGCTGGTGACCAGCCGGACACCGGTCAGACCGCGGGCAACCAGGTCGGCGAAGAACTCGTTCCACACCGAGCCGGTCTCAGCAGTGGCCACGCGCATACCGAGGACCTCGCGGTGCCCGTCGCCGTTCACGCCGGTGGCCAGCAGCACGACGGCGTTGACGACCCGCCCGCCTTCGCGGAGCTTCATGGTCAACGCGTCCGCGGCGACGAACGTGAACGGCCCAGCTGCGTCCACCGGCCGGTGGCGGAACTCCTCGACGTGCTCGTCGAGCTCGGCCGCCATCCTCGAGACCTGCGACTTGGACAGTGAGTCGATCCCGAGGGTCTTGACCAGCTTGTCCATCCGCCGCGTGGACACGCCGGCGAGGTAGCAGTCCGCCACGACCGTGATCAGGGCGGTTTCGGCGCGCTTGCGGCGCTCAAGCAGCCACTCGGGGAAGTAGGTGCCCTTGCGCAGCTTGGGGACTGCGATGTCGATGGTCCCGACCCGGGTGTCCAGGGGGCGGTGACGGTACCCGTTGCGCTGCGCGGTCCGGCCCGGGCTGGGGCGGCCGTACTCGGCACCGACCACCGCATCAGCATCAGCCGAGAGCAGGGCGTTGATCATCGTCTGCAACAGCGAGCGCATCAGATCGGGTGAGGCTTCGGCGAGTGCTTCGCCCAGCAGACGTGCAGGGTCGACAATGTGGGGAGCGGTCATCGTGATGACTCCATTCGAGAGATCTGTGAGAGGTGAACTCGAAGGATCACGCGGTGGCCGCGCCTGCGTCCGACGTCCACGCCGGTGACGATCTCGACGACCGCGCTACACCACTATCAGGGACTCAACTCGACGCCGGCATTCCCCTCGCGTGGGCTCTGTCGAAGGGACCTCCGGCCCATCGCCGTCGACCGCCTCGGAGGCGAATGACCTGGTTGAGACAGTGGAAGCACCCCTTCACGTCGCTGCCGTCAGGCACGACGCCGACGTTCCCGAATCCAACGAAGGAGTCTGATGATGAGCAGCCCGCTCGCCTCGGAGTTCTCCCGCCGCTCGCTGTTGCAGTGGAGCGCGATCGCCGGTGGTGGTGCTGCGCTACTCGGTGGCTGCGCTCGGCCGCCGGCTCCTGCTTCTTCCGCGCCGGGGGCCGTCCCCGCCTCGGGGCACACCGTGTGGTCGGCCTGCGTCGTCAACTGCGGATCTCGTTGCCCTCTTCGGCTGCAGGTCCAGGACGGAACGGTGGTTCGCGTCCTGCCGGACAACACCGGCGACGACTCGCTGCTCAACCGTCAGATCCGCGCCTGCGTCCGTGGACGCAACATGCGTCAGCGCATCTACAACCCCGACCGCATCAAGACCCCGCTCAAGCGGACCGGGAAGCGTGGCGACAACCAGTGGGCGGAGATCTCCTGGGACGAGGCGTTCGACCTCTTCGCCGAGAAGCTCAAACACACCATCGACACGTACGGCAACGAGGCGGTGTTCAAGACGTACGGGTCCGGTGTGTGGAACGCGCACCTGGGCACCTCGGGCGGATGGGCGCGGCTCTTCAACCTGCTCGGCGGCTACCTCGGTTACTACGGCAACTACAGCTACGGCCAGATCGGCACGTGTACGAAGTTCCACTACGGCAATCCCGACGAGCAGATGTCGAACTCGTTCGAGGAGTCCGCAACGAACTCGCGGCTGCTCGTCCTGTGGGGCAACAATCCGCAGGAGACCCGGATGTCGGGCGGCGGCAACACGTTCACCTCGCTGTGGGCGAAGGCCAAGGCGAACCTGCGCATCATCGTCGTCGATCCGCGATACACCGACTCGGCGTCATTGCTCGCCGACCAATGGATCGCGCCCCGCCCCGGCACGGATGCCGCCCTCGTTGCGGGAATGGCTCACGTCATGATCACCGAGAAGCTCCACGACCAGGCCTTCCTCGACACCTACTGCCAGGGCTTCGACGAAGCCCACATGCCGAAGGGCATCCCGGCGGGCAACTCATACGAGAGCTACATTCTCGGCAAGGGCCCGGATCAGACGGAGAAGACGCCGGCGTGGGCATCCGCGATCACCGGGGTCCCGGAGAACGTCATCGTCTCCTTCGCACGTGAACTGGCGACGACGAAGCCGGCGAACATCACGCAGGGCTGGGGGCCGCAGCGTCACGCCAACGGCGAGAACGTCGCTCGCGCCATCTACACACTCGCGGCGATGACCGGGAACATCGGCATTCCCGGCGGCGGCACCGGCGGGCGTGAGGGTTATTTCTGGCCGGTCACGAAGTGGTTCCCCGACGGCGACAACCCCGTCAAGGCGCAGATCTCGTTCTACGGGTGGACGGACGCGATCACGCGCGGAACGGAGATGACGGCGACGACCGACGGCGTGCGGGGAGTCGACCGGCTGCCGACGAACATCAAGTTCATCCTCAGCTACGGCGGCAACGTTCTCGCGAGCCAGCACGGCGACGTCAATCGAACGCGCGAGATCCTCACCGACGAGAGCCTCGCCGAGTTCATCTGCGTCGTCGACAACCAGATGTCGCCGTCGGCGCAGCTCGCCGACCTCGTGCTGCCCGACACGACGACCTCCGAGCGTTGGGACCTCGTCCCCAACGAGTACACCGGCGACATGGCCTATCTCATCATGTGCGAGAAGGCCATCGAGCCGTTGTTCGATTCCAGACCCGCATACGAGATGTGCACCGAGATCGCCAAGCGCATGGGGGTCGAGAAGGAGTTCACGCAAGGACGCACGCTCGAACAATGGGCCAGGCAGATGCAGGCCGAGACGGTCAAGGAGAACCCGCAGTTCAAGTTCCCCGATTTCGAGGGCATGCGCAAGAAGGGCGTCCACCGGTACCACAACCCAGAAGGCCTCACCGTCGCGCTCAAGGAGTTCCGCGACGACCCGAAGAAGAACCCCCTCGAGACGCCGTCGGGCAAGGTCGAGATCTTCTCCACCGAGTTGTGGGAGATCGCAAAGACCTGGACCTTCCTCAATCCGCAGAAGGGTGATCGGATCACGGCGTTGCCCGAACACATCGACACCTGGGAGGGGGCCGTCGAGGCGAAGACCAACGCACGCTATCCGCTGCAGGTCATCAGCCACCACTTCAAGGGCCGCACCCACTCCACCTATGGCAATCTCGCCTACAGCCGCGAAGCGCATCCACAGAAGGCGTGGATGAACCCGATCGACGCCCAGGACCGGGGCATCGAGAACGGCGACCGGATCCTCGTCCACAACGATCGGGGCCGCATCACGCTGCCGGTCATGGTGACGCCACGCATCATGCCCGGCGTCGTCTCCGTCCCTCAGGGCGCGTGGCTCGAACGCGGTCCCGACGGCACCGACCACGGCGGAGTCGCGAACGTGCTCACCAGCCAGCACCCCACGCCGCTCGCCAAGGGCAACGCCCAGCACACGGTGCTCGCACAGGTCGAATTGGCGACCGACGTTCCCGAGGGCGCGGGCGCTCCGGCGCCACGCGTCGGCCGGCCCGTCTGATTCTTCTGTTCTCGAAAGGAGTTCCCATGCAGGGTTTCGCGTTCGACCAGAGCGCCTGCAACGGCTGCAAGGCGTGTCAGATGGCCTGCAAGGACAAGCACAGCCTGCCGGTGGGGGTGAAGTGGCGCCGTGTCGTCGAGTACACCGGTGGCACATGGAGCCGCGATGGTGATTCCCTCGCCCCCAACGTCTTCACGTACTACACCTCCATCTCCTGCAATCACTGTGCGGATCCCATCTGCGTCAAGGTCTGCCCCACCACGGCGATGTCGGTTCGCGATGACGGCACCGTGTACGTCGACGCCGACAAGTGCGTGGGTTGCCGCTATTGCGAATGGGCGTGCCCGTATTCCGCCCCGCAGTTCAACGCGGAGACCGGGCACATGAGCAAATGCGACGGTTGTTACGACTACCGCCAGGCGGGAATGCGGCCGGCGTGCGTGGCCGCGTGCCCGTCGCGCGCACTGGACTGGGGTGAGATCGACGATCTCAAGAAGGTCTACGGCGAGGGGGCCACCACCGAGCCTTTGCCCGATGCGTCGATCACCCGCCCCAACCTCGTGGTCAAACCACACCGAGACGCACAACCCACCGGTTCGGGAACCGGGCACATCGCCAACCCCGAGGAGATCTGACGCGATGAACGTGCACGAACTCCCCATGCTCCTGTTCACCATCCTCGCGCAGATGTCGGTCGGCGCATTCATCGTGCTCGGCGTCATCACGATCGGCGCCAGGCTGAGCAGGCGATACGGCGCGGCAGAGGTCGAGGAGCTGAGCGACCCGGCCGTCCTGGCCGTGGGCGGCGCCCTCGTCCTCGGCCTCGGTGCATCGATGTTCCACATGAACGACGTGTTCCACGTGTTCAACGTCTTTCGTCACCTGGAGACGTCGTGGCTGAGCCGCGAGATCGTCTCGGGCATTCTGTTCGCCGCGAGCGGGTTCGCTTACGCCGCCTGCCAGATTTTCCGGATCGGGAGCCCCCGGCTTCGACAGGGCCTTGCTCTGCTCACGGCCGTGCTGGGTGTCGTCCTGCTCGTCGCGATGAGCATGGTCTACATGTCCCTCTCAACCGTTCCGGCCTGGCACACCTGGTTGACGATGGCCCGATTCTTCACCACTGCTCTGTTGCTCGGCTCTTTCGCCGTCGGAACCGCCTTCGTCACCGTCGCCATGCTGCGGCGACGAGGAGCGTTCCGAGGCCGCCTCGCGGCGCGTCTGGGTGGCGGGCAGCTCTCCCCCTCCGGTGAGAGCCTCATGTTCGCCTCTCTGCGGGCGATCGCCGTCGCCGGCATCGTGCTCCTCCTCCTGCAGCTCGTCTGGTACGTGCTCACGCTCACCCACCTCATGGGCCTCGGCCAGATCGGTCTGCGCAGCGCCGAGTCGTACACGGGTGGCGTCGCCATCGCCCGCTTCGTCCTGTCGATCCTCGGCGCAGGCCTCCTCGGCCTCTTCCTCTTTCGGCTGGCCGCCGCAGCGCACGTGGCGAGCGCCGATCAGGTCGATCCGAGCGCAGGCCGCCCGACACCGGGTGCCGGTGCCGCGGGCCTGCAGCACCGAGAGTGGGGACGTCGCGAACGGGTCGCCGCGGTCATGACAGCGGCCTTCGTCCTCGTGCTCGCTTCGGAGTTCATCGCGCGCGCCGCGTTCTACGAGTCCATGCAGCGGATCGGGATGTGATGGTGGCAACGACTCCCCTGCCCTGGCCGGAGGCGCCGAACCCGCCTCTCCCGCCGCCCACTCCGCAGGCACTGGACGCCATCGCGGCGGCCGCCGTGCCCTTGTCCCGGTGGTTCTATGCGCCACCGGATGAGAACGCTCTCGCACGGCTGGGCGAGCCGGGAGTCCTCGACTCATGGCCGATCTCCGCCGACGACATGGCCACGCGGCGAGGGCTCGAGCTGCTCGCACGGCCGCACGATCATGCCCGGATCAGAGCCGATCACACGGCTCTGTTCGTCGGACCAGGCGCGATGAAGGCCGCGCCGTACGAGTCCGTGCACACGTCACGCGAAGGCCTTCTGTTCGAGCCCGAGACGCTCGATGTCCGCGGGTGGTACCGCCATTACGGACTCAGCGCTCCCCGGCTCGGCCGGGAGCCGGACGATCACGTCGGTCTCGAGCTGGAGTTCGTCGCGACGCTGGCCGGGTGGGCGGCAGAGGCCGATGACGAGGGCGATCGCGCGAGCGCGAGCGTGTTCGCCGACGGAATCCGTGGCTTCGTCACCGCCCATCTGCTGTCGTGGGGACCGCCCTTCTGTGACCTCGTGGCGACGCAGGCCGGCACCGACTTCTACCGGGGCGTCGCCGAACTCACGCGCGGATTCCTCACTGCACTGCCCGTGCTCATGGAGCCGGTGCCATGAGCACGCCTCCCGACCTGGGCGCCGTCCGCGCCTGGACCCGCGCGCAGGCCGCTCCGGTCCGTCTCGCGCTCGCCTGCGCCGAACACCCGGATCCCCGGTCGCCGCGTCCGGAGTCGGAGGCGAGCGTCCGGTCGCTGGTCGTGCGAGTGCCCGGCTGCCTCGCGACGGTGCCCCGCTCAGAGGTGGTCGGCCTCCTCGTGGACGGCGCCCTCGACGTCGTCCTCCTGCTCGACGGATGCGAGCGACGTGACGCCGCGCTCGATCGATTCGCCGATCTGACCGCCCTGTTCACTCCCGCTGGAGGGCCCGGACGCGTCACGAGCCCGCGCCTTTCCGCGGTCGTCGAGCCACCGCCGAGCGACGGGGGCTCCCTACCGGCGAGCGCGCCGGTTGTCATGAACGGCGCGTCGATGCCCCTGCCTCGGCGCACGATGCTGGGGGCCCACGATCCCGGCAGAACGACCACCGCGTTGCCGCCCCACGCAACGGAGGCGGAGATCGCCGAGGACGGTGGGACCGACCACGCCGACCTCCTCGCGGCGTTGTCCGTGCTCATGGAGCGTGACGCGTCCGTGCTCATGGAGCGTGACGCCCACACGCCGGGCCCTGGAGCCGGCCCTGATCCTGCGATCGCCGCGGCAACCGCAGGCCCCGGCCTGCTCTTGCGCGCCTCCCGCTGCACGGCCTGCGCGGTCTGTGTACGGACGTGCCCCGAGGCGGCGTTGACGATGCGGATCGAAACCGGTGCCGGCGTGCTCGAGCAACGCGTCGACGCCTGTTCCGGATGCGGTGCCTGCCTCGAGTCGTGTCCCGCAGAGGCACTGTCCGTCCGCCGTCGCGCCCGCTGGAGCGAGCAGTTGCGACCGCAGGTCCTGCCGCTGGCCGTCGTCGAGACCCGCGTCTGCGCACGCTGTGGCGCGCACACCCCGGATCGTGGAGCCGACCTCTGTGAGGTGTGCGCGTATCGGCGTGCCAATCCGTTCGGCTCGATCCTGCCGGCGGAGATCGCCGGAGCGCGAGCGTAGGTGCGCCCGGCCACACACCCAGAACGCCGAGACAGCCGCCGATTCCGGCCTCGACCACCCCGCGTACACGGGTCGGGACGAAGAGGGCCGGAATCGGCGGCTGTCTCGGCGCTACCGGAGCCGACGGGTCACTTCACGAGCATGCGGCCCATGACGAGGCGCTGGATCTGGTTGGTGCCTTCGTAGATCTGGGTGATCTTGGCGTCGCGCATCATGCGCTCGACGGGGTGGTCCTCGACGTAGCCGGCGCCACCGAGGAGCTGGACGGCGTCGGTGGTGACCTTCATCGCCACGTCGCCGGCGAAGCACTTGGCGGCGGCACCGAAGAAGCCGAGATCGGGGTCGTCGCGCTCGGACTTGCTCGCGGCGACGTAGACCATCTGGCGGGCGGCCTCGAGCTCCATCGCCATGTCGGCGAGCATGAACTGGATGGCCTGGAAGTCGGCGATGGCCTTGCCGAACTGCTTGCGCTCCTTGACGTAGCCGATCGCGTAGTCGAGGGCGCCCTGCGCGATACCGACGGCCTGCGCGCCGATGGTCACGCGGGTGTGGTCGAGCGTGCGCAGCGCGAGCTTGAGGCCGGTGCCCTCGGGGCCGATCATGCGGTCGCCGGGGATGCGGCAGTTGTCGAAGAACAGCTCGCGGGTGGGGCTGCCCTTGATGCCGAGCTTGCGTTCGGGCTCGCCGTAGGTGAACCCCTCGTCGGACTTCTCGACGACGAACGCGCTGATGTTGCGCCCGCGCGGCCCCTCGGGGTCGGTGACGGCGAGAACCGTGTAGTACTCCGAGACACCGGCATTCGTGATCCACGACTTCTGTCCGTTGAGGATCCAGTCGTCGCCGTCACGGGTGGCACGGGTCTTCATCGAGGCGGTGTCGGAGCCGGCCTCACGCTCGGAGAGTCCGTAGCTGAACATCACGTCGCCCTTGGCGAGCGGGGCCAGGTACTTCTTCTTGATCTCCTCGTCGCCGCCGAGGATCACCGGCATCGAGCCGAGCTTGTTCACGGCGGGGATGAGGCTGCTGCTCGCGCAGGCGCGGGCGACCTCTTCGATGACGATGCACGTGGCGAGAGCGTCGGCGCCCATGCCGCCGTATTCCTCGGGCACGTGCGGGGCGTGGAAGTCGGAGGCGACGAGCGCGTCGAGTGCCTCCTGCGGAAAGACCTTGTCGTGATCGACCTTGGCCGCGTGGGGCGCGATCTGGTGCTCGCTGATAGCCCGGATCGCGGCGCGCAGCTCTTCGTGGTCGTCGGTGGTCTTGAACAGGTCGAAATCACGGTTGCCGGTCATGGCCGAAGACTAGCCCTCGGCGGGCGCCGGTGACGGTGATCGAGCCCCGGCAGACGCCTTCGCACTCGCCCGGTCGCAGCGCCCGCACACCTTCGCGGGCGACGCCGTCGAAACGAGGAAAGAGCACCTTCGTGGCGCCCGTCCGAAGCGCGTTCAGGTCGCACGTCCGCAGGTCAGAGGCCTGTTCGTCTTCCGTTTCTCCTCGAATCGCAAAGTTTTTCCACAGGCTTGTCGGGCACGTCAACTACCGCGTCGAACGGCCGATGGGAGATCGATTCCGCAGGAATCCCGCAGCGCCGGAACGGCCGTCGCCTGCGAGGGCGCGACTTCGAGGAGATCGGCAGGTGAGCGTGGCAGCGTCGCGAACCCTCTTCCCCCTCGAGACGCGCACCTGGGTCGTCGTACTGGTCGTCGGTGCGGGATTCGGAGCGGTCGGGGCCGCGAGCCTGCTGTTCGGCGGCGAGATGGTCGGCGCGTTGGGAGCCGTAGCGACCTCCGTCACATTCGCGTCCACGGCGGTGACGCTGGAGAATCGGTCGTGGGTGCGCCGGCGAGGCCTCGCGGTGACCGCGAACTGCCTCCTCGTCGGGGTCGCAGTGGTGCTCGCGGCGCGGGCGCTCGAACCGGTTTTCGGCTCCGGTCAGGCCGCTGCCCACCCCGTGATTCTGATCGTTACCGGGATGTCGGTGCTCATACAGGCGGCCGTGATAGTAGTTGCCGTGGAGTCGGTCAAGAGACTCGGTGGCGGGGGCCATCTGTAACGTCATTGGGGAGCACACATGACGGTCCACCTGATCTACCGCTCGTACGGGGGCGAGAATCTCAAGTCCCGTCCGGCGTGGTTCAGCAAACTGCTGTGCGCGGCGTCGTTCGCGCGCGCGGCCGAGAACGCCGACCTGCGCGTCACGTGGCTGAACGACGGGCCGGTTCCTGAGGACCGGATGCGCCTGTTCGAGCAGTTCGGCGAGGTCATGACGATCGCCGGAGGCCCGGTGGGGATGCGTCGCAGCTACGTCACCGGCCTGCGGCTCGCCATCGAGAGCGACTGGCCGGACGACGACATCGTGTACTTCTGCGAGGACGACTACCTCCACACTCCCGACGCGGTCGAGGCCCTCGTCGCCGCCGAGAAGCAACCGGCGATCTCCTACGTCGCGCTGTACGGTGCCACCCCCGGCCTCGCCAATGAACGCGAGTACCCCGACGGTTACCAGTACCCGCAAGGCTGGCCGGAGCGTCCGCGCATCGAGGCCGACGGATTCACGTGGACGCCGGTCATCAGCACCGCGAGCACGTTCGGGGCCCGGCTCGGCGCCCTGCGCGCCGACTACCCGATCTTCCGGCAGGCGATGGTGCCGTTCCGCAACCGCTACCTCGACCACGAGACGTGCGTGCTCTATCAGGGGCAGCACCCGTACCACGGCAAGGAGTTCTTCTTCGGCCCTCGCGGCGACTTCGTGCCCAGCGCACGTGGAGTCGCTCGTGCCGTGTTCCTCGTGCCGTTCCGGGTCGCGTTGTCGATGCGCGCCGGCCGCAACGCCGACGACCCGCACCTGCTCTACGCCGCGACCCCCAACCTCGGCTGCCACGTCGAGCTGGGCGTGATGAACCCCGGCCAGGATTGGGACGCCCTCGCGGACGACGCCCGCACCTGGGCGGTCGAACGCGGGTTCATGCCGGTCGCGGCGGCCTGAGTCTCCGCTGTCGCAGACGTCGTCTCCGCTGCCACCGGCCCACGTCGAGCCCACCGACGCGGGTCCGGTCGTGCCCTCGCAGACCCGGCGATAGCGTGGGGCGATGGAGACCTACGAGCTGAACGACGGAACCACGCTGCCCAAGATCGGCTTCGGCACCTACCCCCTGCGCGGTGAGAACGGGATCGCCGCGATGACCAGCGCACTCGAGGTCGGGTACCGCCTGCTGGACTCGGCCGTGAACTACCGCAACGAGTACGAGGTCGGCGAGGCCCTGCGCCGCAGCGGACTCCCCCGTGACGAGGTGCAGATCGCGACCAAGGTGCCCGGTCGTGACCACGGCCGGGGCAAGGCGATCGCCTCGATCGAGGCCTCGCTCGAGGTCATGGGCCTCGACCGTCTCGACCTCGTTCTCATCCACTGGCCCAACCCGAGCCAGGGCAAGTACGTGCGCACGTGGGAGGGACTCGTCGAGGCGCGCGAGCAGGGGCTCGTCCGCTCGATCGGCGTGAGCAACTTCACCGAGCCCCTCCTGCAGGAGATCATCGACGCCACCGGCGTCATCCCCGCGGTCAACCAGATCGAGTTGCACCCCCGGTTCCCGCAGGTCGACATGCGCGCCGTGCACGCGCGGCTCGGCATCCAGACCTCGTCGTGGAGTCCGCTCGGCAAGCGCGACGCCGCCTACGACGAGGCCCCGGTCGCCGACGCCGCCAAGGCGCACGGAGTCACGCCGGCGCAGGTCATCCTCCGTTGGCAGCTCCAGATCGGGTCGCTGCCGCTGCCCAAGTCGGCCAACCCGGAGCGCCAGCGCACCAACCTCGACGTCTTCGGCTTCGAGCTCACCGACGCCGAGGTCGAGGCGATCACCGGCCTCGGCAAGCCCGACGGCCGCCTCTTCGGCGGCGACCCGAACACGCACGAGGAGATGTGACTCGACCACGCGATGCCGCACCGGCGTGAAGCCGACGTGCTGCCCGTGTGACACCGACATGCAGTCAGCGCTCGGACAGGCTCTTTCACCGCGCAAGATGGGGTGAAAGAGCCTGTCCGAGCGGGTGTTCGGGTGAAAGTGCCTGTTCGAGCGGGGTGCTCGGGGTGGCGTGCCGGGGCATACGGGGCGTCCTGGGACACTGACACGGGTGGCCGGTGTCGGGAGGGCGTTCGTGGAGTCAGGTGCGGTGGGGGTGCCGGGTCGTCGGCCGCACGCGCGGGGAGGCGCGTGGTTCTGGGCCGCTGCAGGCCTGGTCATCCTCGCTGCGGTACTCCACGTGACGCGTCTCGGTTGGGGGCTCGATCGCACCGACGAGGGCCAATACCTGCTGCTTCTCGCCCATCCGGAGGACAGCCGGTCGACGGTCTTCCTCTTCGGATACCTGCTCCATCCGCTGTTCGTGGCGCTCGGTGGGAGCATCGTCGGACTCCGGTTGGTGGGGGCCGCGATCTCCGTGCTTCTCGCGGGCGTGCTGGGGTTCACCGCCGCACGCACCGCAACGCGCCGTCACGGCGCCGAGCCGACACGCGCATCGGTGCTGCTCGTCACGATCGTCACCGCGGGATTCGGGCTCGGGCCGCTGCTCTACTTCCCTCTCACCCCGAGCTACAACACACTCGCGTTCTGGGGCGGATGCCTCTGGGCGACGGGGCTGCTGCTTGCCGCTGACTCCACCCGCCGCCTCGACGCGCCTCCAGACGCCCCCGCTCGGACGGGCAGTCCCACCATCACACTCCGTCAGACGTGGCTCGGCCCGGTGCTTCTCGGAGTCGGGGGCGTCGTGGCCTTCGCGGGCAAGGCGACGACCGGAGCAGCGATCGCAGCGCTGACGGTCCTCGCCGCCGTCGCGCTCATCGCGACGTCGACACACCGGGCGCGGTTCATCGCCCACGTCGTCGGCGGCATCTCGGTCGGAGGCGGCGCCGCGCTCGTCGCCCTCATGGCTCTCGTCGGTCACGGCCCACGGTGGTTCGTCGACTTCTACACCGCGGGTGCTCGCAGCGTGTCTCTGTTGCAGGGGCACGAGGACCTCGTCCGCCTCGACCCGTTCGTCATCGGCGGTCTCGTCGACCCTCCGATCATGACGGCAGTGTCCGCGATCTGTCTCATGCTGGCGGCAGCCGTCGACGGGCGGCGTTGGCTCGGCATCCTCGCGGGCGCGTCGGCGTTCCTCGCGATCGCGGCGGCAGCCCTCACCGTGATGGACGCGTCGGGTGAATCCACCTCCCCCGTCGCGATGTTGGCGTGGTGGTGGATCCCCGCACTCGCCGTCGTTGTCGGGCCCCTCACGCGCTCGAACACGCGTCTTCACCCGTCCGGACGACACGTCGACGAGGTCATCGTCGTCCTCGCGCTGGCGGTGCTTCCGCTGGCCTACGTCGTCGGCACGAACGGCAACTACTGGATCGCGCAGTCGCGAGCGGCGGTGTTCTGGGTGGCCGCGGGTGTCGTCGTCCTCTCCGCGCGTCCGGCGATCCAGCGCGCGTTCGCCACCGGGGTCGCACTGTTGCTGCTGGTCGTCACGATCACGAGCCTCGGTTACTCCTACCGCTATGCATCACCGATGCGCGGGTGGTCGGACGCAGAGGCGACCGGGCCGGCGGTCGTCTCCCCCGAGGGCGCCGAGCTGCGGCTCACGGCCGAGGACGCCGACACCTCTCGCCGCCTCGCGGGCCTCGCGCGCGAGCACGACCTCGACGGCGTCCCGATCCTCGACGTCACCGGCGCCTCGCCGGGCTACATCCGTCAGCTCGGCGGCCGCCCCGTCGGCAGTTCGTGGCTGCTCGGCGGGTATCCCGGGAGCACGGCGGCCGCGCTCGAGGCCGTCCGAACGCACGAGGCCGAGGATCCCGGCGTACTCGACCGGGCCTGGGTGCTCGACGCGCCGCAGTCACGCCGACGGATCCCCGAGCTTCTGCTGGCACTCGGACGAACCGAGGACGACTACGAGGTCGTCGCGACGTTCCGCCACCATCTTGGATACGACGTCAAGCTCCTTCGGCCGAGGGTCGCCGGCAACCGGGCGTCTTAGCGACGCACCCGAATCGGCCGCGCGGCACGGTCGCGTCGCCCGGTCGTGCCACCGACGCCGCGCAGGCACGCAGTAAGGCGGGCGTCTCGGCCGCCGATGGGGAGGGGTCCTCAGGACGAGGATCTGCCACCTGCCCTCTCATGGAAGAGAGCCTGCCCCATGACGCTTCGCGTCCTGCCTGCCCTCGCCACCTGCTCGATCGTCGCCGGCATCGCCCTCGCCACGCCGGTGTCGGCCTCCGCGTCGACCCCCCTCACCCCGTCTCCGACCGATGCGAAGGTCGTCGTCACCACGACCACCACGTCCGACATCAACACCCCGGTCGTCGCGGCCGGCCGCACCGCCCCGATCGTCGATCGCGCCACCGCCGGTCCCACCCGTCTCGCGGGGGCCGATCGGTACGCCACTGCCGTCCAGATCAGCCGCCGCGCCTATACGCCTGCCACCGCACAGACCGTGTATGTCGTCGGAGGGACGAGGCTCGACGAGGCGCTCGCGGGCGCATCGCTCACCGACGGTCCCGTGCTGCTCGTGCCCTCGACCGGCACGGTTCCGGCAGCAGTCCTCGCCGAGATCCGCCGTCTCGACCCCGCCCGCGTCGTGGCACTCGGTGGTTCCCGTTCGGTGGCCTCCGGCGTGCTGACCGCGGCCGCTCAAGGCAGGCCGACGACCCGCCTCGGCAGCGACGACGTCTATGCCACCGCGGCCGCCATCGCCCGCCGCGCGTTCCCCGACGGCGCGCGCCGGGTGTACCTCGCGCAGGTCGGCGGTACGGCGGATGCCGTCGTCGGGAGTTCGCTCAGTGACGGACCGGTCGTCCCCGTCCCCGCTCGTGGCCCGGTGCCGACGGCGATCAAGGCTCTCGTCGGCTCCCTCGGCGCTGAGACGGTCACGGCCCTCGGTGGAACGGGCGCGATCGCGGACGCCACGCTCGCCGACGCCGCCGCCGGACGACCGACGCAACGACTCGCCGGCGCCGACCGGTACGGCACCGCCGACCGCGTGGCGCGGGCGGCGTTTCCCAACGGCAGCCGGGTCGCCTACCTCGCCGGCAGCAGCGTGTTCGCCGACGCGGTCGCGGGCGGCATGCTCGGCGACGGCCCGATCCTGCTCACTCCCCCGGCCTCCGCGACCACGCTCGCCAAGGGCGTCGCCAACACGCTGACCAGTCTCGGAGTTCGCAACCTCGGCACCCTCGGCGGTCCGGGAGCCGTGCCGGAGGCCGCCATCGGGGCCGTCGCCGCGAAGGTGCCGAACGCGACGACGGGCGCCCTGCCTCGTTACGTCGTCCCGGCTCCCACTCCCGCACCGGCTCCCACGGAGCCGACCCCGGCTCCTGCCCCCGCACCCGCACCCGCACCCGCACCGACGGCGTACACGCCCCCGCCGGCCACGGTGCGTCCGCCGGAGACCTGCGAGTCGGTCATCGCCTCGTTCACGCCGGTGCCCATGGATTCGCGATACACGATCTCCTGTGTGGCGAGCCTCGGCAGTGTCGACACTCTCGGTGTCACCGAGACGTGGATCGCACTCGATGACGGGGAGTTCGTCAAGGGCAACGTCAAGATCCGCTCCGACCTCTCCGGCCCCACCTTGCGGGCGGTCATCGCGCATGAACTCAGTCACGCCTGGTCGTACGCGTACCTGACCTCGAAGCAGCGCCAGAGCTTCGCCGTCTACACGGGGCAGAGCGACTGGGGTGGTGGCGACTACAACTCGATGCCCGCCGAGGTGTGGGCACGCACGCAGGCCACGTGTGTCGGATATCCCGACGGCTTCGGCCGTAAGCAGATCACTTGCGACGAACTGGAAAAGTACGGTTGGCGCCGGTCATGACCTCAGGTCGCCGATCTGCCTGTCGATGAACGGAATGACGCGCCTACCCGATCGGGTTGGGCGCGTCTTCCATTCCCCGGAAGGTCGATGGGAGATCGGGAAGGACTCGTTGCTTCGGGCGCTTCTCCGCGCGCCGGGATCTTCAGCATGGACACGCCACTCACGTCTGGTGACGGCAACGATTGAGGGAGGGCGATCAGATCGAGGATGGTGGTCTGCGGACGCAACCTGTCGTCGCGTCTCACCTGGCCATTGCCGGTTAGTTGCCTTGCCGCTTGTTTGTTTAGTCGGCTAAACTTAGACTCATGACGAAGCCCATGAAGTACCGCGATCTCGCCCGGAGACTCCGCAGCCACGGCTGTACTCCAAAGCCAGGCAAGGGCGACCACGAGAAGTGGTACTGCCCATGCGGCAAACACATGGCCGTCATCACACGAACCAGGGACGTCTCGCCAGGGGTCGTGGACGACACCCGCAAGAAGCTGACCTTCCTACCCGAAGGATGGATGAAGTGACCGCTGCAGACATGTACGAAGTGATTGCCCGCAAGTGGGAGCACGGATGGGAGTTGCACATCGACGGTCTCGGCGTCACCCAGGTCGGGACACTCGACCAGGCCGACCGTCAGGTGCGGGACTACATCTGCACGATGCTCGACCTCGACCGCTACGACGGGCGGGTGGAGCTCACTCCCGAGATCGGCCCGGTCAAGACTGCCCTGCTCGAGCTGCGTCGCCTCACTCGCCTGCGAGAGACGGTCGAGGCGCAGTCGGCTGCGGCCCGGATCGATGTCATCGAGGCGATGAAGGACTCCGGGTACAGCTACGCCGACATTGCCGGGGCGATCGGCGTGAGTAAGGGGCGCGTATCCCAACTCGTCGGGAAGTGAGGGCACCGGCCGCGACGCCGTCGCGGCGGTAACTACAGATGGTGCGGGGGATGACCCTGAGGGTGCGGGCGCCGTCGGCAATCCGCTGGCGCTGATGCCCTGGGATGCATGAGTTGGGCACCCGTCCAACCGTGGGCTCGTTCGTGAGGCAAGATGACCCCGTCGAGTGCGTCGGGCCGCCCGTGCGGTGATGCCCACGCACGGCATCACGCGAGGTGGGGGTGGGGTCATGAGGTCGGTCGTGCTGGCCGTGGTCGGGTCGTTCGCCGCAGTGGCTGCGGGAGCTGCGCCGCTGTCTGCCGCGGATGCGGCTCCTACCGCGGCGTCGGACCCTGCCGTCGCCCCGGCGCCCGGCGTGAACTCACCCGCGGTCGAGCGGGGCGACGCGTTCCTCGGGCTCAGCGTCCCCGACATCAAGGCACGAGTGCGCAAGGCCGACGCCACGAAGATGTCGGCGCGCGATCGGCAATGCCGCGATTACGTCAAGGCCCGGATGCCGAAATGGTGGGCACCGTCCGGACACACCGTGGTCTGCCGGCCGGGCACGACCAAGGGATACGACTTCTATTTCGACGGCATCGCCGTGCTCACCGTCAACAGCACACTCGATCCGCAGGCGTGGGCGCAGTCGGTGAGCTGGGCGGCCTCCAAGGTCTCTGCCACCGAGCGACTCCCGCTCACCGACGCCCCGAAGTTGTGCCGCAAGGCGATCGCGGCCTACCCGAGGCTCGCCAAGAAGGCCGGCAACTACCGCATTCGCTGCGTTCCGCAGATCACGTGGAAGGTGCCCGACATCTCCGTCAAGGACGCCTCCGTTCTCGGCTATATCCAGTACTCGAAGCGCGATATCGCGATCCTCGAGACGCGCGACGTGAAGTCGATGTCGTTCGTCACGGCGCACGAACTCGGCCACGCCGTCTCGTATCTACCCAAGGGTGCCGGCCTGCGCACCGAGGTCACCAAGGGCGCCAAGCGCAGGACGTTCACGTCGAGTCCGTACGTCGGCATGCCCGCCGAGGTCTGGGCCGAATCGTTCGCGCGCTACTGGACCGGGCAGAACCCCGCATCGGTGCAGAAGACCCGCTACACCCCGGCCCAAGTCGATCGCATGCTGAAGAAGTACGGGCTGCCGCGGCGCTGACGGTCCGAGGTCCGTCTCCGCGTTCCACCACGTCCCACCGAATCCGCTCGAACAGGCCAAGACAGCCCGCTCGAACAGGCACTTTCGTCTTCCGAAGCCGGACGGAAAGGCCTGTCCGAGCCCCTGGGCCGGGTGGAAAGGCCTGTTCGAGCACCGGGCCGGGCCAAACCGCCTGTCCGAGCCATTCCTCTGACGCGCGCGAAGACGCCAGACCGAGACAGCCCGCTCGAACAGGCACTTTCGTCTCCCGAAGCCGGACGGAACGGCCTGTCCGAGCGGCTGAGGCGGACGGAAAAGTTGAGTCCCTGATAGTGGTGTAGCGCGGTCGTCGATCGTCACCGGCGTGGACGTCGGACGCAGGCGCGGCCACCGCGTGATCCTTCGAGTTCACCTCTCACAGATCTCTCGAATGGAGTCATCACGATGACCGCTCCCCACATTGTCGACCCTGCACGTCTGCTGGGCGAAGCACTCGCCGAAGCCTCACCCGATCTGATGCGCTCGCTGTTGCAGACGATGATCAACGCCCTGCTCTCGGCTGATGCTGATGCGGTGGTCGGTGCCGAGTACGGCCGCCCCAGCCCGGGCCGGACCGCGCAGCGCAACGGGTACCGTCACCGCCCCCTGGACACCCGGGTCGGGACCATCGACATCGCAGTCCCCAAGCTGCGCAAGGGCACCTACTTCCCCGAGTGGCTGCTTGAGCGCCGCAAGCGCGCCGAAACCGCCCTGATCACGGTCGTGGCGGACTGCTACCTCGCCGGCGTGTCCACGCGGCGGATGGACAAGCTGGTCAAGACCCTCGGGATCGACTCACTGTCCAAGTCGCAGGTCTCGAGGATGGCGGCCGAGCTCGACGAGCACGTCGAGGAGTTCCGCCACCGGCCGGTGGACGCAGCTGGGCCGTTCACGTTCGTCGCCGCGGACGCGTTGACCATGAAGCTCCGCGAAGGCGGGCGGGTCGTCAACGCCGTCGTGCTGCTGGCCACCGGCGTGAACGGCGACGGGCACCGCGAGGTCCTCGGTATGCGCGTGGCCACTGCTGAGACCGGCTCGGTGTGGAACGAGTTCTTCGCCGACCTGGTTGCCCGCGGTCTGACCGGTGTCCGGCTGGTCACCAGCGACGCGCACCAGGGTCTGGTCGAGGCGATCGCGGCGAACCTTCCCGGAGCGTCCTGGCAGCGGTGCCGCACCCACTACGCCGCGAACCTCATGTCGGTGACACCCAAGAGCATGTGGCCCGCGGTCAAGGCGATGCTGCACAGCGTGTACGACCAGCCCGACCGTCCCGCGGTCCACGCCCAGTTCGACCGACTCCTGGACTACGTCGAGGGAAAGCTGCCCGAGGTCCACGACCACCTCGACGGCGCCCGCGCCGACATCCTGGCCTTCACCGGCTTCCCCAAGGACGTGTGGACCCAGATCTGGTCCAACAATCCCGCCGAACGCCTCAACCGCGAGATCCGGCGCCGCACCGACGCCGTGGGCATCTTCCCCACCCGCGACGCCATCGTCCGGCTCGTCGGAGCCGTCCTGGCCGAGCAGACCGACGAATGGGCCGAAGGCCGCCGCTACCTCGGACTCGAGGTCCTCGCCCGCTGCCGGGTCAACATCGTCCCCAACACCGAACCCGAGATCGGAGCTGATGACCTGCCCGCCCTGACCGCCTGACCCATCAAGAAGGAGAACGCAGCGCTACACCACTACCAGGGACTTGACCGACGGAAAGGCCTGTCCGAGCACCGCGCCGGACCAAACCGTCTGTCCGAGGCTCCCCTGACACGCGCGAAGACGCCAGACCGAGACAGCCCGCTCGAACAGGCACTTTCGTCTTCCGAAGCCGGACGGAAAGGCCTGTCCGAGCGGCTGAGGCGGGTGGAAAGGCCTGTTCGAGCACCGGGCCGGGCCAAACCGCCTGTCCGGGCCATTCCTCTGACACGCGCGAAGACGCCAGACCGAGACAGCCCGCTCGAACAGGCACTTTCGTCTTCCGAAGCCGGACGGAAAGGCCTGTCCGAGCGGCTGAGGCGGGTGGAAAGGCCTGTCCGAGCGGCTGAGGCGGGTGGAAAGGCCTGTCCGAGCGGCTGAGGCGGGTGGAAAGGCCTGTTCGAGCGTGGTGATGCTCGGAGCGTCATGCGGGCCCCACGTACCCTGATCGCACGGGCCCCCACGTGCGGGGACGTCCGCCGGTCTCTCACCTTGGAGCTCGCTCGATGAACTCAGGACTCTCACGTCGCGGAGGCCTGCGCGCCCGGTTGCGCGGTGTTCGCAACCGCACGGTGCGGCGTGCCAAGGGACTCTCGGGTGGGGATCCGACCGCGTACGTGCATCCCACGGCTCACGCGGCTCGCGACCTGCGTGCCGAGGAGTACGTCTTCGTCGGGCCGGGGTCCGTGGTCTCGGCGGGCACGTCGATCGGGCGGTACACGATGCTCGCGGCCGACGTGGCGGTCGTCGGTGACGATCACGTCATCGACGCGGTGGGTGTGCCGATGCAGTTCGCGGGACGTCCGCCCGTGCGGCGCACCTCGATCGGGCGTGACGTCTGGTTGGGCCGCGGAGTCACCCTCATGGCCGGCGTGACGATCGGCGAGGGAGCGGTCGTCGCCGCTGGCGCCGTCGTCACGAAAGACGTTCCGCCGTACGAGATCTGGGGTGGGGTTCCCGCGACGCGCATCCGTGATCGCTTCGACGGCGCCGATCGTGAACGACACTCCGCCGTCGTCAACGGGCCCGTTCTCGCGCCGTCCTTCGCCCCGAAGCGACACCGCGCCGACGACGACCTGAGCCCCACGACGACGCGCAGCCCCGGCCACGAGCGCGCCGCAACTCCCGGTGCCACCGAGACCTCCCGCACCGATCTCCGCCCCCACCTGTGCGTGCTCACGACCGCGCATCCCCTCGACGACGTGCGGGTGACGACGAAGATCGTCGGCGCGTACCTCGACGCGGGATGGCGGGTGTCGTGGGTGGGCCCGGATCACAGCTTCTTCGCCGGTGAGGGGTACCGCGTTCCAGGCGTGGAGTACCACCTCACTCCCCCCGCTCGTGGCCGGTTGGACCGAGTGCGTTCGGCGCAGCGCGTCGATCACGCCGCGCGCGCGGTGCAGGACGTCGACTGGTGGTACTCCCCCGACCCCGACGCCGCCGCGACGGCTGTGCGGGTGGCGCGCCGTCAGGGCGGGCGGGTCGTCTTCGACGTCCACGAGGAGTTCCACGGCGCGATGCTCGACCGTTGGACGCTCGGCCGCCCCGTTGCCGCGGCGCGCGAGCTCATGCGCCGCCGGGTCGCCGCAACGGCGAAGCACTGCGAGGTCGTCGTCGGCGTCAACGACGCCGTTCTCGCCCCGTACACGCAGGGTCATCCGCACGCGTTCCCGGTGCGCAACTGTGCGCCCCGTTCGTTCGCCGCCACGGCGCCCGCGGCGGAGTCCGCCCCCACGCACCCGATGCGGATCATGCACGGCAAGGGGCAGCCCGGTAACGGCACACCGGTCGTACTCGATGCGCTGACCAGGCTCGACGACGTCGAGGTCGTCGTCTTCCCGGGCCGCGGACCGGCTGCGACGTGCGAGCGCTGGATGCCCGATCTCGATGCCCGCATCGACGAGCTCGGCGTGCGTGACAAGGTCGTCCTCCACGACGCGGTGACTCACGACGCGATGCCGCGGGTCCTGGCGCAGTGCCGCGTCGGTCTCGTCGCCTACGGCCGCGACATGGGGGTGGCGAGTCTGCCCAACCGCCTCTTCGAGTACATGTCGGCAGGCATGGCGGTCGTCGTGCCGTCGTACGCCGTGGAGATGTCGCGGCTCGTCGCCGAGGAGGGCATCGGATTGGCATGCGACATGGAGGATCCGGCCGCTCTGGCCGCGACCATCGCCCGCCTGCGCGACGACCCCGCCGAGACCGCGGCCATGGGCCGCCGCGCGCTCGAGGCGTTCGTCCGGCGGCACTGCTGGGAGGCCGAGGTCGATCGCCTGCTCGCCGCGACGACCACCGCATGAACGCCCCGCCGCCCGGTTCGGCGACGCTCGCCATCGGGCCGATCAACAACGCCGGACAGGCCCACGCGTGGGCGCAGGCCGTCGACACCTTCACCGATCACGCGGCGTGGTCGTTCGGCTTCGCGCCGCCGCCCGGTCGACGCCCTCCGCTGCAGTTCTCCGCGACCCGCCGCCTTCCACACCACCGGATCACGCCCGACGCGCTCAAGGCCGTGCTCGTGCGGCGGATGCTCCGAGGCGCGTCTCACGTCGCTGTCGACTCGTTCGCCTCGCTCTACCGCCGCCTCGACCGGTCACACCTCGGTGTCGAGCTCGATCGTCTGCAGCGTGATCTGCCCCGGGCGTCGTTCGCGCTCATCGCCCACGGCAGCGACTTGCGCGACCCGCAGCAACACGCCGAGCGGCTCGCCGAGTCCTACTACCGCATCGCGCCGGCCGAATGGAACGCCTCCCTCGGCGAGGCCGCCGCCCGCAACCGTGAGACCGCCCGGCGCAGCGCGTTGCCGCTGTTCGTCAGCACCCCCGATCTGCTCCTGGAGGACGTGCCGGCCACGTGGCTGCCGGTCGTCGTCGACCCGGTGCCCTTCGCGGGAGCTCCGCCACCGTTCTCCTCGGGGCGGCGTCCCCGCGTCCTGCACCTGCCGAGCCGCCGCACACCCCCGATCAAGGGCACCGACCTCGTCGACCCCCTCCTCACCCGCCTGCACGACGAGGGACGCGTCGAGTACGTGAGCCCGGCCTCGGTTCATCCGGCGGAGGTTCCGGCGCTGGTCAGGTCGTGTGACGTGCTCATCGAGCAGGTGCGCTCGGGTTACTACGGCGCGAACGCGATCGAGGGGATGGCCGCCGGACGCGTCGTCGTCGGCAGCCTCGCCGATGACGTCGCCGCGCTCATGCCGGAGCCTCCGCCGATGATCCGGGTTCGGCATGACGGCCTCGAAGAGGCGATCGAGCGCGTCCTCTCCGATGCCACCGAGGCCCGTGACCTCGCCTCTCGCGGACCGGGTTTCGTGCGCCGCTGGCACGACGGACGATCCTCCGCGCGCGTCCTCGCCACGTGGATGGAGACGAGGTCTCCCGTGGCCCCGGCGGCCGCCCCCACCCCCTGACCGGCCGAGACAGCCGTCGTTTCCGGCCTCTCACCCCGTCACACCCGCGCTTTTCCACCCGCACGCCCGCCGAGACAGCCGTCGTTTCCGGCCTCTCGCATCCCGCCCGGAGACGGAAAGACCACCGAGGCAGGAAAGGACGGCTGTCTCGGCGCGTAGCTCGATCACTCGCATACCCCCGACCCCTCACGACGACAAGCGTTCTGACGATGGGAACGCGGGCCGAGGGGAGCCGCAGAAGAACCGAGCGTGAGGTGAGCCTTCGCGCCGACCGGGGGTGACGACATGGAGATGGCGCGTCGCTGTCGGGACCTCGCGGCCGGCGCTCGTGGACGCGGACGCCCGATCGGACGATCGCTGTCGGGCCTGGTCACCTGCTTCCGTCTCCAGCGCGCCGCCGATGTCCTCCTCGTTGCGCTCGGCGTCTACAGCGTGTGGCTTCCGATCATGGGACGCCTCGTGCACCCGTACGTCACGACCGGATTTCGCGTGACGCTCCTCGCGCTCGGGATCCTCCTTCTCGCCCGATCGCCGCGCCGCGGGGCCCTCCCGGCGGTGCTCCTCGTCGCGATGCTCCTCACCTGGTGGGCCACGACGCCGCAGTGGAGTGAGTGGGCTCCGAGATCCTCGTTCGTGCACCTCAGGCAACGGATCGTCGTCGCGAACATCCTCACCACCGCCGCCTGCCTGCTGCTCGCCGGCGGGCGGTGGTCGGGCGCGAGAGCGATCCGGCGCATGTGGGTCGGGATCGTGGTCACGACGGTGCCGGTCGGCGTCTGGGAGGTGTTGACGCATCGTCACCTCGTGGCGTCGGAGTTCTGGCGTGCTCCCCCGCTGTCCCCGGCGGCGACGTTCGGCAACCCCAACAACTTCGCGATCGTGCTGTCGGTCGGATTCGGGTTGTCGCTCGTTGCGGCGACCGAGCGTCTCTCGCGCCTCCACCGTGTCGCGTGGCTGACGCTCGCCGCCACGTGCCTGGGCCTGACCTGGTTGACGTTCAGCCGCGCGGCGCTCCTCGCCTGTGTCGTCGGTGCCGTCGTCGCGGCCGGACTCTGGCTGCATCGCCGTCGCCTGCGTCCCCTGTCGGTCGCGCGTCGACGCCCGTGGTTCGCCGCGGGTCTCGGCCTGGGCGCTGCCGCGCTCGTGGTCGCCCACGCCACCATCCCTGCGGTCGCGGCCGCCAACCCCGTGTACCGGCTGATCGCCCCCGGCGACGAGGTCACCGCCCGCTCGGATTCACTCCGAATCGAACTCGTGCGCATCGGCCTTCGCTACTGGCGTGAGAGCCCGTGGTTCGGCATCGGCACCGGCCGCTACCAGATCCTGCTCGAGAAGCAGTCGCCGAAGACGCCGGTCCTGTCGATGCACAACGGCCTCGCCGAGATGCTCGTCGAGTACGGGCTGGTCGTGGCTGTGCCGTTGGCGGCGCTGCTGGCGTTGCTCACGTGGCGGGCGGTCGTGCCGCGGTCGAGTCGCCGACGCACCGATGGTCTCGAGTCGCCCCTGCGGTCGTCCCACTCCCGCCGGGGTGTTCGCGCAACCGACGCCACGACCTTCGGCCGCCCTGCCCGACTCGATCTCGTCGGAGCCCGGGCGAGCGCGACGATCTACCTCCTCGGGTTCGTCACCGCCGGCGGCGTCGTCAGTTCGTCCGTGCCGTGGACCGTGTGGTGGCTGCTGCTCGCCTCGGCCGCGGCCACGCTGTGGTGGGTCGGGTCGGAGAGCCGGCCTGTCACGGCACCCCCTGAGCATGTTCATGGGGAGCCCGTCGAAATCCCTCGCGACATCCTCGACGCCCTCGACCGTCAGGCCGTCGCAGCGGCGACCGCGCGCGACGCGGCGACTCGCGAAGCCGAACGCGCTTCCCTGCGATAGCCGCACCGACAGCTACCTGTCATCGTCCTACCCGCAGCCCGAGAAACCCGCGCGCGCCGAGCGTTGCGAGCACCACGCTGCAGATCCCCCCGACGGCCACCGGCGCGACGTCGATCACGCGCGCGCCCAGACCGACGGCGAGAATCGCCCCGGCGAGGAGGAGATACCCACGAATCTCCGCGGCCCAGCGCAGCATTCCGCTGCCCGCAAGACCGAGGGTCCAGTGGATGAAGTACAGGCAGATCGCGACACCGGCCGCGGAGTAGCAGGCCACACCCCACATCGGGCCGCCCCAGACGAGCCCGACCGCCAGTGCCGCGAGCCGCAGCCCGGCCTCGACGACAGAGACGACGAGCAACCGCCCCAGCCGGCGCCGCACGGTCGCGTACGTGCTCAGCGGGGAGGAGACGAAGCTCACGGCGAGCCACGGCGCGAGCAGGGCGGCGACGACGCCGGCCTCCCGCCAGCGCCCCATCGGAGGGAGCAGCACGAACAGCTCCGGGCCCACGAGCATCACGGCCCCGAAGAACACGGTCGAGACGTACGTGAGCGCCGTGGCGGTGCGATGCAGCGAGGGCGCGGATTCCAGTCCGGCGCGTTCCATCCCGGCCATCCGTGGCAGCAGCACGCCGGCGACGGCCTGGGCCAACAACGCCGAGGGCGCCGCGAGCACGTAGCTCGCGTAACCGAAGTGGCCGGCGAACGCCCGTCCGTAGAAGGCCGTGACCACCGGAGCGACCCCCGAGGCCGAGATCCCGTTGAGCAGCGCCGGCCACGTGTTGAGCAGGGGGAACTCCCGCCACGTGCGGGCCAGGCCGCGCAGCTCGCGCACGGTCGGCCGCGGCGCACGCGTCGCCGCGTCACCCCGGCTGCCCCGCATCATTCCGAACGCCGACCCGAGCCGCCCGAGCGCGTAACCGACGGTGAGCGTGCCCGGTCCACCGCCCAACAGTCCACCGGCGATCTGTGTGACGACCTGCAACAACGTGCCGCCGATCCCCGCTCGGGCGATGAGGCCGAATCGTTCGTAGCGGCCCTGGGTGAGGCGCTGAATCGTGTACACCGCCATACCGAACGTCACGAGCGGCACGAGCCACAGCGCCGGCCCGACGAGTTCGGTGGCGCGGGCTCCGAAGAGCCACGTGGCGATGCCCGCGAGCGCGAGCAGCACGGTGCTGCCGATCGAGGCGAGCGTGAGGCAGAGCACGGTGAGTCCGCGGGCCTCCTCGTCGGTGTCGGCGAGGGGGACGGCCATCTCGTAGCGGCCGGTGACGACGATCGCGAGCAACCCACCGAGTGCGGTTGCGGTGTAGAAGGCGCCGAATTGCGCTGGGGTGTAGAGCGCTCCGAGGACGACCTGCGCGACGAGGAGGATGACCTGCGAGCCGGCGGCGCCGACGCTGAGGTTGGTCACCTGGCGGGCGGCGGAGCCGAAGCCCAGCCGGTTCCACCATTCGTCGAGCCTGCTCACCCGTCGAATCGTACGGGCCGGGCGCTCCGGTTCACGTGAGCGATGCCTGGACACCCCTCTTGAACGCACGTTCGCCGCCGATAGGAGAGAGGAGCCGGGGCGTCCCGGCCTCGCCCGCGGGAACGGATTCCCGCGCCCGACATCTCACGGAAGAGCGCCATGAGCATCGCCAGCCTTCGACGCGTCGTCGCAGCGTCCTGCGTGGCCGCCGCGAGCGCGCTCGTTCTCGCCCCGCCGGCCCTCGGCGGGATTCCGCCCGTTCGCGCGGTGACCGCAGCAACGACCACGGCGGCGGCCGCCCCGGCCCGCGTCACCGTCGCGGCCACGTCGCAGGACTCGGCGCGTCTCGCGCCGGCCCGCGCGGTGCTGGCCTCGCGCAAAGCCCTGACGGTGGTCGTGCTCGGCGACTCCGTGGGCAACGACCCCGGCGAGTGGGTCTCGATGTGGGCCGGCAACCTCGCGAGCGACCGCTACGTGTTCGTGCGGCACTTCGACTGGCAGAAGCAGCGATACGTGGCCGACGCCGAGGTCTTTCCGCCCACGGGCGAGCCGAGCGCGGAGCCGATCACGATCTGGAACTTCGGCTGGCCGGGCGGCACGCCGCAGCGGGCACTCGATCACCTCACGCTCGGCGTGCCCAAGAAGCCCGACCTGGCGATCGTCTCGTTCGGGCACAACGTGTCCCCGGGAAACGTGCAACCGCAGTACGCCGCGCTGCACGCCGGCCTTCGTGCCAAGTTCGGGGCGGTCCCGACCGTGACGACGCTCGCGCACATGACCCCGACCGCGCGGGCCGGCCAGGCTCAGGGGCGCGTGCTGTTGCTGCAGTGGCTGCGGGCACGGGGGCTGGGATTCATCGACGAACGGGGGGTGTTCGACGACCTGGCCGATCCCGACGACGCGTTCTGGGATGCGGTGCACCCCAACGTCATCGGCTATCGCCGCATCGCCGAGCTCGTCACCGCCGGGCTCTCACCCGCACCGAAACGCGCGGTGACCTGCGCACGGCCGTCGGTCGCCCTCGCTCGCGTCGTCCCTGGGCGAATCGTGACGACGACGTCCACCCGGTCGGTGCGGCACTCGACGCCTCTGCGCGCGACCGACACGTGCGGCCGGCCACTCGCCCACGCGTGGGTGCGGCTCACGGTCATCCCGGCGACCAAGGGCGCCCGCGCGACGACGATCTCCACCCAGACCGACCGTCACGGCCGCGCCACCGTCGACACCGTGCTCCCCCGCCGCGTGAGCGGGAGCCTCACGGGCACCATCACCGACGGCACGACGACCATCCAAGTTCCGCCGTTGGCACTGCGCGGTCGCTGACGTCAGGCCGGAAACGGCGGCTGTCTCGGCGGCATTGGATGCGCGTGTCGGGGCGGTCGCGGGCGCGGGAACCGGGCGAGGTCGGGCACCCCATTTAGCCTGGGCTCGTGCCCTCTTCGCCCCTCTCGTCGTCTCCTCGGGCGGGCGTCGCACGGCTACTCCCCTGGGTGGCGTTGCTGGCCGCGAGCACGTTCCTTCTCGCGCTGGCGATGAGGCTCGGCGGGGGCGTCGCGGGCACCGATCAGTTCTGGTACGCCGGGGATCTGCTCATGACGGCCGAGACCGGTCGGGTGGTGAGCAACCACGTCTATCCGCTCTTCGCGGCGACCGCGCCACCGGGAACCCTGCCGCCGCGGATGCACGACACCCCTGTCACGCACCTCGCGTCGTGGGTGTTCGGTCTGTTCGGCGGCGGGGATCCCGGAGCCGCGTGGATCGCCGTCGACCTTGCGCTCGTGGTCGCGGCGGCGGTCATCGTGGTGCTGACCTCCCGCATCGTGGGCGGGAGCGGCGGCTGGGGCGCGGCGGCGTTCCTGCTCTTTCCGACGACGACGTGGGCCGTGCTGTCGCCGGTGGCCGAGGCGAGTCTCGCGTTCGGGGTCGCAGTGCTCGTGGGTGCGGTGGTCGCCGCGGAACGCTCCGGGCGGGCGGAGTGGTGGCTCGTCAGCGGGGTGACCGCGGGGATGCTCGTGTGGTCGCGGTCGAACTTCGTGCTCCTGCTGCTCGCGTGGTTCCTCTGGCTCGGATGGGCGTGGCGGGGGCGCCGCGTCTCCGCACGTGTCGCCGGGGCATCGGCGCTGGTCGCCGTGGGCATCGCCGTCGGGCACGCGGCGCTCACCGAGCCGTATCCCAACGCCGGTCTCGCGGCAACGCTCATGGTGGGGGCGAAGGGTGCGTCGTCGAACATGGACTTCTACTTCGTGCCGGTCGCCTTCGACGCCGGCGCGTTCGCCGAGAAACTCACCCGCGGCGTGTGGCGGGCGCTGACTCCGCGCACCCCCACGGAGCTCAGCGCCGTACTGCCCGTCGTCGTCGCGTGCGTCGCGGGATTCGTGGCGCTGGGGCGGCGAGCCGGGCGAGACCCCGCGCGATCGGCGTTGGTGTTCTTCGGCGCCGCGCTGCTCGTCACCTACGTCGCGACGTGCGGACTCTTCCAGCCCCAGACCCGCTACCTGTACGCGGCCGCTCCCGTCGCGGCGATGCTCCTCGATGTCGCGGTGAGCCGAGTGTGGCGGGTGCGTCGTGGGCGCCTGCTGCTCCGCACGCTCGTCGCCGCCGCATCGGCGCTGGTCGTCGTGGCCGGCGTGACGCGAGCGACCACCGTCGCCGACACCCTGCGCGTCGCGAACGCGCGCGCGGCAGCGGACACCCAGCAACTGCGCGCGGCCCTCGAGCCCACCCTCGCGACCGGCGGTCCCGTGATGGCCCTCGCTCCCGGCAATGCGTCGGACATCGCCGTCGCCTACTCCGCCCTCCCTCACCCGGTGATCTCCGTCGACCCCAAGCTCCTCGCTCCCGCGGAGGCCGCCCGCCTCGCGCGGGAGTGGCGGGTGACGTCCGTCGTCGGACGGCCCGCCGACGCGGCTTACGTTGGCTCCGCGTTCCCGTCCGCGACGCCCCTGCCCACAGCGCGCAGCCGTGTGATCTGGGCCGTCACCGCCTCCGCCGTTCGACGCTCGGGCTAGCGCCGACGACCGCAACATCGGTCATCACGGTCACCCGTTCCGGACGGATGATCGAATTGCATTGGCCCTCAACGTCTTTGATACTCGAGGTGCGTCCTCGAACACTCATCGAGGCGCCAGAAGGGCCCGGGGAGAGGGCTCTTCGACACTCGCGCTCGGGCCGCGCGGAATCGAGGCGGCCGGGCACCCTGGAGGGGAATCCATGACTGCTTCTCGTACCCGCCGATTCGCCGCTGCCGGTGGCACGGTCGTTCTCACCGCTGTGGGCCTCGTGGCTCCGAGCATGTCGGCGCAGGCCGCGCCGGGCCTGTCGGTCGAGCCGTCCGCACCGGTCGCGGGCAAGGCGTTCACCGTGTCTGCCACCGGTCTCGAGGCGAACGCGTCCTATCGCGTGGCGCTGACGAGCTCGGGTGTGCAGGACAAGGCCGATCAGTCCGAGGCGAACTCGTGCCGTACGGCGACCTCGGTCACGGGCACCACGCTCACCTGTGAGATCACCGAGAACACCGGCGGCGCCTACGAGCTCAAGCTCCTCACGGCCGACGGCACGACGGTCATCGCCCAGACGGCCAAGGTGAGTTCGGTCGTCTCGATCCCGACCTCGGCACGCCCGGAGGCGACCGACGGCGCGGGCACGGCCAACGACGCGATCACGCTGACCAAGGTCGGTCACGTGACGTGGTCGATCGACGGCACGGCCGTGACGTTCGACGCCAACCAGACCACGAAGGACGTCAAGGTCACCCCGAGCGACCCGTCCACCGACTACGTCGTCAGCGCGAAGGCCGACGACGGTTACGCCTTCGCCGACGGCTCCACGACGTGGACGCAGACCTACCGCCTCACCTCCGGGGCGTCGGTGCCTGCGTCGCTGCCGACGCCGACCGCGCCGGTCGTCATCGACGAGCCCGGCAAGGCCGATGACGCCATGCGGCTCACGAACGTCCCGAACATCACGTGGAAGGTCAACGGCACTCCCGTGACGTGGGCGGCGGGTGAGACGAGCAAGACGTTCAAGGTGACGCCCGATGCGGACGGCAATGTGACCGTCACCGCTGTCGCCGACGCGGGCCGCTCGTTCGCGGGTGCGCAGACGACGTACGAGTTCGTGTATCCGTACTCGGCCGAGCTCGCCGAGCCGGCTTCGACGCGCGTGGCCGGCGCCGACCGTGTCGCGACGTCGGTGGCCGTGTCGAAGAAGTTCTTCACCGACTCCACCGAGACCGTGTACGTGGCGAACGCGCTGAACTTCCCGGATGCCCTGTCGGCGGGTCCGGCTGCGGCGCGGGCCGGTTCGCCGCTGCTGCAGACGTGGCCGACTGAGGCGCCGCAGAACGTGGTCGACGAGATCAAGCGGCTCAAGCCGGCGACGATCCAGATCGTCGGTGGCGAGAGCGTCGTCTCGGCGAACGTCGCGAAGCAGCTCGGCGCGATCGCGCCGGTGACGCGCCTGCAGGGTGCGGACCGGTACTCGACGGCCGCGGCGGTCGCCGGTAAGTGGGCCGGTGCGTCGACGGTGTACCTTGCGCAGGCCAAGATGTTCCCCGATGCGCTGTCGGCGGGGTCGGCAGCGGCCAAGGAGGGTGCTCCGCTGCTGCTCAGCGACGGGCAGTCCCTCACGCCCGACACGGTGGCGGCGCTCAAGCGGTTGAACCCGGGCAAGGTCGTGTTCGTCGGCGGGACGAGCGTGATGGGCGCCTCGGTGGAGCGTCAGGTCAAGGACGTGCTGCCGAACGCGACCACGGCGCGTTACGCCGGTGCCGACCGCTATGCGACGTCGGCGGCGATCGTCGCGAACGTCACCGGCAAGGGCAACCCGAGTGCGGCGATCCTCGCGTCGGGCCTCAACTTCCCCGACGCGCTCTCAGGTGTCCCCGCCTCGGCCAAGGCCGGCGCGCCGCTCGCGCTGACGGCGCCGAAGTGCCTGCCGGGCAGCGTGAAGACGGAGTTCGACAAGTTGCCGCTCACCGACGTCACCCGCCTCGGTGGTGTCGACGTGCTCGGCGACTTCTCGGTGAAGAAGAGCTGCTGACACACCGCATGCGAGGCGCCGGTGACCGCGTGGTCACCGGCGCCTCGTCGTGGGTCACGCCTTGATGTAGATCCGCCGGGCGTGGAGGACGACGACGAGCAGCGTCCAGGCGAGCAGCGCGGCGACGCAGAGGGGCCAGGCGGCGGCGCCGGGGGCGCCGACGCGAGCCGCGAGCTCCTGCTGCCACAGCTGCGCCCACGACGGACCTCTGACGGGCACGCCCCCGGCGGGACCGGTGCGCAGGAGGATGCTCGTGAGCGCGTGGGAGCCGAAGTAGACGAGCAGGCTGTTGCGGCCGAGCGCGACGAGTGGGTACCGCAGCGCGCGTTCGGCGCGGCCGACGGGTCGTCCGTCGAGGGCGAGATGGAGCATCACGAGCACGGTGACGGTCGCGCCGGCGACGCCGAGGGCGAAGGGCGCGGTCCACAGCCGTTTGAACGCCGGCACGGCAAGTCCGGTGACGAGGGCGCCGACGAGGCAGGCGGCGACGGTGACCCCCGCTGCGACGAGCGTCCGTCGCGCCGGGACGCCGTCGCGGTGGTCGAGCATGATCCGGCCGGCGGCGGCCCCGCAGGCGGCGGAGGAGAGCGCGCCGACGAGCACGACGAGGCCGCTGGGGTCGTGGCCGCGGGCGCCTTCGACGTAGATGTGCGCGGCGCCGAAGACGGCGGCGTCGATGACGCGCGAGGGGTTGCACTCCGGGGTGAGCTCGTGGCCGGGGCACCCCGTGGCCCAGGTGAGGAGCAGCGTCGCCTGGGCGCCCGCGAGGAGCAGGCCCGCGACGAGCCACTGCCACCACATGCGGCAGCCGAGGCGTAGGAGGACGACGCCGCCGACGATGGCGGCGTAGAGCTGCAGCACCCCGGTCGCGTCGAACGTCGACCACTCGATGCGGCCCTGGGCGAGGTGGGCGAGCAGCGCGGTGAACGCGACCCCGGCGAGGAGGAGGACGAGGACGCGGCGGGTCTCACGCACCGGTCGCACGCGCCGGGCGTACGCGATGCCGAGGCCGGCGCCGCTGAGCGTCACGAACACGGGAAAGACGAGGTCGACGGGGTGCACGCCCGCCCATGGGGCGTGTTCGAACCATGCCGGCATGGTGATCCACGCGTTGACGAGCACGCTGACGACGAGCATGAGTCCGCGGGCCACGTCGAGCGCGTCGAGACGGGCGGGCGGAGGCGTCGCGGGCGGCGGGCGACGTTCCATCCCTCCAGGGTGCGGGAGTCCGCGGGCCACGTCGAGCGCGTCGAGACGGGCGGGCGGAGGCGTCGCGGGCGGCGGGCGACGTTCCATCCCTCCAGGGTGCGACGCCGTGGCGGGGTTCGGCGGGAGCCTCGCGGGTGTCGGGCGTTCCGAGGCGAATTCGCGCGCGGGGCGAAGGAATCGGGGCGGGGAGCCGATGGGAGGGCATGCGTGCCCTCACCGTTGCGGCCACGGCCCGTTGCTTCCGGTCTCTCTCCTCGTCGCCGCGCCCCAGGCCCGCGCGGACGACACCTGCTCCACGTTCTACGATCACTTCGAGGTCCGGTCGGTGAACGTCGATCGCCCGGCGGTCACGGTGCGTGGACTCGCATCGACGCCCGTGACCATCACGATGACCACCCGGGCGGTGGTCAACTCCCCCGGGCAGTCGGGGAGATCGCCGTGGGGGTCCATGGCGCTGATGCGAGAGGAGGACCGAGGGACCGGTCTTCAGGTGCCGATGCGCAAGGTCTCCGAGCAGGGGGATCTGGCGACGTGGCAGGGCGTGTTCCAGGCGACCGGTCCGAGCCGGTCGATCACGTTCGACACCGCGGCCGGCCAGGTGGGTGCGTGCACGCCGTACATCCCCACGCATCTGCGGCCGATCACCGTGAAGGCGGTCGGGACGCCGGTTCTGCGGCCGGGCCGGACTGCGCCGGTGGATCTCAGGGCCCGGTCGTACGTCGTCACGGGTCGGGTCGTCACCTCCACGGGTGGGTCGTTCGGGCGGCGGCTGACGGTGAAGATCGGTCGCGGCGCGGAGTGCGACACGGCCGACGCCGGTCGGTCGGTGCGCACCGACTCCTCGGGGCGGTTCTCGGCGACGTTGGCCAACACGCCTGCGGTCGCGCTGGGGGCGCCGGCGGCGCAGCCGCATTGTGTGCGGCTCGTCGGTTCGGGTCGTGACGTCCTGGGGCACCGCGTCGATCTCGCGAAGGCCGCGGTGACGGTGCCGTGGACGTACCGGATGCCCGTCTCGGCGCCGACGGTCGTCAAGCGTGGGTCGAAGGTCGTCGTTCGTTCCAAGGCCCCGCTGAAGGCGTGGAGGCCGGTCTACCTCGAGCGGCTCCACGGTCGCACCGCGTGGCGTCAGGTCGGGTGGGGTCCGGTGCGTGACAGCCTGCGCCTCGATGTGCAGACGACGCCCGACGTGCTCGGCCGGCAGACCTACCGCCTTCGCACCCACGACTCCCGCGCGATGTCGCCCCGGTTCGTCATGACGATGACGCGCTGAGTCCGCTCGCCGCCGCCGGTTTCGGGGCCTGCAGGCGCCGGCCTCCGTCCTCAGAAGGGCGGCGGCCCGGCCGAGCGGTGTTCCCACGGGGTCGGGCGGCGGGTGGGGCGGTGGCGCTGCCGAGGCCGCCCGGTGACGATGGCCGCTGGGTCGAGGAGGTCGGCGAGGTCGGCGTTCGCGTCGCCCGTGGTCGCGGCCCCGCCTGCCGTGACGGTGACGGCTTCGTTCTGCCGGGCGTGCGTGACGCCACACGAGCTGCTGCACCGGCTGTAGAGCGTCAGCGCCTCGTCGATGTCGATCATCGCCACGAGGTCGGCGAACGCCTCCTCGACCGAGAGCCCCGTGGCCGCGGCGACTCGCCGGATGCTGTCGGAATCGACCGGCACCTCCGACCACGCCCGAGCCGACGCGCCGGTCGGGGTTGCGGCGCCGGGCAGTGGGCAGACGTGCCCCGCAGACGTGCTGACGGTTCCGGGCCGGCGAGGGTCGTGGGTGGACGTCCGGGCGTCCGATGCGACGTCGTTCAACGCGACGTCACTCGACGCGGCGTCGTTCAACGCGACGTCGCCCAGCCCGACATCGTTCGACGCGACGTCAGGCCGACCGCCGTCACCCGGCGCGACGTCAGGCCGCGCAGCGTGGCCGGTCCACGCCGCACGCGGCCCGGCATCCCCGGGCGACGTGGGGACCGACGTGGCGCGTCGGGTGAGGTTGGCGCGCATCTGTTCGGGGGTGAGGGGGTCGGGGTCGCGGTAGTCCCACGGTGCGGTGACGTAGGTGCGACCGGTCGGGGTGGTCCAGGTGATGTCGCCGTTGACGCCGGGTTCTCGGTGGGTGTGCCAGGTGCGGCGGGTCTTGTGGTTGTGGCTGCGGCGGTCCTTGGCGGAGACGTTGGACTCGCTCGACGTGCCGCCGAGGGCGTAGTCGATGTCGTGGTCGGTGTCGCACAGCCGGGCGGGGCGGACACGGCCGGGGCCGCGGCTGATGCGGTCGCGGGCCACGATGCGCTCGCGCAGGTGACCGGTGACGGCGTACCCGGCGGTGGAGAGGTCGGCCAGGTGGCCGGTGAGGGGGTCGGTGACCAGCCGCTTCCACGTCGATCCGGCCGCCAGCGCCGCGTCGCGCACGACCTGCGCGCACAACCATTCCTGCCGGCCGGCGCAGTCGAGGGTGCCGGGCTCGTCGGTGGCACCCAGGAGCGCGGACAGCGACACGGTCACGTGTACCTGTGCGGGCGGCAGGTGTCCCGCGAAGGTGTCGTAGGCGGCGAATCGGCTCGGGTCGCTGTTGCGGTCTGCGCCGTCGGAGTCATGGCGGTCGGCGCCCGCGCCGTCGAATCCGGGCAGCGGGAGGGCGGGGCCGGTGGGCAGGTAGCCGTGGAGGATGAGGTCGAGTGTCACGTCGGAGCGCAGCTGCGCGAGGGTGCGCGCGTCGCCTTCGCGCCTCAGCCGGCGGGCGATCTCGTCGACCCGCTCGTGGGCTCCGGCGACCCGGGCGGCGTGGCCGGTGACGCTGAGGGTGCCCATGCCGTTCTCGGCGTCGATCAGGGTGAACGTGGTGCGGCCGGTGATCGCCTGTTCGTGCCGCTCGGCCTGGGTGCTCGACGCCGCGACCTGCCGCGCCAGTCGAGCGGTGAAGACCTGCTGCGGGACGAGCAGTCCACCGACGCCGTCGGCGCTGCGCGCGAGGTAGGGCGCGACGAGCTTGTCGACGAGCCGCGGCACGTCCTCGGCGGGGACGAACGACGCACGACCGAACGTCTGCACGGCCCGCGCCCATGACAGCTCTCCCCGCGCGAGCGCGTCGCGGATCGGCGCGGCCCGTTCGGGATCCTCGACGATCATCGAGATGCGTGACCGTGCCGCCCGGCCGGAGACGCCCGTGGCCAGCGCGATCTCGTCGTCGAGGCAGGCCCGCGCCTCTGCGACCCAGAGGTTGCGCTCACGCGTGGTCCAGTTCGGCTGCCGCTGTTCGAGGGAGGCCAGCGTGCGCTCCTCACGGGCCGTCACGAGATGCTCGGTGAGCGACAGCGCCCGCGCGTCGATCCACGCACTCAGCCGCTCGAGGCGCGCGAGCTCGGAGAGGGTCTCGTCCTCGGACAGCTGCGCGAACGTCGCCGGATCGATCTGCTCACCCACACCCCACTCGGCCGGAGGCTCCAGCACCGCGACCCGCTCGGCGGCACCCACCGCTTGCGTCACAGGGCTCACCTCCGAACCGATCGCTGTGCTCGACGACGTAGGACGATCGTACCACTTGCGCTACCTTCATGGCTGTTCATTCCACAGACAATCGCTCGCCTGTTCGAGGCTTGAGAAACCGATCGGAAGGCGTGACGATCTCGAACAACCCCGGCTCCCGCAACACCCAGGACGGCGCCGACAGGAACACCGGGACGTCCTCGTCCTTGTCGCGCAGCGAGCGCTCGGGAGCATCGCCGTGATTGGCCGCCTCCGCAGCCGCAGGACGAGGCCCGACCCACACCCCGCGCACCCGCACGGCAGCCGATGACGCAGCGCTCTCCGGGCCGCAGCCGGTGGCGAGCCCTGAGATGCCGCCGCACGAACGCCCGACCGGGCCCACCGCCGGTCCGGGCTCACACCACCCGACGCACCCCGGGAATCCGACCTCCGATGAGCGCCGCCGCATACGCCCCCACGAACACAACGACACACCGGGCGACGAGCTGTTCGGGCGTCGACGCCACCGCTCCCCCACCCAGCCACGGCATCCGTTCGACGACGTACAGCACGAGCTGGTGTACCGCGAACACTCCGAGCGTCGCGGCGCCGAACGCCCGGCCGAGGCGCGCCATCCGTGGACGGGCGAACAGCGCCCCCGCGGCCCCGGGGCGGATGATCCACCGGGACAGGTACATCGCCGAGCACGCCGCCACGGCGACAGCGGGGTGGAAGTAGGACTCCGCCGGCTGGTAGTGCTCGAGCACCGCCCCCACCCCGGCCGGCTGCCGCCACTGCCACACGACCCACGCGGACCCGCCGGCGAATCCGACGATCGACGCCACGCCTACCCACGCCCGCAGTCGCGCCCGCCGAACCGCGTACCCGAGCAGGTAATACCCGAGGTAGGGCACCCACCAGGTGACGGCGGTCCGCACCCACGCCTCGCTCTCGGGCGCGACGGGAACGATCGCCATCGCCGCCGCCGGCATCGCGGCGAGCACGACCCCCGCGGCGCCGACCTCCCGCGTCCCCACCGACGCCACCCACGGCACGAGCAGCGGCGTCAACAGGGCGAGTCCGAGGACGATCCAGAAGAAGTACAAGGCCGTGTAGAGCTTGCCCACGAGCGCCGCCTGCAGGAGTTCCGACGGCGCGAACCGGCCGGTGAGCCGCACGACGACCCCGGCGTACACCACATGCCACACCACCAGCGCCGGCACGAGCCGCAGCGCCCGCCTGCGCAGGAACGCCCCCGTCCCCGAGAACCGGCCCGGGTCGAGCAGCATCGCCCCACTCGCCATGACGAACGCCGGCACCGACCACCGCGACACGAAATCGAGCAGCAGAGCGAGCCGCCCCACATCCGACCCGTCGCCGTGATGCGCCACCGCGGTGAGCCCGTTGACGTGGATGAGCACGACCCCCGCGATCGAGACGACCCGGAACCACCCGAGCCAGGCGAGGGACTCCCGCGGCGCAGAGGCGTCAGCCTTCAGTTGAGCCCTCTCGCCACATCTCTCCATTTGGCGCAAGCATAACCCCCTCCGCGACGATCGAGCCACGCCTGACGGGCACGTCTGAGCACCTCAGCGGGCACGCGGGCCAGACGGAAGAAGGCAGTGGTGAGAAATTCAGCAGGCCCGCATGAAGTCATGAGCGCGACGATTAGAGATCCTTCTACACCCCGCGCAGGGAGGAGAAAAGCGGACCATTAGGATCGAACCAATTCGCGGACATCACCCCTGAAAACCAGGAAACAGGTTGGCATTTCCCGGCTCTTCCCAATCAACGGTGTAGTTGCTGCTTGAAGCCGCCGGTCTCGAGGAGGCTGCGGGCGATGTAGTGGGTGAGGTTGCGAAAGCCCAACGCGATGCCGCGTAGGTGCTCGAGTCGTCCGTTGATGGCCTCGGTTGGGCCGTTGGACGTGCCGGGACGGTCGAAGTAGGCCAGCACGTCCGCGGCGCGCTTGTTCAGTGTCCGGCCCAGTCGAGCGACCTCGGCAAGACCGGCCGGAACACCACGGGCCACGGAGGCGATCAGCGCGCTCATGGTGGCCTTCCCGGCAGTGCGGTCGGGGTCGCGGTAGGCGGCGATCATGCGCTGGTAGACGCTCCAGGTGACCTCGACCGCGACATGACGCTCATCGGCGAACAAGTCAGCCAGCCGGACCTTCTGGCGGTCGGTGAGCAGGTCGGCGCCGGTGTGCAGAGTGCGTCGGGCCCTGTACAGCGGGTCACCGGCGCGGCCCCGTCGGCCGAAGATGTCCTGCTGAGCGCGTTGTCGGCATTCGTCCAAGGCGTCGGCGGCCAGGTGGATCACGTGGAAGGGATCCATCACGGCCGTGACGTGCGGGATCTCCTCGACCACGGCCGTCTTGAACCCGGTGAACCCATCCATCGCGACGACCTCGACCTGTTCCCGCCACGCCTCGTCGCGGCTGGCGAGCCACGTCTTGAAGGCGGCCTTGGAACGCCCTTCAATCATGTCCAACAGCCGCGCAGAACCGGTCCCATCCCGCACACCGGTGAGGTCGATGATGACGGTCACGTACTTGTCCCCGCGGCGAGTGTGACGCCAGACGTGTTCGTCCACGCCGAGCACCTTGACGCCATCGAAACGGGTGTTATCGCTGATCAGGCGCCTGCGTCCTTCGTCCAGGACGGCGGTGTTGGCGGTGTCCCACGCCACCCCGAGCGCTTGCGCTATGCGACTCATCGACAGGTGTGCCACCACGAGTCCTTCGAGCGCCCAGGCCAGAGCTGTCTTGGTGAGCTTGCACCGTGGCGCTGCCGCGGCGTTGATGTCTTGGCGCCACACGTGCCCGCAGCCAGTGCAGCGGTAGCGACGCAGCCGGACCTGCAGAATCGTCGGGCGCCATCCCAGCGGAGCATGGGCCAGTTCCCGCACCGCGCAGTCGCGCACGCGCCCTTCGCAACCGCACCGTCGGCACCAGCGGTCATCGGCGACGACGCGGCAGGCCAGCACTGCCTTGTGCGGAAACAAGCACTGACCGACTGCTTGTAGGCCCAGGTCATCCAGGCCGGTGAAGGTGGTCAGGTCGGGGTCGCTGAAGGTAGCGTCGAACACGTCGAGGTCTTTCGGATGGCTGTGTGAGAACTTCCATCCTCGGAAGACCTCGACGCCTATCCCGGCAGCGACGCGCCCACCCCGGCCCGCTCAGGTGAACACGGCACCTACACCCTCGTCTGGGAAGAGCCCATTTCCCAGCCGAAAGAAGCCCATTGTCAGCTCCCCCAGTTGCTCCGGGGACAAACACACTTTAATGTCGTGGCTCGCAGTCTTCCAGGGCTTGTCATAGAATATGAACTGGTCTGGCGTGACCACGACGGAGCTATGGGCGAGTGAGTTCCTGATGCGCACAAGGACGTTTGGCCAGCTCTTCTCGTAACGCCGATCCTCGGGATCACGAGGAAGAGGGGGGAGCTTCGCAAACTCAACCTTGCTGATGTCAAGACCTGGCTCCCATTGGGCCACCATTTCAGTGAAGACGCCCTCCCTTGGGTACACCAGCGTCATGTACGCCATCTGAAGAAAAACCGTTGCGTTCGGATATGAAATCGCAGATGAATAGCCGTCACTTACCTCGACCCTAGTCATCAGGTCATCTATTTCCTTCGAGTCCTTGCGAGCATTATCCAGCGCTACCAGCAGCCTTGCGATGTGCAGAGCCCCGCGGCAGTCCTGGAACATGTCATGCTGCAACTTCGTCGAATAATTCACTGACGTTCACCGATCCAATCAGTACGGGCGTCCATGAAGCACCGCTCAGCGCGGCACAGCTTCGCTTACCGCAGTTGTATGAGCAGCGGGCCGGGACCTCTCGATCCCGACCCGCTGCGTGTTGTTCGTACCTAGGCGCTCAGACCGCCGTCACGAGGTGTGTCACTTGGCGATTGCTGCATTCGCTGCCGCGATCGTCTCCGTGGAGATCACGCCACCGAGTCCGACTGCGATGACCGGGACGTCGAAGGCAGCCTTGTTCTGCGACAGCAGATCCTTGGTCGTGCCCGGGAGCGACGTCGAGTCGGTCAGCGCGATGATGCGGGACTCCTTGGCCGCCAGCGGGCCGGCAGCCAGGGCGTCCGCCCAAGCGCCGCGAGCGAGCGTGGAAGCCATGTTCCCGTTGATCGAACCACCATTCGCAAGAATCGGGTTCGTCTTGACGGCCTGGAAGTTCAGACCCGGGAACTTGTTCGTCGACGAGGCGACGTCGCTCGCCAGCGCGAACTCCGCCACAGCCTTGGCCGTGCCCCAGCGGTCGGCACCGGCGAGACGGTTGGTGTATGCGCCAAGGTTGTCGGCCTCACCCATCAACGAGTCGGGCAGAACGCCCGCACCGCCGATGAAGATTGCACGCTGAACGTCCAGAGTCTGGAGCTGCGTCTTGGCGTTCACGTTGAGGGAGTCACCCGCCGTCAGAATCACGGGGAGCGGGAACTTCGTGACCGTCGAACCTGTCTTGCTGACAAGCGGTCCCGCAGCGAGAGCGTCCCAGGGCGCCATTCCGTTGACGACCATCGCCGTCTTGGCGTACGGCTTGCCGAACTCCGGGATCGTCTGACCGATAGGGTTGACGCTCGTCGCACCGGCGTACTCGTTGACCTTGCGGTTGGTCTGGAAGCGGTCGCTCCCGGCCAGACGCGTGACGGTCAGCTTGGCGTCGAGCGGGACGACCTTGCGGCTGTCACCCTGGGCCGTCTGGTCCGTCGGGCCACCGGGCACGGGCTCGGTGGTCGTGACGTTCGAGGTCGTGTCGGCCGGGGTGAAGGTGTACGTGTCATCGGCGCTCACCGTGCTCGAGCCACCCGCGACCGTCACCGTGCTGGTCTGCGTGGAGCCGTCAGGTCGCGTGAACGTCACTGTCGCGGTGTTGCCGCTGTAGCCGGTGACGGCGTAGCCGGCAGACGAGGTGGTGATGTTCGTGGCGTTGCCGTTGACATCCCGAGCCACAGTAAGCACGAGAGCGCCCGGCGCCGAGGCCTGGTTGGTGTAGGCGAGCTGGGGGCTCAGGGTGGCACTCACACCACCAGCGGTAGCGGTAGTCGGCAGCGAGCCGTTGTGCACGGTGCGCGTGACCTGCTGCGTCTGCTCCTTGGCCTGAACGTCGTAGGACTGCAGCGACTTGAGCTGGTCCTCCACCGTCTTGCTGACAGAACCGTTGCCACCGACGATGAAGATGTTCTTCGCGCCGTAGGTCTTGAGGAACTCGATATCCGTCTGCGGGAGCGAACCCGCACGCGTCAGGATGAGCTGAGCGTCCTTCGTCGCGGCGAGGTAGCCGGACGACAGTGCGTCAGCGAAACCCTCACCGGAGGCGATGACGACGTTGTCGCTCTCGCCACGCGGACCGTTCGAGTCGGTACCCAGCGCCTGCTCGGCGATCTTCACGGCCGTCTGGTAGCGGTCCTGCCCACCGAGGCGGGTCGGCAGCGAAGAGGCCGTACCACTGGTGATCGTCTGGTTGACGGCACCCTCGATGTCGAGCTGGTGGCGGTCGGCGCTGGAGCCGCCGAGCGGCGTTGTAGGAGCGTCGAGCCCCCCGGCAGCGGCGAGCGTGTACGTGAGCGATGCCGCCGCCTCAGGAGCCTTCACCTGAACGCCACTGAACACGACCTTGCGGGCGCCTGCCAGCGCGTCCACGGTGAGAGTGGGGCTGGTGGCGTTGATCGTGCTGGTGCCCAGCACCTTGCCGGCGCTGTCCATCTGCGTGACCGTCACGGTGCCGGCGAACGGCACGGCCACCGGCTGACCGTTCGTGTTCTGACCCGCGAGGGTGACGGTGACCGCCTGACCAGTGGTGAAGTCCTTGGTGCCGGTAACCGAGATCGGTCCCACGTTCTGCTGCGAGCCGTCGGCAACAACGCTGGCGTTCTCGACAGCCATGGCGGCCTGGCTCACCATGGCCGGGTAGGTCACATTGCGGGCCGAACTAGCGTCCCCATAGAACGTGGGGGCCGTTGTCCCGTTGCCGGACCCATTGGTGAAGCTCGCGGTCAGAGGGACAGCCCCACTCACATTGGTGCCGACATCAACCTTGGCGCCGGTCAGCGTGCCGATGAACTTCGCGGTGTTCGACGCGGGGTCAGAGTCGTTGGTGAACGTGATGCGGATCGTGTCGCTGAACGACGCCGTCCCGGTGCCCTTCTTGACCATGGAAACACCGAACTGAGGCGTCCGCGCCGTGGTCGTGGTCGTGCCGTCGGGAGCGTACTTCGTGAGGGTCCCGCCCTCGGTCGAGCCGGCAGCCGTCGCAGACGACTGCTCGGCGCCCGCGGTGTACGTGGGGCTGTAGTCGGCGACGTGGGTCTTGAAGTTGTAGGCCTGCTGATCGAACGTGACCGCGCCCGGACTGGTGAACGAGACCCGGTCCGCGACCACGCCGGGGGTCAAGCTGCCAATCTGAAGATCGAGCGTGTCGCCCGCCTGCCAGGTGGCAGGGAGCACGAACTTGACGTCACCGATCTCGCCGTTGCCTCCGGGCGTCAACGCGGTGGCTCCCTGGGTGCCGGGCTTGGTCGTGTCCTTGTCGACGAGACCGATGCTGGCGGCGCCAGCATCGTCCGAGGAGTCGACCGTCTGGGCGCCGGGGGTGACCGGGTCACCATCCGTAGGGAGCGCGTTCCACGCGAAGGCCGCAGGGCCGAACGACGTCATGACGAGCGCGGTCGCGCCGGCGAGGGCGATTCCGCGGTAGCGCAGCTTGGCTGCAGAGCTCACTGTTGCCTCCTGAAGGCTGGTTCGTACGAACTCGGGTGGTGGCCAGATCGGATCCCCGGGGCCTACTTCCCCCAGGCCCACCGGATTCCGATGGTGACCCGCCGTATTAATGGTTACACCAACTTGTTCATCGCTCAAGCCTCATGGGGGTTACAGGTCATTCTCGAACCGTTCCCAGACACTCCGCTTGACCACGCCTTCCGGGGTGCGCATGGTCGGCAGCATGCGGCCCGACCTGAGGATCATCAAAGTGACACAACTCATACGAATGCGCTCCGATTCTTGTCCGCAACGACGCCTGCAAGCACTCTGACCTGGCCGTCCTGGACACCCCACCAAGACATCGGTCCAGGACCGATGACCCGCGCCATCCGTTCCGGATCACCAGGTAAGCCCTTAGATGTGAACCTCTGTCGCGACCGATAACACTCAAGAGCGAGCTCCGGATCGCGCTTCACGGATGAGTCGAACACCCCACTTGGACTATCGTCCATTTACAACATTCGGGTGTTTTCACACTTGGCGCCGCAGATCGGAGCAAACCCTCGTCCTTCGTCGGGCACGAACTTCTGCGTGGCTCAAAACTCGTCCGGCCCGCGTCGACGACGGACCCCTCGATCCACATCGCCACGGTGTGCGCCCGTCCTTCCTCGCGGGCCTCCGGCCGGAGCGTCACCGGTGTCATCGAGAGCGGCTCGACGACCGGACAGTCGTCCGCACCAGTCTTCAGCGATGCCCGCCGGCGCCGATGAGCGCAACACCGACACCGGATTCAGGCCCCCTCCGAGGATCCGGCGTCGAGCCGAGGGCCGAACGACGACCCACGCACTCCCCTGCCTGCCCAGCAGGCCCGTCCTACGGAGAGGACACGACATGAGAAGGCATTCCTTCGCGCCGGTGACCTGCGCGGTGGCGTCCGTGCTGAGCCTGGGCCTCGTGAGCACGGGCGCTCCCGACGCCGAAGCGCGAACTCCGACGTGTCCGGGCCGGACCGTCGGCCGGGCCGATGTCGACGGTGACGCCAGGCGCGACACCATCGCCGTCACCCAGCTGGGTCGGGGCGAGACTCCCACGTTCCGCCTGTGTGTGAAGACGGCATCCGGCAGGATCGCCTCTCGCCTGACGGTGCCGGCCGCACCCATCGCGGGCCACGCTCCCCTGTTCGGAGTGGCGGGGATGGACGGCGTCCCGGGCAACGAGATCGTGCTCCGCGGAGGATTCGGAGCCCATGCCAGCCTGTTCCACGTCTTCACGTGGCGCGCCGGTCGACTCGTCTCGATGAACGCCCCCGACACCCGTCAGCGCGAATGGGTGATCGACTGGGCCGCGTCCGTCATCCGCGGGTATCGCTTCTCGACCCGCCGAGGCGTCCGGTACGTGACGGCCACCGTCGCAGACAAGACGGCCGGCAGCCGCACGCCCTACGTCGGCACCGCCACCACCTACCGCTGGCACCGCGGCGGCTGGGTGCGTCACAGCACGAAGCGCGTCGCCGTCACCGACTCCGCCGGACCGGCCGTGTACGGCTGGCACGGACTCAGCCTGAAACCCGACTGATCGGGCCATCCTCGACGTCGTCCCGCCGTCCCGCCTCCCACTCAGCCGAGCCCCGTTCGCGCACCTTGCACGGTGAGCCAGTGGGGTTCGGGTGAGCGGGGTCGGGACTGACCGCGTGACCGCACCCGTCGTCCACAGCCCTCCCCTCACCGAGGCTCCATCCACAGCTCCCGACCCCTGGAGTTCCTCGACCGCCCGGAGGCGGCATCGTCGTCGCATGGCCGCTCGCATCTCGCTCGAGATCACCGCAGCGCTGGCGCACCTCATGAGCGCAGCGGGCGACGACGGCGTCTTCTCCACCTCCGAAGCGGCCGCCGTCGGCATCGCCACGTCGACGCTCGACCGGCTCGCGCGCACTCACGTCGTGGCGAGGCTGACCCGAGGCTGGTACACCGTGCCCTCGGCCACGCTCACACCCAAGGAACGGCACCGGCGCACCGCCCTCGCGCTCATCCGCCACCACGAGCACCGGGTGGCGGCGAGCCACTACACCGCGCTGATCCTGCACGGCGCGCCGCTGCTCGGCGAGGACCTCGGCCGCGTCCACCTCACCCACCGGCGCAAGCCGTCCCAGAGCTCGACCGACGGGCACATCCTCCACGGCACGGACTCCTCCGTCGACGGACTCGGCCCCGACGCCAACGCCGTGCCGCTGCCCCACGCCGTCGTGCAGGCCGGACGCACGTGCGGACCCCTCGCCGCGCTCATCGCCGCCGACTTCGGCCTCCACGCCGGGCTCCACACGGTCGGCGACCTCGAGGCCGCTGTCGCCGAGTACCGGCGTCGTCCGGGAGTCGGCCCGATCCGCAGCATCCTCGCCCACGCCCAGCCCGGTGCCGAGTCTCCGGCCGAGTCCGCCGCCCGCTACGCCATGCGCCTCGCCGGCTACGCGCCCGAGGCACAGCACGAGGTCCGTGTCGAGGGCAGGACCTACCGACTCGACCTCGCGCTCCCCGACGTCGGCATCGCCGTCGAGGTCGACGGGAGGACGAAGTACCGCATCGGAGCGCACACCGACCTCACCGCCCCCGAACTCCGCGAGCGTGTCATGCGCGAGAAGGCCCGCGCCGCCGCCCTCAACCGCGCCGGCTGGAGCATCGCCGCCTCACCTGGTCGGAGTGCGTCACGCCCGGGCACACGGTGCGCGTCGACAACGTCGACCGCATCCTCCGCGGCCTACGCAACTGCCCCACGCGCACCTTCTCCCCACCCACCGTGCGTCACGCCCGGGCACACGGTGCGCGTCGACAACGTCGACCGCATCCTCCGCGGCCTACGCAACTGCCCCACGCGCACCTTCTCCCCACCCACCCAGCGTGCAAGCTGAGCGAATGAGGACTCTCCGTGCCGAGAGCGACGGCCGCCGAGCTCGACGCCCGCCACTCACGGCCTGGTGGCCCCTCCGGCGCCGGGCACGATCTCGATCTGAGTCCCGGACTTGCTCGCGGGAGCGGCCGGGGCCTGCGTCTCTCCGCCGCTGAACAGCGCCGCGGCGGCGACCCCTCCACCGAGGAGGGCGGCAGCGACGGCCGCCGCACCCGCGACGACGACGCGCCGACGCCAGCGCTCTCGCGGGGACGACTCCGCCGCACTCGAGCCTGCTTCTCGGGGCGGCAATGCGGTCGCCGCCTGCACGCCCTGCAGTGACGTCGCGAGTCCGCTGAGGCGCGTCCGGACCTCGTCGGCGTCGCCGCCGCCGGTGAGCAGCTCGACGATGACCGCCCACAGTTCGTCGGGCAGACCGGCGGGACGCTCGGGCACCGCGAGGAGCCGTGCCCGCCCGCCACCGAGCACGAACGGCGCACGGCCACAGCTCACCTCGTACAGCACGGCACCCAGGTGGTAGAGGTCGACCTCGGGGTTCGCGTCGCCGCCGAGAAGTCCCGCCACGCCCGCGTCGCTCGCCTTCACCGACCCAGTCGCCGCGTCGAGCAGCACGTTCTCCAGACGCAGATCACCGTGCGCGACCCCCACGGCGTGCAGCGCCACGAGGGCACCGGCGAGCTCGGCGCCCCACCGCGCGACGGTGGCCGGCTCGATCGTGCCGAGCACCGTGACCTGCGAACGCAGGTCGGCACCCTCGACGAGGTCGCTGACGACGATCCACCGTCCGTCCTCTTCGACGACCTCCCGCAGCGTCACGACGTGCGGGTGACGCACCGACGCCAACGCCCGCCACGCCGGCGGCGACTCACGAACACCCGACAGGTCGGCGGCCAGCACGCGCACCGCGCACCATTCGCCTGCGTCGTCCTGCGCGGCCCACACCTCACCACACGACCCGGCGCCCAACAGGGCAGCGGCGTGATAGCGCCCCCCGAAGAGCTGAGCGTTCATGAGGTCCTCCGAGACGGACTCCTGCAGTCGGCGACGTGATCGTCCTCGACCACCTCAACCAGTGGTGAGGTGCCGGTCAAGCCCTCCGACGCGACGAACCGGTCGCGCCATCGGTTCGTCGACTGCGGTACACCGGGATGTCGACGCGTGGCCACGCGCCTTCAGGGCCGGACGAGACGATCGAGGCTCGGATTCCGTCACCCCCACACGCCGCGAACTCCGGCGGTCCCGGGGAGAGTTCGGCTCCCCTCTTAGGCTGAGCCCCATGAAGATCGCCGTCGCCGGACTGGGTTATGTCGGACTCGCGAACGCCGTCATCCTCGCGCAGGAGCACGAGGTGGTGGCCGTGGACCTCGACCCGGATCGCGTCGCGGCGATCACGGCCCGCCGCTCCCCCATCGTCGACCCCGACATCGAGGATTACCTCGCCTCCCGCGAGCTCCACCTCACGGCGACCACCGACGCCCGCTCCGCTTACGCCGGAGCGGACTTCGTCGTCATCGCCACCCCCACGAACTACGACCCCGAGCTCAACTTCTTCGACACCTCGAGCGTCGACTCCGTGCTCGCCCTCGTGGCCGAGGTCGCCCCGGACGCGACCGCCGTCATCAAGTCGACGATCCCGGTCGGGTACACCACGGGCGCCCGCGAACGCCACCCCGGCCTGCACATCCTCTTCTCCCCCGAGTTCCTCCGCGAGGGCCGCGCGCTCTACGACAACCTCCACCCCTCGCGGATCATCGTCGGCAACGGCGCCGCAGCCACCGACGACCGGGCCCGTGAGTTCGCCGGCCTGCTCGCCGCCGGCAGTCTCGACCCCGACACTCCGGTGCTGCTCACCGGCTCCACCGAGGCCGAGGCGATCAAGCTCTTCGCCAACACCTACCTCGCCATGCGCGTCGCCTACTTCAACGAGCTCGACACGTACGCCGCCCGCCACGGCCTCGACACGCGAGAGATCATCGACGGCGTCGGCCTCGACCCGCGCATCGGCAGTCACTACAACAACCCGAGCTTCGGCTACGGCGGCTACTGCCTGCCCAAGGACACCAAGCAGCTCCTCGCCAACTACGACCAGGTGCCGCAGACGCTCATCCGCGCGATCGTCGACTCGAACACGACCCGCAAGGACTTCATCGCCTTCGACATCATCGACAAGAACCCGCAGGTCGTGGGCGTGTACCGATTGACGATGAAGACGGGCTCCGACAACTTCCGGTCCTCCTCGATCCAGGGGATCATGAAGCGCATCAAGGCCAAGGGCATCCCCGTCATCGTCTACGAGCCCACCCTCGACGCCGACGAGTTCTACCGCTCCGAGGTCGTACGCGACCTCGAGGAGTTCAAGCGTCGCAGCGACGTCATCATCGCCAACCGCCGTTCCCCCGAGCTCGACGACGTCGCGGGCAAGGTCTACACCCGCGACCTCTTCGGCTCCGACTGACGTCGCACCAAGAACGTCGCACCAAGATCACGGAATCCCAACACTCCGAGCACGGTTCGGGTGAGCGGGACGTGGCGTGCCCTCACGAACGCCCCGAGGGCGCACTCTGGTGACCAGAGGACGCACAAGGCGCCCTCCTCGGGGGTAAGTCACTGGGGTCCAGGGGGATTCATCATGCGTGGCATCGCTGTCACCGCCATCACCGCAGCTCTCGTCGGCACGACCATGTCAGCAGGCGCGACGACACCGGCATACGCTGCGACGACGCCGGCCGCCCAAGCACCGCCGGTCACCCAGCGCGTCGACGTCGACGGAGACCTGCGCCGCGACACCGTCCGGGTCGTCCGCCGCGCGGTGACCGACGACGAGTACACGTTCCGGATCACGGTCACCACCTCGGCGGGCCGGCGAGCGATCCGCGACGTGCTCGTCGCCAACTACGGCGAGGGCACGCTCACCCCGGCCGACGTCTGGGGTGGCACCGCCCACCTCGACGGTGTTCGCGGCGCCGAGATCCAGGTCGACCGAGGCGGCGGCGTCGGCGACTTCCCCTGGCCACACGTCTACACGTGGCGCGACAACCGCCTCGTGCCGGAGGTGGCGCCGGGCGCGACGCCCGGCGACCCGGCCTGGACGGTCGCCGACCACTTCACTCTCGTCGCCGGCTACACCTTCGCGACCGTCAAGGGGCGACGTCAGGTCACCGCGACCCGCCTCCAGGGCACCTTCGACCGCACTCGCGAGCGCCTCACCTACCGCGGCACCCGCACCACGTACCGCTGGCACGGCGGCACCTGGAAGCGCGTCGGAGCCACGGCGACCGGGACGCTCAGCGAGTCACGCGCCCAGGACTTCGCGGGGTGGAGCGGCGTGACATGGCAGCCGTGAACGTGACGTGCATCGCATTAGCTCAGGTCCGTAACGCGCTGACCAGCCCGTTCGCAGCCTGATTGATGCGTCTACGACACTCGTCCAGTTTCGCCGTAACGACCGGCTCGAACCCCGCGATGTAGAGGTCAGAGCGGCACGACCGGGCGCGGGGAACAGTCCCGGCCGCGCCGCGGGGGGCACGACGACGAGCAGGGCGAGGGGGAACCTGCTCGCGGGTGACCGGCGGGGAAACGGTCGCCACAGGGCGGAGACCCGGATCGACGGATCCGGGCCTCCGCCCTTGATTTTTGCCATCGTCCGAGAGACGCCCACGCGCCCAGGCCTGCCGGGGGCCATACGGACCCTGCGGCCCCTGCGGCCCCTGCGGCCCCTGCGGCCCCTGCGGACCCTGCGGCCACGGCCGCACCAAGCCGCTCGAACAGGCACTTCCACCCAGAATTCACGGACGGCCACGTGCCAGCCCGCGCTCGAACAGGCACTTCCACCCCGACTCCACCGACCCCTCCTACCCATACCCGCTCGGACAGGCGTCTTCGTCATGGAACCCAGACGAAAGCGCCTGTCCGATCAGATTCAGGTGAGGCTCGGCTGCGGGCTCGTCCCCGCCCCAGCCACCGCCTCCTTCGAACAGGCACTTCCACCCCGGACCCGCCCGAACCTCCCGACCTGGATCCGCTCGGACAGGCGCTTTCACCCCGACCCGCCCGACCCCTCCCGTCNATACCCGCTCGGACAGGCGTCTTCGTCATGGAACCCAGACGAAAGCGCCTGTCCGATCAGATTCAGGTGAGGCTCGGCTGCGGGCTCGTCCCCGCCCCAGCCACCGCCTCCTTCGAACAGGCACTTCCACCCCGGACCCGCCCGAACCTCCCGACCTGGATCCGCTCGGACAGGCGCTTTCACCCCGACCCGCCCGACCCCTCCCGTCCGGATGCGCTCGAACAGGCACTTTCACCCTGACCCGCCCGAGCCTTCTCACCGGAATGCGCTCAAACAGGCGTCTTCGTCAAGGAACCCGGACGAAAGAGTCTGTCCGAGCGGATTCGGGTGAGGCCCGGCCGCGGGACTCGCCCCCGCCCCAGACTCCGCCTCCCTCGCACAGGCACTTTCACCCCGGACTCGCCCGAGCCCTCCCGACCTGGATCCGCTCGAACAGGCGCTTTCGCCCTGGGATCCGGATGAAAACGCCTGTCCGAGCGGTCGACTCCGCGGGGTCTCCGCGTGCGGGCGGGTGAAAACGCCTGTGTGAGCGCGATTTGCATCGGCCGGCCCGGACGACCCGGCGACCCGGCGAACCGGCGGCCGGGAGTCGGACCCGTCGCCGTCACCCGTCGTTGGGACGCCGTCACCCGTCCTCGGCACCCGTCGCCCGCACCCGTCGCCCGCACAGTCGAGCCTTCGGGTCACGGCCCGCTCTCGATGCGCGCACGGCTCGATCACGAAGGCATGTCGGCCGTGGTGGACGCGCGTCTGCGGTGAAACGATTCTCGTGCGTCGCCGTCGGGGAGACGCATCGGGGATCTCATCTCAGGGGAAGTCATGTCTGGTTCCAGCCGTCGCCTCACGTTCGCCACCACCGGCCTCGTCGCTGCCGCGCTCACGCTTCCGATCGGTCTCGCGACGGCCTCGTCGGCGGCTGCCGCGCCGGCTCGCACGCCCAAACCGTGTGTCTCGTCGGGATGTTCGATCGTCTCCCGGGCGGACGTCGACGGCGACGGGCGCGCCGACACCACGAGCCTCACCCGTCGCGACAAGGGGAAGGCGTACACGCTGCGGGTCGTCACCGCCTCGGGGCGCGTCGCCTCGACCTCCGTGGCCACGCCCTGGCTGCAGGGCACCGGCGTGGCACCGTTCCGGGGCGCGGTGGCGCTCGACGGCGCCCGAGGCTCCGAGCTCGTCGTGCTCACCGGCATGGGCGCCCACACCTCCATCCACAACGTCTACACGTGGCGTTCCGGCCGGCTCGTCGCGGAGAAGGACCCGTCGGGCTCGACCGAGTGGGTCACCGACGGGGCACTCTCGTTCTCCAAGGGCTACACCCTGCGCACGGTCAAGGGCGCACGCCAGCTCACGAGCATCTCGCTCGTGCGCGACTCGTGGGGCACGAAGGCGACGTTCACCGGAACCCGCATCGTCGCCCGCTGGCAGAAGGGACGCTGGACGCCCATCACCGAGCGCGCCGTGCGCATGCCCGAAGGCCCCGCCGTCTGGAGCGGCGCGGGGTGGAACGTCAAGGGACTCGCGCGGTTCTGACCCACGCCCGCCCGACCGAACCCATCTCACGAGGCGCCGAGCAGCACGCTCGGCGCCTCGTCGCATCCCCGGGACGACGCACGACGTTATGCGACCGTGATGTTCAGACGCTCGACCAGAAGCCCCCGCCGACGATGAGAGGTGCGAGTCGGTCGCCGGCGGCCAAGCCCGCGGTGACCTGCACGGAAGCACGACTCCGCCTCGAGGGTGAGCCGATCATGGATGATCCGACATCGACCCCACATTCGCGGCGAGCAGATCGCCGTGGCGACGTGAGACACCGCCACGGTTGCACCGGCCTGCGAACGTGGCTCGCATCCGGTAGCAGGCGCGGCGCACCCGTCCTCGAATACCGGTGCGCCGCGCCCCAGGCAGCGACTCCTGACATGCGCTGCCCCCCAAGAGTTCACGGGCCTCCCCCAGCGCCGTGAACCGCGAAGAATGCAGGGACGAGCCCGGCGGGCGTCGGAGCGCCAAACACCCCTGCCAAGGTGGACGTCCCCCCAAAGGACATCGACTCCGATGAAGGCGATCGGCCCCTGCCACAGAAACGATCGCGTCGCGCACCGCCGGGCTCCACCTGACGTCGACGACGTTGACGAACGAGTCACGCCGGAGACGGCTGAGGTGCCCTGCACCCCCTACATCGGTCGCGCGGCTCGGCGCCTGATGCCTGGGCGCTCAAGTTTGGGTAAACAATTCGTCAAGATCGCCGATCGCGCAAAGCCTGTCCTTTTGCACGCGCGGATTCCTCGAGCGACTGCTGGAACGCGACCATTCGGTTGCGAATTTCGATGTCCTCGGAATTCGTCCCGGCTCCGAGGATGCGCGCGGCGAGCAACCCCGCATTGCGGGCATTGCCGATGGAGACCGTGGCAACCGGCACGCCGGCAGGCATCTGCACGATCGACAGCAGCGAATCCATGCCATCGAGGTACTTCAACGGCACCGGCACCCCGATGACCGGCAGAGGCGTCACGGCGGCCAGCATCCCCGGCAGGTGCGCCGCGCCCCCGGCTCCCGCGATGATCACGCGCAGACCCCGCTCGGAGGCCTGCTGCCCGTAGGCGATCATCTCGGTCGGCATGCGGTGGGCAGAGACGACATCGGCCTCGTACGGGATGACCAGCTCGTCGAGCGCCGCCGCCGCGGCCTCCATGACGGGCCAATCGCTGTCGCTGCCCATGACGATGCCGACGACCGGCTGTTCACTCATCCCACCGACTCCTCACACCCGCGGAAAAGGCCTGCCGCGACATTATCCGAGACCGGCCGCAGTGCCGCCCTCCCCCAGACGCCGAAACAGCCGGCGTTTCCGGCTCGAGCGTCTTTTCAGCGCGTCGACGCGGCCCACACATTCGGAAACGCGGGCTGTCTCGGCGCGGTGGGCTCTCACGCTCACACGCTCATTCAGTGACCGTGCCCTCGAGGTAGCCGGAGGCGTGGGCGGCGCGCTCTCGCAGGTCGGTGAGGTCGTCGCCGTAGACGGTGACGTGACCGATCTTGCGGCCCGGCCGAACCTCCTTGCCGTAGAGGTGCATTCGTAGGCCGGGGTCGCGTGCGAGGAGGTGGCGGTAGGTGGAGTACAGCTCGGCGTGCTCGGGCTCGGAGCCTCCGAGCACGTTGCCCATGACGGTCCACGTCGCCCGAGCGCGGGGATCTCCGAGCGGCAGATCGAGCACGGCCCGCAGATGCTGCTCGAACTGGCTCGTCACCGAGCCGTCGATGGTCCAGTGCCCGCTGTTGTGCGGTCGCATCGCGAGCTCGTTGACGACGTAGCCCGGTCCGTCGTCACCGGCCACCTCGAACAGCTCGACGGCCATGACGCCGGTGACGTCGAGCTCGCCGGCGATGCGCAGTGCGGCCTCGGTGACGACGGTCGCGAGCTGGTCGTCGAGATCGGGTGCGGGAGCGATGACCTCGGTGCAGATTCCGTCGGTCTGCACGGTCTCGACCACCGGCCACGCCGCCGCCTGACCCGAGGGGCTACGAGCGACGAGCACCGCGAGCTCGCGGGTGAAGTCGACGGCCTCCTCGGCGAGCAGGCCCGCGCCCGCGGCGCGGTCGAACCAGTCGGACGTCGCCTCCACGCCGTCCTCGGCGACGAGGCGGACTCCCTTGCCGTCGTAGCCCCCTCGCGGCGTCTTGAGGACGACGGGAAAGCCGACCTCGCGGCCGAACTCCGCGAGCTCCGCGGCGGTGTCGACGCGCCGCCACCGGGGGCAGCTCACGCCGATCTCGCTCAGCCGTTCGCGCATGGCGAGCTTGTCCTGGGCGTAGCGCAGCGCCGCGGGTCGCGGGTGCAGCGCGACCCCGTCGGCCTCGAGGGCGGCGAGAACGCCGGCCGGCACGTGCTCGTGGTCGAAGGTCACGACGTCGCACTGCCGCGCGAACTCCCGCACGGTCTCGACGTCGTCGTACGCACCGACCGGCGCCTCGGGCACGACGAGAGCCGCGGCCGCATCCTCCGATTCGGCCAGCACCGCGAGCGTCAACGACAACCCGACGGCCGGCGGCTGGCACATGCGCGCGAGCTGACCGCCGCCGATGATCCCGACGACGGGGAATCCGCCCGGATGCCTGTTGACCTGCTGTTCCACGCCGTCCCACCTTCATACGTTCGGATACCCGCCGGATGCCCGCACCGACACCGCTTCCGACGTCGCCAGGGTGTGCGTCCGGCCCGAGATTAGCGATGCCGCACCGAGCGGGCGCAGGTGCACGATAGTCGCGCCGACGGTGACGGCTCTTCGCAGGTCACCGGGGGGAACTCGTGGCCGCCCTGCGAGGCTCGACGTTGGTGTCCGCGGCCGACATGAACAGCGCGAACACCACGGGGTCGTGCGCGCGGACGAGGTCGAGACGCCCGCCGTACTTCTCGGCGAGGTCGCGAGCGAGCCCGAGCCCGAGCCCGGTGCTCGACGTGCTGACCGATCGCTCGAACACCCGCCGCGCCATGTCGCGGGGCACGACGCCGGCGTTGCGCACCTCCATGACGACCGACGGGCCCGCACGCCGCACATCGACCTCGACGACGCCGGCCCCGTGGACGAGCGCGTTCTCCAGCAACGTGCCGATGACCTGCGACAACGCGATCGGCGTCGCGACGACCAGAAGCCCACGATCCCCGTCGACCTGCACACTGCGGTGTTCGCGTTCGAACTGCGGCGCCCACTCCCGCTGCAGCGCCGCGAGCACCGCGTCGACCGAGGTCGGCCGCGGCGCTCCCGTGGACCCCTGCCGGGCTCGGGCGAGGAGCTCGTCGACGGTGACGTTGAGCCGCTCGACCTGCTCGATCGCCGCGTTGGCCTCCTCGCGGGCGATGGCGAGGTCACCGGTGTCGGCGATCTCCTCGAGACGCATGAGGACCGCGGTGAGCGGAGTACGCAACTGATGACTCGCGTCCGAGGCGAACTCGCGCTCGGTCGACAACGTGCGCTGCCACTGCGTCGCGCTACCCGCGAGCGCGGCTGCGACACGGTCGATTTCGGGAAGCCCGGAGGCCACGGGCTCGTACCGTGCGGCACCGGCGCCGAGGCGCTCTGCCTGGTCGGCCAGCGCGGCGAGCGGCTCAGAGAAGCGGCGGGCCTGACGACGGGCGATGAGCACCGCGCCGACGACCGCGAGGAGAGCGAAGAACATGACGTACGCGACGACGAACTCCGTCCCACCCCCGTCACGCGGCACGAAGTCGGGCAGCCGGCCGTCCTTCTGCGCGTATCCGATCACCGCGAACCCCATGACCAACATGGGGATTCCGAGGACTGCGACGGCGAACGCCACGGTCAGCAACGTCGACCGTAGTAGCGCCCCCTCCACGATCGCCCCGCCGTCAGGCCGCGTCGCCGGGGCGCTCGAAGCGGAAGCCCACGCCCCGCACCGTCGTGATGAACCGGGGCCGCGACGCGTCGTCGCCGAGCTTGCGGCGCAGCACCGACACGTGCATGTCGAGGGTCTTGGTGGAGCCGAACCACTGCGTCTCCCACACCTCGCGCATGAGCTGCTCGCGGCCGACGACCTTGCCCTGCTCACGCACGAGCACCCGTAGGAGGTCGAATTCCTTGGCGGTGAGCTGCAGTTCGCTGCCGTCGACGAACACCCGGCGTGCCTGGGTGTCGATGCGCAAGCCCCCGTTGTCCGACGGCGTGGGGGCAGGAGCGCTGCGCCTCAACAGGGCCCGAACGCGCGCGAGGAGCTCGGCCAACCGGAACGGCTTGGTCACGTAGTCGTCGGCGCCCGCGTCGAGCCCGACCACCGTGTCGACCTCGTCGGCCCGGGCCGTGAGCATGAGCACGGGCGCGGTCCGCCCGTCTGCCCGCAATCGCCGACACACCTCGAGACCGTCCAGGCTCGGAAGGCCGATGTCGAGCACGACGAGATCCGGCGTGCTCTTCGCCTCTTCGAGCGCCGCGAGACCGTCGTCGCACACGGTGACGTCATAACCCTCGCGGCGGAGCGCACGCGCCAGCGGGTCGCTGATGGCGGTGTCGTCCTCGGCCAACAAAACACGAACCATGAGGCGCATGCTAGCTGTCAGACGACCGACCGAGGCTCTCCCGCAACGGAATTCGACCCGTGTCGCCGAGCGGTCAACCGAATCACGTCTTTTCGCAACGTTCCCGAGCGTGCGGATTCACTTTCCGGTCGCTCGGCCAGTCGTCTCAAACCCGCTCGAACAGGCCCTTTCACCCCAAGCACTCCGCCGTCGCCAGGTGAAACCGCCTGCTCGAGCGAATGGTGTCCGCGGAATCCCACGGCACCCGGACGAAACCGCCTGTCCGAGCGCGCGTCAGGCTCCCGGCCACCTCGGTGCTCGCTTCTCGTTGAACGCCGCCACACCTTCGGCGCGGTCACCGGAGAAGGCCGTCGCGCGCCAGCATGCGTCCTCGACCTCGAGACCGGTGCGCAGGTCGACGTCGAACCCGAGGCGCATGGCCTTCTTGGCGTTGCGCAGGCCGACGGGCGAGTTCTTGGCGATGGTGGCGGCGAGTTCGAGCCCGGCCTCACGGGCGCTACCGGCCGGGACGACGTCGTCGACGAGTCCGTACTCCTTCGCCTCGGCGGCGGTGAACCGCATGCAGGCGAAGATCATCCGGGCGGCCTTGGACCAGCCGATGCGGCGCGTCACGAGCTGTGTGCCGCCGCCGCCAGGGATGACGCCGACCGAGACCTCGGGCAGCCCCAACGTCGCCTTCTCACTGGCGACGATGATGTCGCACGAGAGCGCGATCTCGCAGCCGCCTCCGAGCGCGAACCCGTCGATGGCCGCGATCGTCGGCACCGGCAGGTCGAGCACGGCCGAATAGGCGGCGCGGGCGATGGGGCGCTGCCTGACGAGCTGGGCGTCGGTGAGGGAGTTGCGCTCCTTGAGGTCGGCGCCCACGCAGAACGCCTTCTCGTGCGAGCTCGTGAGGACGATCGCCTGCACCCCGGTGTCGGCGGCCAGCTCCTCGCACGCGGCCGTGAGGGCCTTGGCCATGTCGGTGGAGATGGCGTTCATCGCAGAGGGGCGGTCGAGCACGAGCTCGGCCACCGCCCCCTCGTGCCGGTCGATGCGGATCAGGGCGTCGCTCATCGGTCGTCGTTCTCCTTCGTGGCGGGGGTGGGTGGGGTCACGTCGTCGACCGCACGGCTGCCCTCGCACGTTCCGGGTGCCGGCAGCGCGACCCGAGCCGGGCCGGCATCGTCGCCGGTGTCGTCGGCGTCGCGTGAGCCGACGCCGTCTCCGTGGGAGGCGTCACGGTGCAGGTCGGAGGCGTCACCGTCCATGTCCGGCAACGACTCCCGACCGAGATCGGAGGTCCACGGCCCGCGGTGGACGGTGCGCACGGGGCGGATGGGAAAGGTGACCGACGGGCTGCGGGAGAGCGCCCACATGCCGGTGACGCCCAGCCCGCGCAGGGGCCGGGGCTCGAGGCGCTCGATGGTGTACTCCGTGCGGTTGGTGAGCCGCGCGGCGATGGTGTCGTCGACGACGATCGTGTCGGGCCCGGCGACCTCGGTGATGCGGCTCGCGCGGTTGACGGTGGTGCCGAACACGTCACCGAGGTGGGAGAGCACCTCGCCGTTGGCGAGCCCGACGCGCATCCGCGGCATCGAGGGGTCCTCCCGCAGCGCCTCGAGCAGGTCGATCGCGATGTCGACGCCGCTGTCGGCGTGTTCGACCGTGTAGAACACCTCGTCGCCGATCGTCTTGACGATGCGCCCGCCGTGCGAGGTGACGACGTCGGCGGCGAGCGCCTCGAAACGTTCGACGAGCCGGCCGAGCTGCTGGTCGGATAGGCGCGTGACGAGCGTGGTGAACCCCACCATGTCGGCGAACCCCACGGTGCAGTGGGATCCACCGGTCTCGCTCTGCCCCTCGGAGAAGAGCCGGTTGAGGGCCGCGGACAGGTGCCGGCGCCACGCGTAGACGATGAGCGGCTCGAGCTCGTCGACGAGATCCATGAGCCATTCACCGGCGAGGTGGGCGGCGGCAGTGTCGTCGGAGCTGCGGCCGGCCAGGCCCGAGCCCATCGGCGCGTCCATGACCGCCTCGAGGTCGTCGACCGGCACGTCGGGAGCACCCTGACCGCTCAGCACGGCATCGAGCAGGAGGCTCGACTGCCAAGCGGCGAGTCGGTCGGTCGTGCGGGCGATCGCGCGGGTCATCGAGAGGGCGAGCGTCTCGTCGAGACGGCCTCCGCGTACGAGGTCGACGATGCGGCGCAGCGCCTCGACGTCGGCGTCGGTGAACGACGTCTCGTCGTCGCCCACACCGGGAAACCCGAGCGCGTGCCAGAACCTCCGCGCCTCGAGGAGGTGCACCCCGGCCGCGGCGCTCACCTGCCGTCGGTGCAGCGTGCGGGGTTGCCCGAGCAGGTGATCCGTCGCGTCCCGCACGCGCGGGCTGCTCGGCTCGACCGGTTCGTGGCTCATACCTCGATCATGCCTGCTGCACGCGCCGAACGTGAACCACGTCACCTGCCGCGAACGCTCGGCGGTCGATCCCGCCGTCGAGCGAACCGCCCGACGCCACGTCGACGACGAGACGGCCCGATTCGTCGACGTCGGCCGCGCGCCCCGTGACGTCGGCGGCCCCTCCCGGGACGTGGATGCGCACGTCGGCGCCGATCGTCGAGCACGCCTCGTGGTAGTTACGACGCAGCCCCGCGAGGTAGGGACCGCCGTTGCTCAGTGCGGCGAACCGGGCCGCGAACGCCTCGGCGACGGCGATGACGATCTGCTCGCGGGCGTCGTCGGCGTGCAGCCCCTCGAGGTGGAGCGAGGTGGCCGTCGGCACCGGAAGCTCCTCCTCGGGCACGCTGACGTTGATACCCACCCCCGCGACGACGGACTGCCCCGCGCTCTCGCAGAGGATTCCGCACACCTTGCGCAGCTCACGATCCGAGCCCGCACGACGCACGAGCACGTCGTTGGGCCACTTGAGCGCCACCTCGAGCTCCTCGCCCCCTACCCGCGCGAGCGCGTCCTTCACCGCCAGACCGGTGACCAGGGGAATCCACCCCCACTCGTCGGGACGCGGCGGCAGCGGCACGGTCATCGACATCGCGACCGATGTACCGGCCGGCGACACCCACGCGCGGGAGTGACGGCCGCGGCCCGCATCCTGCTGCTCGGCGACGAGCACCCGCCACGGCACCGGCTCGGCGAGCGAGACCGCGTTCGTCGAGCCGACGCGCTCACACACGTCGACCTGCGTCCACGGCCCGGCAGGAGCAGCGAGAGTGTCGACGAGCACATCCGCGTGAAGACTTGATGGCATGGCGACAAGGCTAGGCTGCCGCCATGAGCGACGCCGAGAACTCCGAAGGCATGCCCGCAGGCACCGAGGCCGACGCAGCCGACATGCACACCACCGCCGGCCGTCTCGCCGACTTCCGCCGGCGAAACGGCGAGGCCGTCCACGCCGGCTCGGCACGTGCCGTGGAGAAGCAGCACGCCAAGGGCAAGAAGACCGCGCGGGAGCGCATCGAGCAGTTGCTCGACGAGGGCAGCTTCGTCGAGCTCGACGGCCTCGCCCGCCACCGCTCGACCAACTTCGGGCAGGAGAAGAACCGCCCCTACGGGGACGGCGTCGTCACCGGGTACGGCACGGTCGAGGGCCGTCCGATCTGCGTCTTCGCGCAGGACTTCACGGTGTTCGGCGGCTCGCTCGGCGAGGTGTTCGGCGAGAAGATCGTCAAGGTCATGGACCTGGCGATGAAGATCGGCTGCCCCGTCGTCGGCATCAACGACTCCGGTGGCGCCCGCATCCAGGAGGGCGTGGCCTCCCTGGGTCTCTACGGCGAGATCTTCAAGCGCAACGTGCTCGCCTCGGGCGTCATCCCGCAGATCTCGCTCATCATGGGCCCGTGCGCAGGCGGCGCCGTGTACTCCCCCGCGATCACCGACTTCATCGTCATGGTCGACCAGACCTCGCACATGTTCATCACCGGCCCCGACGTCATCAAGACGGTCACCGGTGAGGACGTCGCGTTCGAGGACCTCGGTGGCGCCCGCTCGCACAACACCAAGTCCGGCGTCGCGCACTACATGGGCAGCGACGAGGACGACGCGATCGAGTACGTCCGCGAACTGCTCTCGTTCCTCCCGCAGAACAACCTCGAGGAGGCGGCGGTCTTCGAGTTCGAGGAGCTGCCCGAGATGACGGAGGAGGACGAGGCGCTCGACTCGTTCATCCCCGACAGCCCCAACATGCCCTACGACATGCTGCAGATCATCGAGACGGTCGTCGACGACGGCGCGTTCACCGAGGTCCACTCCATGTTCGCGCCCAACATCGTGTGCGGGTTCGGGCGCATCGAGGGCCGCAGCGTCGGCATCGTCGCCAACCAGCCGATGCAGTTCGCCGGCACGCTCGACATCGACGCCTCCGAGAAGGCCGCCCGGTTCGTGCGCACCTGCGACGCGTTCCACATCCCAGTGCTCACGTTCGTCGACGTCCCGGGCTTCCTGCCCGGCACCGACCAGGAGTGGAACGGCATCATCCGCCGCGGCGCCAAGCTCATCTACGCCTACGCCGAGGCCACGGTGCCGCTCGTCACCGTCATCACCCGCAAGGCGTACGGCGGGGCGTACGACGTCATGGGCTCCAAGCACCTCGGTGCCGACATCAACCTCGCCTGGCCCACCGCGCAGATCGCCGTCATGGGCGCGCAGGGCGCGGTGAACATCCTCTACCGCAAGCAGATTCAGAAGGTCATCGACGAGGGCGGCGACGTCGACGCGGCCCGCGCGCGTTTCATCGAGGAGTACGAGACGACCCTCGCCAACCCGTACATCGCCGCCGAACGCGGTTACGTCGACGCGGTCATCCCGCCCTCGGAGACCCGCATGCAGGTCATCCGGGCCCTGCGCACACTGCGCACCAAGCACGCCAAGCTGCCCGAGAAGAAGCACGGCAACATCCCGCTGTGACCGGCGCACCGGGTCAGAGGCCAGACCGGCGAGGACGAGGAGACACACGATGAGCGACGAGACCACCGAGACGACGCCCCCGACCATCCGCGTCACCCGCGGCAACCCCTCGCCCGAGGAGGTCGCGGTCGTCACCGTGCTGCTCTCGGCGATGAGCGGCGGGGAGTCCGGCGGCGGTGGAGCCGCGCGTCGAGGCTGGTCCAGCCCGGCTCGGCGTCTCAACACGGGCCTCTCCCCGATGGGCTGGGGCCGCTTCTGACGCGCTGAGCGCCGGGATCGACCCGCCGCCCGTGCACAGGAATCGGCATCGTGAACGGCGGCCGTCATCGCGGACCCGCTCGTTCGGGTCGTCGTGGAAGATGGGATGGCAGCGAACCTGGGGTGATCACCCCCGGATGGCTGCCATCCCATCTTCCATCTCGCGCGGGAGCGGCCGGAGCACCGCCGGGTGGCGAGGGGTTGTCGCCAACGTCCTGCACACCGGGCCGTCGGCCCGTACCGTCGAAGGGTGACCCGCGACTTCACCGACATCGATCGACTCGCCGAGGCCTACACCGACGACTACCTGCGGCTGAGCCCGCTCACCGCCATCGCTCTCGGTGCGCCCGTGACCGATCGCCCGATCGACGATCTATCTCCCGACGGGCTCGCGGAGAAGTCGGAGCTACGCCGCTCGACCCTCATCGCTCTCGAGAACATGACGCCGGTGGACGAGGTCGACGTCGTCACCGCCGACGCGCTGCGTGAGCGCCTCGGCTCGAGCGAAGCCCTGCACGAGGCCGGTCTCGATGCCATGTCGCTCAACGTCATCGAGTCACCGCTGCAGGAGATCCGCGACACGATCGACCTCATGCCGACCGCCGACGACGACGATTGGGTCGCGCTCGGGCGCTACCTGGCCGCCATCCCGGAGGCCCTGGGTGAGTGGCACATCTCGCTGGTCGAGGCGGCAGATCACGGACTCGTCGCGCCGCGTCGGCAGATCCACGGAGCCGCCGGTCAGATCGACGACCTCGTCGCTCCCACCGGCGTGTTCGCGCGCCTGGCCCGGCAGTCGACCGACGAGGCCGGGGCCCGCGCCGCCGACGTCGTCTCGCACGGCGTGACAGACGCCATCCGCGGCTACTCCGAGGCTCGGCAGCGTCTGCTCGACGACATCCTCCCCCTCGCGGGCGAGGAGGACGCGTGCGGACGCGATCGTTACCCCCTCTACTCCCGGAGCTTCCTCGGCACCGACATCGACATCGACGAGACCTACGCGTGGGGGCTCGAGGAGGTCGCTCGGATCGGCGAGCAGATGCGCAGTGTCGCCGAGCGCATCCGCCCCGGCGCGAGCATGCCGGAGGTCTACGCGGCCCTCGACGCGGATCCGCGTCATCTCATCGAGGGCACCGACGCCCTCCGCGAGTGGATGCAGGGCAGGGCCGACGACGCCGTCGCCGCCCTCGCCGGAACGCACTTCGACATCCCCGAGCAGGTACGACGCATCGAATGCCGGATCGCGCCCGCGACCACCGGCGGCATCTACTACACCGGCCCCAGCGAGGACTTCTCCCGCCCCGGACGCATGTGGTGGGCGGTTCCCAAGGGCGTCACCCGATTCGCCGGCTGGCGTGAACTCACGACCGTCTACCACGAGGGCGTGCCCGGTCATCACCTGCAGATCGGCCAGACCTCCGCGCGCGCCGAACTGCTCAACCGCTGGCGACGCCACCTGTGCTGGGTCTCCGGCCACGGGGAGGGCTGGGCCCTCTACGCCGAGCGCCTCATGGCCGACCTCGGCTTCCTCGCCGACGACGCCGACTACCTCGGGATGCTCGACGCCCAGATGCTCCGCGCCGCGCGCGTCGTCGTCGACCTCGGCGTCCATTGCGGTCTCACCGCCCCCGACGAACTCGGCGGAGGCACGTGGGATCACGACAAGGCGTGGCGCTACCTGCGCTCCCACGTCAGCCTGGAGGACAGCATGCTGCGCTTCGAGCTCGACCGCTATCTCGGCTGGCCCGGGCAGGCGCCCTCGTACAAGATCGGCGAACGCCTCTGGCTGCAGATCCGCGACGACGTCGCCCGTGCCGAGGGTGACGCCTTCTCGCTCAAGGACTTCCATCGCCGCGCCCTCGACCTCGGCTCGGTCGGCCTCGACACCCTGCGTCGCGCCCTCGTGCCGGCTGCCCGTGACGAGGTGCCGCGCTGACGGCGAGCGTGGACTAGGCCGCGCCTGCACGAGGCCTCGTCACGAGAGGATGCCGGGGACGCCGACGCAGAACAGGGAGCCGTGACGGGCGCGGGTAGGGTGAGCGCGTGCCGATCCCGTTCTGTCTTGCCTCCGCCTCGCCTGCCCGTCTGAAGACGCTGCGCAGTGCGGGCGTCGACCCGCGCGTCCAGGTGTCGTCCGTCGACGAGGACGCCGTCGTCGCGCAGGCCCGGGAGCGATTCGGCGATCTCCTCGCCGAGGACGTCGCGCTCCTCCTCGCGCGGGCCAAGTGCGAGGACATCGCCCCGCTGCTCGAGAACGAGGGCTGGGAGGGCGTGGTGCTGGGCTGCGACTCCGTGCTCGAGCTCGACGGCCACATTCTCGGCAAACCGAACGACGCCGACGACGCCCGGGAACGGTGGCAACAGATGTCCGGACGCACCGGCGTGCTCCACACCGGGCACTGGCTCATCGACACCCGCGCGGACGGCGGCGGCGCGACCCTCGGTGCGGTCGCCTCGACCACGGTTCACTTCGCGACGCTCACCCAGGACGAGATCGACGCGTACGTCGGGACCGGCGAACCCCTCAACGCCGCCGGCGCCTTCACGATCGACGGCATCGGTGGCCCGTACGTCACCTCGATCGAGGGCGATCACCACAACGTCGTCGGCGTCAGCCTCCCGCTCTTGCGGGAGCTGCTGCAGGAACTCGACATCGCCTGGCACACCGTGCGCGCGACGAGCTGACGCCCTGCTCCACGCTCCAACATCCGGAAGGCCGCCGAGACAGCCGCCGTTTCCGGCCTGTCGGGTGTGATGTCCTCTCCGGCAGGCCGGAAACGTCGGCTGTCTCGGCGGGTCGGTCAGGAGCCGGTGAAGCGTGGGGTGCGCCGCTCCCGGAACGCCGTGACTCCCTCGGTGAAGTCCTTGGTCTCCATGAGACTCGTCTGCCCGTACCGCTCGCGCTGGAACGCACTGTCGAGCTCGTCGAGGGTCGCGTCGTTCACCGCCGCCTTGGCCATGCCGTACGCGACGGACGGGCCCGACGCCAACTTCGCGATGACCGCTCCGGCCTCGGTCTCCAGGTCGTCGGCCGCGGCGACGTGTGAGATGAGCCCCCACTCGAACGCCTGCTGCGCGGGAACCCGGTCGGCGAGCAACGCCATCCGCATCGCCCGTGCACGGCCGACGGACGCCGCGACGAGTGCCGTCGCTCCCCCGTCGGGCATGAGACCGATGTTGGCGAACGCGAGCATGAAGAACGCCTTCTCCGAGGCGACGACGAGGTCGGCGGCAAGGGCCACGGAGACACCGATGCCGGCACACGCACCGTGGACGACGCTGACGATGGGTCGGGGCGAGCGACGCGTGGCCGCGATGAGGGCGTTGCCGGCGTCCAGGGTCGCTGCCGTCGGCGGACCGCTCGGGTCGAGATCCGCCCCCGAGGAGAACCCCTTGCCGGCTCCGCGGACGACGATGACGCGCACACCGGAATCCGCCGACGCTGCACGCACGACGGACTCCATGGTCGCGAGCATCGACGCCGGCATCGCGTTGAGCGACTGCGGCCGGTTCATCGTCATCGTCAGCACACCACCCTCGAGAGCGGTGAGCACCTCGCCCTCGGTCATCGCGAGCGGATCCTGGGCCTCGGTCATGTCGCCTCTTTCGTGAGTGTCGGTGTCTCCCCCACCTTATGGACACCACCCGCCGGCGGGCGCTCGATCGGCGTCTCACCTGCGACCGCGCGGTCGTCATGCGACTCGCCCGGCGCATCAAGCCCGCGATATTTCCGTGATTCGGGCGTTTGCCCGTCCGTGGACCGGGGTACTGACCCGCCGACCGCGGACGCCCCGAGACAAGGGGCGCCGCATCCATTCATCGGGCAACACCATCAATGACAGGGGCTGCCATGTCGAACCAGCAGTTCGATGCGACGACCGGGAGCATCAATCCCACCGAGGGTCAGATCGGCTACGAGAAGTCGAACAAGGACGTCGCCGCCGACGAGGCGAAGAAGCTCGGACAGAACGCACAGGAGAGCGGCAAGCAGGTCGCCGGTACGGCGAAGGACGAGGCGCAGCAGCTCGCAAGCGAGGCCAAGGGCCAGGCCCAGGATCTGTTCCGTCAGGTCCGCTCCGAGGCGAGCGACCAGGTCTCATCGCAGCAGACGCGTCTCGCCGAGGGACTGCGTGTCATCTCCGGTGATCTCGACAAGATGTCCCAGGCCGCTGACGGCAGCACGGCCACCGGCCTCGTGTCCCAGGCCGCCGGCCAGGTCGGGCAGATCGCGAATTGGCTCGAGCGTCGTGAGCCGGCCGACCTCCTCGACGAGGCGCGCCGTTACGCCCGTCGCAACCCCGGAACGTTCCTCATCGGCGCGGCCCTCGTGGGCTTCCTCGGTGGGCGCCTCACCCGCGGCCTGCAGGCCGACGCGCGCCATGACCAGGCCCGCTTCGGCGGTCAGCGCCGCGGCTACGACGACGGCCGACGGGGCTACGCCGAGTACGAGAGCAGCGGCTACGGCTACGCCGACCGTGGCGCCGCCTCCGGCTACGGCACGACCTACCCCGCCTACGAGGAGGGTGGCGCCTACGACCGACCCCAGGGGCTCGCGCACGGCGGCGGCTACACCCAGCAGCCCGCCGGCGGCGTGTCCTACGAGGAGCAGCCGCGTCCCGCGAGCGACTCCCCGTACACCGCCGAGCAGCGTGGCGACCGGCCGGGTGATCTGAACCGATGAGTTCTCCGTTCGACGACACCCACGGCGCGACCGCGGCGGGTTCGGACCGGGTTCCTTCGACGAACCACGATGTGCGTCCGGCCGAGCCCATCGACGGCGCTCACCAGACGTACGAGAAGGGCGAGATCTCCTCGGTCGGTGCTCTGATCTCCGACATCACCCAGGACATCTCCACGCTCATGCGTCAGGAGGTGGCTCTCGCCAAGCTCGAGGTGCAGGACTCCGCCAAGAAGGCGGGCAAGGGCACCGGCATGTTGGCCGGGGCGGGAGTGGCCGGACACTTCGTCCTGCTGTTCCTCTCCATCGCCCTCTGGTGGGGTCTCGGCTCCGCCATCGGCGGCGTCTGGTCCGCGATCGTCGTGGCCCTCATCTGGGCCGTCATCGCAGGCGTCCTGGCAGCCATGGGGCGCGCCAACCTCAAGAACGTTCACGGAGTACCGCAGACGGTCGAGACCGCCAAGCAGGTCCCCGATGCACTCAAGGGAAATGAGCACCGGTCATGAGCAACGAGAACAACCCGATCAACACCAACGACCCCGAGGAGCTGCGCCGGGACATCGCCCGCACGCGCGGCAACCTCAGCCAGAACGTCAACGCCCTTGGTGAGGCCGTGGACCCGAGCAATGTCGCGCGCCGCCAGGCCGAGAAGGTCGAGGACCGCGTCAAGGGCGTCGGCCGCGGCATCAAGGAGCGCATCATGGGGTCCGACGACGACTACTACGGCGAGGACCCTCGGTACGGCAACGCCCGGTACGCCGGAGACCGTGGCTACGGCTACGGAAACGACGAGCGCGGCATGGGTGACCGCGTGTCCGACATGGGCGACCGCGTGTCGGACGCCGCCTCCGACGCGGGGGACCGTCTCCGCGGCGCGGCCGACCAGGCCCGCTACTCGATGGAACGTGCGCCGGAGCGCGTGCGCCGCCAGGCTCAGGGCAACCCGCTCGCCGCGGGCCTCATCGCCCTCGGCGCGGGCTGGCTGCTCGGCTCCCTGCTGCCGGCCACGGACCGCGAGCGTGAGCTCGCCGTTCGCGCCAAGGAGACGGCCCAGGAGAAGGGACAGCCCCTCGTCGAGGAGGCCAAGTCCGTCGCGCAGGAGTCCGCCGAGAACCTCAAGGCCCCGCTGGCCGACGCCGGCGAGTCGCTCAAGAGCAGCGCGCAGGACAGCGTCGAGAAGGTCAAGGGTGAGGCCCAGGACCAGGCCGGCGACGTCAAGGCGCAGGCCCAGGACAGCAAGAACACCGTCCAGGACCAGGCCAGGAACAACTGAGTCTCGTCCCGGACGAGGGGCGGAGTCGGCGAGTGCCGGCTCCGCCCCTCGCTGCATGTCAGGAGGTACTCATGTCGACGCGTCCCGTGCAGTGGCTTCTGCCGATCGACCCGGCCGCCCACGCCGCGCATCAGCCGGCCGACTGGCGGACCCGTCCTGACGCGACAGCCGTGTGGGAGGCCATCGCGCGCTCTCAGGACATCTCGCGATGGTGTTTGCGCAGCGGCTACCGCACGATGCGTCCCGGAGATCGGATCTGGGCCTACCTGTCGAGGCGTCAGGAGGTCTGCGCGGTGGGTGATGTACGCGCGGTGTCGGAGGAGGGTGGCACCTGGTCGGTGCTCGTCGACTGGGAGGCCGATCGCAGCCGCTCCCTCGCCCGGCGCCCCATTCCGCGGGAAGAGTTCGGGCAGGTCCCCATGTCGACGTGCCGCGCCGGCGAGTACGCCGCCAGGGTCCTCGACGACCACTACCGGCGTCTCCCGGGATGACGCGTCTCAATCCGTCAGCGAGCTCGCGAATTGTCCCGGAAAGCAGGGAGAGCCCCCACGCGTGGTGCGTGGGGGCTCTCCCTCCTGACTCGTGCCACTCTTGCGGATTTTGGTGACGGGTTTGATGTTGTTGCTGGTCAGGGCGTTGCTGTGGAGTGAGGTGACGTACCCCGCTGCTGGGTAGGGTGGCGGGCGTGGTCTTCATCCGTC
>NZ_LN651323.1:98494-119526 GCF_000826525.2 Mobilicoccus massiliensis | reverse complement strand
GGGACTGTCCGGCCAACGGTGTAAGTGGCGTTTTCATTCTCAGCGGTCTTCGGCGGCCGGGATGCGGTCGGCGAAGGTGATGGCGAAGGCGTTCAACGCTGGTTTCCAGCGTGTGACCCATCGTGTCTGTCCGGTGCCCTTGGGGTCCAGGCTCCTCGTGACGAGGTACAGGGTTTTCATCGCGGCCTGCTCGTTGGGGAAGTGTCCGCGGGCTCGGACCGCGCGCCGGTAGCGGGCGTTGAGCGACTCGATCGCGTTGGTTGAGCAGATCACGCGTCGGATCTCGACGTCGTAGTCCAGGAACGGGATGAACTCGGTCCAGGCGTTCTCCCACAGCCGCACGATCGCTGGGTAGGGCTTGCCCCACTTCTCGGCGAACTCCTCGAAGCGGTCTCGGGCCGCGGCCGCGGTGGGGGCGGTGTAGATCGGCTTCATGTCCCTGGCGATGCCGTCCCAGTACCTGCGGGAGGCGTACCGGAAGGTGTTGCGGATCAAGTGAATGATGCAGGTCTGCACCGTGGCCTGCGCGAACACTGCGTTCACCGAGTCGGGTAGGCCTTTGAGGCCGTCACAGACGACGAAGAACACGTCCTGCACGCCCCGGTTACGCAGCTCGGTCAGGACGGCCAGCCAGTACTTGGCCGACTCCCCGTCCCCGTCGCCGGCCCACATGCCCAGCACGTCCTTGTGCCCCTCGAGGTCGACCCCGATCGCGGCATAGAACGGGCGATTACGCACCTGCCCATCGCGGACCTTCACCACGATTGCGTCGATGAAGATCGCCGCGTACACCTTCTCCAACGGCCGCGCCCACCAGACCTGCATCTCCTCGATCACCCGGTCGGTGATCCGAGAGACGGTGTCCTTGGACACCGACGCCCCGTACACCTCGGCCAGGTGCGCACTGATTTCTCCGGTGGTCAGGCCCTTGGCGTACAGCGACAACACCATCGCATCCAGATCCCCCAGCCGGCGTTGCCGCTTCTTCACCAACTGCGGCTCGAACGAGGCATCCCGGTCCCGCGGCACGTCGATCCGTACCTCACCGACGTTGTCGGTGACCACGGTCTTGGACCGTTTCCCGTTGCGGGAGTTCCCGCCGTTACGACCCTCAGCTGCGTGCCTGTCGTAGCCCAGGTGTTCGGACATCTCCTCATCCAGGGCGGACTCGATCACCATTTTGGTGATCTGCTTCAACAATCCACCCGGGCCGGTGATCTCGATCCCGGCGTCCTTGGCTTGCAGTACAAGCTGCCGAATGACGGCCGCGTTCGCGGCCGTCATGTCCCCAGCCCCTGCGGGCCCGGGCTCGTCCGGGACGGCCCCGAACGCTTCACCCGAGGACGCGTCCTCAGGTGGCTCCTGCGATGTCGGCTCCTCCACGAGCCCCAGTGTCTCGGTCATGACGACCCTCCTGCCCCGAACGAGGCGATCAGGCCACTTACACCGTTAGAGCGACAGACCCTCCGGCGGAGGACCAGGCGTGGGTGGCGGCCTGCACTCCGACCAGGAGGCAGACGAGGTAGGCGAGTGCGCGGTATGCGGTGATCATGGCAAGCTCCTGTCGGGTCGCACGTCAGGCAGTGACAGACGCCATGATGGGAGTTGCGAAAGTGCTGCGGGGAAACCGTTTCCGAGCGGGAAACGGTGGTGACTGCAGCGCGAAGCGGGTGATCGAGTCGGTGAAGTCGCCCATCAGCTCGATGGCCATGAGCAGTGGCGGCCGGTTGTCGGCGATGCGACGATGCGCGTGATACCACGCGGGCGGGAGACCCTCGATGCGGACGCGGTGCACCTCTGGCGGGAGGTGCCCGGTCAGCGCGGCCGGCACGACCGTCACCTCTCGACCCTGGAGGAGCCGTTGCGCCACGTGCGCCGTCGCGGACGCGCGCAGCGGCGAGAGCGAAGCCTCTGACAGCGGCCTCACATCGGCGAGGACAAACGGGTGCATGTAATGGTCGGGCAACTCCGGCGAGTAGATCATCGGTGCCGCGGCGAACTCGGCGGCGGGCACGGAGTGCCGGCGCGCGAAGGGGTGGCTCGCGCTGACGACGCCGATCCGGCGCAAGGGTGAGAGCCGGGTGGAGACGACGCCGGGGTGCGGCGAACGACCGAGGTGAGCACCGCGTCCACCTCCCCTTCCACCAGGCTCTCAGTGAGCCGGTCGAAAGGCGTCGGAGCCGCCAGGACCTCGACACCTGAGTAGGTTTGCTGGAGGGCGAGTTCGAGGGTTCCGAGCGCGGAGGGGAGTAGCGGGGCGACGACGCCGACACCGTCGGGGATCGCCACCGACAACGTCGTGTGCGGCGTGCCCGACGCGGCCACAGCCGCCACGTCGGCCGCGCGCAGCAGGGCTGGCGCCACCTCCAGGAACCGCTGCCCGGCAGGGGTCAGTCCGCTGAAACCCGCCGACCCGCGGAAGACGAGCGGTACACCGAGTGATGCCTCCAGACGCTGGAGTCGCTTCGTGATCGTCGAGATCGAGACGCCCTGGGCTGCGGCGGCGCGTCCGAAATGTCGCTGGTGGCGATCGCGACGAAACCTTCGACCGCGGTCAGGTCCAGGGCCACTGTTCGGCCCACCGGTCCGAGCGCCATGTCATCGCGACGGCGATGCGTCCTCGAGCCATGTGGCCCCCTCGGATGACAGCGTTCTGCTGCCGCCAATGATAGGGCCGTGCGGAGGCGGTCCCTCAGGTCTGCTGCGCGAGCTCGGCGTCGTCGCGGCCGTCACCGGGAGCCTTCCTGTGCAGCGATCGCCCAGGACACGAGCAAGGCTACGGTCATGACCGCTGCCGCCGCTTCATCGGCGATCCCGAGGGGGGGCACTGACGGATAGGTCAGCATCTCAGCACCACTTGTCGCTCAGTAATTCGCCGCCATATTCGTGAACCTCGAATAGTGCCCCTGGAACGCCACGGTGATGGTCCGTGTCGGGCCGTTTCGGTGCTTGGCCACGATGATGTCGGCTTCACCCTCGCGCGGTGAATCGGGCTCGTACACGGATTCACGGTGGAGGAGGACGACCATGTCGGCGTCCTGCTCGATGGAGTTGTGCACGGAGATGCCGTCGGCGATGAAGTTGTGGGTGCCGAGGACGGTGGCGTCGAAGACCTCTTCGATGCCGTCGAACTCGACGCCGACGACGACCTCCCATTCCACGTCGTTGACGGCCTCGAGGTCGGCGTCGTCGCGGTCGAGGACGGTCGCGACCTGACGCAGGGTCCCCACCTGCGCGGTCACCGCCGTCTCGAGCGCACCGCCGGCGACGGCATCGTCGTCGGTCACCGGGGACAGGGCCGCGGCCACGTCATGCCACAGCGGCAGCTGGCCCTCACCTGGCACAGGCGCCGACGACACCTGACGCACGATGTCCAACAACCGCCCGGCATCCGAGGCCGCGGGACCGTCGATGCCGATCTCCTGCAGGAACCGGCGCTGCGAATCCACGTCGACGATGTCGAGCACCCACCCCGACTCGTCCCCGGTGACGACGGTCGAGATGCCGAACCGCAGCAGCAGCCGTGACACCCGGTCGAGCCGGTCGCGGCCGTCGGCGAAGGCGAAGATCTCCCCGCCCGGACGATCCACCGACAACATCACTCCACCGCACGTCGAGAAGAACGCCCGCAGGAACAGCGCGATCTGGGTCTTGGGCAGCGAGAACAACACCGACGGAATCGTCGCGGCCGGGTGCTCGGCGCACAGCTGCGCCGCGGTGCGCACGTCGTCGTCGGCCCACTCGGAGTCGACTTGGCCGGGTGCCGGCACGTGCCGCGGCGCCGCAACACGCATGCCGCACGTGACCTCCCCCAAGGGCACCCAGCCGTCGTAGGTGAGGAACGGGTGATTCTCCGTGGCCCGCACCGTCTTTCCCGACGCCAGCGTCAACCGGTACACCGGCTTCGTCCCCGTGGAGAACGCGTGCGTCATGTGTCGACGCACGTACCGCAGGGACTCGTCCAACGCCCACACCGGCACGTCCTTCTCCCCCGACGCCGCGAGCTCCCCGATCGCGACCTCGGCGCCCGTGTCGGCCCGCAGAATCTTGGTGTCCGCGGTGAGGCACCCCGACTCACGCAGATCGCTGACCTGGGGCTTCTTGTCGGTGCGTTGCTCCGGTCCACGGTTGAGCTGCGACAGCGCGATCACGGGGACCTCCAACTCCTTGGCGAGCAGCTTGAGCGCTCGAGAGAACTCCGACACCTCTTGCTGACGTGATTCCACCTTCTTACCGGAGCTCATGAGCTGCAGGTAGTCGATGATCACGAGTTTCAGATTGTGACGCTGCTTGAGCCGGCGGCACTTCGCCCGGATCTCCATGAGCGACATGTTGGGCGAGTCGTCGATGAACAACGGCGCCTCGCTGACCTCACCCATCGTGCGCGCGAGCTTGCTCCAGTCCTCGTCGCGCATCGTGCCCTTGCGCATGTGCTGCAACTGGATCGACGCCTCGGCACTGAGCAGACGCATCGTGATCTCGTTTCGACTCATCTCCAACGAGAAGACGACGGTCGACATGTTGTTGTGAATAGCGGCGGCCCGCGCGAAATCCAAGGCCAGGGTCGATTTTCCCATTGCCGGTCTCGCCGCGATGACGATCATCTGCCCGGGGTGAAGCCCATTGGTGAGTTCGTCGAAATCGGCGAAGCCGGTGGGGACGCCGACCATCTCGCCCGTGGAGCCGGAGGCCTGCTCGATCTCGTCGGCCGTGGCCTCGAGCAGCTCGCCGAGCAGGTGGTAATCCTCGCCGCCGCGCTTGTCGGCGACCGCGTACACCTCCGCCTGGGCCGTGTTGACGATCTCCTCGACATCGCCACCGGAGGTGCCGTAACCGAGCTGCACGATGCGCGTGCCCGCATCGACGAGCCGGCGCAGCACCGCACGCTCGGCGACGATCTGCGCGTAGTACCCGGCGTTGGCGGCCGTCGGCACACCCGCGATGAGCTGGTGGAGGTAGGACTGCCCCCCGACCCGCGAGAGTTCCTGACGCTTGGTGAGCTCGTCGGCCACGGTGATCGCGTCGGCCGGCTCGCCGCGCCCGTACAGGTCGAGGATGGCCTCGAAGACGAGCTCGTGGGCCGGCCGGTAGAAGTCGGTGCCGCGCAGCACCTCGATGGAGTCCGCGATCGCGTCCTTCGACAGCATCATGCTGCCGAGCACGCTCTGCTCGGCGTGGACGTCCTGCGGCGGAACCCGGTCGTCCGGCCCCTCGGAGATCGAGTGCAGGCCACCCTCGAAATCCGATCTGTCCACGCGCGCCAGCGACATGCGATCCCCCTCTCGACAGCGTTGTGCGGACATGAAAGCCCGCCGGCAGACACACTGCACGCCGCCACCGACAGGCTTTCGGTCACGCCCCCGAGCCGTGACCGAAAGGCCGCCGACGCGTCGCCACGCACGGCCGTTCCGGGTGATCGGAGGGGCGATCGAGGACCAACGCTAGGGGCCACGGACGCCCGTCACAAACAGCCGATCAGGACGTGTTGGGGAGAAGGTGTGGACGACCCGGTGGACAACGTCCACATCCTGTGGACGAAGCTGGGGATGACTGAGCGAGTTGTCCACCGGCACCCCGCTGAGCTGCGGCGATGGGGGTGGACAAAGTTGTGCGCCACACGATATGCATCCCAGGACCGCCAGGCGAGACAAGTTCTGACCACACCGTGCACCACTGGATGCCGACGCTTTACCCGCACCACATCCGGGGTGTGCTGCCCGTGACCGACATACGGGACGAACCGGTCGCGCCCCCGTTCGCGTCGGTCGAATCGGCTGGTCCGGCTAGCTGATTCAACATTTCGTAAGCGTTCACATGGTGTGACACCGACCGAAAAGTAGGTTCGCCGCGTCGGGCCTACCAGCCGTTAACCTCGGGGGCATGCACCGTGCCGCCGACGCCCTACCGCGCGCCGTGCGACGCGACCTCGATGACCGCCGCGACCAGTCGCTCGCCCGCGCCCTACGACGCCAGTACCGCAGCGACCTCCCCTTCGCCGGAGTCCCGATCCACACCGTCGTGCGGCTCCTCGTGTCGAGCCTCGCCGACCCCGCGCTCTCGCCCTCCGACCACGAGTCCTGGGAGGACGCGATCCGCAACCTGTGGTCGGTCGATCCGAGTCACGAGTCGCGTTACGCCGCCGTCGCCCTCGCTCGACACCCCCGCTATCGCGCCTACGCCTCTTCGCCCCGAGCGACGTCGATCTACCGCGATCTCGTCACCGACGACCCCACTCCCGAAACCGCCGACGCCGTCGCCCACTTCTGCCTGCCGCTTCCCCTGTCCGCGGCACCCGAGACCGAGGTTCCCGTGATGCGCTCCTGGGCCGTCGTCGACTCGGAGTGGTTGCGACGCTCCGCCATCCTCAGCCAGGTGCGGCGCCGCCACGCGATCGACCGTGACCTGCTGAAGGCATGCGTCGGAGCCAACCTGCTCGAACGCCACGCCGTCGTCCGCGACGCCATTCCCGAGGCTCTCGCCGCCTACGCGCGCACCCGGACTCCGGCCTGCCCGTGGCTCCGTGCCACCCTCGACGGGTGGAAGACCCAGATGCCCGCCTCGCTCGCTCGAGCCGTCCATGCCCGCCTCGCCGATGACGCCGGCGCCGCACGCTGACGGGATCGACCCCGCCCGGATCCGCCGCGAGGTCCTCGGCCTCGCGGTCCCCGCCCTGCTCACGCTCGTCGCCGAGCCCCTGTTCCTCCTCGCCGACACCGCGATCGTCGGCCACCTCGGCACGGCACCGCTGGCCGGGCTGGGCATCGCCTCGAGCGTGCTCGCCACCGCCGTCGGCCTGTTCGTCTTCCTCGCCTACGCGACCACCGCACTCGTCTCCCGACGCCTGGGCGCGGGAGCTCACGACCTTGCCCTCGCCGCCGGCCTCGACGGCCTCTGGCTCTCCCTCGTCCTCGGAACCGTGACGGCTCTCGTCCTCGGTCTCGGTGCCGGGCCCATCGTCGAGAGTTTCGGTGCCACGCCCACGGTCAACGCCCAGGCCCTCGTCTACCTGCGGATCTCCGCCCTCGGAGTCCCCGCCATGTTCGCCGTGCTCGCGCTCACCGGCGTCCTGCGCGGACTCCAGGACACCCGCACCCCGCTCGTCGCCGCCGTGGCCGGATTCGGCGCCAACGTCGTCCTCAACCTGCTGTTCGTCTACGGCTTCGGTCTCGGCATCGGCGGGTCCGCGTGGGGCACCGTCATCGCCCAGACCGGGATGGCCCTCGGGCTCGGAACCGTCGTCGTGCGCGGCGCCCGGCGACACGGCGCCTCCCTGCGGCCCCACCCGCGCTCCGTGCTCCGCGCGGCCGGGGACGGGATCCCGCTGCTCGTGCGCACCCTCGCCCTACGCGCGGTCATCCTGCTCACCACCTGGGTCGCGGTCCGGTTCGGCGACGTCACCCTCGCCGCCCACCAGGTCGCATGGACACTGTGGACGTTCCTCACCTTCGCCCTCGACGCCCTCGCGATCGCCGGGCAGGCGCTCATCGGCAAGGCCCTCGGCGCCGGCGACAGCTCCGGCGCCCGCACCCTCACCGCCCTCATGACACGGTGGTCGATGTTCTTCGGAGTACTCCTCGGCGTCGCCATCGCCGCCCTCTCACCGGTGCTGCCGTGGCTGTTCACGCCCGACCCCGACGTGCGAGCCGCCCTCACGATCGGGCTCCTCGTGCTCGCCGCCGGGCAACCGCTGTCGGCCTACGCCTTCCTCCTCGACGGGGTGCTCATCGGAGCCGGAGACGCCCGCTGGCTCGCCGGTGCCGGCGTCGTCGTCCTCATCGCCTACCTGCCGGTCGTCGGCGTGATCCTCGCCGCTCAAGAGCCGCTGCAGGCCGCCGGACCCGGAGTCGCGCTCGCCGCCATCTGGGCCGGGTTCCTCGTCTTCATGGCGATACGCACCCTCGTCCTCGCCCTGCGCGCCCGCTCGGACACGTGGCTGGTCACCGGCATGCGCTGACCCGCCCCCCTGCCCCGTTCACTCCTGAACAGACGCCGACGCCCCCGCACTCCGAGCGGAGTACGGGGGCGTCGAGACGGATCGACCGGGACTCAGCCCGCGACGACCTGCAGCTTCACCGTGGCGGAGACCTCCGGGTGGAGGCGCACCAGCGCGGTGTGGTCACCCGTCGACTTGATGGGGCTGGTGAACTCGACCGTGCGACGGTCGATGGTCACGCCCTCGGCCTTGGCGGCCTCGGCGACCTCGTTCTGCGTGATGGCACCGAACAGGCGGCCGGAGTCCGATGCCTGAACGGCGATGCGCAGGGTACGAGCCTCGAGCTGGCCCTTGACGCCCTTGGCGTCATCGAGCGAGGCGATGACGCGTGCCTCACGGGCCTTGCGCAGCGCGTCGACCTGCTTCTGGCCGCCGCGGCTCCACGGGGTCGCGAGACCACGCGGGAGCAGGAAGTTGCGGCCGTAGCCGTCCTTGACCTCGACGACGTCACCGGCAGAACCGAGACCGGTGACCTCGTTCGTGAGGATGAGCTTCATGATGTGTCTCCTTCTCTCAGACCGGGTCGGACTCAGCGAGCCGAGCTGGAGTAGGGCAGCAGGGCCATCTCGCGGGCGTTCTTGACCGCCTTCGCGATGAGGCGCTGCTCCTGCACCGACACACCGGTGACGCGACGCGCACGGATCTTGCCGCGGTCGGAGATGAACTTCCGCAGCAGCGTCGTGTCCTTGTAGTCGATGTTCTCGATCTTCGCGGCCTTGAGCGGGTTGGCCTTCTTCTTGGGCTTGCGCACAACGGGCTTCGCCATCGTGGTGCTCTCCTCTCGTGAGAGCCCGGAGTGATGCTCCGGGATGGGGTCGTACTCAGATGTGATCCGGGCTCAGGGCCCGGGTGATGGACTCACGTCCACCGGATGCGAGGCCGGCGCGAAGGGCACCGGCTCGCGAGACGCCGATCGGTCGATCAGAACGGGGGCTCGTCGTAGGACGGGGCCTGGCCCCACCCGCCGGAGTTGCCGCCCTGCTGGCCGCCGGACTGGCCGCCACCGCTGGGGCCCTGGGCCCACGGGTCGGACGACGGGGCCGAACCACCCTGCTGACCGCCGCCCCAGCCACCGCCGGAGTTGCCACCCTGCTGACCTCCCCAGCCGCCACCCTGCTGGCCGCCGCCGGAGAAGCCGCCGCCGCCACCGCGGGAGGTCTTGCTGACCTTGGCCGTGGCGTACTTGAGCGACGGGCCGATCTCGTCGACGTCGAGCTCCATGACGGTGCGTTTCTCGCCCTCCTTGGTCTCGTACGAACGAGACTTCAGCCGGCCCGAGACGATGACGCGGGAGCCACGGGTGAGCGACTCGGCCACGTTCTCGGCCATGTCACGCCACGCGGAGCACGTGAGGAACAGGGCCTCACCGTCCTTCCACTCGTTCGTCTGACGATCGAACGTGCGCGGCGTCGAGGCGACGCGGAAGTTGGCGACCGCCGCACCCGAGGGGGTGAAGCGAAGCTCCGGGTCGGCAACGAGGTTGCCGATGACGGTGATGACGGTCTCGCCGGCCATGAGGGGTCCTCTCCGGGGGGTCGGTCGTGAGCGGTGATCGATGCCGATCAGCGGCGCTGATCGGCGTGGATGCGAGGACTCAGGCCGCGTCGGGGCGGAGGAGCTTGGTGCGGAGCACCTGCTCGCTCAGACCCAGCTGACGGTCGAGCTCCTTGGCCGTGGCCGGCTCTGCGCTGAAGTTGACGACGACGTAGATGCCCTCGGACTTCTTCTTGATGTCATAGGCGAGCCGACGACGGCCCATGAGGTCGAGGTTGTCGATCGTGCCCTTGTCGTTCTTGATGACGGCGAGGAACCGCTCGAGCGTCGGGGCGACCTGCCGGTCGTCCACCTCGGGGTCGAGGATGATCATGAGTTCGTACTGACGCATGCGCGTAACCCACCTCCTTCGGTCTTGGCGGTCACGGTCTCTCCGTGACAGGAGGGTTGCTGCGTCCCTGGCCCGCGACACCGCAGCCGAGCTGCGGGGATCGCCGTTCGAGTGTTCGCCCGCCGAGTGCCGTGTGCCCGGCCGGCACCCGAAGGTGCCGGTCGCGACGCGTCACCGCGTGCCAAGAGATACCCCTCAGCGTACCGGGCGGCGCGACTCCCACCGAATCGTCATCCACAGGGGGCCGGCGCGGTCGGTGTGTGCGCGTCGGTCGCGTTCACTGCTCGTACCGGACGACGACGGCGTCGGGGAGAGCGGCCATGCGTCCGGCGGCCTCGTCGATCGGCGGGGCGTCGAAGACCGTGCCGTGGTCGCGACGGTTCATCGCCTGCCGTGTGGCGGCCGCGGCGAGCCAGACCAGGCCGGCGAGGCGCAACACGAGGAACGCGGCGTACCAGGCCTTGGGCAGCGCAGCGGCGGCGTCGTCCAGTCCACCGAGGTAGAGCCACACCGCGACGAAGTAGAGCACCTCGGTGAGCGCCCAGAGAAGGTGATCACGCCACGGCAGGCCGGCGATCGCGGCGAGCGGCACGAGCCACAGCGAGGACTGCACGGGCAGCGACTTGCCGGTGATCAGCACGAGGACGAGGACGACGATCGCGATCTCGCCGATGCGTGGACGCACCGGTGCCGCGAGCGCGAGAAGAGCTCCGGCGCCGACGGCCAGGGCCCACCCGAACACCGCGAGCAGCGTGAGCACCCCCATCGCGATCGGGCGCTCCCACAGGGTCGCGACGTACCACGGCGAGCCGAGCTGCGCCGTGGCCGCAGCCCAGGACTGGTAGGCCGCCAGCGTCCCGGTGCCGTACGCGAGGGACACGCCTCCGACGACGAGCACCGCGGTGACGAGGGCCACTCCGGCGGTGCGGGCCCAGTCGCGCAGAGCGCCGGCCCGCAGGGCGAGGACGCCGAGGACGACGAGGACGAGCAGTGGGTAGGTGCGGGTGGCGACGGCGAGGCCGAACACGACGCCCGCCGCGGTGAGCCGGCCTCGGCTCCACAGCCACATGGCGACCGAGGTGAGGGCGACCCCCACGAGGTCGAGCGACACCAGCGCGACCGTGGCGACGAGCGGGCTGAACGCGACGTGGGCGGCCCACTCCGGGTGGGCGCGGCACGTCCACACCGTCGCGAGCACGGTGACGACGAGCAGCACCGCGGCCAGCACGGCCCATGCGACGAACAGGCCCTGCTGACGCGCGAACCCGTCGGCCGGCACGAACACGGCCAGCAACCGCAACACGACCCCGACTCCCACCGGCTCACCGAGCGCCGAGCCCGCGTCGTAGGGCAGCCCACCCGTGAGGCCGGGATTGCCCGCGTACGAGGGCAGATCGGAGTAGCAGCCCTTCCAGTAGACCTGCGGCACCGCCCAGCCGAACCGCACGCAGTGGCTCTTCTGCAGGAACCCCAGCGCGAGGGTGAGGCAGGCGCCCAGGCTCAGCAGTGCGGCGACGAGCAGCAGATGCGGCCTGCCGGACGGGGTGACCGCATGCCTTCCGCGCGGGCCTCCGACCACCCCTGTCGCGAGGCGCGCGATGCGATCCGGCTGCCCCGGGGGCAGCACGCTCGAGGACATGTGCCGAGACTACGTTCCGCTGGCCGACGGCACGGGGGCCGCCGGGCGACGTTGTGCTGCACGGGCGGTGGCCGTCGCGGCATCGCCGCCGCGCGGAGAGTCCCGGCCCTCGGGCGGCGAGGATCGACCGCCGCCGCGGCCCTTGCCGGGTGCGTCGTTGCCACCGCCGTCACGGCCCCCGTCGCCGCCCTGGTCGCCACCGGAGTCCCTGCCGTTGCCGTTCTGGCCACCGGAGTCACCGTCGCCCTGGGGCGCGGAGGTCTGCGGAGGCGGCGGCACGTCGGTGGGCGTCCACGTGGGGACGGGCGCCTCGCTCGGCGTCTGCGTGGGCGGCTCGGAGGGCACCCACTGCTGGGTCTCCTCGGGCGCCGGCTCGGACGGCTGCTCCTGCCACTCGTCCCGGCCCTGGGAGTTGCCGATCCCGGCACGCTCGGGGAAGTCCTGGTACGGCGTGCCCTCGACCGCACGACGCATGTAGGAGGTCCACACGTCGACCGGATAGGAGCCACCCGTCACCCCGCTGCCGAGACCGGCGCCGCGCATGGGGACGGCGTTGCCCTGCTCGTCGGGCAGATACATGGCGACGGCGGTCGCGATGTCGGGGGTGAACCCGTCGAACCACACCGCGCGGTTCTCGTCGGTCGTGCCGGTCTTGCCCGCCGCGGGCCGCCCGATGGCCTGGGCCTTCGTCGCGGTGCCGCGCTTGACCACCTGCTCCATCGCGTCCACCGCGTCGGCGACGACGTTCTCGTCGACGACCTGCTCGGTCACGGGTTGGGCGACGTACCCGTCGAAGCGTTCTCCCGCGCCCTCGACGGCCTTGACCTCCTTGATGACGTACGGCTCGCTGCGTACCCCGCGCGCCGCGAGCGTCGCGTACGCCTTGGCCATGTCGATGACCCGCGGGGAGGCGGTGCCGAAGACGTTGGCGGCGTTGCTGTCGAGCCCCAGGGTGTTCTGCGGCAGCCCGAGTTCGATGGCCGCGTCCTTGGTGGCCTGCGGGCCCACCTCGATGTTGAGCTGCGCGAACGGAGTGTTGGCCGACTTGGCCGTCGCCGTACGCAGATCGATCCAGCCGTAGCTCGCGTCACCGTAGTTCTGCACCCGGCCGCTGGGGTTGCCGCCGCCCTTGAACTCCTCGAAGTACCGCGGGGAGCTCCCGTCGAACATCGTGCCGGTGCCGATGCCCTTCTCCAGCGCCGCGACCAGCGTGAACACCTTGAACGTCGACCCGCCCTGCAACTGGGCCTGGGTGGCGGCGTTGTACGGCTGCTTCTCGAAGTTCGCCCCGCCGTAGAGCGCCATGATCGCGCCGTCGCCCGGCTTGAGCGAGACGAGACCCGCACGCACCTTCGGCGTCGGCAGGTTGTTCTCCACGGCGCGGATCGCATCCCGCTGGCGCTGCTGGTCGATCGTCGTCGTGATCCGCAGACCGCCCACGTCGATCTGCTCCGGCGACAGACCCACCTTCGAGACCAGCTCGTCACGCACCATCTGCACGAGGTACCCGTTGGGCCCGGAACGCGAGGACCGCTCCTTGGGCGGCAGCACCTTGGGGAACTTCACGGCCCGGCGCTGCGACGACGTGAGCCACCCCTGCTCGACCATGCCGTCGAGCACGTACTTCATGCGGGCCTCGGCGTTCTTCTCGGCCTTGGCGCCCTCGGCCGGGTCGTACAACGACGGGCCGCGCACGACCGAGGCGAGGAACGCGCTCTCGGCGAGGTCGAGCTTGGTGACGTCCTTGCCGAAGTAGGCGCGCGAGGCCGCCTGCACCCCGTACGCGCCGCGGCCGAAGTAGATGGTGTTGAGGTAGTCGCGCAGAATCTCGTCCTTGGAGAGCTCCTGCTCGATCTTCAGCGAGATGACGAGCTCACGGCCCTTGCGGGCGAACGTCTGGTCCTGGGTGAGGAAGTAGTTCTTGACGTACTGCTGCGTGATCGTCGACCCGCCCTGGGTCGGGCCGCCGGTGACGAGCGCCCACACGGCCCGGCCGAGACCCATGAGCGAGATGCCCGGATTCTCGTAGAAGCTGCGGTCCTCGGCGGCGAGCATCGCGTGCCGCATCGACTCGGGAACCTGGTCGAGCTGGACGGCCTCGCGGTCGACGGCACTGATGCGGGCCATCTCGGTCTTGCCGTCGGCGTAGTAGACGATCGACGTCTGCGACTGGGCCGCGGTGTTCGGGTCGGGGATGTCGACGAGCGTGTACGCGGCCGCGGCCGTTCCCGCCGCGAGGAGCACCCCTAGGCTCAGGAGGAGCAACCACAACTTGAGGGAGAACAGGCGTCGCCAGCCTCGCTTGCGCGGCGGCGCGGCCACGCGGATCCGTCCGGTCGGTGAACTCACTCGTTCCTCTTCCCCAGGGGTCTGTGCGCGCCAGAGTATGCCGCCTCTGCCTGAAGACACCCCGTACGCTGCACGATCCCGATCGATCGTCCACGGTCCTCATCGGTCGTGCGCGGCGAACTCTGATCACCGATCGACAACCGCGACACCCGGACTCGTGTCATGCGCGCGCCCTGGCGAGCCGAGGGGACCCGACGCCGGCCTCAGCCGTCGTGGGCCTCCGGCTGCTGCGCCCACCACGTGACCAGCTCCTCGCGCGCGGCGTCCTTGCCGATCGGACCCCGGTCGAGACGGATCGCGAGCAGGTGCTTGTAGGCGCGGCCGAGCACCGGGCCGGGGCTGATGCCGAGGATCTCGCCGATCTCGTTGCCGTCGAGCTCGGGACGCACCTTCTTGAGCTCCTCGGCCGCCATGAGCGACTCGATGCGGCGTTGGAGGGAGTCGTAGGTGCGGGCGAGCCGCTCGGCCTTGCGCTGGTTGCGGGTGGTGCAGTCGGCGCGGGTGAGGCGGTGCAGTCGTGGCAACAGCTCACCGGCGTCGGTGACGTAGCGACGCACGGCCGAATCGGTCCACTCCCCGCCGCCGTACCCGTGGAAGCGCAGGTGGAGCTCGACGAGCCGGCTCACGGCCTTGACGGTCTCCTTGTCGTAGCGCAGGGCCCGGAGGCGCTTGTTCGTGAGCTTGGCCCCGACGACCTCGTGGTGGTGGAACGTCACCCCGCCACCGGGCTCGAAGCGTCGGGTCGCGGGCTTGCCGACGTCGTGCATGAGCGCGGCCAGCCGCAGCACGAGATCCGGGCCGGGCACGTCCTGCGCCGGGCTCCCGGGCGCTCCTTCGAGCGCGATGGCCTGGCGGAGCACCGTGAGCGAGTGCTCGTAGACGTCCTTGTGGCGGCGGTGCTCATCGACCGTCGTCCGCATGAGCGTCAGCTCGGGGAGCATGACATCGGCCAGACCGGTGTCGACGAGCAGACGGATACCGCCGACGGGGTCGGGGGCGAGCATGAGCTTGCTGAACTCGTCGCGAATCCGCTCGGCCGAGACGATCTCGAGCGTCGCGTGCATCTCCGCCATCGCGGCCCGCACCTCGTAGGTGGGCACGAAGCCGAGCTGGGCGGCGAAGCGCGCGGCCCGCATCATCCGCAGCGGGTCGTCCCCGAAGGAGACCTCGGCCGGGCTCGGGGTGCGCAGACGCCGGGCGGCGAGATCCTCGAGACCGCCGTGCGGATCGACGAACCCGAGGTCGGGCAGGCGCAGGGCCATCGCGTTGACGGTGAAGTCGCGGCGGATCAGGTCCTCCTCGAGGGAGTCTCCGAACGCGACGACCGGCTTGCGCGTCTGACCGTCGTAGGCATCGGCGCGATACGTCGTGACCTCGACGATCGTCGCGCCGCGGCGGGCGCCGATCGTGCCGAAGTCGCGGCCCATGTCCCACGTCGCCTCACCCCATGCGGCGAGGATGCGCTCGGTGTCGTCAGGGCGCGCCGAGGTCGTGAGGTCGAGATCGATGCTGTCGCGGCCGAGGAACGCGTCGCGTACCGGCCCGCCCACGAGCGCGACCTCGTGCCCCGCGTCGGTGAACGCCGACCCGAGCTCCGTCAACAACGGAAGCGCCGGCGCGAGACGGCCGGTGGCCTGGCGCAGGAGGGCATCGATATTCGGGGCGTTCGCGGACACGGTGACCAAGCGTAGGCGGCACCCGGCGGTGACCCGGCACCCGGCCGCCTACGGTGGGCCCATGGACGCGACGCACTTCGACCCCTTCACCTCCGAGCAGGTCATCACCGTCAGCGACGAGGCCTCCGGCCTCAAGGCGGTCATCGCCCTCGACGACCTCACGCTCGGACCAGGATTCGGCGGGGTACGGATGCGTGAGTACGCCACCCCGGCCGCGGCGGTCGAGGAGGCACAACGGCTCGCGCGGGCGATGACGTTCAAGCACGCTCTGGCCGAACTGCCTTATGGCGGAGCGAAATCCGTCATCGTCTCCGACGGGCGACCCCGGGATGCCGCAGCCCGCCGGCGCCTGTTCGAGGCGTTCGGTGACGCGGTGGCCGGCACCCACGGGCGCTACATCCCCGGCGTGGACATGGCGACGACGCTCGCCGACATGGCCGTCGTTCGCGAGCGGGGCGCCAAGGTCTACTGTGCCGACGCCAACCCCTCGCCGTGGACGGCCCGCGGGGTGTACGCGGCGATGCGGGCCGCCGTGCAGGGCGTGCTCGGCCGGCCGGACCTGTCGGGCGTGCGGGTCGCCGTGCAGGGAGTCGGGTCGGTGGGCGGAGAACTCGCCCGCCTCGTCGCTCGAGATGGTGGCGAGGTGATCGCCGCGGACGTCGACCGTGCGCGCGCCGAGGAGGTCGCCGCGCAGGTGGGCGGCCGAGCGGTGGACGTCGAGGAGATCGTCACCACCGAGTGCGACGTGTTCGCGCCCTCGGCGGTCGCGCGGGTCGTGACCGCCGACGTCGTGCCCCACCTGAACTGCCGGCTCATCGCCGGGGCCGCCAACGACACGCTGGACTCCGACGACGTCGACGCGGCCCTGCTCACTCGAGGCATCACGTTCGTTCCCGACTTCGTCGCCAACGCCGGCGGCGTCATCCACGAGCACGCCCGGGCCCTCGGCTGGAGCGACGAGCAACTCGCCGAGGCCGTCGACGCCATCGGAGGCCGGGTGCTCGAGCTCGTCGAGGAGGCCGGGCCGGGCGGCAGCCTCGTCGATGCCGCGCTCGCCCGTGGTCGTCGACGCCTCGCCGGTGAGCGCTGACCGGGCGTCTCGCAGGCGGCTCGGGCCGGTCAGACCAACGGGGCGAAGAAGAACGTGTCGCGAGTGGCGAACCGGCCGTCGTCGTCGAAGGTGTAGAAGTCGGCGAACCGCAGGGAGGCCGACGAGCCGTCACGCAGCGTGCCCTCGAAGCGACCGTGCACGGCGACGGAGTCCTCCCCGACCACCGTGTGATCCACGGTGTGCGTCCCCGATTCGATGACCCGTTCCCCCTCGTAGAACGCGCGCAGGGCGTCGTGACCGACGAGCGGTTCGTACCCCGGCCGCCGGTAGACGGAGTCCGGCGCGAACAGTTCGACGAGACCGTCGACGTCGTCAGCGTCGACGAGGCGGTAGTACGTCTCCACACGGGTGGCATCCACAGTCATGCGCGCCATTCTCGCCCAGGCGACGTCGGCGATCAGGGGTGGCCTCGGGCCTGCAGAGGGCGGCGAGCGGGATACTGCACGTGCTCACGGTCGATCTGCGAGGGGGACGAGATGGGACAGCCGCTGATCCTCGTCCACGGCACTCGGTTCGACTCCCGGCAATGGTCGGGATACGCCGAGCGCCTCCCCGGCGCCGATGTCGTCACGGTCGATCTGCCCGGTCACGGAGACCGGGTCGGCGAGCCGTGGACGGACGAGGCAGCGGTCGACGTCGTCGCCCGTGCCGTCGAGGCCACCGGTCGAGCCGATGCCGTTCTCGCCGGTCACAGCCTCGGCGGGTACGTCGTCACCACCTACGCCCAACGCCACCCCGACCGGATCGGGGCGCTCGTGCTGCTCGGCGCCACCGCCGACCCGAGCCGGCACCCGGCCCTGCGGCGCACGTACACGGGTTTCGCCCGCGCACTGACGGCCGTCGGTCCCGATCGCATGGCGGTGGCGACGAACGCGATGCTGCGCCGGCTCGGAGCCGCGCCCGAGGACGTACCCGGCACCGGTGCTTACGCCGCCCTCCCGGCCGCGTGGGCGGGAACCATGGCCTCGGCCAGCGCCGAGCAACTCCGCGGGTTGCCGTGCCCGGTGTTCCTCGTGGGCGGGCAGTTCGACCAACTCCGCATCGACGCCCGCCACTACGCGTCGATGTGCGCCGACGCCCGCATCCGCGTCATCCCCCGCGCCAGCCACCTCGCACCCCTCACGCACCGCGACGAGGTGGCGGCCGTCCTTCGCGAGGCGCTCGCGGCCGCGCGGTCCCCGTCCTGATCGCGGGGCGCCGGCGATCTCGCGCAAGAAAGACCGGTCACCGACCGCTCCTCACGCAGGCGGCCTGTCATCGTCGCAGGTCAGCGGCTCATCGCGGTTCCGAGTGTGTCGCCCTGACCGGTCTTTGTTGTGCGAGATGTGAACCGCCCCCGGCGCTCGAGATCGGGCTGGTGGGCTCATCCCGTGGCCCGGCAGTCTTGACGGCCGGCGCGTCGTGCGGTGCGCTGACCGTGCCGGACAGGACGCGAGCTCGGTTGCGAGGAGAGGAAGACCCATGTGCCGCAACATTCGTCAGCTTCACAACTTCGAACCACCGGCCACCCGGGAGGAGGTCGACGCCGCCTGTCTGCAGTTCGTCCGCAAGATCGGGGGCGGAGCTCCGAGCAAGGCCAACCAGGCGGCCTACGACCGCGCCGTCGGTGAGATCGCTGCCGCCGTCGACCGGCTCCTCGAGGAGTTGGTGACGAGCGCCCCGCCGAAGAACCGCGAAGAAGAGCCCGCCAAGGCGAAAGCCCGTTCGGCCGCCCGGTTCGGCGCCGCGTGATGAGCGACGACTCCGCGCTCACCCGGGTCGAGGCCGCGCTCGTCGCAGCGGGACTGTTCGACCGGATCACCGAGTTCACCACCGACGTGCCCACGGCCGCCGCCGCGGCCGAACAACTCGGGTGCGAGGTCGGCGCGATCGCCAACAGTCTCGTCTTTCGCGCCGGCGACGAACCCGTGCTCGTCCTCGCGAGCGGAGCCCACCGCGTCGACGTGGCCAAGGCCGCCGAGCATCTCGGCGTTCCGAAACTCTCGCGGGCCGACCCCGACTTCGTCCACGGCGCCACGGGTCAACGCGTCGGCGGCTGCGCGCCCGTCGGCCACCCAACCGCCCTGCGGACCCTCGTCGACCGCGACCTCGCGCGTTACGACCGGGTGTGGGCGGGTGCGGGGATCGTCCACGCGATGTTCTGGACGACCCATGACGAACTCGTCACCCTCACGGGAGCGCCCTCGGTGGACGTCGGCCGGGATTGAGCGAGGCACCGGCGACTCTCGGCGGGTTCACCGCTGGTAGCGCTGGAGTCGCGGAGGCCCGCCACCCACCGGCGTGTGCTCCGCCGCCGGTGGGTCAGAACGAGTTCTGCGCCCCCTCGCCCTGCTCGGGAGTGGTGTCGTCCTTGCCTCCGGCCGCGGCGGGGGTCTCCTCGATCGGCGTCTGCTCGGCACTCTCGTCGGTCTCGGGCTGCTCGTCGTGTGTCTGGCTCATGTGAACAGCGTAGAAGGCGAGCGGCGCGCGGGCTCGACCTTTCGAAGCCGCCCACGCACCGGCCGTGACGCCGCCGCCCACCTCCCCGGGCTGCCGCGGAACGCGGCGGCGGGCACAGTGGAGCCATGACCTCGACCCGTCGCATCGTGCTGGCCCGGCGTCCCCACGGAGAACCCACCGACGACGACCTCGTCGTCGAGACAGCCGAATTGGACCCCCCGGCGCCCGGGGAGGCACTGCTCGAGACGCTGTACCTCTCCCTCGACCCGTACATGCGCGGCCGGATGAGCGCGGCGAAGTCGTACGCGAAGCCCGTGCCGATCGGGGGCACGATGGTCGGTGCCACGGTCTCGCGGGTACTCGAATGCCCCGGCGGCGAGTTCGAGCCCGGCGACCTCGTGCTCGGCTACGGCGGGTGGCAGACCCGGTCGGTCGAATCGGTCGCTCAGCTCACCGGCCTCGACGCGAACATGGGCGCCGCCTCGCTGCCCGTCTCGACGGCGCTCGGGGTGCTCGGAATGCCGGGCTTCACCGCCTACGCCGGTCTGACGGAGATCGGTCGACCGCGCCCCGGCGAGACCGTCGTCGTCGCAGCAGCCACCGGGCCCGTCGGCTCGGCCGTCGGGCAGATCGCCCAGGCCCGTGGCGCCCGGGCAGTCGGCATCGCCGGGGGCCCCGAGAAGGTCGCCTACCTGCGTGAGCTCGGGTTCGCCGCCGCCGTGGACCACCGCGCCGACGACTTCGTCGAGCAACTCGAGGCCGCGACTCCCGACGGCATCGACGTGTACTTCGAGAATGTCGGCGGTCACGTCTTCGATGCCGTCTTCCCCCGCCTCAACACCTACGCCCGCATCCCCGTCTGCGGTCTGGTCGCGGGGTACAACGACACCGAAGCACCCGCGGGACCCGACCGGCTCCCACGGTTCATGGGACTCGTCCTCTCCCGCAGCATCACGGTTCGCGGGTTCATCCAGACCGAGTTCGCCGACCGCCTCACCGACGACTTCCGCCGCGACATGACGGCCTGGGTCGCCGACGGCACGGTGAAGTTCAAGGAAGACGTCGTCGAGGGCTTCGATCACACCCGCGACGCCTTTCGCGGACTCCTCACCGGGCGGAACTTCGGCAAACTCGTCGTCAAGGTGGTGGACTGACGGACCCGTCGGCGCGACACGACGAGGCGATGGAGACCCCCGCCCCTCGACACCGGGGTGAATGTTTCACGTGAATCCAGGGGTGCGCCGCCGGCTCCCGGCGAGGGTCACGGCAGCCTCAGGCGGCCTTGACTACAGTGGCGTGATGACGACCTCACCGCGCCCCGGCCGCTCCACGCGGCGGCTGCCTGCGGTGTTGGAGACGTCGGCAGGGGGCATCGTCGTCGACGTCGTCGACGGCCGGGCCCGCATCGCGGTCATCGCGCGCCGCAACCGCGCGGGCCGCATCGAATGGTGTCTGCCCAAGGGCCATCAGGAGAACGACGAGACCCTCGTCGAGACGGCGGAACGCGAGGTGGCGGAGGAGACCGGGATCATCGGACGCGTCCTCGTCACGCTCGGCACGATCGACTACTGGTTCTCCACGCACGACCGTCGTGTGCACAAGATCGTTCACCATTACCTGCTCGAGGCCACCGGCGGTGATCTCACGGTCGAGAACGACCCGGATCAAGAGGCGATCGACGTCGCGTGGGTGGATCTCGACGAGGTGCACCAGCACTTGACGTTTCCGAACGAACGACGCATCGCCCGTCTCGCCTGGGAAAGGCTGGCCGGAAAGGGATGAGCGACTCGCCCGCCGGTCGACACCTCCGGCGCGCCGCCGCCGCGGCGTTCGCCGTCGCCGTCGTTCTCACTCCGGGCGCCGCCGCGTCCCGTGCCACGCCTCCGTCACACGCAGCCGCCCCCGTCGCCGGCGCCCCCGTCGCCACCGCCTCCCTCCCC
>NZ_LN651323.1:0-98276 GCF_000826525.2 Mobilicoccus massiliensis | reverse complement strand
GCGTGGGCGAACGGTTGCGCAACCGATCGGAGGTGGCCGCCCACGCACAACGGCCGCAGACGCTGCCCACGGTGGCGCGCGTGGACATCCCCGCCCTCGGCCCGAACGCCGAGACGGTGGTGCCTGTCACCCTCGCCGCGGGGGCGGTGGATCTCCCTCGCCCGTACGGGGTGCTGCCACTCACCGTCACCGTCTCGGGGCTGACGGGGGCAACACCGGTGGCGTCGTTCCTGCCGTATCACGTCATCAAGGAGTACGAGCCGCTGCAGCTCGCGGTCGCATTGCCGATCACGGCCGATCCCGACCCGGTTCTGCTCACCGGAACCCCCGCCGAACGCACGAAGGCGTTGGCCCGCATGTTCGAGGCCGGCTCGCGTATCGACCGCACCCTCCGGGTCGCCGACGCCACCGGCGCCACGCTCGTCGTCGATCCCGGCCTGCTCCCCCCGCCGCCACCGAGCACCGGACAATCCGCGCCGTCTGGACCTGCCGGCGCGAGCCCCACCCCGACGGCGAGCGCCCCGACCGCGACCGGCACGACCGCCGGCGACCCGCGCGCGGAGTTCGCCCGGCGGCTCGCCGCCCTCGACCAGGACGTGTGGTTCGTCCCACCCGGCGACCCCGACGTCTTCGCGCTCGCCAGCGCATCGCAGACCGCATCGCTGCCGACGTTGCCGCCCGCCCCACGCACCCTGCCCGGCACCGATCGGCGCACCCCGACCGTCTCCTGGCCCGCCGGCTCCGCCTCGTCCCAGGTCCGCCGCGCGGTGGTGGCCGCGTCCGACCCCGCCCCGAGCGCGATCCTCATGCAGGAGACCCGCACCGATCCCGATCCCGACCGCACCGGTGGTGCCTCCCGCCGTGACGACCAGGGGCATCGGATCCTCGTCGTCGACGACCGGATGTCGGGCCTGCTCGGGTCGACCACCGGTGCCCGCACCCAGCAACTCCTCGCCGACAGCGTGACGCTGCTGGCCGAGTCGCCCGGCCTCAGCCGCTCGGTGCTGCTCCTGCCCGGTCGCGGCGTCGACCCGGCCGGTCTCGATGCGTCCCTGCAGGCGCTGCGCTCGGCGCCCTGGATCGCTCCCGTCAGCGGCGAGACCGTACTCGCGACCCCACCGGGCCCGACCCCGATCGTCGAGGCGACCACGCCGCCGCAAGGACCCGCCTCACCCCTGACCGCGTCGAACGACGACCAGGTGCTCGAACTCGCCCGCCTCGCCGACGGCCTGCGACCCTCGCTCGGTGCCGGCGACGTCGTCCCCGAGCACATCGGCGAGATCCTCACCTCCACCCGCTGGCGCGGACACGGTCCCGCCTGGCGCGCGGCCTACGACCGCCTCGATCGCCGGATCCACGACCTCTCCCAGGGCGTCCACGTCGTCCCGAGCATGATCAACTTCTTCGCCGAGCACGGCGCGCTGCAGGTCACCGTCGTCAACGACCTCGATGTCGAGGTGCGTGACGTGCGACTGCTCACACAGGTCCAGGGCCGGCCCTCCCGCCTCGTCATCCACAGTGCTCCGCCGACCCTGACGATCCGCCCGCACAGCCGCGCCACGGTCCGGCTCGACGTCGAGGCCCTCGCCGCGGGCACCGTGCCGATCACGGCCTCACTGCGCACGGCCTCGGGGACCCCCCTCGGGGAGGACGCGACCGTACGGGTGCGGGTACAACCGACGAACGGCTGGATCCTCCTCGCCGCCGGCGGAATCGTGGGTCTCGTGTTCGTCTTCGGCCTCTTCCGTGCCCTGCGCGCAGGCGAACGCCGCGTGGCCGCCGCCGACCTGCGAGGCCTCGACCTTCGCTGACCCGGGTGCCGGGCCGCGCACCCTCGAGTTGTGCCACCCGACCGCAACCATGAGCGCCACTCCATCGGCGAAACCCTTGACTACGATGGCGACCGCGGACTCGCCCATTCCCCCCAGCAGAGACGGACACTCGATGACCACCACGAGCAGCCTGGCGCGCAACAGCGCGATCATGGCGGCGGGGAGCCTCGTCTCCCGGATCCTCGGCGTCGTACGCCAGGCCCTCATCGTCATGATCTTCGGTCGATCGCTTGCCGGAGACGCGTGGAGCGTCGCGAACACCCTGCCCAACACGGTGTTCCTGCTGCTTGCCGGGGGCGCCATCAACGCCGTGCTCGTGCCGCAGATCAGCAAGGCCATGCATCACGAGGACGGGGGCTCCGATTTCATCGACCGGCTGCTCACGCTCGCGTTCACGGGTCTGGCGGTCATCACGGCCGTGTGCATCCCGCTGGTTCCGGTGCTGGTGAACGTGTTCTCCGACTCGGGGTTCCCGCGGTCGGCTCACGATCTCTCGGTGGCGTTCGCGTTCATCGCGATGCCCGCGGTGTTCTTCTACGGCCTCTACGCGATCCTCGGGCAGGTGCTCAACGCGCGCGAGGAGTTCGGCTGGTTCTCGTGGGCACCGGTGCTGTGCAACATCGTGTGGATCATCGGCCTCGGCTCGTTCCTCGGCGTGTACGGCTCTCGCCTCGGACAGCCAGAGCAGTACACGTCTCCGATGATCGCGCTGCTCGCCGGATCCCTCACCGTAGGCGTCGCGCTACAGGCACTCGTTCTGCTCGTTCCACTGTGGCGCAGCGGCTTTCGCTACCGTCCCAACTTCGGCTTTCGCGGCGTCGGGCTGGGCAGCGCGAGCAAGGTGGCGGGATGGACCTTCGCGGCGCTCGTCGTCTCGCAGCTCGCGCTCGTCGTGCAGTCCCGTGTCCTCACGTCGGCCGATCCGGGTGACAGCGGCAAGCTCGCGTACGACAGCGCCTTCATGCTGTTCATGACGCCGCACGGTCTCATCACCGTTTCGGTCGTCACGGCGTTGTTCACCTCGATGTCCCGCGCCGCCGCGGCCGACGACACCCCGGCCGTGCGTCAGGACGTCACCCACGGGCTCGGTGTCGTCGGTGCCACGGTCATCCCGGTCACCATCGGCGGGCTGGTGCTCGGTACCGCCCTCACCACCGCGATCTTCGTCGGGGCCTCGATCCAGACCGCCAACGCCTTCGGCTACATCACGATGGCCATGCTGCTCGGCCTCCCTGCGTTCGGCGCCTTCTACGTCGTGCAGCGCGCCTTCTACGCCTACGAGGACGCCCGCACGCCGTTCTGGCTGCAGGTGGTCAACTCCGGCGCCTTCGTGGTCGTCGGTCTCGCGTGCTACCTCGTGAGCTCGGAGTACCGCGCCGTCGCCGTCGCCGGCGGGCAGGCGCTGAGCAACGTCCTTGCCGCGGTCATCGGCATCGCCTGGCTCGGCCGCCGACTCGGGGGCATCGACCTGCACGTGACCATCCGTACGTGGATCCGCACCCTCGTCGCCTGCCTGCCCGCCGCCCTCGTGTGCGCGGCCGTCGCCCTGCCCATCCGTCAGTTCCTCCACCCCTACCTGCCGGGCCCGACACAGGGCTGGTGGCTCTCGTCGGTGCTCGCACTGATCGTCGGCGGGGGCGTCTTCCTCGCGATGTACCTCGCGGCCGCACGTCGCATGCACATCGACGAGGTCGACGAATTCGCAGGTCCGATCCTCCGGCGCCTGCGCGGCGTGTCGGCACGACGCACCTCGGACGCTTAAACTCGAGGAGAGACACGAATCGGCCGGGCCGACAGACCGACCCGTTCTCCCCTCGCGTGCGCAGGGGGTGGCCGACTTCGTCAGAGCTGGCTGGGAAGAGGGGAGTTCGCGTGCAGGGGGTCGGAACCGGTCGTCTCATCGCGAGCCGGTATGCCCTGCGCCAACGCCGGGCCACGCTGGGAAACATCGAGGTCTGGGCCGCCACCGACAGCACGCTCGGGCGTGAGGTGTCGGTCACGGTCCTGCCCGTCTCCGACTCGCACGCCGAACCGCTGCTCGAGGCCGCGCGCCGCACCGCCGCCGTCAACGACCACCGGCTCGTGCGAGTGCTCGACGTGGGGTCTCGGGGCGAGATCGCCTGGGTGGTCGAGGAGTCGCTGTCGGAGTCGACGAGCGTCGCCGACCTGCTCGTCGAGGGTCCGCTGCCTCCCGAGGAGGCCCGGCGAATCGCGGGAGAAGTCGCGAGTGCCCTCGACGTCGCCGCACGCGCCGGGCTGCATCACCTCCATGTGACTCCCCACGCCGTGCGCCGCACCAAGGCCGGACTCATCAAGATCGCCGGTCTCGCGACCGCCGCCGCGGTCGAGGGCACATCGGTGCCCGACGACGGCGAGGCCCAACGCATCGACGCGCTCGGCACCGTGGCGCTGCTCTACGCCGCGATGACGACACGCTGGCCGCTGCGTACCCCGGTGCCGGGGCTCGAGGCCGCGCCCCGAGTGGGAGGCTCCGTCGTCCCGCCCTCGGAGATCGCCGTCGCGGTGCCCCCGGATCTGGACGACCTCTGTCGCGACGCCTTCGCCCGCTCGGCCGCGCCGCGCACCCCCGAAGAGCTGGCCCAACGCCTCGGTCCCTGGTCCCACACCCTCGTGCGGCACGTCGCACCCAAGGCGACGGCCACGTCGGCCCCGACCGAACTCATCCCGCGGGTCCGCCCCGGCCAGGCCGGCGCCGCAGCAGCTGCCGGTACAACCGGGGCCCGCGCCGCGGCCGGCGCAAGCGGTGCAGCTGCCCAGAACCGGCAGGCACCCGCTGCCCGGCCACCACGACCCCCGCGTCCCAAGCCCAGCCACCGAGAGCAGCGAGCTCACGAACGCGCCGCTCAGGCGGCCGAGGCCCGGCGCGAGATCGCGGCGCGCCGACGCGACCCGGGGTTCTTCGACGTTCCCGAGGCGCTCGACTCCTCGACCGGCCCGTTGGAGCCTCCCGCGCCGCTGGTGGCCGCACCCCTCGAACGGGAGGGCCGATACGCCAAGATCGTTCTCGGCATCGTCGCGGCGATCATCCTCATCGCCACCCTCGTGGCCGCCCGCTCGCTGTTCGGCGCGGTCGAGGACATGACGAACGCGGTCACCCCCACTCCCACGCGAACTCCGGCGCCCACCGGATCGACGCCGGGCAACACCTCGTCGCCGTCGAGCACGTCGTCCGCCTCGGAGTCCACCTCCGCCGCGTCGGCCATCGCCTTCGAGGGTGCCCGTGCGCTCGATCCCGAGGGCGACGGGCGAGAGAACAACGGCGGAGTCCCCAAGGCGTACGACGGGGACACCGGCTCCTACTGGCAGTCTGAGGGGTACAAGCAGCCCGACTTCCAGGGCCAGAAGGCCGGCGTCGGCATCGCCTTCGAGCTGCCGCAGGAGGCCGAGCCCGCCAAAGTCTCGGTCGTGCTCGGCGAGCGGCCCCAGGACGCCAAGGTGTTCGTCTCCGACACCCGCTCGGTCGAGAACGCCACCGAGACCGGCTCCTTCAGCGACGCGAGCGGCGCCCAGGAGTTCGACGTCCCCGAGGACGCACGCCCGAACGCCCGCTACGTCATCGTCTGGGTCACCAAGGCCATGGAGGACACCGACGGCAAGTACCGCGCGGTGATCTCCGAGGTCACGGCCCTCTGACCCAGCGCTGATCGCGGCCGCCTTCGGCGCCGGACGAGCACGCGCGCCTTCACTCACGGCCGGCCCCTGGGTTTCACTCGAACCTTCGACAACGGCGCCCGCTGCGGATGTCGGCCGTCGCGCCCGCTGCGGCCCCGGGAACTCCTGGTGTCGCCCAGGCGTCGATCACATGAGCTCGCGCACAGCTCTCCCCGTGACCCGCCGACGAACAGGACGCCCGTGGCCGACGACCGCCGTGACGACGACCCCACCGGTATCCGGCGTCTGCTCTCCACGATGGCCGACTCGCAGCCGGTGCCCGACGATCTGGCCGCCCGCATCGCGCACCGACTCGAGGCCGAGGAGCGCGAGCAGGATCACGGAGCTCGCTGCCACTTCGATCCCGCGGTCTCCTCTCCCGGGCGACGCCGCGCGACGATCGCCGTCTCCGCCGGTGCCCTGTCGCTCGCAGCCGTCGTCGTGTCGGCCGCGTTCGTGTTCCACATCGACGACGATGTCGTGGGTACTCAGGCCGCGCAGGCATTCGCACGCCTCCAGACCGCCGGACGGGTTCCCTCGCACGGCGTCGTCGACGCGGACGACCCGGCCCAGGAGGCCACAGTGCCCCCGGCCGAGCACGACGCGGACGACGACGGGCAGCGTGGAACCGCGGTCACCGTGCTCGCCAGCGGAATCGAGTACCGCCGCGGGCGGCTCACCGAGCAGGTCCTCGAGCTCCTCACCCGTCGCGACGCGTCGGTGGCGTCCCCTCAGGGTCACGCGTCCGGCGAACCGGTGGCACCCGCTCCGGAGACTCGCAGATGCCTGGAGTCGATGTCCCTTGAGGGTCACGACACGCTCGTGGACACGGCCACCTTCGACGGCACGCCCGCGCTGGTCCTCGTCTCCGGCCGCGGGGTGGGCCGCGACGACCACCCGTCAGGAGGTACGCCGGGGCGCACCGTCACCGTCGTCCCCACCACGTGCGGCACCGACGACGTGACGACGCCCCTCGCCGGCCCCTACCGCGTCCAGTGACCGCGCGGAACAAGTGGCGCCGCGGCGTGGTTGACTTCTGAAGCACGGCCGCGGCCCCCGTGCCTGCCCGACCGGGTCGCCCGCACGAAGGAACCCACGTGACCTCAGAGACCACGGACCTGCTCGACGTCCTCATCGTCGGCTCCGGCCCCGCCGGCTACACGGCGGCGATCTACGCGGCCCGCGCCGGTCTTGCACCGGTGGTCCTCACGGGCTCGATCACCGCGGGCGGAGCGCTCATCAACACCACCGAGGTCGAGAACTTCCCCGGCTTTCCCGAGGGCGTCATGGGCCCCGACCTCATGGATCACATGCGTGCCCAGGCCGAGCGCTTCGGAGCGAAGCTCATCGCCGACGACGTCGTCGAGATGACCCTCGACGGCGAGGTCAAGACGTTCGTCGACGGCTCGGGCCGCACCTACCGCAGCCGCACCGCGATCCTCGCCATGGGCTCGGCCTACCGCGAGCTCGGCCTCCCCGACGAGAAGCGGCTCTCCGGCCACGGCGTCTCCTGGTGCGCCACGTGCGACGGCTTCTTCTTCCGCGACCAGGACATCGTCGTGGTCGGGGGCGGCGACTCCGCGATGGAGGAGGCCACCTTCCTCAGCCGATTCGCCCGGTCCGTCACCGTCGTCCACCGGCGCGACGAGCTGCGAGCCTCCAAGATCATGGCCGAGCGCGCCATGGACGACCCGAAGATCTCGTTCGCGTGGAACTCGGCCGTCACGGCCATCCACGGCACCGACAAGGTCACCGGGGTCACGCTCACCGACACGGTGACGGGCGAGGAGCGTGAGCTCGCCGTCACCGGCCTCTTCGTCGCCATCGGTCATGACCCCCGCAGCGAACTCGTCCGCGACCAGGTTCGCGTCGACATGGAGGGCTACGTCCTCGTCGACGGTCGCACCTCCCGCACCAACCTTCCTGGTGTCTTCGCGTGCGGAGACCTGGTCGACCACACGTACCGCCAGGCCATCACCGCGGCCGGTAGCGGGTGCGCGGCGGCCCTCGACGCAGAACGTCACCTCGCCGACCTCGACGCCCGTACCCTCTCGCCGACTCCCTGATCCATCGATCCCGCTGACCCATCCACGAAAGGACCTGCGCCATGGCAGCCATCTCCACCACCACGGACGCCTCGTTCGACTCCGACGTCCTCAAGAGCGACCAGCCCGTCCTCGTCGACTTCTGGGCCCCCTGGTGTGGCCCCTGCAAGGCCATCGCCCCGATCCTCGAGGAGATCGCGGCCGAGCACGGCGACAAGCTGAAGATCGTCAAGCTCAACACTGACGAGAACCCGGCCATCACCGCCCGCTACGGCATCACCGGCATCCCGGCGCTCAACGTCTACTCCGGCGGGGAGCTCGTCAAGAGCATCGTCGGTGCCCAGCCCAAGCCCAAGCTGCTGCGTGAGCTCGAGCCGTTCATCGGCTGACCTTCTCTGTCACGAACGGCCTCATCCCGGATCGGGGTGGGGCCGTTCGTCGTCATCCCTCACTTTTCGGCGTCCCGCCGACTCGGAAAGACTGGTGCCCTACGGGCGCGGAAGAGACAGGAGTGGATCGTGTTCGGAATCACCGCCCTGCACCGGCGCATCGATTCGTTGGAGCGCCGCTTGCGTCGGCAGGAGGCCGTCATGACAGAACTGGCGCGCAGACTCGACGTGGATGTCGCGACTTCTGACCCACTGGCTCCGGCTGCGGAGGAGCGCAGACTCGTCGCCGAGGGAGAAAGCGTCCGCGCCGTCAAGCACCACCGGGAGCGCACCGGTTCAGGCTTTATCGAAGCGACGGAGGCCATCAAGGGCATCGAACCGGACACGGGTCGAGGATCTCGCTGACAACCGAGCTTGTCTTTTGTGCCGTTCGGTGAGCTCTTCCGCGGGTCCGCGAGCCGAATGGGTCGGCGGTCATGGCCTCCCCGGCCCGGCAGACCTCGATCCTTCGTACCGTCCCGAATGACTGATGCGGCCGAAGAAGAGCTACTGCCTTCCGGCGCGGGATGCAATACGCGTCTGTCGAGCCTTCACTGCTGCTTGCCGTCGTTTCACGTGAAACTCACGCGTGTGGAGCGGCTTCCGATGCTCCGAGCACGTCGAGAATCCGATGGAGATCATCCACCGATGCGAACTCGACCGTGAGCTTGCCGCGCTTGCGCCCCATGTTGATGGCGACACGGGTGTCGAGTCGATCGGCCAGCGACGACGCGACGTCGTCGAGCTCGGGGTGGTGTGCGACAGCCCGCGGCGCGCGACGACGCGTGGGGGATCCGGCCTCGCCCAGGGCGATGATCTCCTCGACGCTCCGCACGGAGAGCCCCTCGGCGACGATGCGCTGAGCGAGACGCTCCATCGCTGCGGGATCCTGCAGTCCGAGCAGGGCTCGCGCGTGGCCGGCCGACAACACGCCGGCAGCGACACGACGCGCCACCAGCGGTGGGAGACGCAGCAGGCGAAGGGTGTTGGTGATCTGCGGACGGGAGCGTGCGAGCCGAGACGCCAGGTCCTCGTGCGTGCAGCCGAAGTCTTCGAGAAGCTGCTGGTAGGCGGCTGCTTCTTCGAGCGGGTTGAGCTGGGCACGGTGGAGGTTCTCCAGCAGCGCGTCGCGCAACATGTCGTCGTCACTCGTCGAGCGGATGATCGCCGGTACGGCATCGAGGCCCGCAGCGCGGCTCGCCCGCCAACGACGCTCTCCCATGACCAGTTCGTAGCGCGCTTCACCCGCGCCGTCGCCCTCCAGCGGACGCACGACGATGGGCTGCAGGACGCCGATCTGGCGGATGCTGTCGACGAGCTCCCCGAGGTCGTCCTCGTCGAACACCTCGCGCGGCTGGCGTGCGTTGGGAACGATGCGATCGAGAGGAACGTGGGCGAAGCTCGCGCCGGGCACACTCTCGAGTCCCTCGGGTACGCCCCCGCCGGCGGCGGCGGCAGGAGTCGAGGTGGTGTTCGCCGGATCGGGAACAGGGAACGCGCGTGCGGCTCCTGTTTCACGTGAAACGGCTTCCGTCGACCGAGAAACGGTGTGTGCTCCGTCGGTGAAGAACATGTCGCGCGGCCGGGTCACCCCCGACGGCGAGTCGGGAATGAGCGCTCCGAGTCCGCGTCCGAGGCCCCGTCTACGTTCTGTCACTGTGCGTTCCTCTCGTTCACGGCCGGTGCGGGCCGCGTCGCGAGCTCGGCCGCAGCCCGGCAGTAGGCCAGGGCTCCGGTGCTCGCTGGGTCATAGGAGATCACGGTCTGACCGTGACTCGGTGCCTCCGACACGCGCACCGAACGGGGCACGGTCGCTCTGAGCACCTGGTCGGGAAAGTGGTTGCGCACCTCGTCGACCACCTGCGAGGAGAGTCGAGTTCGCGCGTCGTACATCGTCAGCAGGATCGTCGAGAGGCGCAGATCGGGGTTGAGGTGGCGCTGGATCATCTCGATGTTGCGCAGCAGCATCGACAATCCCTCGAGGGCGTAGTACTCGCACTGGATCGGGATGAGCACCTCATGTCCGGCGACGAACGCGTTGATCGTCAACAGACCCAGGCTCGGCGGGCAGTCGATGAGGATGTAGTCGGGCGCCTCCGCCACCGTCTCCAGGTACGCCCGCACGGCCCGCTGGAGGCGCATTTCTCGCGCGACGAACGACACGAGCTCGATCTCGGCTCCGGCCAGGTCGATCGTGGCGGGCACGCAGGTTAGGCCGGGAACGTCAGGGCAGTCGTGAACGACCTCCGCCAGGGGCGCGTCCTCGACGAGCACGTCGTACACGCTGGGAACGCCGGCTCGATGGTCGATTCCCAGAGCGGTGCTCGCGTTGCCCTGCGGGTCGGTATCGATGACGAGAACGCGGGAGCCACCGGCCGCCAGTGCGGCGGCCAGGTTGACGGCCGTCGTCGTCTTGCCCACGCCGCCCTTCTGATTGGCGATGGTGAAGATCCGCGTGCGTTCGGGCCGAGGAAACGGTGCTCCAGGAGGCGGGGGGATCGACGGCCGCTCTCTCGGCGCCTCATTTGTGACGGGTCCGGCCGCCTCCTCGGCGGCGCGGGCCCCGGTCACGGCATCGGGGGTGGCGGCGTCCGCGGACCCGGTGTGTAGCTGCCCGCCGGGGGTGCCAGCGACGTCCGGGGGCGTCTCATCTTCGCCCCTCTCTGGGGAGGCCTGTTCGGGAATCACCGTGTCGTGCACGAAGGCCGCGGAGCGACCGTCACCGGGGTCACCGACGCCGGTTGCCTCGTCCACTTCTGATGTCTCGCGTCCGGAGTCCGGCTGCTGCGTCCCCGCCGCTTCGTTCCCGCGCTCCTCAGGCACTCGTGTTTCACGTGAAACCTGAACTTCGTCAGTGCCCCCGACAGCACGGCCGGTTTCACGTGAAACGTCGTCCATCGACGGCCAACCCAGCGGCGTAGACGCGATCGACGCATCGTCGCCCGGCCATCCGAGATGGTTCATTCCGTGGAGCACCCGTGATCCTCTCGACGTGGCGGGGAACTGCCGTCTCACGGTAGTCGCTCGAGCGTCCGACCCACACATGACCCTCCACAGCGCTGACGTGATCCAGGCCATCGAGTGCGGTTAGTTGAGTCCCTGATAGTGGTGTAGCGCGGTCGTCGAGATCGTCACCGGCGTGGACGTCGGACGCAGGCGCGGCCACCGCGTGATCCTTCGAGTTCACCTCTCACAGATCTCTCGAATGGAGTCATCACGATGACCGCTCCCCACATTGTCGACCCTGCACGTCTGCTGGGCGAAGCACTCGCCGAAGCCTCACCCGATCTGATGCGCTCGCTGTTGCAGACGATGATCAACGCCCTGCTCTCGGCTGATGCTGATGCGGTGGTCGGTGCCGAGTACGGCCGCCCCAGCCCGGGCCGGACCGCGCAGCGCAACGGGTACCGTCACCGCCCCCTGGACACCCGGGTCGGGACCATCGACATCGCAGTCCCCAAGCTGCGCAAGGGCACCTACTTCCCCGAGTGGCTGCTTGAGCGCCGCAAGCGCGCCGAAACCGCCCTGATCACGGTCGTGGCGGACTGCTACCTCGCCGGCGTGTCCACGCGGCGGATGGACAAGCTGGTCAAGACCCTCGGGATCGACTCACTGTCCAAGTCGCAGGTCTCGAGGATGGCGGCCGAGCTCGACGAGCACGTCGAGGAGTTCCGCCACCGGCCGGTGGACGCAGCTGGGCCGTTCACGTTCGTCGCCGCGGACGCGTTGACCATGAAGCTCCGCGAAGGCGGGCGGGTCGTCAACGCCGTCGTGCTGCTGGCCACCGGCGTGAACGGCGACGGGCACCGCGAGGTCCTCGGTATGCGCGTGGCCACTGCTGAGACCGGCTCGGTGTGGAACGAGTTCTTCGCCGACCTGGTTGCCCGCGGTCTGACCGGTGTCCGGCTGGTCACCAGCGACGCGCACCAGGGTCTGGTCGAGGCGATCGCGGCGAACCTTCCCGGAGCGTCCTGGCAGCGGTGCCGCACCCACTACGCCGCGAACCTCATGTCGGTGACACCCAAGAGCATGTGGCCCGCGGTCAAGGCGATGCTGCACAGCGTGTACGACCAGCCCGACCGTCCCGCGGTCCACGCCCAGTTCGACCGACTCCTGGACTACGTCGAGGGAAAGCTGCCCGAGGTCCACGACCACCTCGACGGCGCCCGCGCCGACATCCTGGCCTTCACCGGCTTCCCCAAGGACGTGTGGACCCAGATCTGGTCCAACAATCCCGCCGAACGCCTCAACCGCGAGATCCGGCGCCGCACCGACGCCGTGGGCATCTTCCCCACCCGCGACGCCATCGTCCGGCTCGTCGGAGCCGTCCTGGCCGAGCAGACCGACGAATGGGCCGAAGGCCGCCGCTACCTCGGACTCGAGGTCCTCGCCCGCTGCCGGGTCAACATCGTCCCCAACACCGAACCCGAGATCGGAGCTGATGACCTGCCCGCCCTGACCGCCTGACCCATCAAGAAGGAGAACGCAGCGCTACACCACTACCAGGGACTTGACCGTGCGGTTCTCTCACGCTCGGCGGCGCCGACTCCGCGCCCCGCACGGATTCGCCCACGACGTCGGGCAGGGCGTGTCGTCGTCAGCGTCGTCGCGAGTGCGTCGAGCGGCGAGTCGTTCGTCGTTCCGCCGCGCGTATTGCCCGGACCACCGTGGTCGCGGGATCCACGATCCCCTCGCCGACGGTGACGACCTCGAGGTCGGTCCACCCCGCGCGAGTCGCGATGCGGCGGTCGCGGTCGACCTCGTCCGGTGCCGAACTGCCCTTGAGGGCGAGCATGAGTGCGCCTTCCCGAGCCAGCGGCGCCATCCATCTCGCGAGGTTGGCGAGCTTGGAGACGGCGCGGGCCGTGACCACATCGCCGGTGACGTCCACCTCCTCGGCGCGACCACGGTGGATCTGCACACCGGTGAGGCCCAACTCCGAGACCGCGACCTCGAGCCATTCGGTGCGGCGAGCCATCGGCTCGACGAGGTGCATCGTCACGTCCGGGCGCGCGATCGCGATCGCGAGCCCCGGCAGGCCCGCGCCGGAGCCGACGTCGACCACCTCGGCACCTTCGGGAACGAGATCGCCGACGACGGCGCAATTGAGGATATGGCGCTCCCACAGTCGTTCGACCTCGCGCGGCCCGATGAGGCCGTGGGAAACGCCCGTGTCAGCGAGGAGTTCGGCGTAGCGAACGGCGAGTGGCAATCGATCCGCGAACACACGCTCGGCGGCGGGTGCCGGCGGGGGTAGAGGCGTCTCGTCCTGGGGCGGGCCGCAAACGGCCGGCGCCGCATCCTGCGATGCGGCGCCGGTGGCCTTGTCGTGAGCGTCGGGGTTGCCGTGAGCGTCGCTCATGCGGGCATCATCCCTGGTCGCGCCACGGACATCATGACCCTCAGGCCGGGTGGACGACGACGTACCGGCGCGGCTCGACACCCTCGGACTCCGAGTGCAGCCCGGCGCGCAGCACCTCGTCGTGAGCGACCTTGCGCTCGAAGGCCGACATGGGCTCGAGGGGCTGCGGCTCGCCGGTCTTCTTGCACTCCTCCGCAGCCACCTTGGCGATCTCCACGACGGCGCGGCGACGCTCGGCGCGGTGCCCCGCGACATCCAGCATGAGCCGGGTGTGATCGCCGGTCTCGGTCTGCACGGCGAGGCGCGTGAGCTCCTGCAGAGCCTCCAGCACGCGTCCGTCGGGGCCGACGAGCCGGCGGGGCACGCGACCCTCATCGGAGTCGACGATGGCGACGACCGCGCGGTCGCCGTCGATGTCGACGTCGATGTCGCCGTCGAGATCGGCGATGTCGAGGAGGCGCTCGAGGAAGTCGGCCGCCACCTCGCCTTCACGCTCGAGCTGGGCGATGCGCGTGGTCGAACGCGAACGAGTCGCCTCCGTGGGGGCCTGGGCGGGTGCCTCGTCGGGCGCCGCGGGGGCCGGCTCGGAGGACGGTTCGCCGGTGTTCGGCGTGCCGGTGGGGTCGACGTCGGCGTCGGTCATGTCGGGCTCCTGTCTGGAACGGGTGGGCTTCCTCGGGTCGAGAGGGGCCTACCTGCGCTTCTTGCGTCGCTTGGGTTGCTGGCGCTGACCTGATTCGCGCACGGGAGAGGACAGCGTTCCCTCCACCGTGGTGCCGCTTGCCGCAGCTGCCTCCGCGGAAGTGGCTCCGCCCTCGCTCTCCGAGTGGTCGCGGTGCAGGCCGGGAACGGTGAACGCGCGGTGCTCCTTGCCCCGCTTGGCGCGACGTTCCTGGAGTGCCTTCTCGGCCGGCGAGCCGGGCGCCGGCATGCGGCTGATGACGTAGAACTGCTGGCCCATCGTCCACACGTTCGTGACGAGCCAGTAGATCAGCACACCGATGGGGAAGTTGACGCCAGAGACGGCGAAGATGATGGGGAACAGGTAGAGCATCATCTTCTGTTGCTGCGCGAACGGGTTGTTCAGTGCCGAGTCCGGCATGTTCTTGCGCATGAGCTGGTGCTGCGTGATGAACGTCGAGACCGACATCAGCACGATGAGGATGACGGTGAGGACCTTGGTGTTGAGATCCGGCGAGCTCATGAAGGTCGCCGACAACGGGGCACCGAAGAGCGTCGACTGTTCCGCCTGGGAGGCGAGGGTCGGCCCGAGCGGGCCGGCCGAGTGCCGTTCACCGGAGGCCACCTTGCTCAGGCCGTTGAGCACGTAGAACAGGCCGAAGAAGATCGGCATCTGCAAGAGGATCGGCATGCACGAGCTGAACGGGTTGGTGCCCGTGCGCTTGTACAGGTCCATTGTCTCGGCCGTCATGGCCTGTTGGGACTCGGGATCCTTCTTGCCCTTGTACTTCTTCTGGATCTTCTGCAGCTCCGGCTGGATGAGCTGCATTCGTCGCGAGGACTGGATCTGCTTGACGAACAGCGGGATGAGCAGGATACGGACGACGACGACGAGGCCGGCGATGGCGAGCGCCCAGTTCCATCCGGAGGCTTCGGGCAGCCCCAAGGCCGTGTTCAGGCTGTGGAAAGCCACGAGCACCCATTCGACCGCCCATTCGATCGGCCACAACAGGGTGCCCCAGAAACCTCGTTCCATGTCTTCCTTCCTCAGGCGCGGTGGCGCCGCGGATGAGCGTCAGTCGCTCAGATCTTCGGTGGCCGTCTCGGGCCGCGGTCGGTCGTGTCCGGTGAGGGGACCACGGTCATTTTGCCGTACCGGACGTCCGTCCTCTCCCCGCTCGGGAACGTAGTCCACGCCCCCAGGGTTCCACGGGTGGCATCTCGCGAGTCGACACGCACCGAGCCAGACGCCGCGGATCGGTCCGAAGCGCTCGATGGCGGTGAACGTGTACGCCGAGCAGCTCGGATGAAATCGGCAGCTCTGCGGCAGCAGGGGCGAGAGGCAGATCTGGTAGACGCGCACCGCTGCGAGGAAGGGCATCCGGATCCAGCGTCGAATCCGGTCCGAGTTCGTCACGCGCGCACCCCTGCTCTGTCGCAGGCCGCCTGCACGAGCCGACGGGTCTCGGTCTCGAGCTCGGTGTAACCGGCGTCCGCAGCAGGAGGATTGGCTCGCACGACGACATCGTGGGCGGGTGGGAGCAGAGGCAGCAGCCCGGCCACGATCGCCCGCAATCGCCGCTTGACGCGATTGCGCGTGACGGCGTTGCCCACGGCCTTGGACACGACGAAGCCCACCCTGCTCTGCGGCACGGTGGGCTGCGAGGCGCGCACGTGGACGACGAGAAGCCGGCTGCCACTGCGAGGGCCGCGCGCCGCACGGGCGAAGTCCTCGCGGCGGCGCAGACGGTGCCCGGCCGGCAGCATCTGCGTCGTCAGGCCGTGAGCTTCTTGCGACCCTTGAGGCGGCGGGCCGCGATGATGGAACGCCCAGCGCGGGTCGACATGCGAAGGCGGAAGCCGTGCTTGCGGGCGCGGCGGCGGTTGTTCGGCTGGAAGGTGCGCTTGCTCACGATGCTCTCCGTTACTGCGCGAGGGCTCGCGCGATGGGATCCACGGATCGACGTCGTCACTGGGTTGGCAGGACGGCGACGCCGCGGGGTCACGGCACCTTCACGCGCGCGGGCCCGCGCGAGAGGACGCAGCGGGCACCAGGCACGGCGAGAGGCCGTGGATGATTCGGGCCAGTCATCTACGGTACGCAGCGGGAGGCGCCGTGGTCAAACTGATCCCTACACCACCCGGTCGCCCCGCTCGCGGTACGCCACGCCGGTCGCGCTCGACGACGTTCCTGGTGCGGTCTGCGCGCCCGGGCCGAAGGGGTGGTTCACCGCCGCGTCACCCGGCGTCCCGATCACGATCGGGGCGCCGATGCGGCCCGGAACAGGCCCAACGTCCCTCACCGACAACGGCTTTCAGCGCGTGGTTTGGAGCAGGGGTCAAGCGGTTGTACGGTTTCGTCAACTTCTGGTCGGGTCTACGTCTACATCTTCCGACCGGATCTCGGGGGCTGCGGTCATCGAGCAGAATGGCTCTCGAGCTCGGCACAGCGACATAGGCAGAACCCCTTTGCATCGAGGCGCGCGTGTGGCGCACGATGCGGCGAAACTATTTCCACATCCTGTGCATATGCCTGTGGACAATCCTTCTACCACCCGCTGTACCCACCGGCGGCTTGCGTAGGCTGTGCCCCATGTCCGGATCTGGCGAGCCTCCCACCACTCCTGCCGTCGACGACCCGGCGCGCATCTGGGGAGCCACGCTTCGGGCCCTCGACCAGGCCGGTATCCCCGCACCGCAACGCGCGTTCCTGCGGCAGGCCATGCTCGTCGGCGTCCTCGACACGACGGCCCTTATCGCCGTACCCGACGACTTCACCAAGGAGATCGTCGAATCCCGCGCCCGTGACTACCTCGTCAAGGCCCTGACCGAGCAGGTCGGTCGCGAGGTCCGGCTCGCCGTCACCGTCGATGCCTCGCTGCGCGAACAGATCGCCGCGGCCGAGCAGCCCGTGCTCGAGGGATATGCCGATCCGGACTCCGACGTCGCGGCAGCGGAGCCTCCTGCGGCCTCCCCGACGGCGGCCGCGCCCGCCTCCCCACCCGTCGAGGACTCACCGGCACCCGTCGGAGAGCGTCGTCCGCGGCCGGCGCCGACCGGCCGCCGGGAGGAGTCGTCGCAGCTCAACCCCAAGTACACGTTCGACACGTTCGTCATCGGGGCCAGCAACAGGTTCGCCCACGCCGCCGCGGTCGCGGTGGCCGAAGCGCCGGCCAAGGCCTACAACCCGCTGTTCGTCTACGGCGACTCCGGCCTCGGCAAGACCCACCTGCTGCACGCCATCGGCCATTACGCGCGCAACCTGTATCCGCACGTCAAGGTGAAGTACGTCAACTCCGAGGAGTTCACGAACGACTTCATCAACAGCATCCGCGACGACAAGGCGGCCGGATTCCAGCGTCGTTACCGCGACATGGACGTGCTGCTCATCGACGACATCCAGTTCCTCCAGGGCAAGATGCAGACCCAGGAGGAGTTCTTCCACACGTTCAACACGCTGCACAACTCCAACAAGCAGGTCGTCATCACCTCGGACGTGCCGCCCAAGCAGTTGTCGGGCTTCGAAGAGCGCATGCGCAGCCGGTTCGAATGGGGCCTGCTCACCGACGTCCAGCCGCCCGACCTCGAGACGCGCATCGCGATCCTGCGCAAGAAGGCCGTCCAGGAGCATCTCGCACTTCCCGACGAGGTCATGGAGTTCATCGCGAGCCGCATCTCGACGAACATCCGCGAGCTCGAGGGCGCTCTCATCCGTGTCACGGCCTTCGCCAACCTCAACCGGCAGCCGGTCGAGATGAGCCTGGCCGAGATCGTGCTCAAGGACCTCATTCCCGACAAGGAGAGCAGTCAGATCACGGCCAGCATGATCATGGGGCAGACGGCCGCGTACTTCGGGCTGTCGATCGACGATCTGTGCGGCTCCTCGCGCTCACGTGGTCTCGTCACCGCACGACAGATCGCGATGTACCTGTGCCGGGAGCTGACGGAGCTGTCGCTGCCCAAGATCGGCCAGCAGTTCGGCGGCCGCGATCACACGACCGTCATGCACGCCGACCGCAAGATCCGCCAGCTCATGGCCGAGCGCCGGTCGGTCTACAACCAGGTCACCGAGCTCACGACGCGCATCCGCTCACAGGCCTCCTGACTCAGCGAGTCGAGCCTGGGGCGGTGAACTGCGCCCTTCATCGGATTCACGCGCGTCCCAACGACGTTCAAGACAGCTGTCCACATGGATGTCCACAGCTGTGGAGAATGGACGCTCGACCCGGGCGGTGGACCTGCATCACGTCTCTGACGTGCAACGATGCTTCCACAGATGGGGAAAAGCCTGTGGATTACCGCTGTCCACAACCCCCTGTGGGTGGAAAACTCCCGTCCTGGAGAACCACAACGGTGTCATCTGTGGAAGATCCGTGGACAGCCGACCGAGCCTGTGCACGACACTTCTCGATCCACATCCGCAACGCGTCGTCCACCGTGCTCGTCCACGGTCGCTCCACATCGAGACACCGCCTTCGACCAGCACGAATGCGCGTCATCCACAGCGTCCACACCACCTATGACAACGATGAGTACTCCCATCTGGATCCGATCTCCCCACGCACGGTGTGGATGCACAGGCCCGGAACCCTCGTCGTTCTCCGATCGGCAGAACGACAACGGATCTGAGGAGTTCACCGAAGATGTCTCTGCACGGATTGTCCGTGCGTGTCGTCCCCACGCGGATTGGTCCTGTCGGAGGCGGCGACTAGAGTCGTCCGCAGACCGTCCGCCGTGATCGCCCTCGCCCCGTTGTCGGGTGGCGCTTCGGCCGGACCTCTTGACCACCAGGGTGTCCGTGCTGTGTGACGCCTGCGACGAAGGGGCGGTGCCCGGTGAAGTTCCGAGTCGAACGCGACGTGCTGGCCGAGGCCGTGACGTGGACCGCCCGTGGACTTCCCGCCCGTCCGCCGGTGCCGGTCCTCGCCGGTGTGCTCATCGACGCCGACGAGACGGGCACGCTGACCCTCTCGGCCTTCGACTACGAGGTCTCGGCCCGCATCACGGTCGCTGCCGACGTCACCGAGGGCGGCCGGGTCCTCGTTCTCGGCCGGCTGCTGGCCGATATCTCGCGCAACCTGCCCAACCGTCCGATCGACGTGACGACCGAGGGCAACAAGGTCCAACTCACGTGCGGTTCCAGCCGGTTCAGCCTGTTGCAGATGCCGGGCGAGGAGTACCCGACGCTGCCCACGTCCCCCGAACCCAGCGGCACCATCCCGGGTGACGTGTTCACCCAGGCCGTTACCCAGGTCAGCATCGCGGCCGACCGCAGCGACACGCTGCCCATCCTCACCGGCGTGCGCATGGAGGTCTCCGGCGACCGCATCTCGCTGCTCGCCACCGACCGGTACCGGCTCGCCATGCGCGACCTCACGTGGAACCCGGCCTCGACCGACATCGAGACCGTCGTCCTCGTGCCGGCGCGCACGTTGTCCGACACGGCCAAGGCGCTGGGCGCGGCCGCCTCCGTGGAGGTGGCCCTCGGTGGCGCCGCCGGGGGTGACGGGCTCATCGGCTTCGAGGCCGGCCAGCGGCGCACCACCACGAGGCTCCTCGACGGCGAGTACCCGAAGGTCTCCTCCATTCCGCCGAGCTCGGTCGACTCCGAGGCCGTCGTCGAGACCGCGGCGCTCGTCGAGGCCGTCAGGCGCGTCTCGCTCGTCGCCGAGCGCAACACCCCGGTGCGGTTGCGGTTCATGGACGGTCAGGTCGCGATCGATGCCGGCACCGGCGACGACGCCCAGGCGAGCGAGGCCGTGGAGTGCAGCCTCACCGGTCCCGAGATCGAGATCGCGTTCAACCCGCACTACCTGCTCGACGGCCTGCACGTCCTCGGGACGAGCTACGCCCGCCTCGCGTTCACCCAGAGCAGCAGGCCCGCGGTCATCTCGGGCCAGGCGGAGCTCGACGGCGAGGCCGACCTGTCCTACCGCTACGTGCTCATGCCCGTCCGGCTCCCGGGCTGATCCTCGTGAACGTGCGCCGCCCGCGAGGTCGGCGCGGGTGGCGATCGTGTACCTGCGTCATCTGACCCTCGCCGACTTTCGCAGTTATCCCACCGCCGAGCTCGCCCTCGAGCCCGGCGTGAGCACTCTCGTCGGTTTCAACGGGGTCGGAAAGACCAACCTCGTCGAGGCCGTCGGCTACCTGGCCTCGCTGTCCTCCCACCGGGTCTCCCAGGACGCGCCGCTCGTGCGCTTCGGGGCCGAGCGAGCGGTGGTGCGCGGGGCCGTCGTCCGCGATGGTCGTGAGAGCCTCGTCGAGCTCGAGATCGTGCCCGGCCGGGCCAACCGGGCGCGACTCAACCGCACGGCGCTGCGTCCGCGCGAAGTGCTCGGCACGCTGCGCACGGTGCTCTTCGCCCCCGAGGACCTGGCGCTGATCAAGGGTGACCCCTCCGATCGCCGGCGTTTTCTCGACGACCTGCTCGTCTCGCGACAGCCGAGATGGGCGGGGGTGCGCAGCGACTACGACAAGATCCTCAAGCAGCGCAACGCCCTGCTGCGGGAGGCCTCGCCTCGGCGTGGCCCGGGGCGCCGGCGTGCCGCGGCGCCGCCGACGCCGGAGACCCTCGAGGTCTGGGACGACCACCTCGCGCTCGTGGGTGGCCAGCTTCTCTACGCGCGGCTGCGTCTCCTGCGCGACCTGCGTCCCCTGCTGACGGAGGCATACCGCCAGGTCAGCGCCAGTGTCTCCGAGGCTCGGGCGACGTATCGCTCCTCGCTGGACGAGGTCTCGGCCGCGGCCGTCGAAGGTGGTGAGGTGTTCTCGCCGGAGGAGCTGCGCGACCTGCTCGTCGCCACGATGCGCGAGCGTCGCGGTGCCGAGCTCGACCGCGGCGTGAGCCTCGTCGGTCCGCACCGGGACGAGCTCGTGCTCTCCCTCGGCGAGCTGCCGGCCAAGGGCTACGCCTCGCACGGTGAGTCCTGGTCGTTCGCGCTCGGCCTCAAGCTCGCGGCCTACCACCTGCTTCGCCACGACCTGGACGACGATCCCGTCCTCATCCTCGACGACGTCTTCGCCGAACTCGATGCCGGCCGCCGCGAGCGCCTCGCCCGGCTCGTCTCCGACGGCGAGCAGGTCGTCGTCACGGCGGCGGTCGCGGGCGACATCCCCGAGGGGCTGACCGGGGCGCGCTACGGCGTCCGACCAGGTCAGGTCGTCGTCGGCGATACCTCCGCGGGCATCGAGACGTTCGACGAGCCCGACGGGGACGACGAAGACGACGAGGAGGTCGAGGACGTCGAGCACACCGCATCCGAAGAAGGCGATGAGACGCACGCGCCGGAGGGCGATGTCGGCCCGAGCGACGAGCCCCGCCCGGACGACGACGAGCCGGCCGGCGAGGGCAGCGAGGACGAGGTCGGCGCGATCGACGAGGATCGTCGCTCATGAACGCGGGGACACGGCCGGACGACGGTGAGGCTCCGCGCGATGCTGATGTGGACGCCACTGCCGAGGCGGCCGGCACCGGCTCGGAGGATCCGGCCGTCGCGACCCCCGACGACGACACGCTGGGGCAGGCCGCCGCGAGCGCACTGGCCCGGGCTCGTGAGGCGGCTCGCGCGAAGGGGCTGCGGCCAGGGGTGCGTCCCGCTCCCCGGCGGCGGCGACGCACGGAGGCGGTGTTCAGCGGAACGGCCGACGACGCCCGTGACCCGCAGCCTCTCGGTGACCAGCTCGATCGTCTCCTGCTCGATCGGGGCTGGAAGGTCGACGTCGCGGCGGGGTCGGTCATGGGGCGGTGGCCGGTCATCGTCGGCCTCGACATCGCCCGGCATTGCACGCCGGTGACGTTCGAGGACGGGGTTCTCGTCGTGCGCGCCGACTCCACCGCCTGGGCCACCCAACTGCGCCTCATGGTCCCGGCCATCCTCGAACGCTGTGCCGCGGAGGCGGGTCCGGGGGTCGTCGTCGAGCTGCGCATCACCGGACCCTCGGCCCCGTCGTGGAGTCGCGGCCCGCGCCGTGCCCGAGGCCAGGGCCCCCGCGACACCTACGGCTGAGCGACCCGACGCCGAGACGGCCGCCGTCTCACGACAGCCCCGAGAACTCTCCGGCCCGTCGTGAGAAGGGCCGGGAACGGTGGCCGTCTCGGCGTGAGTGGGGTTCAGGGCAGGGGGTCGGTGTCCTTGGCCGTGGGGGTGAAGTTCATCAGCGCCGAGACGACGATCTGGCCGATGTCCTCGGGTTTCTCGGCGAAGAAGTAGCCGCCGCCGGTGGCGTCGGCGATCTTCTTCAGGGCGGCCTTGTCGGCGTCGGGGCCGATGGCGATGGCGCCGACGGAGACCTCGCGGCCGGGCACGTTCTGCAGCTTCAACGAGGTGAGCAGCGAGGTGAGGTCGAGTCCACCGCGTACGTCGTTGCGGCCGCCGGTCATGACGATGACGGCCTGGATGCGCTTGGGGTCGTAGCCCTCGTGGAGGCGCTGGACGCCGGCGAGGACCGTGTCGTAGAGCGAGGTGTCACCGCCGACCCGCCCGGGCAGGCTCTGCGCTGCCGCGAGCACACGGTCTCGGTGGGCGGCATTCGTGCCTTTCACGAGCCGCGTCACCGGTGCGAGCTCGCGCCACCTCCTCGAGCCGTGCCCCGTGGAGAACTCCCACAGGCCGAGGTCGGTGTTGGGCGGCAATGCCATCGCCCCGCCTGCGGCGGCCTTGGCGGCGAGCTCGATGCGGTTGCCGTTGCCGGTGTCGCCGTGGCGCATGGACCCGGAGGTGTCGATGATCGCGAGCAGGCGCATGCCGGAGGCGATCGACTGCCACTGGGTGATCGTCGTGCGGATGGTGGCGGCGTCGGGCACGGGCATCGTGGTGGTCGTGAGGCGCGCGTCGCCGCCCGGGGTGCGTACCTGCGGCCCCTCGGCGTCACCGGGCACCCGGAACCCGGTGGCCCGAACCTCGCCCTGCGTCTCGGGTGTTCGCAGCGTGTCGGCCAGAGATCGCACCGCCTCGGCGATCTGTGGGTTGGTCGTGGGCAGGGGCACGGCGCGGTAGTCGAGCGGCACGGACCCCGTCTTGGGCGCCACCGCGACGAGGGTCGAGGCGGGGTGATCGGCGGTGTGGCGCACGAACTGCTGCTCGGAGACGAGGTAGGTGCCGGTCGCGTTCTGCCGCCGGCCCGGCAGGGCAGTGGGTTCGGCGGTCTTCTGCTCGCCGGCCTGGGCGAGCGCGAGTCCCATCGGTCCGGCGGTCGAGGCGGCGGTCGGGGCCGAGGTGCTGTTGGGAACGGCGGGCGTGGGGTCGGCCGACATCAGAGCCATGAGCCCGGTCGAGCTCGTCATCGGGTCTGCGAGGTGCACCTGGTCGGGACGGGCGAACACCTGGGACCACTCGAGGGTGCCTGCCTTGGCGGCCGAACGTGGCACGGCGGCGACGATCGGCGAGGTGGCGAACGCCGCGCCGCCGGTGAGCTGCAGGTCGGGAAACCGGCTCTGCGCGCGCATGAGCTGCACGGAGGAGTCGGAGATCCACAGGTGGGGGCGCGTGGCGCGGTCCCCGAACGTCGCGAGGGTGGCGTCCGGAGACTGGGTGGCGACGTGGAACGTGGCGCACGTCGAGGTCAGGCGGCTCGCGGCCTTCTCGACGACCGGACGTATCTCCGGGGTGGCGGCGACGGCGACGGGGACGGGATGGGCGCAATCCCCGCCCGGGCCCTTGACGGCGGCCTGCCCGTCCGCGTCCTGCGCCGTTCGACCCTCGGGCGTGGACGCCTCGTCCTTCGCGCCGGGGCGGAGGAACGCGAGCACGAGTCCGAGGATCGTCAGGGCGCAGACGCCGAGCACGATGAGGGCCCAGTGGCGGTCGGGGCGGCGGCCGGCCATGAGCTCCCGCCGGGTCGCGGGCTGCGCCGGTGACGGCTGTGACGGTGAGTTCTCGTCGGGCGGTGTCGGATCGGTCATGAGTCGTCCCCTCGTCTCGCCGAGTCGGGCCCTCCCCGACCCTGATCACCCGTTCGGAACGATAGTCCAACTGCCACGTCTGTCCAGGTCAAGGCCGGTTCCCGAGCCCGAGACGGGCCCCGTCGACACGTGTCTGCACGTCCGCGCCCACCCCGGTGTCCCGTTCGGCTCCCTGCGGCGCTCGCAGACGCGCGTGTGGGTGGGTGTACGTACCCGGACTCCGGGCCGAGGGTGTTCGTGCCTCTCACCGGCGGTTCGGCGCCCTGGTGACGGTCCCTGACACACGGGGACGGTAGACTGAATCGTCAATCTCACCAGTTCGTGCCGCAAGGACCCGCTGCTGTTCGTGACCATCCGGTTCGCCACCGATGGACAGCCGTGGTGCGGCCCGGCCACCGGCGACGAGGAGAAGCGTGTCGACACCCCCCTTCGACGAGGATCCCGACGTGCCCAACGGCTCGCAGGAGGCCTCGGACCCGTCGAGTTCGGGTGACGGCCAGGCCGCGGGCCCGATCTACGACGCCACCGCGATCACCGTCCTCGAGGGCCTGGAGGCCGTGCGCAAGCGGCCCGGCATGTACATCGGCTCGACCGGTGAGCGCGGTCTGCACCACCTCGTGTGGGAGATCGTCGACAACTCCGTCGACGAGGCGCTGGCCGGATACGCCGACCGTGTCGACGTCACCCTGCTCGCCGACGGCGGCGTGCGGGTGCGCGACAACGGCCGCGGCATCCCCACCGACATCCACGCCACCGAGGGCGTCTCGGCGGTCGAGCTCGTGCTCACGCAGTTGCACGCCGGCGGCAAGTTCGGCGGCGGCGGTTACAAGGTCTCCGGTGGTCTGCACGGCGTCGGTTCCTCCGTGGTCAACGCCCTGTCGCAGCGCATGGAGGTCGAGGTGCGCCAGAAGGGCCACGTCTTCCGCATGGCGTTCGACAACGGTGTGCCGCTCGCTCCGCTGGAGATGATGGAGGAGACGAGCGAGACCGGAACGACGATCACGTTCTGGCCGAACGGCGACATCTTCGACACCCTCGACTTCGACTTCGACACGCTGCGCTCGCGGTTCCAGCAGATGGCATTCCTCAACAAGGGCCTGACCATCAGCCTCACCGACGAGCGCGAGCAGGCGGTCGCCACGGCCGAGGACGAGCTCGAGGAGTCCGAGGACGCCGACGTCGCCAAGGCCGTCGCCTCCGGTGAGGACGAGAGCGGTGACCCGCAGCCCAAGTCCGAGGAGGAGGCCGCGGCCGACGACGCCCGTTCCGGCGAGGTCGCGACCGACGAGACCGGCCGGGCCACGGGACGTCGCGTGGTCTACCGCTACGACGGCGGGCTCGTCGACTACGTCACCCACCTCAACGCGAGCAAGCGCAGCGAGAAGGTGCACGAGGAGGTCATCGACTTCGAACTCGAGGACCCCCGGCGGGCGCTCTCGCTCGAGATCGCGATGCAGTGGACCACGGCGTACTCCGAATCGGTGCACACCTACGCCAACACGATCAACACCCACGAGGGCGGCACCCACGAGGAGGGCTTCCGCGCGGCGCTGACCCGGTTGATCAACGAGTTCGCGCGCAAGCAGAACCTGCTCAAGGAGAAGGACGAGAACCTCACCGGCGACGACATCCGCGAGGGTCTCACCGCGGTGATCTCGGTCAAGCTCGGCGAGCCGCAGTTCGAGGGGCAGACCAAGACCAAGCTCGGCAACTCCGAGGTCAAGGGGTTCGTGCAGGGTGCGGTCACCGAGGAGCTCGGCGACTGGCTCGACGCGCACCCGAACGAGGGCCGGGACATCGTGCGCAAGGCGGTCAACGCCGCCGCCGCACGCATGGCCGCCCGCAAGGCCCGCGAGGCCACGCGCCGCAAGGGGCTCATGGAGTCCGGTGGCCTGCCGGGCAAGCTGCGCGACTGCCAGAGCAAGGATCCGAGCGTCTCCGAGATCTACATCGTCGAGGGCGACTCGGCGGGCGGCTCGGCGAAGGACGGTCGCAACCCGTTCAACCAGGCGATCCTGCCCATCCGCGGCAAGATCCTCAACGTCGAGAAGGCCCGCATCGACAAGGTGCTCGCCAACCTCGAGGTGCAGGCGCTGATCAGCGGCTTCGGCACCGGCGTCGGTGAGGACTTCGACCTCACCAAGGCGAGGTACCACAAGATCATCCTCATGGCCGACGCCGACGTCGACGGCATGCACATCCGCACCCTGTTGCTCACGCTGCTGTTCCGGTTCATGCGGCCGCTCATCGAGGCGGGCTACGTCTACCTCGCGCAGCCGCCGCTGTACCGCATCAAGTGGAGCAACCACGAGCACGAGTTCGTGTTCTCCGACCGTGAGCGCGACGAGCGGGTCGCCGCCGGCCTGGCCAAGGGATGGCGTCTGCCCAAGGAGAGCGGCATCCAGCGCTACAAGGGTCTGGGCGAGATGAACGCCAACGAGCTGTGGGAGACGACGATGGATCCCGACCACCGCGTGTTGCTGCAGGTCACCCTCGACGACGCCGCGGCGGCCGACGAGATCTTCTCGGTCCTCATGGGCGAGGACGTCGAGTCGCGCCGCTCGTTCATCCAGCGCAACGCCCGCGACGTGAGGTTCCTGGACGCATGACGCCCTGCCGACGAAGGCGAGCGCCGCGGCGCCTCCTGCGGCGGGGCAACGCCATCCGCCCCCCTCGCTGCGTGATCGCCCACCTGCCCCTCGCTTCGATCTCTGACGAAGGACTCTGCTCGTGACCGACATGACGCCGATGACCGACCGGGTCGAGCCGGTCGACCTCAACGCGGAGATGCAGCGCAGCTACATCGAGTACGCGATGAGCGTCATCGTGAGCCGCGCGTTGCCCGATGTCCGCGACGGCCTCAAGCCGGTGCATCGCCGCATCGTCTACGCGATGTACGACGGCGGGTTCCGCCCCGACCGCGGGTACAACAAGTGCGCCCGCGTCGTCGGCGATGTCATGGCGCAGTACCACCCGCACGGTGACTCCGCGATCTACGACGCCCTCGTGCGACTCGTGCAGCCGTGGGCGATGCGCTACCCGCTCATCGACGGCCAGGGCAACTTCGGCAACGCCGGCGACGACGGCGCGGCGGCCAGCCGGTACACCGAGTGCCGCATGATGCCCCTCGCGATGGAGATGGTGCGCGACATCCGCGAGGGCACCGTCGACTTCAAGGACAACTACGACGGCAAGAACCAGGAGCCCGTCGTCCTGCCGGCGCGGTTCCCGAACCTGCTGGTCAACGGCAGCGCCGGCATCGCCGTCGGTATGGCCACCCAGATCCCGCCGCACAACCTGCGCGAGGTCGCCGAGGCGGCCACGTGGATGCTCGACCACCCCGACGCCACCCGCGAGGAGCGTCTCGAGGCGTGCCTGCAGCTCATCAAGGGCCCCGACTTTCCCACCGCCGGCCTCATCATGGGTCGCAAGGGCATCGAGGAGGCCTACCGCACCGGGCGCGGCTCGATCGTCATGCGCGCGCGGGTCAACGTCGAGGAGATCCGGGGCCGCACGTGCCTCGTCGTCACCGAGCTGCCCTACCAGGTCAACCCCGACACCCTGGCCAAGAAGATCGCCGAGCTCGCCAAGGAGGGCCGGCTCGCGGGCATCGCCGACATCAACGACGAGACCTCCGGACGCACCGGCCAGCGCCTCGTCATCGTGCTCAAGCGCGACGCGGTGGCCAAGGTCGTGCTCAACAACCTCTACAAGCACACCGCGCTGCAGACGAGCTTCGGCGCCAACATGATCGCGCTCGTCGACGACGTGCCGCGCACGCTGCCGATCAGCGCGTTCGTGCGTCACTGGGTCGAGCACCAGATCGAGGTCATCTTCCGGCGCACGGAGTTCCGCCTGGCCAAGGCCGAGAAGGACATCCACATCCTGCGCGGCTACCTCAAGGCCCTCGACGCGCTCGACGAGGTCATCGCGCTCATCCGGCGCTCGCCCTCGGCCGATGTCGCCCGCACGGGCCTCATGGAGCTGCTCGACGTCGACGAGATCCAGGCCACCGCGATCCTCGACATGCAGCTCCGTCGCCTCGCGGCCCTCGAGCGGCAGAAGATCATCGACGAGCACGACGCGCTCGAGGCGCTCATCGTCGACTACCAGGACATCCTCGCCAGGCCGGAGCGGCAGCGCGGCATCGTCAAGGAGGAGCTCGCCGAGATCGTCGCCCGCTACGGCGACGACCGGCGCACCGAGGTCGTGCCGTACGACGGCGAGGTCTCGATGGAGGACCTCATCCCGCGCGAGTCGGTCGTCGTGACGATCACGCGCGGCGGCTACGCCAAGCGCACCCGCGTCGAGGAGTACCGCTCGCAGCGGCGCGGCGGCAAGGGTGTGCGCGGAGCGACCCTGCGCGGCGACGACATCGTCGAGCAGTTCTTCGTCACCACCACCCACCACTGGCTGTTGTTCTTCACCAACCTCGGCCGGGTCTATCGCGCGAAGACGTACGAGCTGCCCGAGGGCGGGCGCGACAGCCGCGGCCAGCACGTCGCCAACCTCATGGCGTTCCAGCCCGATGAGCACATCGCGGGCGTCCTCGCCATCGAGGACTACGACGCCGCCCCCTACCTCGTCCTCGCGACGAGGAACGGCCTGGTCAAGAAGACGCGGTTGGCGGAGTTCGACTCCCCCCGCAGCGGCGGCCTCATCGCCGTCAACCTGCGCGACGGCGACGAGCTCGTCGGAGCGCGGATCTGCTCGGCCGAGGACGACCTGCTGCTCGTCTCGCGCAAGGGGCAGTCGGCGCGGTTCCACGCCAGCGACGACATCCTGCGCCCGATGGGCCGGGCGACCAGCGGCGTCACCGGCATGAAGTTTCGTGACGGCGACGACCTGCTCGCGATGTGCCTCATCCGCGACGGCGAGGACCCCGACATCTTCGTCGTCTTCGAGAACGGGCTCGCCAAGCGCACCCCGGCCTCGGACTACCCCGTCAAGGGCCGCGCCGGCCTCGGGGTGAGGGTGGCGGCGATCAGCGAACGCGGCGGCGACCTCGTCGGTGCGCTCGCGGTCGACGAGACCGACGAGGTCATGGTCGTCATGGAGAAGGGCAAGATCGTGCGCTCCCGCGTCGACGAGGTGCGTCGCACCGGCCGCAACACGATGGGCGTACAGTTCGCCAAGCCCGACCGTGGGGATCAGATCGTCAAGGTCGCCCGCAGCCGCGAGCAGGCCGTCGAGGACGAGGTCGAGGCCGAGATCGTCGAGGGCGCGGGCCCTGACGGCGAGGGTGCGGTCGAGGTGGCCGACGTGGTCGATGCCACCGACGAGATCGACGATGTCGACGCGGTCGAACCTGTCGACGTGGCCGAGACGGATGACGGCCGCGACGACCTCGATGAATCCGGTGATGAAGTACGGTCGTCTGGGCGGGGTCACGGTGGCTCGGCCGAATCTGACGAGGAGGGTTCGGAGTGAGTACCTCAGGAGGTCGACCCGTCGCGGGGTCGCAGTCCGGAGCTTCGCCTCGCACCTCCCGCCCCTCGGGTCAGGAGCCGGGCGGCCCGGCGGCTCGATCGGCGACGGCGACGCAGACCCAGCCTCAGGCCCAGCAGCGTCCGGCGCAGCGCCCGGCTCCGAGTTCGCGGGGTGACGAGCCCCGCAAGGTGCGGTTGACGCTGTCGCGGCTGGACCCGTTCTCGGTCATGAAGATCTCGTTCCTGTTGTCGGTGGCCGTCGCGATCGCCGGCGTGGTCGTCGTCGCGGCGCTGTGGATGATGCTGCAGGGCATGGGCGTGTTCTCCACGATCAACGACACGCTCAACGAGCTCGCGCAGTCGACCAACCAGACCACCGAGATCAACGTGCTCGAGATCCTCAGCTTCGGTCGGGTGCTCTCGCTCGCGATCGTGCTCGGGGTGGCCGACGTCATCCTCGTCACCGCGATCGCGACGCTCTCGGCGGTCATCTACAACATCTGTGCGGCGCTGGTCGGGGGCCTGTCCTCGACGTTCACCGACGTCTGAGGCCGGTTGAGAGGCCTGCTCTCCCGGGTGTTGGGAGCGGGTTCACGTCGTTTTGGTGTTGCTCCGCTCGTGCGCTAACGTGGGTGGGCGCCCGGCCGATCGACACGATCGGTGGGCACGTACCCAGCGGGCCTATAGCTCAGACGGTTAGAGCGCTTCCCTGATAAGGAAGAGGCCACAGGTTCAAGTCCTGTTAGGCCCACCCGCTCGAGAAGCCGATCCTCCACGAGGGTCGGCTTCTTGCGTTGTGTGGTGTGCGCCGGCGGCCAGGTCAGGCGCGGCGCGCGGCGATTCGGGGGCGGGCGGGGTTGCCGGTATCATCGTGGGGAGCCGCCTGATCGGCGGCTCGATCGCGTCGAAGGGGTATGTGGCATGAAGCGGATCGTGGCGCTCGTCGTCGCAGCCGCAGGTGCGGCGGTCATCGGTCAGCGGTGGCAGGCGCGTCAGGCCGAACAGGCGTTGTGGGCCGAGATCACCGACCCGGCACCGCACGACCACCTCGACTCGACGCACCGTCCCGCTCCGGCGGAACGCAGCGACCTCGTCGGATCACACTGATCTCGACATCGAACGGCCAGACCGGTCGTTCACGGGGCCTTGGCGCAATTGGTAGCGCACCTGCTTTGCAAGCAGGGGGTTAGGGGTTCGAGTCCCCTAGGCTCCACATTTCACCTGGTCAGAGGCCCCTCTCTTCAAAGAGAGTGGCCTCTGCTCGCGTCTGGAGAGAGTTCTCCACGACCCGCGTTCTCGCAGCTCGTCTGCGTGAGCAGGGTCCGACTCTCCTGCTGTTCGTGGCCGCGGCGGCACTGGTGTGCGACGCCGATCGTGGTCTGCCGAGGTGGGCTGGGTCGGGCGACAGCGCCGATCGTGGCGGCGACCTGCTTCGTCCTCGGTGCGCGATCGGTGCGTGATGGCGATGTCAGAGCTGTCTTGGCGCCGTGAAACACCGAGCGTGAGGCGTTCGACTCCACGACAGGCGTCGTGCCCGGCCGGGCGGGTGCGCTCGACAGCGGGGCCTCGGACGCGGTGCTCGACCTGTTGCTGCAGGTCAACGCCGAGGGCGTGGCGGTCGTCCTCGTCACCCACGACCCCCGCGTGGCGGCGCGGGCTCAGCGGCTCCTCGTCCTCGCCGACGGGCAGCTGTGCGCCCACGTGGACCTGGGCCCGTTCGTGCCCGACGAGCTCGACGCCAGGACCCGGGCCGTCACGGACGCACTCGACCAGCATCGCTGACCGCGACCCCTCGCCCTTCGCCTCGATCGATCACCCCGCCACCCGGCAGACACCTGCCCGCCGCGCTCAGTTCACGCTGTTGTCCTGAGCGAGTGACAGGTCCGTCCCTATGGTCACCGGAGGCTCCCGGTGTCGGGCCGGGACCCACACGAGCACGGGGGCATCATGCGGACGACCACGACATCGGACACCTCCACGCTCGCCCTCGGGGCGGGGACGGCGTGGGGTCGAGCTCTCGGCATGACCGCCGTGCTGTGGCTGGTGCTGGGTCTGGGATGCTTCGGTTTCGGCGCGAGCTACGTGCACGACAACGCCGGCGTCGACGTGCAGGCCGCGTTCCTGCTGGACATCGTGTTCGTGGCCGGCTTCCTCGTCGTCACGGCCATCACCCTCGTCTGGCACCGACGCACTGGCGGAACCCTCGCCGACCTGGGATGGCGTCGCCCCACGACGACGTCTGCCCTCGTGGTCGGCGTCGTCTTCGGCGTGCTGTGGGCGGCTCTCACGTTCGCGCGAGGCGGAGATCCGCTGGCGATGCCGTGGCAGCGCTGGCCCATGATCCTCGCCGGCCCGGTGCTCGCGTTCGGCGAGGAGGTAGCGCGGGCTTTCATGCTGCACAACCTGCATCGGGCGCGGGTGCCCGTCTGGCTGCAGATCGTGTTCGGTGGCGTGGCCATGGGCAGCTACCACGGGTTCGTCGGCGGCCACTACACGATCACGTACGCGATCTCGTCCTTCATCATGTTCGCGCTGCTCTCGGCGCTGTACGTGTGGGGCCGGCGCAGCCTCACGCCCGTGCTCGTCGGGCACGCCCTGCCGCACATGCTCGCCGATCCGGTGCTGACACAGGGCATCCTCCACGGCGTGCGCGCGATGGGCGGCTGACGACACCGCGTCGTTCTGCGGGGCGTCGTCAGGCGTAGCTGCATTTCGACGATACGGGCGGCCCCTGGCGGTGTGACAGCCTCGTGACCTGCGGTTCTTTCAAGCAGGGTGCCGTTCATGTAGTCGAAATGCCGCTACGCCGCGGATCTCCACCTGAGGTCTCACGGTCAGTCCCGGAACGTCCAGCACGCACGCCCGCAGTGCGGACTCGAACGGGTTGGCGGCTCCGGGGGTGTGCGTGTTCGGCCATCCACCGGACCTCGACGACCGAGACCGACGCGCACGGGGTTCGTCGTGGAAGATGGGATGGCAGCGATTCGGGGGTGATCACCCCACTCCTCCTGCCATCCCATCTTCCACCTCGAGTGGGAGCAGGCCCCGATCCTCTGGGAAGAGCCCCTGGAGGCCGGCCTTGTCGTAGGTCCGGTGCCCCAGCAGAAGCGCTCCGCACCGGTCGAACCAGGAGTCGACGGCCGCGCCGACGCCCTCGTCGAAGACCGGCTTGAGCCAGCCACCGTTTGCCGACAACCCCGAGGGGAACGAGCTGTTCTCCACCTACGTCAGCCCTGCCGGCCACCCCGTGGACTTCGGCCTCCACCCGGGCGACTGACGCGGACACCGATACGGCATCGCGGAGTTCGCGCAACAAAGACCGGTCAGTCTGCCGACCTGATCCTGCTGGACGTCTGTGACCAGCGGAGATTCGCGGGCAGGTGATCCAAGGCCGCGTGATGACCGGTCTTTGTTGCGCGAGTGTCGGCGAGCTGCGACGCCGAGCTCAGGCCGCTGTCCGGTCGCCTGCGGATCGAGAACGTCCTCGCGAAGTGACCGATCCGCGATGGCAAACGTCGTGGAAGTTGGGATGGCAGCGATCCGGGGTGATCACCCCACTTCCGCTGCCATCCCGTCTTCCATGTCGAGGCAACATGGCGGAGATGTGGGGACGGGCGCCGTGTCAGGGGAGGCTCCGAGGGTCGGCCACTGTCCCCTACCCGTCAGTTAAACGATAACCACTCTCATATACGTGTGCGCGTGCTCCGCTCCCGAACCTCTCGACCGCTCGAGGGCATGGCCGCCCACGCCGAACGACGGGCGCAGGTGTGGGCCGGGGTGAGTCCGAACGCCCTTGCTCCGCTCTCGTTCCACCTCGAGTCCATGCGCGCCGCGGGCTGGACCGAGGCCGACGTCGTCTGGCGCTACCTCGACGACGTCATCGTCTTCGGCCGGCGCTGAGGATCGAGGCGTTCGGAGACGCGATCTGCCTGCAGCGGCGGACGGGGTGTCGGGAAACTCGCGCAACAAAGACCGGTCACTGTCTCGGCTCGATTCGGCGTCAGGCCCCTGACCAGGGGAGATCTCGCAGGTCGGAGTTCGAGTCGGCACAGTGACCGGTCTTTGTTGCGCGAGTGTCGTCGAGCCGTGCTGCCGGGTGTGGGACTGCGGTGCCGTGAGAGGCGGAGACGAGGACACCGTCCCCGATTGACCGACCCGTGATGGCAGGCGTCGTGGAAGGCGGGATGGCGGCGATTCGGGGGTGATCACCCCAGGTCTGCTTCCACCCCATCTGCCATCTCGGGTGGCCCGGGGTACGCGGGGTGCGGGTGGTGGGGTCGTGGCAGTTGCGCGCCGGGGCATCCTCCTCCCCCGGGAGGAGGCGCCGAATCGTCCTCGAGCAGGGCGACGCACGGCACCGCCGACACGCATCGTCGAGACATGGACATCGTCACCACTCATCGACTCGGCAAGACGTATGGATCGCACTGTGTCGTCGACGATCTCGAGCTCCTCATCCCGGCCGGGTGCGTGTACGGATTCCTCGGCCCGAACGGATCGGGCAAGTCGACGACGATGAAGATGCTCCTCTCCCTCGTGCAGCCGAGTTCGGGCGAGGTCGAGGTGCTGGGACGCCCGATGACCCGTCGAACCCGGCGCGAGTTGCTCACCCAGATCGGCTCGCTCATCGAGGCCCCGCCGGGATACGGGCATCTGACCGGCGGGGAGAACATGCGGATCGTGCAGCGCTCCTTGGGTCTCGAGGACGGCCAGGTCCAGAGCGCGGTGGACATCGTGCGGATGGGCGAGCAGATGAACAAGCGCGTCCGCGACTACTCCCTCGGCATGAAGCAGCGTCTCGGGATCGCGATGGCCCTGGCTCGGGAGCCTCGACTGCTCATCCTCGACGAGCCGACGAACGGCCTCGACCCGGCCGGCATCGAGGAGATCCGGGGCCTCGTGCGGACCCTCGCCGACCGTGGAGTCACCGTCATGGTCTCGAGCCACCTGCTCGGTGAGATCGACAGGACGGCCGACCGCCTCGGCATTCTCAGTGCGGGGCGCATGGTGTTCCAGGGCACCCGGGCCGAGTTGTTCTCGGCCTCCACGCCCGACGTGCTCATCCGGACCGCCGACCAGGAGGCGGCCCTGCACGCGCTCTCCGGTCGCGTGCCGGCGCACCTCGACGACGACATCCTCCGGATCAGCGGCATGGACGAGGACGACACCGCCGACATCGTTCGGACCCTCGTCGGCGCGAACTGCGCGATCTACGACGTCCGACGCGACGAGCAGTCGCTGGAGGACGTCTTCATGGACATCACGGCAGGAGGTCGGCTGTGAACGCCCTCGTCCGCAACGAGTACGCCAAGATGCGCCGCCTGCACGTGGTGCCCGTGATGGCGCTGCTCATGGTGGGCACCTCGGGCCTGACCATGTTCTACGCGTTGCTCTCGGGACTGCTTGACCACGCGGCCTCCCCCGATGGGCACGGCTGGAAGATGCTGTTCGCCGGGTTCGGCATGGCCATGTCCCTCGCCGCTCCCGTCCTCCTGGCGGTGATCGCCAGTCGGCAGGTGGAGGTCGAACATCTCGGCAACGGCTGGTTGGCGTCGAGCACCTCCGGGCACACCCCCGGCCGGGTCTGCCGTGCCAAGTTCGTCTCCCTGGCCCTGCCGGTCGTGGCGGTGACCGTGATGTCGGGGCTGCTCGTCGTGGCGTTCGGGACGGTCATGGGAGTCACCGCGCCGGTCCCCGGTGCGCGGTGGATGGCGTACGTCGCCGCTCTCGTCGTCGTCAACCTCGCGGTGCTCGCGTTCCACGTCCTGCTGTCGGCCAAGGTCGAGAACCAACTCGTGTGCATCGGGGTCGGAGTCATCGGCATCTTCCTGGCCGTGTTCGGGCAGCTGTTCCCGGCGTGGCTCGCGCATCTTCTTCCCTGGGGTCACTACCCCCTGACCACGCAGGCCGACTTCGTCGGCGAGCAACTCGTGTACTTCGACCCGCCCGGTGCGAGTGTCGTCGTCCTCGCTCTCGCCGGCACCGCACTGTTCTGGTTCGTCACCGACCGCTTCGACCGTCAGGAGGCCTGACATGTCCGCGATCCTGCTCGAATTCGTCAAGCTCAAGCGCTCGCTGAGTTGGGCCGTCGTCGTGGTGCTGCCCGTCACGATGGTCGTCGCCGGTTCGGTGAGCACCGCCGTCTCGGACGGGTTCTCCGACGGGTGGCACACCTTGTGGATCCGCTCCATCGGCTTCTACGGCATGGCGGTCGTGTCCGCCGGCATCGCCATCCTCGCCTCCCTCGTCTGGCGGGTGGAGCACCGCGGCGGCAACTGGAACGCGTTGATGAGCGGCACCCGGCCGACGTGGACGATCGTGGCCGGCAAGACCGCCGCCGTCTCGATCCTGGCCGCCGTCATGCAGCTCGTGCTCCTGCTCACCGTGGTCGTGCTCGGCAAGGTGGCCTTCGGGCTGCCGGGGATGCTGCCCGGCACCTACGTGGTCACCAGCCTGCTCATCGCGGTGGCCCAGATTCCCGTCGCCGCACTTCAGTCGGCGCTCTCCACGTTCATCAGGTCGTTCGCGGTGCCGGTGGCACTCGCCCTCGTGCTCACCGGGGTCGGGACGATGGCGTTGCTCCTCAAGGTGCCGGCCGCGTTCCTCCTGCCGCAGGCCCTGCTCACGCAGACCACGCAGATCGGCAGCCGGATGCAGATGACGAGCTTCACCGTGACCGATCTGAGCCTCGGGAGTTCGGCGACGACGGTGGTGACCTCGCTCGTCCTCGCCGCCGCCGTCATCGCGATCACGGCCGCGGTGCTCGACCGCACCGATTCCCGGGTCTGAGAGCCGAGCAGACGTACCCGGGCCCCCTGACCATCGAAGATCCGGGCCATCAGTGAAAAATGTCAGGACAATAGATTGACAGAGCCGTTGTTCGCTGGTGGGATGAGAGGCGACGGGGCACGACGCCCACGACCGCCCTCGACGTGGAGGAACCGATGACGAACAGCCGCCCGCTCAACACGATGGTCGAGAACGGCCCGACCGTCCTCTGGAACGACTCCGCGACGATCTCCGAGCTCACCGAGTCCATCTCCTACGGCGCGGTGGGAGCGACGTGCAACCCCGTCATCGCGCTCGCCGCGATCAAGTCCGACCTGCCGCGCTGGTCGGCCCGTATTGCCGAGCTCGCGAAGGAGATGCCGACCGCCGGTGAGTCCGAGATCGGGTGGAAGGTCGTCGAGGAGGTCTCGATCGACGCGGCCAAGCTCCTCATGCCGTCGTTCGAGAAGTACAAGGGCGTCAACGGCCGCCTGTCGATGCAGACCGACCCCCGCCTGCACCGCGACGCCAAGGCCCTCGCCGACCAGGCCGAGCACTTCTCCTCGCTCGCGCCGAACATCATCGTCAAGATCCCGGCCACGCAGACCGGCATCGAGGCCATCGAGGACGCCACGTATCGCGGCGTGAGCGTCAACGTCACCGTCTCGTTCACCGTTCCCCAGGCCGTCGCCGCAGGTGAGGCCATCGAGCGTGGTCTGAAGAGGCGTGAGGCCGAGGGCCTGCCGACAGAGGACATGGGCCCGGTCGTCACGATCATGTGCGGTCGCCTCGACGACTGGCTCAAGCACGTCTACGACCGCGACAAGCTGTGCTTCGACCCCGGTTACCTCGAGTGGGCCGGCGTCGCCGTGTTCAAGGAGGCCTACCGCATCTTCGGCGAGCGCGGCCTGCGTGCCCGCCTGCTCTCGGCGGCCTACCGCAACGCCCTGCAGTGGACGGAGTTCGTCGGCGGCAAGGTCGTGCTCTCCCCGCCGTTCGCGTGGCAGCAGCGCTTCCAGGCCAGCGACATCGACCCCCAGCCGCGGATCGACGTCCCCGTCGACGCCCACGTCCTCGAGACCCTCAAGACGATGCCGGAGTTCGTCAAGGCGTTCGACGTCGACGGCATGACGCCCGAGGAGTTCATCACCTTCGGCGCCACCCGCAAGACGCTGCGCCAGTTCCTCGGTGCTGACGAGGATCTCGACGGCATCGTGCGTGACATCCTCATCCCGGCCCCCTGATCCGCAACACCACCGCGAGCGGAGGCCGGCGCCCCCGCCCGCAGCATCCTCAAGGAGAGACGATGGCGTCCAGCAACACGGTCCGCCTGACGGTCGGCCAGGCCGTGGTGAAGTTCCTCGCCCAGCAGTACAGCGAGCGCGACGGCGTCGAGCAGCGCCTCGTGCCCGGTTGTTACGGCATCTTCGGCCACGGCAACGTGGCCGGCCTCGGGCAGGCGCTGCTCCAGGCCGAACTCGCCGCCACCGAATCCGGGGATGCCGCGGGCGGGCTGGCCTCCGAGCTGCCGTACTACCTCGTGCGCAACGAGCAGGGCGCGGTACACGCGGCGGCGGCCTACGCGCGCACGACGAACCGGCTGCAGACGATGGCCGTGACCACCTCGATCGGTCCCGGCGCGACGAACATGGTCACCGGCGCCGCGCTCGCGACGACCAACCGGCTGCCCGTCCTGCTCTTCCCCTCCGACATCTTCGCCACCCGTGCGCCCGACCCCGTGCTGCAGCAGCTCGAGGATCCGACGAGCCTCGACGTCTCGGTCAACGACACGTTGCGTCCGGTCTCGCGGTTCTGGGACCGCATCAACCGGCCCGAGCAGCTCGTCCCGAGCCTGCTCGCCGCGATGCGCGTGCTCACCGACCCGGCCGAGACGGGCGCCGTCACGATCTGCCTGCCGCAGGACATCCAGGCCGAGGCCCACGACTGGCCGGTGGAGTTCTTCCGCAAGCGCGTGTGGCACGTCGCCCGCCCGGCGCCCGAACGGGTCATGCTCGACCGGGTCATCGAGCAGATCTGCGCCGCGAAGCGCCCGCTCGTCGTCGCCGGTGGCGGCGTCGTCTACTCCGAGGCGAGCGAGCAGCTCCGCGCTTTCGCGAGCGCGACCGGCATCCCCGTGGCCGACACCCACGCCGGCAAGGGCGCCATCAACTGGGATCACGAGTGCGCCGTGGGTGGCGTCGGCTCGACCGGTGCCTCCTCGGCCAACGCTCTCGCGCGGGAGGCCGACCTCGTCATCGGCATCGGCACCCGGTACTCCGACTTCACCACCGCGAGCCACACGATCTTCGCGAACCCCGACGTGCGCTTCGCCAACATCAACGTCGCGGCGTTCGACGCGGCCAAGCACAGCGCGACGATGCTCGTCGCCGACGCCCGTGACGCCCTGATCGCCCTCACCGAGAAGCTGTCGGGGTGGAGCGTCGAGGACGCCTACCGGGAGCGCACGCGAGAGCTCGCCGCGCAGTGGCGCCGCGCCACCGACGAGTGCTACCACCGCGACCACACCCCACTGCCCGCCCAGACCGAGGTCTTCGGCGCCCTCAACGAACTCATGGGCGAGAAGGACGTCGTCATCAACGCCGCCGGCTCGATGCCCGGCGACCTGCAGGCCCTGTGGCGCGCGAGCACTCCCGAGCAGTACCACGTCGAGTACGCCTACTCCTGCATGGGATACGAGATCCCCGCCGCGATGGGCACCAAGATGGCGCTCGAGGATCACGGCCATGCCGATCGGCAGGTCGTCGCCATCGTCGGCGACGGCACCTACCAGATGATGCCGATGGAGATCGCGACGATGGTCGCCGAGGGCCTCAAGGTCATCATCGTTCTCCTGCAGAACCACGGTTACGCCTCGATCGGCGCGCTGTCGGAATCCCGCGGTTCCCAGCGCTTCGGCACGAAGTACCGCATGCGCAGCCGCGACACCGGGCGTCTCGACGGCGAGAACGTGCCCTTCGACCTCGCCGCGAACGCCGCGAGCTGGGGGGCGGACGTGCTGACCTGCGACGGCATCGCCGCCTTCCGCGAGAACTACGAGAAGGCCGCCGCGAGCGATCGCCTGACCGTGCTCTACATCGAGACCGACCTCACCGGCCCCAACCCGCCCGCGACCGCCTGGTGGGACGTGCCCGTGAGCCAGGTCTCCGACCTCGAGAGCACCCGGACCGCGTTCGAGGAGTACACCGCCGAGAAGGCGGATCAGCGCCAGTACCTCTGACTCTTCCTCCGGCTCGTAGAACGTCGACGGCGGCCCGCAGCGGCCGCCGTCGCCGTGTGGCGCGGCGCGCACCCGCCTGTGACGATGCCGCTGCCTGAGGAAAGGTCTCGCGCGGCAGGTGGCGAGAGGACGACGCGGGAGGAGACCCGATGGACCTGGGTGTCGACCTGACCGGGTGGTTGGTGCTGGCGTTCGGCGCGTTGCTCGTCGGGTTCGGCAAGACCGCGATCGGCGGGGCGGTGACGATCTCGGTCATCGCGTTCGCCACCGTTCTCCCGACCCGGGAGTCGACGGGCGCCCTGCTGCTCCTGCTCCTGCTCGGTGACGCGATCGCCGTGTGGACCTACCGTCGCGACGCCGACCTGCCCCTGCTCAGCCGGCTCATCGCGCCGGTGCTCGTCGGGGTGCTCGCCGGCGCGGCGTTCCTGCAGTGGGCGCCGAGCGGGTGGATCGCTCCGCTCATCGGCGGCATCGTCGTCGTCATGTCGCTCATGGAGATCGGGCAGCGACTCGCGCGGGTCCGGGCCCGACGGCGTCGCGCTCGCTCTGCCGGCGACTCGCAGGCTCCTGCCGCCGTTCCCCCGTTGACCGATGCGCACTCGCGCACCGCCGGTCACACGTTTGGGAGCCTGGCCGGGTTCACGACGATGGTGGCGAACTCCGGCGGACCGGTGATGAGCCTCTACCTCGTGCGCGCCGACCTGCCCGTGCGCGGTTTCGTGGGGACGTTCGCGTGGTTCTTCGCCGTGGTCAACCTCATGAAGCTGCCCTTCAGCATCGGCATCGGCCTCGTGCGGCTCGAGCGGTTCGGCCTATTGCTCTCACTCGTGCCGCTCGTGCTCCTGGGGGCGGCGCTCGGCCGCTGGCTCATCGGACGCATCCGCCGCGACGTCTTCGAGTGGACGATCCTGCTCGTCGCCCTGGCCTCCGGTGTCGTCCTCGCCCTGCGCTGACCTGCCGGAACACGACGCCACGCTCCCGCCTCGTTCGTCACAGTCGGGAGGGGATGTTGTGCGGGGTGACGACGCCGACCGGGGTGGCGAGTGAGGCCGGCGCTCCAGGGAGCAGTCCCTGCAGCTGCAGTACCGCCTTGATCGCGCGACGGGCGTCGACGCGCACGTCGTGGTGCAGCACGGCGGTGAGACGACCGGCGCGGAGCAGGTCGAGGTTGTCGCTGTCGAGGTCGTGAGCGACGAACGCCCGCAATGAGATCCCCGCCTCGTCGAGCGCCGTTAGCACTCCGCGGTTCGCGCCGCCGGGCGAATACACCGCGAGCACGGGTGCATCGACGTCGGCGACGGCTGCCCGCACGAGGTCGACGATCGTCGCGTCGAGGCCGTCCGAGCCGTCGATCGTCACGGCCTGCCAGCGCGGCCGCTGGGTCGAGATCGCCTCGACGAAAGCCGTGGCCCGGGTCTCCTCGCCGGTGAACATCGCGCGGCTCACCGGCACGAGGACGACCCCATCGGTGTCGGACACGATCGTCGACAGCAGGTACGCGGCCGTCCGACCCGCCGAGTCGTGGTCGAGCCCGACGGCCACGTGACGCCGGGTGCCTCGCAGATCGGTCGCGAGCGTGACGACCGGGATCCCGGCCTCGACGAGCGCGTCGACCGCGGCCCGCACCTCGGGATGGTCGGGTGCCTTGACGAGCACACCGTCGCTCCCCCGGTGCCGCAACCGATCGAGCACCGCGGCCGCGCGCGCCGGGTCGACGGTCTCCTCCAGGTGGGAGCGCAACCGGATCACCGCAGGCCGAGCGTTGCCGGCCTCCGCCTCCAGAGCGTCGTGGACGAGCGCGGTGAATCTCACGGGCGCCTGCATGACGAGGTCCAGCACGAGATGACGGCCGGTGAGACGCACCTGCTCGGCCTGCCGGTCGAGTTCGGCGATCGCCCGTTCGACGGCTCGCCGCGCCGGCGCACTGACCCCCCGCCGGTCGTGCAGCACTCGGTCGACCGTCGCCTCGGAGAGCTGCGCCTGCACGGCGATGTCGCGCACGCGGTGACGGTGCGGCATCACCGGCTCCGGGAGAGGTCGGCGGATGTCATGAGGTGATTTTGAGGGATTCACCCCCTGGTGACCGCGCAGCGGCGCCGGGATTCTTGAAGGACCCCACCACGAAGGAGCTGCCGTGCCCGTGTTGCCGAACCTGCTGGAGAACAAGGTCGTCCTCGTCGTCGGTGCGACTTCCGGCGTCGGAGCCGGCGTGGCTCGCGCCGCATCGGCGGCGGGCGCGCATGTCGCGGTCGCGGGCCGGACGCGCGACAAGGGCAAGGCCGTCGTCGCGCAGCTCACCGGACCCGGCGTGTTCGTGCAAGGGGACGTCTCCGACGCCGAGGAGGCCCGGCGCCTGGTCACCGACACGATCGCCGAGTTCGGCCGGATCGACTGCCTCGTCAACGCCGCCGGCCTCACGACCCGCGGCACACTGCTCGACACGACGCCCGAGCTCTTCGACGCGCACGTGGCGACCAACCTGCGCGGCCCGTTCTTCACGATGCAGGCCGCGGTGGAGGACATGCGGGACCGTGGCGAGCCCGGCACGATCGTCAACATCATCAGCATCGCCGAGCACGGCGGACAGCCCTATCTCGCACCGTACGTCGCGTCCAAGGCCGGCCTCGCGGGTCTCACGCGCAACGCCGCGTTCGCCCACCGCTGGGACCGGATTCGCATCAACGGCCTGGACATCGGGTGGACCGAGACCGACGGCGAGGCCGCCGTCCAACGCGATGCCCACGGCGCCGGCGACGACTGGGTCGAGAAGGCGGACGCCTCGGTGCCGATGGGCAAGCTCGGCCAGGTCGACGAGATCGCCGAGTTCGTCGTGTTCCTCCTCTCCGACCGCAGCGGTGTCGTCACCGGCAGCGTCATCGACTGGGACCAGAGCGTCCCCGGCGCCCACGACTGACCACGGCATCACTGCCCGCACCTTCGACCTCCGCTCTCGAAAGGAGCCGACATGACCCTCACGACCCGCCACCCGCATCGCCTCTCGAGGCGGGACTGCCGCCTCGACGACCTCGTCGAGATGCTCCGGGCCACGACCGACCCCGCCGACGTGCCGCACGCCGATCGCGTCGAGCAGGGCGTGCCGGTCTACGACGCCGCCGCGATCCCGGCGGCGAGCGGCAGCGAGGCGGACGAGAGGGCCCGTGCCGAGTACGCCGCCGAGATCGCCTCGGTGCTCGCCGACGGCGCCGGGATCGTCGTCTTCACCGGCGCCGTCGACCCGGCGGTCATCGACCCCGTCAGCGCCGCCTTCGAACGGATCATCGCCGAGGAGAAGGCCTCCGGCACCGCGGCGGGTGACCACTTCGCCCGGCCCGGCGCGAACGACCGGATGTGGAACGCCCTCGAGAAACTCGCGGTCACCGACCCCGAGGCCTTCGCCGACTACTACGCCTTCGACGCCCTCGCCCTCGCCGCCGGCGCGTGGCTGGGCCCCGGCTACCAGGTGACCTCGCAGGTCAACATCGTCAACCCCGGCGGTGCGGGCCAGACCGTGCACCGTGACTACCACCTCGGGTTCCAGAGCCCCGACGTCAGCGAGCGCTTCCCCCGCCACGTGCATCTGTTCTCCGGACAGCTCACCCTCCAGGGCGCCGTCGCGCACGTCGACATGCCGCTGGAGTCCGGACCGACGCTCTACCTCCCGCATTCGCAGAAGTACGAGCTCGGCTACCTCGCCTACTGGCTGCCGGAGTTCCAGGAGTACTTCCAGGCCAACCACGTGCAGTTGCCGCTGGCCAAGGGCGACGCCGTGTTCTTCAACCCGGCGCTCATGCACGCCGCCGGCACGAACGTCTCGAGCGACGTGCGCCGCACGGCCAACCTGTTGCAGGTGAGCTCGGCGTTCGGGCGCGCGATGGAATCGGTGGACCGTCGACGTGTCGTCGAGGCGGTGTACCCGGCCCTGCTCGACCGTGCCGAGTCCGGCACGCCACGGGACAAGCTGGTCAATGTGGTCGCCGCGAGCGCCGAGGGCTACGCCTTTCCCACCAACCTCGACCGCGACCAGCCCATCGACGGGATGTCGCCGTCGACGCAGGCCGACCTCGTGCTCGACGCGCTCGACCGCAGGGTCGCGGTCGACGACCTCGCGAGGACGCTGGCCGAGCTCGACGAGCGACACCGCACCCACTGACCTCCGGGCCGGCACGCGCTGGGGACGGGGTGCCACGGAATCCGGAGGCGGGAAACTCGCAGGCGGTAGCCGAGCCGTCACAGGTCGGACGCGACTACCGGCATTCGTCGAATGCACTACGACGGGTCGGAGCAGGAAGCCTCGAGGGAGGAGGCAATCTCACTGTCACGATCGCCAAGGACTCGACGAAACGGGGCTCTTCCCAATCAACGGTGTAGTTGCTGCTTGAAGCCGCCGGTCTCGAGGAGGCTGCGGGCGATGTAGTGGGTGAGGTTGCGAAAGCCCAACGCGATGCCGCGTAGGTGCTCGAGTCGTCCGTTGATGGCCTCGGTTGGGCCGTTGGACGTGCCGGGACGGTCGAAGTAGGCCAGCACGTCCGCGGCGCGCTTGTTCAGTGTCCGGCCCAGTCGAGCGACCTCGGCAAGACCGGCCGGAACACCACGGGCCACGGAGGCGATCAGCGCGCTCATGGTGGCCTTCCCGGCAGTGCGGTCGGGGTCGCGGTAGGCGGCGATCATGCGCTGGTAGACGCTCCAGGTGACCTCGACCGCGACATGACGCTCATCGGCGAACAAGTCAGCCAGCCGGACCTTCTGGCGGTCGGTGAGCAGGTCGGCGCCGGTGTGCAGAGTGCGTCGGGCCCTGTACAGCGGGTCACCGGCGCGGCCCCGTCGGCCGAAGATGTCCTGCTGAGCGCGTTGTCGGCATTCGTCCAAGGCGTCGGCGGCCAGGTGGATCACGTGGAAGGGATCCATCACGGCCGTGACGTGCGGGATCTCCTCGACCACGGCCGTCTTGAACCCGGTGAACCCATCCATCGCGACGACCTCGACCTGTTCCCGCCACGCCTCGTCGCGGCTGGCGAGCCACGTCTTGAAGGCGGCCTTGGAACGCCCTTCAATCATGTCCAACAGCCGCGCAGAACCGGTCCCATCCCGCACACCGGTGAGGTCGATGATGACGGTCACGTACTTGTCCCCGCGGCGAGTGTGACGCCAGACGTGTTCGTCCACGCCGAGCACCTTGACGCCATCGAAACGGGTGTTATCGCTGATCAGGCGCCTGCGTCCTTCGTCCAGGACGGCGGTGTTGGCGGTGTCCCACGCCACCCCGAGCGCTTGCGCTATGCGACTCATCGACAGGTGTGCCACCACGAGTCCTTCGAGCGCCCAGGCCAGAGCTGTCTTGGTGAGCTTGCACCGTGGCGCTGCCGCGGCGTTGATGTCTTGGCGCCACACGTGCCCGCAGCCAGTGCAGCGGTAGCGACGCAGCCGGACCTGCAGAATCGTCGGGCGCCATCCCAGCGGAGCATGGGCCAGTTCCCGCACCGCGCAGTCGCGCACGCGCCCTTCGCAACCGCACCGTCGGCACCAGCGGTCATCGGCGACGACGCGGCAGGCCAGCACTGCCTTGTGCGGAAACAAGCACTGACCGACTGCTTGTAGGCCCAGGTCATCCAGGCCGGTGAAGGTGGTCAGGTCGGGGTCGCTGAAGGTAGCGTCGAACACGTCGAGGTCTTTCGGATGGCTGTGTGAGAACTTCCATCCTCGGAAGACCTCGACGCCTATCCCGGCAGCGACGCGCCCACCCCGGCCCGCTCAGGTGAACACGGCACCTACACCCTCGTCTGGGAAGAGCCCGAAACGGTGGCCGAGACAATGCGTGAGGAAGGGATTCGCGGGCCAGTCCGCGGCAGTGGATGCTCGTGACCACGATCAGTGCCCCCTCGCCGCGCGCGATACCGGACCTGGTCGATCGGAGTTTCGACACGGCGAGACCAACAGGGTACGGACCTCGGACATCACATATCTGCGCTCCGGTGGCCACGACCGGGATTTAGCCGGTGGCGTCCGCCAGCCCGGCACGGACCACGGTGTCACCAGTGACTCAAGGTGATCCCCACCTGACACCCCGTCACCATGCGTACCGCGGTCGTCTATTCATTCCGGACAGTGACAGCGGCCCCATCAATCAGTTTGAGAGTGGAGGGACACCAGAGTTCTTCGGGCTGGGTCCGTCCTTGAGACAGGCTCGGTGCTCGGCGCGGGTCGTCGACGTTGCAGGTGACGACGGTTCCGTCTGGGTACAGAATCTCAGCAGTGATGTAAACCGAAAGGTTGTTGTAGTTGTGCACGACGAATGGGAGCTCGATCGAGTAGGAGATCGAGCTCGCATCTTGGTCTTCCAATGGCCCGAACCACTCGCGTTTGAGGTTCACAGGCGACCCGATGTCATACGCCCTCTCGGTGGTTGCGTCAGTGACTGAAGCAGCAGGTACCCGTTCAACGTGGGGCGTCAACGGATCTTCCTTTGTGCCGCACGCCGTCAGGAAGGGCATGACTAGCAAGAGCATCGAGCAGCGTCGCAGGACCACCACTGGACTCTACCGTCCACTCCTCAGGCGGCCCTCCGAGGGACGGGAGGGGTCTCGGTCTCACTGGCGGATCTGACCGAGGGCTCCAGGCCCGCGTGGCGCAGCGCCCGGTGTAGCGGATAGAGGCGTACTGACGGGGCGCGAGTGCCTCGCGCGTTGGCCACTCCCGCCGGTCGTGTTCCGCGCCTGCCGTCATCGGCCGGCTAAAGGGGTATCGCGGACTCCCATCGTACGGGCGACCTGCTGCCGGTAGGATCGTCGCTGCAGGTCAGAGGCCTGCGCGGATGCATCCGACGGTAGGAGGGATCTCGTGACGACACCGCCGCCGGCGGGGCCCCCGACGACACCGGGAACCCCGGCCGGGCAGGGCACTCCCAGCACGTGGCCGGCCCGCGGCCCGTGGGCGGCGTCCTACCGGGTGCTGTTCGCCCTCCTCGCGGCGTGGGCGGCGCTCGTCGTCCCGCTCTGGTACGCGTTCGGATCCCTGGACCCCTCGCCGCTCGGGTGGCACATCCACGAGATGGTCTTCGGTATCGGAGGCGGTGCCCTCGCCGGCTACCTGCCCACCGCCTGCACGAGCTGGACGGGACGTCCGCCGGTCTCCGGACGGCCCGTCGTCGTGCTCGCCGCCCTCTGGGTGCTCGCGCGGGCGGTGATGCTTGCCCCGGACGTGTCGCCGTGGTTGATCGCGCCGGCAGTGGGCGCGGTGTTCTGGTGGATCGCCGTGCTCGTCGGGCGCGAGATCGCGCGCTGCGGCCGGCCGCTCTCGCAGATCGGCGCCTACCCGGTCTCGCTCGTCGTCTTTTGCGTCGTCGCCGGGGTCGCCTCCGCCCGGCTCGCGGTCGCCGTCCGCACCGGTGCACCGCTCGCGGCGCTCTCCGACCTCGTCGTGCTGCTCTTCACCCTGCTGCTGACCGGTGTCGGCGGGCGGATGGTGCCCGCGTTCCTCAACACCGCCGCCGAACGCCACGACATCGAGCCGATCCCCGTCGATGCCCGGATGCGGCGGGTCGTCCTCGCCGCGATCGTCGTGGCCGGACTCACGACGCCGTGGCGCACGGTCTCGGCCGTCGCCGGGCTCGTCGCGGCGGTGCTCCTCCTCGTCCACATGGCGCGCTGGCCGCTGCGTGCGGTGCGCTACGACGCGCTCGCGACGATGACGCTGGTCGCGTTCGCCTGGCTGCCGGTCGGCCTCGCGTGGTGGGGGCTCGGCCGTCTCGGAGCGCTGGGAACCACGGCGACGACGTTGTCGCACACCCTGACCATCGGCGCCCTCTCCGGGCTCGTCGTCGCGGTGATGTCGCGGGCTCCGGCTCGGCGAGGCGCCGGCCGTCTCCACGTCCGCGTACCGGCGCTCGCGGGGTTCGTCGCGATCATGGTCTCGGCGGGGTTCCGCCTCGCCGATCTCGACGCGGTCTCCGCCGGCTGGTGGTGCCTCGGCTGGGCCCTCGTGTTCGTCGCGCACCTGCCGGCCTTCACCGACCCGATGCCTCGACCGATCTTCAGCGCTCGCCGCTTACCCCGCACCCCCTGACCGCGAGCCCCCCATCCGCTGGGGCAGGCGCTTTCACCCGTACCCGCGCGCCCTCACTCGCCCAGACATGCGGTTTCACCCGTACCCGCGCGCCGGCATCCGCTGGGACAGGCGGTTTCACCCGCGGCCGGCGGTCCGGGGCGAAAGAAGTGCCGCGAGGTACTGACATGTCTGGACAAAAACACATAGCCTGGTGCCGTCCGCAGAACCGACCGCGGCGAGTCCCAACGAAGGAGACCTCGTGTCGACGACCACGCCCGCCGCGCCCCCACCACCCGCGCATGATCGCCTGCTGGCGACGTGCTGGAGCAGTGCCGGCGATGCGGCCTCCGACCGCGCCGACCGGCGCAGCCCGGTGCCACTGCGCAAGCGCATCGAGGCCGCCGCGGCCGCGGGATTCACCGGCTTCGGCCTGCTCTCGGTCGATCTGCCCGGCGCCGTGGCCGAGTACGGGCTGTCGGGCATCCGGACGATGCTCGCCGACAACGGCATCGTCGACCTCGAGCTGGAGGACATCCCGCGCTGGTGGGACGAAGGCTCCGCGCGGGCCGGGTCCGATCGCGTGCGGCACGAGGTGCTCACCGCCGCCGAGACGCTCGGCGCCCGGCACGTCAAGGTCACGCCGGACGGGGACGACGAACCGTGGGACCGCGACGTCTGGGCCCGCCGTTTCGCCGAACTCGCCGCTCAGGCCGACGGGGTCGGCGCCCGGCTCGGGATCGAGTTCTTTCCCTGGGCCAACGTCGCCACCCTCGCCGACGGGTTGCGGCTCGTCGAGGAGGCCGACCATCCCGCCGGCGGCGTGGTCGTCGATGTCTGGCACATCGCCCGCGCCGGGACGTCGCCGGCGGAACTCGCGGCCACGCCACTCGACCGGATCGTCGGTGTCGAGCTCAGCGACGCCGACGAGGAGGTCGTGGGCACGCTCTTCGAGGACACCGTGCACCGGCGCCGCTTCTGCGGCGAGGGGTCCTTCGATCTGCCGGGCATGATCGCCGCACTCCGCCAAGCGGGCTGGCGTGGTCCGTGGGGCGTGGAGATCCTCTCCGACGACTACGTGACGATGCCACCCGCCGCAGCGCTCGACCGCGCCGGGCGCACCGCTCGGGCCGCTTTGGCTCGTCCTTCCTGATCTCCCACCTCGCCGACGACGCCGAACGGCCTCGCAGCGGACTCATCCAGAGAGGAATCCACCATGTTGAACATCGGTCTGCTCGGCTGCGGGCGCATCAGCCAGGTGCACGCCGCGTCGATCACCGCACATCCGCGGGCCGTTCTGGCCGCCGTCTCCGACCCGATCGAGGAGTCGGCCGCAGCGGTCGGGGAGCGCTTCGGCACCCGGTACACGACGGACGTCGAGTCGCTCGTGGAGGATCCCGAGATCGACGCCGTCGTCATCGCCTCACCCACGCCGACGCACGTCGACCTGCTCACCCGGGCCGTCGAGGCCGGCAAGTGGGTGCTGTGCGAGAAGCCCATCGACCTCGACGTCGCCCGCGTCGACGCCTGCCGCGAGCGCATCGGCGACCTCACCGACAAGGTGATGATCGGCTTCAACCGCCGCTTCGACCCGACGTTCGCCGACATCCACGCCCGGGTCGCGGCAGGTCGGTTGGGAACGCTGGAGCAGCTCGTCATCATCAGCCGCGACCCCGCGCCACCGCCGGCCGCCTACGTCGCGGCCTCCGGCGGTCTGTTCAAGGACATGACGATCCACGACTTCGACATGGCCCGGTTCTTCCTCGGCGACGTCACCGCGGTGAGCGCGACCGGCACCAACCTCGTCTCTCCGGAGATCGCCGAGGCCGGCGACATCGACGGCGCCGTCGTCGTGCTGCGCGGCTCGACAGGCGCGGTGTGCACGATCACGAACTCCCGCCGGTGCGCGTTCGGCTACGACCAGCGGCTCGAGGCGTTCGGCGAGCTCGGCATGTTCACCGCCGAGAACCAGCTGCCGACGAGTACGCGGTTCTCCGGCGCCGACGCCACCGAGGTGGCCGCGCCGTACCTCAACTTCTTCCTCGACCGGTACATGCCGGCGTATGCCGCCGAGATCGACGCCTTCGTCACGGCGATCGAGGAGGGCCGCCCGTTCTCCCCGAGTTTCGAGGACGGTCGCGCAGCCCTCGTCCTCGCCGAGGCCGCACAGCAGAGCCTGCGCACCGGCGCCGTCGTCGACGTGCCGGCCTGACCTCCACCCACCCCGAAAGAGAGCAGCACACCGATGAAGATCGCCACCGCACCCTGCAACTGGAACAACGGCGACATCCCCGACTTCCGCCCCTACACCGACCACGCCCGCATGATGGACGAGATGGTCGAGGCCGGCTACACCGCCACCGAGTGGGGGCCGGGCATGCCGGACGACCCCGCGGTCGTGCGCGAGGAGACGGCTGCTCGGGGCCTGTCGATGGTGGGAGCGTTCGTGCGGCTGGGCTACCGCGACCGGGACGCGTGGGACGAGGCCGACGCCGCGGCGCTCGCGGTGGCCGAGCGGGTCAAGGCCGCCGGTGGCTCGATCCTCGTCGCCGCCGAGCTCGGCGACGACCGTCGCGATGCCGAGGCGGGGCACGTGGACGAGTCCCGAGGTCTCACCGACGAGCAGTGGCGCAACCTCGCCGAGGGCCTCGCCCACCTCGCCGACCTGCTCGAACCGATGGGGATGAAGGTCGTGCTCCACAACCACGTGGGCACCTACGTCGAGACGGCCGCCGAGACCCGCCGGTTCCTCGAGGAGACCGACCCCGCGAAGGTCGGCTGGTGCCTCGACGTGGGCCACCTCAAGTACGGCGGCGGTGACGCCCTGGACTTCCTGCCGGAGTTCGGCGACCGCGTCGCCCACGTCCACCTCAAGGACGTCGACCCCGACGTGCTCGCCCGGGCGAAGGCCGAACAGTGGAGCTTCGGAGACGCGCTGCGAGGCATCATCTTCCCCGAGCTCGGCGACGGCATGGTGCCGATCCCCGAGATCGTCGCCGACCTCGAGAAGCGCGGTTACGACGGCTGGTACGTGCTCGAGCAGGACACGACGCACAAGGCACCGGCCGAGGCCGCCGCGATCAACCTGCGCTACGTGCGCGAGCTGGGGTTCTGAGGCGTCGACCCGACACCGAAAGGGCCTCCTCCGCGATTCGCGGAGGAGGCCCTTTCTCGATCAGAGTGAGCGAGTGGCGTCAGCGCCAGTCACCGCGGGAGAAGGACTCCTCGAGCTCCTCGAGGGAGCGTCCGCTCGTGTTCGGCAGGAACTTCACGAGGAAGGCGATGACGACGATGCCGAGCACGAAGAACAGTCCGAAGACCGCCTGCAGGCCGGCCGCGCCGGAGATCACCGGGAAGAGGAACGTGAGGATGGCGTTGGCGATCCACATGCAGAAGATCGAGACGCCCATGCCGAACCCGCGGACCTTGAGCGGGAACATCTCCGACAGGGCCACCCACACCGGTGCGTTGAGCGCCATCTGCATGAAGAACACGAACGTCACCGACAGCACGAGGATGACGATCGCGCGGGTCTGCGTGGCCGGCATCAGTGTCGCGACGAGCATGATGAGGCCGTGGCAGGTCGTCGTCGCGCAGAAGCCGAAGATGATCAGTGTGCGGCGGGGGACGCGGTCGATGACCCAGAAGAGGCAGATCGCGGTGCCGACGACGGCGAGCACGCCGTTGGCGACGTTGGCGACGATCGCCGACTCCGAGCTGAAGCCGGCCTGGGTGAGCATCTGCGTGCCGTAGTACATGATCGAGTTGATGCCGGTGACCTGCTGAGCGATGGCGAGACCGCTGCCGATGATCACGATCCGTCGGATCCACGGGATGGCCATGTCGGCCCAACCGCCGGACTGCGCGACGGCCTCCTCCTTGGCGAGCACCTCGACCTCGCTCATCTCGGCGACGGCGCGCTGCTCGGAGCGGACCGTGCGCAGCACCCCGAGTGCGTCGTCGCGGCGGCCGTGGGAGAGCAGCCAACGCGGTGACTCCGGCATCCGCAGCATGCCGACGAACAGGGCGATCGCCGGCAGCGCGGCGACGGCGAGCATGTAGCGCCACACGCCCTCGTGGTGACCCCACACGTTGGCGATGATGGCGTTGATGATGAAGGCGAGCATCTGCCCGACGACGATCGCGAGCTCGTTGCGACCGCTCAGAGTGCCGCGACGCTCGGTGGGAGCGAGCTCGGCGAGGTAGACCGGCACGGTGACCGAGGCGGCACCGACGGCGAAGCCGAGGACCACGCGAGACACGAGCAGGACGATCAGCTCCGGCGCGAAGACGCAGCCGAGGGTGCCGACGAAGAAGAGCACCGCGATATAGGTGAGCGCCTTCTTGCGGCCGAGAGCGTCGTTCATGCGGCCGCCGATCACGGCGCCGAGCGCGGCGCCCACGAGGAGCGTCGCTGTGACGAGCCCCTCGGTCACCGTCGTCAGGCCGAAGTCGTGGATGAGCGGCTCGAGCGCGCCGTTGATGACACCCGTGTCGTAACCGAACAGCAGACCGCCGAAGGTCGCGACGACGGCGATGAGGTCGAGCCGGCGCTGGTGGGGGCCGGGAGTGTCGGGAGGCAGCGCGATCGGCGCCTGCGCTGAGGTCTGTCCGCCGTTGGACACGGTGTGCTCCTTTGCACGGGAGAAGAAAGGGAATACGAGCACAGTCAACCTCTCCCCCCAGGGACAGTCAACAGATTGTCAGAACAAATGTCGTGCGCGAGGTGTGATGTCGACCGGTCCTATGCCGACGCCCCGACGGCGGCGGGCACGACGACGCAGAAACACCCAGGTCACTCCACCGATCGAAGACGGACGGACGCATGCGGGTCCGATCGGTCACCGGCGTTGTGGTTGACGCGTCACCTGTGCTAGAATCAGTTTGTCAGAACAAAGGGATTGCCACAGCAGCAGCCCTTTCATGTGCACGACGGCCGTGCGGGGAGCGGTCGTCCGGTTCGCCCTCCGCGCGCCACGAGAGGAGAACCATGAGCCTGCTGACCACTCTTCCGCCCACCGTCGACACCCGTCGCCCCGTGCTGAGCCGCGCCACCGCGACCCTGGCGATCGTCGTCGCCCTCTTCACGCTCCTGTGCGTCGTGATGGCGATGACCGTCCACAGTGCCGCTCCGCTGGCGGGCGCGGGTGCCGTCATCGTGGCGGCCATCGCTGCCTCCCTCTACCGACCGGAGCCCGAGGCTCTCGTCTGAGCCGACCCCCCGAGGAGGCAGCTCAATGGAGAGCCGCGACGCCGATCTCGAAGGCCCCTGCTGAAGCCCGGCAGGGGCCTTCTCGCGTCTTCGGGATCGGACGCGTCGACGTGGGGCAGTAACGAGGCGGTGGCCAGGCCGGTCAGCAGCTCTACCTGTTCAGTGCGCCGCGCAGCGTCTCGACCGCGAGCGCGACGGACTCTCGTTGCCCGAGTGAGTAGTCCTCGTTCTCGATCGACAACGGTCCGTCGTAGCCCGCCTCCCTCAGTGCCGTGAGCAGCTCCGCCCAGTCGCTCACCCCGTGAGCGGCACCGACGGCCACGTAGTTCCAGGCCCGCTCGGTGAACTGCTCGTTCGGGGTCGTCTCCAGGCGCGACGTGACCGCCGCCCGCTCCTCGATCCTCGTGTCCTTGGCGTGGACGTGGTGGATCGCGCCCGTGAGCGCCCGTGCCGCGGCGCAGGGGTCGGCACCCATCCACCACAAGTGGCTCGGGTCGAGGTTGGCCCCCACGACGTCACCGACGGCCTCGCGCAGCCGCAGGAGCGAGGGCACGTTGTAGACGAGCTGGTTGGCGTGCATCTCGATCGCGATGCGCACGCCACGCGCGGCCGCTTCGTCGGCCACCGATCCCCAGTACTCCACGGCCCGTTCCCATTGATGGGCGAGCAGTCGGCCGTTCTCCGGCGGCCACACCGTGGTGATCCACGCCGGGAACGAGTCGCCCGGGGCCGCGGGCAGACCCGACATCGCGACGACCGTGCCGACCTCGAACTCCTGCGCGAGGCGGATTCCCGAGCGCAGGACGTGGTCGTCGCGCTCGCCCTCGACGGGGTGCAGCGGGTTGCCGGAGGCGTTGAACGCCTCCAGCCGGAGCCCGCGGCCGGCCACATCGCGGCGCAACGCGTCGCGGGCCGAGGCGTCGTCGAGCAGCGCGGCCAGGTCGGTGTGCGGCGCGCCGGACCAGCCGCCCGCGTCGCCGCCGATGCCGATCTCGACGGTCTCGACCCCCAGGTCGGCGGCGAGGTCGAGGGCGTCGGTGCGGGAGTACTCCGACAGGCTGTCGGTGAGCAGTCCGATCTGCATGTCAGGCGTCCTTCCGGGTCAGTCCGTAGAGGCCGAGGGTGCGCAGGGCCGAGTCGGTCGGGACGTCGCTGTCGGCGAGCCCCACGACTCCCCGGCGGTGCAGGGCGCCGTCGACCGGCAGCGGCAGCGTGACGACCCGGCCGGTGGCGGCCGAAGCGTAGGCGGCGACGGTGGCCTGAAGAATGCGGTCGGCCGCCGCTCCGTCCGCGACCGGTGACCCGTCGCCCGAGATCGCGGCCGCCACGTCGGCGACCGTGTCGCGCATCGCGTCGGCGATGAGCGGCCCGAGCTCCTGCCCGGCAGGCAGGTCGACGGTGCGGGTGCCGGTCTCGGTGGTCACGGTGAGGCGTTCGAACGGCGCCCACGGCATCGTGCCGTCCTCGCGGTAGTGCGCGACCGCCCGCCCCTGGGAGGCGTTGACGGCGACGCCACCCTGGCCGAGGCCCCAGCCCACGTTGACCATGCCGACCCGGCGACCGGCGTGGACCCGGCACAGGGCGAGGCTCTCCACCGCGTCGCCCTCGGCGGCGTCGACCCACGCGTCGACGGCGTCGATCGGCGCACCGAGGAGGTGTTCGGCGAGGTAGACCCCGTGGAGCATGTCCATGAGCACCCCGCCGCCCGAAGCGGCCGGATCCTTGCGCCACTCGGGCCGGTAACCGGCGGCACCCGGGGAGTCGACGACGCCCTGCATGTCGACGGTGACCGTGCGCACCTCACCGATCTCGCCGGAGTCGATGAGCGCGCGAAGCGCCACGACCTCGGGAAAGAAGAGGTAGTTGTGCATGACCGCGAGCACGACACCGGCGCGGCGGGCGGCTCGCACCATCTCGGCCGCGTCGGCGGGGACCGCGGCGATGGGCTTCTCGACGAGGACGTGCTTGCCGGTGACGGCCGCCGCGAGCACCAGGTCGCGGTGCAGGTGTTGCGGTGTGCACACGTCGATCACATCGACGTCGTCGCGCGCGAGCAGGTCGGCGACGTCGGTGTGCACCTGCTCGGGGCGCAGCCCGGCGGCCTCGCGGCCGATCTCCAGACGTTCGGGGGTGGGATCGGCGAGTCCGACGATCTCGTAGGTCTCCGGCAGCGCCCGGTAGGCGGGGACGTGGAAGTTGACGGCGACGTTGCCGCAGCCGACGACGGCGACGCGGATGCGGCTCATGACGCGACCTCCTCCATCGTGACCCATTCACCGGTCGCCGATGCGGTGCGCACGGCCTCCAACACGGCGGCCTGCTCGATCGCGTCGGCGCGTCCGAAGGGATCGGTGTCCTCGCCGCGGATCACGCGGGAGGCGTGCTCCATCTCGAGGCGGTAGGCGTCGTCGTTCTCGGCGTCGGGAGAGAGGTCGAAGACGCCGTCGGGGTCGGCCTCGAACGCCTGTGGGTTCGCCTCGTTCCCTTTCTCGACGACGACGATCCGGCCCGCGCGGCAGAGCCACGGGTCGGGGACGAGGATCGTGCCCCCGGTGCCGATGAGCTCGAGCTCGTCGCGCCGGGGGTGGTCGAGGGCGACGTCGAACTGGGCGCTCGCACCGCCCGGCAGCTCCAACAGGGCGCTCGTGCGCAGGTCACCGCCGTCGGCACCGTCGGCGGTGTCGACGACGCGGGTGGCGGCGACGTGCCGAGGCCGGCCGCCGAACAGGCGTACTGCGCTCACGCAGTAGCAGCCGAGGTCGAGCGACGCGCCACCGCCGAGCGTCCCGGTCCGACGGATGTCCCCCGGTGGCACATCGACGGTGAGTGCGGCACGGATGTGGGCGAGCTCGCCGATCACGCCGTCGGCGAGGAGACGCCGTGCGAGCGCGGTCTGCGGGTGCCGACGCCACATGAGTCCCTCGAGGAGGACGGCGCCGGTGCGCTCGGCCGCGTCGAAACACGCCGCCGCGTCGCCGGGGTTCGTGACGAGCGGCTTCTCGCACAGGACGTGTTTGCCGGCCTCGAGCGCTCGCACCGTCCAGTCACGGTGCATCGAGATGGGCAGGGGGACGTAGACGGCCTCGACCTCGGGATCGTCGAGCAGCGCGTCGTAGCTGCCGTGACTGCGTTCGATGCCCAGCTCGGCGGCGTAAGCGGCCGCTCGCTGCCCGTCGCGACCTCCGACGGCGACGAGTCGTGCGGTCGTGGATCCGGCGATCGCCGCCGCGACCACGCGTCCGATGCCGGCGGTGGAGAGCATGCCCCACCTCACCGGCCGTGCGTTCTCCTGCATGGAAGACCTCTCTTCTCGCAGTAGGGATTCGTGCCCTTCCGGCGACGATCCCCCGGTTCTCCGGCATGCGGACGGGGTCGCCCCGATGCGGGTACGACCCCGTCCGTTGCGGCTCGCGCCGTGTCAGGTCACGCGCGGGAGGGGTCCGGTCGGCGGCTCCACGCCGCCACGCGCGACGGTGCTGGGTTCGACGACCTTGCTCGCGTCGACGCCACGCAGTTCGTGGCTGAGGTCGGCGAGCTCCTTGCCGCCCGCCATCTCGGCCGTGAGGTCGTCGAGGGAGATCTCGTCGCGGTGGGCGTCGAGAACCACCCGGCCGAGCTTGAGGATGACGAAGTGATTGCCCACGAGGTAGGCGTGGTGGGGGTTGTGGGTGATGAACACGACCCCGAGCCCGGCGTCGCGGGCCTTGACGATGTACTTGAGCACGACACCCGACTGCTTGACGCCGAGTGCGGCGGTCGGCTCGTCGAGGATGATGACCTTCGCGCCGAAGTAGATGGCCCGGGCGATCGCGATGCACTGCTTCTGGCCGCCGGAGAGCGCGCCGATGGGCCGGTCGAGGTCGGGGATGACGATCCCCATCTTCGTGAGCTCCTCGCCGCAGATCGCCTTCATCCGCTTGGTGTCGAGGGCCCCGAGTCCGCGCGTCATCTCGTTGCCGAGGAAGAAGTTGCGCCACACGCTCATGAGCGGGGCGAGCGCGAGGTCCTGGTAGACGGTCGCGATGCCGCTCGCGAGCGACTCTCGCGGCGAGGAGAAGTGCCGCAGTTCGCCGTTCACGTGCATCTCGCCGGCGTTGTAGTCGTGCAGCCCGGCCATGATCTTGATGAGGGTGGACTTGCCCGCACCGTTGTCGCCGAGCACGCACGTGACCTCACCCTGGCGCACGTCGAGGGAGACGCCGCGCAGCGCCGAGACGTTGCCGTAGCTCTTTCCGCAGTCCCGCATCTGCAGGATGCTCGTGGTGGGGCCGCCGACGTGGGTGGGAACGGTGTCCGTCTTCACGGGGGTCATCGCGCGTCCGCCTTCTTCTTCACGTACATGTTGACGAGCGTGGCGCCGAGGAGCATGACGCCGAGGAAGGTCTTGAGCCAGTCGACGTCCCAGCCGGCGTAGCTGATGCCGAGGTTGGTCATGCCGTAGATGAGCGCGCCGATCGAGGCACCGACGACGGAGCCGTAACCACCGGTGAGGAGGCATCCGCCGATGACGGCCGCGATGATGTAGATGAACTCGTTGCCGACGCCCTGTCCGGACTGGATGTTGTTGAAGTTGAAGAGCAGGTGCATGCCCACGAGCCAGGCTCCGAACCCGGTGCCCATGAACAGTCCGATCTTCGTGGCCGTGACGGGAACGCCGACGGCGCGGGCCGCTGCGGCGTCGCCGCCGGTCGCGAGGATCCAGTTGCCGACCCGGGTGTGGAACAGCAGGTAGGAGAGCAGGAGGGTGAGCAGGATCCAGTAGACGACGACGATCTGGATCTGCACCCTGCCGATGGTGAAGCTCGAGGCGAACACCGCCTGGGCGCTGTTCCAGCCGTCCATGTCGCTGATCGTGTTCGAGGAGACGCCGCCGGTGACGATGCGGGTGACGGCGAGGTTGACGCCCTGGAGCACGAAGAACGTGCCGAGCGTGACGAGAAAGCTGGGCAGGCCCGTCACCTGCAGCAGCCAGCCGTTGAAGGCGCCGACGGCGAGGCAGAGCACGAGCGAGAGCAGCACGCCCACCCACACGTTGAGGCCGAAGTTCCACGAAAGGTGTGCCGCCGACAGCCCGGCGAACGTGACGACGACGCCGGTGGACAGGTCGAACTCGCCGCCCACCATGAGCAGGGCCACGAAGATCGCGACGATGCCGATCGTGGCAGCGGCGTAGAGGATCGTGCCGATGTTCTCGACGTTGCGGAACGCCGGCGCCACCGCGAAGAACAGCGTGGCGAGGACGACGGCGCCGATGAGGGCACCGACGGCCGGCATGGCGAGCATGAGCTGCACCAGGGACCGGTTCTGGACGCGGTCGTCGGTGGGGGCGGTCTCGTTCAGGGTCGTCTCGGACGTCTGCGAGCCCGCGGCGGGCGGCTCGACGGTGGCTTCCGGACGCACCTGTCTCGCATGCGCGGCGGTGGAGCCGCCTGCACGTGCGGGCTCCCGGGGCCCGGTCGGGGGTGTGGCGGTCGTGCTCATGCGATCACCGGGTGCCGTTCGCCGCGAACTGCGCGACCTTGTCGATGTTCGCGGAGTCGATGAACGCCGGACCGGTGGCGACGTTCTGACCACCGCCGATCGTGTTGCCATTGGTCTTGAAGAGCCACAGCGCGTCGACGGCGAGGTATCCCTGCAGGTAGGGCTGCTGGTCGACCGCCCACTGCACCTTGCCCTGCTTGACCGCGTCGACGAGCTCCTTGTTCGTGTCGAACGTGCCGAGCTTGGCCGAGCTGCCGGCACCGGCGATCGACTTGACCGCGTCGAGCGCGAACGGCGCGCCGAGGGTGACGACCCAGTCGATGCTCTTGTCCTGGGTGAGCTTGGCCTGGATCGTCGTCGTGACGTTGGAGTCGTCGCGGCCGTTGACGTAGACCCGCTCGACCTTGGCACCGGCGGCGCCCTTCGCGACGCCGTCGCAGCGGGCCTCGAGCTGACTCTGCCCCTGCTCCTGGATGACGCAGATGACGTTCTTGCCGCCGGCGTCGGCGACGCGCTTGCCCACGGCCTGGCCGGCATCGGCCTCGGTCTGGCCGAAGTATCCGATGGCGCCGAGACCCATGGCCTCGGGGCCGCCGGTGTTGAACATCGTCACCGGGATGCCCGCTGCGACCGCCTTCTTGATGACGGGCCCGAGGGCGCCGGTGTTCGGGCTCGTGACCGCGATGCCGTCGACCTTCTTGTCGATGGCGGCCTGGACGAGCTGGGCCTGCTTCGTCGCGTCGGGGTCGTTCGTGTACTCGAGCTGGACGTTGTCCTTCTTCGCGGCCGCCTCCGCGCCCTTGCGGATGATGTCCCAGAACGTGTCTCCGGGGGCCTGGTGCGTGATCATCGCGACGGTCATCGACGGGGTGTCGGCCTGGCCCGCGTCGCCGCTCGAGCTCTGCTCCTGCTGCTTGCCGCCGGAGGACGAGCACGCGGTGAGCGTGAGCGCCGAAGCGGCGAGGACGGCCGTGCCTGCGAGTGTGAAGCGACGATTCATGGGTTCTGCCTTTCAAGGGTGCCGCGTGACCGGCGAGGACGGGGCCACCGAGGTGGCGATCACGAAGGGCGGCGTCGAACGAGGTTCGCCCGCACCGACTGGAGTCGAGCTTCTCAGGTGCGAGGTGGTTGCGTCCTCGACCTGGGCAGGATGTCGCCGGGAGGGCCCGGCGCACGAACGGAGCGCCGGGTCTGTGGTCCGGGTCACTCCCATGAGGGGGTGGCATCACAGTGCCCGATTCCCGCCCGGGGGTCAAGGTTTTGTCCGAACATTTTTTCGTCCTGACGTGGGCGACCTGCACACGACACGACCCCCCGGGTGCGTGGGCCAACGGGGGGTCGTTGAACGTTCGGATGGCGAGGGAGACGAGGATGGCGTTCTCCAGCGTGTCCTCGAAGTGTTGCTGCACCTCGTCTCAGGCGTTCAGCTCGGCCTCGATGCGTTCGCGCATGCGCACGTGGATCGCGTCGGCGTCCTCTTCCCAGCCGAAGACGCACACCGAGACGGGTCCGTCGTAGTCGGTCTCGCGCAGGTAGCCGAAGACCGTGTCCCACGGCACCTCGCCGTTGCCGATCTCGTTGTGCTGGTGGATGCGGGCGTCGACGCCCGGGGGGTTGACGATGTAGCGGTTGCCCACGTTGGCGAGGTGATCGAACACGTCGGCGATGTGCACGTGCCGCAGGCGCGGGCCGGCGTATTCGAGCATGGCCCGCGCATCGGGGTTGCCCTGGCCGAGGTGGAACATGTGCGGGCAGCAGAACTCGTAGTTGAACCAGTCCTTGTCGACGCCACGGACGATCTGCACCGCGCGGGCGTTGTCCTCGACGAAGTCGTAGGGGTGCGCCTCGACGGTGCACTCGATGCCGTGCCGTTCGAAGTCGGGGATCAGTTCCTCGATCGACTTGTAGAACGACGCCTCGCTCCGCAGCGGCTGGTTGGGGTCGCCGGAGAACTCGGTGGCGATCATCGGCACCTCGAGTTCGCTCGCGATCTGCAACAGACGCCGGAAGCACCGCACGGCGTGCTCACGGTCCTGCTCGTCGGGCGCCGACCAGTTGTAGACGGGGTTGAAGGTCCAGATCTTCACCCCCGTCTCCGCCATCGCCTTCTTCGTCTCGGTGAGGAGGGCCCGGTCGACCTTCGGGTAGTGGTGCCATTCGTGGAAGTCGGCTCGTGGGGAGAGCTCCAGGTAGGAGTAGCCGAGGTCGCTGGCCTTGCGCAGTTCGTCGGCCACCGACAGGTGCGGGTGATACATCGAGGGGTCGAGCAGGATCTTCACGGCCATGGCGGCTCTCCTGGTGTCTCCGGGGGTCGGTCTGGGCGGCGGGGGATCAGATCGTCGTCGGGCCCTCGACGCGGGGGACGTCGTGCCAGGTGCCGTCGGCGGCGGAGGCCACGCAGGCCTCGTCGCACTCGGCGGCCGCCCAGGCGTCGGCGGCCGAGGGGGCGAGCTGCTCGTCCTCGAGCACCGATTCGCAGAACTGCGCGGCCTCGACGGTCTTCATGTCGTCGAACCCCATGAGCTGGCCCGGCCCGGGCTGGAACCGGCCGAAGTCGCCGTGGGAGGCATCCGACATGATGCGCGTGTACCCGTGGTGGCGGGGGTTGTCGTCGTCGATGAGGACCTCGAGGTGCATGTGGTTCTCGTAGTTCCACCGCAGGCTGCCCTTGGTGCCGTACACCTCGACGACGTACTCGGCGCGGGGGCCGTGGGCGACGCGGTTGGCCTCGAACGTGCCGATGATGCCGGAGTCGAAGCGGGCGAGGGCGGCGCCGTAGTCCTCGTTCTCGACGGGGTACTTCTCCTTCGTGACCGGCACCTTGCCGTGGCCGATCGTGGCGGCCAACCCCTTGGGACGCTCGGTGACGAACGTGCCCGAGGTCGCGCTGATCGAGCTGATGCGGTCTCCGACGACGAACTGCACGAGGTCGAAGCCGTGGCTGAGAAGGTCGCCGAAGACTCCGGAGCCACCCTGCTCGCGGGAGTAACGCCAGGTGAGGGGGCCGTCCTCGGCGGAGGCGTAGTCGGCGATCCACCAGGAGCGCACGTTGGTCACGCGGCCGAGCCGGCCGTCGGCGACGAGGGCGCGTGCGTGCATGATCGCGGGGGTGTGGCGGTAGTTGAACCCGACGGCCGTGCGCAGCCCGGCCTTCTGGGCGGCGAGCGCGATCTCTCTGCTCTGCCGCGCGTTGACGCCCATCGGCTTCTCGATCCAGAACGGCTTGCCCGCCTCGATCGCCGCGAGCGCCATCTCGTGGTGGAGGAAGTTGGGGCCGCAGATCGAGACGAGTTCGACGTCGGGGTCGGCGAGAAGGTCGTGATAGTCGGCGTAGGCGCGCTCGAAACCGAGGTTCTCGGTGGCCTCGTCGCGGAACGCCTCGACGCGGTCGGCCGTCGCGACGAGTCGCGGCTCGATGCCGAGTTCGGGGTAGCGCTCGCGGATCTGCTTGTAGGCGCGGGTGTGGAGGCGGCCCATCCAGCCCAGGCTGATGACGCCGATACCGATCTGTCGTGTCATGTCGTCCTCGTGCTCAGGCGTAGAAGTCGGGCTTGTCGATCATCTCGACCGGCACCCAACCGTCGGACTGCAGGGCCCGCACTCCGGCGTCGCACACGCAGGCGGCGGCGTAGCCGTCCCACGACGTCGACCCGGCGTGCTCACCGGCCGCGACCGCGGAGATCCACTGCTGGACCTCGGTGACGAACGCGGCGCCGAAGCGCTCGTTGTGGTCCATCGTCAGCACGTGGTGGCGGCCGATCTTGCCGGTGCGTTCGATGACCTGCTGGTCGGAGAGCCGGATCGTGCCGAGTTCGGCGACGGCCTCGCACTGGATGTCGTAGGAGTGCTGGTCGTTGACGAAGATCTCGTCGTCGATCCAGATGCCCGAGGACGTCTCCATGATGAGGATCAGAGGATCCTGCAGGTGCTCGAAGCGGTAGGAGGTCTTCTTCGGCTTGTCGACGCGTACCGAGACGATCTCCTCGCCGGTGAGCCACCGCATCGTGTCGATCTCGTGGATGCCGGTGTCGTTGATCGCCATGTCCCACGTGTACCGCTCGGGCACGGTGGGGTTGCGGTGGCGGTTGTGGATGATGAGGGTCTCGCCGACCTCGCCGGAGTCGAGGACCGCCTTCATCTCCTGGTAGGAGCGGTCGAACCGGCGCATGAACCCGACCGTGACGAGACGACGCCCGGCCTTCTGCTCGGCCTCCATGATGCGCAGCGCGCTCTCGGCGTCGGGGGTGAGCGGCTTCTCGCAGAACACCGGCTTGCCAGCCTCGATGCAGGCGATGACGTCCTCGGCGTGGGCCGGGCCGTAGCTGCAGATCATCACGGCGTCGACGTCGGGTGAGCCGATGAGTTCGGCGGAGCTGTCGAACCCGCGGACGCCGTACTTCTCCGAGACGGTCTTGACGTTGTCGGCCGCGATGTCGGAGACGCCGACGAGCTCGCCGCCCGCGATGACCGTGCGGATGCGGTCGAGGTGGGCCTGACCCATGCCTCCGGGGCCGATCATGCCGATACGTACTGCCATGGCTGGTCCTCTTCTCTCGTCGCGTGAGCTCGTGGTCGTCACTTGAGGCCGAGGCCGCACTCGGCCAGGTACTCGCGCGTCTTGATGGCGTTGGGCAGGGGGTAGCTCGGGTCGCAGGGGTACATGTCCTGCTCGCAGATGACGTAGAGGTCCTTGTCGAGGTCGGCGAGCGCCTCGATGAGCCCGGGCATCTTCGGCTCACCGGCGGGCGGGGCGACCGAGCAGCCCTTGGCCACGGCCTGACCGAACGGCCAGTCGTCGTCGTGGGCCTGCTTGACGAGGTCGGCGTCCATCGCCTTGATGTGCACGTAGTCGATGCGCTCGGGGTAGTCCTTGATGATGTCGATCGGGTCGGACTGGCCGTAGACGATGTGACCGGTGTCGAGGCAGAAGCCGACGTAGTCGGGATCGGTGGCGCCGAAGATGCGGTCGATGTCCTCGCGGGTCTCGATGTGGCTGTCGCCGTGCGGGTGCAGCACCATCTTGAGGCCGTAGTCGTCCTTCATCATGCGGCCGAGGCGGTCGGCGTTGGCGATGTAGAGGTCCCACGCCTCCGGGGAGAGCACGCGGTCGTCGGTGAACTCCCACGTCTTGTCGTCGCGGAACAGCGGGGGCAGGTGCACGACGTACTCGGCGCCGACCGCGGCGTGGGTCTCGCCGATCGCGCGGAAGGTCTTCTCGGTCTCGGCCCAGGCCTCCTCCTTGTGGAGGATGCCCCAGCCGGTGCCGGCGACGACCTGGAAGCCGTGGTCGTCCATGACCCGCTTCAGCTCCGCCGGGTCGGTGGGGAAGTAGCCGAAGGGCCCGGTCTCCATGATCGAGAACCCGGCCTGCTGCATCTCGGCCAACGCCGTCTGCCAGGGAATCTGCTTGGGATCCTGCGGGAACCACACGCCCCACTGATCGGGACACACCCCGATCGCGAGCCTGGAGTAGCGAGGGTCGGTGTTGCGAGCCTTGGATTCCGCCATTGGAAAGCCCTCCTCGGGGTGTCCCGATCGTCCGCGGTGACGTGTCGAGATCAACCTATCGCAGAAAAATGTTCGGTCAATAGGTCATTAGGTACAGGATGGGTGCGGAGCCACGGTCTGTACCTGCGGCTGAGAGTCCTCCTGCCAGCCCACCGCTCGGCTCGTTCCCGGGCAATCTCGAGGGACACCTCTCCGCTCACGGGCGTGTGTACTTGGCGCCGCGGCGCTCCCCGACCAGTCGCAACTCGTCCCGGTCGACCATGCGCTTGAGCACTGCCCTTGCCTGCGTCGGCGACAACTGACACAGCCCGGCTGCCTGCGACCGGGTGATCGACCCATACGCATCCACGTAGTCACGGATCATCCGTTGTTGCTGGATCGGGTCTGCCCCCTTGACTCTGACGTACGCGCTCCGGTCCTGCGCGAGGTCGTAGAAGCGCGGGGTCAGATGAAGCCGTCGGCTACGGCCCACACCTCGTGCCTCCAGAATTCCCATTTCGACGAGTTGGGTGGAGGTGTTGCGCGCGACGGCGGGGAGCATGGACAGCGATACGGCAAGCTCACCGGGCGTGGCTGACCCCATTTCCTTGATCTCGTGCATCACCCGCAACTGGTCCAGTCCGAGGGGGCGCTGTTGCTCGTTCTCGAACGTGAGCAGGAAGCGGACCAAATCGAGGTCGGCCGTACCGAGGGGAACGGAGACCATGACCGAGTTCGTCGTGGATCGTGCGTAGCTCGGGGCGTCGCGACCGGCGCGCAGCTGCTGTTCGAACATCTCGTTGACGCCCTTGCCCTTGCGCTCGACCAGCCCCGCCCGTTTGAAGGCATCGGCCAGGATCGGGCTCCGAGGACGCGACTCGTTGAGGATGTTCTGAATAGTGACCCCCGGAGGTAGACCTTCTGGGCTGCTGACGACGAACTCTGCGTCGTCGATCTGCACCCTCGTGGGCCCCAGCGCCGAGTAGTCACGGTGCACGATGGCGTTCGCGACTGCTTCGCGTCGGGTGACGGACGGAATGAGTGAAACCTCGACGCGGTGGATCCCCGCCATCAGCTCGGTCACGCTGTTCCGCGCATCGATGAGTGCTTGCAGCGTCTCGCTGACGCGAAGGAGTGGGCCGACGATGCGGTCATTGGCTGCGCTCTCACCCTTTCGCAGATCCTGGAAGACGAACTCGGCGTTGGGCACCCATCGCGATATGGCGGCGGGTCTGCCGAACAGCAGGATGGCCCCGAGACTGAGTGGCGAACCGATGGGAACCAAGCCGAGCGCCCTGAGGATGTCCTCGTCTTGCAGTGACGCCGTGCTGTCGCCGGTGAGGCTGCAGAGGCGGCGATAGCGATCGAACTCGGCAGGGTCGAGGTCCGCGTGGGTGGCACCCGTGGCGGCGGCAGCTGCGTAGTCCTGTCCGCGGGTCAACATTCCCAAGCTCACGATCTCCTGCGGGGACATGGGCACGCACTGGGGTTGGCCGAGGGTGTCGAGGACACGCTTCGTGTAATACCCGTCCTTGGTGGCGACTGGACCGGGCGTCGCCCGAGGCACATCGATTCGGAACACGGCCCGCCCCTCGATGTCCTCCAGTCGAGCCTCGACACCAAGAGGGGGATCCGTGCTGTTCTGGACGTACGCCGCCACGCGCACCGGATCCCTGTGGCCGCCGGGCCGATCCCGCGCCCCCACAACCTGGCCGTCGTCGTCCACGCCGAGAAGGAGCGTTCCTCCCTGGGCGTTCGCCAGACAGGCGACGGCCTTGGTCAGTTCACGATCGTTGAGGTGAGACTTGAACTCGGTCGTCAGTGTCTCGCCGCCACGGATCAGGTCGCGCGTATCCTTGCGTCATAGTTTCGCATAGATATGACTGATAAGCACCATGATGCTCATGGAGTCATATGTTTTGAAATCAATGAAGGACTGCCTCCAGCGGGCTGGGCTGCCCCGACGTCCCAGGCGAGGCGCTCGGGTTGGCAGCACCATCACCGTCTCTGACAACGAGATCCCCGCCTCATGACACAGCATCGCGGGTCGCGAGAGCGCCCTCGGCCGTCACCACCTTCACGATGACGAGACTCCCGGCCGGATGGTCTCCGGCCGGGAGTCTCGGGGGCCCGGGACGGGCGGTTCAGGGAACTGCCCTCACGGTGTGACGTCGGTGGTCAGCCGACCTTCTCGGCTGCCGCGAGCAGGGTCTTGGCCGCGAAGCCGAGACCGTCGAGGGTGCTCATCTCGGCGTCCTCGTGCTCGATGTTGACGACCATCTCGGGGTCGACCTCCTTGAGCGCGGTGAGCACCTCCACCCAGTAGTCCTCCTCGTGGCCGACGCCGACGGCGACGAATCGCCAGGCCGGGTCCGACGGCCAGGAGTTGCACCAGTACCCGTACGCGACGGGGGTCTTGTTCTCGGCGTCGGCGGGGACCTTGCCGAAGTCGACGTCGAGGACGCCCTTCGTCTTCACCCCGTCGAAGAGCTTGATGTCCTTCGCGGCGGCGAAGAAGATGCGGTCGCCCAGGGTGCGGATGACTGTCGGAACGTCCATCTGCTGCCACATGAGGTGACTGGTGTCCATCTCGACGCCGACGTTGGTCGCGCCGGTCTCGGCGATGAGGCGCTGGAAGGTCGTCGCGTTGAAGACGAGGTTGCGCGGGTGCAGTTCGATGGCGACCCGCACGTCCCACCTGCGCGCGAGCTCGTCGATCTCCTTCCAGAACGGCACGGCGACGCTCCACTGGTAGTCGAGGATCTCCATGTCGATGCCGTTCCAGGCGTTGATGACCCACGTCGGGTACTTCGCGGTCGGGTCGGTGCCGGGCAGGCCGGACATCGTGATGACGTGCTTCACGCCGAGCCTGCCGGCGGCCTCGATGGAACGGCGCAGGTCGTCGGCGTGCTTGAGTCCCTCGTTCGGCAGCGGCGAGAGCGGGTTGCCGTTGCAGTTGAGCGCCGTGAGTTCGACCCCTGCGTCCTCGAAGATCTTCAGGTAGTCACGGCGTGCGGACTCCGAGGCGAGGATCGCGTCCACCGGGCAGTGCGGCGCAGGAATGAACCCGCCGGAGTTCACCTCCGCGGAGGTGAGGCCCATGCCTGTGAGGATCTCGAGGGCTTCGGGCAGCGACTTGTCGGACAGGCACGCGGTGTAGGCGCCGAATTTCATCGTGACTCCTGGTGAGCGGTGTTGGAAAGGGTCGAGGGTGTCGTCGCGTGTGGTGCGGGTGTCAGGCGGCGGGCACGTCGACGACCCCGCCGCCGGTGGCGTCGGAGCGCACGACGGCGTCGACGACCTCGAGGGTGTGCAGTCCGTCGGCCCAGGTCGCGCACGTGGGAACCTCGTCGAGGCCGACGATCTGATCGAGGAAGGCCCGGGCCTGGTACGCGAACGACTCGGCGTTGCCGGAGCCGTTGGCCGGGGCCTGCATCGGGTAACCGCCGCCGAAGTACGGATCCGTCGGGCCGACGAGAACCTGACGCGGGCCGGAGGGGAAGTCCCCGGCGGCGCCACCGAGGGTGTACTCGGCGGGGCGGTGCCAGTCGAAGGCGGCCATGCCCCGGGTGCCGTGGATGGCGAACGACATGCCGTTGGGCATGCCGAAAGCGGTGCGCGAGCAGGAGATCGTGGCCGAGAGCCCGTTGTCGAAGCGGGCGACGAAGGAGGCGGTGTCCTCGTTCGTCACGGCGCCGCGTTCGTCGCTCACCTCGGCCCTGCCGTGACCGACGACCATGCCGAGCGGGATGGGTCGGGTCGGGATGGCGGTGACGAGGCTGCCGCCGCTGACCGAGACGATGCGGCCGTTCGTCACGTGTTCGAGCATGTCGATGAGGTGGGTGCCGATGTCGGCGAGGGCACCGGACCCGGGCTCGCCGAGGTAACGCCAGGTCAGCGGGCCGTCTGGGTCGCAGGAGTAGTCGCACCAGTACCGGCCGTCGATGACCGAGAGATCGCCGAGGTCGCCGTTCGCGATGCGGTTGCGAATCGCGCCGACCGCGGCGACCCGGCGGTAGGTGTACCCGGTCGCGGTGATGAGGTCGGTGTTCTTCTCGAGCTCGGCCATCCGACGCGCGTCGGCGAGGTTGCCGGCCAGGGGCTTCTCGCACAGCACGTGCTTGCCGGATTCGAGCATGAGCGTGGAGAACGGCAGGTGCAGATCGTTGCCGACGACGACGCTGACGGCATCGATGCTGTCGTCGGCCGCGAGCTCCTCGACGCTGGAGTAGTACCTCTCGTACCCGTAGCGACGAGCGGCGTCCTCACCGAGTTCGGCGTTGCTGTCGACGATCGCGGCGAGCCGGATCGGCGGCAGCTCGCTGCCCCACAGGGTTCCGGCGTTGCGGTACGCGGCGGCGTGCGAGCGTCCGGCCATGCCGGCGCCGATGACGGCCACGCTGATCTGGTCGGCCATGGGATGACTCCTTCGTCATGGTGCCGAGGGGAACCGGAACGTTCCGGTACGGTGAGACTAGAACGTTCCGGCGACGCCCCGCAAGGGTTTGTCAAGACAATCTGTCCGGCGTCCCTCGTGGGCGAGGAGGCTCGACGAGGGAGGCGGATATGGCGCGGGTGACGATCGTCGACGTGGCGAAGGCGGCGGGGGTGTCGACGTCGACGGCGTCGGTGGCCCTTCGCGGCGAGGCGGGAGTGTCGGAGGCGACGCGTGAGCGTGTGGTCGCCACCGCGGCCGAACTCGGGTACCGCGTCGACCACCGGGCGCGCCTGCTGCGCGAATCCCGTTCCCGTGCGGTCGGGGTGACGTTCCGGCCGGCGCAGGCGTTCCACGCCGACGTCGTCGAGGCGCTGTACGAAGCGGCGTCCGAGCGGGGCGTCGATCTCGTGTTGTCGGCGATCACCGCGACGCGCGGGCCCGACGCCGCAGTCGAGGCCCTGCTGCGCGACCGGTGCTCCGCGCTCGTGCTCATCAGCCCCGAGGTGGACGAGGCCGCGCTCACGGGGTGGGCGGCGCAGGTGCCCGTCGTCGTGCTCGGATCACCGCTGCGGGCGGCGGGAGTGGGGGTCGTCTCGACCGACGAGGCCGCCGGTATGGCTCTCGCCGTCGATCACCTCGTGGCGCTCGGCCACCGCGACATCCTCCACGTCGACGGCGCCGACGGTGTCATGGCCGTGACCCGCGCTGAGGCCTATCGCGACGCGATGCACCGCCACGGGCTGACGCCCCGGGTCGCCCACGGTGGCGTCACGGAAGAGGCAGGTATCGCCGCCGCCGAACGCCTGCTCGAGCACGACTCGGCAGCCCGGCCCACCGCGGTCGTCGCGTACAACGACATGGCCGCGATCGGACTCCTGCTCACCCTGCGCGCCGCCGGCGTCGCCGTGCCCGGCGACATCGCGGTCGTGGGCTACGACGACACCCGAACGGCGAGACTCTCGACCATCGGCCTCACGAGCGTCTCCCAGGATCCGCGCGCACTGGCGGCCGCCACCCTGGCAGCGCTGGAGAACGCCACCCACGCCGCGTCCGATTCACCGAACACGTCGCCGGGTCGAAACGCGAGCGACACCGCCGAGGACCCCGGTGGGCAGAAGCCCACAGAGCAGACCGCCGTCACGACCCATCCCCGCCTCGCCATCCGTTCCACGACCGTGCGCTGACCAGAGCCCCGACACGCCCCGCCAAGACGTGAACCCCGCCGGATCGGTCACGATCCGGCGGGGTTCCGCCCACGTGGGACGCGTGTCCTCAGCCCTTCGTCAGTCGTTCTGTGCCGGATGGAACGACTTCCTCGGGCCTCCGGGCCTCGGTCGCTAGCGCTCCCTCGTGTCCTCGGCCTCTCGTCAGTCGTTCTGTGCTGGATGGAACGACCTCCTCGGGCCTCCGGGCCTCGGTCGCTAGCGCTCCCTCGTGTCCTCAGCCCTTCGTCAGTCGTTCTGTGCTGGATAGAACGACCTCCTCGGGCCTCCGGGCCTCGGTCGCTAGCGCTCCCTCGTGTCCTCAGCCCTTCGTCAGTCGTTCTGTGGGAAGCCGAGGTTGAGGCCCCCGTGGCTCGGGTCGAGCCAGCGCTGGGTCACGGCCTTGGTCTTCGTGAAGAAGTGCACGCCTTCCATGCCGTGGGCGTGGGTGTCGCCGAACAGGGAGTTCTTCCAGCCGCCGAAGGAGTGGTACGACATCGGGGTCGGGATCGGCACGTTGATGCCGACCATGCCGACCTGCACCTCGGTCTGGAAGCGCCGGGCGGCGCCACCGTCGTTGGTGAAGATCGTGACGCCGTTGCCGAACGGGTTGTCGTTGATGAGCTGCAGCCCCTCGTCGAAGCTGTGCACGCGCACCACCGACAGAACGGGTCCGAAGATCTCGTCGGTGTAGATCGACATCTCGGGCTTGACGTCGTCGAACAGCGTGGGCAGCAGGAAGAACCCGTCCTTGCTGCCGCCCTGCCACTCGCCCTCGCGGCCGTCGATGACCAGCGTCGCGCCCTCGGATTCGCCGGCGTCGATGTAGCCCTTGACCTTGTCACGGTGCGCGCCGGTGACGAGCGGGCCCATGTCGACGCCCTCGCCGTTGCCCTCGCCGGTGGTGAGGGTCGCGGTGCGCTCCTTGATCTTCGCGACGAGCTCGTCGGCGATCGTGTCGACCGCGAGCAGCACCGAGATCGCCATGCACCGCTCGCCGGCGGCGCCGTACCCGGCGTTGACCGCGGCGTCGGCGGCGAGGTCCAGGTCGGCGTCGGGCAGCACGAGCATGTGGTTCTTCGCGCCGCCGAGAGCCTGGACGCGCTTGCCGTTCTTCGTGCCCGTCTCGTACACGTACTGCGCGATCGGGGTCGAGCCGACGAACGAGATCGACTTCACCGTCGGGTTCTCCAGCAGCGCGTCGACGGCCTCCTTGTCGCCGTGCACGACGTTCATCACGCCGTCGGGCAGGCCGGCCTCACGCCACAGGTCGGCGATGAGGTTGACGGCGCTCGGGTCCTTCTCGCTGGGCTTGATGACCACGGCGTTGCCCGCAGCGATCGCCACCGGCACGAACCACAGCGGCACCATCGCCGGGAAGTTGAACGGCGAGATGACACCCACGACGCCCAACGGCTGCAGGATCGAGTAGGCGTCGACGTTGGTCGACACGTTCTCGTTGTACCCACCCTTGAGGATCTGGCCGATGCCGCAGGCGAACTCGACGACCTCCAGGCCGCGGTTGATCTCACCGACCGCGTCCGGGTACGTCTTGCCGTGCTCGGCGACGATCGTCTTGGCGATCTCGCCCTTGCGCTCGTCGAGCAGCTGGCGGAACGCGAACAGCACACGCGTGCGCTTGGCGATCGAGGTACGACCCCACACCTTCGCGGCCTCGTCGGCCTTGGCGACGACCTCGTCGACGAGCGCGCGGCTCGCCAGGTCGAGGGTGCCGGTGACCTCACCGGTGGCGGGGTTGAACACCTCGGAGGTGCGCTCGGCCGTGCCCTCCCAGGAGGAGTGGCCGATGAGGTGAGTGATACGGGACGGGCTCATGGATGAATCCTTCGTGTCGGTTCGCGAACGTGGGCAGGGAGATGAGAGTCGTACGGGGTCAGGACTTCTCGTGCAGGGGCAGGCGCGGGTCGACGTCCTGACCCGGCCAGGCGTCACGCACCCAGCCGTGGGCGGGGTCGTCGCAGATGAGCCAGACGCGCTCCTCGCCGGGGCCGGCCATGACGTTGAGGTAGTACATGTCGTAGCCGGTGGGGGCCATCGCCGGACCGTGCCAGCCGTGCGGCACGAGGACCGTGTCGCCGCTGCGCACCTCGGCGAGCACGTCGATCGGCCGGTCGTCGGTGCCGTACACCCGCTGGTAGCCCATGGGGTCGGCGCCCTCCGGCGCGCCGTCCTCCGCGCGCATCTCGAAGTAGTAGATCTCCTCGAGGCTCGACTCCTCGCCCGGGCGCTCCTCGTCGTGCTTGTGCGGCGGGTAGGAGCTCCAGTTGCCGGCGGGCGTGATGACCTCGCACGCGATGATCGAGTCGGCCTCGAGAGTGCCAGGGGTGCCGAAGTTCTGCACCTGTCGGCTGGCCTGGCCCGCACCGCGCAGCTCGACCGGCACGTCCTTCGCCTCGATCTTGGCCACGGGAAAGGCCGAGCGGGCGGTTGCCGACGGCCACGCGTACCGACCACCGCCGACGGAGGTGACGGTCACCTCGGCGTCACGCGGCACGTAGACGAGGTCCGTCGGTCCGCTGAAGACGTCCTTGCGACCGGCGAGCTCGAACTCCTGCGTGTACCCCTCGGCCGTGACCGAGACGCGGGCGGCGCCGGAGAGCGGCAGCACGATGTACTCGCACTCGCCGGTGCTCACCGTGCGCGACTCACCGTCGGCGAGATCGGCGACGAGCAGGCCGGTGTGCGCCCAGCCCGGGTCGCCGGGCCGGATCACGGTGACGTCGAACCCCTCGGCGGCGGTGGTGCCGCGAGGCTTGAACCAGTCGGACATCGGGTTCCTCACTTTCCGGGGTGAACGAGGGAGGCGGCCACGTCGACCGCGTCGGCGACGCGACCGTCGGGCGGGTAGAGCAGGGTGCGGCCCACGACGAGACCCCGGGCGACCGGGTGCATGAGCGCGTCGTTCCAGCGACCGAACACGACATCGGGATCCTCGCGGGGGTCTCCACCGAGCAGCAACGTCGGCAGCGTCGTCGCGTCGAGCACCCGCGGCATGTCCTCGACGACCGGCAGCTTGAGCCACGTGTAGGCGCTCGTCGTGCCGAGGCCCGAGGCCACCTGAATCGACCGGATCACCGAGTCGGGGTCGAGCAGGTTGCCCACTCGTCCCGCGGCGTCGCGGCGCGACCAGAACGGCTCGACCATCGCCATGAGCCGGTGTCGCGCGAGGTCGGAGACGGCCTGCGCGCAGGCGACCATCGTCGACGCCGTGCCGGGGTCGTCGAGCGCGATGCGGCAGAGCATCTTGCCACCGTCGATGCCCGCCTGGGCGAGCGCGGGGGCGTCGTACCCGGTGAAGCGGTCGTCGAGCTCGAAGACGGCACCCGCGAGGCCGCCGCGGTTCATCGACCCGACGACGATCTTGTCCTCGAGCAGCCCGAGCAGCAGCAGGTCCTCGAGGATGTCGGGCGTGCCGAGGACGCCGTCGACACCCGGCCGCGACAGCGCGGTCGCGAGCCGATGCAGCAGGTCGTGGCGCGAGGCCATCGCCATCGGCTCGTCGCGCACCCCGAGCGCACCCCGCGCGGGGTGGTCGGCGGCCACGAGCAGCAGCCGGTCGACGCCCGGCCCGAGGTGACGCCGGCGGCGCTTCGCCCACGCCTCGGCGATCTGCTCAGGGTGGGCCAGACGCGTTCGGGTGAGGGCACCCGTGTCGATGCCGGCGTCGTGGGCGCCGAGGCGGGGGGCGGTGGTCGTCATCTCCGGCGCGGTCATCACGCACCCTCCACACTGCGGAGGAGGTCCTCGACCTCGTCCTGCGTCGGCATGGCCGAGGAGCATTCGAGCCGCGCGCACACGAGGGCGCCGGCGGCGTTGGCGAACCGCACGGTGCGCTCGATGTCCCAGCCGGAGAGCAGCCCGTGGCAGAGGGCCCCGCCGAACGCGTCACCCGCTCCGAGACCGTTGACGACGTCGACGGTGATGGGCGGAATCTCCGCCCGCTCGTCGGGGGTCGCGACGAGGACGCCCTTCGGCCCCTGCTTGACCACGGCGATCTCGATGCCGTGGTCGAGCAACGCGCTCGCAGCGCGGTGCGGGTCGGACTCGCCGACCGCGACACGGCACTCCTCGGCGTTGCCGACGGCGATCGTGCAGTGCTGCAACGACTCCTGTACGACCGCGGTGGTCTCGGCCTCCGAACCCCAGAACATGGGCCGGTAGTCGAGGTCGATGATCGTGTGCTGCCGCCGACCGCGGATCTCCCACGCACGCCGGTGGGCCGATCGGCTGGGCTCCTCCGAGAGGCCGGTCACGGTCGACCAGAAGATGCGGGCGTCGCGCACGACGTCGGCGGGGATCTCGTCCGGCTCGATCATGAGGTCGGGTGCCGTGGGGTAGCGGTAGAAGTACAGAGGAAAGTCGTCGGGGGGAAAGATCTCGCAGAAGGTCACCGGCGTGGGCAGGCCGGGCACGGGCCGCACGTGGGAGTCGTCGACGCCGAACTCCTGCAGGGCGCGGTGGACGAAGCGGCCGAAAGGGTCGTCGCCGGTACGAGAGATGATCGCCGTCGAGCGGCCGTAGCGCGCGCCCGCAACGGTGACGTTGGTCGCGCTGCCGCCGAGGAACTTGCCGAACGACTCGACGTCCTCGAGGCCGACGCCGGTCTGCAGGGGGTAGATGTCGACACCGATCCGCCCGATGGCGACGAGATCGAGGGCCATGACGCTCCTTCGCGCTTCGATGGGCTGTGGCCCCACCCTGGTACACCCGCCCACACCTGTCAAGAGTTTGTCTTTACAAATGGACCTGACTCGGGAATCCCAAGAACAATGGCAAGCTGGGCTAACCTCTTGACATGGTTGTCGAGCTTCCCGTCGTCATCGACCGGTCCAGCCCCGTCCCGCTCTACCACCAGCTGGCCGAGCAGCTGACCGCGATGGTGGAGGACGGAACGCTCAAACCGGGCGATCCGTTCGAGAACGAGCTGGCGCTCGCCGAACGCCTGCAGCTCAGCCGGCCGACGGTACGCCGAGCGATCTCCGAACTCGTCTCCCGCGGCCTGTTGATCCGACGCCGCGGCGTGGGCACGACGGTCGCCAACCAGGTCGTCCACCGCCGTGACGAGCTCACAAGCCTGTACGAGGACCTCGTCCGCAGCGGCCGCACCCCCTCCACCGAGGTGCTCGAACTGCGCACCGACGCGATCGACGAGCAGGCCGCCGAGGCCCTCGGCCAGCCGCACGACGCGCCGCTGGTCTACATCGAACGGTTGCGTTCGGCCGACAACGGGCCCCTTGCCATCCTGCGCAACTGGCTCGCCCCCGAATACGCCGACATCACGGCCGAGGATCTCACTCGCGACGGTCTGTACGCCCTGCTGCGGGCCCGCGGACGCCAGCCCGTCGTCGCCCACCAGACCATCGGCGCACGAGGCACCGACGCGCGCGAACGCCGGCTCCTCGAGCTCGGCAAGTCCGACCCGTTGCTCACGATGACCCGCAAGGCGTACGACGCCGCCGGGGTGGCCGTCGAGTTCGGCGACCACTGCTACCGCGCCGACCAGTACGCCTTCGACATCACGGTGTACGAGCGGTAGGCGCGAACCTCCCCGCCGAACCGGCGCATCGATGAGACGACCCCGCCGCCCGAAACGGGCGGCGGGGTCGTCCACGTACGAGAGGACCGTCGATCAGGCGCGGTTCTCGCCCTGCGTGGGCACCTGGCCCTCAACCGGGATGATCTCGGCGTCGGCGGCCTGGTCGCCGGCCTCGGAGACCTGACGGTCGCCGTCGACCTCGGAGACCGCGGCACCCTCACCGGCGGCGACCGTGGCGTCACGCCCGGCGGGCGGCGCGACGTACGGGTCGGTCAGCGGGCGCGCCCACGGGTCGTCCTTGGGCTGCTGCAGCCGCTGCACCACGACGGCCGCCACGGCACCGAGGGCCGCGAGCACGCCGAGGTTGAGGATGAACTTGGCGAAGCCGTGCTTCTTGATCGGCTTGGCCTTGGCCTCACCCTTGAGCACGAGGGCGGCGTCACGACTGCGCTGCGAGGCGACCTCGCGGGCGGCCGCACCCGAGGCGAGGAACTCGGCCAGCTTCGGGTTGTCGCTCGCCTTGTCCTTGGCCTGCGACGCGACCTTGCCGGCCTTCTTCTCGGCCTGCTCGAGGTACGGCTTGACCTGCTCGAGGTACCCCTCGGCCTGGTGAGCGGCCTCCTGGGTGTATCCCTTGGCGGTGGCGGCAGCGGAGGCCACGGCCGGGGCGATCATGTCCTTGAGGCCCTGCGCCGTCGGCACGGTCACGGTGCGCGTCTCGATGGTCGGCACCTCGATCTTCTTCTTCTTGCGCTGGAACACGTGGATCCTCCTTGGCGTGAATTCCGGTCCGGTACCCATCCTGCCTCGTCACGACCCGTCGTGCCCAACGGGACGCCCGATCCGGGTCGAGAACCGGGCTCACTCCGCCCGGCCTGGCGAGAGGAGGCCCGCGGCCCGAACCGCTCCCGGGTGAAGATCGCGCCGTCTGCGAGGATGGGCGCCATGAACGTGACGCTGCACACGAACAAGGGCGACATCAACGTCAAGCTCTTCCCCGACCAGGCACCCAAGACCGTCGACAGCTTCGTCGGTCTGGCCACGGGCGAGAAGGAGTACAAGGACGACGCGGGTCGCACCAACCCCACCCCGTTCTACGACGGGCTCATCTTCCACCGGGTCATCTCGGGCTTCATGGTCCAGGGCGGCTGCCCCCTAGGCCAGGGCATCGGCGGGCCGGGGTACCAGTTCGACGACGAGATCTCACCCGATCTCGACTACTCCAAGCCCTACCTGCTCGCCATGGCCAACGCCGGCAAGCGCGGCGGCCGCGGCACCAACGGATCGCAGTTCTTCATCACCGTGGCGCCGACCCCGCACCTGCAGGGCAAGCACACGATCTTCGGTGAGGTGGCCGACGGCCCGAGCCGCGAGGTCGTCGACGCCATCGCCAACGTCCCCACCGACCGCATGGACCGCCCGCTCGAGGACGTCGTCATCGAGAAGGTCACCGTCCAGCAGTGAGGTGACTCCGGCCGCTGCGGGCTCCGACCTGCGCAGGCCGGGAACGGACACGTGAAAAGACGGCCCGCCGGGTACCCACCGGCGGGCCGTTGCCGTGGGCGCCGCCTGCCGGGACACGAAGGACGACCGCGGCCGAGCGGTTCGCGCGCGGTGACCGACACTGGTGGGGTGGACCTCGACAAGCCCGTGAACCCGCCGCCGCGACCGGTGTGCCCGCGGCATCCCGAGCGCGTGAGCTACCTGCGGTGCGTCGGTTGCGGCCGGCCGGCCTGCCCTGATTGCCAGCACCCCAGGGCGAACGGGTTCGAATGCCCCGACTGCGTGGGCTCCGGCGACCACGGTGGATCCCACGCCTCGGTCGTCTCGGGCGGGGACGGGGTGACGGAGAAGGGGGCGGCGCCGCGTCCGATCGTCACGTTCGTCATCGCGGGTCTGTGCACCCTGGTCTACGCGCTCCAGCGGTTCGACCCCACCGTGACGAACCTCGGAGACTTCTCGGCCGTCGCCGGTTACGTCCAGCCGTGGCGCTTTCTCACCGCGGCGTTCCTCCACAGCCCCGACACGATCTCCCACCTGCTCTTCAACATGATGTCGCTGTACGCGATGGGGCAGTTCCTCGAGCCGTTCCTCGGCCGCGCCCGGTTCGTCGCGTTGTACCTGCTGAGTGCCTTGGGCGGATCGGTCGGATACCTGCTGCTGCTGCCGGCGCTCGACTACAGCGACCAGGCCTCGAGAATGGCGTGGTTCGGAGGCATGGTGGGCGCCTCCGGAGCCGTGTTCGGGCTGTTCACCGCCGTCTTCCTCGTGCTCCGGAGGGTCGGATCGTCGGTCGGCGGCATGGTCGTGCTGCTCGCGATCAACCTCGCCCTGCCGTTCTTCTATCCGAACATCGCCTGGCAGGCCCACCTCGGCGGCGCGGTCGTCGGTCTCGTCACCGCCGCGCTGCTCTTCGCGACCGCCGCTCCCGGCCGTCGCCGGTGGACGTGGCCCGTACTCGCCGTGGAGGCAGCGGTTCTCGTGGCGGCCGCCGCGATCAAGTACGGCGCGAACGCGCGCGAACTCGACTACATCCTGGCCCTGCCCATCGGCATGGCCTGAACGACATCAGGGTGATTACACCCGTGTGATTCATCCCCAGGTGGGGATAAGTCTGTGGATAACTGCCCGAATCGCCCGATCCCGCGGGACCGCGACCGTCGTCACACCCCGCCGACACACAGAACGCTCGAACAGGCGGTTTCACCAGGTTGCGCGAGGTGAAACCGCCTGTCCGAGCGTTCGGAGTGCCGCGTTTGTCGAGGTCAGCGCCAGTTCGTCGTCATGAGGAACCCGGCGATGATGAGGCCGAAGCCGGCCGCGAGGTTCCAGTTTCCCCAGGCCTCGACGGGGAACGAGCCAGCGGTGAGGTAGAAGACGACGATCCACACGAGGCCGATGATCATGAGGCCGAGCATGAGCGGCACGTACCACGAGGGGTTGGGTTTGGGGCCGCTCGCGGTGGCTCCCTGGGTGTCGACGGTCTTCGCCGACTTCTTCGGCCGTTTGCTGGCTGACACGTGGTCTCCTGGCATCTCGACGTGCGACGGAACGCTGCGGGCCCCTCGCCTGATCCGCCTTCCAGGGTAGGGCCTCATACTGGGCACACCCGCATCGCCACGGGCCGGTGCAGGTGCAACTCGGCAGGATTCGCGCCGCGGGGCCGGCGCATGAGGTGGAGGATCACGCGTGACACGACGACCACGCAGCGTGTGGACCTTCGTCGTGCCGGTGATCTCGCTGCTCGCCGGTCTCCTGTTCGCCACGAGCGCCGCCACGGCCCGAGGCACCGATCTGCGAGGTGGTCGCTCCGATCTGCCCGACCTCATCCGTTCCCAGGCCGTGCAGGTCGAGCGCCGCGCGCAGGACAACGCCCGGCTGCGGCAGCAGATCGTCGAGCAGGAGGCGGGTCTGCCCGGCGCACCGCGGCTCCAGCAGTTGCGTGAGCGAGAAGCGGGCCTCGAGGCGCAGGCCGGCCTGCAGGCCGTGCGCGGGCCGGCGGTGCGGGTGAGCCTCGACGACGCACATCGCAGCGCCGACTCCCTGCCCGAAGGGGTGAGCGTCGACGATGTCGTCGTCCACCAACAGGACGTGCAGGCGGTGGTCAACGCGCTGTGGGCGGCCGGTGCGGAGGCGATGACCATCCAGGATCAGCGCATCGTCGCCACGAGTGCGGTGCGCTGCGTCGGCAACACGCTCATCCTCGACGGCAGGGTGTACTCGCCGCCGTTCGTCATCACCGCGATCGGCGATCAGGCCACGCTGCAGGCGGGCCTCGACGCCGACCCTGCCGTGCTCGTCTACCGGGAGTACGCCGACCGTCTGGGCCTGGGCTACCGCGTCGAACACCTCGACGCCGAGTTCGGCCCGTACACCGGTACCGTCCATCCCGTTCACGCGCGGCCCGCGCGTTCGTGACCCGATCTTCGTGAGGACCCAGTGACCAGCATTCTCGTCGTCGACAACTACGACAGTTTCGTCTTCACGATCGTCGGCTACCTGCGTCAGCTCGGTGCGACGTGTGAGGTCGTGCGCAACGACGCCGTCGATGTGGAGTCGGTCGCGGGCCACGACGGCGTGCTCGTCTCACCCGGCCCTGGCACGCCCGAGGAGGCCGGACGCTCGATGGCGGTCGTCGCCGAGTGCGCAGAGCGGGAGATCCCGATGCTCGGGGTGTGTCTCGGTCATCAGGCGCTCGCCGCGGTGTTCGGCGCCACGGTCGGCCGGGCTCCCGAGCTGTTGCACGGCAAGACGTCTCTGGTCGAGCACGACGACACGGGCGTGCTGCGCGGTGTCGCCCACCCGTTCGTCGCGACCCGCTATCACTCCCTGGCCATCGAGGACGGGACGCTGCCCGACGAACTCCTCGGCAACGCGTGGGTCGAGGCGCCGACCGGTCGCATCATCCAGGGCATCCGGCATCGCGACCTGCCGCTGCACGGGGTGCAGTTCCACCCCGAGAGCGTCCTCACCCAGGGCGGCCACCGCATGCTCGCCAACTGGCTCGAGGTGTGCGGAGACTCCGGTGCGGTGTCGCGTTCGGCGGGCCTCGCGCCCCTCGTGGGCTCCCGCGCCGAGCACTGAACCGAGCACTGAACCGAGCACTGACGGGCCCGCCTCGGCGCCCGGTCTTCTCTCCGGCGCCGAGGCGGGGGTGTCTCACGTCAGTTCTGAGGACTCCCGGTGTTCTCGTCCGCGGGGGCGGTGTCGGCCGGGTTCGGAGCCGTCGTGGGGGTCCGCGGTGGCGAATCGCTGGGCGAAGGATTCGTGCTCGGCTGCGAGGGGGTCGGGGTCTGGGTCACGGTGGTGACGCTGACCGACGGTTCGGGCCGAGGCTTGGCGATCGAGATCTGAACGGCCTCACCCATGTTGACCTTGGTGCCCTTGGCGTAGGCCTGCGAGATGACCGTGCCCTCGCGCCGGTCGCTCTCGACCTCGACGGGGTCGGCCTTGAGCCCGACCTTGCCGAGCGCCTCGGTGGCCTGCCTCAACGACATGCCGATGAGGTCGGGCACGGTGCTGCGGCCGGAGCTGATCTTGAGGTTGACCGTGGATCCTTCGGCGACGCGTTTGCCGGCGGCGGGCTCGGTCTTGACGACCTTGCCCTGATCGACGGTCATGCTGTCGACCGGCTCGATCGTGCCCTCGGTGAGGCCGAGGCTCTTGAGCTTGTCGATGGCGGAGGTCTGTTCGTAGTTGGCGAGGTCGGGGATGGTCACCATGCCCGGCCCGCTGGAGACCGAGAGCGTGACGGCCGAGCCGTACGGCTGGGTACTCTGCGCCTTCGGCTCCTGATCGACGACGATGCCGGCCTTGGCGCGGTTGCGCACCTGCTGCGCCTGCACCTGGAAGCCGGCCCGCTGGAGGATCGTCGTGGCCTCCTGCTGTGTCTTCTGCACGACGGTGGGCACGACGACCGGCTCGGGGTCGCGCTTGAAGACGCCGAGGCCCCACAGCACGCCGAGCAGGATCGCGAGCAGCGCGAGCGCGCCCGCGACGTACGCCCAGATCGGCCGCTTCCTCGACTCGGTCTCGTAGGTCTCGTCGACGACGGCCACGGATCCGGCCGGGACGGCGGCCGTCGAGCCGGTGGCACCGCCCTCCCACGACCGTTCCGGGGCGGCGAGCTGACCGTTGGCGACGGCCTCACGGGCGGCGAGGGTCGGTCCGCCGGTGATGACCGCGTCGAGGTCGTCGGCGAACGCGGCGCCCGTCTGATAGCGCTGCGCCGGGTCCTTGGCCAGGGAGTGCAGGGCGACGACGTCGAGGGCGTTGGGGATGCCGGTCGAGAACACCGACGGCGGCTGCGGCGGCTCCCCGACGTGCTGGTAGGCGATCGCGACCGGGCTGTCGCCGATGAACGGCGGTCGGCCGGTGAGCAGTTCGTAGAGCAGACACCCGGCCGAGTACAGATCGGAACGCGCGTCGACCTCCTGCCCCTGAGCCTGCTCGGGCGAGAGGTACTGGGCGGTGCCGACGACGACGCTCGTGTTCGTCATCGTCGCGGCCGTGTCGGCGATGGCGCGGGCGATGCCGAAGTCCATGACCTTGGGCTGGCCGTTGGGGCCCATCATGACGTTCGCCGGTTTGATGTCGCGGTGCACGATGCCGTTGTCGTGGCTGTAGTCGAGTGCGCGCAGCACCTGGGCCATGGCACGCGCGGCCTCGAACGGGTCCATCGGCCCGTCGTCGGTGAGGATGTCGCGCAGGGTGCGGCCGCGCACGTACTCCATGACGATGAACGGCACCGAGACGGTGGCGCCGCTGTTCTCGCGAATCGTGTCCTCGCCCGAGTCGAAGACCGCGACGATGTTGGGATGGTTCAGGCTGGCCGCCGATTGGGCCTCGCGACGGAACCGCATGAGAAAGGACCGGTCGCGCGCCAGTTCGGAACGCAGGATCTTGACGGCCACCTCCCGCCCGAGGCGGGTGTCGTAGCCGAGATGCACGTCGGCCATGCCCCCACGGCCGATGAGCTCGCCCACCTCGTACCGCCCGGCGAGCAGGCGTCGTTCGTCGTTCACGATCACTCCTTGCCGGGGGGTGCGTCGGCGCCGCTCTGGCCGGCGCTGTCGGGGGATGCGGGAGGAGCAGGAGTGGGCACTCCGGCGCCGGCGCCCGCGGGGGCGGGGACGTCGGTCGGGCCGCGGTTGCCCTGCGCGGTCGGAGGTGGGGGCGGGCTGCTGCGGCGTGTTCGTCGGCTCCTGCGGCGCGGGCGTCTGCTCCTTCGGGCCGTTCGAGACGCGGACGACGACGGTCTGACCACGCTTCACGGTGCCGCTCGGGGAGAGTCCGACGACCTGCCCACGGGGGGCGGAGTCGTCGACGTCCTGCCGCTGGGGGTCGACGCCGAGGCCCGACAGACGCGCGGCGGCCTGGTCGTACGGCAGCCCGACGTAGTCGGAGGCCGTGATCTGCACGGTGTCGGCGTCGGTCGTGCTGGTCTGGGTCGACGGCTCCTGCGTGGGCGACTCGCTGGTCCGGACGGACGTGGGCGAGGAGGTCGGGGAGCCCGAGGGCACGGGCTCACCGTCGCGCGAGAGGTTGTTGAGCAGGAGCGCGCCCCCGACCAGCAGGGCGATGAGCAGCGGGACGAGCCACCACAGCAGCTTGCTCGTCTTCGTGGGCTCCGGCTCGGGCGGGAGAACGAGGGGTTCCTCGTTGCGTGGCGGTGGCGTCGATCGCCCGGGGCCCTGAGCCGTGGCGCCGGCGATCCTCGTCGCGGGGTTGAGCCGCTCGGTGGCCGCCATCGGCGCGGTGACGGGAAAGCCACCGGTCGGGCTGCCGCGCAGGGTGTCGGCGAGGGCTCGCGCGCTTCGCGGGCGGTCGGCGGGGTCCTTCGCGAGGCAGGACATGACGACCTGGGCGAGTGCGGGAGGCACGGAGTCCGGCAGCGGCGGCGGCGGTGAGGTGACGTGCGCCATCGCGGTCGCGACGGGCGCGCCCTCGTCGAAGGGGCGTCGGCCGGTGAGCATCTCGTAGGCGACGCAGCCGAGAGCGTAGATGTCGCTGGCGGGCGAGACGGGCTGACCGGTGGCCTGTTCGGGCGAGATGTACTGCGCCGTGCCCATGACTTCGCCGGTACGGGTGATGGGCGCGGCGTCCGTGGCCCGAGCGATGCCGAAGTCGGTGAGCTTCACCTCGCCGTCGGGCTTGACCATGATGTTCGCGGGCTTGACGTCGCGGTGGATCACCCCGCGATCGTGCGCCGCCTGCAGGGCGTGCGCCGCCTGCGAGATGACCGAGATCGTGCGCTCGGGGCTGAGGGAGCCGTGCTCGGCGATGATCGCCGACAGCGGTTGACCCTTGACGAGTTCCATGACGAGCCAGTTGGCGCCGGCGTCCTCGCCGTAGTCGTAGACGGCCGCGATGTTGGGGTGGGAGAGGGCGGCGGTGTTGCGCGCCTCCTCGCGGAACCGTTGCGCGAAGCCGGCCTGGTCGGCCAGTGCCGGGCTCAGCAGTTTGATCGCGACGATCCGGCCGAGGACCTGGTCGGTGGCCTCCCACACCTCGCCCATGCCACCGACGGCGATGCGCTCGCCGAGGGTGTAGCGATTGCCGAAGACAGCGCCGGTCTGGAACTTCATGGGGCGATCACTGCTTTCATCACATCGCGGGCGATCGGCGCGGAGATCCGTCCTCCGGCCGCTTCACTACCGGCATTGCCACCATCCTCGACGACGACGGCAACGGCGATCTTGGGGTCGTTCGCGGGCGCGAACGACATGAACCAGGCGTGCGGGTCGGTGCCCTCGCCGTGTTCGGCGGTGCCGGACTTGCCGGCCACGGGGATGCCGTCGATGGCGGCCCGGGTGCCGGTGCCCTCGGTGACGACGGACTCCATCATCCGGGTGAGGGCCTTGGCGGTGTCACCGGAGACGGCGCGGCTCAGCTGGCGAGGTGTGGTCTGGTCCATCACCTGCAGGTCGGAACCCTTGGTCTGCCGGATGAGGTAGGGCTGCATGACCACCCCGTCGTTGGCGACGCCGGCGGCGATCATCGCGACCTGCAAGGGAGTGACCCGCACGTCGTACTGGCCGATGGCGGTGAGAGCCTCCTGCGGCGCGTTGATCTGGTCGGGCATTCGGCTGGGCGTGACGGGCATCGGGATCGAGAGCTGCTGTCCGAAGCCGAACTTCGTGGCCTGGTCACGCATCGACTGGGCGCCGAGCTGCATACCGAGCCACCCGAACGCGGTGTTGCACGACTTGGCGAGGGCACGGGTGAAGGAGACGGTGCCGCCGTCGCACGCGCCGCCGCCGGCGTTGGGCAGGTCGATGGTCGTCTGGGGCAGGCGCAGCTTGGCGGGGCCGGGCAGCCGGGAGTTCTCGTCGAAGCGCTTGGACTCCAGGGCCGCCGCCGCGGTCACCACCTTGAACACCGACCCGGGCGGGTAGGTGTCGCCGCCGATCGCTCGGTTGACGAGGGGGCGGCTCTTGTCGGCGTTGAGACGCGCCCAGGCCTTCTGCACGGCGGCACTGTCGTGGCCGGAGAGGGAGTTGGGGTCGTACTCGGGGTGACTGACCAGCGCGAGGATGGCGCCGGTGCGCGGGTCGAGGGCCACGACGGCGCCCCGCTGGTCGCCGAGGCCCTCCTCGGCGGCCTTCTGCGCGCGAGGGTCGATGGTGAGCTCGAGGTTGATGCCGCTCGGCTGACGCCCGGTGAGCAGATCGCCGAGGCGGCGGAAGAAGAGTCGCGGGTCGTCGCCGGTGAGCAACTGGTCGGCGGAGTGCTCGAGTCCGCCGCCGGTGCCGTAGATGAACGACTGGTAGCCGGTGATGTGGCTGTACGTGGATCCCTGGGGGTAGCTGCGCTGGTAGGCGAACTCGTCGTCGGTCTTCTCGCTGCGGGCCACGGCCTGGTTGCCGACGAGGATCTGGCCTCGCTCGCGGCTGTACGTGGCGAGCAGAGTGCGCCGGTTGCCGGGCTTGTCGCGCAGCTCGCCGGCCTGGACGAACTGGATCCACGTCGAGGCGACGAGCAGGGAGCAGAACATCACGGCGATGACGAGCGCGAGGCGGCGGATGGGGTTGTTCACGGTGCCGTCACCGCCTCACCGCTCGGAGGGGTGAGGGGCGCAGGAGCGATGGTCGGCACCGGCCGACGCGCGTGGTCGCTGATGCGCAAGAGGATCGCGACGATGGCCCAGTTGGCGAGCAGGGAGGAGCCACCCTGGGAGAGGAACGGCGTCGTGAGCCCGGTCAGTGGGATGACGCGCGTGACGCCGCCGACGACGACGAAGATCTGCAGGGCGATCGAGAAGGTGAGCCCGGCGGCGAGCAGTTTGCCGAACCCGTCGCGGGTCCCCAGGGCCGTGCGCAGACCGCGTTCGACGAGCACGCCGTAGAGCATGAGGATCGCGAACAGGCCGACGAGCCCGAGTTCCTCGGCGAAGCTCGGGATGATGAAGTCGCTCTCGGCGAAGTACGTGAGATAGGGGTGTCCCTGGCCGAGGCCCGTGCCCAGCAGGCCGCCCGCGGCCATCCCCATGAGTCCGCGGACGAGCTGGTCGCTCTGGGCGAGGGCTTGCGGCGACCACGGGTCGAGCCAGAACAGCACCCGCTGCTGCACGTGGTCGAACAGCAGGTAGGCGAGGTAGGCGCCGCCGGCGAACAGGCCGAGGCCGATGGCGATCCAGCTCGTGCGTTCGGTGGCGACGTAGAGCATCGCGACGAACAGGCCGAAGAAGAGCAGCGAGGAGCCGAGGTCGCGTTCGAAGACGAGCACGAGGAGGCTGGCGACCCAGGCGACGAGGATGGGCCCGAGGTCGCGGGCGCGGGGCAGGGGGAAGCCGAGGATCTTGCGCCCGACGAGCGAGAGCGCATCGCGGGTCTGGACGAGGTAGCCGGCGAAGAAGATCGTGAGGAGGATCTTGGCGATCTCGCCGGGTTGGAACGAGAACGGCCCGATGCCGATCCAGATGCGGGCGCCGTAGGCCGACGTGCCGAGGAACGGCACGAGCGGCAGCAGGAGGAAGAGCAGGCCGGCAGCCATCATCGTGTACGTGTATCGGCGCAGACGGCGGTGGTCGCGCACGACGACGAGCACGGCGATCGCGCCCGCGACCGCGAGGGCGCTCCAGAGGACCTGACGCCCGGCCATCGCACTGTCGGGCCCCTTGGCCAGGTCGAGACGGTGGATCATCACGAGGCCGAGGCCGTTGAGCAGCACGGCGATCGGGAGCATGAGCGGGTCGGCGTAGGAGGCGCGCCAGCGCAGGAAGAGATGGAACACGACCGCGATGGCGAGCAGGGTGCCGCCGTGGGTGAGCAGGTCGAGCGGGAGGGCCTGGTTGACCCCGAGCCCGACGGCGACGTAGGCGAGCAGCACGATGGCGACGGCGAAGACGACGAGCAGGAGCTCGACGTTGCGTCGGGTGCGGGGCACGAACTGGCTCACGGTGGTCATCACGAGCCCCCCGATCCGCAAGGGATGCCCGAGCTGCGTTGCAGGCGGCAGGCCTCCGCTGTCTGACGCAGTGCTTCGACCCGGCTGCGGGCCTCGTTCTCGTCGGAGACCGTGATGGTCGCGTCGACGGCGCTGCGTTCGAACGGCGGCAGGTCGGACAGGGGGATGGTCGTCACCTCGTCGAGGGTCGAGAGACGGATGGGCCCGAGATCCTGTGGCAGGCCGCGGTAGATCGCGACGTGGGCCCCGTCGTCGCCGATGTAGAACTGGTGGCGGGTCCAGTCGTAGGCGGCGAAGAGCGCGGCGCCCACGGCGAGCAGCACCAGTGCCGTGACGATGAGCCAGCGGGCCCACGGCCGGCGGGGGGTCTCGTCGTCGTCGGGTTCCTCGTCGACGGTGCCGAGCGCCTCGCGTCGGAGCGCGGCCGCCTTGGCCGCGGGCGAGAGGGCGGGGACGGCAGGAGTGAGTGCGTTGCGGGGCTCGGCGACGGCGCCGACGATGACGGGCTGGCTCGTGGGGTTGCTCGTGGTCTCGACGATGTCGCCGATGACGATCGTGACGTTGTCGGGGGCGCCGGCTCGCAGGGTGAGGTCGACGAGCTTGTCGGCGGTCTCGCCGGGGCCCATGCCCGCCTTCAGTACGTCGACGATGGTGTCGCGGCCGACGTAGTCGCTGAGGCCGTCGGAGCAGATGAGGTAGCGATCACCCAGGCGCGCCTGGCGCATCGAGAGGTCGGGTTCGTCCTCGGGGGCGCCGGTGAGGACGCGGGTGACGAGGGAGCGTTGCGGGTGGTGCTCGGCGTCCTCCTCGGTGATGCGGCCGGAGTCGACGAGGCTCTGGACGAACGAGTGGTCTCGGGTGATCTGGTTGACCTCCCCGTCGCGCAGGAGGAAGGCGCGGGAGTCGCCGATGTGGACGAGGGCCAGGCCGGTGGAGCCGCATCGCATGAGGGCGGTGAGGGTCGTGCCCATGCCTTTGAGCTCGGGGTTCTTCTCCATCGCGCGGGCGAGGGAGGAGTTGGCGGTGGCGAGGGTGCGGGCGAGCAGTTCGAGGGCGTCGTCGGCGCCGTGGCTGTCGCCGTCGAGGGGGGCGAGTCGGGCGAGCACGAGTGAGGAGGCGACGTTGCCGCCGGCGTGACCGCCCATGCCGTCGGCGACGGCGAGCAGGTGGGGCCCGGCGTATCCGGAGTCCTCGTTGCGGCTGCGCACGAGGCCGACGTCGGTGCGGGCCGCGAAGTTGATCGCGAGCGTCATCGTCAGCGGCCCAGTTCGAGGACCGTCGTTCCGATGCGCAGCTGGGTGCCCTCCTTGAGCGGGGTGGGTTCGGTGATGCGGTGGCCGTCGACGAACGTGCCGTTGGTGGAGTCGAGGTCCTCGACGTACCAGCAGCGATCGTCGAAGTAGACGCGGGCGTGGCGGCCGGAGGCGTAGTCGTCGTCGATGACGAGGGTGCACTCGGGGTTGCGGCCGAGCAGGACGCCGGATTCCTTGAGCGGCACGGTGGTTCCGCGCAGGCTGCCGTCGACGACGGCGAGCACCGAGAGGGGTCGGCGACCGCGGAGGCGGGAGCGGGGGGCGTTCTCGGTGGGGCGGACTCGGCTGCGGCCGCCCTCGCCCCGTTGGACGATGCGGGTGCCGTAGAGGTCGCTGCGGATGACGCCGACGATGCTGAAGACGAACAGCCACATGAGGGCGAGCAGGCCGAGGCGCACGACGGTGAGGGTGAGTTCGCTCATCAACGCTCCCCGAAGCGCACCGAGAGGCTGGAGCGGCCGACGGTGAGGCGGTCGCCCTCGGCGAGTCGGGCGGTGGTGATGCGTTCGCCGTTGACGAAGGTGCCGTTGGTGGAGCCGAGGTCGCGGATGCTGACGACGAGGTGGGGCCCGTCGTGGGTGACGCGGATCTCGCAGTGGCGCCGGCTTACGCCCGTGTCGTCGAGCGTGATGTCGGCGGCGGGGTCGCGGCCGAGGACGGTGATGGCCGAGAGCAGCGGGTAGGAGTCGTGACCGAGTTCGAGCCAGGGGCGGCGGCCGACGGGCTTCGGGGGCGGGCTGCGGCAGCGGTGCCGGCGGTGGCGGCGGCAGCGGCCTGGGCGGCGCTGCCGGCGAGGCCGACGTTGCCCTCGGCGGGGGCGCTGGCCTGGGGGAGGATGAGTTCGTTGCGTGACCGGTAGGTGCCGCGGCGGGAGGGGCCCGGGTTGCGTGCGCTGGTGGGCAGGACGCGGAAGACGCCGGTGTCGAGGTCGTCGCGGTCGGTGAACTCGACGTACATCGGGCCGCCGGGGGTGTAGCCCTGTGATTCGGCGTGTTCTTCGACGGAGGCGACGAGCTCGGTCTGCAGCACGCCCTCGTATTCGTGGAGGCGCTCGTAGTCGGAGGGGGCGAGCTCGATGCAGAAGGCGTTGGGGACGACGGTGCGGCCCTGTCCGACGACGGCAGCGCGGTCGTCCATGGCGCGGCGCATGGCGGAGGCGATCTCGACGGGCTGGACCTCGGCCTTGAAGGCACGAGCGAACACGCCGTTGACGACGCGCTCGAGGCGCTGCTCGACCCGGTCGAACAAACCCATGATGAATCCCCTCCTCACGCAAATCACTTCCAGGGTATAGGCCAGGCCCGTGAGCAGCCTGCACGTGGCGGCGCGGCCCGGGGGAAACCTGCAGGACCGGGGGATGTTTCGATACCCGCCCGTGACCTGCCCGTCATTCAGGCGTCACCGCCGGTCAGGGTGCGTCGTGTCGAGCCAGGAGTCGGCCGAGCACGTGACGGTAGGCCAGTCGGGCGACGAACCCGACGATCGGATCCGCGAGGGCCGGGACTCCGACAAGGCGAATGTTCTGCTGCCAGGCGAGGGTCGAGCGCGGGCCGGAACTGCCGGAGGTGTCGTCCTCGACCCGGACGTCGATGTCACCGCCGATGACGCGGCCGGTCTTGTCGAGGTGCGCCTGCCCGGGTCGGGACCGGGTGGGCGGATCGAACCGCCGCACCTCCATGACGTCATCGATGCCGAGCGGCCCGACGCCGGTGCGGGCGACGAAGCACGACCCTGCGCGCAGGGACGCGCCGGGGCCGACCCCGTCGCCGCGCAGGCGGGTGAGCGGGATGACGTCCGTATGGGCATCGAGGTTCCAGACGCGCCGCCACATCTCGGCTGCGGTGATCGGCGCGGTGAGGGTCACCGTGAATCGGGCCATGACCAGAGTGTGGCCGGGCCCACCGACAACGCTTCGACCAGCGTGAACAGCGGTTTGCCGGGTTGAGTTGAGCGACCACCACGTGAAGCGCGTCTCGACCCCGTGGCCGACCCCGCCCGCGTGTCGGCCCGGCCCGAGACGCCGGGTTTGGTAGATCGGCCCGCCGTCTGGGAGGATTGGTCGGCGCGCGCGAGTGGCGGAATAGGCAGACGCGCACGGTTCAGGTCCGTGTGCCCGAAAGGGCGTGGGGGTTCAACTCCCCCCTCGCGCACCAGCCATGGTGGATCGTCAAAACTGAGCGATCAGATCGACGAAACTGCCGCGAGAGGTATCGCCGAAGGCCCCGGATCCCTGAGATCTGGGGCCTTCGGCAATCGTAGTGCGCTCGGAGGTAGTAGGAGGCCCTGTGGGGCTGGCGAGAGCCTCCAGGGGTCTCCGGCGCGCCGACGTGGCAAGTGGTGGAGGTGGGCGCCCCGCCTCTTCAGGCCGCGGGCCCGCCTGAGGGACTGCTGCACGGATAGGTGACACCTGATCTGTGGTGCCGGAAGGTGGCGCAGGAGAGGATGTGCAGCGTGCGCAAGCCCCACTGTTCGTGATGGCTTGTCGCTGGGGATGAACCTGCCCAACGGCAACCTTGAGGTGCGCGACACTGATCTGAAGATCAACGCCCCCGGCGTGGCCACGCGCAGTGACGGGTTCTACAACGGTTTGTCCGCGCGGACGGGCACGTTCGGTTCGCGCTGGTCGATGGCCGGTGGTCAGGACGTCGGCCTGGAGATCACGTCTTCAAAGGTCAGCTTCCGCGGGCCTTCGGGTTTCCGGGCAGCGTTCACCGGTTCGGGATCTTCGTGGACGGCCCCCTCGGGCTTGAATGCGACGTTGACGAAGGACGCCGATGGCACGTCGAAGGTGAAGGAGGAAATTTGCATAAGCGTGCACGAACACTATTGCTCATTGCGACTCTTGCCGCGATGGGGGGACTGTGCCTCCTGAGCCTTGTCCGCCTTACCCACAGAGGTCTAGAGATACAAAACGTGGACTTGGTCGCGATGGCGAGCCTCTCGGGGTTTGCTACATTGTGTGGCGTAGCTTTGCTGGTGCGCGCAAGAGTCAGCGGAGAAAGATGAGTGGGGCTGACTTAAACGGCTCATCGCAGAATGCGGTGTAGGTCGGGTCTGAACCTGGATCCACCGGTGCTGATTGTTGATCGTCGTGTTCTGGTCGGCTGTGGTTGATGAGGCGTGGGGGGTGTGGGGGGTCTGCCGGCCTGTACCGGCTTTTCCACGGGGTGTCCTCGGCCGTCGCCGGCGGGGTGGTCAGATCGTGATCGCTGGTGGGGGTCTGTCGCGGTGGTCCGCCGTTCTCACCGGCGATGGGACGCCGATCTTCACGGAACTGAACGATCGGCGCCTCGAAGACTTTGACAGCCGAACCTGGAAATCCCGCTCGTGAAGCTAAGACTTCGTGCTGGTCAGGGTCCTGAACCACCGTTCCGAACTATTCGTCGGTCGATGACGCGTTGGATCCATAGGCTGTCAGCGTGCCTCCCCGTGTGAGATCCATAAGGCTGCGGCGGATCTCTGTGATTGCCGCTGCGATCCTGATTCTCGCGTTCTCCGCCGGCGGCGCGACGACGACGCTTCGAGCCCCGCTGATGGCTCCGTCAGTGCGTTTCGATCAACTGCCTGGCTGGACCCCACTTGCACCGACGATGCGTGATGGCGATGTGCTGCTGATGGCCTACACCGTCGATCCCGAGGTCGACATCTTCAGCCCCGTCAGGTACGGAATCACATGGGAGCGACGACTGGTCACCGTGCCGGAAGACTCGGTGGTCGACGGACTTCAGCCGTCTGAGAAGCCCTCAGCGGGAACGAGGTTCACGGTCCGCCCGGTCACGCCGGCCGGTACCGACCTTGTGGCCGCCGAAGGGGACGGTACGAACTGTGTGATGTCTCGATGGGCGAGGACCAGCAGCATCACCTCCATTGCGGTCAGTGAGGAAGGGGCGCGCATTCTCATGAACGAATGCCTCCCCGGGTGATCCCGCCTCGTCGGCGGCACGATGGGTGGGTGACCGGCCGGCAACGTGAGCCTCACTCGATGCCCGCCTCCCGACGGGCGCGTCGTGTGGGGGTGGTGCTGGTCGTGGGCGCGGTGTTCGTGCTCGTCGTCGGGACGGTGTGGGCGCTGGAGGCGCCGGGGATGTCGTACGCCTGGCAGGGGAGCATGATCAGCGACCTCGGTGCGTTGACCTGCGCCGATGCCGGGGTGCGGTGGATCTGTTCACCACGGCACACGGTGTTCAACGCTGCGCAGATCATGGCCGGTGTCCTGCTGCTCGTCGCGGCGGTCGTGCTGCGCGGCGCCTGGGATCGGGCGTTGCGGGCGGCGGCGGTCGCGGTCGGTCTCGGCCTCGTCGTACTCGGAGTGTTCCCGGCCGATGTCGCTCACGCTCCGCACATGGTGGGGGCCGTGCTGGGGTTGCCGATCTCGGCGGCGTTTCTCCTGATCAGCGGTGCGCGAGAGCGAGTTGCGCCCCGCGCCCGGAGGTTGGTGAGGATCGTCCTCGCGACCGTCGTCCTCGTGCTCAGTGCCCTGCACCTCGTTCCCGGTGACACGTTGCGGGGCATTGCAGAGCTCGTCTCCCTCTTCGCGATGTGTGCCGTCTTCCTCGCCGAGGCCGCATGGACCGCCCTCCCGCACGACGCGGCCACCTCACCTCCGCGCAGGAGATCGACACGCGAGGCCGGCGCCGAGCGAGGACGCTCCTGACATCCGCGGACGGCGCCTCCGATCCGCGGAGTCGGTGAGGACTATGAGGAGCGCTCGCCACCGATCTGTGGAGCCGGTGAGAAGCAAGGGATCGAGACCCCCACCAAGGAAGTCCGAGCGGCGGATCCGACGACCGGAACTCCCGAGCCACCACCTCACGCACCCAGATGACGGAACGCCGGCCACACCGCCGTCCATCCGCCGATCGGTCCGCGACATCGTGCCATCGGCGAGCCGGCCACTCCGAAGGGGTCGCTCTCGGTCTGCGTGAGCCGTCCGGCATCCCGGCAGTTCGCGAACCGGCCGGTCAACGCGACGGCGCGCTGCCCGACGAGCAGCACGTCATCGGTCGTCGGTGGGCCCAGGCGCCACAGTGCGTTGTGTCCCGACGCGACCGGAATGCCGCCTCCGTAGTGGTCGACGGCGCCCGCGAGCGCATAGGCGTCGGTGACGACCGCGACCCTCGGGCCCCCGCGCGCCTCGTCGACCTGACGCACGTACCCCGGCCATCCGACCTGGTCGCGGGCCACCGGATTGATCGTCGCCGCCACGTCGAACGCCCTGGACGGCACAGGCAGCAGCGGCAGTGCGAGGACGCACGCCACGGCGGCGTTCGCCGCGATCACGGCCGGCGCCTGCCGCCACCCCCGCCCGGCCAGATCGGCTGCCGGTCCCCATCCCAGACCGAGCGCGCACAGGAACAGCCCGATCGCGTAATAGGGCTGGGCGGGCGCGACGAGATTCCACACCACGAGCACCACCGCGGCGGGCATGAGTAACCCGACTCGCGCCTCCCCGCCGGGTCGCCAGCGCAGCCCCCGCACACACACTCCGAACAGCGGCGGGCCCACGAACGCGACGAGCAACGGCAGCACGAGCACGCGGTTGACGTCGCCGTTGACCGCGATGAGATCACCCGACACCTGCGACATCGGCCACCCGTGCCACGCCTGCGCAAGCACCTGCGGACCCCCGATGACGGCCAACGCCGCCACGCCCCCCGCCGCCTGTCGCGACAACACGAGATCACGCCGCACGAGCAGCAGCGATACGGCCAGCGCGCCGACGAGCGGCAGCACGAGCAGCTTGTTCCAGCAGGCCAACCCGGCCACCACCCCGGCCCACACCAGCGCGTTCCGACGCCCGAGCGTGGCGGCCACGACGAGCAACACGACGAGCTGCCAGGCCAGCAGGTCGAGGCTCGAGGTGAGAAAGACGTGCCCGACGATGAGCGGATAGACCGTCGTCGCGTGCGCCCAGGCTGCAACGTTCTGCACACGCCGCCCGTACCCGAGCAGACGCGGAAAACGCGCCGCCACCAGCGCTCCCGCCGCAGCGGCGACGACGGCCGGCAGCCGCTGCACCCACGCCTCGCCGCTGACGGCACGCGCGAGGCGCGACAACCACACGGTGAGCGGGGGCTGATCCTCGTACCACCAGTCGAGAGGCAACATGCGGAAGTACAGCTCGTCCCCGTGCAACCCGTACCGATCGGCCGTGACGAGCAGAACGACCGCGACGCACGCGGCCGCCGCCCAGCCGGCGGGCCACGCCGGCAGGCGCGGGGCAGAGTTGCTCATCGGTGCTCCCGGCCACGCAGGAGACCCTCGACGTACCGGGTCGCGACGCCGGTGCCGTCCTCGGCACTCACCCGCGCACCGAGGTCGGCCGCCCGACGACGCATCGCAGGCTCGAGACCGGCCTCGATGCGTCGCGCGAGGCTCTCCCGCCTCAGCAGGGCACGCGGCAGTGAACGCGTTGCGACGCCCGCACGGTGGAGACGGTGCCCCCAGTAGAACTGGTCGGCGAAGTGCGGCACGACCACCGACGGCACCCCGGCGCGCACCGCAGCTCCGGTCGTGCCCGATCCGCCGTGATGCACGGCGAGGGCCGTCCGCGCGAACAGCGCCGGATGTGGCTCGGCACCGATGCCGTGGACGACACCGTCGTCGAGACCCTCCGCCCCGGGAAGCTGCACGACGGCCCTGACCCCCACCCGCCGCGCCGCCCAGGCGACGTCGTCGAGCAGACGCTGCGGACGACTCTGGTGCATCGACCCGAAGCCGACGTACACCCACGGATCCCCGTCCGTGAGCCGCGCCTCGACCTGCGGGCTCAGGCCGTCGGTACCCGGCGTCCACCACCACCCCGTCACGCATCCCCGCAGCTCACCGGTCGGGACGAGCGTGGGGCTGACCGCGTACAGGGTGCCGAGAGTCGCCCTCGAGAATCCGGCGGGGTAGTACGGACGCAGCCGCAGCCGGCCGCGCTCCCACCACCCGATGAACCCGGCGAGATACGCCTCCATCCCCCGCAGGCCGCGTCGAGCCCCCCGCCGCAGCGGACGGGGAAGCACCCAGCCGTAGGGCAGCAACGGCATCGGGCCGGCGAGGTCGGGACTCTCCGGCCACAGGTGCGCACGCACCACCGGTACACCTCGCGACATCGCGACGTCGGCCGCAGCCATCGCGAACGTCGACGCGACGAGCACGTCCACCCCGTCGAGCGCATCGGCGGTGGGCTCGGCGAACGAGCCGAGGAAGTCGGCGAACAGGCCACGGGCCCGGTTGAGCGCTCGCGGATCACCCCGCCGCGCAGCCGCTCCCGCGGGTCCGGCGAGCAACGACGCCGGGTCACTGGGGACGGCGACCACCGGCACCTGCGGCGGCACGGTGTCGACGAGGCTCGCGTGGGTGAGGAGCAGGACGTCGTGACCCTCCGCCTGCATTCGAGCGGCCAATGCCCCGAAGGGCACCGTGTCACCCCGGCTGCCGACCGCCGCGAGGAGAACCCTCATCGGCGCGCACGTCCGCTTCCGCCCTGCCCGTCGCGAGCCCGGCCACCAGCGGCCCGCCCAGCCTCCGGGCATCCGCTGGTCGTGCGTCCGCCGCCTACGCGGCCGCCAGACCCACCTCCCGAACGAGCCCGACCTGCGGCCACGCGCATCCCGAGGTCAACTCGCCGCGATCGCGTCGAGGCGCGTCGCCCGGGCGGGGAGGACGCGGTCGGAGGCGCGCCTCGTGCGTGTCGACTCAGGGGGCATGGGCGGTCCTTTCGCGCGGGTCCTCGGTGTGACGGTTGCAGACCATGCGCGGGTGCGCGAGCCCGGGCGTGGAGCGCGCGGCGATTCGCCACCGCGCCGGCGCCCGCCCGAAGCCTGCGGGGTGTGAGGCTCGACACGCGCCCCGTGCTCCCGACCAGCGACGATTCGACATCCGGCGCGTCGAGAAGGACCATCGGGCGGGCGTCCTCGCCGTGCTCGGCGCCGCCGGGCCCGTTCGAGCCGTGCGACCATGCGTGGTCTACGGGGATGCTCGCGCAGCCGAGTCCGCCTGACGCCCGCGACAACCCGATGGTCGAGGAGGACCACGATGGCATCACCGACTGCACGCCCCGAGAGTCAGAAGAGCGTCGTCGCGCTCATGCTCGCTCTCATCGCCGCGATCTTCGCCTTTCAGCTCAACGCCTCGATGCTCTCGCCGGCGCTCGCGACGATGGAGCGCGAGCTCGGTGCGACAGCGGCGCAGATCGGGGTGACCCAGACGGCGTTCTTCGCCGCGGCGGCGCTGTTCTCACTGTTCCTGCCCCGCTGGGGTGACATCATCGGCCGCCGCAAGGTGCTCGTCGGCATGCTGTCGGTCACGACCATCGGCTGCGTGATCTCGGCGCTCGCCCCGGGCGTCGGAGTGCTCGGGCTGGGCCGCATCGTGCAGGGCGTCGCCGGACCGGTCGTGCCGATGACCCTGATCATGTTGCACGTCCAGGTGCCCGACAACCGCCGCTACGCCAAGCTCATGGCCGTCCTCACCTCGCTCAACGGCGGCATCGCGGGCGTGGACGCCCTGGCCGGCGGCTGGCTCGCGCAGAACTTCGGCTTCCGCGCCGTGTTCTGGACGATGGCCGCGGTGGGCGCGCTCGCGGTCGTCGCGATCCTCGTCGGCACCGTCGAGTCCAAGGCTCCCGAGCAGGTGACGATGGACTGGAAGGGCACGTTCCTGCTCGTCGTCGTCCTCGCCGGCCTCTACTTCGCGTTCGATCAGGCCGGCAAGCTGCGCGAGGCCAACTGGGCGCTGGTCGCCGGCCTGCTCGTCGTCGCCGCCGTCGCGTTCGTCGTGTTCTGGAAGACCGAGCAGCGGGTCGCTCACCCGCTCGTCACCACGACCTACCTGCGTCAGCGCCGCACCTGGGCGCTGCTCTCGACCACGCTGCTGACGATGACCGGGGTGTTCGCCGTGATGAACGGCCTCGTGCCCAACCTCGCCCAGGACTCCTCAGTCGGCACAGCCCTGCGAGCCGACGAGGTCTCGTTCTGGACGCTGACGCCCTACGCTCTCGCCGGCCTCGTCATGGGCCCGATCGCCGGCCAGCTCGCCGCGCGCTTCGGCTTCAAGCGGCTGCTGCAGGCCGGGCTCCTGCTCACCATCGCCGGCCTCGGCTACGCGGCGTGGATCGTCACGTCGTCGACCCACGTCGAACTGCTCGTGCTGAGCATCTGGGTGGGCATCACGTACGCCGGCATCGGCAACATCATGCTCAACGGGCTCGGCATCGTGCTCAGCCCCGCCGACAACCAGGGCTACCTGCCCGGCATGAACGCCGGCGCGTTCAACCTCGGCGCGGGCCTGAGCTTCGCGATTCTGTTCGGCATCAACACGTTCGTCAGCGAGACCGGCGGCGCCGTCGCCGGCTACCGGTCCGCGATCCTCGGTGGCGCGATCCTGCTCGTGCTCGCGCTGCTCACCTCGACGCTCATCCCGCCCGTTCCCGCGTCTCGTCAGGACACGGCGGACGAGCCTCTGCCCGCGGCCTGACGCTCACAGACGACCGGCGCCGCGTCCCCGTAGAAGGGACGCGGCGCCGGTCGCCTGCGCTGGTCAGAATGCCTCCAGCGCGATCAGAAGACCGCCTTGCCGCCCGTGACGCCGATGACGGCCCCGGAGACATAGCTCGCGTCCCGCGGAGACGCGAGGTAGACGTAGGCGCCCGCGAGCTCGCTCGGCTGGCCCGCGCGACCGAGGGGCGTGTCGGCGCCGAAGTTCTCGATCTTCTCCGCCGGCTGGGTCGCCGGCTGCAGGGGCGTCCAGACGGGGCCGGGCGCGACGGCGTTGACTCGAATGCCCTTCTCGCCCAGCTCGCTCGCGAGGTTGACCGTGAAGTTCGTGATCGCGGCCTTGGTCGCGGCGTAGTCCATCAACCCCGGCGAGGGCTGGTAGGCCTGCACCGACGTGCTGTTGATGATGCTCGCGCCCTTCTTCAGGTGCGGCACGGCGGCCTGCGTGATCCAGAACATCGCGTAGAGGTTGGTCTTGAACGTGCGGTCGAGCTCCTCGCTCGTGATGTCGAGCATCGAGTCCCGCCGCCCCATCTGAAAGCCGGCGTTGTTGACGAGGATGTCGAGGCCGCCGAGCTCGTCGACGGCGTCCTGCACCAGCTTCTTGCACACCGACTCCTCGCGGATGTCGCCGGGCAGCAGAACGGCCTTGCGACCCGCCTTGCGGATCCACTCGGCGGTGTCCTCGGCATCGGAGCTCTCCTCGGCCATGTAGGAGAGGGCGACATCGGCGCCCTCACGGGCGTAGGCGATGGCGACGGCACGACCGATTCCGGAGTCCGCACCGGTGATGAGGGCCTTGAGGCCTTCGAGCTTGCCGCAGCCGGTGTAGGTCTCCTCACCGTGATCCGGCCGCGGGTTCATCTCGCTCGTCAGGCCGGGCGGGGTCTGCTGCTGGGCAGGAAAACCGCCCTTGTCGGTGACGAGGTTCTCGGCGTTCTGGGCAACTTCGGGGTGCGTCGACATGTCCACCGATTACCCAAGCCGGCCGTGGACAAAACGGACGCGCGCGGGGGCCCAAGGGGTCGGCGACGAGCGGTCGTCCGAGGTCCGCGGGGTCGGGGTCACGTGGCCCGGCCGGCTCAGACCGCTCAGACAGGCACTTCTGTTTACGGCGAATGGTGCGGGCGGGTGCGTGGCGTGCGCGGAAGCGCCTGTCCCTAGCTCCTCTGTCAAGCGGCGAGGGTGAGCTGGGTTTGTTGGTCGGTGCGCAGGGCTTGGTAGACGGTGCGGGAGATGTGGCGTTTGAGGACGCGGAGGGCTTCTCGGCCGGATTTGCCGCTTTCGACGCGGCGTTTGATGAGGTCTTTGGCGGGTTGGTGGTGGCGGGCTTGGGTGAGGGCGATTCGGTGGATCGCGGCGTTGAGTTGTCGGTTGCCCGTTCGTGAGAGTCGGTGACGTGGGGTGTTGGAGGACCAGACGGGCAGTGGGGCGGTGCCGTTGTAGCTGGCGAAGGCGTCGCTGGTGGTGAAGCGGTCGATGCCTGCGGTTTCACCGACGATCTTGGCCGCGGTCAACGCGGCGCAGCCGGGGATGGCCAGCAGGGCGGGTGCGTGCTCGAGGGTGAGTTGCTGGAGTTCTTTCTCCAACTCCCTGATCGTGTGGGTGAGGTCGCGGGCTCGGGCGTTGAGGTCGCGGGCCAGGCGGGCGACGATTCCGGTTTTGTCGGCGAGCTGGCGCTCGACCAGGGTGTAGGCCTTGAGTTGGCGGAACCCGCGGGCGGTGATCTCGGTGCCGGGGTCGAGCTCGTGCAGGTGCCAGCGCAGCCTGTTGACAAGGGCGGTTCGTTCGCGGATG
>NZ_LN651321.1 GCF_000826525.2 Mobilicoccus massiliensis | reverse complement strand
CGCTCCCAGTGGAAGGCTTGGGGGTGTTCCGGTGGGTTCGCTCCTGTTGCGCTCTGCCCTCGTGGCTAATGTCCGTAGTGCGGCTCGCCGGGACACCACGGCCCGACCGGCGTGGCTTGAGAGGAGCGTGATCGGCGCATCCTGACTGGGATATGCCCACCGGCCGGACCGTGAACCCCACCCGATTCACGGCCAGGAAGGGCACTTCCCATGATCACGTTCGGTGTCGATGCACACAAGCGCTCTCACACGATCGTTGCCGTCGATGAGCTGGGCCGCAAGATCGCGACCCGCACCATCGGGACCACCACCAGCGAGCATCTGCAGGCCCTCGCTTGGGCCGTGCAGGTCACCCCGGCCGGGCACGATCGCCGTTGGGCCATCGAGGACTGCCGGCACATGACCCGGCGACTGGAAGCAGACCTGCTCGCCGCCGGGGAGGACCTGGTGCGTGTCCCACCCAAGCTCATGGCCCACGTGCGCGACAGCGCCCGCAGCTACGGCAAGTCCGACCCCATTGATGCCTTGGCCGTGGCCCGCGCGGCACTACGCGAACCTGACCTGCCGGTGGCCCGCCTGGACGGCGCAGAGCGTGATATCCGCCTGCTGGTGGACCACCGCGAAGCCCTCATCCGCGAACGAACCGCCCTTGTCAACAGGCTGCGCTGGCACCTGCACGAGCTCGACCCCGGCACCGAGATCACCGCCCGCGGGTTCCGCCAACTCAAGGCCTACACCCTGGTCGAGCGCCAGCTCGCCGACAAAACCGGAATCGTCGCCCGCCTGGCCCGCGACCTCAACGCCCGAGCCCGCGACCTCACCCACACGATCAGGGAGTTGGAGAAAGAACTCCAGCAACTCACCCTCGAGCACGCACCCGCCCTGCTGGCCATCCCCGGCTGCGCCGCGTTGACCGCGGCCAAGATCGTCGGTGAAACCGCAGGCATCGACCGCTTCACCACCAGCGACGCCTTCGCCAGCTACAACGGCACCGCCCCACTGCCCGTCTGGTCCTCCAACACCCCACGTCACCGACTCTCACGAACGGGCAACCGACAACTCAACGCCGCGATCCACCGAATCGCCCTCACCCAAGCCCGCCACCACCAACCCGCCAAAGACCTCATCAAACGCCGCGTCGAAAGCGGCAAATCCGGCCGAGAAGCCCTCCGCGTCCTCAAACGCCACATCTCCCGCACCGTCTACCAAGCCCTGCGCACCGACCAACAAACCCAGCTCACCCTCGCCGCTTGACAGAGGAGCTAGGGACAGGC
>NZ_LN651320.1 GCF_000826525.2 Mobilicoccus massiliensis | reverse complement strand
GGATCGCCCCGGGTTCAGTGGAGAGCGGGTTGTGCCGCCCCGGCGGGTGCCGGGGCGCTGGCGTGTTCAGCGTAGAACAGGTCTTCGTACTCGATGGGTGGGATGTCGCCGCAGTGTGAGTGAAGGCGGTCGTTGTTGTACCAGTCGACCCACTCCATGGTGGCGAGTTCGACGGCATCCAGACCGCTCCACGGCCCACGTTTCCAGATGAGTTCCTTCTTGTAGATTTTGTTCAACGCCTCGGCAGCGGCATTGTCGTAGGAATCGCCGGTCGATCCGACCGAGGGTTCGATTCCGGACTCAAGGAGCCTCTCGGTGTAACGAATAGAGACGTATTGGCAGCCGCGATCCGAGTGGTGCACCAGGCACGACAGGTCTCGCTGGTGTCGGCCACGTTCCCACAAGGCGTGTTCCAGGGCGTCCAGCGCCAGATCGGTCCTTAATGAGTTCGATACCCGCCACCCGGTGATCCGGCGGGAATACAGGTCCATCACGAAAGCCACGTACACGAACCCGGCCCATGTGGCGACGTAGGTGATGTCGGCTACCCACCGGTGGTCCGGCGCCGGCGCGGTGAAGTCCCGCTGGAGCCGGTCGGCCGGGCAGGCCTTCGCCCGCGCGGGTCTGGTGGTCCGGGTGGTGCGCGCGTTCGGCACGCCAGCCAGGCCCAACGCTCGCATGCGACGTTCGATGGTGCATCGTGCGACCGGCTCACCGGGCCAGGCCCGCAGATAGGCCTTCCACATCTTGCGGACCCCGTACACGCCGAAGTTCTTCTCGTGCAGCTCCTGCAGACGTTCGTCGATGACGGCATCACTTGTGGCCCGCTTCGAGACAGGCCTACTCTTGCGGGCATAATAGGAGCTTGGGGCGATCGCGATTCCAGTCTCTTTCAGGACCTCGCAGATCGGCTCGACCCCATGCTCGTCGCGGTGCGCGGCAATGAACGCATCGACGTCTACGGTCGGCGGTCGAGCTCCGCCTGAGCGAAATAGGCACTCGCCTGGCGCAGAATCGTATTCGCGCGCCGCAGTTCGCGGTTCTCCTTCTCCAACTCTGCGATCCGGGCCGCGTCCGTACTCGTTGTGCCGGGGATCTCTCCGTCGTCGATCCGTTCGCGTTTGACCCAGTTCCGCAGCGTGTCGCCGTTGATCCCGAGCTGCTCACCGGTCAACCGGCACGCACGCGAGACCGCCAAGCCGGGCTCGGCGGCGATCCGGTCGCGAACCAACCGGATCGCTCGTTCACGCAACTCGTCGGGGTACCTCTTCGGTGCAGGCATGACTCCATCCTCCTGGGGAGATCAAGCCCTCCACCCTTCCCGGGGCGATCCAATGAGGGCTTCGCGGTGGTCCACCAGCAGGCGGATATCACGCTCTGCGCCGTCCAGGCGGGCCACCGGCAGGTCAGGTTCGCGTAGTGCCGCGCGGGCCACGGCCAAGGCATCAATGGGGTCGGACTTGCCGTAGCTGCGGGCGCTGTCGCGCACGTGGGCCATGAGCTTGGGTGGGACACGCACCAGGTCCTCCCCGGCGGCGAGCAGGTCTGCTTCCAGTCGCCGGGTCATGTGCCGGCAGTCCTCGATGGCCCAACGGCGATCGTGCCCGGCCGGGGTGACCTGCACGGCCCAAGCGAGGGCCTGCAGATGCTCGCTGGTGGTGGTCCCGATGGTGCGGGTCGCGATCTTGCGGCCCAGCTCATCGACGGCAACGATCGTGTGAGAGCGCTTGTGTGCATCGACACCGAACGTGATCATGGGAAGTGCCCTTCCTGGCCGTGAATCGGGTGGGGTTCACGGTCCGGCCGGTGGGCATATCCCAGTCAGGATGCGCCGATCACGCTCCTCTCAAGCCACGCCGGTCGGGCCGTGGTGTCCCGGCGAGCCGCACTACGGACATTAGCCACGAGGGCAGAGCGCAACAGGAGCGAACCCACCGGAACACCCCCAAGCCTTCCACTGGGAGCG
>NZ_LN651319.1 GCF_000826525.2 Mobilicoccus massiliensis | reverse complement strand
ATGAGGGCTTCGCGGTGGTCCACCAGCAGGCGGATATCACGCTCTGCGCCGTCCAGGCGGGCCACCGGCAGGTCAGGTTCGCGTAGTGCCGCGCGGGCCACGGCCAAGGCATCAATGGGGTCGGACTTGCCGTAGCTGCGGGCGCTGTCGCGCACGTGGGCCATGAGCTTGGGTGGGACACGCACCAGGTCCTCCCCGGCGGCGAGCAGGTCTGCTTCCAGTCGCCGGGTCATGTGCCGGCAGTCCTCGATGGCCCAACGGCGATCGTGCCCGGCCGGGGTGACCTGCACGGCCCAAGCGAGGGCCTGCAGATGCTCGCTGGTGGTGGTCCCGATGGTGCGGGTCGCGATCTTGCGGCCCAGCTCATCGACGGCAACGATCGTGTGAGAGCGCTTGTGTGCATCGACACCGAACGTGATCATGGGAAGTGCCCTTCCTGGCCGTGAATCGGGTGGGGTTCACGGTCCGGCCGGTGGGCATATCCCAGTCAGGATGCGCCGATCACGCTCCTCTCAAGCCACGCCGGTCGGGCCGTGGTGTCCCGGCGAGCCGCACTACGGACATTAGCCACGAGGGCAGAGCGCAACAGGAGCGAACCCACCGGAACACCCCCAAGCCTTCCACTGGGAGCGCCAGCGGGGACCAGGCGCCTGACGAAACTGCCTGTCCGAGCGCCAGCGCGGACCAGGCGCCTGACGAAACTGCCTGTCCGAGCGCCAGCGCGGACCAGGCGCCTGACGAAACTGCCTGTCCCTAGCTCCTCTGTCAAGCGGCGAGGGTGAGCTGGGTTTGTTGGTCGGTGCGCAGGGCTTGGTAGACGGTGCGGGAGATGTGGCGTTTGAGGACGCGGAGGGCTTCTCGGCCGGATTTGCCGCTTTCGACGCGGCGTTTGATGAGGTCTTTGGCGGGTTGGTGGTGGCGGGCTTGGGTGAGGGCGATTCGGTGGATCGCGGCGTTGAGTTGTCGGTTGCCCGTTCGTGAGAGTCGGTGACGTGGGGTGTTGGAGGACCAGACGGGCAGTGGGGCGGTGCCGTTGTAGCTGGCGAAGGCGTCGCTGGTGGTGAAGCGGTCGATGCCTGCGGTTTCACCGACGATCTTGGCCGCGGTCAACGCGGCGCAGCCGGGGATGGCCAGCAGGGCGGGTGCGTGCTCGAGGGTGAGTTGCTGGAGTTCTTTCTCCAACTCCCTGATCGTGTGGGTGAGGTCGCGGGCTCGGGCGTTGAGGTCGCGGGCCAGGCGGGCGACGATTCCGGTTTTGTCGGCGAGCTGGCGCTCGACCAGGGTGTAGGCCTTGAGTTGGCGGAACCCGCGGGCGGTGATCTCGGTGCCGGGGTCGAGCTCGTGCAGGTGCCAGCGCAGCCTGTTGACAAGGGCGGTTCGTTCGCGGATG
>NZ_LN651318.1 GCF_000826525.2 Mobilicoccus massiliensis | reverse complement strand
GGCGTGCTGGCCACGGCGGGGCCCACCACGCAGACCGTCCCACACCTCCGCGGCGGCCCACACCAGAAGCAGACCGCCGAGGATCCGGCCCCAGAGCGGCCGCGCGTCCGGCGGCACGGCAGCGACGAGGTGACCGGCGGCCGGAATCCGGTATCGCTCGACGGCACGCAGGTGATCCGTCGGGACACGGGCCGTGCCACCCCCGACGGCGGACACGTCGAGCGCCTCAGGGGTGGCGGCCGTGATCGTCCGGACGACGAGGCGGCCACTGTCGGTGGTGAGCGCGACGGCGTCTCCGCTCGTCAGGTTCGGCCGGTCACCGGCAGCGCCAGAGGTGGGGGCGAGGACGACGAGGCTCCCGGCCGGGACGCCGGAGGCGTCGTCGTCGACCGGCAGCGGCACCCAGCCCAGCAACGCCGGCACCCCGAGAACGAGGACGACGACGAACGCGAACACCACCCCGACGACGCTAAGGGCGCGGATCGCGGCGGTCATCGCCCGTCTCCGAGGCGGAGCGCCGGCGCGGGGTTGGCGGCCGTCTTCGTGCATGCGAGTCGCCCGCCCGAGGTCGTGACGCCCCACCTGCGGTCGCTGTCCGCGTAGACCTCGGCCGAGTCGGCGTGCGGGTAGGCGCGCACGAGGAGGTCGTAGGCGTCGGCGCCCGAGCCCGCCTTGCGCAGGGCCGCGACGGTCAGTTTCTGGGTTCGGGATCCGGCGGGCGCCCAACCGACGTGGGTCCACCCCTTCGAGCTGCCGGCCGGACGCGCGAGCACGGCCCAGCGCGCGATGCCCTTGGCGCCCTTGACCGGGCGCGACGTCGCTGCGGGCCAGCTCCAGCCGATCGTCGCGCCGCGGCCCGCTCGTCGGCAGGGCTCCGGGGCCTCCGTCGGGGCGGGGAGGGGCACGGTGAGCAGGGCCTTCGTCGTCGCCGTCGACGACCACGAGACGGGGGCCGGCGCGGCGGACTCCCAC
>NZ_LN651316.1 GCF_000826525.2 Mobilicoccus massiliensis | reverse complement strand
TCACTCACACTGCGGCGACATCCCACCCATCGAGTACGAAGACCTGTTCTACGCTGAACACGCCAGCGCCCCGGCACCCGCCGGGGCGGCACAACCCGCTCTCCACTGAACCCGGGGCGATCCAGGCGACGACGGCGGCGTGCATCGGCCTGCCATCGAGTGAGCGCCACTTGTCGTCGAAGGCGGTCTTGGCCTTGTTGCTGATGACGACATGCGTATGGAGGTGTGGGTCGCCGGCGCGGGAGTCGAAGTGATCAAACGCGGTCGCGATCAGGCCGGTGACATCGACCTGCGCAACCGCGCCGTCCCCTGCGGTTGCGCCCGTCCGGGTGGCTGCAACCTCGCGCTCCATGAACGCAACCACCTCCGCAACCGCCCGATGATGCGCCTCACCGATCAGCGCCTGCACCCCGGCATCGGCGACGGCCCACAGCACGCTCGCGGACTTCGGGATCGAGAACGTGAAGTCGAACCCAGCCACGGCCCGCCGGGCTCCACGCGCGGTCTCCTCGGCCACGATCTGCGCGACCGCCTCGCCCTTTCCGCCGGGACTCAGAGACGGATCGAGAGCGGCAATCCGAGACTCGATCCGCTCTGCCTCGGTCTTGTAGTTCGGGAACGCCAAGCCGAGCGGGTTGCCCGTGATGGGGTCTCGCCCCATGCCGATCAGGAGTTGAAGCTGTGCCTCTGAGACGCGGTCTCCGACGGAGAGCTCACCGTCGCCAAGCGCGGCGACTCCAGCGCCGAGCCAGCGTCCGGGAGGGGTGCCCGCCTCCGCGTAGTAACGGGTCAAAGGTGTTGACAACGACCTGTCACCGTCGGCGGCCGCGACGGTCTTAAGGAGGTACTTGTAGCCGTCGCCCGCCGACATGACGCGCACCGAAACAGTCATGTTCACCTCCCGTCCTGCCGGGCAGGTGAGCCCGCGTCCGGTGACTTCTACGAGCGACAAATCTCAGTTCCCCTCGACCTGCAAGAGGCGTGTGGCCTCAGAAGGAGGTCGGAGCAAACGCCTGAGGACGAGGCTTCGGCGACGGCGGGTTCTGGGCGGGGTGGCTCCGGTCGGCGTGGGCAGTCATCAAATGCATGTCGGGGTCGTGCACCTGACAGGTGACCAGCTCGGCATCGGTTCTCGACGAGGCGCCGGATGTCGGGGACGACTGTCAGCCGGAGCTCTCTTCATGCACGAACTCAACGCCAGCAGCGATTCGCCACTCAGGATCGGGTCGCTCTTCAGCGGCTACGGCGGCCTCGACCTCGCCGTCGAGCACGTCTTCAACGCCAGAACGGTGTGGTTCTCCGAACTCAACGAGCCTGTCGCCCGCGTCTTCGCCAGGCACTGGCCCGACGCACCGAACCTGGGCGACATCACCGCTATCGACTGGAGCCAGGTCGAGCCCGTGGACATCCTCATCGGCGGCTTCCCCTGCCAAGACGTGTCCACCGTCGGCAAGCGCGCCGGCATCGCGCCAGGCACCCGCTCGGGACTGTGGGCACACATGGCTGAAGCGATCGACGCGCTCCAACCCGAATGGGTGGTCATCGAGAACGTCCGTGGGCTGCTGTCCTCACCCGCGACGCGGCCACTCGCAGAAGGAGACGATCATGACCAACGCAACCCCGGCGATGAAACCCCCAATGACGCAACCCTTCGCGGCATGGAACCCCACCCGTGGCATCTGGGAGACAACGCAGCTCGACCTCTACGGGCTCTCGGCGCCGTTCTGGGCGATCTGGCCGACCTGCGGCTGGATGCACGATGGATCGGCCTACCGGCTTCCCTTGTCGGCGCTCCTCACCAACGCTTCCGCATCTTCGCCCTCGCCCGGAGCGCTGTTCCGCACCCCACTGGCGACCGACTCATCACGCGGCGGGGAAACCCTCGATCAGGTGCGAGCCCGGCGAGGAACGATCGCGCTCTCGCACCAGATCATCGACTTCGCGCTTCACGGACCGGCTGGCTCGCCGAGCAGGAGAGCCGAGTCGGAGACGCTGTGGTCCCTGATCGACGGACTGTTCAGCGCTGGGGACGCTACGCCGACGCCATCACCCGCTGGGAACACATCACCGGACGACCGGCGCCAGCACCAGCGCTCCTGAACGACGCCGAGGGTCCACGCCCAGCACCAGCATTCGTCGAATGGCTCATGGGCTTGCCCGCAGGCTGGGTCACTGGCACCGACGACCTGACTCAGAACCAGCAGATCACCGCACTCGGCAACGGTGTGCTTCCTCTTCAAGCCTGCGTGGCTCTCTCGTCGATGCTCGCGCAGGTAGCCAGGATCGACGCAAGCCCGTAGCCACGCCCGGCGTCCTACCCGTCCCCTGTGGGCTCCCCAAGTCGGTCGAGCATCTCGATGGCTTCCGACTGGATCGCGCCAATATCGCGGGTCAGGTCGCTGCGGAGAGCTTGGTTGGCGCGCACCGATGCATTCACGCTGTCGATCTCCCGTACAGCGGCGTCGAACGCTGCGTCGAGTTCCATCCGTACCTGTGCGAGCGTCGACCGTGAGATGTCGTCGCACCTGGCCAGGACTCTCCCTACCAGGGCGTTCCGACGGCGGAGCTTCTCCTTCGCAACTCGCACTTCCTGGCGCTCGTCACTCACAACTGCGTACGCTTCTAGCGCGACCGGTAGGACGAGGGCGCCAGCTTTCGCGAACTTCCCGATGTTGTTCGCCCAGCGGACCGCCTGCCAGGGTTCGAACTTCCAACCCGCGAGCTTTCCGAGCTTGTACACAATCTGATGGCCGCTGCTGCCGGCTGCTTGCTTGATGCCATCGCCGGCTCCCCAGCTCTTCTGGAAGCCCTTCAAATGTTCTGCCGCCTTCGGCCCCCAGGCAGGAACGCGCCGCTGCTTGCGGCCGGTGTCTTGCACCATCCCTGTCTCTGCTGGGATGTCTTGAACCTCGATGACACCCTGGACTTCCAACTCTCGCAGCTGGTGGGCGTAGGGCGAAGCTTCAATCTCGCGCACCTCCGACGTGAAGTCCGCGAGTTGCGAGCTCACGACAGTTTGCACGCCATCGGTGAATCGCTGGTTGGCAACGGATAGTTGAGCGTTCAGCGCGTCAGAGGCTGCGTCGAGCTTGGACCAGTCAGGGTTCTCAGACTCCTCGATGGACTCTGCCGCGTCTGCCAAGGTCTCGACAGCTTGGATACATGCTGATCGAAACTCTGAGGCCTTCCGTTCGAGAGCCGAGTCGAGAAGCCCACGGCGATTGGTCAGCGCTCTACGCTGCCGCGCCAGCACGGTGAGGATGGCTTCCTCGTCTGGGTCATCGGCTAGCGAGGCCAACGCTTCTCCAGCGGCCAGCGCGATCTGCTGAAGAGGAACACGGAAACGGGCCAACTCCCCGCGTTCTCGCGCGATTTGGTTGATAGCGTCCGTCACCTCCGCCATTCCTGATGCCTCGATGCGGCGGCTAGCACGAAGCGGATCGTTCTCGTGGAGGCCGTCAAGGTAGGTCTTGGCGTCGCACTCGACCCAAGGCACCTGATCCGCAAAGGCGCCGAGCGCGGCTCGAACCGCAGCCTCACGCACACCTTCAGCGGCGTGGAGCGTGCGGCTCTTGGTGATGACGACCACAAGTTGCGGTGCCTTCCGCAGGTCTTCGGTGATGTGGCGCAGGTGCTCGACCGATCCGTCGTCGAAGAGATCGACGGCGACAGCAAACAGGACGAGGTCGGCAGCGCGGAGTGCTTCCTCGGCCAAGCGGTCGTGATCAGACAAGCCTGCTTGCACGCCGGGCGTATCAACGAGGTCGACGAGTCCGTCCCAGTCGAATACTTGGACCTGATCGGTCGCGACGGCAGAGTCGATGACAACCTCCGCGGCCTCGTCGGTCAGCGCCTTGATCAGAGTTGATTTCCCGCTGCTGTATTGCCCGGTGAGGACCATCCGTGGACGTTCGTGTTCGTCAACGACGAGGATGCCGAGGAACTTCGATCGCTCGTCAGAAGGAAGCTGGTCGAGCAGTTTGCTCAGGCGCTGGGAGAGCCGACGTACGGCGGCCGGGGCCGCGTGAAATAGCAGGTCATTCATGTCGGGGTGCTCCTAGCGACGTTGGGCGGGCGATTGTGATCTGGGTGCCCAGATGGTCTGAGAGTGTCGCCGACCATGCGGCCAGGACGGGTTCGGGCACAAGCGCCTCGATGACGAGTAATTGTCAAGACCTGTGGATCGGTGGGTTACTGGGGTTGCCCCCGTTTGACGGACATCGATTAAGCGGCTTGGGCCGCGGTGGTGTTGCGGTGTTCGAAGGCTACCGGGCTGATGAATCCGAGGGCGCTGTGGCGCCGGCGGCGGTTGTACAGGGTC
>NZ_LN651315.1 GCF_000826525.2 Mobilicoccus massiliensis | reverse complement strand
CGCCCGCCCCGGACACCGACACGGCTGCTGTCGCGCGAGTGCTCGGCGTGGACCCCGGCGCACTGGGCCTGCTGGTCGGCGACGGGTCGGGCGAGCAGGCGGTCGCCAAAGCCGTGAACACGGCGCTGTGGGCGCCGGGCTGGGGAGAGTTCCTCGCGCGCCTCGACGCCCAGGGAGTGCCAGGCGTGGACGACGCCCACCGCGAATCCGCGCGACAACTCTTCGGCTCGCACGTGCGCGGGCGGGGGCCGGCGCCGGCACTGCGGGTCGGGGCCCAGCCGTACGGTGTTCTGCCCGCCACGGATCTGTCCCGATGGCGGCCCGCACCCGGCGAGACGACGGCGGGGATCGCCACCCTCGTGCGGACGCTGCTGACGCGCTGGCTGGAGGCCGTGGACGCCCGCGTGGAGCGCATCCGGCCAGGGCGACCGGGCGTGGAGGACTCACTGCTCGACATCATGGGCACCGCACCGGTGTCGCCGGCCCTGCGGGTCCGGCCCGTCGTGTCGGACGAGGTCTCCGGCCACGTGCTCGCGGCGCTCGGCATCGACCGACGCGAGTACGAGGCCGAGCGAATGAGCAAGGCAGCCGTGCTCTCGACGATCCTGTTCGGGGACGCTGCCAAGGCCAGGACCGGGTCCCTGCACCGCGAGACCCGCCCGTTGTCGCTGCCGTGGGCCTCCGACCGCGACCCGGAGTTCATCCATGCGCTGCTGGGGCAGCCGTCGCAGGTGCCGGCCGTGGACAGCGTCCTGCAAGCGTTGCTCGCGCTCGCGTGGCAGTCCGCCGAGCTGGACGCGTCGCGGGCCGCGCCCGCCGTCCTCGTGCCCGACCTCCTCAAGACCACCAAGCTCCCGGCCGAGCTCAAGGCCGCCGTGGAGGCGCTGGCCGGGCAGACGGGCAACGCCTCCACCCGGGAGTACGCGGATGTCGCCGAGCGGGTGGTGGCGGCCGGGTACCCGGTTGGCGGGCTCAGCATGCTGCGCGAGTTCCAGCCGATCGAGCACACGCGGACGTCTTTGGCCGAGGTGGCCCTCTCCGCACCCGCCGGGAGCGCAGCGGAGCAGGTGGCGGGTGCGGCGTTGACCGGTTGGCTGCGTCACATGGGATACCGGGCCGAGGTTCGTGACGCGATGACCGCGCTGCTGGAGACCACGACCGAGTCTCGGGCCCTGGCCGTGGCCGAGTCGCTGGACTGTGCGTCGCACCGGCTCGACGCCTGGGCGACCGCCCTCGCCGACGATCGGCGCACCCGTCAGGGCGGTGGACGCGGGCTGACCGTCGGAGCCTACGGGGTGGCCGAGGAGGTGCAACCGCGCCCTGGACCGGGCGGCGACGGGTGGATCCACGCGCCGTCGACCGGTCACGCCATCGCCGCGGGCCTGCTGCGCAACGCCCATCTCGCGCACCTGCCCGAGGCGGCGGACGGTGGGCCCTTCGCCCTCGACCTGTCCAGCGTGCGGTTGGCCGGCGCCGTGCAGGTGATCGACGGCGTCCGGCAGGGCCAGTCACTAGCGGCCCTGATCGGCTATCGGATCGAACGCGCCCTGGCGGCCGCCGGCCTGGCGCGGCTGCAGCTCAGCCTGCGCGTCCTCGCCCCGCTCGTGGCCCGCCGTCTGACCGACGCCGACGGAACCGACAGCGACAGCGTCAAGGAGACCGTCGCGGCGGCCGACGTGGTCGACGGGCTACTGCTGCTGCAGACCTATCCGCCTGGCGACGACCGGCTGCGGGCGCGGCTCGCCGTACCGCCCGAGAACGCCTACCTCGACCCCGGCGACTGGCCCCCACTGGACGACAGGGAGTGGGAACAGGTCACGACGGTGATGACGCAGGCCGCCGACACGGTTGACGCGGTGGCCGATGTGATGCTGGCCGAGTCCGTGTTGCACCACACGGGCGGTAACCCGGCCCGAGCCGGCGCCGCGCTCGACGCGATGAGCAGCGGCGCCTCGCCCAGCGACACGATCGACGTCCTGGAGACGCGCGAAAGCGGCGAACGTCTCACGCACCGGGTCCTGGTGGTGGTGAACGGCAGCGCCCCCTCGCCGTGGTCGCCGGGGCGGCCACGGGCACTGGCCGAGCCGGCCCTCGAGCGCTGGGCCGCATCCTGCCTCGGCGACCCGGCGACGGTGGTCCTGGCCACGGTCGACGGGTCGCTCGTGACCCTCCAGGATCGCCCCGGGTTCAGTGGAGAGCGGGTTGTGCCGCCCCGGCGGGTGCCGGGGCGCTGGCGTGTTCAGCGTAGAACAGGTCTTCGTACTCGATGGGTGGGATGTCGCCGCAGTGTGAGTGAAGGCGGTCGTTGTTGTACCAGTCGACCCACTCCATGGTGGCGAGTTCGACGGCATCCAGACCGCTCCACGGCCCACGTTTCCAGATGAGTTCCTTCTTGTAGATTTTGTTCAACGCCTCGGCAGCGGCATTGTCGTAGGAATCGCCGGTCGATCCGACCGAGGGTTCGATTCCGGACTCAAGGAGCCTCTCGGTGTAACGAATAGAGACGTATTGGCAGCCGCGATCCGAGTGGTGCACCAGGCACGACAGGTCTCGCTGGTGTCGGCCACGTTCCCACAAGGCGTGTTCCAGGGCGTCCAGCGCCAGATCGGTCCTTAATGAGTTCGATACCCGCCACCCGGTGATCCGGCGGGAATACAGGTCCATCACGAAAGCCACGTACACGAACCCGGCCCATGTGGCGACGTAGGTGATGTCGGCTACCCACCGGTGGTCCGGCGCCGGCGCGGTGAAGTCCCGCTGGAGCCGGTCGGCCGGGCAGGCCTTCGCCCGCGCGGGTCTGGTGGTCCGGGTGGTGCGCGCGTTCGGCACGCCAGCCAGGCCCAACGCTCGCATGCGACGTTCGATGGTGCATCGTGCGACCGGCTCACCGGGCCAGGCCCGCAGATAGGCCTTCCACATCTTGCGGACCCCGTACACGCCGAAGTTCTTCTCGTGCAGCTCCTGCAGACGTTCGTCGATGACGGCATCACTTGTGGCCCGCTTCGAGACAGGCCTACTCTTGCGGGCATAATAGGAGCTTGGGGCGATCGCGATTCCAGTCTCTTTCAGGACCTCGCAGATCGGCTCGACCCCATGCTCGTCGCGGTGCGCGGCAATGAACGCATCGACGTCTACGGTCGGCGGTCGAGCTCCGCCTGAGCGAAATAGGCACTCGCCTGGCGCAGAATCGTATTCGCGCGCCGCAGTTCGCGGTTCTCCTTCTCCAACTCTGCGATCCGGGCCGCGTCCGTACTCGTTGTGCCGGGGATCTCTCCGTCGTCGATCCGTTCGCGTTTGACCCAGTTCCGCAGCGTGTCGCCGTTGATCCCGAGCTGCTCACCGGTCAACCGGCACGCACGCGAGACCGCCAAGCCGGGCTCGGCGGCGATCCGGTCGCGAACCAACCGGATCGCTCGTTCACGCAACTCGTCGGGGTACCTCTTCGGTGCAGGCATGACTCCATCCTCCTGGGGAGATCAAGCCCTCCACCCTTCCCGGGGCGATCCA
>NZ_LN651314.1 GCF_000826525.2 Mobilicoccus massiliensis | reverse complement strand
ACACGATGGGTCACACGCTGGAAACCAGCGTTGAACGCCTTCGCCATCACCTTCGCCGACCGCATCCCGGCCGCCGAAGACCGCTGAGAATGAAAACGCCACTTACACCGTTGGCCGGACAGTCCCCCGCCGGAATCGCCAAGTACGTCGCTGACGGGGGCGTCATCGACAACAGTGCCATGCAGCCGGGAGGTGCCGACTTCCCCGAGGTGGCGGGCTTCATCATCCACGGAATGAACGGGACGATGCTCATCCCGGTCGTCGGCGTGGTCCTTCTCGTGGTCGGCCTCGTCGCACGCTTCGGCGGCGCGGTGCGGTGGGCCGCGATCGTGCTCACGCTCATCGCCGTGCAGGTGGCCCTCGGGATGTTCGGGCGCGGCCTGACACTGCTCGCCCTGCTCCATGGCCTCAACGCCGTCATCCTCTTCGGTACAGCCCTCCTCGCGGGGCAGCGTGCCTTCCGTGCCGGGTCATCATCGGCGCCAACCCCCACGCGGGAGCATGTGGCGTCGTGACCTCGCGTGGGCACCGGGTATCGCGGTGGGGAAGCGTACTCGCGGCACTTCTCATCCTCGCCGTCGTCGGCCTGACGGTCTGGTTCGACCGGATGCCCAGCACCTACTCGGCGATGCACATGGGATACGCGGACTACGGGACCCCCGGCCCATCGGCAGCGGCCGGCGCCGGGCACGGGCCGGGCCCCGGAGCGAACCAAGGCCACACCGCGGGGTCGGCACACGGCATACCGGTCACCGAACTCCTCGGAGACCGCAGCGCTCGCCCCGACGTCAGCTACACCTTGGTCGTGCGGCGTGAGCACACGACCCTCGCCGACGGACGCACCTTCGACGGTTACACGGTCAACGGGAGCACGCCCGGCCCGACACTCGAGGCACGCCGAGGGCAACTCGTCGAGGTGGTACTGCGCAACGACAACGTCGCGAAGGGCACCACACTGCACTGGCACGGGCTCGACGTTCCCTCGGGTGAGGACGGAGTAGCCGGGGTCACGCAGAACGCTGTCGGCCCGGGCCAACAGCACGTCTACCGATTCCGTCCGAAACAAGAAGTGACCTTCTGGTACCACTCGCACCAGGTCTCGCATGCCCAGGTCGTCGGCGGACTGCTCGGCGGCATCGTCATCCATCCGTGGATCGCCCCGGGAAGGGTGGAGGGCTTGATCTCCCCAGGAGGATGGAGTCATGCCTGCACCGAAGAGGTACCCCGACGAGTTGCGTGAACGAGCGATCCGGTTGGTTCGCGACCGGATCGCCGC
>NZ_LN651313.1 GCF_000826525.2 Mobilicoccus massiliensis | reverse complement strand
GACACGATGGGTCACACGCTGGAAACCAGCGTTGAACGCCTTCGCCATCACCTTCGCCGACCGCATCCCGGCCGCCGAAGACCGCTGAGAATGAAAACGCCACTTACACCGTTGGCCGGACAGTCCCTTCAGAAGAGGTCTCGTTCGGCTGGTGTCAGCCTGGTGGGCACGAGGATGTGAGTGTGGGCGTGCAGGTTCCCGGAGGATCCGTTCGGGTTGGGGATGCCATGGGCGGGCATGTTGAGGACTCGGCCGGAGCAGGTTCCGGGGGGCACGTCGATGCTCACCGGCCCTGCCGGTGTGTCGAGGGTGATGGTGGCGCCGAGCGCGGCTTCCCATGGGGAGAGCGTCAGTTGGATGTGGAGGTCGCGGCCATCGAGCCGGTAGCCCTCGGGCGGCACGAGCCGTACGCGCAGGACGACGGGCGGGGTCTTCCCGCCGCCGGGTAGATAGGTGGTGGGGACCTCGATCCGGTCACCGTCGATCGTGCCGGGTGGGATGACGACGTGAATGCTCTCGCTGCTGTCCTGGCTGGTCACGGTCACAGTCCGCGTGGTGCCCTGGTAGCTCTCCTGCAGAGTCAGCTCGAGCTCGGTCTCATCGTCCCGGGGGGAACGGACGGGCAGGTCGGCGTTGAGGTGGAAGGGCGGAGTCCGGCCTGCGGCTGCCAGCCAGAACGCGTCGTGTGGGATGCGGTCGGGACGGACCCGGGTGGCGGGCCACGGGGGACAGGGTCCGCGGGAGTATCCGGCGCCGGAGGGGGGCCTGGCCCGGCGTGGTACGCGGCTGGCGTCGTAGCGGGCGCGGGCCTTCGGGTCTGACAGCACCCGGTAGGCGCTGGTAACCTCGGCGAACCGCGACGCTGCGCCGGGCGTGGTCTCGATGTCCGGGTGGTAGCGCCGGGCCAGACGCCGGTAGGCCCGGGTGATCTCGTCGCTGCTGGCGTCTGGGTCGAGGCCGAGAATCTGGGATAGGTCGGATCCGGGCTGCTCGCTGTGTCTGGAAGCTGTCATCAGCTGCCTCCGGCGCGTGAGGGGGTGCGGACGCCGCGGCCACGGGTGCGGTGGCCCGGGTCGTCGATATGTCAGGGTGTCGAAAGGACTGGCCGGGCCCTCGTGGGGGCCCGGCCAGCCGGGATCGGTGCGTTGACTGCTGGCCCGGCGCGCCCGGGGGCAATCCCCGATTGCCCTGGAGGGGCGGGTCGTCACCATGGGACGACGAAAGTAGGAGATGAATGGCGCACGGAGCCAGCGGCCGCTCCCATGCTCTAGTTGTCTCGCTGCTCGGTCACCTCCTTAAGTCGAAGCTCGACGGCGGCGTCTCTGTCTTGTGCTGGAAGGTTGTCCACCCACCGAGGCGGTGAGCGCTGCCGGGCCCACTCCCCGGTTCCGGGACCCCGCAACCGGTAGCCCGGCCAGCTACGGACGTCCTCGCGCCATCGCTCGTGTCCTGGGGCCTGGCGTGGGCCGATCGAGCAGCGCAGAGGGGGACGGGCCGGGGGCACAGTCGGCCATTCCGCTGCGATGATGGCCGCGAACTCCGCAGCGACCAACTCCGGGTCGGAGCAGACCAGCTCAATGAACTCCTCCACCCAAGTGGGAGCGAGCGGGTTGCCGGGGTCCTGGCTCGTGGTCATGGCGACCTCCGAAACGAACCCTAGGCGTCGATGGCCTGCCGGCCGGATCCAGCACTGGTGATCTCGATCTTGCGCGGCTTGGCCTGCTCGGCCACCGGGATCCGCAGCGTGAGCACGCCCGCGTCGTAGCCGGCCTCGATGTGCTCGGTGTCCAGATTGTCGCCCAACACCAGCTGGCGGCTGAAGGTGCCGCGGGCCCGCTCGGCTGCGAGCATCTCCTGGGTCTCGCTTCGCGCCGGACGCTCCGCCCGGACGGTCACGACATTGCGCTCCACGTCGAGTTCGATCGCGTCCGGGGCGATACCCGGCAGGTCGAACTCCACCACGAAGGTGTCCCCCTCGCGCCACGCGTCCATCGGCATCGCGGCCGGGTAGGCCAATGTGCCGTTGCCTCGGAACAGCTGCTGGGTGAGCCGGTCGAGCTCGCGGAACGGGTCGGTGCGCATCAGCAACTGAGCCATCGTCGAACACTCCTTCCTGATCCTGTTGAGTGACCACTGATCTATCGCAGTGGCTGTAGATTTGATATAGCGCATCTGGCACCATGAGTCAAGAGGTCAACGACAACAACCGTGGGCCGCCAAGAGGGACCCGGTGCGTACCGTTCCCGGCGGACCAGACCAGGACCACAGGCCGGCAAGGAAGGCAACCACAAATGATCACGAAGGAGGGGTTCGTCGAGCCGCCCGACCAGGGGGTGTATGGGATATCGATGGCCGCGCAGCTGGCCGGGATGGGCATACAACGGCTGCGGCTGTACGAGTCCCGCGGCCTGCTCTCACCTGACCGCACCGCCGGTGGCACCCGCCGCTACAGCCGAGACGACCTAGGCCGGTTACAGCGGATCGACGCCCTCCTCAGAGCCGGGCTCAACCTGGCCGGAATCGCGATGGTGTGGATCGCCCCGGGAAGGGTGGAGGGCTTGATCTCCCCAGGAGGATGGAGTCATGCCTGCACCGAAGAGGTACCCCGACGAGTTGCGTGAACGAGCGATCCGGTTGGTTCGCGACCGGATCGCCG
>NZ_LN651311.1 GCF_000826525.2 Mobilicoccus massiliensis | reverse complement strand
CGCCCGCCCCAGCCGACACGACAAGGGCGACGAGGCACGGCAGCGCGATCGATCGTCGTCCGCACCCTCCCGCGCCCGCGCCCGCCGTTCCCCGACCGCCCGCCCATCGCCCAGAGAGCTCCAGGCGAAGATCGCGGAGCTCGACCGCCGGATCGCCGCACTCGACGTCCAGCTCACGAAGGTGCGGCAGGCGGATCGGATGCTCACCACCAAACGACGCGAGGTCGGGAGCAAGCTCGCCCGGGCCGAGAACGCTCGTCGCTCACTGATCGCCAAGCGCGCCCAGGCCCGAGCCGCACGAGCGGAACTCACTGCCGGGCTCGCGGCGATGACCGACGGGCTGCGGCGGATCGACGAGGGCATCGCCAAGGCCGAGGACGGTCTCGCGAAGATCGACGAGGGTATCGACAAGATCCGCGAGGCCCGCCGCAAGCTGCGGCACGCGCGCGAGCAGGCCCGCATCGCCGTCGACTCCGCCACGGTCCGCCGGCGACAGGCAACCCTGACCCGGGAGCGCACCACCCTCGTCGCGCCGGTGAGCGGCCATGTCACGCACACCGCGGACGTCGGCGACGTCCTCTCCCCCGGCGCCCCGGTGGCGCGGATCTCGGCCGACGTCGACCGTGACCACCCCGTGCTCACCGCCTGGCTGCCACCCCAGCAAGCCGAAGCGGTGTGCCGGAACACGACGGCGTCCGTCACCGCCGACTGGCTCTCCTCCGCGCTTCCCGGTCGGGTCACCCTCCTCGGCACCCGCGCCGAGTACCCGCCCACGTCGCAGGCCACCGACGAGGTCCACCTCCTGCGCGCGGTCGCAGTCGAGGTCACCGTCGATGACCTCGGTGGCGCCGTCCTTCCACCCGGCACCCCGGTCGGCCTCCGCCTCACTCCCTGCGGCGAGGCCACCCCCACCACCCCGTCCGGCGCGTCCGCGTCGGCCCCGAGCAAGAGGTGATCGAGATGGCCCGTCCTCCGAAGAAGGTCGTCGCGCGCATCGTCGCGATCGTCGTCGTGCTGTGCCTCGCGATCGGCGCCTGGTACTGGTGGCGCGGCCGGCAGGCCGAAGAAACCGGTGGCGCCCTCACCGCGTCGGGCTCGATCGAGGCGAACGAATACCAGGTCGCACCGGCCACGGCGGGCACGGTGACCAAGGTCCACGTCGCCGAGGGTGACACCGTCAAGGCGGGTCAGACTCTCGTCGAGCTCGACGCCCGCCCCCTGTCGCTGCAGGTCGACCAGGCGAACGAGGGCGTCAGGGCCGCCCGCGCCGCCGTCGACCAGGCGAAGGACGACGACGGCTCCGACGCGGAGATCTCCGCAGCCCGGGCGAGACTCGCGCAGGCCGAGGCAGCCGTACAGCTCGCCAAGGTGCAGCAGGGTTATGCGACGGTGAAGGCACCCCACGCTGGCACGGTGGCCACGCTCGCGACCAACGCCGGCCAGAACGCCGCCCCGGCCAAGACGCTCGTCACCTTGCTCGACCCCGCCGACCTGTACGTGCGCGCGTACGTGCCCGAACCTCGCATCGGCGACGCCCGCCTGGGCCACACCGCGTCGGTGACGACCGACTCCACGACGCGGTCGTTCGGGGGCACGGTCTCCTACGTCGCCTCCACCGCGGAGTTCACCCCGAACACCGTCGAGACCGAGGACCAACGCGCCAAGCTCGTCTACGAGGTGCGTCTGCGCGTGGCCGACGACTCCGGCACCCTCAAGCCGGGGATGCCCGTGACGGTGACGTTCCGGTGAGCGTCGACGAGACCGCCGACGCACGCACTCTTGTATCGACACAAGAGGAAGTCTCGATGCGCGCTCTCACCCGCCGCTTCGGCGAGCTCACCGCAGTCGACGCCGTCGACCTCGACATCGCCCCCGGGGCGATCTTCGGCCTGCTCGGGCCGGACGGGGCGGGCAAGTCGACGCTGTTGCGCATGCTCGCGACCGTGCTCGACCCCACCGACGGGGATGCGCGCGTGTGCGGGTTCTCGGTGACGACGCAGAAGCCCCAGGTCACGCCACGGATCGGGTACATGCCGCAGCGGTTCTGCATGTACCCCGACCTGACGATCGCCGAGAACGTCGACTACTTCGCCACCCTGCGCGGCGTGGATCGCAGACAGCGTCGAGACCGGTCGGCGCGGCTGCTCGAGTCGATGGGCCTGGCGGAGTTCGCCGGGATGCGCTCCGGCACCGTCTCGGGCGGCATGAAGCAGAAGCTCATGCTCGCGGCCACCCTCATGCACGAGCCCGACGTGCTGTTCCTCGACGAACCGACGACCGGCGTCGACCCCGTCTCCCGTCGCGAGTTCTGGCGCATTCTCGCGGGCCTGCACCGTGAGGGCCGCACGATCCTCGTCGCGACCCCGTACATGGACGAGGCCGAGCGCTGCACCGACATCGCCTTCCTCCAGCACGGCCGCATCACGACCCGCGGAACCCTCGCCGAGGTCGCGGCCCAGGTGCCGGGCACTCTGCTCGAGGTGGGCGGGGCGGTCGACCTCACGCCTCGGCAGATCCTCGAGGCGGTGACCGCCACACGCGATGCCCGGTTGCTCTCGGCCCACCTGCACGGCGACGTCGTGCGCGTATTGTGGGACGCGGGTCCGAGCGATGCGCCAGGTGAGGTCGCCACGGCGCTCGACGAGGCGGGCCTCCGGCGGGTGCGGGTGACTCCGATCCGCGTCGACATGGAGGCGGCGTTCGCCGTGCTCGCCGATCGCGACGACGAGCCGGGTACCGGTGTCACGAGTCCCACCCGCGTCGGGGAGGCCCTGTCGTGAGCACGACACTCGATCGTGCACCGCGCACCCCGGCGCCCCGCTCCCCCAACCCCGTGAC
>NZ_LN651331.1:620025-928804 GCF_000826525.2 Mobilicoccus massiliensis | reverse complement strand
TTACGCGGCGTGAGCGTCGGGGCTTGATTCGTCGGGTCGTTCGACGAGGACGCCTTTGTCGAACTTCGCGCCGGCGCGGACGAGGGCGACGAGGTGGGGCGCGTTCACGGCCCGCCACCGGGATTGTGCGGACTGGATGAGCTTGAACGCCATCGCGACTCCGGCGGCGCGGGAGCCGGGGCCCTTGGTGACCCGCTGCCGCAGCCGGACGGTGGCGAACGTGCTCTCGATCGGGTTCGTGGTCCGTAGGTGGATCCAGTGTTCGGCCGGATAGTCGTAGAACGCCAGGAGCTCCTCGAGGTCCTGGGTGATCTTCGCGGCGGCCTTGGGCCACTTGGCCCCGTAGTCCGCGGCGAACCGTCGGGCCGCCTTCTCGGCATGGGCGCGGTCTTCGGCGTTCCAGATCTCACCGAGTGCGGCCTTCGCGCCCGCCTGGGCCGACTTCGGCAACGTGTTCAACACGTTGCCGATCTTGTGGAACCAGCACCTCTGCTCACGCGTTTCGGGCCACACCTGGCCTAGCGCGGCCCAGAACCCCAGCGCGCCGTCCCCGATGGCCAGCACCGGCGCCCTCATGCCGCGGTCATGGACCGAGCGCAGCAGGTCCAGCCATGACTCTGTCGACTCCCGATGGCCGTCGTCGAGGGCGATGAGCTCCTTGGTGCCATCGGCACGCACCCCGATCATCACCAACAGACACACCCGGTCGGCCTCGAGGCGAACCTTGAGATGGATGCCGTCGACCCACACGTACACGAAGTCGGTCCCGGTCAAGGACCTTTGGGTGAACGCGGCGGCCTCGGCCTGCCAGTCCTTGACCAGCCGGGTGATCGTCGCTGCCGACAGGCCATGGCTGGTGCCGAGGAACTGCTCCAACGCCGGCACGAAATCCGACGTGGACAGTCCATGCAGGTACAGCAGCGGCAACACCTCGGCGACCTGCGGGGACTTACGGCACCAGGCCGGCAGGATCGCCGAGGAGAACCGGCGACGTTCCCCAGTGGCAGGATCGACGCGCTTGTCGTTCACCCGCGGTTGCCGGACCGCCACAGCGCCCGCGGCCGTGGTCACCTCCCGCGGCTCGTGGTAGCCGTTGCGGACCACCAAACGGCGCCCGTTCTCGTCCACGTCTTCGGCGTGAGCTTCGATGTAGGCGGCGACCTCGGCCTGCAACGCTGTCGCCAGCATCTTCCTTGCGCCTTCGCGGGCGAGTTCATCCAACAGCGACCCGCCACCGGCGGCGTTGGTCGTCGTCTCGTCCTGGACTACGGTGAGCATGAGCGCACCTTTCTGAACCAGCGCGCCAACGCCGGTCCTGATCAGAGTTCTGTTACGACAAGATCATCCTCGGGAAGGTGCGCTCCACCACGCCCACCCGCCGAGAGCCATCCACAGGTTCTGATCATTGCTCACGAGGCCGTCCATCAACTTGTAGGAGGCACACAGCGGTGTCGTGGTCGAGTGCTGCGGTGGTGGCATTGATGAGCCTCTGTTGCCCTGCGAGGCGATCGGCTACGTCGAGCACAGCTGTCTCCGCCTCGGCCCGTTGCTCTGCGGTGGTCGATAGGTCGGCGCGGATGCGACCGATGATGGTCTCGGTCTGGCTGCGAGCCTGGCGCTCGACCTCTTCGAGAACGTTGCCAATCTCAATCCGCAGCAGTTCTCGGTTCTCCTCAAGGATTCTGCTTTTCCCTTTGAAGAGGGACTGGACCTTCTTCCGAAGTGAGCTGACAAGGGCCGTGCCGATCCCTCCAACGATCAGCCCGACACCAGCTCCGATCGGGCCCCCAAATGTGCCGCCGGCGAGTGCCCCTACTTTGGCGCCCAATAGAGCCGCAGCGAGCGCGCCGCCGGCTCCGACTACCGCGCCCGCAGCACGTCGCTTCCAGAGGCCTCGGAAGTCGCGCAGTCCTTCGATCCTGGGAGCGGCTGGCATTGCCGTCGACCACTCCTGCTGGGCGGCGCTGTTTGCCTCGGTTATGGCTCGTGAGAGTTCGTTGAGGTGCGAGGTCAAGGCCTGATCGATCTCGGCGATGAGTGATTCTTGTTCTGTTTCCCACTTCTCCGACACCTGCGGACCGAAGTCGGTGATGGTCTGGTGCCATCCGTGCCGCTGGCCAACGATGCGAACCGTGTCGTCTTCCATGCGCTGTTGGCAGGCGTCCACGAGCCGTGCGGCGCGGAGTTGTTGGTCATTTCGGAGTCCTTGCCCAACTCGCACGAGTCCCCGAATCTGTTGCTCGCTGTCGGCCAGGACTTCGCTCAGCGATTGGGCCTGTCCGCGGACCTCGTCGGTGGTCCGAAGGACACGGCGAGCGGTCCGATGGACCCGAGACTCGCGCTCAAGCGTGTCCAGAAGGTGTTGGACCCTGCTCCCACTCTTGAGAGCAATGCCGAACTGTTCATCGGTGCGGGCTTGGCGCGCTGCCTCGGCATGCAGCATCACCTCGGCCACAGGTTGGACTCCTGCGGCTGAGAGGTGAGCACGGATCGTGCTGAAATGCCCTTGGTGCTGATCGAACACGGAGGTGGGATCGTCCAGGAAGTCCTCGCGATCGAGTTCGTCGAAGAGACTTGCGCGGCAGTTCAAGGCGACCACAACAGGCTTGCCTCGAAACGCCACGGCACGCAATGCTTGAGCTGTCTCCTCCTGGAAGGAGTCGTTGCTGGCTACCCACAGCACAAGGTCAGCACCAGGGACCTCTGCCATCGCGAGGGCAACATCCTCGGCACCGTCCTTGGCTCCAACACCGGGTGTGTCGACGATCTCAACGTCCTGAAGATCGAGAGCGGGAGCTGCGAGAACATCGCGGGAGGTTCGCTGGGCGCCGACACCGATCCGCTCCGCCGACCCGCCCGTCAGTGCCGCAAGTAGTGTGCTCTTGCCAGCCATCGTGCGACCCATGAGAACCACTCGCATTGGTCGGCCGGCCGTGGGGGTCTCCGTGATGGCGGCACGTTCCACGACTTCCAGGAGATGCGCGGTGGTCTCGTTGCTCATCAGAGCGCGAAGGCACTCGTGGTGGGCTTCGCGCAGAACCGAGTGGCAACGTTCGATCGCGTCGGAGTGCACTGGCAGCGGGTCGCGAGCCGTCGGTTCAGGTCCGAAGAACTGATCACGCGCCTGGGGGCTCCAGTCGTGTCGCGCCTTCATGCTGTCGGCCCATCGGCCGCGGGAGGACACGTGAGTGGCGGGGCGACACTCGGTCGCACGAGAACGACCTGGTGACGTGCTCGGGTGATCCCGACGCGGAGGAGGCGGCGAGTTGCGGCGAAGGGAGGTCTTTCTCGCTTCTCGTTAAAGAATGCCCCAGCGTACTGGCCCTCTACGATGACGACGCCATCGAACTCCTTGCCTTTGGACTTGTGCAAGGTCATCAGCACAACGCCACGAGGCTCGGTCTCGGTCGCTAGCAGCTTTCCCATGTTGAGCGCGCGCTGGACCATGGTTCGGGCACCTTGATAGGTTCCGGATTCGGCCCACTGTGCCGTGAGCCGCCCGCCGATCTCATCGGTTGCTCTGAAGAGCCTTACGAACCGCGCGGCCGTGAGCAGTTCAGCGAGCTTATCGCTGGATTCCATGATCGCGCGCGCAGCGAGCCAGTCGGCGATCGCGTCGCCGGAGAAGGTGAGACCGGCCTCGCAGGCACGCTTGACCGCCTTCGCGGCTGCTGGTCGAGGTTCTTTACCTGCTCTGACATTCGCTGCCGCCGCACGGTAGCTCGATGCTGTGTTCTGAGCAGACTTACTTGGATGCTCCGCGTTCTTCATGTCGTAGAAGTCGGCGATGCAGTCCAGAGTGGTCGCCGCCGCAGATGTGACGTCGTGGAGTGGCCACTCAAGGATCGAAGCTACGACCTGAGCGGCTGCGGCCGTCAACTCTGCATCCCAAACAACGTGATGGTCCAGTGGCTTCAGTGTGTGCTGCTTGTACTTGTGCTCCCTGCCGAGCATGAGTGAGATGTCGCTCACGTAGCCATTCGATCGACCGAGAACTGCGACGCTTGGATACTCGATCCCGGCCTTTCGGAGCTGCGACATCATCCAAGTGACGGCTGCATGTACCGAGGCGTCGTGGTTCCTCTGGTACGTGGAGAGTTGCTTCACATCGCTGGTGGACGGCAGTGCCTCGTTTGTCATGACGGCATCCGCGAAGGACAAGATGCTCGCGTTGGGGCTGCGGTGATTGGTGCCGCCGAAGTCGAACTCGTCCGGAGAAAAGGCTGCGCGGTACTGGTCCAGCCGACGTGGATCGATGTCCGCCTGGTAGTCGAAAATCCGCTGGTCGGGATCGGCGAGTGTTACCAGAGTGCTTTCGAGCGCGAGTTGCTGCACGAGCGCCCACTGCGCATCGTCGGTGTCCTGAAACTCGTCGAGGATCACGATTGGGTACATTTCCGAGATCAGCTCCCGAACGCTCGATGAGCGGGCGAGGAGGGCGGCAGCGCGGTCGGCGAAGGTGGAGAAGGCGTATTTTCCGTCCTCAAGAGCCAGCCGCTGTACTTCTACCGCCCAGTCGCCGCCGTACTGGGCCTTGGCGAGCCGTTCAGGACCAGGGAAAAGGATGGCTGGGGGCTTCCCGTTGAGGAGACGACCGTGACTCCTGAGGATGTCCATACAGAAGGCGTGGTACGTCCTCACTGCGATCTGTCTGCGTTCCCCAGCGGTGAGGATGTCCTGGCACCTCACAAGCACCTGTCGAACGGCCGCCCGCGAGAAGCTCAGGAAGAGAACCTCTTGGCCGGGGTCTAGCGAGGCGATCTGCCGCTGTGCCTTGAGGAGCGCGAGAGTGGTCTTCCCCGATCCAGGCCCGCCGGTGACGAGCACAGGCCCATCCGCCTCAAGTGCGGACAGGCCCACATCGGAGAGAGTGATGTTCATTCGTCGCCGTCAGCAGCCTCATCGTCAACGGGCTGCCCGTGAGCGTCAGCGTCAGGGGCAGTGGCTGCCGGTGCCAAGACTTCGTTGATCCGTTCGAGAGCAGCAATCAGGAACTCTGGCAGGTCCTCTCGGCTCTGGCAGCCTTCGATGAGCAATGCGGCGTAGCCGTAGGCATCGCCCTTGCGCGCTTTCAGCGTCTTCAGTGCGATCTCGGGGAGCTGGGCATCCGTGGTCGAGGAGTCGTACTTCGCCTGGTGTGTCGGGAAATCTGGCAGTTGAACCGCTTCGTCCATGAAGCGTCGCAGCACGGCAGGCGGTACCTGGGAGACGATCAGTTCTTCGACACCTTCGACTGGCGATTCCCAAAACTCCTCGAAGGACTGGAGTGCCGTTGCGTTGTCTCCGTTGTACGGTTTGCCTTGCTTGTCGACCATTCCGAACGGAACCTTGCCAAGTGCTCGGAGGATCGGTGCCCATCGGGGCACGTCGCCGTCGCCGTTCGCGGTGAAGATGGTGACGCCAGCAAGGTCTGGGTGAACATAGTCAGCGCTCGACTTCTCCAAGACTGCTGCTGCGATCGGGAGAATGGACGCTTCGGTCTCGCCCTCGACGACGAGGACTCCCCGGCTCAGGATCGCTTCGGAGAATTGGCGACGTTGGCTGCGATAGCTCTTCAGCTTGATGCCCGCTGGATTGATGGGCATACCCTCCACCTCGCCGCCAGATTCATGACTGAGCATGACGATCTCGTTCGGTTCGAACTGCTCAATGACGTACGGCGAGTGCGACGTCACGATGGCCTGCCCCATTTCCCTCTTCACGAACCGCGCTACTCGGCGCTGAGTGTGTGGAGGGAGCGCGATTTCGGGCTCTTCCATCGCGAAGATGACGGACTGTCGCTCTTTCAAGTCAGCGATCATCGTGAGCAACGCGAAGACCAAGAGGTTGACGGTGCCGGTCCCTTGTCGCGTGAAGGGGACGGCGTGATCACTTGGCCCTGTCGCGACGAACAGCCTCACGACTTCCCGAAGGTGCTCACGGGTGAGGTCCGAGGCAAAGAAGGCCGTGGCGTCCTCGTTGCCTGCCAGCCGAACGAAACCGCCTGCTCGTTCGCGAATCTGAGTGAGGAGTGATTCCAGGTCTGGGATTGCACCGATCGCCGGGTCGAGGTCGCGCATCTGCCGAAGCGTCTCCATCCACATCTCCGCAGAACCCTCTTCGCTCAGCCGGAGGACCGTATCGAGGAGTGAACCGCGCTGGAGGCCAAGCGCTCGCGATCCAGTGCGCAGAGCGCGGAGATACACGAACCCGCAGAGCCGCTTGTGAGCTCTGGTGAAACGATCGCGTCCTTCTCCGAGTGAACTCGCCTCTTCGTCATCAAGCTCGTCGAGTTCTGGAAGCGGATGCTCAAAGAACGTGTCGGCTTCGAAGTCGTCCTCGACGGCGTCATATCGCGCGCGGAAGGAGACTGGAAGCGCCCAGGTCACGCCCTCGTCGTCAGCGTGCTCGGCGCCGTTCTCCAGATCATCGACGAAGCTCCGGTCTGTGTCGTTCCACCGTCGGAGGTGGCCTCCGAACCTTCGGCGTGCTTCGTCGGGCAGGTCAACGACAACTGCGCGAATAATGATCGGGACGGCCTTCTTGTCAGCGTCGACGTATGTGCTTCTGTGGAAGTCGTGCTCGTCCACAACAGGGCGCCGACTCGCACGCTCAGGCCCGAGCACGAGGTCGAGAGCCTCGCAGACGGTTGACTTGCCAACGTTGTTCCCACCAACCAGCAGAGTGTTGTCGGCGAAGACAACCTTGCCCGCACGGACACCACGGAAGTTCTGGATTTCCAACTGGCGAACCTTCATCAGTTCGCCTCGGTTTCAGTCTCGCGAATGTAGGTGACGCCGAACGCGAAGACCTGGCGGAACTCCTGGCGGCGGGAGCCGAGGTCGTATTGGCTGCCTGACCCCTTCTGGAAGATGTCGAGGCCACGCCCGAGGAGGAGCTTCCAGCCGTGGTCGGTGCGGATCGACCTGTCGTGGATGGTCTCGTCCCAGATGACGGTGAACTGGATTCCGGCGGTGGCCGCGCTGTCCTGGACCTCCTTCAGCATGAGGAGGTGTTGTTGGGCGTACTCGCCGCGGTCCTCCTTGGTTACGAGCGTCACGGCGATCTCGTCGGCAGGGTCTTTAGCGGCTGCCAAGAGCGAGAGCAAGTCGACGAGGTTGCGCCCTTGATGCGGTAGTCGGATGTAGGGGTCGACGATGGTGATGTCGGTCGCGCCCCGTAGGTACGGCATGAGCAGCGTTTCGTAGGAGACGCCGCGCTGGTTCTCCTGGAACTCGCGGTGGCCCTCGAATAGTTGAGGCACTACCTCGGCCGGCATCTGGGCCGGCACCATGGCGTCTTCTTCGTCCACGGACTCAGGTGCGTCAGGCGACTCGTCGCCACCCACAATCTCGGGGCGTTGGGCCTGGTAGTAGTCGGGGTACTCGTCCTCTTCCAGGGTGGTGACGTTGTGCCAGGCGCCTGTCTTGTCGGTGTAGCCGAAGTTGACGGCGGCCATCGTGGTGTCGATCCTGAGGATTTGGTCTTTGACTCGCTTGCGCCCCTCGATGGCGAAGCGGAGCAGTTCCTCGATCTCGGCCTGGGTCGCTTCGCCGCTCGGATAGATGAGCTTCATCAGGCCGGAGAAGGTCTTGTGGATGCCGTCGCGGTCGCGTGTGGAGATGTCCGAGCCGAGCGTGAAGTGCTGCTGGTAGCGGTCGGAGTAGTCGGTGTTGCGCATCGACCGCAGCACCTCGGCGATGTAGTCCACGACGAAGCCGTAGCCGGCAGAGAACATCTCACTGCGGATCGTGTCTACCTCCCAGCCGGGGATGTAGAAATGCAGCCGGTCGAGGTAGGCGGAGTCGTGATAGGCCTCGGGTAGCTCGTCGAAGAGGTCGGAGTGCTTGAGCATGTATGGCACGTTGTGCGAGGTGTTGCCCACGAACACCATCGACGCCTCGGCTCCGAGGGTCTCGACACCACGCGAGAACGACTTGTTCGCCATGTAGTTCTTCATGATGTCGACCAGCGCCTTGTCGGTGCGCTTCTTCTTGCCAGCGAACTCGTCGAACGCGACAACATCCCAGTAGCCGACCAGGCCGATTCGCCCGTTGGCGTTGTTGACGAAGAGCTTCGGGACGGTGACCTCGCCGCCGGAGATCAGCATGCCGTGGGGCGAGAACTCGGAGTAGATGTGGGACTTGCCGGTGCCCTTCGGTCCCAGTTCGACAAGGTTGTAGTTGCGCTCGACGAACGGAATGAGGCGCACGAGCTGCAGCAGCTTGGCCCGCCGACCAAACATCTCGGGGTCGAACCCGATCGACTGGATCAACAGGTCGATCCACTCCTCGGTGTTGAAGCCGCCCCGCGATGCAAGGTAGCCCTCGTAGTCGAAGCTCGACATCTGGATCGGCTTCAGGCTCCCCAGAATCCATGGCACCACACGGGCATCGTCGCTGTGGAAGTACTCGATATCGCAGATGCACCATACGCCGCCGACGAGTAGCTTCGGGTTGGCCTTCACGGTTGCCGGTTCGACGATCACACCACTGAGGCCCAGGTTGGCGAACGACGCCTGGTACACGTCCTGCTTGTCGTTCAGGGTCACGGTCACCTTATCGATGATCCGGTGGCGGCCCTTCTCGCGGATGGTGGACTTCACCAGTTCGGACTCGTTGCGGTGTACGTAGTGGTCGGCGAGAATCTTGCGCACCGCCTCGATTCCGGCCTGGATCGTCGCCTCATCATCAGACGCGGCGTACTGACCGAGCAGGTACTCAAGCACGTAGGAAGGGACAATGGCGTTGCCCTTCACGGCCTTGACGAGGTCTTTACGGACCACCGACCCGCCGAACAGCAGGTTGATCTTGCTGTCGAGGTCGCTTTGCTGCGGCGTGCTCGTCCCGGCGTCGGGTTCCTCGCCGGGGTGGTTCTCGGTGTCCGTCATGGCTGCTGCTTCCCCTAGAAATCGAAGTCCGACGTGAATGAGCGCTTGAGCAGGTACTGAGCCCGCTGGTAGACGCGCCATTGGGTAGTGTTGGGTATCTGCTCTTCGAGTCGGAACTCGACCGTGCGGTTGTTGAACTCGTTGGCGTCCTGGCTGAGCAGCATCCGTGCACCCTGGTAGCGGTCGCGCTTGTCGTCGGATGGCTGGTCGAAGATCAGCTCGGTCTGGTTCGAGATCAGAGTTTCGCCGACGTAGATGCCAGCGCGCAGTGTGCGCGGCTGAACCTTCTCGCTGACCGGCTCGGACTGGAAGAGCTTCACAACGAGCTGACCGGTGGTGATCTTGTCCGTCTCCGGGAGGACCTCGACGTTGACGGGCCGTGTATCGCTCTTGCGCTTCTTGTTGACGCTCAGCACCGGCACGACGATTTCCTGGAGGGCGCCGCCGCCGTGGACGAACCGTGAGCCCGCGCCCGGCAGCTTGAGTCGGTGTATCGACTTGGGAACCTGCACCTCAAGGTCACTGCTGAGTCCAAGCTGTTCAGGCTCGAACTTCCGGAACGCGGAATCATCCTTGAGGCCTCGGCCCAGCACGTATCGGCGGTTCGTCACCACGAGGTCGTCGCCCTGCGGCTTGGTCGAAAGGTAGGAGGCGTCGGCGAGGGCGGTATCCTGGTAGAGGAAGCCGTGGTCGGCGGTCACGAGGATGTTCGTCGCGTTCGCGTTAGTGAGGCGTTTGATGAGGTCGACCAGATCGCGCAGCGCGTCGTTGGCGGCCTCGAACACTTGCCGTTCGGTGCGGGCCTTGTCACCCACGGCGTCGATCCGGTCGTGGTACACGTACAGCACCTGGTGCGCGACGTACAGTTCTCTCAGTTCGCTGCGCGGCATGGCGAGGACTTCCTCGGCCTGGATCGCGTACCCATCCACCGGGGCCAGCACCTTGTTGCGGTTCGCGGTTCCGTCGGAGCGCTGGCCATCAACGAGCACTGGATCGCCATCATGCGAGTGGGCAAGCGTCTTGTGCGGCAGGAGTGCAGCCATGCCGAGTTGTGTGTAACTCGGTAGCACACCGAGCATCGCGCCCAGTTCCGCGTCGAAGCGGTCTTCCTGACGGATGCGCGAGCGCAGCTCGTCTGCGACCTCGTAGCGCAGCGCATCGGAGATGATGACGACGGCTTTCCGGTTGCCCTTACGGACAATCGGCTCGACGTGATCGGTGAAGAACCTCGTCTGCGGGCGGAGCGTGACGGACCGCCAGTCGTGCACAGCATCGACCTGCTGCTGCCAGGAGTTGCCAAGTTCGTAGAGGTACCGATTCGCGTAGTGCTTCTCCACCTCGACCCGGAGCGCTTCGAGTGGGCCGGCGTACTCGGTTGTGCGGGCGGCGAAGTGGAACTGTCGGTAGAGCTGGTCGATGCGGAACCAGTGCTTGCGGTACCGGTCGAGCCCTTCATCAAATGAGGCGATCTCGAATCGCGCCGTCGCGAGTTCGCTCAGCAGGTCAGAGGCGGCACCGAGTGCCGTGTACAGCTCCCGGTATCCGTCGACCCAGATGCTGCTCTGGCGAGCGCGGATCACGTCGGATACCTCGCGCGCGCTCATGGTCCGGCTGACGACCGCGTGAGCGAGCGCACTGATGACCTTGCGCTCCACGTCCTCGAAGAGGTCGTTACCCACCAGGTCAGCAAGTTCTGCGTCTTCGATGCTGCTGGCGTAGTCCAGACTTTCCGCCGCTCGCTGCGCCAAGATGGCGAGGGCGGGCGCGCTGCGCCGATCATTGCGCAGACTCGCGAAGTCGAGCTGAATGTTCCGGAGGGCACCCGGAGTATCGGATGCGAACCCGTTGGTTGCCTGGCGGAACACCCACAGCACGAAGTCGTCGATGCTGGGCTCGCTCGCTTCATATCCGTAAATCGTGGCGACGCCGGCCCAGTGGAACCCATCGAGCCCTTGCTCCCTCAGAGCCTCGTACTTGCCACCATCGCCGCGCGCGTTCTCGATCAGCAACGAGCGCGTGAGCTCCAGCATGCTGTGCTCCCGCTGGCCAAGAAGGACAGCACACATCTTCGCGCGCAACCTGTCCGCGTCGTCGTCGGCTGTGAGCAGTGGCTTGAGTGTCTGAACGCGCTTCGCGGCGCGGAAGAACCTCTCGTGCTCGCGCACCACATCGTCGATCCCGATGCCAGCGAGGCCGAGACCCTGGCGTACCAGAGCCGTACGGTCGGCGGTGAAGACCCCGTACGCCAACTCAAGATCAAGCAGCCAGTTCCCGGTGCCCGGAGGCACAGGTGCCCCCCGGTAGATGAGGAACTTGCTGGTCGGCTGGTCGTGGAGCACTCGGTTCTTCACGGCGTACTCGTTGTTCTCTACCCGCAACGTGGTGACCCCGGCGAGGTTGAGTGCGTCGAGATCAGAGGCGTACTCGCCTTCCGTGTCGTGCCAGAAGACGAGTCGCTGCGACTCAAACCGCTGTTCTAGGTGCGGCAGGACTGCCCGAATGGAACTCATGCGACTACCCCTTGCCACGAGAGCAGCGTACGAACTGGACGTCGATCGAATTGTCGTCTCCGTGGGGCGACAATCTGCGCAACTCCACTGACTGAGCGCCAGCTCTTGATGAAATCTCTCGCACTAGGACACGGAATAGGTTGCTTCATACGAGCTCCCCTCTTCTGTCCACTGAATTCGAACTCGCGAAAGGTACGGATCAGCGAGGCTTCGATCCATACTCGCTTCGATGCCGTCATGCACTGGTATGTCGTGGGGCAGAGAATCGTCAAGCAAGAAAAATCCGCTTCGCCCCTCGGGGTTGGTGACGTCATCAATGCGAACATCTCTCGCGGTCACCGATCCAACGTTCACAATCCGTCGCTTCGACCTAGATACTTCTTCAACTTTCCATGCGACCTGCGCTCCGCTGCGCTGGCCTTCGCCATCCTTTACTGCGGCTATTTCGCCCATTGATCGTTCAACTTGCGTAGTTCGCTTGCTCGTCTCATAAATAGCGACAAGTGCCGCCGGTCCACCAATGCCCGCGAGCCAAAACGGTAGTGTTTGCGTGATTGCGGTCTTGAGCCCACCGTCCATCGCGTACAAGACGATCCAGACAATTAGGCCAACCACTGCAATAGAAAAGAGGCAATACGCGAACCAGCCAAACCAGCCCAGATCGCGATGCTTGCGCACGAGCCAGTTCGCGCGTCTTGGTTCGATCTCAGTCATCGGCAGCCTCCAACCCCGTGATCTTCTTGAGAGCCGGATAGAACTTCGGGTAGTTGACCTTGACGCCATCATCGAGATCGATTGCGATCTGCTGCGATGCCAAGGGGTAAAGCACGTCATGTTCATACTCACTGAGCTCCACCAACACCTTGCGAAGCCGCTCAGCCTCTTTTAGTGCCGCTGCCTTCTCGCGAGGCGTACCATCACCGGCTGCGAGACGCTCCTGATGCTGAAGGTTCGCTTCCAGCTTCGACTCGAACTCACGCAGATACTCGTTTAGCACAGTTGAGACCGTGGACGGCGAGTAGCGGTGCATGTAGATAAGCGCGTTGAATGAGCCCTTCGGGCTGGAGAACAGCCAGTAGATCGGGCGCTTCTTGTACCGCTTCACATGGTCGTCGTAGAACCTCGACCGCCCCGAACGGGTAACGAAGTACTCCCGCAGAGTCTTGACGCTGAGTGACTCCTCAACGAACCGAAGGTTCTCCTCGAAGTGCTCCTCACCGAACGCTGCTCGCAGGAACTGGCGGAATCGCGCCACGATGTCGTCCTCGAACCAGTCCCCAACAACGATCGGCAGAACGTTGTCAGCATCAGGGGTGAACGTCGGGTGCGGCACCTTCGCGAAGTAGTCCTGCACTGTCGCACCCTGGTCGGCCAGAACTAGGCCGGTCTCGTCGAGGCTGTAACGGCCGAACATACATCCCACGGCGAAAGAAACAAGGTCAGCAATCATGTCGCCCACCTGAGCATTCCGCTCAGCTCGACCTTGCGTGTCCACCACCAGGTTGTTCAGAGTGACATTGAGTTCGCCTGAGGACTCCAATCCGTAGGACTTAGCTATGATCGCGTCGAGTGCTTCCTGAGCCTCGTTGACCTGCGCAGAGTAGGCTCGCCAATCAGCGAAGTGTCCGTCGACCAGACTCGCAAGGCGGCCTACCCCGCCGCGCTTGATTAGCGCATTCTCTTCGTACCCGGGCGCAGACTCGCTCAGATTCCAATCTTGCTGATGGAGGTGCACCAACAGTTCGACCAGCGAAGATATCCGATCTCTGTCGTCGAGCGGAATCTCCGCTGGAAGTGGAATCTCTCGCAGGGACCCCACGTTGAAGTCCATGGTCGCACCCATGAATTCGAGGAGTTGACGCGCCACTGACGAATTCAGGACTGCCAGCGTGAGCGAGCGGGAGTATCTATCTACTGGAAACGCGCACGCGCCTTTTGCACTGAAGGTACTGCCGACGCCCGCATAGCGTGCGCCGAAGTCGGACGAGGACATCGCCGACCACGTGATCGAATCCTTGAAATAAAGGTTCCGCGAAGGAAGCTTGTTCCCAAGCTTCGAGAGTTCACTGAAGTCGTGGGGACTGAAAGCAACAATGTACTCGTCGTTGCCAAACCACTTGCGCAGGGGGCCGCCCTTTAGGTATGGAGCGAATCGGGCCCCACTTGCATGAAACTCTTCCGTAGACTCGGAGTCGAAAGCCACTCGCGTTCGGGACACTTCGTGCCAGAAACGCATGAAACGGTCATTATCGCCCGTCTGAAATCCCTGGCGTACCGGCGCAACGCTTTCGATAGTTCGCCCAGTTTGGAACGTGGCGCGAAGGGCCGGGGACGCCCAGTAAGCAATCGGACTTCCCGGAATAGAACTGAGCTCTCGAAGCGACATCTCCGTGTGTCGTGAGTTTGGTGCTGGGAACACCCTCGGCTTGTCTCCATAAAGGTCCAACGTCGAAACGAAGGAGAAAGATGAGATCCCTTCCCCCGGGGTAGAACGCCAGATGGCCGCCGCCGTGCCAAACGCTATGCCCATGACTCCGTTCCCCATGTGAACCATGCATTCCAGATGTCGGTCATTGAGCAGTTGTTTGCGAAGCCCGGCATAGGACTTGAGGAACATCCAGGACTGCATGGTGACCATCGCCGAGAGTCCGCCCGGTTTCAGAAATTCAAACCCTCGCTCGATGAACATCGCGAACAGATCAGATTTACTGTCAGGGAACTTCCCAGACGCGAAGTCCGCGAGCGTGGTTCCCATGTTCTTCGAGCCCATGTAAGGAGGGTTCGCTACCACTACGGCATAGCGCCGCGACAGTGCCGTTGCTTGGCGTAGCACCTTTGACGCACGATTGAGGGTGTCCGACCAAACGAGGTCGTTTGCTTCGTCCAGTGTTTCGAGGCGGTGAGACAGCCACTGGGTGTGTCCCGGGTCGGAAAGGATGAGAGCCCCGAGCACGTTTGCCTCGGCGAACTGATTCCAAACTCCTTCTTCCGCACGCAGGTCTCCATTCCTCGTGACCAGAAGGTCCAGTTCATCCGGGGTGAACGAGATGGAGTCGATGACTGTGATCGCCGGCGCGAGCCCCTTTGTCAAGAATGTTCGCTGCTTAGCGCGGGCCTTCATGGTAAGTGCGAACGCCGCCAGTGAGCCGGCGCGCGGGTCGATCTCGGTACCGTACAGGTTGCGAGTGAGGATCAGCTCGGGAATCTCGGAGGGTGCGTAGCCTTCCTCCTCGTAGATTGCGTAGAGCAGGTCGAACGCATAGGTAAGCATGTGTCCGGAGCCACAGGCTGGGTCGATGACCGTCAGGTCTTCGGGGCCGGTGATCTTGAGGAAGTTATTCTCGTCGCCGACTGGCGCGATATAATAGTCCATCTCGTCTACGAGTCGAGACTCCGGGTGGTTAAGCATCCAGAGTCGTCCGACGGAGTTCTCGACGAGATAACGAACGATCCAGTGTGGGGTGAAGAGCTGGGTCGCGGCGGGAATCTCAGCGGCGCCTGCCTTCTTGCCCTTCTTGAATCCATCGAAGACCTCCTGCTTCCGCTCAGAGATGTAGAACTGGTAGAGCCAGCCGATGACCTCAACGTCGCGGCAGACCTCTGCTGTGAGCGTTGATGCGGCCTTGCCGAGGATGGAGTCCGCAGCGAGGAGGTTCGCGGGAATAAGGAGTTCTGTGTAGTCGCCCTCACGCTCAAACATGAACGGCATCGAGCGGTTCCAGTAACGGCAGTACTCGGCGAGTAGCAGGGTGTAGGCCTCACCCTGTGCGTCTGCACTGGGGCGGGTCCCGTCGAGGAGCCCAGTGATGGCATCGAGGGTGCGCTTGTTGCTGACAACAGCGGGGTCGATGCTGCCACGCTTGGCGTCGGCGAGTATCTCTGGCTGCCCGGTCTGCTGGCCGTGGGCTGGCGAGACAACGCCAACACCGGTGTAGCCGTTGGCGTCCATGAAGCGGAGGGCGATGATGCGGTTGAACCAGGTGTAGGCGACCTTGTCGGCTACAGCATCCTTGCCCTTGGCCCCGCCGCCGGCGGCCGCGATGTCGCGTTCGAGCATGGTCACGGCGTGCTGGTTCTCGACTCGCTCCGGCGATGCCGGTGCGAGCACGGCGGTCAAGCGGGCGCTGACCTGAGTGATGAGCTCGCGTCTGGCCCACGTGGCGAAGCTCTTTAGCGGTGCGGTATCCATGCGTGCTATCTCCTAGAGCGCGATGCGCTTGTCGTCATTGAGGGCCTGAATCAGTGCTGCGCGCAGCGCGTCGAGGTAGCGATCGATGTCTTCTTCGTTCTCCAGTACTCCGTGGATACCGGTAGCGCTGATGCTCTTGACCGAGATGGTCTGCCTTGTGTTCGGTGCTGGTGTCGGCTCGTCACTATCGTCCGCACTGCTGACGCTTGGGGATGCGGCGAGCTGGTCGAGGATGGCTGGGTAGGTGCGTTCCTCGAAGGTGTTCGCGATCTCGCGGACGACGGCGATCTGGTTCTCCCGGCTGATCTGATCGAGGATCGCGTTGACCTTCTGGCTCACGCTTCGCTTTGCGTCGTCCGTGGCTTCCAGATAGATCGTGCTGGTCTGTAGAGGCTCCCACCGGGAGCCGATCTCCAACATTGCTCCATCACGGTTGGCTACGAGCGCCTCGTCGATGCGGGATTGGAGCTCGACGGCGGCTGCCTTGAGTTTGGTCATCCGGTTACCGCGGAATGCTTGAGGATCGGCGAGGAGCTGCGCCACCTCCTGGCTGCTGCCCGAGGGGAGGTAGTTGAGATTGCTGGCATTGTCGGCGAGCAGCTGGGTCGCCTCGTCAAAAATCTTGCGCTGAGCGCCTCGCTGCTTCTCGTCACCGAAGAAGGCCTGGATGGGGTCCATGATGTCCGTTTTCGCATCGAGCAGATCGTCCGCGAGCGCGAAGTCGGTCAGGTACCAGTCGTCGGGTTTGCCAACCGCGGATTCCAGTAGGGCGATGGGGGCTTCGAGCTGAGTCACGAAGGGGTACTTCGAGCCGCTGACTCGCGCCTTGAGCTCCTCACACTTGGCGCGGAGGCGTTCGCTCGCGTGCCGGGCCAGCTCCAGCGGGTCCTTCGGTGCTGTGGGCTCATCGAAGAAGTCCGTGCAGAAGGTGCGCAGCGCTGCGATCTTGCGCTGGTCGAAGGTCTTCTGCGGGGCGACGACGGCGTGGGAGTGCTTCTGTGTGTTGCGCAACACGACGGCGACTTCGCTGCGCTTGAGGATGTTCGAGTCGACGGTGAGAGTGATTTTCGAGGTGCCGACGAGCCAGGCCGTGACGCACTCAATAGAGGGAAGGTCCCAGCCGTATGGCTTAGCCTGGAAGTGATCGACGATCTTCTTGACGGTGACTTGCTCACCGAGCCGGTCGCGTTGCAGCAGGTACGACAGCACCTCGTCAGCCGGTGCAGTGAGCGCGTGGATCGAGGAGTCGTCGATCATCGTGGACTGGTCGGGGTTCGCGAACCCGACAACCTGCTGCTCGGAGTAGGCGCGCCCGCCGAGGAGGCTGAGCTGCGTGTAGGTACGTGCGATGAGGTCTTGGAATCCCTCGGTGATCCGGGTGAGGGCGTCCTGCGATCCCACGGTGAGGTCTGCGGCGTTGATCACGAGATCGGCGCGACCGACAGCGCGGCGGATGCGCTCGACCAGCTCCTTCTCCCGCTGAGCGTTCTGCGTCGCCTTGGCGCGCAGAATCTGCTCCTCGACCGGCGACAGTGAACTGGTCTGCTTACGCTTGGTGTACTTCTCGGTCTTGATCAGCAGACGGAGGTCCGCCAGCACCCGGTCGTCGGGGGCGAGGATCACGCGCAGTTCGTCCTTGCCTGCCGAGTGCATCCGAATCTCTTCCGGCCCGTAGGGGTACTCGGGAGTGATGAAGTGCAGCGAGAGTTCACGCTGTTGACCGAATGCCTGGTCGTCGAGTTTGTATCCGAACCCGAAGTCCTGACCGTTCTTGGCGTAGCGGAGCTTGGAGGTCTTGATGACATCGCCGGAGAGAATCTTGTTCAGTCGGGTGGAGACCTCGGAGGAGTCGATCTCGACGTTCTTGATCTCTTCCTCGATCACCTGCTCTTCGTTTGTTAGGTACTCGTAGACGTTGCCGTTGCGCTGCACGTACGTCTGCGTCTCCAAGAGCGTGAGCGCCTCCTGGACCTGCTTGGACAACGCCGGCAGATCAAGCCCGAACCGGTCGTAGACCAGCACTGTCAGGTTGCGCGGAGTGGCTTGGAAGCTCTCCACGTACTTCACCAGGAACAGTGCCTTGAGAAGCCGCACCGCGAGCTTGGTGACCGGTGAGCCGCTGTCGGGGAGGTCACGCTCGGCACGGTCGATCGAGCGCTGCGCTGCGGACTTCAACGAAGCACGGATACCGGCGAACATGGCGTCGAAGGTGGCCAGCGAGCCGATCTCGACATCGCCGATGTCCTTGGCGACCTGCTGCACGACACCGAGCATGGAGCGCTCGCCGACGGAGCTGTTGCGGCCCTCGAACACGTTGTGGTCAGAGATGCCCTCGATCGCCGCTTGGAACAGCGGGAACTGATAGCTCACGAACGGGTAGGTGCCGACGAAGTGGCCCTCGTCGGTGAAGTTGCGATACGTCTTCGCGCCGTCAACGAAGTCGAACAGGGTCTTGAAGTTCGCCTGCTCCTGCGCGTAGACAGCTTCGAGGACCTGGGTGCCCTTGTCGTTCTTCTCCAGGAGGCGCTTGCGGATGACCTCTTCCACGTCAGCGGAGGTGAGCTTCACTCGGGTCTTGAACCGGGCCTGAATCTTTGAGAAGTCGTTGCCCTGCTGCTTGGTGCGGTCGCCGACAACTTTGTCCATGTCCTCCTGTGAGGTCACGAACACCCAGGCTCGGCCGCCGCACTTCGTGTTCAGAGACTCGGCGATCGTCTGAAGGTTGAGCATCAGGTGTGTGTTCGAGCCGATGAACTGTCCAACCTCATCGACGAAGAAGTTCAGCCGGTAGCCCGCGGGCTGCTTGTCCAGCCATGCACGGACTTCGTCGGCGAAGTCCTCGATCGACACGGAGTAGGTGTCCTGGTAGGTCTTGAGGATGTCGGGTGCGGTCGTCGCGTCCAACCCGTTGATCTGTGCGTATGCCTCGTTGACCTGGCCACGCACGGTCGGAAGCCCGAAGCTCGGCCGACGCTCCACCCAGTCCCGGCCCGACACCGCCAAGAAGGCGTCTTTGAAGGCGTCGAGCTGGCCCTCGTCGTCGAGCTGCCGCTCGAAGCGGGCGATGTGACCTTGGTCGCCGTAGTAGCCGCGGGACTCGTCGAAGACCTTCATGAACACGCGTAGCAGGGCGTCGGTCTGATCCTTGCTGATCAGAGTCGCCTTCTGGTCGATGTTGAACAACAGGCTCTTCGCCGGGATACGATCGGCCTTGTCGAGTAGTGGTGGCAAGAACGCATCGGTCGCCTTGGCACGGAAGCTCTCCGACACAGGCTCGCGGGGGAAGTCGTCGCCCTCCACATCGCCGAGAAGATGCGCGAGCATCTTCAACAGGTGCGACTTACCGGAGCCGAAGAAGCCCGAAATCCATACACCGTTCGCGTTGGTGTAATCCGTGTACGCCTCAAGCAGGATTTCGAGCCCCTTGGCGGCTTCGTTGGTCAGGACGTACTCGTCGACCTCGGTGCCAAGGTGTGCGACGTCGTCGGCCTTGATGACGCCCTCGATGGGCCGCTGGACATCCTTAGCGAAAATCTCAGTGAGGTGCATGGCGGTCACGGTTCCTGTTCCAGAATGTTCTTGGCGCGGTAGTACTGGTCGTCCTTCAATCTGCCGAACAGCACCAGCGATGAGCCGAGCGTGTCGGACTGCTCGTAGCGGCCGGGAAAGAACATGAGCATCGGTCGGCCCACCACGACGCTCTGCAAGTTGTTGAGCACGTTGTGCGACCGGATGTAGGGGAAGACCTCGCCGATCCCGGTCAGGAACACGATGTCGAAGTCGCTGTCTGCGAGTCGTGCTCGGATCGCTGGTGCGAGGTGCTGCTGCGGGTTGAGCATGGACTGCAGCATTTCGGTGAACTCGACCTTGTCCAGTTCGGGCTCGACCTCAAGCACCTCGTCCCAGTCTCCACGCGCCTTGAGCACCTCCACCGAAAGGTCGTAAAGGTTGATCTCGCGGACCTCGATGCCGCTGCTGGCCAGACGGTTCTTGACTCGCTTCTTCGCCTTGGCCACATCGAGAGCATGTTCCGGCTCGTACGGGTAAATGAAGAACGGGACCTCGTTCGACAATCCCTCCATCTTCAAGAAGCGATCGCCACTGAGCACCGCAAACAGATGCTCTTCCTGGCGAGTGAGTTCATGGGACATCACAGCGCGACCTCCTTGCTGTCACGAGTGGGGAGGAACCGAACGTCGCTTTGAACCTGTGCATCGAGCGCATCTCGGACTCGCTCGGACAAGGGTGCATGGACGATCTCATCGCCAACGAGCAAGCCGGCCTCGGTCAGCATCCTGAACACCGTCGACCGGAGCTTCTGCAACGTCGAGTCCTTCACCTCAGCGAGTTCCGGGTGCCATAGGGCCTTGCCGCGAACGAAGCTGTCGAAGTCGTCATAGCCCAACGTGGGTGTGAGCAGTAGGAAGCGTTCGCGCACAACTTCCTCGGCGAAGTCGCCGATGAACGCGTAGCGGCGGCATGCCGCAATCCACATCAGGTGACCGCGTTCACTGGGGCTGGCGTCTTGCAGCAGGTCCAGTTCGGCGTCCGTGAGCACCGCCAAGCGCTGGGCCACCTCGCGTGCCAGCCGGAACCCCGACGAAGCCGTTCGAGCCTGGAGCAGGTTCTCTGCACGGAGTCGATTGCGGACCGCGTTCCAGTCACGAACCTCAAGGAACAGCGGCGCGGCGATGACCGCCTCCCGAGTCAGGAGGGCACCGCTGGTAAATGACAGCGCGTATCGGTCATGCTTCTGAGACGTAGTGTTCATCTGGTGCCTCCTTCCGGATGTTGGGCAGTGGATCAGGATATGGGTTGCCACCGACAAAGGTCAGCGACGACTCAAAGCGAGCAAAGTGCTCACCCAGGTGGGGGTGGGTCGGAGTCAGCGGCAGCGCCGCCTCGGCGCACCCAGTCGTCGATCTCGCTGGCTTGGAACTTCCAGAGGCGCCCGACCTTGTGCGCTGGCATGGCCTTCTCGGCGATCCACGTGTAGACGGTGTCTTTGGTGACCCCGAGGTGGGCGGCGATGTCGTCTGCGGACAGCCACGGCTCAGCCATGTTGGTCCTCCCTCGCTCTATGGCCAGGCAGGCCAACACTCTCGATGATACCGGTGGAGGTGCGGGTTGAGTTGGGTTTAGTCGGGCGTGGCCGAACAAGGTGGGTGTCAGCGTGGACGCTCAGCTCGGTCAATCAGCGCGAGATGCGCTCCCGGAGCCAGGAGGTGACTGTGGCCTGCCATCCGTCGTGATCGGTGTTCCAGGAGAGCGTGTGGTCGGCGTCGAAAGTCTCTAGCCCGACGAGTTCTGGGCGGGTGTCTCGGAGTGCTTGTGAGAGCTGGATTTGGTCTTGTCCCGTTCTCGTGGACACGGATTTCTAGGCGATTGCCTCTTGCTCAAACTCTGCGGGTGAACGGTATCCGAGCCGCTGCTTGATGCGGCTGGTGTTGTAGAAGCCCTCGATGTAGTCGAAGATCGCCGAGCGCAGCAGGTCCCGCGACGGCCAGGTCTGGCGTCCGTGGATCGACGCGAGTTCCCGCTTCAGGGTGGCCCAGGTCGACTCGACGGCGGCGTTGTCGTAGCAGTCGCCGGTGGACCCGAACGACGCGGTGATGCCGAGGGTCTCGAGCCGTTGGCCGAAGGCCAGCGAGGTGTAGGCCGATCCTCGGTCGGCGTGGTGGATGACGCGCTGGTCGGGGCGGCGGCGTTCGAAGGCCATCACGAGTGCGTCGATGACGAGGTCGGCGTCGGGGGTGGTGCCCATGGCCCAGCCGACGACGCGGCGGGAGTAGAGGTCGATGACGCCGGCGAAGTGGAGCCAACCTTCCTCGGTGCGGAACTGGGTGACGTCAGCTGCCCAGAGCCGGTCGCGGCCGGCGGGGTTGAAGTCCCGTTCGACCAGGTCGGGTGCCCAGGCGGTGTTCGGCTTCCCGGTGCGCCACTTCTTGCGGGAGTGCGCCCCGACGAGGCCGTACTCGCGCATCAACCGGGCCACCCTCTTGCGGGCTGTGCGGTGCCCGAGGCGGCCGAGCTCGGCGTGGACGCGGGGTGCGCCGTAGGTGCGGCGGGAGCGGTTGTGGACCTCGCAGACCACAGTTGCCAACTCGAGGTCGCGCTGGGCGTGCGCCGAGGGGCCGCGGTCGCGCCATGCGTAGTAGCCGGATCGGGAGACGCCGAGAACAGTGCACAGCCGCTTCACCCCGTAGGTGTCGTGATGCTCAGAGACGAACCGGAAGCGGCTCACCGGGTCGTCTCCTTGGCGAAATACGCGGCTGCTTTGCGGAGGATCTCGCGTTCGACCTTCAGGTCGGCGACCTCCTTGCGGAGTCGCTTCAACTCCAAGCGCTCGTGCTCGTTCAACGCACCGGGCAGCGCGTCCAGGGTCTGTTTCTCCCGGTCCTTGCGGACCCAGCCCGCGAGGGTCTTGTCGCTGATCCCGAGATCCCGCGCGACACTCGCGATCGACTTGTCAGTGGTCAGGACCAGGCGCACTGCCTCGGTCCGAAACTCCGCCGGGTACTTCGACGGACGGCCCATAACGGACTCCCTTCAGCGAGCCTGCGGCTCACTATCAGGTGTCCACCAGAACGGGGCAAGACCAGACCCCGACCAGAACGGCTCCGCGCCGGTCGGCTGGCACCGCGACTTCGCCGATGCCCGCGCCAGGCTTCGCGATTGGGTGGCCGCCTGCGGAACGCGCCTCGACCGTGACCGGCCGACACGACAGACGAGCTGGCCGGGCGAAGACCCCACACAACCCATCGAGGACTCTCCGATCACCGACCGTGACGAAGACTTCGTCCAGTTCGTCCTGGACGAGGTCGCGGCGCGTCAAGACGCAGAGGACGCCTTCTTCGCCGCCGACCCGGAGACGGGTGAAGTGTGAGTCATGGCTCGCCGCTACGCACGGAAGACCGGGCAACGCCAGCAGAGCGAGCGCGAGCTGACGATCCGCGCCGACTTCCACGATCCGCCCGACCTGGACAAGCTCAGTGAGCTGCTGATCCGCATGGCGCTCCAGCAGTCGGGCTCGTTCCGTTCGGGAGATGCGACTCGACCGAAGCGCTCCCGTGCTTCGGCGGGCTCCTCGTCGTAGAATGAACACATCCGCCGCGGATGGCGGATGTTGTGGTCCTAGCGCTTCGCCACCACGGCGAGGCAAAGCAAACGTGGCCGACTCGGCCTAGTCCTACAGCCTTCGGGCTCTTCTCACGATCAACATCCGCCTTCACATAGTCCGCGTCGGCAGGACCAGTGACTGTGGAGGAGAGCCATGACAATCATCGACGCGGAGCGCACCGCGATAGACAGCCTCGTAGCGCCAACGCCATTCCCCGGCTCGTTCGCCGTTTCGTACCTGCGGGTGTCCACGAAGGAGCAGGCGGAGAAGGGCGGTCAAGCGGAAGGCTTCTCGATCCCAGCGCAGCGCGAGGCGAACCAGCGCAAGGCCGAGCAGCTCGGCGCAACGATCATTGAGGAGTTCGTCGACGCGGGCGAATCTGCGCGCAAGGCCGACCGGCCCGAACTCATGCGGATGATCCAGTACGTCACCCAGCACAAGACGAACTACTGCATCGTGCACAAGGTTGACCGACTCGCACGCAACCGTGCCGACGACGTGACCATCCACCTCGCGCTCAAGGACGCCGGCGTCACACTGGTGTCGGCGACGGAGAACATCGACGAGACCCCATCGGGGATGCTGCTGCACGGCATCATGTCCTCGATTGCCGAGTTCTACTCCCGCAACCTCGCCACCGAGGTCGTCAAGGGACTGTCGCAGAAGGCCGCGCAGGGCGGCACCGTAACGAAGGCACCCATCGGCTACCGCAACGTCGGCGTGCGCGACGGCTTCGGGCGGGAGGTACGCACTGTCGAGATCGACGAGGAGCGTGCACGGCTGGTGAGGTGGGCGTTCCAGGTGTTCGCCTCCGGCGACTGGACCACGAGCCAACTCCACCAAGAGCTGGTGGCGCGCGGACTGACCACTGCCGCGACACCGCGACGCCCAGCTCGGCCCATCGCCAAGTCGTCCGTGCACCGGATGCTGACGAACCCGTACTACAAGGGCAGCGTGCGCTACCAAGGCGTCACTTACGCGGGAGCGCACGAGGCGATCGTTCCGAACGAGGTGTGGGACCAGGTGCAGACCGTACTCGGCACACACCGATCCGCAGCGGACGCGACCCAGGTGCACGAGCACTACTTGAAGGGCACGGTGTTCTGCGGGCAGTGCGGCTCGCGCCTGATCGTGTGCAACGCGAAGAGCAGCCAGGGCACGATCTACCCCTACTTCGTGTGCGCGAGCCGGCACGGCGGCAGGGGAGACTGCGCGCGACAGGCGATGCTGATCGAGCAGGTGGAACGACTCGTCGAGCGCTTCTACGCCAAGGTGCAGATCGACCCGGAGACGATCGAGGCTGTGTCGGCGATGATTCATGCCCGGTTCGACGAGATGATGGCCGAAGGCGCCGCCGAACTCGCCGACCTCGCGTCCCGGAGGACCCAGCTCGGAGGCGAGCAACAGAAGCTGCTCCAAGCTCATTACGCAGGGGCGATACCACTCGATCTGCTCAAGCGAGAGCAGGACCGGATCACCGCGTCGCTGGAGACCATCGAGTACCGGATCACCGCGCACCACGGCCACTACGCCGACGCGCGGGAGAACCTCGACGACTCACTGAAGTTGCTGTCCAACGCGGCCGACATCTACGAGCATGCCGATGACGCGAACCGTCGACTCCTCAACCAGGCGCTGTTCAAGACGATCTACATCGACGAGGACAACGACGTGCGCGTCGGCTACCGCAACCCGTACGACGGGCTGAGCATCCCCGGCCTCCATGCCGACGCACTGAGCTGGGCCGCCGAAGCAAAGAAAATGGGCCAGGCTGAACCCTCGACCAAGGGTGGTCCCTTGGTCGAAAGTTCAAACCTGACCCGTTTGGGGTGAGTGACGGGACTTGAACCCGCGGCCACCTGGACCACAACCAGGTGCTCTACCAGCTGAGCTACACCCACCATGCGCCGCGTTCGAGGGCTGATGCCGTTCGCGTGGCAGCGCAGCGACCATCGTACCTGCTTTCCGGAGTGCTCGTGACCACGGCCCCCTGGGGTGGCCGCGACCCGCTCTCGGGCAGTGGTCGAGACCGGATTTCAGAGGTCGGCGCGGGCGGCCGCGTGGCGCGCGCCCATCTCCTTCGCGGTGGGGGAGTCGGGGCCGGGCGCGGGCACGAAGACCGCCTCGCGGTAGTAGCGCAGTTCGGCGACGCTGTCCTTGATGTCGGCGAGGGCGCGGTGGCCGCCGTGCTTCTCGGGGGCGTGGTGGAAGACGCGGGGGTACCAGCGGCGCGACAGTTCCTTGATCGAGGAGACGTCGATGTTGCGGTAGTGCAGGTGTCCTTCGAGCTCGGGCATGTCGCGGGCGAGGAACGCACGATCGGTGCCCACGGTGTTGCCACCCAGTGCGGACTTACGCGCGGTCGGGGCGTACCGGCGGACGTACTCGAGAACCTTGGCCTCAGCATCGGCCATCGTCATGCCGGAGTCGAGCACGTCGAGCAGACCCGACTCGGTGTGCATCTTGTGCACGAACTCGCCCATCTGCTGCAACGCCTCCTCCGGTGGCCGGATGACGACGTCGATCCCCTCACCGCACGGGTTGAGTTCGTAGTCGGTGACGAGTGCGGCGACCTCGATGAGGGCGTCCTTCTCGAGGTCGAGACCGGTCATCTCGCAATCGATCCAGATGATGCGGTCCTGCGCGGAGTCTGAGGTCTTGGACACGCCTTTCACTGTATTCCCCGCCGTCGAGGTCCGTCGGCAGTGGTCGACGCCCGTGACGCGCCGGCCGTGCATCCTGGGTGGACGGGGGGTTGTCGGTGTGGTCCCGTAGTGTCGCCGCACCCGCAGGTCAGGAGAACGCCCATGCCCATGTCGACACCGTTGCCCTCGGGCTATCGGCCCGAGGCCGGCCCGCGCAACGCCACCCGCCGGCCGTTCCTGCGCCGCTGGCTCGTCGGGGGTGCCCTGGTGCTCGCGTTCCTGCTGGGTGGGGCGATGCTGGCGTTCGCCGTCGGCGCGAGCGTCGAGGCGCAGTTCGCGCCCTGGGCGGTGCTCATGGCCGTGCTGCCACTGGCCGTCGTCGTCCCCGCCTTCCTCTGGCTCGATCGGCTCGAGGCCGAGCCCGTCTCCTCCCTCCTCGTCGCGTTCGGGTGGGGCGCGCTCGTGGCCACGGCGATCGCGTTGTTCTTCAACACCGTCGCCGCCGCGGTCATCGAGGCATTCGGTCTGGACCCGGAGTTCTACGCCGCGGTCTTCGTCGCACCGGTGGTCGAGGAGAGCGCCAAGGGCCTCGGCATCCTCGTGGTCTGGGCGATGCGCCGTCGCGAGTTCGACGGAGTGCTCGACGGCATCGTGTACGCCGGCATCGTCGCCGCCGGCTTCGCGTTCGCCGAGAACATCCTCTACCTGGGGCAGGCGCTGCAGGAGGACGGGCCGGAGGGCCTGGCGCTGACCTTCGTGCTGCGCGGCGTCATGTCCCCGTTCGCTCATCCCCTCTTCACGTCGTGCACGGGCGTCGGGATCGGCGTCGCGGTGGTGGGGCGCACGCCGTTGCGCTTCCTCGCACCGATCGCAGGGTGGGTGCTCGCCGTCCTCCTGCACGGGTTCTGGAACGCCGGGTCCTCGTTCGGCTTCTCCGGCTGGATCGGCTCCTATCTGCTCGTTCAGGTGCCGGTGTTCGTCGCCGCGGTGTGCTTCGCGCTCTGGGCGCGACGTCGCGAGGATCGCCTCGTCGCCGAGAACCTGCGTTTCTACGCCTCGCACGGCCTCTTCAGCCCGGCCGACCTGGCCATGCTCCGCGACGCGCGCACCCGCCGGGCTGCTCTCGACCGCGCCCGGCAGGTCGGCGGACGACAGGCTCGCGCGGCGATGAGGGACTTCCAGGACGACGCGGTCGACCTCGCCTGCCTGCGCGCCCGCTATCTGCGCGGCCGGTCGGGGCCCGAGATCGCCCATGAAGAGCGAGAGCTCATCGACTCGGTGCTCCGTGCTCGGCGGGCGTTCACCGGGAGTTAACCTGCGGTTCGCTAGGATGTAACGCCGTCCTCCTGTCCTGAAGGCGCGACTCGAGTCACCGAAAGGTCGGCGTATGCCTGCTCACGTGCGGAACGGCGCGCTTCGCCGTGCCCATCTCGCTCCCGCTCCACGCACCCTCGTCGACATCCTCGCCGAGGTCGTCGAGCGGTCCGGGGACGAGCCCGCGATCGACACCGACGCCGAGGTGCTCACCTACCGCCAACTGTGGGAGCGGGCGGGCGACCTCGCCCAGAACCTGCGCGCGGCCGGCGTGCGGACCGGCGACCGCGTCGGCATCCGCATGACCACCGGACGCCCCGACCTGCACGTCGGCATCGTCGGCATCCTGCGCGCAGGGGCCGCGTACGTGCCGGTCGACGCCGACGATCCGGAGGAGCGCGCCCACCTCGTCTTCGGTGAGGCCGACGTCGCCGCCGTCCTCACCGACGACGGCATCGAGAGCCGCCGCGGTGACGTGGGGCCCGACGACGGCCGTCCGCCCGGGCTCGACGACGACGCGTGGGTCATCTTCACCTCGGGCTCGACGGGCACACCGAAGGGTGTGGCGGTGAGCCATCGCAGCGCGGCGGCCTTCGTCGACGCCGAGGCCCGCCTCTTCCTCCAGGACGCCCCGCTCGGTCCGGGTGACCGGATCCTCGCCGGGCTGTCAGTCGCCTTCGACGCCTCGTGCGAGGAGATGTGGCTCGCCTGGCGGCACGGCGCCGCGCTCGTGCCGGCGCCGCGCTCGCTCGTGAAGTCCGGCGTCGACCTCGCGCCCTGGCTCGAGCGGCGGGGCATCACGGTCGTCTCCACCGTTCCCACCCTGGCCTCGCTCTGGCCGCAGGAGTCGCTCGCGGGGGTGCGTCTGCTGATCTTCGGTGGCGAGGGCCTGCCGGCCGAGCTCGCGGCCCGGCTGCGGTCGGAGGGCCGGGAGGTGTGGAACACCTACGGACCCACCGAGGCCACCGTCGTCGCCTGCGCGGCCCTCATGACCGGCGAGGAGCCCGTACGTATCGGCCTGCCGCTGGACGGTTGGGATCTCGCCGTCGTCGACGGCGAGGGCCTCGAGGTCGAGGACGGGCAGACCGGTGAGCTCGTCATCGGCGGCGTCGGCCTGGCCCGCTACCTCGACCCGGCCAAGGACGCCGCCACCTACGCGCCCATGCTCGGCTGGGACCGCGCGTACCGCAGCGGCGACCTCGTCGTGCGGGACGAGGACGGCCTCATCTTCGCCGGGCGTGCCGACGACCAGGTCAAGGTGGGCGGTCGGCGCATCGAGCTCGGCGAGATCGACGCGGCCCTCACTGCTCTGCCCCGCATCGCGATGGCCGCGGTCGCGGTGCGTGAGACGGCTCCCGGCGTCAAGGTGCTCGTCGGTTACCTCCTGCCGGAGGACGACGCGTACGGCGACACCGAGCTCGCCGACGCCCGTCGCCGCCTCGAGGAGCAGCTGCCGGCCGCCATGGTCCCGCGTCTGGCGATCGTCGACGAGATGCCGACACGCACGTCGGGCAAGGTCGATCGAGACGCTCTGCCGTGGCCGCTCGCCGGTGAGGCCCCGGCCGGAGCCGGCAGCGAGGGGCTGGAGGGCACCGCGGCCTGGCTCGCGGAGCAGTGGAACACGGTGCTCGGCGTCGATCCGGGCGCCGACGACGACTTCTTCAGCCTCGGCGGTAGCAGCCTCGCCGCCGCGCGCCTCGTCTCACTCCTGCGCGCGCACCATCCGCGCGTCACCGTCGCCGACCTCTACGATCACCCCCGTCTGGCGGCGCAGGCCGCCATGCTCGAACCGCATCTCGGCGACGGGGGAGCCCAGGACGCCGACGAGTCGTACCGACCCGACCCCGTGCCCGTGCCCGTCGGCACGCAGGCGTTCCAGCTGCTCATCGACGTGCTCATGGCGTCGGTGCGCGGCGCCCGGTGGCTCGTCCTCGCGCTCCTGGGCGCCCGCATCCTGCACGCCTTGGGCTGGGCGGCCGTGCCGGTCACGCCGTGGCCGTTCCTCGTCGTCGGCCTCCTCCTGGGGTGGACGCCCGCCGGGCAGCTCGGGCTCTCGGTGCTCCTCAGCCGCCTCCTGTTGCGCAACCTGCGTCCCGGCACCTACCCGCGCGCGGGCAGCGTGCACCTGCGGGTGTGGGCCTGTGAGAAGTTCGCCGACAGCATCGGGGCGACCTCGCTGATGAGCGCGCCGTGGATGCTCTACTACGCCCGGTGGCTCGGGGCCAAGATCGGTCGCGGGGTCGACATGCACGCGGTTCCGCCGGTCACGGGCATGCTCACCCTCGGCGGGGGAGCCGCGATCGAGCCCGAGGTCGATCTCTCGGGCCACTGGGTCGAGGGCGACCAGTTCCACGTCGGGTACATCCGTGTCGCCTCGCACGCCGCCGTCGGAGCCCGCAGCATCCTGCTACCCGGGGCCTCGATCGGCAAGGGCGCCGTGGTCTCGGCCGGATCCGCCGTCCACGGCCTCGTTCCGGCCGGTCAGGTGTGGGCGGGCTCGCCGGCCTCACCCTCCTCGGCGCGCAAGGTCGTGGGGGAGTGGCCCGACCAGCGTCCCGCTCGCGCCCCCAGTTGGGTGGCCCTCTACGCCACCACCGGATTCGCGCTCTCCTTCCTGCCGTTGATCGGGTTCCTGCCGGCGCTGCTGCTGCTCCTGCAGCCCTCGCGTGGCGCCGTCGTCCTCGCCGACGCGCTGCTGCCCACCCTCGCGCTCGTGCCCCTCGCCACGCTTCTCGGCATGCTGGGGTTCGCGCTCGTCGTGCTCGTCGTCGTGCGCCTGTGCTCGATCGGCGTACGCGAGGGCCATCACGCGGTGCGCAGCCGGGTCGGATGGCAGATCTGGGTCACCGAGCGGGTGCTCGACATGGCTCGCACGATCCTGTTCCCCCTGTACGCGAGCCAGGTGACGCCGTGGTGGCTGCGCGCCCTCGGGGCCCAGGTGGGGCATGGCGTCGAGGCGTCCACGGTGCTGCTGCTGCCGTGCATGACCAAGATCGGCGACGGCGCGTTCCTCGCCGACGACACCCTCGTCGCCTCCTACGACCTGCGCGGCGGATGGATGCCTCGCCGACGACACCCTCGTCGCCTCCTACGACCTGCGCGGCGGATGGATGCGGGTGGGACGTGCCCGGGTGGGCAAACGCGCGTTCCTCGGCAACTCCGGCATGACCGCCGCCGGGCGCAAGGTGCCCAAGGACGGGCTCGTGGCCGTGCTCTCGGCGGCGCCCCACAAGTCGAAATCGGGCACGTCGTGGCTCGGCAGCCCGCCGGTCAAGCTGCGCCGGGTGGCCACCGAGAACTTCGACGACGTGCGCACGTTCTCGCCCACGCCCCGACTCCGGTTCTATCGAGGGGTCATCGAGGCGTGCCGCGTCGTTCCCGTCATGTGCAACGTCGCGCTGGGCGTGCTGCTCGTCTTCGCGCTGCTCGCCCTCGCTCGCGTCGGCGTCCTCCCGGCACTCCTGCTCAGTGGGGTCGCGGTCGTCGCCGTCGGGGCCGTGGCGGCCGTCGTCACCACCCTGGCCAAGTGGGTCATCATCGGGCGCATCACGGTCTCGGAGCACCCGTTGTGGAGCCGTTTCGTGTGGCTCAACGAGCTCTCCGACACCTTCGTCGAGATGCTCGCCGGCCCGTGGTTCGCGTGGTCGGCCACGGGCTCGCCCGCGATGGCGGTGTGGCTGCGCAGCCTCGGGGCCCACATCGGCCGCGGGGTGTGGTGTGAGTCCTACTGGTTGCCGGAGGCCGATCTCGTCACACTCGGTGACGGCTCCACCGTCGGTCGCGGCTGCGTCGTCCAGACCCACTTGTTCCACGACCGCGTGATGAGCCTGGACGGGGTCACCCTCGAGGCGGGCGCGACACTCGGTCCGAACAGCGTCATCCTGCCGGCCGCTCGCATCGAGCGGGGCGCCTCCGTGGGGCCTGCTTCGCTGGTGTTGCGCGGTGAGAGCGTTCCGCGGGGGAGCCGGTGGGTCGGCAACCCCATCGCGCCGTGGGACAGTGTGACCCATGCCCGACCGTGACTACGTGAAGAAGCAGGGGAGCCGCGTCTACGACGTCACCCACTACGACCTCGAACTCGACTACACGGTCAAGTCGAATCGGCTCCTCGGCACCGCCCGTATCGACGTGACCCTGCGCGAGACCGCCAAGGAGCTCGAGTTCGACCTCGTCGGACTCTCGGTGTCCGACGTGCGGGTCGATGGTGAGTCGGTGCGTCGGGCCCGAACCCGTGGCAGCAAGCTCGTCGTGCCCCTGCGCGGGACGAGTTCCGCGCGCCGCCGGGTGCAGGTCGTCATCGAGTACGGCGGCTCGCCCGGGCCACGTCTGGGCCCGTGGGGGGAGGTCGGATTCGAGGAGCTCGACGACGGCGCCCTCGTCGCCGCCCAGCCGGACGGGGCGCCCACGTGGTTCCCGTGCAACGACCGGCCCTCCTCTCGGGCCACCTACCGCATCGCGGTCACGACGGAGTCGGCGTACACGGTCGTCGCCAACGGCGAGCAGATCTCCTACGTCCGTTCGTCGGGGCGGGCCACGACGGTCTTCGACAACCCCACCCCCACCGCTCCGTACCTGGCGACGATCCAGGTGGGCCGGTACTCCGAGATCGTGCCCGCCGACCTCGGCAAGGGCGAGGTGCCCCAGAAGATCTACGTCCCCGACCGACTTCGTCGCCGCGCGGCCCACGACTTCGCCCGGCAGCCGGAGATGATGCGCCTGTTCGTGCGACTGTTCGGGCCCTACCCGTTCTCGCGCTACGACGTCGTCGTCACCGACGATCCCCTGGAGATCCCGCTCGAGGCGCAGTCGATGTCGATCTTCGGGAGCAACCACGCCGGCGGCCAACGGCACAGCGAACGCCTGGTCGCCCACGAACTCGCCCACCAGTGGTTCGGCAACGCGGTCGGGCTCGCGCGGTGGCGCGACATCTGGCTCAACGAGGGATTCGCCTGCTACGCCGAATGGCTCTGGTGGGACCACCTCGGCGCCCGCCCGATGACGCAGACCGTGGCCCGCTACTACGACGCCTTGCGTCAGGAGCCGCAGGACCTGCGCATCGCCGATCCGGGCGCCGACCGCATGTTCGACGACCGGGTCTACAAGCGCGGGGCGCTCGCACTGCACGCCGTTCGGTGCGCCGTCGGTGACGAGCAGTTCTTCGACCTCGTGCGGTCGTGGGTCGCCGACCACCACGACTCCGTCGTCACGACCGACGACTTTCGCGCTCACCTCGCGTCGGTGCGTCCCGGTCTCGACGGTGTGCTCACCCCGTGGATCGACGAGACGCTGCTCCCGCCCTTGCCCGGCGGCAGAGGCAAGACCAAGGCGGTCGGACGCACGCGCGGCGCGACGTCGACCGAGCCCCTGGCCGACGAGTGGGACGAGGAGACCGGCACCGGCGAGGATTCGGTCCTCGAGCGCGTCGGGGAGGCCGTGCGCGAGGTCTTCTCCCGGGATCGCTGACCCCGCACCGCGTCTCGGGGCCTCGGGGTCTCAGGGTCTCGGCGTCGTTCTCGCGGAGCGCCGACACGTCTGTCGGCGGTGTGCGCGACCGCCACCGGGACGAGCCGGGCGGGTCTCAGACGCGGGCGAGGTGGTCGACGTCGTGCAGGTGCACGCGCAGCGTGACCCGGCCCTCGACGGCCACTGCGGCCGCGTAGCGTCCCTCGACGGGGACGTCGGCCATCGTCACGTCGGGCCGGGGGATGGTGGGGTCGTTCCACGCCAGCAACGCCGGCGGGGTGTCGGGAGGCGTGACGCGAAGGTTGACCGCCTCGACGCGCAGGCCGTGGCCGGTGGCCTTGAGCACGGCCTCCTTGCGGCACCACCAGGCGGTGCGTGCGGCGGCCCGGTCGGCGACGCCGAACTCCAGCAGTTCTCGAGATTCCTCGGCGGTGAGTGCCACTGAAGGGAATCCGACGAAGTCGGTCATGGCCCAGGCCTCGATGTCGACACCGATGGCACCCTGCTGCCGCAGCGCGAGCATGACCCGATTGCCGGCGTAGGAGAGATTGATCTGGGGGGTGTCGAGCGCGGAGATCGCGTTCTCGTCGAACGGGTCGACGCCCGGTGGTACGAGGCGTGGCTTGCCGTGTGGGCCCCCGCAGATGATGCAACGCCGGTGAAAACGCTGTTCGTCCTCGGCGATGCCGGTGTGCTCGGCGAGGACGCGTCGCATGAGCACGTGAGCGCTGAGGTAGCGGTCGCGGTCGCGGGGCGCCCGGATCACGGCCAGCGAGGCGCGCTCGACGTCGTCGAGAAGGTGGACGAAGTCGTCGCCCGGGATCGCTCGTGACACGTAGGCGTGCACCTCGTCGACCGGCCGCCCTTCGCGGGACCTCTCGCGCGCAGTCACACGCCCACCCTAGCCGTCACGGCCCTGCCCTCGTGATCCACGTCACGCCCAATGCGCCTGCGCACGAACGTCATCGCCTCTCTTGGAACATGCCGCGTATCTCGCACAGCGGCCGGTCACCGGAGGTGGGGTGACCGGCCGAGTGCCTCAGCCGTGGTACGGCTCGATCTTCTTGTGGGCCTTCTGCGGCTTGCTGTACGTCTCGCTCGAGGCCTCGTGGATCTTGCCGAGGAGCCGCGGCGCGATCTCCTCGCGCCAGTTGCCGCCGGCGAAGACGCCGTAGTGGCCTGCGTGCGGCTGTTCGTAGAACGTCACGTCGCTCGAGCCGGTGAACTTGGCGAGGAAGTCGCGGGTCTGCCCGGGGGCCGAGATGTCGTCGTTCGCACCTTCTACGCCGATGATCGGGCACGTGATGACCTCGGGGCGCACGGGGCGTCCGCGGTAGTTCATCGTGCCCTTGGCGAGCTCCTTGTCGATGAAGACGCGTTCGACGGTGTCGGCGTAGAACTCCGCGGTGAGGTCGGCGACGGCGAAGTACTCGCGGTAGAACCGCTCGATGCGCACGATCTCGGGGTTGGTGTTGTCGGCGACCTGGTAGCGGTACAGGTCGCGGTGCGAGGAGAAGTGGTTCTCGGGATTCATCGCGATGAACGACATCAGCTGCACGTAACCGGGGTAGACCTTGCGGCCGTTGGGCGCCTCGGCGATGAACATCCGCAGATAGCTCGGCAGGTGCATGCGGTCGGCGAGTTGCGTGACCTCGGTGGGTGCCGCCGACGGGTCGAGAGGGCCGGCCATGAGGGTGAGGGTCTCGGGCTGGGCCTCGGGGGCGTCCTCGGCGATGCGGGAGACGGCCATGACCGCCGGCACGGTCGACTGGCAGATCGAGATGACCTGCGCGTGGGGGCCGAGCTCGGTGATGAAGTCGACGAGGTAGTCGGCGTAGGTCTCGAGCGTGAACTCGCCGGCCTCGACCGGGACCTCGCGTGCGTTGACCCAGTCGGTGACGTAGACCTCGGCCTCGGGCAACAGGCGCTCGACCGTCGGTCGCAGCAGGGTCGCGTAGTGGCCCGACTGGGGGGCCACGAGCAGGACGACCGGGTCCTTGCGGTCGGTGTCGCGCTCGAAGTGGATGAGCTTGCAGAACGGGCGGTCGGCGACGACGCGCTCGGTGACCGGGACGTCCTTGCCGTCGATGCGGGTGGTCGTGAAGCCGAACTCGGGCTTGGTGTACTCGCGCGTGAGCTGCTCCATGAGCGTGACGTTCGCGTCCGCTACCCGCTCGAGGTAGGAGTTCATCTGCTGAACGAACAGCGGCTGCCCGTAGATGCGGCCCACGTCACGGTGGATGCGAAAGATGTCGCGCTGCAGACCCACTGCCAGGGACGCGAACTTCATCGCCGTGGTGCTGACGTAGTGCATGTGCTCGAGCCACGGATTGTAGGGACCCTGGTAGCCGTTCTTCGGCGCGACCGCGGGCCAGTGAGGGCGCGGGACGGCGGTGTCGACGCGTTTCGCGGTGGTCATTCCGGTGCTCCTTGCTCGATGGGTGGCGCCCGAGGACAACCCCGGGGGGCCGAGGCCACGGGCACTGCTCACTGCCGTTTCCGCCAGCGTCACCTCATGTTCGTCTAAAGCGGTATGGTGCACCCGTTTCGTCCCGACCGGCAGCCGAACGCCTCGGTGGGAACAGCCACGGATTCGCGGCCATCGCCACCGACCGGCTCCCGACCAGCGAGTCTACCGGTCCGTAACGGGCATTGATCAGTATCTCACACGGTGTTCGGTATCCCAAGCGCTGGAGCGGTGCGGTCGAGCCACGATCCCGGGCCGGTGAGCACGGCCGTCTACAATCGCGAAGCGTTGCCCTCGTAGCTCAGCTGGATAGAGCAAGAGCCTTCTAATCTCTAGGTCGCAGGTTCGAGTCCTGCCGGGGGCGCCGAATCGCGCGGCTCAGTCGCGCAGGCACCCGGCCTGGCGCAGGAGCTGCTCGGCGTACGGGTCGCACGTGCCGGTGAGCAGGTAGCGGGCGCGCTCGGCGAAGAGCCAGGCCTGGGGGTCGGAGCGGCGCAGGACGCCGATGACGGCCGTCCCTCGGTCCGTGTCGACGACGAGGTCGCCGAGGCCCAGCGGCGGGGTGGGGCGCTCGGTGGTCTCGCGCTCGAGCAGGGCGGTGGCAGGCATGGTCATGGCGGGTTCCTTCCGTGGTGCGGGCGCCGTTCGGCGGGACCCGCGTCCTGCGGGTCGTCCCGTACTCCTCCCATCGGGCCGTGGCGACCGGACGTGAGCGTTCGATGGACGCCCGTCTCGATCCGGTCACACTCCGGCGTCGAATCGTGCCGTGACGGATGCGCGAGAGGCCGCCGGGCGTTGCGTCGACGAGGCACCCGCGCGTGGCGCCGGTACCGTGGTCCTGCTGGACAGAGAGGGTGGACGGTGAGCGACGAGTTCGAGCACGACACAAGGGACGGCGTAGCCGGCGCGGCTGCCGGTGCCGCGCCCGCGGTGGTGACATCCGAGGGGGACGCCGGCCCCCTGTTGGCGGCGGTGCGCGCCCTGCGGGCGGCGGTGGCCTCGGCCGAACTACCCCTCGACACCGCCGACGCGGCCGAGGCGCGGCGTTCACGTACCGAGATGCTCGACCAGTTCGACGACTACATCATCCCGCGGCTCGCCGACATCGACGCGCCGCTGCTCGCCGTGGTCGGCGGCTCCACGGGGGCGGGCAAGTCGACGCTCGTCAACACCCTGACCCGCCGCGTGGTCAGCCGGAGCGGAGTGCTGCGGCCGACGACGCGCGCCTGCGTGCTCGTCCACCACCCCGACGACGAGCGGTGGTTCACCACGCCCCGCGTCCTGCCGCACCTCACCCGCATCAGCGGTGACGAGAGCGGAGGCACCGACGACCCCTCCGCGCTGCGCCTGGCCGTCGCCGACGGCCTGCCCGCCGGCATCGCGCTGCTCGACGCGCCGGACATCGACTCGGTCGTCGCCGGCAACCGTGACCTCGCGCGTCAGCTCCTCGGTGCCGCCGATCTGTGGGTGTTCGTCACGACGGCGGCCCGGTACGCCGACGCCGTCCCGTGGGAGATGCTGCGCCGGTCGGTCGAGCGCGGCACGTCGGTCGCCATCGTCCTCGACCGGGTGCCCGACGGTGCGACCGAGGAGATCGCCGAGCACCTCGGCGGGATGCTCGTCGACGAAGGGCTGACGAACTCACCGGTGTTCGCGCTCGCCGAGACCACGCTCGACGAATCGGGAATGCTCCCCGAGGCGGAGGTCGCCGACCTGCGCGGCTGGCTCGCGCGGCTCGGGGAGGACCAGCGGGCACGCGGTCTCGTCGTCCGCCGCACGCTCGACGGCGCCCTCGACTCGCTCGCGACCCGCGTCGACCGGCTCGCCGAGGCGAGCTCGACCCAGGTCCAGACGGTGGAGCAGATGCGGGCGGTCGTCGACGTCGCGTACGCCGAGGCCCTCGACGGCATCTCGCGCGGCATGAGCGACGGCACGCTCCTGCGCGGCGAGGTGCTGGCCCGGTGGCAGGAGTTCGTCGGCACCGGCGAGTTCCTGCGTCAGATCGAGGTCGGGTTCGGGCGACTGCGCGACCGGCTGACGGCGGCGCTGCGCGGGCGTCCCGCACCGGCGAGCGAGCTGGGCGAGGCCCTGCAGTCGGGCGTGGCCGACCTCATCCTCGCCCACTCCGAGGACGCGAACGCCGCCGTCGTCAAGCGGTGGCGCGCCATCGCCGGCGCCGAGGAGGTGCTGGCCGAGAACCCGCAGATCGGCACCCCGGCCGCCGGTTTCGACGACGAGGTGCACCGCCTCGTGCGCGACTGGCAGCAGGACCTGCTCGAACTCGTCCGCAGCGAGGGCAAGGACCGGCGCACCACGGCCCGAGTGCTGTCGATGGGCGTCAACGCCGTCGGGGTCGTGCTCATGCTCGTCGTCTTCAGCCACACGATGGGCACCCTGGGCGGCGCCGAGGTCGGAATCGCCGGCGGCTCGGCCGTCGTGGCCCAGCGGCTGCTCGAGGCGATCTTCGGGGACCAGGCGGTGCGTACCCTCGCGGCCAAGTCGCGGGCCCGGCTGCTGGAACGGGTCTCCGAACTCCACGCCGAACAGAAGCAGCGCATCTTCGACGCCGTCGACACGGTGGCCGTCGACCCGGACCAACCCGGACTGCTGCTCGACGCGGCCGCGGACGTGGCGGTGGCCCGATGAGCCGCCTGCTCAGCCGTCGAGACCGCCGGCCCGCCGCGCCGAGCGCCGAGCAGCTCAAGGACGCCGTCGGCGGGCTCATCGCCGCGATCGACGCGGGCGGGGAGCAGCTGCCCGCGGCCGAGGTCGAGGCCGCACGCAAGGTCCTGCGCAAGGCCTCCGAACGGCTCGAACTCGTCGGTGATCACACGATCGTCGCGCTCGCGGGCGCCACCGGTAGCGGCAAGTCGAGCACGTTCAACCGGCTCGTCGGCTCCGCGGTCTCGACCGTGGGAATGTTGCGCCCGACGACCACGACGATCAGCTCGGCCGTGTGGGGCGACGACCCGGCCAACGAGCTCCTCGACTGGGTGGGCTCGGCCAACCGGCACCGCGTCAGCCGGGAGCGCGCCGAACGCAGCGGGGTCGGCAGCGACCTCGACGGGCTCGTGCTGCTCGACCTGCCGGACGTCGACTCGCACCGGGTCGCGCACCGTGCCGAGGCCGATCGTGTGCTGGCCCTCGCCGACGTCTTCGTCTGGGTGACCGACCCCCAGAAGTACGCCGACGGCATCCTCCACGAGGACTACCTGCGGCGGCTGCGCACGCACGAGGCCGTGACCCTCGTCGTGCTCAACCAGGCCGACCGGCTCGCACCGGAGGAGGCCGAGGCCTGCAGCGACCACCTGCACCGGCTTCTCGTCGAGGACGGGCTGCCCAACGCGGAGGTGTTGCTCGTGTCGGCCCGCACGGGCCAGGGACTCGACGATCTTCGAGGTGCGTTGGCCGGAGCGGTCCGCGCGGCGACGGCCTCTCGCGTCCGGCTCGTCGGCGATCTCTACCAGGCGGCCGCCGACCTGCGCGCCCACGTCGGCGACGGCGAGGCGTCGGTGTCGGTCGAACCCGACGAGGCTCTCGTCTCCGGTCTCGCCCGCACCGCCGGGGTCCCCGTGGTCCTCGACGGCGTCGAGCGCGACTACCGCACCCGGGCCGCCGCGCACACCGGCTGGCCGTTGACGAGGTGGCTGCGTTCGGCCCGGCCGGATCCGTTGCGTCGCTTCCGGCTGGACCAGACCGTCCTCGGCGGTGGCTCACGTGCGGGCCGCGGGAAGCAGACGGCGCAGGATCAGGAGATCGGGGCGGTCCTCGCACGTTCGTCGCTCCCGGAGGCCACCCCGGCCGCTCGTGCCGCGGTCGCGACCCTCATGCGTCGGCTCGGCACCAAGGCGAGCCAGGGGCTGCCGCCGCTGTGGGCCGACGCCGTCGAGACCGCGGCCGGGCCGAACGAGAAGGATCTCGGCGACGCGCTCGACCAGGCGATCGTCGGCACGCCGCTTCGGGAACGGAATCCGTTCTGGTGGTACGTCGCCGGTGCCCTGCACTGGCTCATGCTCCTGTGCGCCGTCGGCGGACTGCTGTGGCTGATGCTGCTCTGGGCCATGTCGGCGGCGATGCTGCCGTTGCCACACACGCCCACCTACTCCGGCGTGCCCGTTCCCACCGGCATGTTCCTCGGTGGTCTGCTCGGAGGCCTGTTGATCACCCTGCTCTGCCTGCCCCTCGTGCGCGCCGGTGCCAGACGGCGCCGCCGCGTCATCGAGTCCCGCCTCGACCGGGCGATCCGGGAGGTGGCCAAGAACAGGCTGCTCGCACCGCAGAGCGAGATCCTCGGCCGTCACCGCCGCGTGCGCGAGAACCTCGATCGGGTGCTCGCCACGCGGGCCTGACCCTTCGCAGATCGGGTTTCCACACCCTCGTCGGAGGGGTCGTGCCCGTCCACAGGTCGATCGCGCGCCACCCCGGGGGTGATCGGTGACGGGGACGCTGGAGAGGAGTCGCCGGACCGCCCGGCGGCCGGCCTCACCCGGGAGTCCCACATGAACGAGACGTACGTGACCCTCCGCGGCAACGCGACGGAGGACCCGCGGATCCGCACCACCGGCAAGGGCGAGGCGATGATCACGCTGCGAGTCGCCTCCACGCGCTTCCGTTACGACCAGGAGCAGCATTCCTACGCCGAAGGCCCCACGAACTTCGTCACGGTGGTCGCCTATCGCAACCTCGCGCGGCACGTGGCGACCTCGGTACGCAAGGGCGACGCGGTGATCGTCTACGGCGAACTGCAGGTCGATCAATGGGAGCGCGACGGCCGTAAGGGCACGAGCGTCGAGATCAAGGCCACGACGATGGGCCACGACCTCCATCGTGGGGTCTCGAGCTTCACCCGGGCGAGCCAGTTCGAGGCCCGTCGACCGCCGGCGCCTTCGGTGCCCGCCGGATCGCAGGTCGTCGATCCTGCGCGGGCCGAGACCGACGAGTACGTGGTCGCGGGCGCGTGAGCGGCCAGTAGAGCAGGCATGCGAGCGGGCACGGGTGCGGGTCGACCGCGCGGTCGGCTGGGGTGAACCCCGAGCTTGCCGTCCTTGCGGGCGCGGCGAGATCGGCACGATTCGGCAGGGAACGGCGGGGCGGATAGCCTTCGGATCATGGCCGAGTTCATCTACACCATGACCAAGGCGCGCAAGGCGGTCGGCGACAAGCTGATCCTCGACGACGTGTCCATGTCGTTCTATCCGGGCGCCAAGATCGGCGTCGTCGGCCCCAACGGTGCCGGCAAGTCGACGATCCTCAAGATCATGGCGGGGCTCGACCAGCCGAGCAACGGTGAGGCGAGGCTCTCGCCGGGTTACAGCGTCGGCATCCTCCAGCAGGAGCCGCCGCTGAACGAGAGCAAGACCGTGCTCGGCAACGTCGAGGAGGGCCTGGGCGACATCAAGAAGAAGGTCGACCGGTTCAACGAGATCTCGGCCGAGATGGCCGAGCCCGACGCCGACTTCGACGCCCTCATGGCCGAGATGGGCACGCTGCAGGAGGAGATCGGCCACGCCGACGCGTGGGATCTCGACTCCCAGCTCGAGCAGGCGATGGACGCCCTGCGCTGCCCGCCCGGGGACGCCGACGTCACCGTCCTCTCCGGGGGTGAACGCCGCCGCGTGGCGCTGTGCAAGCTGCTGCTCTCCAAGCCCGACCTGCTGCTGCTCGACGAGCCGACCAACCACCTCGACGCCGAGTCGGTCCAGTGGCTCGAGCAGCACCTCGCGAGCTACCCGGGTGCCGTCCTCGCCGTCACCCACGACCGGTACTTCCTCGACAACGTCGCGGGCTGGATCTGCGAGGTCGACCGCGGCCGTCTCTACCCGTACGAGGGCAACTACTCGACGTATCTCGAGAAGAAGGCCGCGCGACTGCAGGTGCAGGGCAAGAAGGACGCCAAGCTGCAGAAGCGGCTCAAGGACGAGCTCGAGTGGGTGCGCTCCAACGCCAAGGGTCGTCAGGCCAAGAGCAAGGCGCGGCTCGCCCGGTACGAGGAGATGGCCGCCGAGGCCGAGCGCACGCGCAAGCTCGACTTCGAGGAGATCCAGATCCCGCCGGGCCCGCGCCTCGGCGCGACGGTCATCGAGGTCGAGAACCTGAAGAAGGGCTTCGGCGACCGGGTCCTCATCGACGACCTCAGCTTCACCCTGCCGCGCAACGGCATCGTCGGTGTCATCGGACCCAACGGCGTGGGCAAGACGACGCTGTTCAAGACCATCGTCGGCCTCGAGGAGCCTGATGCGGGCACCGTCAAGGTGGGCGACACGGTCAAGATCAGCTACGTCGACCAGTCCCGCGAGGGGCTCGAGGCGAACAAGACGTTGTGGGAGGTCGTCTCCGACGGCCTCGACCACATCCAGGTCGGCAACGTCGAGATCCCGAGCCGCGCCTATGTGAGCCAGTTCGGGTTCAAGGGTCCCGACCAGCAGAAGAAGGCGGGGGTGCTCTCTGGTGGCGAGCGCAACCGTCTCAACCTCGCCCTGACGCTCAAGCAGGGTGGCAACCTGCTGCTCCTCGACGAGCCCACGAACGACCTGGACGTCGAGACCCTCGGCTCGCTGGAGAACGCGCTGCTCGACTTCCCGGGCTGCGCCGTGGTCATCAGCCACGACCGGTGGTTCCTCGACCGTGTGGCGACGCACATCCTCGCCTACGAGGGCACCGAGGAGAACCCCGCCAAGTGGTACTGGTTCGAGGGCAACTTCGAGGCCTACGAGAAGAACAAGGTGGAGCGTCTCGGCGAGGAAGCGGCCCGTCCTCACCGCGTCACCTACCGCAAGCTCACGCGCGACTGATCACACGCGACTCATCGCCCGACATCGAACGCGCGAGGCGGGTACCGGATCCGAATCCGGTACCCGCCTCGTCATGTGCGGGCCGTGCTCGCCGCGACCGTCGGCTCTCACGACTCCTTGAGACGCAGCATCCCCTCCTGGGCTGCCGTGGCCACGAGCACGCCGTCCTCCCTGAACACGTGGCCGTGGCCGAGAGCCCGGCCGCCCTGCGCGGAGGGGGAGGCCTGGGTGTAGAGGAGCCACTCGTCGGCGCGGAACGGCCGGTGGAACCACATGGAGTGGTCGAGGCTCGCGACGCGGATGCGTGGGTCACCCCAGAAGAGGCCGTGGCGCCGTAGCGCGCCCTCGAGCAGGGTGAAGTCCGAGGCGTACGCGAGCACGGCGCAGTGCACGAGCGGATCGTCCGGCAGCCGGCCCTTGGCCCGCATCCACACGCTCTGATCCGAGGCCGTCTGGCGGCGGGGCTTGTCGTAGAGGTGCCCCTGGCAGTGCCGGATGTCGATGGGTCGGGTGCGGGCGAGGTACAGCCCGACCGGGTGGCCGAGAGCCTGGAGCTCCTCGTCGTCGGAGCGCAGCGTCTCCGGCTCCGGCACCGCCGGCATCATCGTCGCGTGTTCGAGGCCGTCGTCCTCGGTCTGGAACGAGAAGATCATCGAGAGGATCGGCTGGTCCTGCTGGAGGGCGTGCACCCGCCGCGCCGAGAACGACGACCCGTCTCGCAGCCGCTCGACCTCGTACCGGATCGAGGACGCCGGGTCCCCGGGTCGCAAGAAGTACCCGTGCAGGGAATGCAGCCTGCGCGGCGGGCCGTCGACCGTGTCGACGGTGCGGCCGGCGGCGATGATGCTCTGGGCCACGACCTGCCCACCGAACACGCGGCCGTGGAGCTGGGGCTGGCTGCGACCCACGAAGACGTCGTCGGCCACGGGATCGATGTCGAGCACGTCGAGCAAGTCGTCGAAAGGATCGAAGTCCTCGGGCGGCAGCGTCACGTTCACACCCGAGATCGTAGCGGCGAGAGCGGCTGGCAGGATCGGACCCATGACCGACACCAGCGACGACGCGACCCGGCCGTATGTGCTCGAGATTCCTCTGCGATGGTCCGACATGGACGCGTACGGCCACGTCAACAACGCGAAGTTCGTCACGCTGCTCGAGGAGGCGCGAGTCATCGCCCTGCACGAGTGGTTCGGCGACAGCGGCCTGCTCGAGGGCGGCATCGTCGTCTCGAGCCAGACGCTCGACTACACCGCTCAACTGAGCTACCGCGCCGAGCCGGTGGCAGTGGTGGTGTGGTGCAGCCACCTCGGGGCCTCGAGCTTCACGATCGCCTACGAGGTGCGCGATCCGGCTCGGGTGGGCGACACCAGCTACTGCCTCGCCGAGACCACCCTCGTCCGCTTCGACGCCAAGGCCGGCCACAGCCGTCGGCTCTCGGAGACCGAACGCGCCGTCTTCGAGCGTCACCTCGGCGAACCCCCGGCCCTGTACAGCCGGCGGAAGCAGGGACGATGACCGACGCCGGTGGCCGATCGGGCGATCACGTCGAGCTCGTCGATGCTCGTGACGTCGCCGACCTCGCGACCTTTCTCTCCCGCGCCCGGCGGTTGGACGCGGCTGAGGTCAGGCTGCAGGCCACGGGCAGGGTCCTGGCGGCCACGGTGTGCGCCCTCGCCGGGCACGGCCTGATGGGGGAGGGCACGGTACTCGGTCTCCGAGCCGTCGCGCTCGCGAAGGAGGCGACGTGCGACGTCGTCGTCGGTATCGACGCCGTGCACGATCGGCTCGCGCGGTTGCGCGCGGCGGCGGAGGCCGAGCCCTCCCGAGAGAACGTGCCCCAACGGCTGGCGCTGCCGCCGGTCCCCGTCGTCGTCCCCTGGACGGGCGTCGCGCCGCCACGAGCGGGGTGGGAGCCGATCGGAGTGCTGCCCGGTGCGGTGGTCGAGCGGGCGGCCGAGGACGGGATCGCCGAGATCGCAGCCGCCCGGACCGAACAGGTGCGGGAATCGGTGTGGGGGAGGACGATTCCCGGCACGTCGGTCCCCGCAGGGAGCGCTCTGGCCGTTCACGCACTGGGGTTCACGGCGCCGGAGATCGCGGTGTTCGCCTGCGGCCGCTGGCACCGCCTCTCCACCCCCGCGGGCCACGTCCTCGCCCGCTGACGACGCGCCCCGGCGCGGCGTACCCGGGTGCAAAAAGACGCTCGAACAGGCGGTTCTGTCGGCGGTACCGGAGGCACCGGGGACAGAACCGCCTGTTCGAGTGCGTTGCCGGACCCTCGGGCGGGTGAAAGTGCCTGTCCGAGCGGGGTCAGGCGAGGGCGACCCAGGCCGCCGTGTCAGTGGGAAGACGGCCGTCGTCGAGCGGACCGCTCGCGACGAGCACCTCACCCTCGGGCAGCGCCACGGGCTCCGGGCCCAGGTTGAGCACGACCGCGGTTCGGGTCGCGTCATCGGCCGTGGATCCGCTACCGGGAGCGCCGACGAGCTCGTAGGCCACGACGTCGGGGGAGTCGGCGTCGACCCCCTCGAGACGTGCGAGACCGGCCGAGCCGAGCCCACGATCGCGACGAAGTCGCAGGAGCGTCTTGTACAGCTCCAGGGTGGAGCCTTCGACGCCCTGCTGCCGGTCGACGGCGAGCTCGGCGTAGACCTCCGGCTGCGGCAGCCACGCCTCACCGGTCGTGTTGAATCCCGCCGCGGGCGCATCCGCCTCCCATGCCATCGGGATGCGGGCCCCGTCACGGCCGGTCTCCTTGCCGTTGGAGCGGTGGAAGGCCGGGTCCTGACGCACGTCGTCCGGCAGGGCCGTGTGCTCGGGCAGGCCGAGTTCCTCGCCCTGATAGAGGTACGCCGAGCCGGGCATCGCGAGCATGAGCGTCGTCGCGGCTCGGGCCCGTCGAAGGCCGGGTTCGGCGTCGGGCTGCGGGTCGTCGGCGCCGATGCCCTGGGGGCGCGGCTGGTCGACGGGCAACCCCAGTCGTGAGGCATGTCGTACGACGTCGTGGTTGGAGAGGACCCACGTCGTCGGTGCGCCGACGAGATCGTTGCCGCGGAACGACTGCTCGATCGCGGCACGCAGGTCCTCGGCCCGCCAGTGCGCGTTGAGGTAGTGGAAGTTGAAGGCCTGATGCATCTCGTCGGAGCGGACGTAGAGCGCGGCGCGTTCGATCGGCTCGACCCAGGCCTCCGCGACGAGGATGCGCTCACCGGCGGGGTCGGGCGAACCGTCGGCCCGAGTGGGCGTGTACTCGTCGAGGGTGCGCCGCCAGGCGCGGTAGATCTCGTGCACCCCGTCCTGGTCCCACATCGGGGCGGCGCCGGTGTGCATGCCCTCGGCGTCGCTGCCCGCCATCTCGGCCCGGGCGTTCCAGTCGGGCAGCCCTTCCTGCTTGACGAGGCCGTGGGCCACGTCGACCCGAAACCCGTCGACGCCGCGGTCGAGCCAGAACCGCAGGACGGAGTCGAACTCTTCGCGCACCTCCGGGTTGCTCCAGTCGAGGTCGGGCTGGGCGGAGTCGAAGAGGTTGAGGTACCACTGCGCCTTGCGCTTGACGAAGGTCGCCCCGTTGCCGTCGTCGACGAGGACGGCGGGCTCCGCCTTCGTCCACGCAGAACCCCAGAACACCGACTGCCAGTCGTTCGGCGGCTCGTCGCCTCGCGGGCCGCGGCCGTCGCGGAACAGGTAACGCGCCCGTTCCGGCGATCCGGGCTTGGCGGCGAGAGCGGCCTGGAACCAGGCGTGCTGGTCGGAGGTGTGGTTGGGCACGAGGTCGACGATGACCTTGAGCCCCAGCTCGTGGGCCCGGGCGATGAGTGCGTCGGCGTCGGAGAGCGTCCCGAAGAGCGGGTCGATGTCGCGGTAGTCGGCGACGTCGTACCCGGCGTCGGCCATGGGCGAACGGTAGAAGGGGGAGATCCACAGGGCGTCGACGCCGAGGTCGACGAGGTAGGGCAGGCGAGCGGTGATGCCCGGCAGGTCGCCGATGCCGTCACCGTCGGAATCGGCCCACGACCGCGGATAGACCTGATAGATCACGGCGCTGCGCCACCATGCGTCGTCGGCGGAGCCGGGGGAGTGGAGGAGAGCGGGATGCGTCGTCACGCGGCCAGTGTGTCAACCACGGCACGCATCACCGAATCGGGCATCCGGGACGCACCCGGTGTGATGACGGCGGAGGCCGTCTCACCGACTCGTCTGCGCCCGGCTCGCCTCACGCCGGGTCCGGGGCGTTGACCAGCATGTTCGCGGCTCGCACGAGGTAGTCGCGCAGGGCCGCGTCGGCCTGCGGATCGAGGTCCACGGTGTCGACCGCGGCGAGCATGTGGTGCAGCCACCGATCACGTTGGGTCGGGGTGACGGCGAACGGCACGTGCCGCATGCGCAGCCGCGGGTGACCGCGCTGCTCGGAATACGTGCTGGGGCCACCCCAGTACTGTTCGAGGAACATCCGCAGCCGCTCCTCGGCGGGGCCGAGATCCTCCTCGGGGTACAGGGCCCGCAGGGCGGGATCGTCCGCCACCCCGCGGTAGAACTCCCGCACGATCCGGGCGAAGGTCTCATGCCCGCCCATGCGCTCGTACGGCGACTGCTGAGCGGTCACGGGAACGTCGGCGTCGTCACTCACGGGGCCATCCTCGCAGGTCGCCCGAGAGCCGGGCACGGTCGCGGTTCGCGGGACTTCGCGAGCCCGGCCCCACCTGCTTCTACGGATGCGGCGGCGAGGAGGGCTGCGGCCCGGTCGGGGGGGCCGGAGCCGGCACCGCCAGCAGGGGCCCCCGGATGCCGGCGGCCTCGAGGGCGGTGACGGCGCGCTCGCGGAACTCCCGCTGGACCGCCCAGTGCTTGTTCGTCGCGCACTTGGCGAACACCCGGATGGTGAGCGCACTGCCGGTGATCGACTCCACGCCGGCGACGTCGGGTTCGGCGAGGAGCCTGCCGCGCCACGCGGGGTCGGCGTACATGTCCTCGGCGACCTTGCCGAGGATCGCGATGACCCGCTCCGGCGACACCTTGGGCGAGACGGGGATGTCGATGCTCGCGGTGTTCCACCCCTGCGAGCGGTTGGCGATGCGGATGATCTCGCCGTTGCGCACGTACCAGACGACGCCCTCGAGGTCGCGCAGTCGCGTCACCCGCAACGTCACCTCCTCGACGGTGCCCTGGACGTCGCCGGTGTCGATGAAGTCGCCGACGCCGTACTGGTCCTCGAGGATCATGAACACGCCCGAGAGGAAGTCCTTGACGAGGCTCTGCGCGCCGAAGCCGAGCGCCACACCGCCCACCCCCGCCGATGCGAGAACCGGCGCCATGTTGAGGCCCAGGGTGGAGCCGACCATGAGTACGGCGATTCCCCACACGACGACCGAGGCGATGCTGCGCATGACCGAACCGAGCGTCTCGACGCGCGCCCGCTGACGCTGGGTCGCGACGAGCCCGGACTGCGAGATCGCGCGCCCCGCCTTGCGGCGATAGCGCTTGATCAGCGGAAGCTGTGCGGTGGGGACGGCCTCGACCGAGCCCATCGTCGTGGTGTCGCCCGCGCTCTTTCGGGCGACGAGGGAGTCGACGAGCCGGTCGATGGCGCGGTGGATGAGCCAGCGGATGATCCACGCGCTCGCGAGGATCAGGGCGATCTGCAGCGGGACTCCGAGGAACCAGTCGATCGCCGACTCCCACGTCAGCTTGTCGAGCACTCTGAGGACGGGCCGGGACTGGTCGAGCATGACTCCAGTCTGCCGAAGATCTCTGAAAGACGCCTGGTCATGGCCGTCATCCGACGTGAGTCGTGGCCGAAGGGCGCTGCGCCCGACGCGGCCTCGCGGCCTCCTCCCCACTAGGATCGGCGTGGCCCGCCCCCGATCGAAGGCACCTCACGTGAACGACTCCCCGCTCCCGTCCGGCCTCGCGGACCTCGCCCGCGCCTACGGCGTCGCCACCGACTACTGGGACTGGCAGGGCAGGCATGTCGCGGTCTCCGCCGAGACCATCGAGGCCGTCCTCGCCGCGCTCGACGTCGACGCCGCCGGCCCCCAGGCCGTGCGGACGTCGCTCGAAGGGGCGGTCCTGCGCGGGTGGCGCCGCCGTGTTCCTCCCGTTCTCGTCGTCACGGAGGGCGACGCAGCGAGCGTGCCCGTGCACGTCCCGCACGGTGATCCCGTGTCGGTGTGGCTCGAGCTCGAGGAGACCGGTGAGCGTCGGGAGCTCGAGCAGTCGAACCAGTGGGTCGATCCGCGCACGGTCGACGGCGCGCTCGTCGGCGAGGCGACGTTCGTCCTGCCGCGCGATCTGCCACTCGGCTGGCACACGCTCGTCGCCGAGCACGACTCCGACCTCGCCAGCGGGTCGGTCGTCGTCGTTCCGGCCCGGCTCGAACTGCCCGCGCCGGTGGCCGCCCACGGCGCATCCGGGCTGACCAACCAGGTGTACTCGGTGCGCTCCAACCGGTCGTGGGGCGTCGGCGACCTCGGTGACGTGGCCGAGCTCGGCGCGTGGTCGGCCCGCGAGCTGGGCTCGGACTTCATGCTCATCAACCCCGTTCACGCGGCCGAGCCGACGGCTCCGATGGAGGCCTCGCCCTACCTGCCGACCTCCCGCCGCTTCGTCAACCCGATCTACATCCGGGTCGAGGACGTGCCCGAGGTCGCCTACCTGCCGGCCGAGGATCGCCGCCGCGTGGCCGACCTCGCGAAGCGCGCGCAGGAGCTCAACGACACCGACCACATCGACCGCGACGCCTCGTGGGCCCTCAAGGAGGCCGCGCTGCGGATCCTCCACGCACAGCCGATGACCCCCCGCCGGGCCGCGGGGTTCGAGGCCTACTGCGAGCGAGAGGGGCAGGGCCTCGTCGACTTCGCCACCTGGACGGCGCTCGTGCGCACCTACGGTGGCGCCGAGGGTGGCTGGCCGGCGGGCGTCGACGGCCCGGACTCGCCCGGCATGGACAGGGTGCGCGAAGAGCTCGCCGACGAGATCTCGTTCGCGATGTGGCTCCAGTGGGTGCTCGACACCCAGCTCGCCACGGCCCAGCGCGAGCTCGTCGAGGCCGGCATGTCGATCGGGGTCATCCAGGATCTCGCCGTGGGCGTCCACCCCACCGGCGCCGACGCGTGGAGTCTCGGCGGCGCCTTCGCGCGCGGGATGACGGTCGGCGCCCCGCCGGACCCCTACAACCAGCGCGGTCAGGACTGGAGCCAGCCGCCCTGGCGTCCGGACGCCCTCGAGGACCTCGCCTACGCGCCGTTCCGCGACATGGTCCGCTCGGCGATGCGGCACGCGGGCGGGCTGCGGATCGACCACATCATCGGCCTGTTCCGGCTGTGGTGGGTGCCTGCCGGCAAGGCGCCGCTCGAGGGCACGTACGTCAGGTACGACCACGACGCGATGATCGGCATCCTCATGCTCGAGGCACAGCGTGCCGGGGCCGTCGTCATCGGCGAGGACCTCGGCACCGTCGAGCCGTGGGTGCGCGACTACCTCGGCGATCGGGGTGTGCTCGGCACGTCGATCCTGTGGTTCGAGAACGACGAATCCGGCAACCCGCGCGCGCCGGAGACCTACCGCGAGCTGTGCCTCGCCTCCGTGACCACCCACGACCTGCCACCCACGGCCGGTTACCTCACCGGCGAGCACATGCGCATCCGTGAGGAGCTGGATCTGTTCACCCGGCCGCTGGCGGAGGAGAAGGCCGACGACGAGGCCGCCCGTGAGCGGATGCTCGCGGCGCTGCGAAGGCGCGGTCTGCTCGACGAGAGCGTCGACCCGGCCGATGGCGACGCCGCCGTGGCAGAGACGGTCGGGGCGCTCCACCGCTACGTCTCGTGGACGCCCGCCGCGCTCGTCGGCATCGCGGTGCCGGATCTCGTCGGCGACCGGCGGGCGATCAACCAGCCCGGCACCCACCTGGAGTACCCGAACTGGCGGCTCTCGCTCGCAGGGCCCGACCGTGAGGTGCTGCACCTGGAGGACATCGTCTCCTCGGCCCGGGCCCGCCGGGTGGCTGCCGCGGTGCAGCGCGGGGATCACGCTCGCTGACCTGCGGGCGACGACGCCGGGTCGGCCTGAGGCCGGCCCGGCCGGCGGCGGGGCGCGGTGGGAATCGTGAGGTCAGACGGCCGCCGGAGGCAGATGCGTCGCCCGCGCCGCTGCGGGTCGCACCGGCAGGAGAAGCACCAGCCCCACGAGGAGCACGACGCTGATGCCGAGGATGCCCCAGTGCTGTGACGCCCCACCGTCGACGCGGGAGCCCAGCGCGATGAACGCCGAGAACATCAGCGGGGCGAGAAAACTCACCGCGCGACCGGTGGTCGCGTAGAGACCGAAGATCTCGCCCTCGCGACCGGCGGGGATGAGTCGGGCGAGCAGGGAGCGCGACGCCGACTGCGCGGGGCCGACGAAGACGCAGAGGGCGAGGCCCAGCACCCAGAACACGCCCGCCCCCCGATCGTGGAGGGCGAAGATGCCGATCGCGGCGGCGACCATCGCGACGAGCGAACCGATGATGAGCGACTTGGGACCGATGCGGTCGTCGAGGACCCCGAAGAGGATCGTCGCGAGCCCCGCGACGACGTTGGCGGCGATGCCGAACACGATGACCTGCCCCGGGGTGAACGAGAACGTGCCCTGGGCAATGACCCCGCCGAAGGTGAAGACGCCCGCGAGCCCGTCGCGGAAGACGGCCGATGCGAGGAGGAAGAACAGCATGTGCGGATGTTCGCGGGCGAGGCCGGCCACAGTGCGGAACAGCGCCCGGTAGGACCCGGCGACACCGAGCGCCGGGCCGCGGGCCGCCGCCGGGCGGTCACGCAGGGTGAGCAGGACGGGCAGCGCGAACACGGCGAACCAGGCCGCGGCCACGAGCATCGAGACGCGCACGTTGAGGCCCTCGGCACGGGTGACTCCGAACCACCCCACCTCGGGCTGGATGAAGCCCACGAAGAGGATGAGCAGCAACGCGATGCCACCGAGGTACCCGGCGCCCCAGCCGATACCCGAGACGCGCCCGATGGTCGCCGGGGTGGAGACCCGGTGGAGCATCCCGTTGTAGTTGACGCTCGCGAACTCGAAGAAGACGTGACCGACCGCCAGCAGCGCGATGCCCCACCACAGAAAGTCGGGGTGGGGACGCACGGTGAACATCAGGGCCGAGAGCACGACGACGATCGCCGTGTTGATGCCGAGCCACCGCACGGGCCGACCGGCCCGGTCGGCGCTCTGCCCGATCACCGGCGCGAGCAGGGCGATGCAGACCCCGGCCAGGCCGGTGCCGAGACCGAGCGCCGCGGACGTCGAGGCCGGATCTCCGAACCCCGAGCTCGTGAGGTAGACCGTGAAGACGAAGGTCGTGATGACCGCGTTGAACGCCGCCGACCCCCAGTCCCACGCCGCCCAGGCGGCGACGAGCCGCTTGGGCGGGGGCGCGGCTCGGGTTACCGACGCCGTCGCCTCACCGCGTACGCCGCCATCGGCCGCGTCGCCGCCGGTCGTGCCCTCCGAAGAGGTGCTCACCGGGCATCACGAGCCTGAGCGGCGAGCGCGCGTTGCACCGCGTCCCGCCGCTCACCGACGAGCCGCACGAGCCCCTGGGGGGCATCGGCGTTCTCTGCGAGCCAGGCCTCCGAGGCCTCGAGCAACTCCTGGTCGGCGAGGACGATCGGGTAGAAGCCCTCGACGATCGACTCGCCGATCGCTTGGGTGCGGTGCTGCCACATCGGACGGAGCATTGCGTGGTACCGCTCGACGTACGGACGCAACAGCTCGGGATCGACGCCACACCGCAGGAATCCGTGGGCGGTGGCGTCGATCATCGCGTTCGGCAGGTCGTCGCGCTCGACCGTCGACTCCCAGGCCGCGGCCTTGGCCTCGGGTGTGGGTCGCGCCGCGCGGGCGAGGGCGGCGCGTTCGCGACCGATGGCGGTGGCGTCGCGCTGTTCCTCGGCACGGATGCGCTGCTCGTCGGCCCGACCGCCCTCGGCGAGCGCCGCGAGCAGCGTCCACCTCATCTCGGTGTCGACGGCCAACCCGGCGGGAACACCGCGCTCTTCCAACCAGTCGTCGACCAGGTCGAGATCGGCGTCGGAGACCGCGAACGCGGCGAAGGCACCGACGAGCTGGAGCTGGGCGTCGCTGCCCGGCGCGGCGGCGAGGGCATGGTCGCGAAGGCGGCTCGCGGTGGCAGCCAGGAGATCGGTCCGTCGGGCCGGATCGCTGTACAGGCGCGCCGCGGTGCCGAGGCGCGCGAGGGAGTAACGCAGCGAATTGGAGTCGAGATCGGTGCCGAGGACGTCGAGGGTGAAGAGCACGAAATCGTGGGCGGTGATCTCGCCGTCGCGGGTCATGTCCCACAAGGCGGTCTGGACGATGGCCCGGGGCAGGCTGGTCAGGCCGGCGGGGTGGTCGAGCACGGTGCGCAGCGAACGGTCGTCGAGACGCACCTTGACGTAGGCGAGGTCGTCGTCGTTGAGCAGCATGAGGTCGCCCCGGCGCAGTCCGACGAGCTCGGGCACGTCGGTCACCGCGCCGTCGACGTCGATCTCGATGCGTTCGCGGCGCTGCAGGGAGCCGTCGACGACGTCGTACACGCCGACGACCATGCGGTGCGGACGCAGGTCGGGGTGCTGCTCGGTGGCCGTCTGCTCCACCCGCGCCGCGCCGATGGTCCCGCTCTCGTCGGTGTCGAGGACGAGGCGGGCCGTGGTGACACCGGCCGTCTGCAGCCACAGTCGCGTCCAGCGGCCGAGGTCGCGCCCGGAGGTGGTCTCGAGTTCGGTGAGCAGGTCGGGCAGGCTCGTGTTGCCGTAGGCGTGTTTGGCGAAGTAGGCGCGCAGCCCCTCGCGGAACGCCTGGCGACCGACGTAGGCGACGAGCTGCTTGAGCACCGAGGCGCCCTTGGCGTAGGTGATGCCGTCGAAGTTGACCGCCACGTCGTCGAGGTCGCGCATGTCGGCGGCGACGGGGTGGGTGGAGGACATCTGATCCTGCTGGTAGGCCCAGCTCTTGTCGGAGGTGGCGAAGGTCGTCCACGCCTCGGTCCACCGTGTGGCCTCGGCGGTGGCCGTGGTGGCCGCCCAGTCGGCGAACGACTCGTTGAGCCACAGGTCGTCCCACCAGCGCATCGTCACGAGGTTGCCGAACCACATGTGGGCGAGCTCGTGCAGGATCGTGCCGACGCGTCGTTCGACCACGGCCTCGGTGACCTTGGAACGGAACAGGTAGGACTCGCGGAACGTCACCGCACCGACGTTCTCCATCGCGCCGGCGTTGAACTCGGGCGTGAAGATCTGGTCGTACTTGGCGAAGGGGTAGGCGAGTCCGAACTCCTGCTCGTAGAAGTCGAACCCTCGCTTGGTGATGTCGAAGATCTCGTCGGCGTCGAGGAACTCGCGCATCGACGCCCGGCAGTACAGGCCGAGGGGGATCTCGCGCCCGTCAGCGGTGGTCGTCGCGTCCTCCACTCGCTCGTACGGGCCGGCGACGATCGCGGTGACGTAGCTCGACAGCGGCGGCGTGGGCTCGAACTCCCAGGTGGCCGAGCCGTTCTCGCCGGGAACCGGCGCCGGGGCCGGCTGGCAGGAGATGACCGACCACTCGGCGGGCGCGGTGACGACGAACGTGAACCGTGTCTTGAGGTCGGGCTGCTCGAACACGGGGAACGCCCGGCGCGCGTCGGGCACCTCGAACTGCGTGTACAGGTAGGTGGCTCCGTCGACCGGGTCGACGAAGCGGTGCAGGCCTTCGCCGGTGTTCATGTAGCGGCCACTCGCACGCACGAGGAGTTCGTTGGACTCCGCGAGGTCGGGGAGCTCGATGCGGCTGTCGACGAAGTGGGTGGCCGGATCGAGTTCGGTGCCGTTGAGGACGATCTGCTCGACCGACGGGCCGACGAAGTCGACGAACGTGGACGCACCCGGTCGGCGGCAGGTGAACTCGATACGGGACGAGGTCGGGAACGTCGCCTCGTGCGGATCCGTCGCCCCCGTGAGGTCGAGTTCGACGCGGTGGGCGGTCACCTCGAGCAGTTCCGAACGCGCACGTGCCTCGTCGCGGGTGAGGTTCTCTGCAGGCATGGGCATCCTCCGAATGGATCGACGAGTGCGCCGGGGAGCGCCGCTGGATGACACGGCCCGACCCGTTCGGCCGGGGGTGGCGACCGATGCCCCGCATCTTCGCACGGGTCACCGACAACCACGGTGACGTGCGAGGATGCCGTGTCCCACCCGTGACTCCCATGCGTGACACGACCCACCCGCGGCGCGACCGCGAGCCGACCTCGTCCTGCATCCCGCGGTAGGCCTTGGCAGCATGAGGCCATGACTGATTCCGTGCGCATGTTCTTCGACCCCACCTGCCCCTGGGCCTGGATGACCTCCCGGTGGCTGCTCGAGGTCGAGAAGGTCCGAGACGTGAAGGTGACGTTCTCGGTGATGAGCCTGTCGGTGCTCAACGAGGGCCGCGAACTGTCCGAGGACTACCGGGCTCTCATGGAGTCCGCGTGGGGTCCGGTGCGAGTCCTCGTCGCCGCCGGTCGCGATCACGGCCAGGACGCGGTGCGCAGGCTCTACGACGAGATCGGCACCCGCTTCCACCCCGGCGGCCGGCGAGACGAGACGGGTGCGGTCATCGCGGAGTCGCTCGAGGCTGCAGGATTGCCCGCCGAGCTCGCGCGTTACGCGCACACCGACGAGATCGACGATCTGCTGCGCGCCGCCCACAAGGAGGCCACCGACCTGGTCGGTACCGACGTCGGCACGCCCGTCGTCGAGGTGAGCGGCATCGCGTTCTTCGGCCCCGTCGTCTCGCCGGCGCCCAAGGGCGAGCAGGCCGGGCGACTGTGGGACGGTTGCGTGCTCGTCGCCGGCACCCCGGGATTCTTCGAGCTCAAGCGCAGCCGCGACGTCGATCCGATCTTCGACTGATCGGGGTGGGACGACCGTCCTCGGAGCGTCTTCGGGACCCTCGGGGCTTGACATGAAAGGCCCCTTGTCAGTCCGCTCGAATTGGGACTAGGGTCCGGAAGATGACGAGCCTGTCAGCACGTACTCTGCGCAGACGCCCCGACCTGGTGGCGGCCCGCGCGTGGCGTGCGACGGTGCCACGTGCCGCGACCTACCCCAACGGGCACGCGAGCGCGATTCTGCTCGTCCTCGTCGCCTTCACGTTCCTCTTCGTCATGGTCGACCACCCCGAGGTGGTCCCCTGGGCGGCCTTCCTGCCGATCATCGTCATCAGCGGCGTGATCCACCGCCCCGGCGACCACGCGTTCGTCGTGGCCATCTGCCTCGGGTGTCTCACGGCCGCAGGCGTGCTCACCGACGAGAGCTTCTCGGATGCCGTGGGCTCCTTCGTCGCCGGCACGGTCATCGCGACGGTGACCATGTGGCGTTCGATGGCGCGCGCCCGCGTCGGGGTTCAAGGGCGCAGCGGGGAGGCGATGCTCGACGAGTTGCGGGTCGCCCTGGAACGGCGGGCCGTGCTGCCGCGCCTGCCGCACCGATGGTGTGTCGAAGGCGCCATCTGTCCCGCGTTCGATCATCCGTTCTCCGGTGATTTCATCGTCTCCCACCTCGACGCGGAGAGGGAGCGGTTCGAGGCCGTGCTCGTCGACGTCTCGGGCAAGGGTCTGCGCTCGGCGACGCGCGCGGTGCAGCTGTCGGGAGCACTCGATGCGCTCGTCGGCGCGGTCCCGCCGGAGGATCTGCTGGGCGTGGCCAACGACTACGTGCTGCGGCAGCAGTGGGGTGAGGGATACGCCACCGCCGTGCATCTCGTCGTCGACCTCCTGACGGGAGACTTCGAGGTCCGCCGGGCCGGTCATCCGCCCGCGGCGGTGTTCCACGGCGGCAGCGGCCACTGGGCCGTGGCGCAGGAGCAGGTGGGGCCGGCACTCGGTCTCGTCGCCGACCCGGAGTACCGCTGCGACGAAGGCGTCCTGCGCCACCACGACGCCGTGCTGCTGTACTCCGACGGCCTCGTCGAGCAGCACGATCGCGCCCTCGACGACGGCATCGACCGGCTCCTCGGCAAGGCCGAATGCCTCGTCACCGGCGGGTTCGACGGGGGAGCGCGGCGGCTGTGCGCGCAGGCGCCGAGCGGCGACACCGACGACCGCAGCGTCATCCTTCTCTGGCGTGAGTGAAGGACGCCCGGGCGCACGTCGAGGAACCGGAGAACGACGAAGGCCACCGCCGCTGCGGTGGCCTTCGAGATGTGTGGAGCGGGTGACGAGAATCGAACTCGCGTAATCAGTTTGGAAGACTGAGGCTCTACCATTGAGCTACACCCGCACGCGCCGGCGTGGGCCGAGCGCAGCACGCAGCATACCCGCCCGGTGCGCCGCAGTTCGAATCGGCGCCGGTGGTGCGCGTCGCAACCCCACGCTCGCCGGTGCGAGGGGGCGCGTCGATCGCGGGTTACCCTGAGGAGTCCACGGGCTGTGGCGCAGCTTGGTAGCGCGCGTGCTTTGGGAGCACGATGTCGCAGGTTCGAATCCTGTCAGCCCGACCATGTTCCACCTCGTCATCCGCGCGGATCGCAGGCCTGTTCGCCGATTCCGTCGACCCGCGGCGCCGTGGCCGCCCGAGTCGACAGAGGCGCAGGGCGACCCGGTAGCATGAAACGACCTGTCTCGTCCGCTGGCATGTCATCGTGCCGGCGCTGTGTCGAGACTTGCCGGTGAGGTACGACTCGTTCTCACCGGCGTCCATCCGTTGCCGATCGATGCTGGAGTGCCCGCAGTGAAGAGTTCCGTCGAGACCCTGTCGCCGACCCGGGTCAAGATGACCGTCGAGGTCCCGTACGAGGAGCTCAAGCCGAGCATCGACGCGGCGTACAAGGCCATCGGGTCGCAGATCTCCATTCCCGGGTTCCGCCCCGGCAAGGTGCCGGCCCGCATCATCGACCAGCGCGTCGGCAAGGGCGCGGTCATGCAGGAGGCCATCAACGAGGCGCTCCCGCAGCTCTACGGCGAGGCCGTCGAGGAGAACGACATCCGTCCGATGGGCCAGCCCGAGGTCGACCTCACCGAGGTGCCGATGGAGGCCGGTGACCAGCTCGCGTTCACCGCCGAGCTCGACGTGCGCCCGACCATCGAGCTGCCGGAGTTCTCCGAGATCGCCGTGCAGGTCGACCCCGTCGCCGAGGCCGACGTCGACACCGAGCTCGCCCGCCGCGTCGAGGAGCTGCAGGCGCGCTTCGGCACCCTCGTCGGCGTCGACCGCCCGGCCCAGGAGGGCGACTTCGTCACGATCGACCTGCGCGGCGAGATCGACGGCGAGGAGATCGACAACGTCGAGGGCGTCTCCTACGAGATCGGCTCGCGCACGATGATCGAGGGTCTGGACGACGCGCTCGTCGGCATGACCGTCGACGAGGAGAAGACCTTCGAGGCGCCGCTGGCCGGCGGCGACCGCGAGGGCGAGGACGCGAAGATCACCGTCACCCTGCGTTCGTGCAAGGAACGCGAACTGCCCGAGCTCGACGACGACTTCGCCCAGATGGCCTCCGAGTTCGACACGCTCGACGAGCTGCGCGCGGACCTGCGCAAGCAGGCCGAGCAGGCCCAGGCGTTCCAGCAGGGTCTGCAGGCCCGCGACAAGATCCTCGAGCACCTTCTCGAGACCATCGAGTTCGAGGTTCCCGAGTCCGTTCTCGACGCCGAGGTCGACGCGCACTTCGCCGAGGGCACCCACGAGACCGAGGACGAGGATCACCGCACCGAGGTTCGCGAGAACACGCTGCAGGCCCTGCGCACCCAGCTCCTCCTCGACGCCATCGCCGAGAAGAGCGAGGTCACGGTCAGCCAGCAGGAGCTCATCGAGTACCTCATCATGACCGCGCAGCAGTACGGCATGGACCCGGGCCAGCTCGCGCAGGCGATGGACGAGGGCCGGCAGGCCGGTGCGATGGCTGCCGAAGTGGCTCGTCGTAAGGCCCTGGCCGCCGTCATGGAGGAGGCCAAGGTCACCGACACCAACGGCGAGCCCGTCGACCTCTCCGCCACGATCGAGACCGGTGGCGACGACGCCGACGACACTGAGAACACCGACGACGTCGAGGTGGTCGAGGTCGTCGAGGGAGACGAGGTCGTTCCCACCGACGAGTCCGCGCAGGACGAGGCCGGTGACGGGGAATCCGACAAGGACTCCGACGAGAAGTGAGACGTGAGGCACGGCGCCGCACCCTTCGGGGGCGGCGCCGTCGCCGTTCGTCGAGGCACCCGGACCTGGTGCGCTCGCCCGTAGTCCGCTCACGGCGAACAGTACCGAGCGGGGGAAGAGGCAGCAGGCCTGCGACGTTAGCCTCGTGTGAAGAGACGCGGCGGAGCCGGGCCACCGGCCGCCGCGGTCCTGCCAGTCACGACCAAGGGAGTTTCAGCGTGGACCACCGCAGCGATATCGTCGCCGCCGATCAGGGCCCCAAGGGCGGGCTCGACGACCACATCTACAACCGGCTCCTCAAGGAACGGATCATCTTCCTCGGGTCGGACGTGCGCGACGACAACGCGAACGCCATCTGCGCCCAGTTGCTGCTGCTCGCGGCAGAGGACCCGGAGAGCGACATCTGGCTGTACATCAACAGCCCCGGCGGGTCGATCTCGGCCGGCATGGCGATCTACGACACGATGAACTGGGTGCCCAACGACGTGTGCACCGTGGCCATGGGCATGGCCGCGAGCATGGGCCAGTTCCTCCTGTCGGCGGGCGCCAAGGGCAAGCGCTACGCCACGCCCCACAGCCGCATCCTCATGCACCAGCCGCTCGGCGGCATCGGTGGAACGGCGACCGACATCAAGATCCAGGCCGAGCAGATGCTGTTCATCAAGCGTCAGATGGCCGAGCTCATCGCGGAGCACACGGGGCAGACCGTCGAGCAGATCACCAAGGACTCCGACCGCGACCGTTGGTTCAGTGCCGAGGAGGCCAAGGAGTACGGCTTCGTCGACCACGTCTTCTCCCGTGCGGTCCAGGCGCCCGGCGCCGGCGGCACGCAGTCCTGACCTAAGAGACTTGGAGTACCGAATGGACATCATCACGCCCCGCATGGCCACCGCGCCCGATCGCGTCGCCGTTCCCTCGAGCCGCTACATCCTGCCGCAGTTCGAGGAGCGCACCTCCTACGGGATGAAGCGCACCGACCCGTACACGAAGATGTTCGAGGACCGCATCATCTTCCTCGGCGCCCAGGTCGACGACGCGTCGGCGGACGACCTCATCGCCCAGCTCATCGTGCTGGAGAGCCAGGACCCCGACCGCGACATCATCATGTACATCAACAGCCCCGGTGGCTCGTTCACGGCGATGACCGCGATCTACGACACGATGCAGTTCATCCGCCCCGACGTGCAGACGTTCGTCGTCGGGCAGGCCGCGAGCGCGGCCGCCGTGTTGCTCGCCGCCGGCGCCCCGGGCAAGCGGTACGCGCTGCCGAACAGCCGCGTGCTCATCCACCAGCCGGCCCTCGGTGGCAGTGACTACGGTCAGGCCAGCGACATCGAGATCCAGGCCAACGAGGTCTTCCGCATGCGCACCTGGCTCGAGCAGACCCTCGCCGACCACTCCGGCCGCACGCCGGAGCAGGTCAACGAGGACATCGAGCGCGACAAGTTCCTCTCGGCCGAGGAGGCCAAGAGCTACGGGATCATCGACGAGGTGCTCGTCAGCCGTAAGGCGTCCAAGCAGGGCTGAGCCGGCCGGCCGCGCGCGAGTTCTGCCGGCGCGCAGGCCTGTTCGAAGGGCTGGTGGTGTTCGACACCACCGGCCCTTCGTCGTCGTATGACCGACGTCACATCGACTGTACCGACCGGACGGTATGAAACTCCTGCGCAGCGCACCCTCGCGCCGTCATCCTGGCAGTGCGCGACGTGGCGCAGACGAGAGGACAGGTCATGGCGACGATCTCCGACCGGCTCGTACCGGGAGCGAACGAAGGCAGTGCGGGGTCAGCGGTCCAGAGGCCGGGCGGTCTTCCGCTCGCGGCGCTCACCGCGCTCGCGATCGGCTCGATGATCGGGGCGGGGATCTTCAACATCCCCTCCGACATGGCGAGCGCAGCGGCCCCCGGCCCCGTGCTCATCGGATGGACGATCACGGGCGTCGGCATGCTCATGCTGGCCCTGACGTTCCAGACCCTGTCCACCGCCCGGCCGGAGGTCGACGGCGGCGTCTACGGTTACGCCCGAGCCGGCTTCGGCGACTTCATCGGGTACACCTCGGCGTGGGGGTACTGGATCAGCGCCTGGGTGGGCAACGTGGCGTTCTTCGTCATGGCGTTCGGCACGCTCGGCAACTTCTTCCCGATCTTCCGCGAGGTCGAGGGCGTCGGCGGTTCGTTCGGTCCGACCCCGGCCTCGATCGTCGGAGCCTCGGTCCTCTTGTGGTGCTACCACCTGCTCATCCTTCGCGGCGTCAAGGAGGCCGCGATCCTCAACACGGTCGTGACGATCGCCAAGATCGTCCCGATCGTCCTCTTCGTCGTGCTGGCGGTCGTCGCCTTCGATCTTGGGATCTTCACCGCGGACTTCTGGGGACGCACGGTCACCCTGGACGGCGAGCCGCTCGGCTCGACCATAGACCAGGTCAAGAACATGATGATGGTGACCGTCTGGGTGTTCATCGGCATCGAGGGCGCGAGCATCTTCAGCTCTCGGGCGCAGAAGCGCTCCGACGTCGGCAAGGCCACGGTCGTCGGCTTCCTCGCCGTCCTGGCCCTGCTCGTGCTCGTCAACCTCGTCTCGTACGGCGTCATGGCCCAGGCCGACGTCGCAGGGCTGTCCAAGCCGTCGATGGCCGCGGTGCTCTCGAGCGTCGTCGGTCCGTGGGGAACGTGGTTCATCTCGATCGGCCTCATCGTCTCGATCCTCGGCGCCCTGCTGAGCTGGACCCTGTTGTGCGCCGAGATCCTCCTCAAGCCGGCGCAGGAGGGGGTCATGCCGCGCTGGCTCGCCAAGGAGAACAAGAACGGCGCGCCGGTCAACGCACTGTGGATGACGAGCCTGTGCATCCAGGCGATGCTCGTGTGGACGCTCGTCAACGCCGGCACCTACAACACGCTCATCTACCTCGCCTCGGCCCTCGTTCTGCTGCCGTACTTCTGGTCGGTGACGTACGCGGTGGTCACGGCGCTGCGTGACGGTGGCTCCGGCGACCGGCACATCGGTCTGGGCGCGCTCGTCATCGCGCTCGTGGCCGTCGTCTACGCCGTCTGGCTCGTCTACGCCGCCGAGCTGCAGTACTTGCTGCTCGCGTGCATCTTCTACGTGGTCGGGGCCGGCCTCTACGTCTGGGCCCGTCGAGAGGCTCGGCTGCCGGTGTTCCGACCGTACGAGATGGCCATCGCCGCGATCGTCGTCGTCGCCGCGGCAGCCGGCGTCGTCGGTCTCGCCACGGGAGCGATCCAGATCTGAGCCACCACCTCGTCGCACGATGCGCCTCTGTCCGCCCTCAGCGGACAGAGGCGCCGTGCCGCCCGACACCGGGGTTCAATGGAGGACGTAACCAAGTGGGGGCGGTACCGTCACGTACGCGACGGGCCCGAGAGGGCGACGAGTTCGGCGAACGACGAGGGAGGACACGTGGCACGTATCGGAGAGGGCGGTGACCTGCTCAAGTGCTCGTTCTGCGGTAAGAGCCAGAAGCAGGTCAAGAAGCTCATCGCCGGGCCCGGTGTCTATATCTGCGACGAGTGCATCGACCTGTGCAACGAGATCATCGAGGAGGAGCTCGCCGAGGCCAGTGAGCTCGGCCTGGGGGAGTTGCCCAAGCCGCGCGAGATCTTCGACTTCCTCCAGCAGTTCGTCATCGGTCAGGACGAGGCCAAGCGGGCGCTCGCCGTCGCCGTCTACAACCACTACAAGCGCATCCAGGCGGGGGAGTCGCTCAAGAAGGGCGAGGAGCCGGTCGACATCGCGAAGTCGAACATCCTGCTCATCGGCCCCACGGGGTGCGGCAAGACCTACCTGGCGCAGACGCTCGCGCGCATGCTCAACGTGCCGTTCGCCATCGCCGACGCCACGGCGCTCACCGAGGCCGGGTACGTGGGCGAGGACGTCGAGAACATCCTGCTCAAGCTCATCCAGGCCGCCGACTACGACGTCAAGAAGGCCGAGACGGGCATCATCTACATCGACGAGGTCGACAAGATCGCTCGCAAGAGCGAGAACCCGTCGATCACCCGGGACGTCTCCGGTGAGGGTGTGCAGCAGGCACTGTTGAAGATCCTCGAGGGCACGACCGCGTCGGTGCCGCCCCAGGGCGGGCGCAAGCACCCGCACCAGGAGTTCATCCAGATCGACACGACCAACGTGCTGTTCATCGTGGGCGGTGCGTTCGCGGGGCTGGAGAAGCTCATCGAGTCGCGCGCGGGCAAGACCGGCCTCGGGTTCGGCGCGGCCCTGCAGGCGGTCAAGGCGCCCGCCGAGTACTTCGCCGACGTCATGCCCGAAGACCTCATGAAGTTCGGGCTCATCCCCGAGTTCATCGGCCGGCTTCCGGTGATCACCACGGTCGCGCCGCTGGATCGCGAGGCGCTCGTGCGCATCCTCGTCGAGCCGCGCAACGCGCTCATCAAGCAGTACAAGCGCATGTTCGAGATCGACGGGGTCGACCTCGAGTTCACCGACGGCGCGGTCGAGGCCCTCGCCGAGCAGGCACTGTCGAGGGGAACGGGTGCTCGTGGTCTGCGGGCGATCATGGAGGAGGTCCTCCAGCCGGTCATGTTCGACGTGCCGAGCGACGACGACATCGCGCGCGTCGTCGTCACGCGCGAGGTCGTGCTCGACCGGGTGACGCCCACGGTGGTGCGCCACGGCGGCGCCGACGGACGTCGCCGCAAGCGTGGCGACGAGCGCGAATCGGCCTGATCATCACATCGTCGGTCGAGGTCTGCGGCCTCGCGACCTGACGACATGACTCCGGGGGCGTGCCGAATCATCGGCACGCCCCCGGGAGCCTTCTTCACGGGCGGGTTCGGCCTCAGACGGTGATCCCCGACAGCAGGCGCTGGATCTCCTCCGGGCTCGTCGCGCGGTCCATCTGCGCGACCTTCTCCTCGTCGAGGAAGATGCCCGCGAGCTGGGCGAGGATCGCGAGGTGGTCGTCGCCGACGCCGGCGATGCCGACGACGTAACGCACCGGCTGACCGTTCCAGTCGACCGGCTCGTCGTAGCGGACGAACGAGAGCCCGGTGCGACGGATCGCGCTCTTGGCCTCGTTGGTGCCGTGGGGAATGGCGAGCAGGTTGCCCATGTAGGTCGAGACCGAGGCCTCCCGCTCGTGCATCGAGTCGACGTACGCCTGGTCGACCGCCCCCTGGTCGAGCAGCAGCTGCCCGGCCTCGTCGATGGCGGCATCGCGGCTGTCGGCCCGGCCGCCGAGGCGGATCCCCTCGAGGGGGAGGGGCGAGGAGGCTCCAGCGGCATCGGTGCTCTGTGAGTCGGCGGGAGCTGACGTCGGAGCGGCGACGGCGGCGTGGCGATCGACATCGGTCTCGGCGCGACCGACGCCCTCGCGGTTGGTGCGCTCGAGCAGGTCGACGATCTCGTCGTAGCGCGGGCTGTTCATGAAGTTGTCGACCGAGACGTGGATCGCGGAGCCGGTCCGCTGCCGGGCTCGAGGCGTGAGGTCCTGGTGACTGACGACGAGGTCGACGGTGTCGGTGAGGTTCGCGATGGCCTTGTTCGTCACCGAGACGTCGGCGAACCCGGCCTGCTGCACCTTCTTGCGCAGCACCGAGGCGCCCATCGCCGAGGAGCCCATACCCGCGTCGCACGCGAACACGATGGTGCGGATCGGGCCCTCGTGGGAGCCGTCGGTGGTGTCGCCGGCGAGCACGCCCGAGACGGAGGACTTCTTGCCCTTCATCGACTCCATCGACGCGGTGGCCGCGGAGAGGTCACCGTCGTCGGTGGCCTTGTCGGTCTTGAGCAGCAGAGCGGCCACCGCGAAGCTGACGAGGGTGGCGGCGAGCACCGAGAGGGTCACGCCGAGGTAGCTGTCGCTCGCCGTCTGCAGGTAGATCGCGATGATCGAACCGGGTGCCGCAGGGGCGCGCAGGCCGACGTCGAACATCACGTTGATGAACACGCCGGTCATGCCGCCGGCGACCGCGGCGAGGATGAGCTTCGGCTTCATGAGCACGTAGGGGAAGTAGATCTCGTGGATGCCGCCGAGGAAGTGCACGATCGCAGCACCCGGAGCCGAAGCCCGAGCGGCACCGCGGCCGAAGACCATGTAGGCGAGGAGGATGCCGAGGCCCGGACCGGGGTTCGCCTCGAGCAGGAAGAGCACCGACTTGCCGGCCTCGCCCGCCTGCTCGATGCCGAGCGGAGTGAGCACGCCGTGGTTGATCGCGTTGTTGAGGAAGAAGATCTTCGCCGGCTCGATGAGGATCGACGTCAACGGCAGCAGGTGGTGGGTGACGAGGAAGTGCACACCGTCACCGAGCCACCCGACGATCCGCAGCACGACCGGAGCCAGCAGGAACATGCCCGCGATGGCCATGAGGAGGCCGATGATGCCCGCGGAGAAGTTGTTGACGAGCATCTCGAAACCGGGCTTGAGGCGGCCGTCGACCCACTGGTCGAACTTCTTCATCACCCAGGCGGCCAGCGGGCCGATGATCATCGCGCCGATGAACATCGGGGCCTGGTGGCCGTTGGTCCACGGGTAGAGTTCCGCGGCCTTGACGACGAGATCACCGCTGGCCGGGAGGATGACACCCATGACCGCGAACGCGCCGACGACACCGCCGCGGGTGCCGTGGATGATCGTGCCGCCGGTGTACGCGATGAGGATCGGCAACAGGAAGTAGATGCTCGGACCGACGATCGCCGCGATCTGCGGATTGGGGAACGGGCCCACGTCGATGAACAGGGCGGTCACGAAGCCCCAGGCGATGATCGCGCCGATGTTCGGCATGATCATGTTCGAGAGGAAGGTGCCGAACTGCTGGACCCGGACCCGCACGGAGGTCCTCGGGGCGGCGTCGGCCGCTGCTGTGGTGGCCATGAAGGACACTCCTGTCTGCGTGGACCCACACCATCGTGGATCTCTGAACGCTTTTATATCTGTCTGCTTGGGTCCGGTCAAGGGGTCTCTTGACGCGAGAGCGTCAGAGGTGCAGGCTGGACGCGTCCGAATCCCACACAAACCGACATGTGGACGGGCGCATGCAAAGGAGCAAGCGATGAAGGCCCTGAGGTTCTACGCCCCCGGAGACGTCCGACTCGAGGACGTTCCCGAACCCGTGTGCGGCGCCGACGAGGTGAAGATCAAGGTCAAGAACTGCTCGACCTGCGGCACCGACGTCAAGATCTTCAACAACGGCCACGTCAACATCACCGGAGTCACGGTCATGGGCCACGAGATCGCCGGCGAGGTCGTCGAGGTCGGCGAGAACGCCCTCGGCGGCTTCGAGGTCGGCGACCGCGTCCAGGTCATCGCCGCCGTCCCCTGCGGCGAATGCCACGAATGCAAGAAGGGCTGGATGGAGGTCTGCCAGAACCAGACCTCGATCGGCTACCAGTACGACGGCGGATTCGCCGAGTACATGATCGTCCCCATGCAGGTCCTCAAGGTCGACGGCCTCAACCGCATCCCCGACAACGTCGGCTTCGACGAGGCCTCCGCCCTCGAGCCCTTCGCCTGCGCCATCAACGCCCAGGAGCAACTCGGCATCGAAGAAGGCGACTTCACCGTCGTCTTCGGCGCCGGCCCCATCGGCTGCATGCACATCCGCATCGCCCGCGGCGTCCACAAGGTCGGCCCCGTCGTCCTCGTCGACATCAACGCCGACCGCCTCGCGATGTCCGCCGAGGCCGTCAAGCCCGACCACGTCGTCAACTCCGCCGAAGAGGACGTCGTCGCCAAGATCATGGAACTCACCGGCGGCCGCGGCGCCGATGTCATCATCACCGCCACCCCCGCCAACATCACCCAGGAACAGGCCATCTCCATGGCCGCCCGCAACGGACGCATCTCCTTCTTCGGCGGCCTCCCCAAGACCGACCCCTTCATCAAGTGCGACTCCAACCTCGTCCACTACCGCCAGCTGCACATCCACGGCGCCAACGGCTCCGCCCCCCGCCACCACAAGGCCGCCCTGCAGTACGTCTCCACCGGCCAGATCCCCGTCAAAGACCTCATCACCAAACACCTCCCCCTCGACGACGTCCTCCAGGCCTTCGACATCGTCAAGAAGGGCGAAGCCATCAAGGTGACCGTCGAGCCGTAGTCGCGAAGCGACTCTTTGTTCCGTTCAACCAGACTCGCTTCGCTCGTGGTTGAACGGGCCGCCCGGGATCCCCTCGGCACGCTGCCTCGGCGGCGATGACTTCACGAGGGGGATCCCGAGCGGCTGGCGTGGGGCCGGGTGCCCGGATCGTCCGCCGGAGGCCATGTCGAGACAGCCGACGTTTCCGGCCCTCCTGTCAGCGATCCTCCTGCCGGGAGGATTGGGTGGAAAGGGCGGCTGGGTCAGTTCTTCGGGGGCGGGGGGACCAGCTCGGCGTCCCGCACCTCGACGTGGTCGGCGGGGGCGTAGGTGATGTCGCCGTCGATCCGGCCCGCCGCGCGCAGGTCGCCCTCCGCGGCGCGCACCGCCTCCAGCGCGGCGTCCGGGCCCGCGATCGTCACCGACGACACCGTCGCCCGCATACCGACCTTCGCGTCCGACTTCGCCCGACGCACACCACCCAACGCCTGGCCGACCGAGGCCAGCATCGTCGCGTCACCCGACTCCGCCGGCATCACCTCCGACGCCTCCGGCCACGACGCGCGGTGGATCGAACCGGTCTGCCACCAGCTCCACACCTCTTCGGTCGCGAACGGCAGCACCGGCGCCAGCAGACGCAACAACACCCCCAGCGCCAGACGCAGCGCCGCGCGGGCGCTCGCCGTCTCCGCCGAGATCGCACTGCCGTCGTCGCTGCCGTACGCACGAGCCTTGACGAGTTCGAGGTAGTCGTCGCAGAACGTCCAGAAGAACGTCTCGGTGACCTCCAACGCCCGCGTGTGGTCGTAGTTCTCGTACCCGGCCGTGGCCTGCTCCACCACCTGGGCGAGCGAGGTGAGCATCGCCCGGTCCAGCGGCTCGGTGACCTGCGTGAGCAGATCGCCCTCGCCCTCGGCCTCGCCGAACGAGAGCACGAACTTGCTCGCGTTGAGCACCTTCATCGCCAGCCGGCGCCCGACCTTCATCTGGCCGGTGTCGAACGCCGCGTCCGTACCCAGGCGCGCCGAGGCCGCCCAGTAACGCACCGCGTCCGAACCGTGCTGGTCGAGCATGCCCTCGGGCGTCTCCGCGTTGCCCTTGGACTTGCTCATCTTCTTGCGGTCGGGGTCGAGGATCCATCCCGAGATCGCCGCGTGCCGCCACGGCACGGAGTCCTGCAGCAGGTGGGCGCGCACGACCGTCGAGAACAGCCACGTGCGGATGATGTCCTGGCCCTGCGGACGCAGGTCCATCGGGAAGAGCCGGTCGAACAGCTCGGCGTCACCACCGAACTCGCCCCAGCCCGTGGTGAGCTGCGGGGTCAGCGACGAGGTCGCCCACGTGTCCATCACGTCGGGGTCGCCGACGAACCCACCGGCCTCACCACGCTGCGACTCGCTGTACCCGGGCGGCACGTCGGCCGACGGGTCCACGGGCAGCGACTCCAACGACGGCACGATGGGGGAGTCGTACACCGGCTCCCCGTGCTCGTCGATGGGGTACCACAGCGGGATGGGGATGCCGAAGAACCGCTGACGGCTGATGAGCCAGTCGCCGTTGAGGCCGCCCACCCAGTTCTCGTAGCGCACGCGCATGAACTCCGGATGGAACGCCACCTGCCGGCCGCGTTCGATGAGCGCCTCGCGCAGTTCGGCGTCACGGCCTCCGTTGCGGATGTACCACTGGCGGCTCGTGACGATCTCGAGCGGCTTGTCGCCCCGCTCGTAGAAGTTGGCCTTGCGCTGGGTCGCCTTGGGTTCGCCGTCGAGATCGCCGGAGGCCACGAGACCCTCGACCACGGCCTTGCGGGCCGCGAACGTCGTGGCGCCCGCCACGTTCTCGGCGTAGAACGACGCACCGTCACCGGAGAGCCATTCGGGGGTCTCGGCGGCCATGCGACCGGTGCGGCCGACGAGCGAGCGCATGGGCAGCCCGAGCTCGCGCCACCACGTGACGTCGGTGAGATCACCGAACGTGCAGCACATCGCGATGCCCGCGCCCTTGTCCATCTCGGCGCCCGGGTGCGCGAGCACGGGCAGCTCGACGCCGAACACCGGACTCGTCACGCTCGTGCCGAACAACGACTGGTAGCGCTCGTCGTCGGGGTGCGCGATGAGCGCCACGCACGACGGCAGCAGCTCGGGGCGCGTCGTCTCGATGTACACCGGCGACCCGTCGGGGCGGTGGAACGCGACCCGGTGGTAGTGACCCGGGTAGTCACGGGCCTCGAGTTCGGCCTGCGCCACGGCGGTCTGGTACGTCACGTCCCACAGGCCGGGAGCCTCGGACTGGTAGGCGTTGCCCGCCGCGAGGTGGTCGAGGAACGCCTGCTGGCTCACGGCCCGGCTGCGGTCGTCGATGGTGCGGTAGCTGATGTCCCAGTCCACCGAGAGCCCGAGCCGCTGCCACAGGTGCTCGAAGGTCTTCTCGTCCTCGACGGTGCGCTCGTCGCACAGCTCGATGAAGTTGCGGCGGCTCACCGGCTCCTGTTTGGAGGCGTCCTTGACGTCCTTCGCCGACATCGTGCCGCGGAACTTCGGCTCGTAGTTCTCCACGTACGGCACCGAGGCGTCGCCGCGCACGCCGTAGTAGTTCTGCACCCGCTTCTCGGTGGGCAGGCCGTTGTCGTCCCAGCCCATCGGGTAGAACACCTCGAGACCCCGCATGCGCTTGTACCGCGCGAGGCAGTCGGTGTGCGTGTAGGAGAACACGTGACCGACGTGCAGCGATCCGCTCGCGGTGGGCGGCGGGGTGTCGATCGCGTACACCTGCTCGCGCGGCACCTGCATGGCCCGCGACCGGTCGAAGGTGTACGTGCCCTCACGCGCCCAGACGTCGACCCAGCGGTCCTCGAGACCGTCGACGGACGGCTTGTCGGGAATCGCGGGCATGCTCGGACGCTGGGGGGTGTCGGTCATGGGCCTCATTGTTCCAGAGAGCGGAGACAGGTCTCGACGGGATTACGCGGCGGGGGATCAGGCCATCGGCCCGGGGGCCTCCACGAGCGTGCAGGTCACAGTCGGAGCAGCATGACGCCCTCGTCCTCGCGGCCGGCCACGGGTGAGAACCCCAGTGACTCGTAGAGACGTCTGGCGACGTTGCCGTCCTCGACCGACAGGCTGAGTCGTTCGAGGCCGGACTCCCTCGCCGTGACGATGAGGGACTCCATGAGTCGGCGGCCGACCCCGCGGCCCCTGGCTGCCGGCGACACCCACGCACTGACCTCGGGTGTGGTCTCGGCGACGAATCCGAATCCCGGTTCGTCCGCCGGCAGGAACTGTGCCCAACACACTCCTACCGTGGCGTCGTCGGACTCTGCGACGATCCCGAAGTCGCCACGTGCCGGATCGATGTGCGTGTAGTGCGAGAACTCGGGCCGCGCCACGACGTCATGCCTGGTGAAGCGTTCACCGCACCAGTTGACGTTGCCCAAGGTGGCCGTCTGCAAGAGCTCTCGCTCGTCGGCGCGCAGGGGGCGGAGCCGGATGACCGTCATGCCCCGACGGTAGACGGCCGGCGGGCCCGCGGGGGACCGAGTATCGGCGAGCGTGATGCCGTCCTGTCGCTCGGTCGGCCGTGTCACCCGGCCAGGCGGTAGTCCCCGGCGCGGGCGAGCGCGGCGTCGATCGCGTCGCGGTCGGGGACCACGGAGGCCTGGTGTTTGACGACGAGGTCGGCCGTCGGGCCGCCGGCGAGCTCGAAGGTCGCCTGACCCAGGCCCTCGTCGGCGAAGATGTCGAAGAGCGCCTGCAGGGCCTTGCGCACGTCGTCGTCGGAGTGCACGCCGCGGACGGCGAAGCGGGTGGAGACGATCTCGCTCATCGGCCGATCAGATCCTTCCGTTGAGAGCCTGGAGGGCGGAGTCCTCACGGGTGCCGCCGCGGCCGTCACCATAGTCGGCGTAGTCGTGGATCCACCGCACCGACCGGACCCACTTCACGTGCTTGTAGCCGTGGTTCGACTCGACCCGGATACGCGCGGGAGCCCCGAGGTGGTTCTCGATGGGGTGCCCGTTGCGCTCGTAGGCGAGGATCGTGTCGTCCTCGAACGCGGTGTCGAGGTCGAAGCAGGCGTAGAACGGCTCGCGCGGCCGGTTGTCGTACATCTTCTGGGCGAGGCCGTGGGAGTCGACGAGCACGTACTGCGCGTCCTCCGGCTTCGGGCCGAGCAGGGCGAGCAGGTCACGCAGGCGCACGCCTGTCCACCGGGAGGTCGCCGACCAGCCCTGCATGCACGTGTGCGTGGCGATGTAGGAGGTCTGCGGCAACGCCTTGATGTCCTCCAGCGTGAGGACCCGGCTGCGACCGCTCGTGTCGTCGCCGATCGTGATCGACCAGTTCGCCCAACCGTTGTCACGCCCCTCGACCCACTCGACCGACTCGTCCTCGGTCGGCGGGAGGCCGTTGGTCCAGTGGAACTCCGAGATGTCGTCGTCGGTGTACGCCGTCTGACGGGTGTTGCGCGGCCGCAGGTGGTTGAGGAAGAGCTTGCGACCGAACTCCGTGAGCGGCACGAGGATGCGGTGCGTGCGAGCGCGATCGGCAAGGCTCCAGTAGCTGAGCAGGATCCAGAACATGCCGACGATCATCAAGGTGGCGATGACGATCGTGTACGCCTGCGCCGCCCGCGCGGTGTCGACGTCGCCGATCATCATGTGCGCCACGTTGTGCTCGGGGTGGACGAGGAACACGAGACCGACGTGCATGACGACGAACCCGGTCATGAGCACCATGGCGATGAAGTGCAGTGACCGCGCCCCCTGGTGGCCGCCCCAGAACCTCACGTACCGCGGGAAGCGGCTGCGAATCGCCGGGGACATCGCCAGGCCGGTGAGCATCATGAACGGCGCGAGCACGAAGATCACGAACGTGTACCCGAACATCTGCAGGGCGTCGTAGGGCTGGAAGTGCTCGATCGAGGGTGCGTGCAGGCCCGCGTAGATCTTCGCCGACTCCCACGCCTCGGGAACCGCGTCCCACGAGGTCGGCACGATGCGCCGCCACAGGCCCGTGGCGAACAGCAACGTGACGTAGACGAGGCCGTTGAGGACCCACAGCATCACGGACAGGCCGTGCCAGTGCCGACCCAGGCCGATGTTCTCGCGCCCGGGGAGCGCGAACAGCGGAGAGACGGACATCTCATCCATCAGGGACGTGTAGACGCCCTCCTCCTTGGGCAGCTTGCGCCGCGTGAAGCGCAGCCACTCGGTGCCGGGGGCGCAGTCCTTGCGCCACCAGAGCCGGGGGAGTGAGGCGAGCATCTCGATGCCGGAGCGGATGAGCATGCCGATGAGGACGAAGTTGATCAGGTGCGTCGCGCGCAGCCAGAGCGGAAAGTCGACATTGGGACCCATGTCCCGAAGATTACACCCGGAATAAGCCGTGTAAATGCGTTTCGGCGCGCGAGTCTGCAGGTCAGGCGCGTTGTGAGGTAAGCCTGTCCTCACATCTCGCCGGGAGCCGGACGAGTGGGGGTGGGCGCGCGGGCCCGGGGTCGATGCCGCCCCGACGCCCGTCGGAGATCGGGCCGAACGGCGCGAAACCCGTTCGGCCGCAACGTGACCGCTCGTCGCAGCGGGTGTGCCGCTCACCGACGCCACGCGCCGCGCGCATTGTCGGCGCGTGCCCGTCATGAGCGGATGGGCAGATTCCCCTCACCCCTGTAGGAGGCACGACATGACCGATCACATCGCCACCGAGGATCACCGGGCATCCCGCGGATCCGTCGGTCGACGCGGGTTCCTCCTCGGCAGTGCCGGCGCCGTCGGCGCCACGGCCTTCGGGCTCGGAGGACTCGCCCGCGCCGACGCACCTGCCACCGCCGCCGCGGCGCCCACCGCGACCATCCCGAAGTCCGACCTCGACTCCCTCGACCTGCTCAAGCGGATGGTGTCGTTCGACACCCAGAACTTCGGCAAGGGCGGCAAGACCCGCGCCCACGCCGAGATGCTCAAGGCCGTGTGGGAACGAGCCGGCGTCTCCACCGAGATCATCCCCACCCCGATCACCGACAACGTCCACCTCATCGCCCGCATCAAGGGCACGAGCAGCGCGAACAAGCCGATCCTGCTGCTCGGTCACAGCGACGTCGTTCCCGTGGAGAAGGAGAACTGGTCGGTCGATCCCTTCGCCGGCACCGTCAAGGGCGGCGAGATCTACGGCCGCGGCACCCTCGACATGAAGGGCGCGAACGCCGCGTTCATCTCCGCCCTCCTGCGGCACCTCTCCGAAGGTCACACCTTCGACCGCGACATCATCGTGCTCACCGACGCCGACGAGGAGGCCGGCGACTACGGCTCCGCATGGCTGGCCAAGACGCACTGGGACAAGCTCGATGCCGGCGCCGTGCTCACCGAGGGCGGCTGGTTCCTCGCCCAGCGCGACGGCACCACCCCGATGCTCGTCACCGTCACGCGCCAGGACAAGGTCTACTTCAACCTCGACCTCACCGCGAAGGGCACCGCCACCCACTCGTCCAAGCCGATGCCCGACTCGGCGATCGTCGCCCTCTCGCGTGCGGTCTCCGAACTCGGTGACCACCTCGCCCCCGTGCGTCTCACCCCGGTCACCCGGCAGTACTTCTCGGCCCTCGCCAACGCCACCGACGACCGCCGCTTCGCCCGCGCCATCTCGATGCTGCTCGACGCCCGCGACCAGCGCATGCGCGAGCGCGCCGCCAAGCTCGTCGTCGCACGGTCCGCCTACCCGCACCTGCACTCGGCGTTGCTGCGCACCACCGCCGCGTACGTCATCGAGGAATCCGGCTACAAGGAGAACGTCATCCCCTCCGAGGCCACCTGCCGCGTCAACTGCCGCGCCGTCCCCGGCGGGCAGAAGCCGCGCGAGTTCCTCGCCACCGTGCGCCAGATCCTGCGCGACAAGGACGTGAAAGTCACCCTCGTCACCCCGGAGGGCGTGAGCGAGGAGGAACAGCTCGCCACCCTCGACGAGACCTGGGCCACCGCACCTGCCGCGCTTGACAACCCGCTGTTCTCCGCCATCAGCGCCTCGGCGCGCCAGACCTACCCGGAGGCGACCTTCACCCCGGCGCTCTTCGAGGCCGGCACGTCACTCGGCCCCTGGCGCAAGAAGGGCATCCCCGGCTACGGCGTGTACCCCTACGTCATCACCAACGAGCAGCTCATCGGCATGCACGGCAACGACGAACGCATCTGGGTCGACGCCCTCGCCACCGGCACGAACTTCATGTACGGGGTGTTCGATCGTCTGCGCTCGAGGTGAGTGACCTCGGCCTCGGGTGATCCATGGGCGGTGGCCACCGGAGTCGTGGGGCCAGGGGCGGGGTGCGCGGCGCCTCCCAGCCGCGCTCCTCGCCCCGCGGCTCGGATCGCTCCCGCCTGGCCCAACCGGTCGCCGCGCGCCCGGCCCTCGGCCCGATCATGTCGCTCTCCCAGCTCAGAATTCGGGTGAGTTTTGGAAGGATGCCGACATGGCAGACGTCCTCTCCAGTCCATCCGCCCTGGCGACGGCAGCGGGGGCCGGCGCGCAGGTTCAACTCGTCATCGCCACGCTCCTCGCCATCGGGGTCGTCGTCGTCCTCATCTCGTGGGCCAAGCTCAACCCCTTCCTCGCCCTGATGCTGGGCTCGGCGGCGCTCGCCCTCGCTGCCGGGGTGGCGCCCGATGCTGCCGTCAAGAGCTTCACCAAAGGCGTCGGCGAGACGTTCGGCAACGTGGGCGTACTCGTCGCCCTCGGTGCGATCGTCGGGCGGTTGCTCGTCGACTCCGGTGGGGCAGGCCGGGTCGTCGACCGCATCGTCGACCGGGTGCCGGGCAAGACGCTGCCGTGGGCCCTCGCCGGCGCGGCGGCGCTCATCGGACTGCCGATGTTCTTCGAGATCGGGGTCGTGCTGCTCATCCCCATCGTGCTCATGGTGGCGCGGCGATCCAGACTCCCGCTGCTGCTCGTCGGCATCCCCGCGCTCGCGGGCCTCTCGGTGCTGCACGGCATGGTGCCGCCGCACCCCGGGCCGCTCGTCGCGATCGACGCGCTCAAGGCGGACCTCGGCCTCACCCTCGCGTTCGGCCTCGTCATCGCGGTCCCGACCGTGATCGTCTCCGGGCCGATCCTCGGCCGGATCGTCGCGCCGTTCGGCCCGCAGCAGCCGCCCGAGTCGAGCGCGATGATGACGGCCGAGGACGTCTCGGCCATGGACGAGAAGCGCGCCGGCCGCACCCCGTCGTTCTGGACGACGGTCGCCGTCGTGCTGCTCCCGGTCGTCCTCATGCTCGGCCGCGCGATCGTCCAGATCACCATGCCCGAGGGCAACCCGGTTCGTACGACCTTCGACGTGCTCGGCACCCCCATCGTCGCGCTGCTCCTCGGCACCCTCGCCACGATGGTGTTCCTCGGCTACGCCGTGGGCTCCGGGCGTGCGGGCATCAAGACGTCGATCGAGAAGTCGCTGCCACCCATGGCCGGAACGCTGCTCATCATCGCCGCGGGTGGCGGGTTCAAGCAGACCCTCGTGGACTCCGGCGTCGGTGACCTCATCGCCGAGTACGCCAAGGGGGCCAATCTCAACGTCCTCGTGCTCGGATGGCTCGTCGCGGTCGGCATCCGCCTCGCGACCGGCTCGGCCACGGTGGCGACGATCACCGCCGCGGGCATCGTCGCTCCCCTCGCCGCCGGCCAGAGCCCGGCCGAGGTCGCGCTCCTCGTCATCGCGATCGGCTCCGGCTCGCTGTTCTTCTCCCACGTCAACGACGTCGGCTTCTGGATGGTCAAGGAGTACTTCGGCATGACGGTCAAGGAGACCCTGCTCTCCTGGTCGGTCATGGAGACCGTCATCTCCGTCTGCGGCCTCGTGTTCGCTCTGCTGCTCTCCCTCGTCGTCTAGGCGGGGGGCGCGCCGATCCCGGCCCTCGTGTCGCGCCCGGGGCCTCAGAAGTCCGCCGGGTCGTCTCCGCGCAGAATCGACGTCGTCTTCTTGCCGCGGGCGACCTCGTCGACGAGCTTGTCCATGTACCGGATGCGCTGCATGAGCGGGTCCTCGATCTCCTGGACCTTGTACCCGCAGATCGATCCGGTGATCTGAGAAGCCTTCGGATTCATCGCGGGGGCGGCGGCGAAGAAGTCCTCGAGGGTCGTGTTCTGCTCCAACGATTCCTGCAGCCCGGCCTGGTCGTAACCGGTGAGCCACCGGATGACGAGGTCGACCTCCGCACGCGTGTGCCCCTTGCGCTCCGCCTTGGCGACGTAGTGCGGGTGGATGTCGGCGAGCGGGGTCCCGAAGATGCGGTGGCCGGCCACGTCACTCGCCCCGCGCCGCGGCCTCGATGGCGGCGACGTCGGGCTTGACCATGGTCAGCAGTGCGGCGTGGACGCGACCGATGACGTCCTGGTCACCGGAGGCCACCGCGTCCGCGTACGCCTGCGGCACGACCTGCCAGTTGAGCCCGAACCGGTCGACGAGCCAGCTGCATTGCACGGGCTCGCCGCCCTCGACGAGCGCGTCCCAACGGGCGTCGAGCTCGGCTTGGGTCGCGCAGAACGTCTGGAACGACACGGCCTGGGTGAACGGAAATCCCGGCCCTCCGTTGAGGGCGAAGAACGGCCGGCCCTCGAGTTCGAACGAGATCGCGAGCACCGAGCCGACCGGCATCCCGGTGGGGTGATCGGCATCGACGATCTTCTGCACGCCGGTGATGCGGGAGTCGGGAAAGACGGAGACGTAGAACTCGGCCGCCTCCTCGGCGTCGCCGTCGAACCACAGGCACGGGGTGGTGGGGGTGGTCATGATGAGTGATCCTCTCGCGCGTCTCGCGCGGCCCGCGAGTACGATGTGAGCACCGTACACATCGCCGCGATGTCGCGACAACCCCTGTGCGCGGCCACCCCCATCCTCGCCGACCGCGCCGTCGAACGCCTCGATGGCCGCACTTCCGCCGGCCTGCTCTAGCCTCGTCGCATGGCGCGGATCAGGGTCGGCACGTCGGGCTGGACCTACCCGTACTGGCGTGGCGACTTCTACCCCGCCGGTCTGCCGCAGCGGGCCGAGCTCACCTACAACGCCGAGCACTTCGACACCGTCGAGCTCAACGGGTCGTTCTACTCGCTGCAACGGCCGAGCTCGTACGAGAAGTGGGCGCGTGAGGCCGGGGGAGTGCGCGAGGACTTCGTCTTCGCCGTCAAGGGCAGCCGCTACGTCACCCACATGAAGCGGCTGCGCGACCCCCGGGCGGCGCTCGCCAACTTCTTCGCCTCCGGCGTGTTGGCACTCGGCGCGCACACCGGCCCGTTCCTCTGGCAACTGCCCGAACGCCAGGTGTTCGACCCCGCCCTGCTCGCGGCGTTCTTCGCCGAGCTGCCGCGTACGACGACCGAGGCGGCAGCACTCGCCGCGGGACACGACGACAAGATCTCCGGCGACCGCGTCCTGCTCGACCCGGTCGTCGACCTGCCCCTCCGGCACGCACTCGAACCGCGGCACCGCTCCTTCGAGTCCGACGACGCGATCCGGCTGCTCGCCGAGCACGACGTCGCGACGGTCGTCGCCGACACCGGCGGACGATTCGCGGCCCTGGACGCGGTGACCTCCGACTTCGTCTACGTCCGGCTCCACGGGCCCGCGGGTCTCTACGACAGCCCGTACCGCGGCGGCACCCTTCTCGACGAATGGGCCGCGCGCTTTCGCGGCCATCGCGACGCCGGCCGCGACGTCTACGTGTACTTCGACAACGACGGCCACTGCCATGCTCCCTGGGACGCACAGGCACTGCTCGAACGCCTCTGACCCGTCCGCTCCGGCGCTCGCAGTCTGGAGTGGCGCATCCCCCACTCGCGACTACCGTGAACGCACACACCTCCGGCTCCGCCACCCGCCCGATCAGGAGAACCTCATGCGCACTCGCACCATCGGCAACGACGAGATCGGCCGCCACGAGGTCGGGGCGGTCGGCCTCGGGCTCATGACGATGAACCAGGACGGTGAACCACCGCGTGACCAACTGCTCGACACGGTGCGAGCCGCGCTCGATGCGGGCGTCACGCTCTTCGACACCGCCGACGCCTACGGCCACGGCATCGACGGAGCCTCGGGGATGGGCCAGAACGAGACCCTCGTCGCGGGTCTGCTCGACGAGTTGGGAGTGCGCTCGCAGGTGTTGCTGGCGACCAAGGGCGGCCACGTCCGCACCGAGGGCGGTGGTTGGGAGCTCGACTCCAGCCCCGAGCACCTGCGCCGGGCCGTCGACGACAGCCTCGCTCGTCTGCGCGTCCAGCAGATCGCGCTCTGGCAGCTCCACCGCCCCGATCCCACGCGCGACTTCACCGAGACGCTGGAGGTCGTCCGCGACATCGCCGAATCCGGCAAGATCGACATGGTCGGTGTCTCCAACGTCGATCCGACGCAGATCCGCATCGCTCGTGACGTGCTCGGCTCCCGGCTCGTCAGCGTGCAGAACCAGTTCAACCCTCGTTTTCGCAGCAGCGCCGACGAGATCGCCCTCTGCGCCGAGCTGGGACTCGCGTTCCTCGCCTGGTCACCGCTCGGTGGCTTGAACGAGGCCAAGCAGCTCGCCGAGCAGCACCCGGCCTTCGCCGAGATCGCCGACGAGCGCGGCGTGAGCCCGCAGCAGGTCGCTCTCGCCTGGGAGCTGGCGCAGGCCCCAGTCGTCATCCCCATCCCGGGGGCCAAGCGGCCCCAGTCGATCACCGACTCCGCGGCCGCCGCAGCCATCGACCTCACCGATGAGGAACTCGCGCGCCTCGACACCGCCTGACCGTCGCGTCAGGAGCGCCCGGCAGTGATGCCGTCGCGCTGAATCCGCTCTGCCGCGTCACGGCCGGAGGGGGGCCGCCGACCGGGCCGGTCTCGTCGGCCCCGTCAACAGGGTGCGGTCGCCGCGGCGGCCCCGTGGCCTCGAAGAGGACCCGTGAGGGTCGCGACGACCTCGGCCGCGACGTCGCCGATGGGGCGCCGCTCGTGCCGGGCCTGCGCACGCAAGACCCCGAAGGCTCGGGACAACGGCATTCCCGTGGAGGCGCAGAGAACGCCCTTGGCCTGCTCGACCACGACGCGGGAGTCGAGTGCACGGCGGAGTTGCTCGGCGAGGAGGCCCTGCTCGTCGAGGCGGCGGCGCGTGAGGAGCCCGACGGCCGTGACCGCCGCGTACGTCTCGAGCGCCGTGAGGCTCGCCGACGCCACCGTGGCGTCGCCGGCGGTGTAGACGTCGAGGGTGCCGAGAACCTCGTCACCACAGCGAAGGGGGAGACACACGACACCGGTGACGGTGGCGGCGACCGCGGCGCTCGTCCACCGCGGCCAGCGCCGCAGCATCTCGAGTGCACCGTCGCAGGTGACTCGCCGGCCCGACGCGTGCGCCTCGACCGAGGGGCCGCAGTCGTGCGCGGACTGAATTCGGAGCAGTTCGCGCGCCACGGGATCGGTGGCGTCGACGAGATCCAGTCGCCCGGCATCGTCGCTCAGAGCGACCGCGGCCCGTTCGACGTCCGCATGATCGACGGACGTGCGCAGCAGGTTCGCGACCATGACGGCCGGCTCGTTTCCCTCGTGGAGCGCGTCTGCCAGGCGCGGGACGATCGTCAGCGGCGAGGGGGCGGGCGTCGTCATGCGATCAGACTCGACTGCGCCCGGATGGGCGTCTAGCGTCCTGAGCGAAGCCTCGTGGACCTCAGAGCGAAGTGTCCGAGAATTTACCCCTCGTGATCGGATCCGCCGCGCCGGGCCTGCAGCACCCGGCCGGGTGACTGACCGTACGCCTCACGGTAAAGAGCGGCGAACCGGCTCGGACGCGGGAAACCCCAACGGGCGGCGACCTGGGTGACGGTCAGACCGTCGCCGGGCACCGAGGCCTGCAACTCTGCGCGGGCGCGGTCGAGCCGGACGCGGCGCAGGTAGGCCATCGGCGTCGTGCCGAGGTGGCGACGGAACGCGAGCTGAACTGCCCGAGGGCTCACGCGCGCGGCACGGGCGACGTCGGCGGGGGCCAGATCCAGATCCGGGTTGGCCTCGATGAACGCGACGGCACGCTGCAGGGTCGCGGGGTGACCGTCATGACGATCCACGTGGGTCGGCTCGATGACGGCATCGTTCGGGAACGCGGTCAACGTGACGGCGGCGAGGTAGCGGCCCAGTGGGCCCGCCACGAGCTCGGCAGCAGGGCCCGAGCCCCCCTGGGCGAGGCCGCCCGAAACCGCACCCGGCGGACCGAGGGAATCGCGGACGAAGGAGAACGCGCGCACCCAGTCGCGTGTGGCCGCGGCCGAGACCGCACGAGGGCCGAGGATCCGCACCCTGCCTCCGCTCTCGGCCTCCGCGAGCTCGTCGAACACACCGGGAGCGATGGAGATGCCGTCGAAGTCCATGCCGCGAGTGTCGGATTCGAACGTCTCGCCCGGTCGCGCGGTGAGGACCAGATCGCCGCGGCCCGCGTGCACACCCCGCGGACGTACGCCGTAATCCGCCGATCCGGAGCGAACGCGGGCGAAGGCGAACACCTTGGAGGGACCGCAGCTGACATCGAGGCGGCCACCGATGCGCAGTCGTTCGAGCGAGACGAGCCCGGCCTGCCTCGACTCGATGCGAAGAGGTGCGTCCGGAGTCGCCGCACGCAGCCGCATGTCCCCGTAACGCTCGACCATGGCCCCGAGCAGAGCGCCGGTGTCGGTGGTCTCGAGGAACATCAGGGCTCCTGACGCTCTGACGGGGGCGCCTCGGTCACCCCCCTCGGGCGGTCTGGATGCGTGAGGCGTAGAGGTCATCATAGAACGACAGGATCGCGGCGGGGGCGCTCACGCCATACCCGTATCGGATGAGCGAATACGCCTGGGAGGCAGTCCGACTGGCGCGAACAGCGGCCGGGGTGCGACGCGGCTCCTCGGAGGTCAGACGAGCGTGGTCCGGCCGTCGACGACGTTCTCGGCCATCCGGTGCAGCGGCTCTCCCCGTGAGAACGCGCGGGCCCGCATCAGAAGAGCGGCCTGCTCGACGGACGTCCCGAGACGCACGGCGAGAACACCGGCCGCCGCGGCGGTGACGCTTCCCTGCGTGGCCCCTACGGCGGGCGAGTCGTCCTCGAGCTCCATGGCGTCGGCCACGATCGCACCGACGACGAGGTGCGTCAGGAGGACCAACTCTGATGACCAGGTCTCCCACGAGCGGACCCGGTCGGACAGACACGACAGAGTGCCGAGCGTCTGCCCGCGAACCTGCAGGGGCACGGCCACCACCGCGGCCAGTCCCGCGTCGGCGGCGAGAGGCGTGAAACCTGGCCAGCGCGGATCGGCACGCAGATCGTCGACGACGACCGGAAGCCCGGTGTTCCAGGCCGTCGTCCCCGGCCCGTCTCCGGTCGTCTCCAGGACCTCACCGATGCGGCGCGACCCGTCGGTGGCGACGCTCCACGGCATCCCCGTTCCGTGCGCCGTGACCACCACGCCGCGAACAGCCGGGCAGATGAGGTGTGCTCGTCGACAGACCACGTCGAGACGATCGCCACCCTCACGCGGAACCCGCTCCGACGAGAACGAGCGAGTGGCGCCGTCCCATGGCCGCGAGAAGGCCGGGAGACCCAGAGAGGCGATGAAGGCCGGAAGCCGGGTGGCGAGCCGTGAGCGCATGACGGCGAGCCCTCCCTTCGCATGTCCTTCGCGGCGTCCGCGGGCAGGCCGAGACACCGCCCCCCACGTCTCATCCATCCCCCTGAGGAAAGAACGCGCCGCGAGGTAGCCCACTATCGAAAGGCGCGAACCGGCGCGATCCGGACAGGACACGCGCGGGTCGGATAGCGCATGCTGAGTCCATGGCGCTCAACGGTGGGCAGTCCGGCGGCGATTCACGTGCCAACGGCTCTGGATGGGTCTCGCCCGAGCGACACCGCGTCACCGCTGCCGACCCCGACGCGGCCGAGCAGTTCTTCGCGAAGGCGTACGCGAACATCGCCATCCGCAACGAGCGGCAGGCACCCGCCTTCCGGCTACAGGTGGACCGGATCTCCGTCCCGGGACTCGGCATCGACGACTTCCGCTGGGGAGTCGCAGGGGACGCCGAGACACGCTCCTTCGACCACCTCTTGTGCATCCTGCCGCGAAGCGGTGTGCTCCGCGTCGACGACGGCCGGAGTCATGAGCGGTTCGGGCCCGGGCAGCCGAGCATCTTCTCACCGGGACGAGGGGCCCACATCGGCTGGACCGCCGACTACGACCTCAGGGCGCTGCCACTCGACTGGGGCGTTCTGACCCGATGCGCCGAGGCCGCCACCGGGATGGCGCCCGGCGATCTCCGCTTCACCGGCTCGAGGCCGGTCTCCGCGTCGATGAGCCGCTACTGGTGGGCGACGATCGATCACGTCGAACGCCAGCTTGCAGCGCCCGACTCGGCCGTGGCATCGCCGTTGGTACGCGCCCAGCTCGTCGACGTCGTCGCCGCCTCGGCGCTCGGTGTCTTTCCCAACACGGCGATGACCCACGACGAGTCGGGAGGCCCCGGTCGAGTCGCCCCGGCCGCCCTGCGACGCGCCCTCGACCACATCGACGCCCACGCCGCCGAGCCTCTCGGCCTCGCCGACATCGCGGCGGCGGCGGGGCCGAGCACGAGGGCGCTCCAGCACGCCTTCGCCCGGCACCTCGACACGACGCCGACCCATCACCTCCGGCGCGTCCGCCTCACGCGCGCTCACCACGAACTCATCGCAGCGGACCCCACGCGGGACACCGTCGCCGGCATCGCGCGCCGATGGGGTTTCGGTCATCCGGGCCGGTTCGCGCAGCAGTATCAGGAGTACTTCGGGGTGTCGCCGAGCCGGACGCTCCAGCGCTGACCTTCGCCGGCTTCGTGGCCCGGCGACCCCGAGGGGCGGGCGTGGGCCCACAGGATCGGCGTGCGATCCCGCGGGCCCACGCGGAGCCACGGACGGTCAGCGTCGCTGTTCCCCCAACCGGGACAGCAGGAGGATCTGCGCCACGACGAGATCCTCGATCTCCTTGGGGTCGACGGACTCGTCGGGGCCGTGGATGCGGGCCTTCTCCTCGTCCTCGGCTCCCCAGAGGATCGCCTCCGAGCCGGGGGAGGTGTCGAGCAGCACCTGCACCAGGGGGATCGAGCCACCCGAGCCGTGGGACTCGCAAGGAGCGCCGAACGCCTCGGTCATCGCCTGCTCCGCGAGCTTCGTCGCCGGTCCGCCCTCGGCGGCCTTCCAGGCTCCGAAGACCTTGTGGTCGCCGATCTCGAGCTGGACACCGCGCGGGGCGTGCGCCTTGAGGTGCGTCTCGATCGCGGCGAGCTGGGCCTGGGGATCGCTACCGGGCACGATGCGCACGCTGATCCGCGCCGTCGCCTCCGGGATGACGATGTTCGACGCGCCCGCGACCGGCGGGGCGTCGATGCCGATGACCGTCGCCGCTGGACGGCTCCACAGCCGACTCGCGAGGTGCCCCGACCCGCTGAGCTCGACCCCGTCGAGAACCCCCGCGCTGGCGCGGAAGTCGGCCTCGTCGAGGTCGCCGTCGGGCCACTCGTAGGAGTCGAGCCCCTCGATGACGGTGGCCCCCGTCTCGTCGTACATCGACCCGAGAAGCTGGATCATCGCCACGAGCGCGTCGGGGGCCGCGCCGCCGAACAGGCCGGAGTGGAGCGCCGATTCGATGGTCCGCAGCCGCACCGTGATCGAGACGTCACCGCGCAGGCCCGTGGTCAGGGCAGGCGCGCCGACACGCTGGTTGCCGGAGTCCGCGACGACGAACACGTCGGAACGGAAGTCCTCGGGGTGCTCTTCGACATAGGCCTCGATGTGGCTGCCCGTCTCCTCCTCGCCCTCGATGACGAGGCGCACGGTCACCGGCGGCCTGCCCTCGAACGCCGCGAGGGTGGCGAGGTGGGCGACGACACCGGACTTGTCGTCGGCCGCACCGCGGCCGTAGAGGCGGCCGTCCTCCTTCTCCGTCAGCGTCCACGGGTCGGTGGTCCACCCCTGCCCCTCGGGCGCGGGCTGCACGTCGTAGTGCGCGTAGAGGGTGACGACGGGGGAGCCCTCGGGGCCGGGGATCTCGGCGAAGATGCTCGGGTAGGCGCCCTCGCCCAGATCGAGCAGCCGCACGTCGTCGACCCCGGCCCGACGGAACATGCCGAGGAGGTCGTCGGCGATGGCCTTCATCGGCGCGTCGGGGAATCCCGGGAACGCGATCGAGCTGTGCCCCACCAGTGTGCGCAGATCGTCGATCACCTGCGGCATCGCCGTGTGGGCGTATTCGCGGGCCTGGCTGAGATCCATCTGTCCTCCTGCTCGTGGGGTGGTCGAGATTGTCATCCTCTCGCGGGGTTCGGTATCGCGTCGTCGAACGGGGGAATCGCGGACCGTGCCGGGGGCCGTCCAGCCGTGCCTCACACCCACCTCTCGAGCCACGGGGCTGGATCGGGCCAGTGGTCGACCGGCGGTGAGATCCCCAGCCGGCGGTCCACGGTGCGCCCAGCCATCGGCTGTGACCGCGCGCGGTGCGTCGCGTCGGGGCCGCGAGGAGGTGGCAGGGACGGCTTGACATCGAGCCCGTGACCACCGAAGGATGGGTGATGCGTCATGTATGTGAATCGCCCCCTCGAGAGGACCCTTCATGCCGACCGCGCGCCTCGTCCCCGTCCCTCCTGCCGTCGTCGACGCCGGGCTTCTCGTCGCGAGAGTCATCCTCGGCGCCATCCTCATCGCCCACGGCTGGCAGAAGGTGGCCCAGAACGGGCTCGAGGCCACCGGCGGCGCGTTCGCGGAGATGGGGGTCCCGTTGCCTCAGGTCGCGGCCGTCTTCACCGCCGTGGCCGAGCTGGGTGGCGGCATCCTGCTCGTGTTGGGCCTGTTGACCCAAGTGGCCGGCCTGGCCGTCGTGTTCGTCATGGTGGGCGCCTGGTTCTTCGTCCACCGCGACAACGGGGTGTTCGTCACCGGCCAGGGCTGGGAACTCGTGGCCGCCATCGGCCTGGCTGCGGCGATGTTCGTCGTCGTCGGCCCGGGGCGCGCCAGCATCGACGCGCTACTGGCGCGTCGACGTGGCACCGCTCGCGACGAGCACGTCGCGGCCGAGCGCGTCGGCACCGGGTCCACCGCCCGCTGACCCGACACCACGCACCTTCCGGGAGCGCGCACCCGTCGCCTGGGTGGGGGCCACCGGAGAACTCGCGCAACAAAGACCGGTCACCGCCGGGGCGCGTTTCGGCCGCGGCGCGCTGAACAGTGGAAACACAGTCGCGACCTCGCAGGCCGGGGTCAGTGACCGGTCTTTGTTGCGCGAGATGCCGGCCGAGGTCGGCGGCCGGGTGCCCTCAGGCGTAGGACTTGCCGGGGTTGCAGATGCCGTGCGGGTCGAACACGCCTCGCAGCGCCCGCATCCGCGCGATGGCCGCGTCGCCCACCTGTCGACGCAGGTAGGGGGCCTTGATCGTGCCGATGCCGTGTTCGCCGGAGATCGTGCCGCCGAGAGAGATCGCGAGGTCGACGAGGTCCGAGAACGCGGCGTGCCCGCGCGCGTTGGAGTCGGGATCGGTGGGGTCGAAGTAGGTCGACGGGTGCAGGTTGCCGTCGCCACCGTGGCCCGGGAGGGTGACCTCGACGCCGTGGGCCGCGCAGATCTCCCGCCCTCGGGTGACGAGAGTGGGCAGCTCGCCGACCGGCACGCACATGTCCTCGATGAGATTGGGGCCCTTGGCCTCGAGCGCCGTGTTGAGCACGCGACGGCCGGCGAGCAGGGCGTCGGACTCCTGAGGGTCGTCGGCGATCGCGATCTCGTCGGCTCCGGCCGACTCCATGAGCGTGGCGTAGCGGGCGACGTCCTCCGCGACGTGGCCCGTGCGGTCGGACTGCACGAGCAGGGCCGCGCCGCAGTCCTCGGGAAACCCGTAGTCGGCGAGGTCCTGGACGGCGGCGATCGCGAACGCGTCGAGGAACTCCAGCAGGCACGGTGGTTGCGGGTCGCGGCGCAGCGCGACGATCGCCTGCGCCGCCGCCTCGAGATCGGGGAAGGTGGCGAGCACGGTCAGCGCGTCCTCGGGCGCCGGCACGAGCCTCGTGACGATCTTCGTGACGACCCCGAGGGTGCCCTCGGCGCCGACGAAGAGGCCCGTGAGGTCGAGCCCGGCGCTGCTCTTGGCGGTGCGACGCCCGGTGGTGATCACCTCGCCGCCGGGCAGGACGACCTCGAGTCCGCGGATGTAGTCGGCGGTGACGCCGTACTTGATGCAGCACAACCCACCGGCGTTCGTCGCGACATTGCCGCCGAGCGTCGAGGAGGCCGCCGACGCCGGATCGGGTGGGTAGAACAAGCCCTCCGCGCGGGCGGCCTGCTTGAGTTCCTCGGTGACGACGCCGGGACCGACGACGGCGATCTGTTCGAGCGGATCGACGGTCTTGACCGTGTCGAGCCGCTCGGTGTTGAGCACGATGCAGCCCTCGGTGGCGACCGCGGCTCCGTTGAGGCCGGTGCGAGCACCCTGCGGTACCACCGGAATCCGGTGAGCGTTCGCATACCGCATGACCTCGACGACGTCGTCGGTGTCGCGGGCCCGCACCACCTCGAAGTCGGCGGGGGCGGTGGCCCCGAAGCTCGCGTCGACGGCGTAGGAGCGTTTGACGTCGAGGTCGGTGACCAGCGGCAGAGAATCGGGTAGTGCGCTCATGCCTTCACTATCGCGCGCGTCGCCACCGCCGCCCCGGGAACGCCGCGTCGGAACGGGCTTGCGCCCCCGCGTAGACTGGACTCCACAGACGTTCGAGCCGCGATCAACGGCGAGTCTCCGGAAGAACAGCAGCGCCTCGCACGCGAGGTCTGCCCACTAGAACCGGACGGGTCGGCCCGTCACAGCCTGCATGAAGCGGTCATCCGTGCCCGTCGCCCCACCGGTGACGCGGCCTGCGGGTGGCAAGCGAGGTGGTACCGCGGGAGCGGGCGCATCGAGGCGCCGGCGACTCGTCCTCGTAGTGACCGGCCATCCACACCGACACGATCGAGCACGAGAGGCACGCCCGGCGATGAGCTACCCCCAGACCGCCACCCCTGCCACGAACGAGGGCGCAGGAGCCGCGTTCGGCGTTCCCGCGTCCGTTCCCGCCTCCCCGAGGTTTCCCGACATCGAGCGGCGCGTGCTCGCCTACTGGGCCGAGGACGACACGTTCCGCGCGTCGGTGGAGGGCCGTGACGCCGGCGAGAACGGCAGCAACGAGTTCGTGTTCTACGACGGCCCGCCGTTCGCCAACGGCCTGCCGCACTACGGCCACCTGCTGACCGGCTACGTCAAGGACGTCGTGCCGCGGTACCAGACGATGCGCGGCAAGCGCGTCGAGCGCCGGTTCGGGTGGGACACCCACGGGCTGCCCGCCGAGCTCGAGGCCATGAGCCAGCTCGGCATCAAGACCACCGACGAGATTCGCGAACTCGGTATCGAGCGGTTCAACGAGGCGTGCCGCGAGTCGGTGCTGCGCTACACCGACGAGTGGCGCGACTACGTCACCCGCCAGGCGCGCTGGGTCGACTTCGACAACGACTACAAGACGTTGAACCCGGAGTACATGGAGAGCGTCATCTGGGCGTTCAAGCAGCTCTACGAGAAGGGCCTCGCCTACGAGGGCTTCCGGGTGCTGCCGTACTGCTGGAACGACGAGACGCCCCTGTCCAACCACGAACTGCGCATGGACGACGACGTCTACCAGGACCGCAACGATCCGGCGGTCACCGTGGGCCTGCGCCTGGGCACGAAGACCGACGGCACCGACCCGCTCGGGCTCACGGGGACGCTCGCGACGATCTGGACGACGACGCCCTGGACCCTGCCGAGCAACCTCGCGATCATGGTCGGCCCCGACCTCGACTACGTCGTCGTCGAGTCCGACGTGCCCACCGGCAGCCCGGAGCGCTACCTCTTCGGTGCAGAGCGCGCGCAGGCGTACGCCAAGGAGCTGACGGGGGAGTCCAAGGGCGACGTGGAGTCGCGCATCGTCGCGCGGTACAAGGGCTCCGACCTCGTCGGGTACGAGTACATGCCTCCGTTCGGCTACTACGTGGGCCACGAGAACGCGTTCCGTCTCGTGCCCGCGGAGTTCGTCACGACGACCGACGGTACGGGCCTCGTGCACACCGCCGGCGCGTTCGGTGAGGACGACAAGGTGGTCACCGACCGCGAGGGCATCGAGGCGGTCATGCCCGTCGGCATCGACGGCAGGTTCACCGCGCCGGTGGACGAGTACGCCGGGATGCTCGTCTTCGACGCCAACGGCCCGGTGCTCGACCACCTCAAGGCCCGCACGCGACTCGACGCGGACGGCGTGGCGGCCGAGGTGGGCTCCACGACCCACGGCACCGTGATGCTGCGTCGCGAGTCCTACACCCACTCCTACCCGCACTGTTGGCGGTGCCGGCAGCCGCTCATCTACAAGGGCGTGAGCAGCTGGTTCGTCTCGACGACGAAGATCCGCGACCGCATGCTCGAGCTCAACGAGCAGATCAGGTGGGTGCCCGAGCACGTCAAGCACGGCCAGTTCGGCAAGTGGCTGGAGAACACCCGCGACTGGTCGATCTCGCGCAACCGGTTCTGGGGCAGCCCGATCCCGGTGTGGAAGTCCGACGACCCCGAGTACCCGCGCGTCGACGTCTACGGCTCGTTCGAGGAGCTCGAGCGCGACTTTGGCGTCGAGGTGACCGACCTGCACCGGCCGTTCGTCGACGAACTCACCCGCCCGAACCCCGACGACCCGACGGGCCGGAGCACGATGCGACGCGTCACCGACGTGCTCGACTGCTGGTTCGAGTCGGGCTCGATGAGCTTCGCCCAGGTGCACTACCCGTTCGAGAACGCCGAGTGGTTCGAGCACCACTTCCCGGGTGACTTCATCGTCGAGTACATCGGGCAGACCCGCGGCTGGTTCTACACGATGCACATCATGGCGACGGCGCTGTTCGACCGGCCGGCGTTCCGCACGTGCGTGAGCCACGGCATCGTCCTCGGCAACGACGGCCAGAAGATGAGCAAGTCGCTGCGCAACTACCCCGACGTGCGCGAGGTGTTCGACCGCGACGGTGCCGACGCGATGCGTTGGTTCCTCATGTCCTCGCCCATCCTGCGCGGCGGCAACCTCATCGTCACCGAACAGGGCATCCGCGAGGGCGTGCGACAGGCGCTGCTGCCGTTGTGGAGCACGTGGTACTTCTTCAGCCTCTACGCCAACGCGGCCGACGAGGGCCGGGGATACACGGCCAAGTGGTCGACGGCCTCGACCGACGTGCTGGACCGCTACCTGCTGGCCAAGCTGCGCGAGCTCGTCGAGGGTGTCACCGCCTCGCTCGACGCCGAGGACATCGCGGGGGCGTGCGACCAGGTACGCAGCTTCCTCGACGTGCTCACCAACTGGTACGTGCGCCGCAGCCGCGACCGGTTCTGGGACACCGCCGGCGCCTCCACCGAGACGGCGACGCAGGCGTTCGACACCCTGTACACGACCCTGGAGGTCCTGTGCCGGGTGGCGGCGCCGCTGCTGCCGCTCACGACGGAGGAGATCTGGCGGGGCCTCACCGGCGGTCGCTCGGTGCACCTCACCGACTGGCCCGTCGCCTCCGACCTGCCCGCGGACCACGAGCTCGTCGTCGCGATGGACCGTGCCCGGGAGGTGTGCTCGGTGACGTCCAGCCTGCGCAAGGCGGCCGGGCTGCGCACGCGCCTGCCCCTCTCGGAGCTCGTCGTCGCCACCGAGGGCGCGCAGGCCCTCGAGCCCTTCTCGCCGATCATCGCCGACGAGGTCAACGTCAAGCGCGTCGACATCGTCGACCTCTCGGGCGCCGACTCCGGCGAGTTCGGCGTCGAGCAGCGGCTCTCGGTCAACGCCCGCGCTGCCGGCCCCCGCCTGGGCAAGCAGGTCCAGAGCGTCATCAAGGGGAGCAAGACCGGCGACTGGTCGGTCGGCGAGGACGGCACGGTGACGTGCGCCGGCATCGACCTCGTCGAGGGGGAGTACACCCTCGACACCGTCGTCGCCGACTCCGGCCGCGCCGAGACCCACGCGACGGCCGTGCTGCCGCGCGGCGGGTTCGTCGTGCTCGACACCGAGGTCACGGCGGAGTTGGCCGCCGAGGGACTCGCCCGCGACGTCATCCGCGCCGTGCAACAGGCCCGGCGCGAGGCCGGGCTCGACGTCTCCGACCGCATCTCGCTCACGGTGCTCGGCGACGAGGCCGTGTGGGAGGCCACCGTGGCGCACCAGTCGCTCATCGTCACCGAGACCCTCGCCACCCAGTTCGGTTCGGCGGCAGACCTCTCCGCGCTGCCGGGTCGAGGCGTCGAGACGACGGTCGGCGACGGTGTCCCGGTGCGCATCATCGTGGAGAAGCGATGACGGTGAGCGACCTACCCGTCGTCATCCGCACGGCCGACGGCAACGACCTCGAGGGGGTCGTCGCCGTCGGCCGCACGGCGTGGCGTGCGACGTACTCGTCGATCTTCCCGCCGGAGCTGCTCGAGCTCTTCCTCGACAAGTGGTGGACGATGGATGCCAACGTCCCCGCCATCCGCGCCCGTCGCACCGTGGTCGCCGACCAGGGCGGCAAGATCGTCGCGATGGCGTCCTACGGCATCCACCAGGGCCGTTTCGTCATCTGGAAGATCTACGTGCTGCCCGAGGCGCAAGGCCGGGGCATCGGCGGGTTGCTGCTCGACGCGATGTACGAGCGAGCCCGGGGGGAGAAAAACTCGGTGTTCCTCTCGTTCACCGACGGCAACGCCGCCGCCTACGACTTCGCCCGGCTGCACGGCTTCGTCGAGGACGGCCGCGAGGAGCAGAACGGCCTGCCCGACCTCATCTGGATGCGTAAGGATCTCGTCGACGACGCCAAGGGAGGCGACGCGGGTGACGCAGGTGCCGCGGGCGAGACCGCCCGTGCCCGCGATGCCGGCGCCGAGACGCGTGACGAGGCACGAGAAGGGAATCTGCGATGAGCACCCACGACCGCGACGCGCAACGCGAGGCCGCCGCCAACCTCGACCTGCGCCGGCGTATGCGTGAGGTCGAGGCCGCGATCCTCGACCGTGCGCCGGAGAACGACATCGACCCCACCCTCGAGCGGGTGCGTGAGGTACTCGACCTGCTCGGGTCGCCGCAGACGACGGCCCCGATCGTGCACATCGCCGGCACCAACGGCAAGACGTCGACGGCCCGCATGGTCGAGGCGCTCGCGATGGAGGCCGGCCTGTCGACCGGTCGCTTCACCTCGCCGCACCTGCACGACATCACCGAGCGGATCGTCCTGTCGGGCCGCCCTATCGACGCCCGCCGGTTCGTCGCGACCTACGACGACGTGCTGCCGTACGTCGAGATGGTCGACGCCCGCTCGCAGGCCGAGGGCGGGCCGCGCCTGTCGTTCTTCGAGGTGCTCGTCGTCATGGCGTTCGCGGCCTTCGCCGACGCCCCGGTCGACGTGATGATCGTCGAGGTCGGGCTCGGCGGCACATGGGACGCGACGAACGCCGCCGACGGCACGGTCTGCGTCATCACTCCGATCGCCCTCGACCACCAGGCCTACCTCGGCAACGACCTCGCGAGCATCGCCGAGAACAAGGCGGGCATCCTCGAGCCCGGCAGTATCGCCGTCGTCGCCGGTCAGGAGCCCGACGCCGCGGAGGTCATCACCGAACGCGTCGACGAGCTGGGCATCCGGGCGGCGTACGAGGGACGCGACATCGAGGTGCTCTCTCGCGAGCTCGCTATCGGTGGTCAGCTCGTCACGCTGCAGGGCATCGCTCGGGAGTACCCGGATGTGCTCATCCCGCTGCACGGTGAGCACCAGGCGCACAACGCCCTGCTCGCCGTGGCGGCCATGGAGGCGTTCATGGGCGGTGGCGCGGAGGGCCTCGATCCCGACCTCGTACGGGAGGCGTTCGCCCGGGTGGCCTCGCCGGGCCGCCTGGAGATCGTGCGGCGTTCGCCGACCGTGCTCGTCGACTCGGCGCACAACCCCGCAGGTGCACGGAGTCTGGCTGCGGCACTGCGCGACTCGTTCACCTTCGGGCGCATCGTCGGGGTGCTCGCGTGCATGACCGACAAGGACGTCGACGGGATTCTCGAAGAGCTCGAGCCGGTGTTCGACGAGGTCGTCGTCACCCGGAACACCTCACCCCGCTGCATGCCGGCGCCCCGGCTCGGCGAACTCGCGACCGAGGTCTTCGGCGAGGACCGCGTACACGTGGTCCCCAACCTGCCCGACGCCCTCGACGTCGCGGGCGGCCTCGCCGACTCCGGCGAGAGCGGCGGAGTCATCGGGGGAGTGGTCGCCACCGGCTCGGTCATCACCGCAGGCGAGGTGCGGATGCTCCTGGGCGTCACCGACGTCTGAGGTGGCCGCCAGGGTCGCCACGGCCGCGGACAGCTCTGCGACCGCGTCAAGAGGCGTCGGCGCGCACGCGGATGACCTCGACGCCGGCGGCCTCGAACCCGGCGACGTCCGCGGTGTCCTCGCCGTCGCCGGTGGGGTCGACGTCGGTGATGAGGATCCACGACGGAGGCAGGGTCGCCCACACCGGAACACCCTGGCGGCCGACCTTGGTCGCGTCGGCGAGCACGACGACCCGCGCGGCTCGGGCGGCCGCCACCTCCTTGGTGAGGGCCTCCTCGAGCGTCGGCTCACCCACGCCGTCCAAGGGGTTCACCGCGTCGGCGCCGAGGAAGGCCACGTCGAACCGGAACCGGGCGAGACCCTCGGAGACCGACGGCCCGACGATGCCGTGACTCATCGTCGCGACTTCGCCTTCGAGGACGACGACGCGCGGCCCGCCGGGCGTGGCGAGCAGCACGGCGATTTCCAGACCGCGCGTGACGATCGTGAGGTCGTCGCGCTGCCGCAGGTGCTCGGCGAGCTGGGCGCACGTCGACCCGGCATCGAGGAACACCGTGCCGGCGCCCGTCGGGACGAGATCGGCGGCCGCCTGCGCGATCGCGGCCTTGGCACGGGTCTGCATCCCGGTCCGCTCGCCGAGGGCGAGTTCGGTGAATGTCGGCCCGGTCTGGGCGCCGCCGTAGGTGCGCGCCAGCAGGCCGGCCTCCGCGAGCGCGGCGAGGTCCCGGCGCACGGTGGCGCCGGAGACCCCCAGCTCGGCGGCGATGTCGTCGACCCGGTCGATACCGTCCTGCACGAGGCGAAGCACCCGGCGTTGCCGGGCTCTCGTCGCCTGTCTCGGAGTGCGTGCCACGAGATGAGTGTGCGGCGTCAGCGCGGGAGATAGGCCTCGCGGATGCGATCCACGAACGGGCTGTAGTCGATCGCCGCGAGGTAAGCCGAACGCATCGTGCCGTGGTCGGCCTTGCCGGTGCCGGCGATGTCGAAGGCGGTGCCGTGGTCGACCGAGGTGCGGAGGATCGGCAGTCCGACGGTGACCGAGATTGTGCCATCGAAGTCGTAGGTCTTCGCCGCGATGTGGCCCTGATCGTGGTACTGGGAGAGGATGCCGTCGTAGCGACCGACGAGGCCCTGGTGGAATACCGAGTCGGCCGGGATCGGGCCGGCAACCTGCAAGCCCTTGGCGCGCACCTGCTCCGCAGCCGGCGTGAGGACGCGGATCTCCTCGTCGCCGAAGTGGCCGTTCTCCCCGCCGTGGGGGTTGATCGCGGCGGTGGCGAGGCGGGGCTCGTCCACGCCGAACACCGTCAACGCCTTCAGGGCTCGCTCGATCGAGCCGACCTGGTTCTCGACCGTGATGGCGTCGAGGGCTTCACGCAACGACATGTGTCGCGTGGCGAAGAAGATGCGCAGGTGGTGACCGCCATGGGTCTCGTTGCGGATGACGAACATCGTGTCCTGCTCGCTGACCCCGGTGAGGTCGCCGAGCATCTCCGTGTGACCGAGGAACGTCGACCCGGCGGCCCAGATGGCCTCCTTGTTGATCGGACCGGTGACGATGCCGGCGATCTGCTGTTCCATCGCCGCCTTCGTGGCGATCTCGATGGCGCGGACGGCGGCGCGGCCGGCGTCGGCGTCGACGACGCCCCATTCGGGCAGGGCGCCTGTGAGCACGCCGATGTCGTAGACGTCGATGACTCCGGCCCCGGCGGGCTCGGTCGTCCAGTCGTTGACGACGCGTACCTCGACGTCGAGGCCACAGACCTCGACGGCACGGCGCATGACGGCCGCGTCACCGACGGCGATGCCGTGAGCTGGGGGGTCGTCGGCGAACTCGGCCAGGGTTCGAGCGGTGATCTCGGGACCGATGCCGAGCGGATCGCCGACGGTGAGGGCGAGGACGGGACGGGTCATGAGGATGCTCCCTTGCTGGTGAACGCGGGTGGGTCGGACGGGAAGGGTGCCTCGCGGAGGCGTCGGACCTCGCGGGCTCGGCGGGTGGCGAGGTGGGCGAGCTCGTGGAGACAGGCGACGGTCGTACCGGTGTCGCCGACGAGTCCGCCCTTGGTGACGATGGGCAGGCCGGCGTGCTCGCCGTCGACGAGCCGGCCGGCGACGGCGAGGGGGACGACCTCGCCCTCGACGTCGATCCCGCCCCCGCGCAGGGCGCCGACGACAGCGGCCGTGACGTCGCCGCCGGTCGTGAACAGACCGGAGACATCACAGGCCTGAAGGGTGCGGCGGACGATCTCCCCCAGTCGGAGGGGCAGTGCGTCCGCCTGCGCGTCGGTGATCTCGACGACGTCGGACTCGTCGAGCACAGAGACGAGGGCGACGATCGTCTCGGGTCCGGCCTGCCGCACGGCAGCGGTGAGCATGGAGGTCGTCTCGTCGACATCGGGCAGGGGTGGTGTGGTGGTCGAGGGGCGCACGAGAACGACGTCCTCTTCGGACGCCAGACGCTGAAGCTGGGCGCGCGTCAATGCGGTGGCCGACCCCGACACGACGAGACGCGGACCTGTCGTGGCCTTCCCGTGTAGCTCGAGCGCTCGCGCAAGTGCGACCGAGCCCGGCCCGGGATCGACGCCGCACCAGGTCACGCCCCGAGCCGCGCCTGCGCGGGCGGCGGCGACGGCCAGCCGCTCGAGGTGATCGACGGTGAGAGCGTCCCCGACGATGATGTCCGGCGCGGCGTCGAGCAGACGGATGATCGTCGCTACAAGGTCGTCCGCAGGGCCCGTCACGGCCGACAGCGGCACGTGGGCCACGTCGAGGCCCGTACCCCGCCGCAGGACGTCGCCGACCGACGAAGTCGTCATCGGGGAGCGGACGTCATGCGCGAGTTCGGTGTCCTGCAGGCGGCGTCCGTCGAGCAGTTGCTCGCCGTCGACGGTGACGCGGCCCGCGGCGGGATGAGCGGCGAGACAGAGTCCGACGACGGGACCGCCGTCGACCGACCGGACCGCGTCGAGGAGCGCTTCGGCCGCGACACCGACGTTGCCGCGCAACGTCGTGTCGATGCGCGCGGAGACGAGCCGCGCCGGCCAGCCGGCGAGGACGTCCTGCGTGACGCGATGGCGTGCCTCGGCCGTGGGGGAATGGCGCGAGTCGGTGGTCGTGACGACGGCGTCGAAGCGGTCGCGATACCGCTCGACCGGGTGCTGCACGGAGTCCGCCGAGAGGTCACCGACGCCGACCGTCACTGCCCGCAGGCCGGCCCGAGCGAAGCCGGCGGCGGCAGCGTTCGCGCCCGTCAGGTCGTCGGCGACGACGAGGACGGGGAGCATCCCGCCGCCGGTTGCCGACGGCCCGGGCCGGCGAGCGGAAGAAGAATCGGTCATGGGATCACCAGGTCGAGGACGAACAGGAGCGGGATCGAACCGGCCCACACCGCCGTCGTGATCCCCGACCAGCCCTTGAGCGCGGCTGTGCCCTCGAGGCCGGCGAAGCGGGTGACCACCCAGAAGTAGGAGTCATTGAAGTAGCTGAGCACCATCGATCCGGCCGTGCAGGCGAGGACCGCGACGATCGGCGCGATGCCGAGACCCGTGACGAGCGGAGCGGAGACCGACGCTGCCGTGATCATCGCGACCGTACCCGAGCCCTGAGCGAGTCGCACGACGGTCGCGATGATGAACGGCACGAAGAACGTCGGCAGCGGGGTGCTGGCAACGGCCTCGGCCAAGGCGTCACCGACACCGGAGTCCCGCAGCACCTGGCCGAGCGCTCCGCCCGCGCCGGTGATGAGCAGGATGAGGCCGGCCGAGGCGGCCGCGTCGGCGAGCCAGTTGTGGGTCTGCGAGCGGGGGCTCCAGCGGGGCAGCAGCACGTACACGGCGAGGACGAGACCGATGAGCAGCGCTACGACCGGGTTGCCGAGGAACGCGAACGGCGCGACCCACGCGGAGGGCTCGTAGGCGTCGCCGCCCTGCAATGCTCCCTGGGCGTTCTTGTCGACGGCGGTGAGCACGGTGTTGAGCACGATGAGCACGAGCGGCAGAACGAGGGGCAGCGAGCCGAGGAAGGCCCCGATGCGCTTGTGGTGCTGCCCGGCAGGCGGTACTCCGATCTCGTCGTCGGGGTCATACGTGACGATCTGGTCCAGACGATCGACGCTCGACTCGCCGTGGAGCGACGCGCGACCTTCGGTGCCGAAGATCGCCTCTTCCACCTGCGGCGAGATGCTGCTCTCGAGCCTTGGCCCCATGAACTTGGCGTAGAGCACGACGACGGGCAGCAGGATGACCGTGAAGACGAGTCCCACGATGATGACCATGCCCAGGTCGGCGCCCAGGATGCCCGCGACGGCCAGCGGCCCAGGGGTGGGCGGCACCATGTGGTGGGTCAGCGTCATCCCGCAGCCGAGCGCGAGAGCGAGAGTGATGTAGCCGCCGCGCTTGACTCGAGCGATGGCGCGGGCCAGCGGGTTCATGATGACGTAGCCCGAGTCGCAGAACACCGGGATCGAGACAAGCGATCCCACGCTCGCCATCGCCCACGGCTCACGGCCCCGCCCGAAGGCCTTGAGGAACGCGCGGGCCAGCGCGTCGGCCGCCCCGGAGACCTCGAGGATCTTGCCGATGGCGACGCCGAGACCGATGACGATGCCGATCGAGCCCAGGGTGCTGCCGAAGCCCTTGGTGATCGAGTCGACGATGCCAAGCAGTGGTTGACCGGCGACGACACCGGTCACGAGTGCGGCGATGAGCAGGGCTCCGAAGGCGTCGATACGGGTTCGCAGGACGAGGACCACGATGGTCGCGATGCCGAGCGCGAGCGCCAGGAGAAGTTGGATATCCATGGGGTGGCTCCTTGGAACGTGGTCGGACGACGCTGCCCGACCTCGAGAGTATTGCGGAGGAATGATCATTTGTGAAGGCATTAGTTGATCAGTTTGAGCAACTCTGAGGTGCCGGGGTATCGCCGTAGGATTGGCCGCATGGCCTCACCTCTCCTGCTTCACGGCGCGCTCGGACCCATGCAGCGGCGGCTCGGCGCCTTCGTTCTCGTGGGGCAGGCGCCGGTGATCTTCTTCGGGGCGCTCACGCTGTGGGGGCTGGGCTCGGCGCAAGGGGGGGCGCATGCCGGACCGGTGCTTCTGGTCGGCAGCATCCTCGCCCTCGTGTCGATCCTCACCGCCGGACTGTTGCGTCGCCCGTTCGGCGTCACGGTCGGTTGGCTCGTCGAGGCCGCGATGTTCGCCGGTGCGATCCTCGAACCGCTGGTCGTCGTGGCGGCCGCCATCTTTCTCGCGCTGTGGATCACCGCGCTGTACCAGGGCTTCAAGATGGACGCGCTCACTCGCGCCCACGAACGCCGGTCCCGGCACCCACACCGCCGAGACAGGCGTTTTCGTCTGGTGGAAGTGCCTGTCTCGGTGGGGTGGGTGCCGGGACAGGCGGTTTGGTCGTGCCTGGCGGCCGGGCGCCGGGGTGGAAGTGCCTGTCTGGGCGTGAGTGGGGATCGGTGGGTCGCGGCTCACTAGGCTGAGGCCATGACCGAACGTTCTCTCGTCCTCGTCAAGCCCGACGGATTCGCCCGCGGCCTCACCGGTGAGGTGCTCCGACGTATCGAAGCGAAGGGGTACACCCTCGCCGCCCTTCGTGTGCTCACCCCGAGCCGTGATCTGCTCACCCGTCACTACGCCGAGCACGAGGGCAAGCCCTTCTTCGAGCCGCTCGTGGAGTTCATGGGTTCCGGACCCGTCGCCGCCGCCGTCATCGAGGGCGAGCGGTGCATCGAGGGCTTCCGTTCTCTCGCGGGTGCGACCGATCCCACCGCGGCGGCACCCGGAACCATCCGCGGCGACCTCGGCCGCGACTGGGGCGAGAAGGTTCAGAAGAACATCGTCCACGGGTCGGACTCCCCGGAGTCGGCGCAGCGCGAGATCGGCCTCTGGTTCGGCGAAGTCTGAGAATCGCTCGAGCGCTCGAGGTGCAGGGCGTCGAGATGTCGGTTAGACAGAGACCGCCGAAGCTCTCGGTGAACCGCAACGACCGAAGCCGAGTCCCGACGAAGGGAGCACGCAATGAGCGACACGACCTCCAACCCCATGGGTGGCGGCATGACCAACCCCGTCACGGCCGGTGACGGTGGCGCCGACGGCGGTGCCGACTCCGGCGCGAACGCGATCAAGGGCGACACGGGCGCAGGCGCCGACACGGGCGCGGGTGCCGATGGCGGTGCTGACGGCGGTGCCGATGGTGGCGCTGACGGCGGTGCCGATGGTGGCGCCGACGGCGGCGCTGATGGCGGCGCTGACGGTGGCGCTGATGGCGGTGCTGACGGTGGTGCTGATGGCGGTGCTGACGGTGGTGCCGATGGTGGCGCCAACCCCACCGGTGACGGCGGGGCCGACTCGGGCGCGGGCGTTCCTGTCTGAGCTCGATGACGCCGACTGATTCCGGCAGGCGGGCGGGTGCCTCGGCACTCGCCCGCCTCGTCGGTGACGACCTGCCCGGATTCGCCGCTGCCTGGGGCGAACGACATTGGCTGCACCACGGCCCGGGTTATGCGGATCTGCTCGACCTCGCCGCGATCGACGAGTTGTTGACGACGCGCGGCCTGCGCACGCCCTTCCTCCGGGTCGCGAAGAACGGCTCGGCCCTGCCCGAGCGCTCGTTCACCTCCGGTGGTGGCGTCGGCGCGGCCGTCACCGACCAGATCGACGACGCCCGTCTCGCGCGCCTCTTCGCCGACGGATCGACCATCGTCCTCCAGGGGCTGCACCGCACGTGGCAGCCGATCGCCGCGTTCGTCGCGGACCTCGCGGAGGGGACCGGGCATCCCGCACAGGCCAACGTGTACGTGACCCCGCCTCAGTCGCAAGGGTTCTCGGCTCACTACGACGTGCACGACGTCTTCGTCCTGCAACTCGCCGGCCGCAAGCGCTGGGTGATCCACGAGCCCGTGCTGCAGTGGCCGACGCGTGAGGAGACGTGGGAGACGGGCGGCCGCCGCACGCTCGTCGCCGAGGCGGCCGAGAACGAGCCTGCGCTGGACGTCGTGCTCGAACCGGGCGACTGCCTCTACCTCCCGCGTGGATACCTGCACGCGGCCACGGCGCTCGGGGGAGTCAGCGCCCACCTCACGATCGGGCTGCACGTGTGGACCCGGCGCCACCTCGCCTCCGAACTCATGAGCCGGGCGCTCGCCACGGCCTCCGACCTGCGGCGACCGCTGCCGCTCGAGGTCGATGTCGGATCGCCGGCCGACCTCGCCGAGGACGCCGACGCGGTGCGCACCGCTCTCATCGCCGCGATCTCCGAGCTCACCGACGACGAGCTCGCCACCGCTCTCGACCGTCGCGCCGACGACACGGCACGCCCGGCCCCGGTGGCGCCGCTGGCTCAGGCCGACGCGGTGCGCGACCTCACTGCCGGGACATCGGTGTGTCTGCGTCCGCATCTGCGGTTGCGCCGGGCGATCGAAGATGGGGCGATTCGATTGCGCGGCCGCGGCATCGACCTCCGCCTCGACGAGACGCCCGGACTCGCCACGGCACTCGACGTCCTGCTCGACGGCGACGCGCACCGGGCGGCCGACGTGGCGGTTGCAGCGGGTGACGGCGCCGGTGACGAGGCCGCGGCCACGGACCTCGTGCGCAGTCTCATGACAGCGGGCATCCTCGTCCCCGCGCCCTGACCACCGCCGAGACAACCGTCTTCTCCGTGTTCTGACGCGGCGTCGGTGACGCTCAGGGGCGAAACGTGCGCCAACCCGCCGGAGGGCCGCGACGCGCACATCCACGGGTTCCGCAACCAGGGTGACGCGACCTCCACCAGCGAGGCCTGCAGTTCTTCGGAGGCGTCAGCCCGCTGCTTGTCGGGCGCGGGCGTTGGCGCCGAGGCGGTGCGAGAGGTAGGCCGCGAGAAGCCCGGCCGCGAGGGGGACTCCGAGGGCGGCGCGCAGGCCGGCGACGTCGGAGATCACGCCGACGAGGGGCGAGGTGAGCAGGAACCCCAGGCGCATGAGCCAGCCGAGGATCGCGATGCCCGTGCCGTGCGGCAGGCCGGGCACGCGGGCGGCCGCCGCGAAGGCCGCCGGGACGAGGGTCGCCGAGCCGAATCCCATGAGGCCGAACCCGACGAGCACCGGAACCCACGCCGAGCTGACGACCGCGATCGTCATGCCGGCCGCGGTCAGCAGGCCGCCGAGCCGGGCGACGGATTCACGTCCCCACCGGTCGGTCATCGGGTCGCCCACGAGACGGCCGACGAACTGGCACGCCAGAACGATGGTGAATCCGAGTCCGGCGAGCTGGGCGGGCGCGTCGGTCTCGCCGCCGAGGAAGAGCGCGGACCAACTGTTCGCGACCTCCTCCATGAGAGTGCCGCAGATCGACAACACGACCAGGGGCAGGAGCACGCGCCACGGGCGAGTCCTTCCCGCCGCGCCGGCCCGTGGCCTGCCGTTCCGTCCGGCGCGTCCGCCCGCGTCCGCGGCGACGTTCGCCTCAGGAGTCCCAGCGCCGACGACCTCGTCCTCGGCGACGTCGGCGGAGGCATGATCGCGATCGTGCGGGGTGGCGGCGATGATGCCGGCGACGACGGCGACCACCGCCCACACGGCCCCGTTGACGGTCATCTGCGTCGTCAACGGCACCGCGTGCGCGGCGCACCACGTACCGATGAGCCCACCCGCGGTCGCACCGAGACTCCAGATCGCGTGGAAGGAGTTGATGATCGAGCGGCCCTTCCACTCCTCGACGATGACGCCCTGAACGTTCTGCGCCGAGTCGACGATCGCATCGGTGATGCCCGCGACGAACATCGCGGCGGCGAAGAGCATCGCGACGGGGCTGTGGACCGCGAGCGCGAACACGATCGCGAGGATCACCGACCCCACGACGGTGACGGCGCGCGCACCGAACCGGCGGATGATCGGTCCGGCCGCGGTCGCCGCGGTGACGGCTCCGAGAGGCATCGCGATGACGAGGAGCCCGTACAGGGTTCCGGAGAGGCCGAAAGCGGCCTTGACCTCCGGGTATCGGGGGAGAAGACCGGCGAGCAGGACGCCGTTGGTGAAGAACATGAGGGAGACGCCCCAGCGCGCGAGCGCGGGCGTCGGGGTGAATGCCGGCACCCGCCGAGGCTAGCGAGACGAGCGTGGCGGGAGTCGAGCAGCCCGCACATCGCCGAGACAGCCGCCGTTTCCGGCCCCCGAAAGAGCAGGGGTGGAAACGACGGCTGTCTCGGCGGGGGTGAGGGGTGGATTACTCTCCGGCGCGGGAGAATCCGGCTCGTTCGGCCGTCTGGGCGTCGGTGAACCAGACGTGAGCCGGGCCGCCCTCGTAGTGGGGGTGGCCGGGCTCGGCGTACGTGCGGGTGTCGTTCCACGCCTTGATCGGGTGGCCCACCGGAGTGCGACCGCTCGCGAACGGCCGCGCGGAGCCGACGCCGTAGCCGCCGTCCTCCACCTGCTCCTCCGAGGACCCGCTCGACTGCCCCGCCTCGCCGCCACCCTGGTCGCCCGCGGCGCCGCGACCGGCGTCTCCGCCGCCCTGGCCCTGCCGGTTGCCACTGCCGTCGTGCCCACTGCCGTCGTGCCCGCTGCCGTCGGGATCACCGCCGTCATCGGGGTCGTCCTGGCGCCGAGCACCGCCGCCGGGGACGGCGGTGCCCCCGGCGAGCTGCTCCGCGTCGCCCGCGTCGACGTAATGACCCTCGGCGTCGACGGCCTTGGCGTGTCCGTCCTCGTCGGCGATGAGGTCGCCACGCTGACGGAACTCCTCACCGGCCCGCACGTCGTGGTCGGCCGGGTCGTGCTCGGCCGCGAACTCCTCGGCGCGGCGCTCGGCGTTCTCGTCGGGCTCGAGGTATCGGTTCTCGTCGCCCTCGTCGCCCTGGTCGTGGGAGTCGTCGCTCCCGGACGCACCGGCGTCGTCGCGCGCACGATCGGCGTCGCCGTCGCGGTCGCCTTCGTGTCGATCCCGGTCGTCCGCGGCCCGGTCGCTCGACGACGTACCGCCGCGCGGGCCCCCGGCATCCGTGATGTCGATGCGGTCGTGCTCGAAGCCGTCGTCCTCGGCGTCGGAGCGGTCGTCGGGGACCGTGTCGTCTCCCCGCGCGACGGTGGCCGAGTCCTCTCGAACGTCGTCCCGACGCTCGACGTCCTCGCGACCGCCCATCCGATCCTCGCCGTGGGAGCCACCTCGCTGATGGCGCTCTTCGCCATGTCTCAGGTCGTCGCCGGGGGTGGCGTCGCCCGTGCGCGACAGCTCGCCGGTGCGGTTCTGGCGGTCGTCGGCGGTGGGATTCATGCCCTCGCGGCTTTGGTCGCCGATCTGCGGGGTGCTGTCCGGTTGGAAACTGCTGCTCATGACACGTCCTTCCGAAAGGTCCTGCCCGTCGGGGTCAACCTAGCCGTGAGGAAGGCGGCATGCGCGTCGAGCGATCGACCGGATTCCGCACTCTGCGCGCGACCTCGACCGCACGTCGAAGCGGGCCCGCCCGCCCGATCATTTCGGGGAGGCGGGCCCGTCCGAACGACGCTTCTCGCCGCTCTCGTCAGGCGCTCGTCGGGTCCTCGTCAGTCCTCGACGAGCACGACGACGAGGGTCCGCGGACCGTGGACGCCCTCGACGCGAGAGAGCTCGATGTCGCTCGTCGCCGATCCACCCGAGATCCACGTGAGCGGCAGGCGCTCCTCGTGCACCGACGGGGCGAGTCTGGCGACGGCCTCGGGGACGTCGGAGACGACCTGGTCGGCGCGGATGACGCACACGTGGAGGTCGGGCACGAGGGTAAGTGCGCGACGACCCTGGTCGGGCCGGTGGTCGAGCATGATCGTGCCCGATTCCGCGGCACCGACGCAGCAGGCGGTGACGACGGCGTCCGTCTCGTTGAGCTGCCCACGCGTGAGGTGCGGCTCGTCCTCGCGGACGTCGAACCCTCCGGACGCGACGGCGTCGCGCCACGCCGGGTCGAGCCCGGCGGGAAGGACGACGGACTGGGCGCCGTGCTCGTGGAGCGCCTCGGCGATCCGCGCGGGGATCTCCCCGGTGTGGCAGCGCAGGACACGGGCCTTGTAGTCCTCGACCCGTTCGACGAAGAGGTCGAGGACGCCCTCGGTGCGGGTCGGTCGGCCGTATTCCCACGGCACGGGCACGTCCTCCTCGGGCGGCAGGTCGGGGATGTCGGCGAGGGCGGTGCGGATGCGGCCGAGGATCTCGTCCTTGGCGCTGCCGCGGCGCGCTGCCCCGTCACGGGTGGGCATGGTGGGGGTGCTCACTTCTCGTCGCCTCCTCGCGTCCGGCTCCACCAGGAGCGGAACGACTCCGTGGGCGGGACGGGGACGTCCCGCGCGTTGGTCCACTTCGACAACGGCCACGGCATCGGACCGATGTGATCGGCACGTCCGAGCAACCGGCCCGAGAGACCGGCGCCCTTGGTCGCGGTCTCCCAGCGGCGGCTGTCGGCCATCATCCAGGCGGCGGCCGTCATCGCGGCGGGCTCGCCGTGGGTGAGGAACGGGCGCGCCTTGCCCGTCCGGCCCTCGACCTTCTTCGTCTCGACGACCTTGTTGCGCATGTAGACGAGGAGGTCGGGGATGGGGATCCGCACGGGGCAGACGTCGAAGCACGCGCCGCAGAGCGAACTCGCGAACGGCAGCGACTTGTCGACGGCCGAGCCGGTGCCCCGCAGCTGCGGGGTGAGGATCGAGCCGATCGGGCCGGGGTACACCGAGCCGTAGGCGTGGCCGCCGACCTTCTCGTAGACGGGGCACACGTTGAGGCAGGCCGTGCAGCGGATGCAGCGGAGCGCGTCGCGACCCTGACGGTCGGCGAGCACGTGCGTGCGGCCGTTGTCGAGGAGGACGACGTGCGTCTTCTCCGGCCCGTCGCCGTCCTTTCCGCCGGGGCCCGTCCACAGCGTGTTGTACGGGTTCATGCGCTCTGCGGTGCTCGAACGGGGCAATAGCTGGAGGAACACCTCGAGGTCGTCGAACGTCGGCAGGACCTTCTCGATGCCGACGACGCTGATGAGGGTCTGCGGCAGCGTGAGACACATGCGGCCGTTGCCCTCGGACTCGACGACGACGAGCGTGCCCGTCTCGGCGACGGCGAAGTTGGCGCCCGAGATGCCGACCTTCGCGCGGAGGAACTTCTCGCGCAGGTGCAGGCGCGCCGCGGCGGCGAGGTTCTTCGGCTCGGAGTCGAGGTCCTCGGGGGCCGGGCGGCCGTAGTTGCCCATCTCCCCGAGGAAGATCTCGCGGACCTCCGCGCGGTTGCGGTGGATCGCGGGGACGAGGAAGTGGCTCGGGCGGTCGTGACCGAGCTGGACGATGATCTCGGCGAGGTCGGTCTCCCAGGCGGCGATGCCCTCGGCCTCGAGGGCCTCGTTCATGTCGATCTCCTGGGTGACCATCGACTTCACCTTGACGACCTCGTCGCCCGCGATGCCGGTGCCGTCGTAGTCGACGTCCTCGTCGGCAAGGGCCTCCTTGACGAGGCGGGTGATGATCTCGTTGGCCTCGGCGGCGTCGCGCGCCCAGTGGACGACGGTGCCCGCCTTCGTGAGGTTCTCCTCCAGCTGCAGCAGGTAGGAGTCGAGGTGGCGCAGCGTGCGGTTCTTGATCGCCTCGCCCGCGAGACGCAACTCCTCCCAGTTGTCGAGCTCGGAGACCACCCGCTCACGCTTGGTGCGGATCGTCGTCATCGCGTGGTGGAGGTTGCCACGCTGCACCGGGTTCGCCATCTCGCGGCGGGCCCCGGTGGGGAACGGCGGGGAGTCGATGAGTTCGGTGGGGGGCGGTGCCGGGTTCGGTGGGGGGCGGTGCCGGCGTGTGTCGGTCGGCGCCCTCGTAGCGGGGGGCGGGGCGTCCGGCGACGGGGATGGTCGACCCGAGGAAGGTCGTCCTCCCGGGGGAGCCGAACGGGCCGCGGGGCGTGGTCTCGGTGGTCACAGCGTCTCTCCTTCGCGATCGGCCTCGGTACCGGCGAGGACTTCGGCGAGGTGGATGGGCCTGACGCCGCCCTTCTGGCGGTTGGTCACACCCGAGATGTTGAGGAGGCAGAGGTTGTCACCGGCGACGAGGTACTCGGCGCCGGTGTCCATGACGTGTCGGGCCTTGTCGCCCGCCATCGCCGTCGACACGTCGGGGTTCTTCATCGCGAACGTGCCGCCGAACCCGCAGCAGCGCTCGGCGTCCTCGAGGGGGAGGATCGTGATGCCCTTGACGGCCTGGAGGAGTCGCATCGGCTTGTCGCCGACGTGCGCGACGCGAATCGAGTGGCACGTCGGGTGGTAGGTGACCTTGTGGGGGAAGTAGGCGCCCACGTCGACGACTCCCAGGACGTCGACGAGGAACTCGCTGATGTCGTAGGTGCGTCGGGCGACGGCGGCGGCGTCACGGGCGAGTCCGTGGTCACCGGCGTTCTCGGCGAGCATCTCGTGCTGGTGCCGCACCGCGCCGACGCAGGAGCCCGACGGGCCGACGATGTAGTCGTACGGCTCGAAGGTCTGGACGTAGTTGCGGACGACGGGGACGGACTCCTCGAAGTACCCCGTGTTCGCGAACGGCTGCCCGCAGCAGGTCTGCTCGCGGGGGAAGACGACGGTGCAGCCGAGACGCTCCAGGAGCGTGACGACCGCCTTCGGCGTCTGGGGGAACATCACGTCGCTCGCGCAGGTGGCGAACAGGGCGACGCGCTTGCCGTCGCCCGGCCGTGTCGTCATGGGGCGGACCTCTCCGTCGGTGCGGCTGATGGGGGAAGTGGGGGAGGCGGTCATGGGAGCAACCATCCGAGGACGGGGGTGGACATGAGCCCGGTGATGAGGCACATGAAGAACAACAACAGGATGCTGTAGCCGAAGACCTTGCGGAGGATGACCGACTCGGCTCCGGCGATGCCGATGGCCGAGGCCGCCACGGCGAGGGACTGCGGCGAGATCATCTTGCCGACGACGCCACCGGCGGCACCGGCGCCGACGAGCAGCTCCTTGTGGCCGATCTGGTCGCCGACCCCGGCCTGCAGTCCGGAGAAGAGGATGTTCGCGCTCGTGTCGGAGCCCGTGACGTATGTGCCGATCCAGCCGAGGATCGGGGCGAAGAACGGGTAGGCCGCACCGACCCCGGCGATGAACAGGCCGAGCGCGAGGGTCTGGCCCGAGTCGCCCATGACGAACGCGAGAGCGACGACGGAGCCGATGGTGAGGGCCGTGTACTTGAGCTTGACGGCGTTCTTCCACAGCTCGCCGAAGAGCGTGCCCATCGGCACCTTGTAGATGAGGCCGACGGCGATCGCGACGAACGCGAGGAGCGTGCCGGGGCTGGAGAGCCACGTGAGCGTGTACGCGCGGTGGCCCGCGGGGGCGCCGGCGGCGTTGTCGAGGTCCGACAGGCCCGGCCAGGCGAACTTGAGGTCGGTGGAGGCGAGGGCCTCCTTGACGGCGGGGATCGCCGCGATCGAGAACACGGCGATGACGAGCACGTACGGCACGAGCGCCATGAGGATCCGACGTCCGTCGAGGTGGTCCGTTCGGAGTTCGGTACCGGTCGTGGCGGGTGCGGTTTTCTGGGCCGTGGCGGTCGCGGTGCCGCCGTGGCCGTCGGCGCCGCCGCGGAGGTGGGCCTCCTCGACCTCGGGGACGAGGGCCTGACCGACGCGCGGACGGGCCCCCTCACCGCCCTTGGGGTGCCACACGCGGAGGAAGGCGACGACGGCGACGACGGTGATGACGGCGGCGAACACCTCGGTGAGGTTGTAGAGGCTCGTGCCGGAGACGACCCACTTAACGACGCCGAAGATCCCGCCGATGAACAGGCCGATCGGCCAGCACTGCGCCACGCCGCGCTTGCCGTCGATGACGTAGAGGAGCAGGAGCGGGACGACGAGGGAGAGGATCGCGCAGATGCGACCCGCGACCGGGGAGACCGCGAGGACGGGCAGGTCCGCGGTCTTGGCGGCCATGAGGATGGGCAGACCGACGGCCCCGAACGCGACCGGGACGGTGTTCGCGAGGAGCGCGGTGATCGCGGCGCGGATCGGGGAGAACCCGATGGCGACGAGCATGACCGTGACGATGGCGACGGGGGCACCGAAACCGGCGAGCGCCTCGAGGAGGCCACCGAAGCAGAACGCGATGATGAGGCCGAGGACGCGGGGGTCGTCGGTGATGAGGTAGAAGGTCGCCCGCAGGTCGTCGAACCGGCCGCTGATGACGGTGACCTGGTACATCCAGATCGCGCACAGCAGGATCCACACGATGGGGAACAGGCCGTAGACGAACCCGTGCGCGGAGAGGGAGAGGGCGGTCGTCACGGGCATCGCGTAGACGGCGACGGCGATGACGAGCGCGACGGCCCACGACGTGAGTCCGGCGATGTGGGCCTTCCACCGCAGACCGCCGAGCGTCACGAGCATGACGAGGATGGGGATGGTGGCGACGAGGGCGGACAGCCATTGGTGCCCGAGGGGATCGGTGACGGGCTGGTATGCGGGGATCATCGGCACAACTCCGGGCAGACGATGGGGGGGGTTGGCCCGACCCCAATGGTCAGACCATTGGGGTCAACGTAGGGCCGCGGGCCGCGGAGGTCAAGGGTCCTAGGGGCCGGATCCGGCGCGTACCGTGCGGGATTGCGGAGTGCAGCGGGCCCAGTGCCCGCCGCACCCGAAGGTCAGACGAGGGCGTCGGCGAGCGCCTCGAGGACGTGGTGATAGGCGTGCCCGGTGGCGCGGCTCATGCCAAGTTCGCAGGTGCGGTTGCTCGACAGGTAGAGGTCGTAGGTGCGGTGGTCGACCTCCTTCGCCTCGCGGGCCGTGGCCCCGGCGGTGAGTTCGGGGTGGAGCATGCCGCGGTCGCCCGCGAACCCGCAGCAGCCGGACTCGACGGGCACGACGACCTCGTCCGCCACGGCCTCGGCGATGGCGCGCAGCGCGGGGATGTCGTCCGCGTGCCGGTCCGAGCACGTCGGGTGGAGGACCGCCGACCGGGCCGTGCGGCGCACGGTGAGGCGGGGGAGGACGTGCTCGGCGACGAACCTGGTGGCGTCCATGATCTGCAGACCGGCGACGCGTTCGGCGAGCGCGTGTTCCCCGGCGGCGCCGAGGTCGCCGGGCAGGGCGTGCAGGCCGTGGGTGCAGGAGGAGGCGTCCATGACGACGGGCACCCGCCCGTCCTCGCTCGCCTCGAGCAGCGCCCGGGCGGTGCGGATCGCCATCTCCTTCTGCCCCTCGGTGAGTCCCTTGCTCCGCCAGACGGTCCCGCAGCACAGCCCGTCCATGTCCTTCGGCAGTCGCACGGTGACGCCCGCGCGGTCGCACACGGCGAGGAACGCCTGGGCGGCACCGGGGGAGTCGCCTTCCGGGGCGAAGAGTTCGCCGATGCACGAGGGGAGGAGGACGACGTCTCCTGGCTCCTGCCGCGCGTTCGTGCGTCGGGACAGGCCGGGGCCGGGCAGGTCGTCGCCCACGAGCGGCACGAGGCCGGGGGACAGGACGCTGCGGGCGGTGGCGGTGATCCGCTCGAGGAGGGCACCCGGCACGTGGTCGGCGACGCCGACCCCCGCGCGCAGGCCCGTGAGGGTCGGGCCCCAGTTGGTCGCGAGGGCGGCGCCGACACGCTGGGTGGCGGGGGTCTGGGCGTCCGTGCGGAAGCGCTTCATGACGACGCCGGTGTCGATGTCGACGGGGCAGGCGGGGCGGCACAGGGAGTCGGCCGCGCACGTCTGCACCGCCATGTAGTCGAAGTCCTTCGCGATGGCGGCGGCCTCGTCCTCGCGCCCGGCGGCGCGGTGCGCGGCCATCTCGCGCATGAGGACGATGCGCTGGCGGGGCGTCGTCGTCACGTCGCGGCTCGGGCACACGGGCTCGCAGTAGCCGCACTCGACGCAGCGGTCGACGGCCTCGTCGACGGGCGTCGGGGCCTTGAGCGCCCGTAGGTGGGCGCGCTCGTCGTCGGTGATGACGACGCCGGGGTTGAGCGTGTTCGTCGGGTCGAGCAGCCGCTTGACCTCGCGCATGACGGCGTACAGCTCGCTGCCGAACTGCCGCTCGACGAACGGCGCCATGACGCGTCCGGTGCCGTGTTCGGCCTTGAGCGAGCCGTCGGCGGCGAGGACGAGGTCGACGAGGTCGTCGCTGAACGCGCCCAGGGTCTCGACCTGGGCGGGGTCGCGCAGATCGGGATTGATCATGAAGTGCAGGTTGGCGTCCTTGGCGTGGCCGAACACGACGGCCTCGTCGTAACCGTGGCGGGTGCAGATCTCGCCCAGGTCGCGGACGGCCTGGGTGAGCGCCGGCATGGGTACGACGATGTCCTCGAGCAGGGCGGTGGAGCCGGCGCGGCGGGCGCCGGCGACCGCGGTGTAGAGGCCCTTGCGGACGGCCCACGCCTGGGCGCGCGGCACGGGGTCGGCCGAGAACCGGGTGGGGATGGCCAGGTCGGTGAGCAGCCCGTCGTGGCGCAGCCCGTCGAGCACCCCTTCCAAGCGGTGAACGTGCTCGTCCAGCTCGCCCGCCTCGGCGGCGCGGGCCTCGACGAGGAGGGCCGTGTGGTCGCGCACCTCGAGCCCGGTGAGGGCGTCGACGGGGGTGGGGAAGTGCTGGGCGACGCGCAGCGAGGCGGCGTCCATGAGCTCGGCCGTCTCGGCGCCGGCGCCGACCAGGTCGGGCAGTGCGGCGGTCGCGGTCTCGATGCCCTCGAACACGAGCAGCGCGGTCGAGATGTGCTGGTGCACGGGCACGGTGCGGAACGTCACCGACGAGATGAACCCGAGCGTGCCCTCGGAGCCGACGAGCAGGTGGGCGAGGATCTGCACGGGCTCGTCGAAGTCGAGGAGGCTGTTGACGCCGTAGCCCATCGTGTTCTTCATCGAGTACTGGTGCTCGATGCGGCGCACGGAGTCCGGGTTGCCGCGTACGCGGTCGCGCAGCCGCGCCAGGCCCTGCCACACCTCGGGCTCGGCGGCCTTGAACCGCGCGTCGGCGTCGGGCAGCGCGGTGTCGATCACCGTGCCGTTCAGCAGCACGGCCTCGAGGCAGTCGAGCGTGCGGTACGTGTTGCGGGTCGTGCCGCAGGCCATGCCGGAGGAGTTGTCTGCGACGACGCCGCCGATGGTGCAGGCGGCCTCGCTCGCCGGGTCCGGGCCGAGCGCGCGCCCGTACGGGGCGAGGTGGGCGTTGACGGTGCGGACGGTCGCGCCGGGGCGGCAGCGCACGCGGGCACCGTCGTCGAGCACCTCGACGTCACGGAACCCGCGGCGGGTGTCGATGAGGACGCCGTCGGTGACGGCCTGGCCCGACAGCGACGTGCCGCCCGAGCGGAACGTCACCGGCACACCGTGGCGGGACGCGATCGCGAGGGTGCGGGCCACGTCGGGGGTGTCCCGCGCGACGACGAACGCCTGGGGGTGGAGCAGCACGTGGGAGGCGTCGTGCGCCGCCCGGGCCAGGTCGACGGGCCGGTCGCTCACCGCCGTCCCCTCGAGTGCCGTCCGCAGATCGGTGAGCAGCGCCGTGGACATCCGTTCCTCCTCGGGTCGGTGGGGACCATCCTCCTCCGCCACAGGACGATCGGGGGCGGATGGGACCCGTTGGTCCCCGATGCCGGGGTCGGTGGGCGCCGATCCGGAGGGCGGTCACGGAGCGGGGCGGCGGGTGCCACACTGTGCCCCATGTCCGAGAACCCGCCCGTCACCGCCGCGTCGGACCGCGGTGGCGAGCGGCCCCGCGCCTACGACGCCGTCATCGCCGCCGTCGAGGAGCAGATCGCCGCCGGGCAGCTTCGCGTCGGCGACCGGTTGCCGGGCGAACGCGACCTCGCCGCCCGACTGGGCGTGAGTCGTGCCGCCGTCCGCGAGGCGCTGCGGATGCTCCAGGCGCTCGGGGTCGTCCGCGCCGGGGTGGGCGTCGGCCCCGACGGGGGGACCGCCCTCGTCTCGATGCCGAGCGAGTCGCTCACGTTGTTCCTCCGCCTCCACGTCGCCCTCGCGAACTTCCCCACCGACGACGTCATCGAGGCCCGCGTCATGCTCGAACGGTGGAGCGTCGGGCTCGCCGCACGCCACGCGACGCAGGCCGACCTCGACGCGCTCGCCGGGTTCCTCGCCGGCATGGAGGAGCCGGGTGTCTCCCGCGAGAGGTTCAACGACCTCGACATCGCGTTCCACCTCGCCCTCGCCGAGGCGGGCGGCAACCGCCTCGTCACCGACATGACGACCGCGATCCGTGCCTCGATGAAGGCGCCGATCCTCGCGTCGTTCCACGCGACGCCCGCCTGGGATGAGCTCGTCGACGGACTGCGGGCGGGCCACCGGCGCGTCCACGACGCCGTCGTCGCCCGCGACGCCGAGGCGGCCGCCGACGCCGTCGAGGAGCACGTGCGGTACGCCTACTGCGCGCTCTCCTGGACGAACTGACACCGCCGCGTCGCTGCGACGTCCTCGACGAACGACCACGTCACACACCCTTCACCGGGTCGATCACGTCGACGCGGTCACGTCGCCGGTCCGCCCCGGCCGCCCGGGGTGGCGGCGCGCAGCAGGGCGCCCACATCCCGGCGGGAGGCCTCAGCGCTCCGTCGGGGGTACGTGCGCGAGGACGTCGGGGACGGGCCCGTCCCAGCGGGCGATCTCGACGAGGACGTGTTGCCCCGTGCACGCCTGCGCGAGCGCCGAGGTGCCCACGTCGGCGGTGAGGACGTTGGGGTTGCCGTGGACGCACGTGCCCGGCGGCAGACCCGCCTCCCCGGCCTCCGGACCGTGGCGTCGCGGGTCGTAGGGGTCGAACCAGGCACCGGTCGAGAGCTGCGCCACCCCCGGGCGCACGTCCGCCGACAGGACGGCCCCGGCGAGGCACGCGCCCCGGTCGTTGCAGACGAGGACGACGTCACCGACGCCGATGCCCCGGGCCGCCGCGTCGGCGGGGTTCAGCCGGATCGGCTCGCGCCCGGCGACCTTGGACGCCGCCGACGTCGCCCCGTCGTCGAGTTGCGAGTGCAGCCGGGAGGCAGGCTGATTCGCGACGAGGAGGATCGGGAACGCCGCCGCGCGACTCGGGCTCGAGGAGCGGTTCACCGAGGGGCGTGACGTCTCCGCCTCCCGGCTGCACTCGCAACTCGCCGACGTCGCCCCGTCGTCGAGTTGCGAGTGCAGCCGGGAGGCAGGCTGATTCGCGACGAGGAGGATCGGGAACGCCGCCGCGCGCTCACCGCCGAGCCACTCCTCCGGTTCGAGCCACGTCGGTCGTCCGGGGCAGTCGGGGAGGTCGAAGGAGGCGATGGTCGCGCTCGCGAGCTCGATGCGGCCCGACGGCGTCGCGAGCCGGCGCCGCTCGGGGTCGGCGCGGAACCGGGAGAAGGAGACGATCGGTCCGCTGCGGGGGAGGTCGAGGCCCTCCCCGGCCCAGAACTCCGCGAACGGCGGCAGCTCGGGCGCTTCGACGTCGGGCGGGAGGATGCGCCGGTGGGCGAGGTCGTCGCGGAACCCCTCGTAGAGGTGCTCGATCCATCCGGAGACGTCACGCCCCTCGGTGAACCGCTCCTCGAGCCCGAGTCGCGCGGCGATCGCCGCGTAGATCTCGTAGTCGTCCCGCGCCTCGGCGTACCGGGGCGTCACGGCCCGCATCGGCGTGAGGCGTGCCCCCGAGCGGGCACCGCCGAGGTCGTCCCGCTCGAGGGAGGTCGTCGAGGGCAGGACCACGTCGGCGTGCCGCGCCGTCGCCGTCCAGTACGGGTCGGAGACGACGACGGTGTCGGGCCGCGTGAACGCCTCGCGCAACCGGCCGAGGTCCTGGTGGTGGTGGAAGGGGTTGCCGCCGGCCCACCACACCATCCGGATGTCGGGGTATGTGAACCGCCCACCGTCGTAGGAGAACTCCGCGCCCGGGTGGAGGAGGAGGTCGGAGACCCGCGCGACGGGGGCGAACTCGCGGACGGGGTTGCGCCCCTGCGGCAGGGAGGGGTAGCGGAACGCGGTGGGGGAGCAGCCGGGCTTGTTCATCGAGCCGTACCCGCTCTCGAATCCGCCTCCCTGGAGGCCGATCTGGCCAAGGTGGGCGGCGAGGGCGAGGCCCGCCCAGATCGGCTGCTCGCCGTGGCGCGCTCGCTGGAGCGACCACGTCACCGTGACGAGGGTGCGACGCGCGGCGGCCTCGCGGGCGAGGTCGGCGATGTCGGCCGCGGGGATGCCGGTGAGGCGCTCGGCCCAGGCGGGGTCGCGCCGGACGCCGTCGGCGCGGCCGAGGACGTAGGCGGCGACCTCGTCGGCCCCGACGCAGTGGGTGGTGAGGAACTCCCGGTCGGCGAGATCCTCGGTGAGGAGGACGTGGATCATCGCGAGCATGAGTGCGACGTCGGTGCCGGGGGAGATCGGCCACCACGTGACGTCCCCCCGTGGCCGGTCGGCGGACTCCGTTGCTGCTCGGGCGGAGTCGCCGATGAGACCGTGCGGGGCGGTGACCCCGTAGCCGTCACCGACGCAGGGGAGGTCGTCGCGCAGGGGACTCACGGAGACGAGGCGTGCGCCCCGCGCCCGGAGCCGGTCGAGCGCGGACGGCGTGGGGTGGTCGCCGGAGCCGCCCGAGTCGATGCCGGTGTTCTTGACGGGCACGCCGCCGAACGCGATGAGGAGCTCGGTGTGCTCGGCGACGACGTCCCACGTCGACGCGGTCTGGGTGAGGACGGCCTCGTCGGCGAGGACGCGCGGCAGGATCACCTCGGAGGCGCCGGTGGAGTAGGAGTTGACGCTGCGGGTGTATCCGCCGACGACGTTGAGGAAGCGGTGGAGCTGGCTCTGCGCGTGGTGGAAGCGGCCGGCGCTCGACCACCCGTAGGAGCCGCCGTAGATCGCCTGCGCGCCGTGGACGGCGTGGACGCGGCGCAGTTCGGCGGCGAGGCGATCGAGGACCTCGTCCCACGGCGGGGTGACCCAGTCCTTTGGCCCGGACGTGCGGCCGCGTCGGGGATCGGGCCCGGGGCCGTCCTCCCACCACGCCCGCCGGACGGTCGGCCGCGCCACGCGCGAGCGACGCGTCACCGATCCCGGCACGTTGCCGAGGAGCGGTGAGGGGGCGGCGTCCTCGCGCCACGGCGTCACCGACCCGACGTCCCGCCCGTCGTCCGTGACGTGCGGGGTGAACACGCCCCAGTGGGCGACGTGGGAGGTCATGGGGACCAGGGTGCCACCGCGGCGTCGCATTCCCTGCTCACCGGGAGCAAGTGCTTGGTAGGGTCGCCGGTGCCAGTCGCCCTCACGGGCCAGGGAACCCGGTGGAACTCCGGGACTGACGCGCAGCGGTGAGGCGGACGGGCGGGGCACGAGGCCACTGGGAGCACTCCTGGGAAGGCGCCCCGACCCGGATGACGCCGAGTCCGAAGACCTGCTGGTGGTCGCCCGCGCACGTGCGGGCGGATCGACGTGCGGGCCCCGCGTCCCGGGTCCTCCGATCCTCGCGAGGTGATTCCCGTGCATGCCCACGTCCGTCCTACCCCCCTGCGCTCCGCCGCTCGTGTCGCCGCGGTCGTGTCGGCGCTGACGCTGCTCGTCGCATGCGCGGGCGCGCCGCCGGCCCCCTCCGACGGGGCGGCGGCCACCACGCCGGGTGCGTCTGCGTCGTCCGCGTCGTTCACGCCCGTCGACCTCGACGACTGCGGCGACAAGGTCACCGTCGAGGAGCCGCCGTCGGAGCTCGTCACGCTCAACCAGGGCGCCACCGAGGTCGCGCTCGCCCTCGGACTCGCGGACCGGATGGTCGGCACCGCCTACCTCGACGACGCCGTTGCGCCCCGGTACGCGGAGGCCTACGACTCCGTGCCGGTGCTCGCCGAGAAGTACCCGACGAAGGAGAAACTGCTCGCGACGGCACCGGACTTCGCCTACGCCGCCTACGCGAGCGCCTTCACCGACGAGGGGATCGGCACCCGCGCCGAGCTGTCCGGCGAGGGTGTCGGCACCTACCTCAGCCCGTTCGGCTGCCCCGAGGGCACGACGAAGGCCGATCCGACGTTCGAGAGCGGCTGGCGGGAGATCACCGAGGTGGCGTCGATCTTCGGCGTGCAGGACCGGGCGGAGAAGGTCGTCGCCGACCAGCGCACTCAGCTCGCCGAGATCACGAAGGCCAGGACCGGCGACGACCGCAGCATCTTCTGGTACGACTCCGGTGACAAGACCCCGTTCGTCGGGGCCGGTGGGGGCGGGCCCCAGCTCGTCGTCGACGCCGTCGGCGCCACGAACGTGTTCGGCGACATCAAGGACCCCGGCTGGGCCGACGGTTCGTGGGAGAAGGTGATCGCCGCCGACCCCGACGTCATCGTCCTCGCCGACGCGAGTTGGGACACCGCGAAGAAGAAGCGGGCCCACCTCGAGTCCGACCCGACGCTGAGCAAGCTCACGGCGGTGCAGGAGAAGCGGTTCGTCGTCGTGCCGTTCAGCGAGTCGACTCCGGGGGTACGCCTCGTCGACGGCGCCAAGCGCCTGTCCGACGAGCTCGCCGCCCTGCCCGCCTCGTGAGGAGCCCGGCGCCCGACCCGAACCCCACCGGCCCGCCGCGCCCCGTCGCCTCCCGAGCCGCTCCACTCCCTCCGTCCGCGGGGGCCGTGAGACCGGGGCCGCTCCCGGCATCACCGCCTATCCCGGCCGACCCGAGCGGTGCCGGGCGGCCGGCGTCGACACGGGCGCGGCGTCGGCGGGCGGTGGTCGCCGGAATCGCCCTGACCGCAGCGCTGCTCGTCACCGGCGTGCTCGTCCTCGGCGTCGGCTCCGTGAGGATCCCCGCCGGGGACGTGCTCGACGTCGTCCTGCGCCGCATGTGGCTGGGCCACGCCGACGTCTCGCCCGTCACCGACCGGATCGTGTGGGAGCTGCGGTTGCCCCGGGTGCTCGCGGCGGCGGCCGTCGGGGCGGGGCTCGCTCTGTGCGGTGCGGCGTTGCAGGCGCTCACGGGCAACGACCTCGCCGACCCCTACCTGCTCGGCGTCTCGAGCGGGGCCGCCCTCGGTGCGGTCATGACGATCGTGCTCGGGTGGACGCCGCCCGACGTGCCCGCGGGCCTCGCGACGAGCGTCGGCGCGTTCGCGGGAGCCCTCGGTGCGCTCGTGCTCGTGCTGGCCCTCGCCGCGGGACGTTCCGGAGACCTCCCGCCCGCCCGCACGATCCTCGCGGGCGTCGCCGTGGCGCAGCTCGCCGGGGCCGGGACCTCCCTCGTCGTCATGGTGTTCGGCGACCGGCAGGGTGCGCGCGAGGTTCTCGCCTGGACCCTCGGCTCGTTCGCGGGGGTGCGCACGACGTCGGCGTGGGTCCTCGTCGTCGGGGCCGTCCTCGCGACGGTGCTGCTCACCGGATCGGCGCGCACCCTGGACGCGTTCGCGTTCGGGGAGACCTCGGCCCGCTCCCTCGGCGTCGACGTCGGGCGTGCGCGGTGGGCGTTCTTCGTCGGATGCGCCCTCGTGACCGCGGGGACCGTCGCGGTCGTCGGTCCCATCGGGTTCGTCGGCCTCACGGTGCCGCACGTCGTGCGCCTGGTCGTCGGCCCCGCGCATGGGTTCCTCCTGCCGCTGTCGGCGCTCACCGGGGCGCTGCTCATGGTGTGGTCGGACACCGCGGCGCGGTCCCTTGCGAGCGGGCAGGAGATCCCCGTCGGGGTCGTCACGGCCCTCGTCGGCGCGCCCGTGCTCGTCGTGCTCCTGCGGCGCCAGGCGAGGCAGGTATGAGGCTGCGCGTCCGTGATCTCGCCTGGTCCGCCGGGCGCGGGGCCCACGCCGTCCCGATCCTCCACGGCGTCGACCTCGACGTCGCCGGCGGCCCGCTCACCGGCATCGTCGGCCCGAACGGGTGCGGCAAAACCACTCTTCTCCACCTCATCGCCGGTCTGCGCCGACCCACCCGGGGCACGGTCGAGGCCGACGGGGAGGATCTCCTCGCCCTCACCGCCCGGGAGCGGGCGCAGCGGGTGACGCTCGTCGAACAGCACCCGCAGACGGGGCTCGACCTCACCGCCCGGCAGGTCGTCGAACTCGGACGCATCCCGCACCTGGGGCGATGGGGGAGGAGGCGCGAGCGTGGCGGGGACGTCGTCGAGGAGGTGATGGCGACCTCCGGGGTCGCCCACCTCGCCGATCGTGCGTGGGGGACGCTTTCGGGCGGGGAGCGGCAGCGGGTGCAGCTCGCGCGGGCCCTGGCCCAGCAACCTCGGTTGCTCCTCCTCGACGAGCCGACGAACCACCTCGACCTCGCCCACCAGATCGGGCTGCTCACCCGGGTCGCCGACCTGCCGGTGTCGACCGTGGCCGTCCTTCACGACCTCGACCTCGCCGCCGCGTTCTGCGACCACCTCGTCGTCGTGCACGCCGGTCGGGTCGTCGCCGCCGGGCCGACGGCCGAGGTGCTGCGGCCGGACCTCGTCGCAGAGGTCTTCGGCGTCGACGTCCGCGTCGAGGCGGCCTCGGGCGACCGGTTGCGGGTGCAGTGGCGTGGACTCACGGAAGTGCCGTGAGCGAGCTCCTCCTCGTCACCCTGTCCGTCGTGGCCCCGTCGGACCTGCCTGGTCTCACCTCCCGCGCCCGCCGATTGGGCGGATCGCTCGCCGCGCTTCAGGGGGATGCGCTCCCGCCCCTCGTCGACGCGCTCGCGACCCTCACCGGCGCCGAGGCCCAGGCGGGGGAAGAGGTTCACGTCCGGCTCGTGCCCGTCGTCACCGACCCCGGCGGTGCGGGCGGGGCCTCGTGGGTGCGGCGGGTCGCGGCCCATCACCTCCGGTCCCTGCCGCAGGTGCGTCGCGAGCGGGCCCGCATCGACCCTTCGCCGTGACTGGCGGGGCTCGCGCCGGCACCGCGGCGACGCTGGGGCCGAACGTGCCGATGCCGACATCTGTGCAGGTCAGGGCAGCCTTGGCTTGCTTGTGGGCGGCGCAGGAGGGGGCCTAGGGTGAGCCCGTCAGATACGCGGGCGACCGATCGTCCGAAGGGATCCACCATGTCCACCACCGCTTCCGTCACCACCTGCGCCACGACCTCCTGCGCGTTCAACCACGACGGCTGTCACGCCCTCGCGGTCACCATCGGTGGCTCGCAGGGCACAGCGTCGTGCGGCACGTTCGTCACCGTCGACGTGCGCGGCGGCGTCGTCGGCGACGCCGGCAAGGTCGGCGCGTGCCAGCGTCTCGAGTGCGTCCACAACACCGACCTCATGTGTTCCGCCGACGCCATCACCGTCGGTGGCGACGACGCCCTCTGCGAGACCTACCAGGCGCGCTGACCGCCGGTCCCGTGGATGCGGGCGACGACCGCCCCGGAATGCACGTGTGGCCCCCTCCCGTCGGTGGGGGCCACACGCATGCCCGGCCCTGGTGTCAGATACGCGGTGAGGCGTGTCAGGACCGAGATCGGGGGAGCAGCGGACCGAGGCCGCTGCCGACGGTCGCCGGTTCGGCGACGGGTTCGGGGAAGCCGGCGAAGACGACCGTCTCGGTGTCTCCGTCGACGTGCAGGAGCGTCACGCCGGAGGCGTCGGCGTCGAGGCAGTGCACTCGTCGGCCCGCGGCGAGGGCGGCGCCGACCGGGCGACGTGCGAGGACCCGACCGCGGGCCCGCCCGTCGCTCACGTCGCGGCACAGGCCCGCGAGGGCGTGCTGGTCCACGGACATCACGGCGTCGACCGCCTCGAGGGAGCGGTGCGCCCAGGGGGAGGGGTCGGGCGGTGTCGTGGCGACCACCTCGAACGACCAGGCGGCGACCCCTTCGCTGTCGTGGAGGACGACACGATCGGCGCAGACGCGCCCGACCCGGTTGCGATCCGACCACGCCGCATCCCGTGCGGGCTCGGGCAGCTCACCGCACGCGACGAGACGTCGCTGCTCGGCGATCGACACCCATTCGACACGGCCGAGGAGGTGGAGGCTGGAGACGAGGATCCGCACGTCCGCGGTCGCCGCCTCGCGGTGTAGATCGAGGCGGACGTCGTGCCGGTCGCCGACGACCTCCTCGCCGAGGGCGGAGGTGAGCGCCTCCACGGTGCAGACGACGACGAGGTCGCCGCGGCGGGTGAGTGCGTGCGCGAGCACCAGCAGGTCCGCATCGGGGTCATGGCGGTACGCGACGAGCGAGCCGAGGCCGGCGCCGTCCAGGAGGCGCCGCGCGAGGCGCAGGCGGCGCGTCTCGGAGGCCGCGGTGCCGGGGTTCGTCGACGTCTCCGGTGTCGTCATCGAGCTCTCCTCGGAGGGGCAGAGGCTCCGCGTCGGCAACGGGCCGATCGCAGGGGAAGGTACACCTAGCTCAAGTGAGGCTAACCTAACCGAGACGGGAGTGTGGGTCCATCGTCGTGGCGGGATGCAGGGCGGGGGAGCGCGGCGCCGTGGCCGGAGGTGTGGGCCCGATTAGGGGTCACCCTGGGGCGCTGGTAACGTGGCCTCTTGCCGTCGATCGGCCGCGGAGCGAGAGCGCCGGGTGGATTCGCCCCCGAGCACCGCGCAACGAGTGAGAAGGAGTCGTCCGTGCCTCTGGATGCCGAGACCAAGAAGAAGATCATGGCCGAATACGCCACCGGCGAGAACGACACCGGCTCGCCCGAGGTGCAGATCGCGATGCTCACGCAGCGCATCAAGGATCTCACCGAGCACGCGCGCGCCCACAAGCACGACCACCACAGTCGTCGCGGTCTGCTGCTGCTCGTCGGCCGTCGCAAGCGTATGCTGCGCTACCTCGAGTCCGTCGACATCGAGCGTTACCGCTCGCTCATCAAGCGACTCGGTCTGCGTCGTTGACATCAGGTTTTCGTGTCAGGGGCGGTCACCTCTCACCGGAGGTGGCCGCCCCTGACGCATGCCCGCCCTCTCCGAATGCCGCGTCGCTGAGCGCAGCCGCAGGTGTTTCGGGGAGGATGGGCCAGGTAGGGATTCCGCAGCGTCGTCACCTGTGACGACCGCGGGAGCCGCGCCCGAGCAGGGCGCGGCGGAGAACGAAGACAGCCCGTGCACAACGACGATGCACGAGGCCGAAGCGAACAGAACAGGAGGGCCCATGGAGGGTCCAGAGATCACGTACGCCGAAGCCAAGATCGACAACGGCAAGTTCGGCACCCGCACGGTCCGCTTCGAGACGGGACGTCTCGCCAAGCAGGCCAATGGAGCAGTCGCCGCCTACCTCGACGACGACACGATGCTCCTGTCGACCACCACGGCCGGCAAGAACCCCAAGGACCAGTTCGACTTCTTCCCCCTCACGGTCGACGTCGAGGAGCGCATGTACGCCGCGGGCAAGATCCCCGGCAGCTTCTTCCGTCGCGAGGGGCGTCCCGGCACGGACGCCATCCTCACGTGCCGCCTCATCGACCGCCCGCTGCGCCCCACCTTCAAGAAGGGCCTGCGCAACGAGGTCCAGGTCGTCATCACGGTGCTCGCGCTCAACCCCGACCACCAGTACGACGTCCTCGCCATCAACGCCGCGAGCGCGTCGACCCAGATCTCCGGTCTGCCGTTCTCCGGCCCGATCGGCGGCGTCCGCATGTCCCTCATCGACGGGCAGTGGGTCGCCTTCCCCGACTTCAGCGACATCGAGCGTTCGGTGTTCGACATGGTCGTCGCCGGCCGGGTCGTCGGTGACGACGTGGCCATCATGATGGTCGAGGCCGAGTCCACCGAGCAGACGTGGGACCTCGTCAAGAACCAGGGCAAGACCGCGCCGACCGAGGAGGTCGTCGCCGAGGGTCTCGAGGCGGCCAAGCCGTTCATCGCCACCCTGTGCCGCGCCCAGGCCGAGCTCGCCGACAAGGCGGGCAAGGAGGTCCAGGAGTTCCCGATCTTCCTCGACTACGAGGACGACGTCTACGAGGCGGTCGAGCAGGCCACGAGCGACAAGCTGCGCGAGCTGCTGTCCATCGCGGGCAAGCAGGAGCGCGAGGACGCGCTCGACGCGTTCAAGGACGAGCTCAAGTCCGAGCTGGCCGGCGAGGGCAAGCCGTTCGAGGGCCGCGAGAAGGAGGTCTCGGCGGCCTACCGCGCGGTGCAGAAGAAGCTCGTGCGTGAGCGCATCCTCACCGAGAAGGTCCGCATCGACGGCCGCGGCCTCGCCGACATCCGCGCCCTCGGCGCCGAGGTCGAGGTGCTGCCGCGCGTGCACGGGTCGGCGATCTTCGAGCGTGGCGAGACCCAGATCCTCGGGGTGACCACGCTGAACATGCTCCGCATGGAGCAGCAGCTCGACACACTCTCGCCGGTGACGCGCAAGCGGTACATGCACAACTACAACTTCCCGCCGTACTCCACCGGTGAGACCGGTCGCGTCGGCTCGCCGAAGCGTCGCGAGATCGGCCACGGCGCGCTCGCCGAGCGGGCGCTCATGCCGGTGCTGCCCACGCGCGAGGAGTTCCCCTACGCGATCCGCCAGGTGTCCGAGGCCCTCGGCTCCAACGGCTCGACGTCGATGGGTTCGGTGTGCGCGAGCACGTTGTCGCTGCTCAACGCCGGTGTGCCGCTGCGCGCCGCGGTCGCGGGCATCGCGATGGGCCTCGTGTCAGCCGAGATCGACGGTCAGACGCAGTACGCCGCGCTCACCGACATCCTCGGCGCCGAGGACGCCTTCGGCGACATGGACTTCAAGGTCGCCGGCACGCGTGAGTTCGTCACGGCCATTCAGCTCGACACCAAGCTCGACGGCATCCCTGCCTCGGTGCTCGCCGGCGCGCTGACCCAGGCCCGTGACGCCCGCATGCACATCCTCGACGTCATGAACGAGGCCATCGACGCTCCCGACGAGATGAGCGCCTACGCGCCCCGCGTCATCAGCGTCCAGGTCCCGGTCGACAAGATCGGTGAGGTCATCGGCCCGAAGGGCAAGATGATCAACCAGATCCAGGAGGAGACCGGCGCGGACATCTCCATCGAGGACGACGGCACCGTGTACATCGGCGCCACCGATGGCCCGTCGGCGGAGGCGGCTCGCGCGCAGATCAACGCGATCGCCAACCCGACGATGCCCGAGGTCGGCGAGCGGTTCCTCGGCACGGTCGTCAAGACGACGACGTTCGGCGCGTTCGTCTCGCTGCTGCCCGGCAAGGACGGCTTGCTGCACATCTCCGAGGTGCGCAAGCTCGTCGGCGGCAAGCGGATCGACTCGGTCGACGACGTGCTCTCCATCGGTCAGAAGACCCAGGTCGAGCTCAAGGAGATCGACCCGCGCGGCAAACTCTCGCTCGCTGCGGTCCTCACCGAGGAGCAGCAGGCTGCGGCCGACGACGCCTCCTCGGAGCAGGAGGAGCGTCGTCCGCGCCGCGAGCGTGGCGACCGTGACGACAACCGCGGCGAGCGTGGTGACCGCGGTGGTCGCGGTCGGGGCCGTCGTGACGACGCGGGCTCCGAGGGCGACGGCGACGACCGTGCGGCTCACGACGATGACGAGTCCGACGAGGAGCGCGGCGAGCGTCGCAGCCGCAACCGCAACCGTCGCCGCGGCAACCGTGGCCGTGGTGGCAACGGTGACAACGGCAATGGCGGTCACGGCGAGAGCGGCCCTGGCGACCACGTGGAGGCCGGCAGTGGCGACGCCGAGTCGGACGCGCTCGTCGAGGCGCACGGCAACGAGGCGGCCAGCTCGTCCTCCGATGAGGCCTGAGCCTCGGGTCTGAGCCACCGAGCCTGAGCGGCCCCGTCCACCTCACCGGGTGGGCGGGGCCGCCGCCGTGTTCGCGCACCCGTCGGTGAACCCTGGGCGGGGAACGCGCGCGGAGTGTCCGGGTCCGTCGATCGCAGGCCGAACAGGGCCGGACGATCGACCCGCCCGCCCGGCCGTTCGACGGCGACCCACCTGCGCGCGCGTTCCACGCCTCCCATGGTCAGATCCGCTCCACGTCGACCCCCCGTGTCGAGCGGGCAGCGCCACCGCCGATCGGGTCGCACACGCCGCCCCCGCCTGCGAGGGTCTCGTCGACGAGAAGCCCGTTGACCGCCAGGCCCGCGCGGCGGGGTCCGGCGTACCCGGTCTCGTCGTGCATCGGCGTGATCATGCGCGCCGAGTCGTTGTGGCCGTATCCGTCCACCGGGTCGATGCGCTTGCCGTCGATCTCGACGGCGGACGCGCCGTAGCCACGGTGTCCGAGCGTGGCGTCCGCACCGATGACGCCCGGGCGAATGGCCTGGGTGACGTGCGCGATGCCCTCGGCCTCACCGTCACGAGGCCCAGGAGGAAGTGACGACGAGGGCGGAGGGCCTCGTGCGCGCCCGCTCGATGAACACGATGACGTGGCCCAGCGGCCGGCGTCGACAGCAGACGGCTCGAGCGATGCGGCGACACGCGCTTCTGACTGCCATCGTCCCCGCGGCCCCGTCCACCCATGCAGGTGGGCGGGCCGCACCGCGTGTTCGCGCACGAACCGCGCCGGTCGGATCCGGGTGTCAAGGCAGGGCTCCTGCGCCCGCCACGACGAGGATGACCACGGAGATGAGGAGGGAGACGACGCCCGCGGCGAACGCGAACCGCCCGGCAGGACGGGTCGGGACCTCGGGCATCCGCATCAGGGCGTAGACGACGCCGACGACGGCCAGTGCAGGGCCGGAGCCGAGAACCCAGTGCGGCAGCAGATGCCAGGGCCCCCACCGCCACAGGAACAGTCCGCCGATGACCCCGTCGACGACGCCCGTCGCGAGCCCGATTCGGTTGGCCGGACGCAGGGCTCGCAGCCAGGGCGAGGCGATGAACGCCAGCCCCACGGCGCACACCAGGATCCGAATCGTGCTCCAGCCGCTCGGTGCCGCGATCGGCTCGCGCAGGAGGCCGATGCCCACGTGGTCGACGGAGGCCGAGGAGTTGCCGAGGACGACGACGGCCGTCTTCGCGGCGCGATCGAGCGCGAGCATCGTGTGGGATCCGCCCGTGCCACCGTTGTGCCAGGTCGTGCGGCGTGTGCCGTCGTCGTCGATGACCCAGGCGAGACCGGATGAGCGTGTGTCGGTGACCTTGGAGACGGGATCAAGGGCGGCGACTCCGGGGGCGGTGCCGTCGAGCACCGCGGTGGCGAATCGGGCCATGTCGGCGGCGGTGGTGCGTGTCGACGATCCCGCGGGGACGTACCCGGGGCCGGTCCACGCCGACGTCGGGAATCCGTTCTCGGCGTAGGGGAGTGCCGCGCCGGCGGGCAGCGGCGTGCCGGAGTCGGCGAACGTCGTGTGCGTCATGCCCAGCGGTTCGAGCAGACGGGTGCGCGCAAGGTCGGACCATGATGCCGCGCCCGCCGCGCGGGCCTCGGCCTCACCGAGCAGCGCCGTGCCGAGATTGGAATACGCGCGGGTGCCAGGACTCTCCAACTTCGTCGACTTCGCCGCGTCGAGCAGGCGCTGCCGCGTCCACCCGGCGTAGACGTCCCCGCCGCTCAGCGCGGCCCACGTCCCCGACCAGTCCGGATCCGCGGGCAGGCGTGGCAGCCCGCTCGTGTGGGTCGCGAGCTGCCGGGGCGTCGTTCCACCGGCAGGAGAACCTGCAAGCTCGGGCAGATAGGTCGACAGCGGCGAGTCGAGCGACATCTCGCGGCGCTTCACGGCGTCGGCCAGCAACATCCCCGTGAACGTCTTGGTGATCGAGCCGAGCTCGTACGTCGTCTCCGGCGAGGGAGCGCCCTCGCCGACCGTGCCGACGCCGGCGTACGTGGTCCGGCCGTTCTCGATGCGGGCCACCGACAGACTCTGGAATCCGTCGGCGTCTCCCGCTGCCCGGCGGGTCGCCGCCGCGAGCGCAGCGTCACCGCTGTTGTCGGACGTCGGCGTGGTGCGCGGCGCGAGGGCGCCGATCCCCAGGCCTCCGACGAGGAGGGCGACGAGCACGATGGCCCAACTCGTGAGGATTCGGTGTCGCCCCGAGGCGGTGGCCGGCGGTGCGGAGGTCGTGGATGCGGGCATGGCGGTATCGCCTCCTGGCGTGAGGTATCGACGGAGGTGCCGTCGTGGGCTACGGATCGGTTGTGAGGGTCGGTGTGGATCGGGTCAGAGCGTCGCCGAGACGACGACGAGCAGCGGGACCACCCGTTGAGGCGGTACGTGGTAGCGGCCACGGCCCACGGAGGCGAGCCAGCCGGCGTTCACCAGCGTGCGGAGGTGGTGGTGGAGTTGGCCGGTCGTGCCGAGCCCTTCCGCCTCGGCGAGATCGGAGGTCGTCGTCGTGCCGGCGAGGACGAGCTGCAGGAGCCGCAGCCTCACGGGGTGGCCGAGGGCGGCGAGAGGAGACGCAGCCTCCGGCCAGTCGTCGTCGAGCAGGTCGTCGGTGAGGCGGCCCCACTGCCACTGGGTCTCGCGGTCAGCGAGGGGCGCATGGCCGGCGAACGCGACCGCGCCGCCGGGGTGATCGAGACGCAACCGCTCGAGGATCCAGAACCGATCGGAGTCGGCGTCGCCGGTGGGGGATGCCCCCAGCACCGCCCGCTCGCCTTCGAGGTCGGCGGCCGCGTCGCCCTGCAGGCGTGCGACGGCCGCCTCGAGGGCGCGCAGCCGTTCCTCGATCGTGCTCATGCGTCGAAAGTACGTAAGAACGTAGAAGCGTGCAACCCCCACTGCTCGAACAGGCGTTTCCATCGACGACTACCGCTCAGACAGGCGTTTCCGCCGCGCGTCCGGAGTTCGACCGGCCCGCCGACTCCCACTCGGACGCTCGGACAGGCGTTTCCAGCGGGCTTCGTGGGGTGAAAACGCCTGTTCGAGCGTGTCTTTCGGGGCTCGTGACTGTGCCGAGAGCGGGCGGGTGCGTGAAGCCGGTGAAGACGCCTGTCTGAGCGGTAGTCGGCGGTGGAAGTGCCTGTTCGAGCGGTCGGGGCCGGGTGGAAACGCCTGTGCGAGCGGTTCGGTCGGGTGAGGGAAGCGCTAGCGTCTGCGGTGGACGGACGGCGACGCGTGGGAGGGATCGGCTCGATGAGTGTGACCGGAGGACGACCGATCAGGGTCGGGTTGGCGGCGTTCGGCATGGTCTCGCGGGTCTTCCATGCCCCGCTCATCGCGGCGACCTCAGGGATGGAGCTCGCGGCGGTGGCGACGTCTCGGCCGGAGGAGGTCGGCCCGCAGGTGCCGGGTGCGCGTCTGCTGTCGAACCCCGAGTCGCTGATCGACGATCCCGACATCGACCTCGTCGTCGTCACCACGCCGAACGACAGCCATGTGCGGTTCGGATGTGCGGCACTGGAGGCGGGCAAGCACGTCGTCGTCGAGAAGCCGATCGCGCTCGACGCCGTGGAGGCTCGCCGCCTCGCGGACGCCGCGCGGGACGCGGCCGCGCGTGGGCTCGTCAGTGCCGCGTTCCAGAACCGCCGTTGGGACGGCGACTTCCTCACCCTGCGGCGCGTGATCGGGGAGGGCTCGCTCGGCCGGGTCGTCACGGTCGAGTCGCGGTTCGACCGGTTCCGGCCACAGGTGCGGCAGCGCTGGCGCGAGGCGGCCGTCCCGGGCGGCGGGCTGTGGGCCGACCTGGGCCCTCACCTCGTCGACCAGGCGCTCGTGCTGTTCGGTGACCCCCACTGGGTCCTGGGGGATCTCGCGACGCTGCGCGACGGTGCCGTCATCGACGACGACGTCCGGGTCGTCCTCGGTTACGACCGGCTGCGGGTCGTCCTCGGCGCGGGCACCCTCACCGCGCGACCGGGCCCGAGGTTCGTCGCGCACGGCACGCGGGGATCCCTCGTGCTCGACGGACTCGACGTGCAGGAGGCGCAGCTCGGATCGGGTGTCGGGCCCGGGGCGCCGGGCTACGGCGTCGACCCGCGCCCCGCGTCTCTCGTGACCGCGGAGGGCGAACAGCCGGTCGATCGTGAGCGGGGCCGGTACGAGGACTTCTACGCCGGCATGCGGGAGGCGATCCTCCACGGTGCTCCGAGTCCGGTGCCGATCGACGACGCCGTGCGCGTCATGCAGGTCATCGACGCCGCACGTGAGAGCGACGCCACCGGCGCTCGGGTGGAGTTCGGGTCGGGGGCCTGACGACGCGGCCCCTGAATGTCTGCTATCCCCGCAGGTCACGCTGGTCGACGATGCGACGCGCCTTGCCGACCGACCGCTCGATGCCGCCCTCGCCGAGGACCTCGACACGGGCGTTCGTGCCGATGCGTGACTTCACGTGGTGCCGGACCGTCTCGGCGAGCGCGGCGTGCCCCGACTCGGCCGACCCCGGAGCGGCCTCGACGAGGATCGTCAGCTCGTCCATGCGGTCCGGCCGGGTGAGCACACACTGGAAGTGCGGGGTCAGGCCGTCGATGTCGAGGACGATCTCCTCGATCTGCGTGGGGTAGACGTTGACGCCGCGGACGATCATGAGGTCGTCGGTGCGTCCGGTGATCTTCGCCATGCGCCGGAAGGTGGGGCGGGCGGTGCCCGGTAGGAGCTGGGTGAGGTCGCGTGTGCGGTACCGCAGGATCGGCATGGCCTCCTTGGTCAGCGACGTGAGGACGAGTTCGCCGACCTGCCCCTCCTCGACCGGCTCGTCGGTGAGGGGGTTGACGACCTCGGGATAGAAGTGGTCCTCCCACAGGTGCAGGCCGTCCTTGGTCTCGACACACTCCTGCGCGACGCCGGGGCCCATGAGCTCGGAGAGTCCGAAGATGTCGGTGGCGTGCATGTTCGCTCGCTCCTGGATCTCGGCACGCATCGCCTCGGTCCACGGCTCGGCCCCGAATACGCCGATCTCGAGCGAGGTCTGCCGGGGGTCCAGGCCCATCCGCTCGGCCTCGTCGAGCATGGCGAGGAAGTAGCTCGGCGTGACGAAGATGATGCGGGGCCGGAAGTCGTGGATGAGCTGGATCTGCTTCTCGGTGTTGCCGCCGGAGGCGGGCACGACCGTGCAGCCGAGGTGCTCGGCGCCGTAGTGCACGCCGAGCCCGCCGGTGAACAGGCCGTAGCCGTACGAGACGTGCGCGATGTCGCCCGGCCGGCCGCCCGCCGCGCGGATGCAGCGGGCGACGATCGAGGCCCACGTCGTGATGTCGGCCTTGGTGTAGCCGACGACCGTCGCTCGACCCGTCGTCCCCGACGAGGCGTGCACGCGCACGACCTGCTCGCGGGGCACGGCGAACATGTCGAACGGGTAGTTGTCGCGCAGGTCGGCCTTGGTCGTGAACGGCAGCAGCCGGATGTCGTCGAGGGTGCGGATGTCGTCGGGATGGATGCCCCGCTGCTCGAACTGGGCGCGGTAGTGCGGCACGTGTTCGTACGTCGACCGGACCGTCGCCTGGAGGCGCTCGAGCTGCCGGGCCCGCAGCTCGTCGAGCGACCACCGCTCCGCGTCGTCGAAGAGGTCGGGCCGGGAGTCGGTGGGGGGCAGTGTCACGGTCGATCTCCTTCGATCGGGAAGCGCGTGGGGGTCAGGAGCGTGCGGGCGGCAGCGTGCGGGAGCGGCCACGGAACTCCGCGACGACCCGGCCGTCGGACTCCCGTGTGAGGGTGACGTCGGTGATGCCGCTACGGCCGCGCACGAGGCGTTCGGCCGCCTCGGCGACGAGCACGTCACCCAGACGCACCGGCTCGAGGTAGTCGATGTCGCAGCCGGCGGCGACGGTCGGCCGACCGGAGGCGTTGCAGGCGAGGGCGAACGCCGAGTCGCACAGCGTGAACAGGTACCCGCCGTGACAGATGTCGTGGCCGTTGACCATGCGTCGGTCGACGGTCATCCGCACCCGTGCGTGCCCGAGGCGAGTGTCGTTCGGGCCGTCGACGAGCCCGACCTCGATCGCGTGCATGCCGAGCGCCGCCGAAGCGAAGTCGGCCGCCCACATCGCGCGGGCGTGCGAGACCTCGTCGCCGAAGGCCGAGACGTCGACGACCGGCTCCGGGTTCGCTTCCGCGGCGGACCCGCCGCGGGCAGTGGTGGTCGAGGCGGGGCTCCCGGGGTCGGTGGCCATGGCGCTCCTTCGCGTCCGCGGGCGGTCTCGGCAAACGGGTCTGCTGCGGCAGGCGGGGCCGCCGTCGAGGTTGACCCCCCGCTCGCCACCGTGAAAGTGTAGGTGAACGCCTGGTCGGTAATTCAAGAGCAGGGCCGCGGGAACCGCAGTTCCGGCGTCGCCTCGAACCCGACCGGGCGAATCCGTATCCGGAGCGCGAAGGGGTTGCTCGTGGCCGAGGCACTGCTCGTCGGTGGGGTGCGCACCCCGGTCGGCCGGTACGGCGGAGCGCTCGCCGGCGTGCGCCCCGACGACCTGGCCGCGCTCGTCGTCGCCGAGCTCGTCGAGCGCACCGGCGTCGACCCGGCACGCATCGACGAGGTCATCCTCGGCAACGCCAACGGGGCAGGTGAGGAGAACCGCAACGTCGCCCGCATGGCCTCGCTGCTCGCCGGACTGCCCGACGAGGTGCCGGGCCTCACCGTCAACCGGCTCTGCGCCTCCGGCATGTCGGCGATCACGTTGGCCTCGCACATGATTCGGGCCGGTGCCGCCGACATCGTCGTCGCGGGCGGGGTCGAGTCGATGTCGCGGGCGCCCTGGGCCCTCGCCAAGCCCGAGACCGCCTACGCCAAGCCGGGCGAGGTCGTCGACACCTCTCTGGGCTGGCGATTCGTCAACCCGCGCTTCGCGGGCGGGGGAGACCTCGACCGCGACGGCACGATGACCTTCTCGATGCCCGAGACTGCCGAGGAGGTCGCCCGGGTGGACGCCGTCTCGCGGGAGGACTGCGACGCGTTCGCCGTGCGCTCGCACGACCTCGCCCTCGCCGCGATCGAGGCCGGACGACTCGCCGAGGAGATCGTCCCGGTCACCGTGCGCACCCGTAAGAGCGAAACGGTCGTCGACACCGACGAAGGCCCGCGCCCCGGCACGACCGCCGACGTGCTCGCGCGGCTACGTCCCGTCGTCAAGGGCGGCAGTGTCGTCACCGCCGGAAACTCCTCGACCCTCAACGACGGCGCCTCGGCCGTTCTCGTCGCCTCCGACAGGGCTGTGGCCGAGCTCGGCCTCACCCCGCGTGCCCGCGTCGTCGCCGGCGCCGCTGCGGGATGCGAGCCGCGCATCATGGGCATCGGCCCCGTCCCCGCCACGCGCAAGGCGCTCGACATGGCGGGCTGGTCCATCGACGACCTCGGCGCCGTCGAGCTCAACGAGGCCTTCGCCTCCCAGTCCCTCGCCTGTATGCGGCGCCTCGACCTCGACCCCGAGATCGTCAACCGCGACGGCGGGGCCATCGCCCTCGGCCACCCGCTCGGCTCCTCCGGCTCGCGCATCACGATCACGCTGCTGCGTCGCATGGAGGCCGAGAACGTCGAGCGCGGCCTCGCGACGATGTGCGTCGGGGTCGGCCAGGGTGCGGCCCTGCTGCTCGAACGCCTCTGAGCCACGAAAGGTCTGCCCATGTCAGCTCTTCCCACTCGCGTCGGCGTCATCGGCGGTGGCCGCATGGGCGTCGGCATCGCGCACGCGTTCCTCGTCGCGGGTTCGGGTGTCGTCGTCGTCGAACGCGACGCACAGGCAGCGGTGGTCGCGGGTGAGCGGCTCGAACAGAACCTCCTGCGCTCGGTCGAACGCGGGTCGCTCGACAATTTCGACGTCGCCCTCGAACGCGCCCAGGTGTCCTCCTCGATCGAGGACCTCGCCGGCTGCGAACTCGTCATCGAGGCCGTGCCCGAGGATCTCGGTCTCAAGGTCGAGATGCTCACCGCCGCCGAGCAGATCGTCGATCCCGCGGCGGCCCTCGCCACGAACACGTCCTCGCTGTCGATCGACGCCCTCGCCGAGGGCCTCACCCGCCCCGAACGGTTCATCGGCCTGCACTTCTTCAACCCCGTCCCCGCCTCGGCGCTCATCGAGATCGTCGTCGGGGCGAGAACCGACCCGAGCCTTGTCGAGGACGCCGAGGCCTGGACGGCGGGCATCGGAAAGACCCCGGTCGTCGTCAGCGACTCACCCGGGTTCGCCTCCTCCCGCCTCGGGGTGTTCCTCGCGCTCGAGGCGATGCGCATGCTCGAGGAGGGAGTCGCGTCGGCGCAGGACATCGACGCCGCGATGGAACTCGGCTACCGGCATCCGAGCGGCCCGTTGCGCACGACCGACCTCGTCGGGCTCGACGTCCGACTCCACATCGCCGAATACCTCGCCGCCGAGCTCGGCGAACGCTTCACGCCGCCGCAGATCCTGCGCGACAAGGTCGCCGCCGGCGAACTCGGCCGCAAGACGGGCCGGGGTTTCTACGACTGGTGACGGCGACGCCGGATTCACCCATCGCACACCACACCGCACGATGTCCATGGGCACACCGCACCGCCCGCGAGGGCGAGACGACGCAGACGAGGAAGTCAGCATGACGACGATGACCGAGGCCCCGATCGTTCCGAGCTACGTGCGCGACGAGTGGTGGACGCCCGATCCCGGCTCCGGCGCACCGGTGTTCGACGCGTGCACCGGAGAGCAGATCGCCCGGGTGAGCACCGACGGACTCGACGTCGCCGCCGTCGTCGAGTACGGCCGCACCGTGGGACACCGATCGCTCGACGCCCTGACGCTGCATCAGCGCGCGCTGGTCTGCAAACAGCTCGCGCAGTACCTCACCGAACGCCGCGAGGAGCTCTACGAGATCTCGCTGCGCACCGGCGCGACCATGCGCGACAACCTCATCGACGTCGACGGCGGCATCGGGGTGCTGTTCACCATGTCCTCGCGGGGGCGTCGCGAACTGCCCAACGCGAACGTCGTCCAGGACGGCCCGGTCGAACCGCTCTCCCGCGACGGCAGCTTCATCGGCGAGCACGTGCTCACCGCCCTGCCCGGCGTCGCGGTGCAGATCAACGCCTTCAACTTTCCGCTGTGGGGGATGCTCGAGAAGTTCGCCCCGGCGTTCATCGCGGGCGTGCCGACGATCGTCAAGCCCGCGCCGCAGACCGGTTACGTCGCCGAGGCGTGCGTCCGGATGATGGTCGAATCCGGTCTGCTCCCGAAGGGATCGCTGCAGCTCGTCTCGGGGGACGCCGTCGACCTGCTCGCCCACCTCGATCACCGCGACGCGCTCGCGTTCACCGGATCGGCGGCCACCGCCCGGCGGCTGCGCGAGCACGAGAACGTCCGCGAGCGCGGGGTGCGGTTCGTCTCGGAGGCCGACTCGCTCAACGCCGCGATCCTCGGCCCCGACGCCACGCCCGACACGCCCGAGTTCGCGGCGTTCGTCTCGTCGGTCATGGTCGAGACCACCGCCAAGGCCGGGCAGAAGTGCACCGCGATCCGCCGTGTCATCGTGCCGCGAGACCTCGTCGACACCGTGGCGCAGGCCGTCCGCGACAAGATCGACGCCAAGGTCGTCATCGGTGACCCGCGCGCGGACGGCACGACGATGGGTGCGCTCGTGTCGACGACACAACTCGATGCCGTGCGTCAGGACGTGCGCGCGCTCGTCGACGCCGGTGGTCGCGTGTTCGGCTCGCTCGACGCCCCCGAGGTGCTCACCGTGGGCGGGGCGAGGCAGGTCGTCGAGGCGGCCGCGTTCATGTCTCCGGTGATCCTCGCGTTCGACGACGCCGACACCGACGCCGTCCACGAGGTCGAGGCGTTCGGGCCGGTGACTTGCGTCATCGGGTACGACGACCTCGACGACGCGGTGCGTCTCGCCGCGCGCGCCGAGGGCTCGCTCGTCGCGACGGTCTGCACCCACGATCCCGACATCGCTCGGAGGCTCACCACGGGCATCGCCGGACATCACGGGCGGGTGCTCGTGCTCGACCGCGACGACGCCCGGACCTCGACCGGCCACGGCTCACCCGTTCCGATGCTCGTCCACGGCGGCCCGGGCCGCGCCGGTGGCGGTGAGGAGCTCGGCGGTGTGCGGGCGATCGCGCACTTCATGCAGCGCACCGCCTTGCAGGGTTCCCCTGCGATGCTCACCGCGATCACGGGTGTGTGGCACCGGGGCGCGCCGATGCGGGCGGCCGGGGCCGCGCGGTACGGCGGCAGCGAGGAACACGTCCACCCGTTCCGCAAGTCGCTCGCCCAGCTGCAGGTGGGCGACGCGTTCGTCTCCGACCTGCGGCACGTGAGCCTCGAGGAGATCTCGGCTTTCGCCCGCGACACAGGCGACACGTTCTACGCCCACACCGACGACGAGGCGGCCGCGGCCAACCCGTTCTTTCCCGGCATCGTCGCCCACGGCTACCTGCTCGTCTCGTGGGCCGCGGGCCTGTTCGTCTCGCCCGACCCGGGCCCGGTGCTCGCCAACTACGGCCTGGACCACCTGCGGTTCGTCACCCCGGTCGCGGCCGGTGACTCGATCCGCGTCGAGCTCATCGCCAAGCGCATCACGCCGCGCGTCACCGACGAGTACGGCGAGGTCGCCTGGGACACGACGCTCTACAACCAGAACGACGAGCTCGTCGCCACCTACGACGTGCTCACCCTCGTCGCCAAGCACTGGCCGGCCGCCGATACGGGCGGGGTCGGGGTCGACGCCGGGGCATGAGCGTCCATCCCGCGCAACAAAGACCGGTCAGCGCCGCGCCTCGCCGAGGTTCTCGCCGGATCGGTGCAGGTCAGCGGGCTGGGCGTCACGACGCCGTGTCGGGTGACCGGTCTTTGTTGCGCGAGTTCTTCGGAGCGCTCCGCCGGAGGGCCGGCCAGAGTTCTTGGGTGCGTGTGCCCACGGCGTCGAGCCTCGGCTCGTGAGCAGGCGACCGGCCTCCGGGTCAGTTGCCTGCCATGTGCGCCGAGGTCGCGACCCCGCGGAAGATGAGGGTGAGCACCGCGTCGGTGAGCTCGGCGGGGGAGACGCGGCCGTCGGGGCGATACCACTCGATGGTGGAGTTCATCGCCCCGAACACGAGGCGGGCGACGACGGCCGGGTCGAGATCGTCACGCAGCAGCCCGGCGAGCTGGGCCTGGCGAATGACCTCGGTCATGCGGGCGTCGAAGTCGCGACGGCGGTCCAGGGCGGCGCGCACCGCGGGGCTGTCGCCGCGCAGCCGAAGCAGCAGCCGCACGAACGGTCGGTACTCGACGAGGATCTGCACCATCTCGGCGAGGAACGTCTCGAACCGCACGTCGAGGGTGTCACTCGAGTCCTCGACGCCGCGCAGGCCCGCGTCCAGCGCCTCGAAGGCCGTGTCGAGCGCGAGCGTGAGCAACTCCTCCTTGCCCTCGACATGGTGGTAGAGCGCCGACTTCGTCACCGCGAGACGCCGGGCGATCTGGTCCATCGTCGTCGCGTCGTAGCCGTACTCGTCGAACGCGTCGACGGCGGCGAGGAGGACGGCACGCTGGTCATGACCAGGGCGGCCGCGACGCGCAGGTCTCGTGGTCACCTCGGCAGTCTTCCACACGTGGATTCGCAGTCGGCGGCCCGTCGAGGGTGGTACGAAGGCCCGGGACATCTTGACCGTGCCGGAGCGCTCCATATACTGAACCAACGGTCGGTATTTGCTGCCGGCAGGCAGGCGGCTCGACGACGAGCCGCCGGCCCCACGCGACGAGTTCCGAGGTGAGAGACCCATGGCACCAGACCTCCGACCGGTCGAGGGAGTCGGCACCCACGACGCGACGACCGACACCTCCGGCGCATCGGGCAGCGAGGCGCAGGCCTACTTCGACGCCCTCATCGCCGCCGACGAACGCATCGAGCCCCGCGACTGGATGCCGCCGAAGTACCGCCGCACGTTGCAGCGGCAGATCAGCCAGCACGCGCACTCCGAGATCATCGGCATGCAGCCCGAGGGCAACTGGATCAGCCGGGCCCCTTCGCTCAAGCGCAAGGCGATCCTCATCGCCAAGGTGCAGGACGAGGCGGGGCACGGGCTCTACCTCTACTCCGCCGCCGAGACGCTTGGCATCACGCGCGAGGAGATGTACGACCAGTTGATGTCGGGCAAGGCCAAGTACTCCTCGATCTTCAACTACCCCGCGCTGACGTGGGCCGACGTGGGGGCGATCGGGTGGCTCGTCGACGGCGCGGCGATCTGCAACCAGGTGCCGCTGTGCCGGTGCTCCTACGGTCCGTACGGGCGGGCCATGGTGCGGGTGTGCAAGGAGGAGTCGTTCCACCAGCGGCAGGGGTGGGAGATCCTCTACGCCCTCTCCCACGGCACGCCGGAGCAGAAGCAGATGGCGCAGGACGCCGTCGATCGCTACTACGGCCCGGCGTTGCAGATGTTCGGGCCGCCCGACGCCGACTCGCCCAACTCCCAGCAGTCGATGGACTGGAAGATCAAGCGGTTCTCCAACGACGAGCTGCGGCAACGCTTCGTCGACATGATGGTGCCGCAGGCCGAGGCCCTCGGCCTCACCCTGCCCGACCCCGACCTGAAGTGGAACGAGGACCGCGGTCACTACGACTACGGCGAGCTCGACTGGGACGAGCTCAAGTCGGTCATCGCCGGTCACGGCCCGTGCAACGTCCAGCGCCTGGCCCACCGCGTCAAGGCCCACGAGGACGGCGCCTGGGTGCGGGAGGCCGCGGCGGCCTACGCGCGCCGGCAGCACGACAGCGACACCGCCCTCAAGCACGCCTGACGACGCTCGAAGCGACTACGACGTCACTGCCGAGTCGCTGCCCACCCACGCCACTGCCACCCTCATCAGCGGAGACCCCGATGTCCGAGCAGAACCCCGCCCCGTCCGAGTCCGCGGAGCAGACGCCCCTGTGGCCGCTGTGGGAGGTCTTCGTGCGCCCCTCGCGTGGCCTCTCCCACGTGCACGCCGGGTCGATCCACGCCCCCGACGCGACGATGGCCGTCCGCAACGCCCGTGACCTCTACACCCGCCGCAACGAGGGGGTGTCGGTGTGGGTCGTGCCGGCCGACGCGATCACGACGTCCGATCCCGACCACAAGGGGGCGTTCTTCGAGTCGCCGCAGGGCAAGACCTACCGCCACGCGACGTACTACACACAGAGCGAGGGAGTGAAGCACCTGTGAGCGGGTTCGACAGCGCCACCCGGGTGAGCGCGGGTCAGGCGCTCACCGCCGAGGACATCGCCGCGGCGGGGCTGAAGGCGGAGGAGGACGTCGCGCGGTACGCCCTCCGTCTCGCCGACGACGCCCTCATCTGCTCGCAGCAGCTCTCGTGGTGGATCTCCCGCGCGCCCGAACTCGAGGAGGACATCGCGCTCGGCAACATCGCCCTCGACCTGCTCGGGCACGCGCGCTCGTTCTACACCTACGCCGGCACCGCCTGGGGCAAGAGCGAGGACGACCTCGCCTACTGGCGCACCGAGGACGAGTTCCGGTGCGTGCACCTCGTGCAGGTGCCCAACGGCGACTTCGGGCAGACCATCGCCCGCCAGCTCGTGTTCGCTCTCTACGCCGTTCACCTCTACGAGCAGCTCACACGGTCGACCGACGAGACCCTCGCCGCGATCGCGGCCAAGGCCGTCAAGGAGGTCGAGTACCACGTCGACCACGCCTGGCAGTGGCTGTTGCGGCTCGGGCTCGGGACGGCCGAGTCGGCGCGGCGTATGCAGGCCGGTCTCGACATCGTGTGGCCGTACGTCGAGGAGCTGTTCGAGGACGACGAGCTCATCGACGCCCTCGAGGGGGTCGCCGTGCGTCCCTCGACCCTGCGCGAGCCGGTCCTCGCTGCGCTCGAGCGCGCGATCGACGAGGCCGGGCTGTCGGTGCCGAGCACCCCGACCGCGGTGACCGGCGGTCGCCGGGGGATTCACCGGGAGCACCTGGGCTACGTCGTCGCCGAGATGCAGGTCATCGCCCGCCGGTTCCCGGGTGCGTCGTGGTGATGGCGGCCGTGACCCCGTCGGCCATTCCACCGGCCGCGTCCGGCGCCGCGGTGCGCCCGCAGGACGCCGACGACGCCGCCGTCTGGGATCTGGCCGCCACGGTGTGTGATCCGGAGGTACCCGTGCTCACCCTCGCGGACCTCGGCATCCTGCGCTCGGCGCGAACCGACGGCACCGGTGGCGCGGTCGTCGAGATCACCCCGACCTACTCGGGCTGCCCGGCCGTGGGGCGCATGCGTGACGACGTCACCGACGTGCTCACCGAGCACGGCTACCGGGACGTGCAGGTGCGGGTCGTCCTCGCCCCGGCGTGGACCACCGACTGGATGAGCGAGGAGGGCCGGCGCAAACTCGCCGACTACGGCATCGCGCCGCCCGATCCGGAGCACCGCCGGGCGATGGAGAACGCGCGGGAGAACGGACCCCGGTTCGGCGGCACCCGCGTCGCGCTGTCGGTGAAGTGCCCCCACTGCCACTCCCTCGACACCCGCGAGCAGACCCGGTTCGGCTCGACCGCCTGCAAGGCGCTCTACGTCTGCCGGTCCTGCCTCGAACCCTTCGACTACTTCAAGGTGCTCTGATGCCGCTCACCTCTCCTCGTCGTCGAGCCCGGTTCCACCCGCTGACGGTCTCGGCCGTGCGTCCCCTCACCGCCGACGCGGTCGAGGTGACGCTCGCGGTACCCGAAGAACTCGCCGACGACTACGGCTACGTCAGCGGCCAGTACGTCGCGCTGCGCAAGGAGCTCGACGGCAAGGAGATCCGCCGCAGCTACTCGATCTGCGCCCCGCCCACGCGCGGGGAGTTGAAGATCGGCATCAAGCGTGACCTCGGCGGCGTGTTCTCCAACTGGGCCAACGACCACCTGCACCCCGGCGACACGATCGACGTGATGAGCCCGACGGGCGCGTTCGTCAGCCGCCACTCGATGACCTCGCTCAACGACCCGCAGGCCATCGCCGAGGAGTCCCGGGGCCTGTCGAGATACGTCGCGTTCGCCGCGGGGTCGGGCATCACACCGATCATCTCGATCGTCCGCTCGCTGCTCGAGGCCAACCCCGAGGCGTACGTCAACCTCGTCTACGCCAACCGGGCGGCGATGGACGTGATGTTCGTCGAGGACCTCGCCGACCTCAAGGACCGGTTCCCCGCTCGCCTCGCGGTGCACCACGTCCTCTCGCGCGAACAGCGGCTCTCACCGACCCACACCGGTCGCATCGACGCCGACAAGCTCCGCTCGATGTTCGGCACGATGATCCGCCCCGAGGTCGTCGACGAGTGGTTCCTGTGCGGGCCGTACGAGCTCGTCCAGCTCATCCGCGACGAGCTCGCGGCGGCCGGTGTCTCGGAGGACCGGATCCGCTACGAGCTGTTCACCACCGGCGACCCGAAGGCGACCCCCGAGGGAAACGCGGGGCGCGCGGTCGTCGCCGATCCCACCGGCGAGAACGTCGACGTCACGTTCCGCCTCGACGGGCTCGAAGGCCGGGTGGAGAGCCCGAAGAGCGCCGACGAGAGCATCCTCAACGCCGCGCTCCGCGTGCGGGGTGACGTGCCGTTCGCGTGCGCCGGTGGGGTGTGCGGCACGTGCCGGGCCAAGCTCGTCGAGGGGGAGGTCGAGATGACCGAGAACTACGCCCTCGAACCCGAGGAGATCGAGGCCGGGTACGTGCTCACGTGCCAGTCGCACCCGACCACCGATGCGGTGAGGGTCGACTTCGACGCCTGAGCGTCATCCGTGCACGAGCCGCCCGGCGACGAACGTCGCCGCGACGTGGATCTCGCGCAGCGCCGCGGCGGCCTCGGCGCTGTCGTCGGGAACGGCGTAGGGATCGGCGTCGAGGAGCACGAGGTCGCCGCGTGACCCGCGCCCGATGGTGCCCTGACCGTCGGTGCTCGCCCCGAGGGCCTCGGCGACGGTGAGTGCCTGGTGGGGCATCCAGGGCTCGCGGGCGTCGGCGCTGCGATGGACGGCGGCCGCCATCGCGAGCCAGGGGTCGAGCGGCGAGACCGGAGCGTCGGAGCCCAACGCGAGCGGCACCCCGTTCGCGGCGAGACTGCGAAACGGAAAGCAGCGATCCATGCGGTCGGGCCAGCAGCGGCGGGCGACGTCACGGTCGTCCCACAGGTGCGCGGGCTGCACGCTCGCGGTGATGCCGAGCCGGCCCATGCGTGGCATGTCGTCCCAGCACATGAGCTGGGCGTGTTCGATCGTGCCGCGGGCCCGGGTGACCTCGAAGGCGTCGAGGGCGTCGCGTACCGCCGCGTCGCCGATGGCGTGCAGCGCGACGTCGAGACCGTGGGCCGCTGCTCGCCCCAGCAGCAGGCGCAGGTCGTGGAAGTCGACGTTCTGCACCCCCGCGGGGTGGGGGAGCTCGTCGCCGTCGGCGTAGGGCTCGCAGCAGTACGCGGTGCGCGTGTTGAGCGAGCCGTCGGAGATGATCTTCAGCGGACCCATCGTCAGCAGCCCGCCGCTCTCGCCGATCTCGTCCCCCGTGCGCAGACCTGCGGCGATGACGTCGTCCAGGCCGTCGGCGTAGGTGCCGACGCGCACCCGCAGCGCGTCGACGCGGTCGGAGGAGAACCGGGCCGGCCACAGGTCCACGCCCCGCGCGAACTCGAGGTCGACGACCCCGGTGATGCCCTTGGCGACCGCTTCGGCGCTCGCCTGCCGGTAGCCGGCGACGGCCCGCTCGGCGAGGCCGGGCAGGCGCTCCTCTAGCAGCGGGAACACGTCGAACCACTCCTGCTCGACGACGACGTCCTCGCGTGGGGCGAGCCCGAGCAGGCTCAGGGCCACCGAGTTCAGCCACCCCGAATGACAGTCGCCGCTGATGAGCACGACCGGCACGTCCCGCGTGACCTCGTCGAGGGACGCCACCGTTGGCTGCTCGGGCCACGTGGCCGTGCGATGGCCGAATCCGCAGATCGTGCCCGGGCGGTCCCGCGACATGGTCGCCACCTGCCGGGCGACGATGCCGCACGCGTGCGCGACGCTCGTCGCCTCCGCGAGGTCGAAGCGTGTCGTCGCCGCTGCCCACTGGCCCATGTGGACGTGCGCGTCCCACAACCCGGGAACGGCCCACCGGCCTCCGCCGTCGTGGACGCTCTCGCCGGGCCGGGCGGTGAGGCCGGCCTCGACCTGGGTGACGATGCCGTCGACGATCCGCACGTCGACCGTCTCCTCCGCCGTTCCCGGGCCCGGATTCCGCGGTGCCGTGGGCGTCCTGGGCGCCGTCGGTGTCATCGGTGACGTGCCTGCCCCCGCCCCAGTGGCCGGGCGTGGCGGGACGACGTCGACGAGGCGGACACCACGAACGAGACACCCGGACACACAGACCTCCAGGACGACGACGCAAGACGAACGTCCGGGGCGAGAAGACGCCCCGGACGCTCACCACTGTCGCAGGTCCGGCCGCGTGAGGCCACGCATTTGCCCACGTCGGGCCAGTGATTCGGACGACGAGGATCCGGTGCATCCGGATCGACGACTGCCGGCAACGGCCCTCCCTGGTCGCCGGTCGTCAGCGTTCGAGATCGACCGGCGGGGTCGGCACGGGGCCGACCGGCGGTGCCGAGATCACGGGGGTGCCCGACAACGAGCCGTACCGCTGCTTGGCCTGTTCGAGCGCGCCGACGTAGCCCGACCGCTCGTAGGCGGTGACGTCGACGTCGACGGGCACCGAGAGCAGGCCGCGGACGTCGTCGACCGAGGAGAAGCCCTTGCGGGCCATCCACGACTCCAGGCCGGCGACAAGGGCGCGCACGTGGCCCGGCCCGTGGCGCACGAGCGAGGACGTCGTCATCACGACGTCGGCCCCGGCGAGGAGGTACTTGACGACGTCGTCGGCGGTCTCGACGCCGCTCGTTCCCGCGAGATTCGCCTCGACCCGGCCGCGCAGCGCCGCGATCCACGTGCGCGGCAGCCTGCCCTCACCCGGCGTGCTCAGCTCGATGCCGGCCTGCACCGCCACCGACTCGATGTCGATGTCGGGCTGGGTCCACCGGTTGAAGAGCACGAGCCCGTCGGCACCCGCCTCGTCGAGCCGGATGGCGAGCTCACCGAACGAGGAGGAGTAGGGCGAGAGCTTGACGGCGACGGGGATGTCGACCTCGCCGGTCACCGCCGCGACGATCTCGACGTGCCGGTCCTCGACGTCGCGCCCACGCATCGTCACGTCACCGGGCACGAGGTAGACGTTGAGTTCGAGCGCCGCGGCGCCGGCGTCCTGCATGCGTCGCGCGAACTGCGTCCACCCGCCGATGTCCGAGCCGTTGAGACTCGCGATGACCGGCACGTCGACCGCGGACGCGGCGCGCTCGAGCAGATCGAGGTACCGGTGGGAGATGGGCGACTCGGTGCGCTCGACCTCGGGAAAGAACGAGAGCGATTCGGCGAAGAACTCCTCGGTGCTCTCCTCGATGTAGATGTCGCGGGCGCTCTCGGCGCGCAACTGCTCCTCGAAGAGCGAGTGCAGCACGATCGCCGCCGCACCACCGTCGGCGAGGGCCCGCACCCCGTCGGCGTCGCGGGTCAGCGGACCGGCCGAGGCGACCACCGGGTGGGCGAGCGTCAACCCGAGGTAGGTCGTCGCGAGCGTGGGGTGCACGACCTCGTCCGCGGGCACGATCTCCGGCGTGATGCTCGTCCTCGCTCCCGTCATCAGATCCTCGACGCGGTCGTCGCTCACATCGGTCATGACTGGTGATCCCTTCGGGCGTCGGCGGTGAACTCCGAGGCGCCGCGGGTGGCGAACTCCTCGTACTCGGACCAGCGGCGGTTCACCTGGTCCTGGCCGAGCTCGACGAGCCGCTCGGCCTCGGCCGGGTCGGAGCCGGCGAGGATGCGGAACCGCAACTCCTTGTCGCGGTACTCCCGCAAGGAGATGCGCGGACGGGGCGAGTCGAGCAGGAACGGGTTGCGCCCCTGTGCTCGCAGGACGGGGTTGTACCGCATGAGGGGCCAGTGCCCGGAGGCCACGGCCCGGTACTGCTGGTCGAGGCCCTTGCGCATGTCGATGCCGTGGGCGATGCAGTGGCTGTAGGCGATGATGAGCGACGGCCCGTCATAGGACTCGGCCTCGCGGAACGCCTTGATCGTCTGCTGCGGGTCGGCGCCCATCGCGACCCGGGCGACGTAGACGTTGCCGTAGGCCGTGGCCTGCAGCGCGAGGTCCTTCTTGTCGGTGGTCTTGCCCGCGGAGGCGAACTTGGCGACGGCGCCGAGCGGGGTCGACTTGCTCGACTGACCACCGGTGTTGGAGTAGACCTCGGTGTCCATGACGAGGATGTTGACGTCGCGGCCGGAGGCGAGCACGTGGTCGACACCGCCGGAGCCGATGTCGTAGGCCCACCCGTCGCCACCGACGATCCACACGCTGCGCCGCACGAGGTGGTCGGCGACGCTCTGCAGATCCTCCACCCACGGGCCGTCGAGCTCCTCGAGGCGTTCTCGCAGCTCACCGACGCGCGCCTGCTGGGCCTTGAGGTCGGATTCGTAGCGCTGCGGCGCGGTGAGGATCTCATCGACGAGTTCGTCGCCGACCTCCTCGCGCAGCTGCCCGAGCCGTTTGCGCGCGAGGTCGGTCTGCAGGTCCGCGGCGAGGCGGAAGCCGAGCCCGAACTCCGCGTTGTCCTCGAACAGGCTGTTGCTCCAGGCGGGGCCACGGCCGTCGGCGTTCTTGGTCCACGGTGTCGTCGGCAGGTTGCCGCCGTAGATCGAGCTGCACCCGGTGGCGTTCGCGACGGTCGCGCGGTCGCCGAAGAGCTGGGTGAGCAGCTTGAGGTAGGGCGTCTCGCCGCACCCCGAGCAGGCACCGGAGAACTCGAACAGCGGCTCGAGGAACTGCGTGCCGCGCACCGTGCCGAAGTCGACGCGGGTGCGGTCGTTGACGGGGATCGTCTCGAAGAACGCGACGTTCTCGACCTCGGCCCGGCGGCGCTCGCGGACGGGTGAGAGGTTGATCGCGCGCCGGTTGGGCGAGCCGACCGGCTTGACCGGGCAGGCCTCCACGCACAGGCCGCAGCCGGTGCAGTCCTCGGGGTAGACCTGCAGCGTGTAGTGCGAATCGGGGAGGCCGACCGCGTCCAGCGGGGCGGAGCGGAACGAGTCCGGGGCGCCGTCGAGCACCTTGCCGGGGTAGTACTTGCTGCGGATCACGGCATGGGGGCACACGAGCGAGCAGTTGCCGCACTGGATGCACGTCGTCGGATCCCACTCGGCGACGATGTCGCTGATGTTGCGCTTCTCGTACGCCGTCGTGCCACTGGGGTAGGAGCCGTCGACGGGCAGCGCGCTGACCGGCAGGGAGTCGCCGCGGCCCACGAGCATCGCGGCGGTGACCTCGCGCACGAACTGCGGCGCGTTCGCGGGAACGGCGGCGACGAGCTCGCGCTCGGAGCTCACGGAGTCGGGGATCTCGATCTCGTGCAGGGCCGCGAGCGAGGCATCGACGGCCTGCTCGTTGCGCTGCACGACCTCGATGCCCCGGCGCCCGTAGGTCTTGCGGATCGACTCCTTGACCCGCTCGATGGCGACGTCGCGGGGGAGCACCCCGGAGATCGCGAAGAAGCACGTCTGCAACACCGTGTTCGTGCGGTTGCCGAGCCCGGCCTGCCGGGCGACGGCGTTGGCGTCGACGGCGAACAGCCGGATGTGCTTGTCGAGGATCTGCTGCTGCACCGGGCGAGGCAGGGAGTCCCAGACCGCGTCCGGCTCGTACGGGCTGTTGAGCAGCATCGTCGCGCCGTCGGCCGCGAACTCGAGCACGTCGACGCGTTCGAGGATCGACATGTGGTGGCAGCCGACGAACGACGCCTCGTTCACGAGGTAGGGGGCGCGGATCGGCGAGGGCCCGAAACGCAGATGGCTCACCGTGCGCGAGCCCGACTTCTTGCTGTCGTAGACGAAGTAGCCCTGGGCGAAGAACTCACCGGAGGAGCCGAGGATCTTGATCGTGTTCTTGTTGGCGCCCACGGTGCCGTCGGAGCCGAGACCGTAGAACACGGCCCCGATCGTGCTCTCGTCGAAGAGATGCAGGTCATCGCGGTAGTCCAGCGACGTGCCCGACACGTCGTCGACGATGCCGACCGTGAACCGGCTGCGCGGGTGTGCGGACTCGAGCTCGTCGAAGACCCCCACGACCATGCCGGGGGTGAACTCCTTGCTCGACAACCCGTACCGGCCGCCGATGACCCGGGGCATCGCCTCGAGGCGGCCGTCCGCGCACGCCTCGCCGAGGGTCGACATGACGTCGAGGAACAACGGCTCGCCACCGGAGCCCGGCTCCTTGGTGCGGTCGAGCACGGCGACGCGGCGGACGGTCGAGGGCAGCAGGTCGAGGATCTGCTCGGCCGGCCAGGGGCGGAAGAGGCGGATCTGCAGGACGCCGACGCGCCGCCCCTGCTCGGTGAGGTGACGCACGGTCTCGGCCGCGGTCTCGGCGCCCGAACCCATGAGGACGAGGACGCTCTCGGCCTCGGGGTCACCGTGGTAGTCGACGAGGTGGTACTGCCGCCCGGTGCGCTCGGCGAACTCGTCCATCGCCTGCTGCACGATGCCGGGCACCGCGGCGTAGAACGGGTTGACGGTCTCGCGGGACTGGAAGTAGGTGTCGGGGTTCTGCGCCGTGCCGCGGATGAACGGGTGTTCGGGAGAGAGCGCGCGGGCCCGGTGCTCGCGCACGAGCTGGGCCGGTACGAGGCTGCGCAGGTCGTCGTCGGTGAGGTACTCCATGGAGTTGAGTTCGTGCGACGTGCGGAAGCCGTCGAAGAAGTGCAGGAACGGCACTCGGGCCCGCAGGGTCGACAGGTGCGCAACGAGAGCGAGGTCGTGGGCCTCCTGCACCGAGGCGGACCCGAGCAGCGCGAACCCCGTCTGCCGCACCGCCATGACGTCCTGCTGATCGCCGAAGATCGACAGCCCCTGGGTCGCCAGGGCGCGGGCGGCGACGTGGAAGACGACCGAGGTGAGCTCGCCCGCGATCTTGTACATGTTCGGGATCATGAGCAGCAGCCCCTGGCTGGCGGTGAACGTCGTCGACAGGACGCCGCCCTGCAGCGCGCCGTGCGCCGTGCCGGCCGCACCGGCCTCCGACTGCATCTCCATGACCGTGGGCACCGTGCCCCAGACGTTCGTGCGCCCGAGTGCCGACCACTCGTCGGCGAGCTCGGCCATCGTGGACGAGGGCGTGATCGGGTAGATGCTGCACAGCTCGCTGAGCCGGAACGCCACGGATGCCGCGGCCTCGTTGCCGTCGACGATCTTTCTCATGACAGGTCACTCCTGGTCGACATCGGCGGGGTCACCGCTCGCGGATCATCTCGATGGCGTTGACCGGGCACTGCTCGGCGCAGGTGCCGCAGCCGGTGCAGCGGGCGTAGTCATAGCGGTAGCGGTGGCCGCGACCGAGCTTGATGATGGCGTCCTCCGGGCACGAGCCGAGGCAGCCGTCGCACTCGAAGCAGTTGCCGCACGACAGACACCGGCGAGCCTCGAACAACGCCTGCGCGTCACTCAGGCCGCCGACGACCTCGTCGAACGCCGCGACCCGGGAGCCGGGATCGAGCTGGGGCTGGCTGCGGCGTCGGGCGTCGCCGAAGTACCACAGGTGCATCGAGCCGAACGTCGCGACGGGCTTACGCACCTTCGGGGGCAGGGGCGCGGCCTCGAGGTAGGCGTCGATGTTGCGGGCGGCTCGCTTGCCGTGCCCGACGCCGACGGTGACCGTGCGTTCCGAGGGGACGGCATCGCCGCCGGCGAAGAGGCCGGGGACGTCCGACATGAGGGTGTCGGGGTCGACGTGCATCACGCCGTCCTCGAAACGCAGGCCGCTGATGCCGTGGAGGAACCCGGTGTCGGCCTCCTGACCCAGCGCGAGGATGACGGTGTCGGCCGCGAGCTTCTCGAACCGGCCCGTGCCACGGGCCTTGCCGTTCTCGTCCAACTCCATGATCTCGACCGTCACGGCGTCGTCGACCGCGGTGATCGTGCGCAGCCAGTTCATCGTCACGCCCTCGCGCTCGGCGTCGGCGCGCTCCTCGACGTGGGCGGGCATCTGCTCGGAGGTGCGCCGGTAGACGACGACGGTCTCGGTGGCGCCGAGGCGACGGGCGGTGCGGGCGGCATCCATGGCGGTGTTGCCGCCGCCGTACACGGCCACGCGCCGGCCCATGACCGGCCGCTCGCCCGAGGCGACGCCCCGCAGGAACGACACCGCGTCGACGATGCGGCTCGCGTCCTGAGTGGGGATGTCGACGCGCTTGGACAGGTGGGCCCCGATCGCGATGAACACCGCGTCGAACCCGCCCTCCTGCTGCTCGGCGAGCAGGTCGGTGACCGTGTGATCGGTGACGATCTCGACCCCCAGATCTCCGAGGCGGGCGATCTCGGCGTCCAGCACGTCGCGGGGGAGGCGGTACTCGGGAATGCCGTAGCGCATCATGCCGCCGGGTTGCGGTGAGGAGTCCCGGATCTCGACGCGGTGGCCCAGTCGCGCGAGGTGGTAGGCGGCCGCCAGCCCGCTCGGCCCCGCGCCGATGACGAGCACCGACCGGCCCGACTCGGCGACCGGGCGGGTGAACCGCCAGTCCTCCTCCAGGGCGAGGTCGCCGAGGTAGCGCTCCACGCCGTGGATCGAGACCGAGCTGTCGAGTTCCGTGCGGTTGCAGGCGGTCTCGCACGGGTGGTAGCAGACCCGGCCGTGGATGGCGGGGAACGGGTTCTCCTCGGTGAGGCGGCGCCACGCGCCCTCGGCGTCGCCCGCCTTGAGCAGTCGCAGCCAGTCCTGGATGTTCTCCCCGGCCGGGCACGCGTGGTTGCAGGGCGGCATGAGATCCCGGTACACCGGCATCCTCGACCTGACGGGGGCCACACGCCCGGCGGTCTGGGCCAGGTCGGGAAGCTGGGTGATGTCGCGACGGTCCTCGGCCATGAGGTCCTCGATTCGAAGCAGCGAAGGGGCTGTTTCACCCCGACGCTAGGGACGACCGAGCGGTAGGGTCCGGGACCTTCGTCCGCCATCCGGTGGGCGAGCGCGATTCGACCAGGAGCGGCGCCGGCACACGCGGTGCCGGCGCGGATGGTTCAGCTGCTGCGGAGGATCGAGCGAACGGCGGCGTCGATGACCTTGTCACCGTCGACCACGATCGCCTCGTGGTCACCGGGAACGGTGCCGGCGACGTAGGCGACGGCTGCGGTGAGCACCGCCCGTTGCGCGGAGTCGTAGTGCGGCCAGCCGACGAGGAGGGCCTCGAGCTCGTGAACGAGGTGGCTGCCCTCGGAGTCGGCGCGGGCCCGCAGGGTCGCGTCGAGCACGGTCGGGTCGTCGACGCCCTGGCACAGCGGGGCCACTTGGAACCACAGCTCCCCGAGGCTGCGTCGGAAGACGTCGATGACGAACGGGTCGGTCGGTGGGTTGGCGAGGGCGACACTCATGAATCACCATCCGGGAGTGTGCATAGGGATGTTTCCATAGTAAGAGGTTTGTCACCTCCTGTAGAGGGGCGAGGGGGGATCGTCATCGAGCCGTGACACGCAACGGCCCAGCACCGCTCGACGGCACCGGAGAGACCCGAGAGGACTGTCGGAGAGCGTCGATAGGGTGGCCGAAATCGAACGGTTCGACGTGCGTGGAGGAACGACATGGGCAGCAACGACCGTATCCGGGTGGCCGTCATCGGCGCGGCCGGGCGCATGGGCAGCACGGTGTGCCGGGCGGTCGAGGAGGCCGGCGACATGGAGCTGGTCGCCCGCATCGACGTCGACGACGAGCTGGGCGATCTGGGCGGGGCGCAGGTCGCGGTCGACTTCTCGGTCCCCGACGCGGCTCCGGGAAACGTCGCGCACTGCATCGAGCGGGGTGTGCACGCGGTCGTCGGCGCCACCGGTTGGACCGACGAGCGCCTCGACGCGGTGCGTGCGCAGTTGGGTTCGTCCCCGACGGTGGGGGTGCTCATCGCGCCCAACTTCGCCCTCGGTGCGGTGCTCATGATGCGCTTCGCCCGCGAGGCGGCCCGGTTCTACGAGTCGGTCGAGGTCGTCGAGCTGCATCACCCGAACAAGGTCGACGCGCCCTCGGGGACGGCCGCGAACACGGTCCGCATGATCGCCGAGGCTCGCGCGCAGGCCGGTCTCGACCCGGTGCCCGACGCGACCGAGCACGACCCCGACGGGGCCCGCGGTGCCGAGCTGTCGGGCATCCACACCCACGCGGTACGGCTGCGCGGGCTCGTCGCCCACCAGGAGGTGCTCTTCGGTGCCGAGGGCGAGACGTTGACGATCCGCCACGACTCCTACGACCGTGTGAGCTTCATGCCCGGGGTGCTCACTGGCGTGCGTGAGGTGGGAACCCGGCCGGGCCTCACCGTGGGGCTGGAGAACTACCTCGATCTGGGGTGATCCCGCGTCGTGGCAGGTGGGGGAGGCCCGCGCTGGCCGGTTCCGCGACGTGGCCGGGGCGCGGTCGGGCGGTGGGGACGCCGTGACCTGAGGCCGGCGTCACCCGCTCCCGTCCGGCTGCAGGTTACCGATCATCGCTTGGAGGGTCTGCAGGGTGCGGACGTATTCGCTCTCCGAGACTCCGGCCACCAGCCGGTCCCGGATCGACTGGACGTCCACGCCGACGTCCCGGCGCAGTCGGCCTCCGGCAGCGGTGAGGGCGTACGTCAGGTCGTCATAGCTGATCAGTCCGCGCTCCACGAGTGGTCCCACGTGGTCCGCGGCCGTCTCGCCGGCATCACGATCGAGGAAGTCCTGTACGGCGGAGTTCAGGCCGTCTGCGGTCAGAGGGCCAGGCAGCAAGACGTTGAGCAGCTGCCACTGCCGACGGGTGATGTCATGGGCAGCCCACACTCCTTCGAACTCGGCGTTGATCAGGCCGTCGAGCCGTCGCAGCAGCAGGCCGATGGGTGGCTGCCGCGACGACTGCACATCCATGTCCATGAAGGACGCTACCGGAGATCCGGCTTCTCAGTGCCGGCCGCAGGCGCTGGGAGGCGTGATCGCAGCAACCCCGCGCCGGGGCCGCTGAGCGAGTCGGCCGGCACCGAGCGGCCACCGAGCGCAGCCAGCACGACGTCGGAGCGCCCCCGGGCCTCGGCGCCGGTGCCGTAGGCACAGTCGAGGTCCTCCGCCACGACACGGACGCCGGTGAGTCGGCGCTTGGTCGACCCACCCAGCAGCATGGCGGCGGGTCCGCGGAGTCCGGTGAACCAGTCGGCGAGCAGCACGAAGGACTCGTGATCCACAGGCACCGATCGCCCGAGCGGGATCCGGATGTCGAGCCCGTGCAGCACTGCGTCCGCCAGCGGCGCCAACCGCGGCACACCAGGGGGCGTCACACCGGTCTCGACGTTGTCGCGCAGCTGCGCGAGGATCGCGTCGCGGTCGCGCCGCGCCCACGTCCGAGCCACGTCGGCGACGAAGGCGTTCATGCGTCCACGGGCCCGCACCAACCCGGGATCATCTCCGTGGGGCGCACGGCGTGCTGCCGGGCGAGGTGGGCGGCGACGTCCCGCACGGTCCACGCGCGACACAGGGACTGCGTCGCCCATCGGTCGTCGTCCAGATCCTGCAGGAGCTCGACGGTGGCAGCTCGATGCTGCCGCAGCAACGAAGAGACGATCTGACGATCGGGACTGGCCATGCTGAGGCTCCTGGGGTCGGCGCCGGCGGGGGTGGCAGCTGTTCTGAGCGTAGCGGCGGGCCGCTCGGCCGACCAGGTCCGTGTTCCGATCAGCGACCGAGCCGGCCATGGCGAGACGTTGACGATCCGCCACGACTCCTACGACCGTGTGAGCTTCATGCCCGGGGTGCTCGCCGGCGTGCGTGAGGTGGGAAGCCGGCCGGGCCTCACCGTGGGGCTGGAGAACTACCTCGATCTGGGGTGATCCCGCGTCGTGGCAGGTGGGCGTGCGGCATCCGAGCCCGTTCGACCACGTGACCGGGACGTGCCATCATCGCGTCGATGATCTCGAGGTAGCGCTCGATCATCGCCGTGGCCGAGAGTCGGGCGACGGCGTCGGCGCGCACTCTTCCTCGATCCATGCGCAACGCGCGGGGAACGGCCGCGGCCAGGGCTCGCGCGGCCGCGTCGTCGTCACCGTCCCGATCCGCCACGAGCACTCCGCCCTCGTCGCCGACGACCTCGCGCACGCCGCCGCGATCGAGAGCGACGACGGGAGTGCCGCACATCATCGCCTCGGCCGCGACGAGGCCGAACGGCTCCTCCCAGCGGGGGGTGACGAGGGCGGAGTCGCTGCGGGCGAGGACGTCGCGGATCTGGGCCTGTGAGAGGTGCCCGAGATGACGCACGGTGTCGTCCATCAGGGGACGCACGTCGCGCTCGTAGTGGCCGGCGTCGCTCACCGGGCCGACGATCGTGAGCGGGAGACCGGCGTGCCGGGCCGCGCGAAGCGCGACGGGCAGCCCCTTCTCGGGGGTGATGCGGCCGACCCACACGAGCCCGTCGCCGCCCGGACCGGGGCGGAATCGCTGCTCGTCGACCCCGTTGGGTACGACGGCCACGTCGGGGAGTGTCGTCCAGGCGCGCGCCGTATGCGCACTCACCGCGACGTAGCGGGCAGCCCGTACGGCGAGCGCGGCGCCGATCTCCATCCCCGGCAGTGGCGGGGTGTGCAGGGTCGTGAGCACGGGCGCCGAGAGGGTGTGGCCGAACGCAAGCGGGAGCGGGCTGAAGCTGTGGTTGAGGATGAGGTCCACGCCCGTGCGCTGCACCAGGTCACCGGTCGCCCAGGCGTAGGCGTGCTGGTCGGCGAGGTCGCGCAGCGCCCGCGGGTCGTCGCCGAGGTCGTCGCGGGCGGCCCTGCTCATCGCGGGCAGGTCGGGGTAGGTGAGGAGCCGGTCGGCGAGACCTGTCGGCGTGCCCTCGCGGGCGTAGAGCAGCACGTGGTGCCCCCGTTCGCGTAGCCCGCCGACGAGGCCGGCGACCATCGACTCCTGCCCGCCGGCGAAGGGTTCTCCGAGGTGATGCCACGTCGGTCCGAGCACGGCCAGCCGCATCAGCACGCCCCGGCATCTGTGAGGTCGGCGGTCGCGTCCTTGACGGTCGGCTCGACGAGCGCGCGGAATCGCGCCTCCGCGGCCGTGGGCAGGACGTCTCGACGCACGAGTTCGCGCAGGCAGACGAGGGCGAGACCGAGCGATCCGTAGGCACCCGCCGCGACGAGGGCCCCGGCGCGAAGCAGATCGTCGTCGAGGTCGGCGAGGCGGGCCGGGTCGCGCACGTACAGCAGGTCGGCCTCGACGAGGTGACGCGCACGGGCCTGCAGCGGGTCGTCCCAGGCCACGGGGGCGAGTGGCCACGTGCGGCTCGTGACGAACGCGTGCGGCACGAAGCCGGCCTCCCGCAGCCGGGCGTCGACGTCGGCGAACGTCGGGCCGTCCTCGTAGAGCCGGTGGAACGCCACCTCGACCTGCACCGCGAACGTCGACGCCAGGAGGCGAACGGCGCCGTCGAGGATCGCCGGCTCGCTGCCCTGCACGTCGAGGACGAGCAGATCCGCCCTGTCCAGCCCGACGTCGTCGAGACGCGAGGTCGTCACCGGCGTGCGCCCCGTGACCTCCGCGAGGCGGGAGAAGTCGGTGAGGACCGCGAGCTGAGCCGCGTCCGGCTCGAGCAGCGAGGAGAACCCGGCCTCGGAGCACGTGCGCAGCGTGTGCTCGTCGCCGTCGCCGAGCGCGGTGGGCAGGTACTGCTCGGTGTCGCTCGTGCGATCCGCGAGGGCGGCCATCGCCTCGGGGTCGGGCTCGAACCCGGTGACTCGGGCCACGCCGGACTCGAGCAGGGGCGCGTAGCACGGCGGTTCGCCGACGAGAGGGCTCGCACCGGCGTCGACGATCTCGAGGGCGCGGCCCGATTCGAGCAGCTCGGCGAGCGCGGTGATCACCCGGGCAGGTAGCGGGGGAGGCAGATGCTCGGCCAGGGCGCTGCGGGGGTCGATCATCGTGGGCCTCCGGGGTCGGGATTCGTCTGCGGGGTCCGGGTGGACGGGGTGCGCGAAGTGCGGTCGGCGGGAAGCAACGGGGGGAGCTCGTCCGTGGTGAGCCATCCCCATTCGGCCTCGAGCCGCCCGTCGGGGCGGGAAGCCCGGACGGCGTCGAGAACCTCGGCCGGGGGCGGAGAGGACGCGGGTGCCGTGGGGGCCTCTGCCGCCTGCGCGCGGGCAAGGTCTCGAGTTCTGGCGATCGTCAGGCCGGGGAGATCGAGCGGTGCCCTCGCGCAGAGGTCGGCCAGCGGGGTGCGCAGCCGGAGGGGGCGGGTGACGCGGACGCGGTGGCGGGCGCGCAGTCGGACTCGCTCGTCGACGGGCCTCCGCTGCACGCGCGGGTCGGACTCGGGCCACGTGCCGTCGTCGAGAATGCCGCCGCGGGACAACCAGATCCGGGCGTCGGTGCCGCGCAGCAGGTCGGCGCAGGTGAGCAGGGTGTCGGCGGACCGCCATCCGTCGTCGTCGACCTCGATGACGACGTCGGGGTTGGCCCAGAGCAGTCCGGGGTCCCGCGCGCCCGGTTCGGTGACGACCTCGGCCACCCGGCGGGTCTCGAGATCCTTCGTCGAGAGACGCGTGTGCTCGTCGGACTCCACGTCTCGACCGGACGCGTCGGGCCCGTCGTGCCAGGCCACCGCGTTCGGGGCGTGCCGCAGATCGGCCCCGGCGAGCCACGCCCGGTTGGCGAGGTCCCAGTCCTCGCCGCCGTACCCGACGAACGAGTCGTCGAACCCGCCGGTGGCCTCCCACAGTTCGCGGGTCAGGCCGAGCACGGCGCTGATGACGAACCGGTAGCTGCGGTCGTCGGCCGTTCGCAGCAGCTCTGTGGCGGCGTAGCCCTCGTCGAGCCACGCCGTGTCGGGCAGCACACGCTCGGAGTGTCGACTCGGCTCGGCGACGAAGGCGAGCACCTCGTCGGGGGTCAGACCGGCGAGGTCGGCGTACCGACGGCGGCCGACGACGAGCGCGCGACGGTCGGGGGCCTCGATGGCCGTCTCCTGCAGGGCGGCCAGTAGGGCCGGCACGTATCCGGCGGTCGGGATCGTGTCTCCGTCGAGGAAGAACAGCGCCTCGACGTCGGGGTCGGCCTCGAGCAGCGCTCGAGCCCCGAGGTTGCGGGCGGCCGCGGCACGAAAACCCAGGTCGGGCTGGGTGACGACCCGAACTGGATAGGGCCGGGGGCCAGGGTCGGGCGGGGTCGCCGAACCGTCGTCGGCCACGACGACCTGCAACGGAACGGGGGAGTCGGCCAACGCCGTGAGCACGAGGTCCAGGCTCCTCGGCGCCTCGTAGTGCACGACGACCACGCCGACGCGCGGGCCGGTGACCGGGCGGCTCATCGGACGGCCCATCCGTCGAGGATCCGGGCGAGTCGACGTGCGCACTCGTGCGCGTCGGGGCCGAGGCGGACGCCGGGATCGAGCCACGTGACCTCCGGCGCCGCCAGGGCCGCGCGAGCGGCGGCGACGAGGTCGCAGTAGGGAGTTCCGTGCCCGTAGCGCAGCACCGCACCGGGGCAACGCGCGTCGAGTTCGTCGACGTAGCCCCCGGCGGGGACGAGGGGCCGACGGCCGGCGGCGAGCCACGAGCCGATCGACCCGGAGGCTGAGACGTGGCGGTGTGGCGCGACGGGCACGCCCGCGGCCCGCAACGTGGGGACGACGTCCTCCTCGGGGAGGTGACCGGTGATCCGCGCGGTCGTGCCGAGCTCATGGGCCCGTCGGGTCAGTTCGTCGCCGAGACCCTCGTGGCCGGGGGAGAGCTCGCCAAGCGCGACGAGAGCGACACCGAGCGCACCGGCCGCCTCGACGGCGTCGGCGTGGCCCTTGCCGGGGTAGACGTAGCCGAAGACGGCCAGCTCGCGCGGCATCGTCGCAGGTCTCGCCACGAACTCACCGGGCACCTGGCCCGGCAGTGGCAGGGGCACGACCTCGATCGGCCCACCGGCGGGCAGGCGCTCCTCGGCAAGGGCCGTGGTGAGCAGGTCTCGCTCGTGCATGCTCGCGACGACCACGCCCGCGGCGCGCGAGGCCATCGCCGCGTAGGCGGCGCGTCGGCGTTCGTAACGGCCCTCACCATCGGCCGGCTGCGGTAGGTCGTGCAGGGTGAGCGAGACCGCGCGGCGCTCCATGAGCGGCACGACGCGCTCCGCGCACTCCCCCGCCGTCGGGGCGAGCAGGTGATCGGTGAGGTGGAGGTGGGTGAGCCGCGCCGGCGGCAGGATCGACAGGTCGGGCAGCTCCTCGGCCCGGTGGACGGCATGGCCGACGAGGGGCGCCTGATCGAGCAGCCCCAGGGCGTGGCGGGTCACGCCGTGGCGCGCAGGCCCGACGACGACGTGCAGCACGACGGGATCCGCCTCTTCTCGTCGCGCCGGTGGCGTCGCGTTCATGCCGTGGCCTCGTCGTCGACCGCGGTGACGACCCACCGGTCTCCGTCGTAGGAGGCCAACCCGCGCTCGGCGAAGGCGTCGAGCCAGCCCTCCATCGGGTGCCACCCCCAGCGGGCCGCGAACAAGTTGGCGTTGCGGACGATGTCGTGCAGGTGGTCGACCGGTGGGCTCTGCGTCGGGTGGTGCTGGTGCCAGGCGTCGGCGCCACCGGTCCACGTGAGCACCCCGTCGAGCTGGGAGAGGCGCATCGCGAAGTCGGTGTCCTCGCCTCCGTAGCCGTCGTACTCCTCGCAGAACCCGCCGATGCGCCGGTAGTCGTCCACGCTCGTCGCGAACGACAGCGACCAGAAGAGCCGCAGGTCGTCGGCCACGATCCGCTCACCGGGAGCCGGCGCGGGCCGGGCGGGGTGCGGCCGCGCGAGCTCGGGCAGGTGGGCGAGGTCGTAGCCGTCGCGCGGCGCCGGTGGCAGATAGGCGACGGTGCCCGCGACGACGTGCGGGCGGCGCGGGTGGGTGTCGTCGTGCCCGGCGCCGGCTCCACGCACCAGGTCGGCGTACGTGGCGACGAGGGTCGGTGAGGGGATGCAGTCGACGTCGAGGAAGACGAGGGTGTCGCAACCGAGTTCGGCTGCTCGCGTGGCACCGGCGTTGCGGGCGCGGGCGAGGGGGAGCCGCCCACCAGGAGCCCGCCCGACGTGCACGACGTCGGGGACGAGGCCGGTGCCTGCGCAGGCCTGTGCGCAGACCGCGTCGACGACGGCATCGTCCATGGCCACGACGACGAGCCGTTCGGGCAGGTGGGTCCCGGCAGCGAGGCCGGAGAGCAGCCCGCTCAGGTGATCGTGGCGACCGTGGACGATCGTCACAAGCGCGGTGGCGGCGACGAGATCCCGGTCACGCGCCGCGGCTTCGACGGCCCGAGCGGCGCGGTGGGCGCCGAACCCGTCACTCCACGTCGACCAGCGGCGCCCGTCCCGCCGGCGGGCCCGCGTGAGCAGCCCCGGCCAGTCGAGGTCGACCGGAGGAAGGCCCCGATGGTCGGTCTGCACGACCTCGGCGAGGTCGGCATCACCCAGCGCTGCCGCAGTGGCGCGCTGTTCGTCGTGGGGTCGCGGCAGGGCCACCACGACGGCCGGACGCCGTGCGGCGGCCACCTCGGCGACCGCGTTCTGGCCGGCGTGGGTGAGCACGACATCGGCGTGGCGAAGTTCGTCCCACACGTCGACGGGGTCGGCGCCTCGCCGCCACGTCCAGCCCGGCGTCCGTTGTTCGATGCGGGCCCATACCTCCTCCGGCCACTCTCCGCCGCCGCGCCCCCAGAGGGCGAACACGCGTCCCGCGCCGCCGTCGGGGTCGACTGGGGTGTCGACTCGGCTGTCGACTGCGGCGAGCCCGTCGCGGCGCGGGGCGCCGGGGTCGCGCAGGTGAGCGTCGAACCGCGAGATGCCACCGACGTTCAGCACCGGGCCCCCGGGCAGGCCCGGCTCGGGCAACGCCGCGGGCCAGGGGGCGAGCAGGAGGCGGGCGGCGTCGTAGGCGAGGGTGTGCGGCCGGTCGTTGCGGTAGCCGCGCATGGCGACGACGACCACGGGGAGGCCGAGGAGTCGTGCGAGCAGCGTCACCTCGACGGAGACGTCGACGACGAGGAGGTCGACCCGCTCGTCGGTGAGCAGCGCGGCCAGGCGCTGCATGCGCTCGCCGTACGGATGGGGCTGCGTCGGTGCCCAGTGCAGCACTCCGCCGGCGGTCGGGTCGGATCCCGCGGGCGGTTCGGCGGTGTCGTCGGGCAGGACGTGCCAGGCCCCCGGCCAGTCGGGCGGCTCGGTGGCCGTGGAGAACCCGACGACCCGGTCGCGACACTTGCCGGCGATCTGTGTCGCCCGGGTCGTGTGCCCGGAGCCGTGGTGGTGCACGTAGAAGCCGATCGTCCGCGGTGCCGGGGCGAAGGGCGTGGTCGCGTCGGTCATCCGCCCACCCGCCTGGCGAGGTCCCGGTGGAGGCTCGTGTGCAGGCGGGCCACGATGTCGCGTTCGGCGAGCCGGGCGGCGGCCGAGGGGCGCTCGGGCCGAATCCCGGCCCTGTGTGCCTCGTGTGCCGCGACGAGTCGTCCGGCGAGGTCGTCGAGGCTCGTGTAGGAGCGGATCGGGTGTTGTTCATTCAGGTCCCCGACGTCGGCGGCGAGAACCTCGGTGCCGAGGTCGTGGCACATCTCGAGCCAGCCGGAGTGCGTCCCGTGCCGGTAGGGCAGCAGTGCGAGGTCGGTGGCGAGCAGGTCGGACCACAACGCGGCGTCATCGAGGGGGTCGTGAACTCGCACGTCGACGTGCCCGCCGTGGGCGGCGAGGATCGTCGCGAGGCGAGGATCGTGCCGGGGGTGCCCTGTGTCGAGGACGTCGGCGTGCACGTGGACCCGCAGGACGGCGTCACCGAGTTCACGCACGACCTCGATCGCTCGCAGGACCGCGTCGAGGTCGATGTTGGCCCGCAGTGATTTGAGGTGCACGCCGACGGTCCACACCGAGGCGGTCCTGCGCGGCCGTTCCACCCATGCGGGCGCGACGACGAGCGGGTGGGGGTGAACGACGGCCTCACGCCCCCATCGCTGCCGGATCCGAGCCGCGGCACCGCTGGTCAGCGTGGTGAGCACGTCCGCAGCGGGTACGAGCACATCGAGCAGGTCCTCGTGGCCGCGCTGGTCGCGCAGGTGAGGGTTGACGAGGTCGTGCACCGTGAAGGCGAGGCCGACGCGATGCCGACGCAGGGCGCTCACCCACGCGCGTGCCTGCGCCGGAGTGAGGTGCTCGAAGCCGAAGTGGAGGTGGACGACATCGACGTGGTCGGTGGCCTCGGCGACCCACTCGGGACGCAGCGCGGTCGGCGGCCACCACTGGCCGGCGGGGGCTCCGGGCACCGCCGGGTCGGGGAGGAACGTCGCTGCCGGGCCCGAGATCGACCGCGTGTAGGGGTGTGCGGCGGGGACGTGCTGCACGCGCACAGGCCAGCAGGAACGATCCAAGGGTGCCTCCGAACCGTCAGGCGCCGCCAAAGGCGGTCCACCAAGGAACGCCCCACCCCTGGAGCGCCGCCGACAACCTAGCCCCCTCCCGGTGCTCCCGGCCACCCGAGTCCGCGAACGCTCCGGCCCTGGTCGCGAAACGGATTGCGACACAGCGTGGCTCGTGAGCTCAGGCCGCGGCCTCGGGGGATAGCGAGCGGCTGCGGGGGGTGAGGGCGAGCACGACGATCGCCGCTACCCCCGACACGAGGCCGTACGCCAGGCCCACGCCCGGGTAGCCAGCGGCGCCCATGACCAGCCCGGCGGTTGCCGCCCCGATCGCGCCGACCAGTGACACGAGAGCGTCGGTGAAGCCCTGCGCCTCCACGCGCTGCGCGGGTGGCAGCGAGCTCGTGAGCATCGTCGCGCCCGCCACCGACGACGCCGACCACCCCAGCCCGAGCAGGACGAGGCCGGCCGTGACGAGCATGAGATGCGGGGCGCCCAGGCCGGCGAGCGCGACCGCGCCGAGGAGCGCCACCAGACCGCCGACCGTGACCGTCTTGGGGCCGAGCCGGTCGGTGAGGACGCCCATGACCGGCGACAGCGCGTACATCCCGGCGATGTGCAGCGAGATCGTCACCCCGATGACGCTGAGCGTGTCGGCCTGCGGCGCGTCGTGCATGCGGTGGGCGATGTGCAGCGGGGTCATCGACATGACCCCGACCATGGTCGCGTGGGCCCCGATCATGCCGACGACGGCCGCGAGGGAGACGGGGTGCGAGGCGACGATCCGCGCGCCCCCGGCCCAGGAGTGGGTGCTGCCGGTGGCGGTCGGCGCGCCGTCGAGGGCGCGCCGGGTCAACAGCGGATCGGGTCGGAGCAGCGTGAGGATGACGACCCCGCCGACGACCATGCCGGCCGCCGAGATGAGGAAGGCGCCCGCGTACGGCGGCAACCCGAGCACCTGTGCGATCGCGGCGCCCGGCGTCACGGTGTTGGGGCCGAGGACGGCGCCGACGGTGATCGCCCAGACGACGATCGACAGGTCGCGGCCACGATGCTCGGGCTCGGCGAGGTCCGTGACGGCGAACCGCGCCTGCAGGTTGACCGCCGTCGCCACCCCGACCAGCACGGATCCCACCACGAGCAGCGCGAACGACGACCAGATGACGGCCGCGACCATCGCGAACGTGCCGCAGATGGCCGCGATCAACCCGCTGCCGAGGGCGATGCGCCGCCCCTTGGCCGCCGCCAGCCGGGCGAGGGGCACCGCGCTCAGCGCCGCCCCCAGACCGAGGGCGGTGGTCGCGGTGCCGGCGAGAGCCTCGTTGCCCGAGAGGTCGACGGCGAGGACCGACCCGAGCGCCAGCGTCGACCCGTTCCCGAGCGAAGAGAACACCTGCGCCGACGACAGCACCCACCGTGTCCGCTTCTGCACGTCGGCAGTGGAGAGTGTCGAAGTCACGGCCGCCATGCTGCCACCACCCCCGGCGCCAGCGAAAGCGCCTGTCCGAGCGTCCTTCCACCGCTCGTCACCCCCACGGCGCCCCGAGCGCCCCGGCCACGGCGACCAGAACGACCACCCCCACGGCGAGCCGAACGCCTGGCCACGCAGCGACCCGAACGCCTGGCCCAACGGCGACCCGAACGCCTGGCCCAACGGCGACTCGAACGCCCCGGCCAAGGCGACCCGAACGCCTGGCCCCACGACGATCCGACGGCCGCATCCCGGGTCACCGCGGCCCCAAGAACCACGGCGTTCCCTGGACACGACTCGGGCCGACCTGCAGGGGTGCAGGTCGGCCCGAGAGGGGGAGGTCAGCAGCAGCGGGTCTTGGGGTTGCGTTCCATGTCGTCGTACTTGTCCCGCCAGAACTGCTTCTCGGTGGGGATCGTCGCGTCGGGGTGCGTGCGGCGTAGGTGCTCGACGTAGCGCTCGTAGGCGTCGGCGCCGGTGACGCCGCGCACGTACCAGCGCAGGGTGTCGAGTGCGCCGCGGGCCCGCGTCAGTGCGTCGGTCATGGCCTCACTCCGTCCCGATCGTGGGTCGTCCGATCTGCAGTTCGGTCAATGGTGCCCCCCGGCGGGCGTGGGGTCGAGACCCGCGTCGCGCCATTCGGCGAGCACCTCCCTCTCCAGGGGGGTGGCGACGAATCCGCTGGGCGCGAAGATCCGCGACGGCGGGGCGTCGTGTTCGATGGCGGGAGCGGCGCGGCCTTGCAGGGTTCGGGCGACGACGACCATGGCGGCGACGAAGACGATGAGCACGAGCACCGCGTAGACGATCGAGAGCGTGCCCTGGACGAACGTGTTGCGGACGACGGCCTCGATCTGGGCGGGCGTCTTGGCGGTCTGGAAGGTCTGTGCGCCTGAGGCGAGGGCGGCCTTGGCCTGGTTGTGGATCGTCCAGTACCCGATCTTGGGGTTGGTGCTGAAGATCTTCTGCCAGGAGGCGACCATCGTCACGAGCAGCACGAATGCCATGGGCAGGCCGGGGATCCAGGCCCACTTGAGGCCGACCTTCTTGACGGTGACGGCGAACACGACGCAGAGGGCCATGGCGGCGAGTAGCTGGTTGGCGATGCCGAACAGCGGGAAGAGCATGTTGATGCCGCCGAGGGGGTCGGTGACACCCATGTAGAGGATGCTGCCCCAGGCGAGGACCATGATCGTGGTGGAGATCCACGCGCCGGGGCGCCAGCTCGGGTCCTTGAAGGCCGAGAGGCCGCGGACGTTGCCGATGGCGTCGGAGAGCATGAATCGCGCGACGCGGGTACCGGCGTCGATGGTCGTGAGGATGAACAGGGCCTCGAAGAGGATCGCGAAGTGGTACCAGAAGGCCTTGTCGCCGATGAGGTTGAGCAGTGGGGTGCGGTGCATGACCTCCGACATGCCGAAGGCGAGGGTGGGGGCGCCGCCGGTGCGGGAGATGATGGAGTTCTCGCCGACGGCCTGCGCGGCCTGGGTGTAGACGGCGGGGTCGATGGGCGGCAGCGGGGTGCCGCCGGGGGAGACGAGGTGCAGGCCGTTGGTGTACGCGGCTGCGGCCTCGGCGGTGCCGCCGGTGAGACCGGCGGGGGCGTTCATCGCGAAGTAGATGTGCTGGTCGAGGATGCACGCGGAGACGAGGGCCATGATGGCGACGAAGCTCTCGGTGAGCATGCCGCCGTACCCGATCATGCGGGCCTGCGACTCCTTCTCGATGAGCTTGGGCGTGGTGCCCGAGGAGATCAGGGCGTGGAAGCCGGAGATGGCGCCGCAGGCGATGGTGATGAAGAGGAACGGGAAGAGGCTGCCGGAGAAGGCGGGGCCGGTGCCGTCGATGGCGAAGTGGGTGACGGCGGGCATCTGCAGCTCGGGGCGCACGATGAGGATCGCGACGGCGAGCATGGCGATGGTGCCGACCTTCATGAAGGTGGAGAGGTAGTCGCGCGGGGCGAGCAGGAGCCACACGGGCAGCACGGCGGCGACGAAGCCGTAGACGGCGAGGCAGATCGCGAGGGTGGGCTTGTCGAGGATGAACAGGTGGCCCCAGTCGGTCTGCGACACCCAGCGACCGCTGACGATGGCGGCGAGCAGCAGCACGACGCCGATGGCCGAGACCTCGGAGACGCGGCCGGGACGCAGGTAGCGCAGGTAGACGCCCATGAAGATGGCGATCGGGATGGTCATGGCGACCGCCCACACGGCCCAGGCGCTCTCGGCGAGGGCGCCGATCATGACGACGCCGAGGACGGCGATGAGGATGACCATGATCGTGATGACGCCGATGATCGCGGCCCAGCCGCCGATCGGGCCGAGTTCGTCGCGGGCCATCTGGCCGAGGGTGCGGCCGCGGCGGCGGGTCGAGAGGTGGAGCACCATGAAGTCCTGCACCGCGCCGGCGAAGATGACGCCGAGGACGATCCAGAGGGTGCCGGGCAGGTAACCCATCTGCGAGGCGAGGACGGGACCGACGAGGGGGCCGGCTCCGGAGATCGCCGCGAAGTGGTGTCCGAAGAGCACCCGGCGGTCGGTGGGCATGAAGTCCTTGCCGTTGTCGAACTCTTCCGCGGGGGTCATGCGGATGTCGTTCGGCCGGTGGATCTTGACTTCGATGAGCTTGGCGTAGAAGCGGAAGGCGATGAGGTAGCTGCCGACGGCGGCGAGGACGATCCATGCCGAGTTCACGTGTTCGCCGCGGGAGGTCGCGAGCATGGCCCAGCCGAGGGCGGCGAGGACCGCGATGAGGGCGATGACCAGCTTGGCCTTGGCCGACATGCCGGGGGGTTCGACGACCGCGACGGGCGGGCGGTCTGGGTCGGTGCGAAGCTTGTGCGCGTCGCTCTCGGTCGCGGTGGACATGGATGCTCCGTTCGAGGAAGGGGGGCCGATTCGCGAACCTTAAGTCCTCGTCCGGGGCGGTAGAAGAATTCGCGCCCGTGTGTTCGACGACTCCTTTTCAGTGGTGAGAGTGTCGAGTGCGTTCATTCGGTGCGGCGATAGGTGACGAACGCGAAGGCCAGGCGGTCGTCCCGGGCCACCTCTGTCCACGAGTCGGGGTCGAGCCGTGGGAATCTCGTGTCTCCCTCGGCGTCGGCGTCGACCTCGGTGAGTTCGAGGCGGTCGGCGCGGGGGAGGACGGCCTCGTAGATCTGGCCGCCACCGAGAACCATGATGTGTTCGCCGCCGGGCAGTTCGGCGGCGAGGTCGAGGGCCTCCTCCAGGTCGTGGGCGACGCGCACTCCTTCGCTCGACCACGACGGGTCGCGGGTGAGCACGACGGTCTCGCGTCCGGGCAGGGCGCGGCCGATGGCCTCGTGGGTGCGCCTTCCCATGACGAGGGGGTGGCCCATGGTCAGCGACTTGAACCGGCGGAAGTCCTCGCGAAAGTGCCATGGCTGGTCGGTGCCGTCGCCGATGACGCCGTTGGCCGCGACGAGGGCGACGAGGACGATCTCGGAGTCGCGAGCGGTGCGCGGGTGCGTGCTCATGTCGGGGCGCTCACACCGCGATGGGGGCCGCGATGGAGGGGTGGGGGTCGTACCCCTCGAGCGAGATGTCGTCGAGGGTGAAGGCGTCGATCTCGCGCACGTCGGGGTCGAGCCTCAGCGTCGGCAGCGGTCGGGGGGTGCGGTCGAGCTGCGTGCGGGCCTGGTGGAGGTGATTGAGGTAGAGGTGCGCGTCGCCGATGGTGTGGACGAACTCGCCGACCTGCAGGCCGGTGACCTGGGCCATCATGTGCGTGAGCAGGGCGTAGGAGGCGATGTTGAAGGGCACACCGAGGAAGGTGTCGGCGCTGCGTTGGTAGAGCTGGCAGGAGAGCCGGTCGGGGCCGCCGCGGTGGTCGGGGGCGACGTAGAACTGGAACATCGTGTGGCACGGCGGCAAGGCCATGTCGTCGACCTCGGCGACGTTCCACGCCGAGACGATGTGACGCCGTGAGTACGGGTTGGTGCGCAACGCCTCGACCACGCCGGCGATCTGGTCGATCGTGCGGCCGTCGGGTGCGGGCCACGAGCGCCACTGGTGGCCGTAGACCGGGCCGAGGTCGCCGTTCTCGTCGGCCCATTCGTCCCAGATCGTGATGCCGTGCTCGTGGAGCCAGGCGACGTTGGTGTCGCCACGCAGGAACCAGAGCAGCTCCCCGAACACCGATCTCAGGTGGAGCTTCTTGGTGGTGACCACGGGGAACCCGGCGGCGAGGTCGAAGCGCATCTGATGACCGAACACCGAGAGCGTGCCGGTGCCGGTGCGGTCACCGCGTTCGACGCCGTCGTCGAGGATGCGCGAGAGGAGGTCCAGGTACGGCTGCATGCGCACACCGTAGCCATCGCCACCGACAACCCCTCAGGCGGTGACCGGCATCACACTCTCGTGGTGAATCCGTGCGTAACGCCGGGTGCGCTCCGGCGATGTCCTCGGTGAACGCGGCGCTACTCGAACCCCCGAGCGAGTAGTGCCGCGTTCTTCCATGTCGGCCCGGGTCCGCGATGCGAGGTCTGTCGGAGACCCGGTGCGCCGAGCACTACGGCGTCGTGCCTGCGGTGTGACCGTCGGTGGGTGGCGCTACCGTGTGAGGCATGTCGACACCTCCCTTCGGTCGCGTGCTCACCGCGATGGTCACTCCCATGACGAGCGACGGCGACGTCGATCTCGACGCCGCCCGGCGCCTCGCCTCCCATCTGGTCGACGAGGGCAACGACGGCCTGGTCGTCAACGGGACGACGGGTGAGGCCTCGACCACGAGCGACGACGAGAAGGGGCGGTTGCTCGAGGCCGTCCTCGAAGCCGTGGGGGACCGGGCGCGCATCGTGGCCGGTGTCGGCACGAACGACACGGCGCACACCCTCGAACTGGCCCGGCAGGCCGCGGAGCGGGGGGTTCACGGGCTGCTCGTCGTCACGCCGTATTACAACAAGCCGCCGCAGTCGGGGCTGCTCGCCCACTTCCGGGCCGTGGCCGACGCCACCGAACTGCCGGTGATGCTGTACGACATCCCGGGACGCTCGGCGGTGCCGATCGCCACCGAGACGCTCATCGCGCTCGCCGAGCACCCGCGCATCCTCGCGGTCAAGGACGCGAAGGCCGACTTCTGGGGGGCCACGCAGGTGCTGCGGGCCACCGATCTGCTCTGGTACTCGGGCAACGACGGCGACAACCTGCTGCATCTGGTCCAGGGCGCCACGGGCATCGTCGGGGTCACCACCCACGTCGCGCCCGCGCAGTACGCGGCAATGGTCGACTCGGCCCACCGGGGCGACTTCGAGCAGGCGCGCCGCATCCACTTCGACCTCGTGCCCGCGGTCGACGCGGTCATGGGCATCACGCAGGGGGCGATGACGGTCAAGGCCGCGCTGGTCGAGCAGGGCGTCCTCACCTCCGACGCGGTGCGCGGCCCGCTCGTGCGCCTCACCGACGACGAGCGTGCGCGTCTGCGCGCAGGCCTGAAGGAGTCCGGTCTTCTGTGACCAACCAACACCTCGAACTGCCCGAGCCCGGCCCGCTGGCCCCCGGCGGGGTTCGCATCATCCCGCTCGGCGGCCTCGGCGAGGTCGGACGCAACATGACCGTCCTCGAGTACGAGGGCCGGCTCCTCGTCGTCGACTGCGGCGTGCTCTTTCCGGAGGACCACCCGGGCGTCGACCTCATCCTGCCGGACTTCTCCGCGATCGAGGACCGGCTCGACGACATCGAGGCGATCGTCCTCACCCACGGCCACGAGGACCACATCGGTGGCGTGCCGTACCTGCTGCGCCTCAAGCCCGACATCCCACTCATCGGCTCCACGCTCACGCTCGCATTGGTCGAGGCCAAGCTCAAGGAACACCGCATCAAGCCGTACACGATGGGTGTCAAGGAGGGGCAGATCGAGCCGCTCGGCGCGTTCGAGTGCGAGTTCGTCGCGGTCAACCACTCGATCCCCGATGCGCTCGCGGTGGCGATCCGGGCCGGCGACCAGCTCATCCTTCACACCGGCGACTTCAAGATGGATCAGTTGCCGCTCGACCACCGCATCACCGACCTCCGGGCGTTCGCGCGTCTGGGCGAGGAGGGCGTCGACCTCTTCCTCGTCGACTCGACCAACGCTGAGGTGCCCGGGTTCACGGTGCACGAGAAGGACATCTACCCGGCCATCGAGCGGGTGTTCGCCAAGGCGCAGCGGCGCATCATCGTCGCGTGCTTCTCCTCGCACGTGCACCGGGTGCAGCAGGTGCTCGACGCGGCGGCCGAGTACGGGCGCAAGGTGGCGATCGTCGGCCGTTCGATGGTGCGCAACATGGGCATCGCCGAGGAGCTCGGCTACCTGCACGTGCCGCCGGGTGTCGTCGTCGATTTCAAGAAGCTCGGCGATTACCCCGAGGACCAGCAGGTGCTCATCTGCACCGGCTCCCAGGGTGAGCCGATGGCCGCGTTGAGCCGCATGGCCAACCGCGATCACAAGATCGACGTCGGCGAGGGCGATACCGTCCTGCTCGCGAGCTCGCTCATCCCCGGCAACGAGAACGCGGTGTACCGCGTCATCAACGGACTCATGCGTCTCGGTGCCGACGTCGTGCACAAGGGCAACGCCCGCGTCCACGTCTCCGGGCACGCGAGCGCCGGCGAACTGCTCTACTGCTACAACATCGTTCGTCCACGCAACGTCATGCCGGTCCACGGTGAGTGGCGTCACCTCGTCGCCAACGGGCGCCTCGCCGAGGCGACTGGGGTGCCCAAGAGCCACGTGATCCTCGCCGAGGATGGCACGGTCGTCGACCTCGTCGACGGTGAGGCGATGATCGCGGGGTCGGTCGACTGCGGTTACGTCTACGTCGACGGCTCGTCGGTCGGTGGCACGACCGAGGCGCTGCTCAAGGACCGGCGCATCCTGCGCGACGAGGGGTTCGTCACGGTCGTGGTCGGCGTCGACATCTCGAACGGGCGGGTCACCACCGGTCCGGAGATCCTCGCCCGCGGGTTCGCCGAGGACGTCGCGGTGTTCGAGAACATCGCTCCCCAGATCAAGGACGCCGTCGAGCAGGCCGCCGCCAAGGGTGTCACCGACGCTCACCAGCTCCAACAGGTCGTCCGTCGCACGGTCGGCAGCTACGTGGGGGGCAAGTTGCGCCGCCGTCCGATGATCATCCCGGTGGTCATCGAGGCCTGATCGTCGCGCCCGGCGCCGGCGTCGTCGCCGAGGTCGTCGGAGGCATGCGGGACCGGCACCTGAACGGGAGTCGGCCGCCGGGTGAGAGGTGCGCAGCAACCTCGTCCACGGCGGGGTGTCGACTCAGGCGGAGCCCGGTTCTCGCCTAGTCTGCGACGGTGGCCACTCGTAACACGTCGTCCGCCCGCCGCCCGAAGAGTTCGGGAGGCGGGTCGAGTCGTGCCTCGGCGAGTCGAGGTGGGGCTCGCACATCGGGGGGCGGCGGCCGCCGACCGGCGTCGGGGCGCGGGTCGTCGCGACCAAGCCGTGGCCGGACGGGCCCGAGCTGGCCGATGCGTGCGGTCAGCAGCACGTGGATGGGCATGGCGCATGTGACAGGAGGGGCGGTGCGGCGAGTGGGACGAAGCGCCGCCGAGCTGGAGCCGGAGCATCAGCGTGACGGCATCGGCCTGCTCTTCCTCGTCGCGGCCATCGTCGTGGCGGCGCGGGAATGGTGGGGTCTGCCCGGCCTGGCCGGGGAGGCGATTCACGCCGTCGCCGCGGGCACGGTGGGTCGCGTGGCTCTCGCGCTGCCGCTCGTCTTCGTCCTCATCGGTGTCTTGATCCTGCGTTCGCCGGACGACGATCGGCAGGTCAACCGCATCGCCATCGGTATGACCGCCCTGCTCTTCGCCGCGTGCGGGCTCACGCATCTCTCGACGGGGGCGCCCTCGCCGGCCGACGGTTTTCCGCCGCTGCGGGACTCCGGCGGCATGATCGGCTATCTCGCGGCCGGCCCTCTCGAGGCCGGTCTCACCGTCTGGGGCGCGGTGCCGATCCTCGTGCTCCTCGGCTTCTTCGGGCTGCTCGTCGTCACCGCGACGCCCGTGCACCGCATTCCCCAGCGTCTGCGCGCGCTCGGCGATCACCTCTTCGGCAGTGACGACGAGCGAGGCGACGGGGAGTCCGCCGACGCAGGTCGTGGTTCCTCGCGCCGTTCGCCTCGCGGGGTGTCCGACGACGGAGAGCAGGCGTTCGAGCAGGCCGCGGAGGTCCATCGCAAACGCTCGCGCCGACTCGTGCGCGAGAGCCGTTCCGAGGACACCGAGCGTGCTGCCACCGGAGGCGCCACCCGCGCCGAGGCCGATACCGAACGTCTCGACCGGCCGGTCGACAAGCGTGGCGCCACCGCCGCCCCCAAGCCCGAGGCCGACTCCGGCCGGGCGGCGGCTCCGAAGAGCCCGCCCGCTAAGGTCGAGGCGAAGGCCGAGCTCCAGGCGCCGATGACCGAGCCGCTGCCGCAGCGTGTCGAGCAGCTCGTCATCACCGGGGACGTCTCGTACACCCTGCCCGATGCCTCCGTGCTCGAGCCGGGCACGCCGCCCAAGGCGCGCAGCTCGGTCAACGACCAGGTCGTCGAGTCGCTCACGGGAGTGCTCGACCAGTTCGGCATCGACGCCCAGGTCACCGGGTTCTCTCGTGGTCCGACGGTGACGCGGTACGAGGTCGAGCTCGGCCCGGGCGTCAAGGTCGAGCGGGTCACCGCCCTGAGCAAGAACATCGCCTACGCCGTGGCGAGTGCCGACGTGCGGATCCTCTCGCCCATCCCGGGCAAGTCCGCGATCGGCATCGAGATCCCCAACGCCGACCGCGAGACCGTGAGCCTCGGCGACGTGCTGCGCAGCGAGGTGGCTCGCCGCAACCCGCACCCGATGGTCATGGGCGTCGGCAAGGACGTCGAGGGCGGCTACGTCATCGCCAACCTCGCCAAGATGCCGCACCTGCTCGTCGCGGGTGCGACCGGCTCGGGTAAGTCGAGCTTCGTCAACTCGATGATCACCTCGATCCTCATGCGGGCCACGCCCGACGAGGTGCGGATGATCCTCGTCGACCCCAAGCGCGTCGAGCTCACCGCGTACGACGGCATCCCGCACCTCATCACGCCGATCATCACCAACCCCAAGAAGGCGGCCGAGGCCCTGCAGTGGGTCGTGCGCGAGATGGACGCGCGCTACGACGACCTCGCGGCGTTCGGGTTCAAGCACATCGACGACTTCAACAAGGCGGTGCGTTCGGGGGCGGTGACGCCTCTGCCGGGCTCGGAGCGGGTGCTGCAGCCGTACCCCTACCTGCTCGTCGTCGTCGACGAGCTCGCCGACCTCATGATGGTGGCCCCGCGCGACGTGGAGGAGTCGATCGTCCGCATCACCCAACTCGCTCGTGCGGCCGGGATCCACCTCGTGCTCGCGACCCAGCGTCCGAGCGTCGACGTCGTCACCGGCCTCATCAAGGCCAACGTGCCGAGCCGCATGGCGTTCGCGACGAGCTCGCTCGCCGACTCCCGCGTCGTCCTCGACCAGCCGGGTGCCGAGAAGCTCATCGGCCAGGGTGATGCGTTGTTCCTGCCGATGGGACGCAGCAAACCGATGCGTACCCAGGGCGCGTGGGTCAAGGAGTCCGAGATCCACGAGGTGGTCTCGCACGTCACCGAACAGCTCAAGCCCAACTACCGCGACGACGTCACGGTCAAGGCCGAGAAGAAGCAGATCGACGACGACATCGGCGACGACCTCGAGCTGCTGCTCGCGGCGGCCGAGCAGGTCGTCACGACGCAGTTCGGCTCGACGTCGATGCTGCAGCGCAAGCTGCGGGTCGGATTCGCCAAGGCGGGCCGGCTCATGGATCTGCTCGAGTCCCGCAACATCGTCGGCCCCTCCGAGGGGTCCAAGGCCCGTGACGTGCTCGTCAAGCCCGACGACCTGGAGGACACCCTTGCCATGCTGCGCGGCGACGACCCCCCGAGCGGCTCCCTCGTGAGCGTGGCCGCGGCCGGCGACGACGCCGTCGAGATCGTCGACGAGGACGCGGGGGACGACGAGGACGCCTGGTCGTTGACCGATCGCGATCGGTGACGATGACGATTCGCAGGTTGGCGCGGGTCTCGACGACCGTGGCGGTGGCCGGACTCGGTTGTGCCCTGGTCGGCGCCTGCAACGGCATCCCGCCCGAGCCCTTCGTCGTGGCCGATGCCGCGAGCCGCACGCCCGCGGCGCCGCCTCCCCTCACGGCCGAGGCGCTCGTCGAGCCGTTCCGGCAGTTCGCGGCGGCGCATCCGGGGGAGATCTCGCTCGCGTGGGCACCCGTTGGCGGCACCACGCCACCCCAGGTGCTCGGGCGCACGACGGACTCCGACGCGTGGTCGACGCTCAAGGTGCCGATCTCGGTGGCGGCCCTGGCCAAGGCCGGAGCGCAGCCGACGGCCACGGAGAAGAGTCGGGGCCGGACGCGGGCTCAGGTGCGGGCGGCCATCGAGTGGTCGGACAACGAGGCGGCCGCGCAGCTCTACCGGGGCCTCGGCGCCTCCGCCGCGGCCGCCGACGCCGTCGAGGCCGTGCTGCGTGCCGGTGGTGACGCGCGCACCGAGGTCGGCGTCGACGCGGGCGGCAAGTCCGCCGGGTTCGGACGCACCCACTGGCGGGTCGAGGACGCGGCGACCTACGCCGCTCACCTGCCGTGCGCGAGCGACGCCGCGTTCGTCTACGACGAGATGTCCCGCATCGACGAGGACCAGCAGTGGGGGCTCGGTGCGGTGAAGGCGCCGTCCCGGTTCAAGGGAGGGTGGGGTCCGAGCGCCCACGGCCACCTCGTGCGCCAGATCGGCACCGTGGAGCAGGGTGGCGGGCGCACGGCGATCGCGTTCATCGTCGCTCCCGAGGACGGCACCCACGAGACGGCGACCGCGACGGCCTCGGCGCTGTCGACCTGGTTGGCCACCCGCCTCGGGCCGGCGGACGCGGGTACGTGCCCGGCCGGCTGACCTCCCACCCGATGTTTCTGGGGCGAGGCGACCGCGTCTCGACCATGCCGGCGCCGGGCCGCGACAGGATCACCAGGTGCGCTGCACCACGGCGGCGAACTCCGGCGCGACGCCGTCGGGCACCCCGTCGAGCTCGGCGATGCGGGCCAGGCTCGGGGACTCGTCGACACGCTCGCGGGCGACGTCCTCGGCGGCGCGCATGACGCGCAGCACGTTACGACCGGCGAGCAGGTCGAGGTCGCCGTCGGACCAGCCGCGCGCCGCGAGCTCCCCGAGCAGTCGCGGGTACGTGCTGACGTCCTCGAGACCGTCGGGTAGAACGGACGTGCCATCGAAATCGCCACCGATGCCGACGTGCTCGACGCCCGCGACCTCGCGCAGCCGATCGACGTGGTCGGCGACGTCGTGGACGCCGACCGGCGGGGGAGTCTCGCCCAGGCCGGCGACGAAGGCCTCCAGCGCGCGGTCGTCCTCGGCGTCGATCCCGGCTGTCTCGGCGCGTGCGATGACATCCCGCTCCCAGTCGTACCGCTCCTGAGAGCAGAACGCCGGGACGAACGTCGCACAACACACCCCGCCCGCCTCGGCCGTCGCGCGCAGGACGTCGTCCGGCACGTTGCGGGGATGGTCGGTGAGCGAGCGTGCGTTGCTGTGCGTGAAGATCACCGGCGCCGACGACGCGTCGAGGGCGTCCCGCATCGTGCCGGGGGAGACGTGGGAGAGGTCGACGAGCATCCCGAGCCGGTTCATCTCGTCGACGACGGCCCGCCCGAACGCGGAGAGCCCGCCGAGCCTCTCGGGCCTCACGGCGCAATCGGCCCAGGGCACGTGCTCGTTGTGGGTGAGGGTGAGGTAGCCGACGCCGAGCGCGTGCAGCATGCGTAGGACGCCGAGCGAGCACGCGATCGAATGACCGCCCTCGGCGCCCATGAGGGAGGCGATGCGCCCGGCGGCGTGGATGCGCTCGATGTCGTCGGCGGTGCGGGCGAACTGGAGCTCCGGACGAAGGCGGACGAGGCGATGGGTCGCGTCGATCTGCTCGAGCGTCGCGGTCACCGCCTCGTGGCCGGGCAGCGTCCCCGCGACGAACACCGACCAGAACTGTGCCCCCACACCGCCCGCGCGCAGCCGGGGGATGTCGGTGTGGGTCGGTGCCGCGTCGAGGTCGAGGACCGTCCAGTCGTGGCCGGCGAGCTCGTGGCACGCGAACGGCAGGTCGTTGTGGGTGTCGACGAGGAGGCGTCGCGGCTGCTCTGGCATGACTCCACACTGGCACGGTGCGTGGACCGGCGCAGGGATGCTCGGGCGGCCCCTTGGCACGCCGGAGCGCGATGGGTCGGGTGTCGGTGGCCGCCCGTACAGTGGGGGCATGTCTGAGGCCGTCGAGGTGCATGGGTCCGTCGCGATCGTGACGCTGGGGTGCGCGCGCAACGACGTCGACTCCGAGGAGCTCGCGGGGCGCCTGCAGGCCGGCGGGTGGACGCTCGTCGACGACCCCGGTGAGGCCGATGTCGCGGTCGTCAACACATGCGGGTTCGTCGAGCAGGCCAAGAAGGACTCGATCGACGCCCTTCTCGAGACCGCCGAGCTCAAGGAGCACGGCCGCACCCAGAAGCTCGTCGCGGTCGGCTGCCTCGCCGAACGGTATGGCGAGCAGCTCGCCGCAGAGCTGCCGGAGGCCGACGCGGTGCTCGGGTTCGACTCCTACACCGACATGTCGTCGCAGCTGCGCTCGATCCTCGCCGGCCAGCGGCCCGAGTCCCACGTGCCGCGGGACCGCCGCACGTTGCTCCCGCTCGCACCCACCGAGCGACCCGCGGCGATGGCCGAGGCCGAGGTCGTCGTCCCCGGGGTGTGGATGCAGAGCACACCGCGGGCCCGGCTCGGTGACGCACCGTGGGCGCCGCTGAAGATCGCGAGCGGCTGCGATCGGCGCTGTGCGTTCTGCGCGATCCCGGCGTTCCGCGGCTCGTTCGTCTCCCGCCGCCCGGCCGACGTGCTCGCCGAGGCCCGGTGGCTTGCCGAGAACGGCGTGCGGGAGGTGCTGCTCGTCTCCGAGAACTCGACCTCCTACGGCAAGGACCTCGGCGACCTGCGTCTGCTCGAGTCGCTGCTGCCGAGCCTCGCCGAGGTCGACGGGATCGAGCGGGTGCGGGTCTCCTATCTGCAACCCGCCGAGATCAGGCCCGGCCTGCTCGAGGTCATGGCCGAGACGCCCGGCGTCGTGCCGTATTTCGACCTGTCGTTCCAACACGCGAGCCCGACCCTGCTGCGCCGGATGCGCCGGTTCGGCGGCGCCGAGGACTTCCTCGGCCTCATCGACCGCATCCGCACACTCGTGCCCGAGGCCGGCATCCGCTCCAACGTCATCGTCGGATTCCCCGGCGAGACCGAGGAGGACGTCGACGTGCTCTGCTCGTTCCTCGAAGGCGCGCGCATGGACGTCGTCGGGGTCTTCGGCTACTCCGACGAGGACGGCACCGAGGCCGTCGACCTCGACGACCACCTGCCCGACGGCGTCGTCGCCGAACGGGTCGCGCACGTCACCGACCTCGTCGAAGAGCTCATGAACCAGCGCGCGAGCGAACGCGTCGGCACGGACGTCACCGTGCTCGTCGACGAGATCGAGCGTGACGACGACGATGACGACGCGGTGGTGGCCGATGCGGCGTCGGGTGAGGGCGCGGTGGCGTCCGTCGGCCGGGCCGATCACCAGGGCCCGGAGGTCGACGGTGTCTGCCGCCTGACCGCACCGGTCGAGGTCGGTCGGCTCGTGCGGGGCCGGGTCGTCGACTCCGACGGGGTCGACCTTCTGGTGGAGCCGACCGGGGTGGCGACATGAGCACGGCATCCACGCCGGGCTCCGGTGACGACGGCATGGCCAGGCCCAGCAACGTCAACGTCCCCAACGCGCTGACGCTGCTGCGCATCGTGCTGGTCCCGGTGTTCCTCTGGCTGCTGCTGCGTCACGGTGGCCTCGACGTCTCCGATCGCTGGTGGGCTTTCGGGGTGTTCACGGTGGCGATGATCACCGACCGCATCGACGGGGATCTCGCCCGCAAGTACGGCCTCGTCACCGACTTCGGCAAGATCGCCGACCCCATCGCCGACAAGGCCCTCACGGGCGCCGCCTTCATCGGCCTGTCTCTCATCGGCGAGCTGTGGTGGTGGGTGACGATCGTCGTGCTCGTCCGTGAGCTCGGTATCACCCTCCTGCGCTTCGTCGTCATCAGGTACGGGGTCATGCCCGCGAGCAAGGGCGGCAAGCTCAAGACGGCGCTGCAGGCCCTCGCGCTCGGGCTGTTCATCGCTCCGCTCGGAGGCGTGTTCGTCTGGGCCGCGAGCGCGGTCATGGGCGCGGCCGTCGTCGTCACGGTCGTCACCGGCATCGACTACGTGCTGGCCGCGCGGCGGCTCGTCGCCGAGTCGACCGCCGACGAGGGGCGCGCGTGAACGACGCCGCCGCACTGCTCGACGTCCTGCGACGGCGAGGAGAGACGATCGCCGTCGCGGAGTCGCTGACCGGCGGACTCGTGCTCGCCGCGCTCACCGAGATCCCCGGGTCCTCCGACGCGCTCCGCGGCGGGGTCGTCGCCTACGCCACCGATCTCAAGGCGGGAATCCTCGGCGTCGACGCGGCGTTGCTGCAGGACGGCGGCCCGGTCCAGGCCGAGGTCGCCGCGCAGATGGCCGTCGGTGTCGCCCAGGTGTGCGGCGCGACGTGGGGAGCCGCCACCACGGGGGTCGCCGGGCCCGGCCCTGCGGACGGCCGCCCCGCCGGCACGGTCTACGTCGCGGTCGCGCGCGGTGACGAGGTCACTGCGCCCGTCACGTATCTCATCGAAGGCCTGGCCGAGCGCGCCACCGGCGGTGCGAGCCGGTCTGTGGTTCGGGCCGATTCGGTCGAGGTGGTCCTGCGGCTCGCGCTCGACACGCTGGGCCGACCTCGTTGAGCGACGTCGCGAGGCGCATCGCGCCAGGCCGCCCGTTATCCTGGTGAACACCGCCGAGAGGAGGCGTCATGGTGTTGCTCCGCACGCACGTGGGCGATGTGATCCGCGAGTCCCGCAAGGACCAGGGTCGCACGCTGCGTGACGTCTCCGCGTCCGCTCGCGTCTCGCTCGGGTACCTCAGCGAGGTCGAGCGCGGCGAGAAGGAGGCCTCCTCCGAGCTGCTCGCCGCGATCTGCGAGGCGCTCGAGTTGCCTCTCTCGCGTCTGTTCGCCGAGGTGTCGACCCGGTACGCGAGCCTGGAGCACGAGAGCTTGGCGACGCCCGTCGCGCTGCCGGTGCGTCCGCGGGTCGAGGCTCAGGCGCCGGCGGCCTGATCGGCTCTCAGGCTCGGCCACGGGCCGAGTAACCGCGGTGTCGTCCGCGGGAGCCGGCTCCCAGCGGCTGTTGCGGGGCACCGTCGTCTCCGGGCGCGAGGCCACCCTGGCAACTCGGGCAGTAGAACATCGTGCGTCGGGTCGGCGCGTCCCCGATCATCGCGACCCGGACCGTGTCGTGGCATCGCCGACACGGGCGGCCCGAGCGTGCGTGGACGTACGCGTTCTCGCCGTTGCGGCGCGATCCCGTGCTCGACTGCACGACGTGCGCGACGTTGGCGTGCAGCAGCCGGTGGGCGCGCCGGACGAGACGCCGGATCGTCTCGGCGCCGAGGGTGTCGGCCCGGGCCCACGGATGGAGTCGCTCGAGGAAGAGGCTCTCGCTGGCGTACAGGGTGCCGACGCCGGCGAGATTCCGCTGGTCGAGCAGGGCCTCCCCGATCGGGGAGGGGCTCTGCCCGAGGCGACGGACGGCGAGATCCTCGTCCCAGTCGGCGCCGAGGATGTCGGGCCCGAGATGGCCGACGAGCCGGTGCTCGTCGTCGGTGCGCAGGAGGTCGAGCATCCCGAGGCGTAGCCCCAGGCCGATCCACGCGTCGGTGGCGAGGACGGCCCGCACGTCGGGGCGCGCCGGCACGCGCTCGCCCGCGTGAGCAAGGTGCCAGCTGCCCTCCATGCGCAGGTGGGAGTGCAGCGTCCACCCGGCCCGCGTGCGGTGGAGGATGTGCTTGCCTCGCGCGACGACCTCGGTGGTGACGTCTCCGACCAGCACCGACGCATCGCGCTCGCCCCACCGCAGTTCGGCACGGCGCAGCACCGCCCCGGCGAACGCCTCGTCCAGTCGCCGGGCCGTGCGCAGCACGACGTCGCCCTCGGGCATCTCACGTCCTCCGAATCCGCAGTCCCTGCGGGCTGGTGTGGAACCCCGCCTCGACGAGGGCACCGGCGAACGGATGCTCGGAGCCGAGGGCCTGTTCGCCGTCGATGGTGACCACGGTGAGCCGGTCGAGCGACCCCCGGCGCACGGTATCGGCGAGGGCCTGGGCCGCGCGGGTCCACACGGTGGCCGCGCCGGTGAGATCGGCGAGTGCCGCCTGGCCGGCGTCCTCGTCGGGCGGGAAGGTGAGCACCGTGCGTCCGCCGCGTTCGAGAAAGCACACGAGCCGGCCGTCGACGAGCACGACGAGACCACCCGCCTTGCGTCCGGGGCGGTGACCACCCTCATCGCGATCGGGCCATTCCAGCGCGGCGCCATAGGGGTTGGCCGGATCCGAGGACGCGAGCAGGAGCGCTGAGGACGAGCCTGACGCGTCGAACTCACCGACCCCCCGGGCGAGGGCGCGCAGACGGTCGACGGCCCCCGCGGACGCGAACTGGGCCGCTCCCAGGTGCTCGACGAAGTAGCCGCGACGCACCGCCCCGGTGTCCTCGGCTGCGCTGAGCACCTTGTACATCGCCGAGAAACCGCCCTCGACGCCTTCGGCCTCGACCGAGCCTCGGGTGAGTACCCCGTAGCGATCGAGGAGGACCTCGGCGGTCGCGAGCGTGCGGGCGGTCGGGTCGGTCTCGACGTCGGGCAGCAGCGTCCAACGCCCGATGCCGCGCGGTGGTGTGGCGCGGGCAGTACGGGCGAGTGAACGGGAGCCGAGCGCCCCGATGCCTCGCCGCCCGATCCGCGCCGGCCCGGGCCGTCGCCGCGTCTTGTGTGCCCCGTGGCCGCCGGAGAGCAGGGCGCGTACCGGGGCGAAGGTGTCGTTGGTGAGTCGGCCGCTCCACACGAGACGCCAGATCGCTTCGAGCACGGCGTCCTCGGAGGCGGGGTGGCCGTCGACGTGATCCTCGCCGTGCGTCTGGTCGTGGAGCGCGTCGACGAGCCCGGTGAAGAAGTAGCCTCCACCGGAGCCCAGGAGCTCCGACACCCGCGCGTCCAACGACGACGCGTCGGTGGACTCGTCGTCCTCGGGCTCCGCGAGCGTGAGATACGCCGTGTCGGCGAGGTGCAGCGAGACCCATCCGTCGTCGCCCGCGATCGTGCCGTGTCCCTGCCAGAGCACGTCGCCGCGGGCCAGGGCCTCGTCGAGCATCGACGGGGTGTAGCCCTGCACGCGTGCGGGCAGGACCAACGACTCGAGCGCGCTTGCGGGCACCCGCGCGCCCGAGAGCTGTTCGACGGCACGCAGCAGCCCGGCCGACCCACGGAGCGTGGGACGCGCCTCGCCGGAGTCGTCGGCCACCCCCTGCCAGGCGGCAGCGAACCGGGCGAGGTCGCGCGGCGATGCCGGCTCGACCTCGGCGCGTAGCGCGGCGAGGCTGCGGCGCCGCAGGCGACGGAGGATCTCGGCGTCGCAGTAATCGATTCCCGAGCCGGCGGGCCGCAGCTCGCCCTCGACGAGGCGCCCCGACGAGATGAGCCGTCGCAGGGCGTCGCGCACGACGGCGGTGCCGAGCCCGAGCCGGGTGGCGGGGTCGTCGGCGGGGAACGGGCCGTGACAGCGGGCGTAGCGACCGACGAGGTCACCCAGGGGATCGGGCAACGGTTCGAGGAACACGTCGGGAACCCCAGGAGGAACGGCGACACCGAGGGCGTCCCGCAGACGTCCGACGTCCTCGATCGCCGCCCAGTGTGGTCTGCCGGCCATGCGGATCTCGATGAGTCGCCGGGATGCTCCGAGCTCGGCGAGCCAGTCGTCGGCGTCGCCGCGGACGTCGGGGCGGGTGCGCGCGAGGACCTCCTCGGTGGTGAGGGGGCCGATACGGCGCACGAGGTCGGCGACGTCCTCGGCGTGCCGGCACATGCGTTCGGGATCGAGATGCTGCAACTCACGCTCGGTGGCGGTGACGACCTCGGGGTCGAGCAGGTCGCGCAGTGACGCCCCTTCGCCGCGGCCGAGTAGTTCGGCGAGCAGCGTCGGGTCGAGCGAGAGCGCCGCTGCACGCCGCTCGGCGAGGGGCGAGTCGCCCTCGTAGAGGAACTGCGCCACGTAGCCGAACAGCAGGCTGCGCGCGAACGGCGACGGGTGCTCGGTATCGACCGAGACCAGCGAGACCGAGCGACCGGCGATCGCGCGCATGAGCTCGACGAGCCCGGGCACGTCGAAGACGTCCTGCAGGCACTCGCGCACCGCCTCGAGAACGATCGGGAACTCCGGGTAGCGCGAGGCGACCTCGAGCAGTTGTGCCGAACGCTGACGTTGCTGCCACAGCGCCTGTCGCTTGCCGGGGTTGCGACGCGGGAGCAGCAGGGCGCGATCCGCGCATTCCCGGAACCGGGAGGCGAACAGCGCCGAGCCGCCGACCTGTGCGGTGACGAGCTCGGTGACCTCGTCCGGGTCGAGCACGACGAGGTCTCCGATCTCGGCGAGCACCTGCGCGGGGTCGGCGTCGAACTCGAGATCGGGCAGGCGCAGGACGATGCCGTCATCGCCGTGCATCGCCTGCACGTCGACGCCGAAGCGCTCCCGCATGCGTGCGGAGACGCACAACGCCCACGGCGCGTGGACCTGTTCACCGAAGGGGGAGTGGATCGCGATCTGCCAGTCTCCGATCTCGTCGCGGAAGCGTTCCAGCACGATGTGGCGATCGGTCGGCGCGACGCCGGTGGCCTCGGCCTGCTCGCGCAGGTAGGCGAGGAGGTTGTCGGCGGCCCACGCGTCGAGCCCGGCAGCACGGGCCCGTTCGCGGGCGGCGTCGTCGGGCAGGCCGGTGATCTCGCGGACGAACGCCCCCACCGCGCGGCCGAGTTCGATGGGGCGACCGAGCGTGTCGCCTTTCCAGAACGGCAGGCGCCCGGGCTGCCCGGGGGCAGGGGTGACGAGCACCTGGTCGTGGGTGATGTCCTCGATGCGCCACGTCGACGTGCCGAGGGTGAACACGTCGCCGACACGCGACTCGTAGACCATCTCCTCGTCGAGTTCGCCGACGCGCCGCCCGGCCCCGTCGCCGGCGAGGAAGACCCCGAAGAGGCCGCGATCGGGAATCGTGCCGCCGCTCGTCACCGCGAGCCGCTGGGCTCCCGGCCGCCCCGTGAGCGTGCCGCCGAGACGGTCCCACACGATGCGCGGGCGGAGTTCGGCGAACTCCTCACTGGGGTAACGGCCGGCGAGCATGTCGAGCACCGACTCGAACATCGCGGGGGACAGATCGGCGAACGCGGCCGACCGGCGGAACAGCGCGAGCATCGACTCGACCGTCCACTCGTCGAGGGCACACATCGCGACGATCTGCTGCGCGAGGACGTCCAGGGGGTTGCGCGGGATGCGCAGGGCCTCGATCGCCCCCTCGCGCATGCGCTCGACGACCACTGTCGTCTGCACGAGGTCGCCGCGGTACTTGGGAAAGAACACCCCCTTGGAGACCGCCCCCACCTGGTGGCCGGCGCGCCCGACACGTTGCAGCCCGCCGGCGACGCTGGGCGGCGATTCGACCTGGACGACGAGGTCGATCGCCCCCATGTCGATGCCGAGTTCGAGGCTGCTCGTCGCGACCACCGCGGGCAGTCGACCGGCCTTGAGCGCGCCTTCGATCTCGGCACGCTGGTCGCGGCTCACGGAGCCGTGGTGGGCGCGGGCGAGCACGGACCCCGTACGGCGCGCCCGCGAGGCCCCCGACTGGCCCATGAGCTGTGCCGGCGGGCGATGCAGCTGTTCGACGGCCGTGGCCAGCGACACCGGCTCCCCGGTACCGGGATCGTTCTGCTCGACGCTCGGGTCGAGGACGGCCTCGAGCCGGCCCTCGTGGATCTCGTTGAGCCGCGTGGTGAGTCGCTCGGCCAGCCGGCGCGAGTTGGCGAAGACGAGCGTGGAGTGCTGCGCGTCGATGAGGTCGACGAGACGCTCCTCGACGTGCGGCCAGATCGACGTGCGTTGCTCGGCCCCCGCGGCCGGGCCGGAGAGGTCGCCGGTCGTCTGCCCGAGCGCCCCCATGTCCTCGACCGGCACGACGACCTGCAGGTCCCAGCGTTTGTGGGCCGGTGGGGCGACGGTCGTCACCGGACGGCCGCCGGCGAGGAAGCGCGCCACCTCCTCGAGTGGCCGGACCGTCGCCGAGAGCCCGATGCGCTGCGCAGGCGCGGGCAGCAGCGCGTCGAGCCGGTCCAGGCTGACGGCGAGATGCGCGCCGCGTTTGGTGCCGGCGAGGGCATGGATCTCGTCGATGATCACCGTCTCGACGCCGGCGAGGGCCTGCCGCGCCTGGGAGGTGAGCAGGAGGAACAGCGACTCGGGCGTCGTGATGAGGATGTCGGTGGGGCGGCGGGCGAAGGCTCGGCGCTCGTCGGCCGGGGTGTCGCCCGAGCGCACCGCCACCGCGACGTCGGGCTCGGGCAGCCCGAGGCGCCGCGCCGCGTGCCCGATGCCGACCAGGGGAGAGCGCAGGTTGCGTTCGACGTCGACCGCCAGCGCCTTGAGTGGGGAGACGTAGAGCACCCGGCACCGTTTCTCCGGCTCCGGCGGGGGCGTCGAGGTGAGGCGGTCGAGCGCGGAGAGGAACGCCGAGAGCGTCTTGCCCGAACCCGTCGGGGCCACGACGAGGGTGTGCTCACCGCTGCCGATCGCAGACCAGGCGCCCTCCTGCGCGGCCGTGGGTGCGGGGAACGAGGACGTGAACCATTCGCGCGTGGCAGGCGAGAAGCGCTGCAGGGCAGCGCCGGTCGCCGACCCGATCTCGGGCCGGTCGGGGCTTTCCCGCTCACCGCGCCCGGCCGGGTCGTTCTGCGGGTCGTCCATCGCGTGCGTCGATTCGTCCATCGTGTCGCCCAGCGTGCCACCTGCCACCGACAACGCTCGCGACCCTGCCGACGCAGGCGACGCGTCCGACCCGACGGGCCTCGCTGGTCGTGCATCGCGGCGAGCTCGGCCCCACACCCGCGTCGCGGCTCCCCGCCCCGCGTGTTTGACTGCCCGGATGCGGGAGAGCGAGTTCTGGCGGTTGATGAACGACGAGTTCGGGGAGTCCTACGCGAACATGGTCGGACGCACCCAGCAGCTCGGCGAGCTCGGCGGCCGCACGGTCGTCGATGCCCTCGACGCGGGTGTTCCGCCCCGCCGCGTCTGGGATGCGCTGTGCGACCACATGGGGATCCCCGCCGAGCGCCGGCTCGGGCGCGACCTGCCGTTGCGGCGGGGCCCGATCGAGGAATGAAGACTTCCGATCTCGGTCGGCTCGGTTGCCTCGGTGCTCGATGCCTCGGTGCTCGATGCCTCAGTTCTCGATGCCTCGGTTATCGGTGGTCTCAGTTGAGGAAGCCGAAGAAGATGCCCGTCACGGCGACGAGTCCGGCGATCGTGACGAACACGTTGCTCCAGCGGCCGCGGTAGGGCTCGAGGGCCGGGACCTTGTGGATGGCGTACATCGGCATGAGGTAGAGGATCGACGCGATGACCGGGCCCGACAGGCGGTCGATGAGGTCGAGAATGCTCGGGTTGAGGATGGCGACGATCCACGTGGTGGTGAAGATGAACGTCGCGACGAGCCAGTCCTGAGCGCGGGGTGAGACGGCATCGACGCGGGCGTCGCCGAGGAACATCCGCGCGATGCTTCGCGCCCCCTCGGACGCCCCCATGTAGTGACCGAAGTAGGAGGACGTGATCGCGGCGATCGCGATGGCCGGGCCCGCGAAGCTGATGAGCGGGCTCTGCATGACGTTCGCCAGATACGACAGCACCGGCAGGTTCGACGCCGACGCCGCGCGCAGGCCGTCCTGCCCGAGCGCGAACGTGCAGGAGAAGACGAAGGTCATCGTGAACACGACGAGGGCGACCGCGACCACGAGGAGGATCTTGCTCGCCTTTCGTGGTGCGAGGGCGGGACCGTAGTCGCGTTGGAGGGCCACCGAGAACTGCGAGATCGCGGCCGCGTGTGAGAAGGCGAAGACGAGGACGGGAATCGTCAGCCAGACCGTCGCGCCCATCTCCAACGGCGGCTGCACGGCGGTCTGACCCTCGAGGTCCCACTCCGGGATGAGCAGCAGCGACACGCCCATCACGATGAAGGCCAGCGGCCACACGATGATCTGCGTGACGAGCATGGTGACGCGCTCGCCCGCGACCATGACGGCGGTGAGCAGGGCGATGAGCACCCCCGACAGGAGCCACCGTGGCGGCGACGGCATGCCGAGCTGGTTGACGATCGTGCTGTCGATCGCGTTGGTGATGCCGACGCCGTAGATGAGCACGATGGGGTAGATCGAGAGGAAGTACAGGACGCCGACGATCTTTCCCGCGGTGTCGCCGAAGTACTCGCGGGCGACGACCGTGATGTCGCTGTCGGGGTGCCTCGAGGCGCACACGAAGCGCGACAACGCCCGATGCGACAGGTACGTCATGGGCAACACGAGGGCCGTGACGACGATGAGGGTCCACAGGCCGCCCGCCCCGGCGTTCATCGGGAGGAACAGGATCCCGGCCCCGACCGCGGTGCCGAAGAGGCTGAGGGTCCAGTTCGTGTCGATCGCGGTCCAGCGGCGGTCCGATCCGCCGGGGAGAGTTCGGGATTCGGTTGTCTCGGCCGGCTCGGACACAGGTCCTCCTCGGTGCGGGGGGTGGTGATTCGCGAGCCTAGCGACCGCGTTGCGCCCGTGGGGAGAAGCGAGGGGGCCGTTCGGAGTTCAGCGCCCGCGCGGGGTACGACGGTCGATCGAGCGTCGTGCGAGAGTCGGCTCGGCGGGGTCAGGCTCCCCGGCGCGAGACGACGGCCACCGGGCACGTGGCGTCGGTGAGCATGTGCTGGCTCACGGACCCGAGCATCAGCCCGGCGAAACCACCCCGGCCCCGGGATCCCACGACGAGCAGGTCCGCACCCTTCGCCGCCTCGAGCAGGGCCTCGGTGGCGCCCGCCCGCGTGATGCGGACGTCGACCTCGACACCGGGATACTCCTGGGGCAGGTCGCCGAGAGTCTTGGCGACCCGCTGCTCGTAGCCCTCGACGACGCGCCCCCAGGCAGGGGTGTCGGGCGTCGTGACGACGACCCCGTCGACGACCTCCAGCCACCAGGCGGTCACCGTGGTCACGCTGCCGTTCGGCGCCGCGCTCTCGAAGCCGAACTGCAACGCACGGCGGGAGTCCGTGGAGCCGTCGACACCGACGACCACACGACGAGGCCGGTCATCGGCCGACGCCTGATCCGCCCCCCGGATCACGACCACGGGGCAGTGGGCGTACGCGGCGGTCTGCAGGGAGACCGTGCCGAGGATGGCGGCCGTCCGGCGGGAGCGGCCGCGCGTGCCGACGACGAGGAACGCCGCCTCGGTCGAGGCGCTGACGAGAACCTGGGCCGCGCCGCCCCAGGGCGCCGACGTCGTGATCTCCACGTCCGGTGCGAGCGCGCGCGCCCGCCGCTGTGCCTCGGCGAGGGTGCTCTCGGCGCCGTCGTCCACGTCGATGGAGCCCCACGCGATCGCGCCTTCGACCACGCCGGTGGGCATCGCGTACGACTCCCGGGCGAAGATCAGGTGCAGCCGCAGCCCCCGCCGTCGGGCCTCGGTGGCGGCCCAGACCAGCGCGGCCTCGGCCGGCGCCGATCCGTCGATCCCGACCACCACGGCACCGGTGGGAACGTCGGTCATGAACTCGTCGGAGGATGTGTCGTCGTTCGCCATGAGTTCAGTCTCGTCCCCTTCGCGGGGCGGGCGACAGGGCCGAAGTGCCCGGCGTGTCCGACCCCCTGCTGTCGCAGACTCGAACAGATGTTCGCTATCGTCCTCCACAGGTGTTCGCTCCGGGGGTCAGTCCTCCACAGCCTCGCGTCTGTGGTGAGAGGGCTGTCGGTGGGGGCATCTAGCGTCCGACCCGACACGCACACGCGTCAGGGTTGCCGGTGGGCGCGACCCCTTCGAACGAACAGAGAGCAGGTGCACGGTCATGGCCGCATCGACGAACACCGACCAGCGAGCGATGGATCAGCGCGTCAAGTCACTCGACACCGTGATGGCGCAGATCGAGAAGAACTACGGCAAGGGCGCGGTCATGCGCCTGGGCGACGACGTGCGCCCGCCCATCGGCACGATTCCCACGGGGTCGGTCGCCCTCGACATCGCGCTCGGCATCGGCGGGTTGCCGCGCGGCCGCATCGTCGAGATCTACGGTCCGGAGTCCTCGGGTAAGACGACGGTCGCCCTGCACGCGGTGGCCAACGCCCAGAAGAACGGCGGCATCGCGGCGTTCATCGACGCCGAGCACGCCCTCGACCCCGAGTACGCCAAGAAGCTCGGCGTCGACACCGACGCCCTGCTCGTCAGCCAGCCCGACACCGGTGAGCAGGCGCTCGAGATCGCCGACATGCTCATTCGTTCCGGGGCGCTCGACATCATCGTCGTCGACTCCGTCGCCGCACTCGTGCCGCGGGCCGAGATCGAGGGCGAGATGGGTGACAGTCACGTGGGTCTGCAGGCCCGGCTCATGAGCCAGGCGCTGCGCAAGCTCACCGGTGCGCTCAACAGCTCGGGCACCACGGCGATCTTCATCAACCAGCTTCGCGAGAAGATCGGCGTGATGTTCGGCTCGCCCGAGACCACCACCGGTGGAAAGGCGCTCAAGTTCTACGCGTCGGTGCGCCTCGACGTGCGACGCATCGAGACCCTCAAGGACGGCACCGAGCCGGTCGGCAACCGCACCCGCGTCAAGGTCGTCAAGAACAAGGTGTCGCCGCCGTTCAAGCAGGCCGAGTTCGACATCCTCTACGGCCAGGGCATCTCCCGCGAGGGCGGCCTGCTCGACATGGGCGTGGAGCAGGGCTTCGTTCGCAAGTCCGGGGCCTGGTACACCTACGACGGCGACCAGCTCGGGCAGGGCAAGGAGAATGCCCGCAACTTCCTCAAAGACAACCCCGAGCTCACTGACGAACTCGAGCGCAAGATCCTCACCAAGCTCGGCATTGGTGCCTACGCGCAGGCCGCAGCCGACGAGGCTGCGGCCGCCGAGAACGCCGAGGGTGCGGCGACCGGCAAGGTTGCCGAACCGGCCGTCGCGTTCTGAGTCGTGCGGCCGCGTGGCGAATCCGGCCGGCCGCGGTCGGTCGGGGCGCCGGTGACCGCGCGCGAGAGACTCGTGCCCGGTGAGTGCGAGCCGAGCGCCTCGGGCGCGACGGGTTCGGGCTCGGCTGGATGCGGGGATGACGCGCCGGTCGCGTGGTGCGGGGACGCGTCGTGACCGGGTTCGGGCGACAGGGCGCCCAATCACGACCGGATGCCGAATCACGACCGGACGCCGAATCATCGGAGGCGGCCGTTCGGCACGACGCCGGCGCGGGATCACGCGTCGATGCCGTGCCGACCGTCGGCGGGTCCCGCGTCGGTGACGAATCGTCGGACGGCGAGTCCGTGGAGGAACGACTCGCTCGGGCTCGTGCTGCCCTGGCCGAGGCGGAGGCGACGGCCTCCGCCTCGGCCAGGCAGGAGCATCAGGCGGCGGCGCGTCGCCCGCCCACGTCGTCCACGCGGGACGGCCGGGGCGGTCGTCGTGGCCGCAAGCGCGCGGTCCGCCGTGAGACGCAGGGGCCGCACGTCGATCTTTCTTCGTGGCCGGGCGCCTCCGGCCCGCCGCCGGAGTGGGTCGGAGCCCGGCAGGGTGTGGGCGCCGGTTCGGAGAGTGCAGCGACCGGCGACGGTACGGCGGACGCGGGCGATTCGGCGTGGGGCGTCGGCGACGGCGCGGCGGCGCGACCGGCCGCCGATGCCGCGTCGCGGCGGTCCCGTGGTGCGTGCGCCGGCGCCGAGCCGGACGAGCGGGAGGCCGAGGCCCAGGCCCGCCAGGTCGTGCTGCGTCAGCTCGCGATGGCTCCTCGCAGCCGGGCACAGCTGGAAGACAAGCTCGCCGCGAAGGACGTCGAGCCCGAGGTCGCGGCGGCCGTCCTCGATCGCTTCGAAGAGGTCGGGCTCGTCGACGACGAGGCGTACGCCGAGGTGCTCGTCCGTTCACAGCAGGAGTCCCGCGGGCTGTCCAAGCGCGGACTCCGTCACGAGTTGCGCAAGAAGGGCGTCGATCCCGACATCGCCGAGAACGCGTTGTCGGCGATCGACGGCGAGAGCGAACGAGCGCGCGCCGAAGAGCTGGTCGCCTCGCGTATGCGTCGTCTTCACGGCCTGCCGAAGGAGGTCCAGATGCGTCGTCTCGCCGGGTTCCTCGCCCGCAAGGGCTACCCGGGTGACCTGTCGTACGCGGTGATCCGAGACGCGGTTCACAACGCGCAGGAGCACACCCGCGACTGAGCCCCGCTCACGTCTCGCCCGACGCGCGACGGAGCTGAGCGACTCACCCGCGTCGACGGCGTCATCGGTGTCGACGGCCCGTGCCGCCTCGACTACTCGTCGGCGACGAGTTCGATCTCGAAACCCTCGGCGTTCTCGATGAACAGGGCCGTGTGCGTCGGTCCGCCGGCGTGGGGGTACCGCTCGGGGAAGAGCTCGGCCCAGCCGCGGTCACCGCAGAGCTGACGCAGATGATCGAGGTCCGCACGGGATCCGACGCGCAACGCGAGGTGGTTCAGGCCAGCGTGGTGACGGTTCTGAGGTCCGGTGATCGCGGCGGACGCCTCGAGCACGACGTAGACGCCGCTCGGATGCTGCCAGATCCTGCCGTTCGACCAGCCGCCCGCGGTGTCCTCGCGCCACCCGAGTTCGGTGAAGAGCCAGTGGAACGCGGCGCCCGTCGCGCCGAGATCGCGGGTCCATAGCTCGATGTGGTGAACCACGTTGGCCATTTTCGAACCGTAACGGAGGGATCTGCCTGCATGGCGTTCCGGCGGGTGTCTGGGGCTGGATCGACTGTCGCGAGCTTCGCCGAAGGGATCGAACACACATCTGTATACAAACCTCAAAACCAGCACGTAAGGCGACCGCATCAGATAATCTGGGGTCAGCTACCGAGACGGATGTTCGGAGGTGTGTGTGGTGTCGTGTGCGGTGCTGGAAGCGCCTCCGGAGTGGGGTGTGGGTGAGCCGGTGGATGCTGCGTTGTTCGAGGGGTTGTCGGATGAGGCGGTGTTGGTGGAGTTGGAGAAGGTGGAGCGGTTCTCGGCGTGGTTGGCGGCGCGGGGTTTGTCGTTGACGCAGCGGTTGCTTGCCTCGCGGGTGGAGGCGGCGTGGGATCGGTTGGCCATCATGAGGTGGATTGGGCTGCGGGCGGGGCGAGTTCGGAGTCGAACGTGTCGGCCAAGGATCGGCGGGGTCACAATCACAAGACGCGGGGGACGTGGCGTAGTCGGCGGGAGGCGGGGGTCAACGGTGAGATCGTGTGGACGACTCCGGCGGGGCGCACGTATGCGACCACGCCGTGGGACTACCGCGACAGCGAGCCGACATCACCGGAGGCGATGAGAGCCAACCACGACCGGCTCGTGCGTGAACACGCCGCGGCGCAGGAGCGTCAGGCGTCTCGTAGTGGCCTGTCGATGCACGAGGTCGGGAGCGGTCGCGTGGATATCGGTGTCGGCGCGGTCCACCGCGGCATGCCTGCCGGTGCGGCGGCGGGGTTCGAGGCCGACCGGGATTCGTCGCCGGGTGTGACGCCCGGTGCGAGTGTCGACGTGAAGGCCGGCGCCGCGCGCAGTTCGGTGGTGGAGTTGGGTGCGACGCGAGTGTGTGGCCGGAGCATCCGGCGGGTGGCTGCCGCGACGGGGCTCAGCCCGCAGGACGTGCTCGCCGACCTCGTGGCGATGATCGAGAACCGCGAGGCGCTCGATATGTACGACACGACCGGCGCCCTCATCACGACGCCGGCGGGGGATGGGGATGAGGGGAGTGCGGTGCCGTTCTCCTCAGCTGCGGTCGTCACCCCAACCGTCACGCAGGCCGTACCGACCTCACGGGCGACGGCGAGATCGGCAGCAGGGAGCGGCGCGACGGGCATCGAACCCGATGACGATCCGCCGACACCGATCCGCATCCGGCGACGGCGGAGGCGCGCCACACCGTCGTCCGAGACGCCGTGGGCGCAGCGCGAGGCAGGACCGCCGCCGTTCTGACGCCGGTACGTCACCCCTGGGGCATTCGTGCTGGTCACTTGGTGGGCCGGTCGTCGGGGCGGAGACGCGTTGCGAAGCTCATCCCGTTCGGTACCGAAGACCTACCGTGGGTCGCGTGGCGAGGGGCGGCGGTGCGCCCTCGCCACGCGACTCGGCGGAATCCGCGTCGCGCCGTACCCTGGAGGGCGCGATGACGACACAGACCTCCTCCAAGACGTATGACGTGCGCACCCACGGGTGCCAGATGAACGTGCACGACTCCGAACGCCTCGCCGGGCTCCTCGAGACGGCGGGGTACGTCGACCTGCTCAGCGTGCCCGAAGGGGAGCGGCCCGATGTGGCCGACGTCGTCGTGTTCAACACGTGCGCGGTGCGCGAGAACGCCGACAACAAGCTCTACGGCAACCTCGGCCAGCTGCGGCCGGCCAAGACGCGCAACCCCGACATGCAGATCGCCGTCGGTGGATGCATGGCGCAGAAGGACCGCGACACGATCGTGCGCCGCGCACCCTGGGTCGACGTCGTCTTCGGAACCCACAACATCGGCAGCCTGCCCGCCCTGCTCGACCGGGCCCGCCACAACAAGCGCGCCGAGGTCGAGATCCTCGAGGCGCTCGAGACGTTCCCCTCGACTCTGCCCACGCGTCGTGACTCGGCGTACTCGGGCTGGGTGTCGATCTCGGTGGGGTGCAACAACACGTGCACGTTCTGCATCGTTCCCAGCCTGCGCGGGAAGGAGCAGGACCGCCGCCCCGGCGACATCCTCGCGGAGGTCGAGGCGCTGGTCGCCCAGGGCGTCGTCGAGGTCACCCTTCTCGGGCAGAACGTCAACAGCTACGGCGTCGAGTTCGGCGACCGGCAGGCGTTCTCCAAGCTCCTGCGCGCCTGCGGCGACATCGACGGCCTCGAGCGCGTCCGGTTCACCAGCCCCCACCCGGCCGCGTTCACCGACGACGTCATCGACGCGATGGCCGAGACGCCCAACGTCATGCCCAGCCTGCACATGCCGCTGCAGTCCGGCTCGGACCGGGTGCTGAAGGACATGCGACGCAGCTATCGCAGCACGAAGTTCCTGCGCATTCTCGAGGCGGTGCGCGAGCGCATCCCCCACGCGGCCATCACGACCGACATCATCGTCGGGTTCCCCGGCGAGACCGACGAGGACTTCGAGGCGACGCTCGACGTCGTCCGTGCCTCACGCTTCAGCAGCGCGTTCACGTTCCAGTACTCGATCCGGCCGGGCACGCCCGCGGCGACGATGGAGAACCAGGTCCCCAAGGCCGTCGTGCAGGAGCGTTTCGAGCGGCTGGTCGCGCTCCAGGACGACATCTCGTGGTCGGAGAACCGCAAGATCGAGGGCCGCGACGTCGAGGTGCTCGTCGCTCCGTTCGAGGGTCGCAAGGACGCCGAGACGGCGCGCATGTCCGGCCGGGCGCAGGACAACCGGCTCGTGCACTTCGCCCTCCCCGACGGACTGTCGGAGTCGATGCGTCCGCGTCCCGGTGACGCGGTCACCGTCGGCGTCACCTACGGCGCCCCCCACCACCTTGTCGCGGACTCGGCGCTTCGCGGGGGTACGTTCGCCGTCCGTCGCACCGCCGGCGGTGATGCGTGGGCCGCGAGCCAGGACAACCCCGTGCCCGGGCGCCCGGCCGTCTCCCTCGGGATGCCGTCGATCGGTCGGCCGGCTGCCGCGCCGATGTCGGCCCCGGTCTGTCGTTGAACGAGACTGGAACTCAGCGAGAACCTCATCTGCCCCACCGACTCCTGATCCGCGCAGTCGACGCTTCATCTGCGCGCCCGGCCCCCCGATATCCGCGCAGAACCCCTCGGATCCGAGGCGCCAGACGTGCATCTGGGGAGCAGCGCACGCGTCGCGACACGACGAAGGGGCCCGGACGATCCTCGTCCGGGCCCCTTCGACGGCGCGTGTCAGCTCACTGCTGCTGCTGACCCTGCTGCTGGTCGTCCTGGTTGGTGCCGAGGTGCTGCTTGACCTGGTCGGCGCCCTGGTCGATGTGGTCGCCGTGCTGACCACCGGTCTTCTCGTTCGCCATCTGACCGGCCTGGTCGATGCCCTGGTTCACCTGGTCGGGGTGCTGGCTCGCAGCGTTCTTGGCCTGGTCGGCAAGGTTGTCGAACTGGCTCATGCTGTTCTCCTCGAGTCGACGAGATCGTTCACGCCGCCGGCGGACGACGACAGTCCCACCCTTGCCCACTGCACGCCCAAGAGAAAACACCGCCGCTCGGATGGTGAGACCTCGCCCACGGCACGCGATGGCAGACTGCGGGCATGACCTCCTCGCCCACGCCTCCGCTCGTGGCGGTGGTGGGGGCCACGGCGACGGGCAAATCGGCGCTCGCGCTCGACCTGGCCGAACGACTCAGCGGGGAGATCGTCGGGGCCGACGCGTCTCAGCTCTACCGCGGCATGGACATCGGCACCGCCAAGGTGCCGGTGGGCGAGCGGCGCGGGATTCCCCATCACCAGATCGACGTCCTCGACATCGACCAGGACGCGAGCGTCGCCGCCTACCAACGCGACTGCCGCGCCGACATCGATGCGATCTACGCCCGCGGCCGGGTACCGCTGCTCGTCGGCGGCTCCGGGCTCTACGTGCGCGCCGCGGTCGACCACCTCGAGATCCCGCCCACCGACGCGACCGTGCGCGCCCGCCTCGAAGCTGAGGCCGCCACCTCGGGCACCCCGGCGATGCTCGCCCGCCTCCGCGAGGTCGATCCCGAGGCTGCTCTTGCCATCGAGCCGAACAACGTCCGTCGCATCGTCCGCGCTCTCGAGGTCGTCGAGCTCACCGGCAGACCGTTCTCCGCGACCATGCCGCGACGCGAGTACCTCCGACCGACCGTGATGCTCGGCCTCGGTGTCGAGCGCGCCGTGCTCGACGAGCGGATCGCGCGTCGCACCGCCCGGATGTGGACCGACGGCCTCCTCGACGAGGTCGAGCAGCTCGAGGAACGCGGCCTCTCCCGCACGCGCACCGCCTCCCGGGCCGTTGGGTACCGGGAGGCCCTCGCCCAGCTCGCGGGCCGCATGCGCGAGCAGGAGGCGATCGAGGCGACGACGACGGCGACCCGGCGGCTCGTGCGCCGGCAGGAGAGCTGGTTTCGCGCCGACCCGCGCATCGCGTGGCTCGACGGCACGGCCCCCGACCTGCTCGACCGCGCGCTGTCGTCGATCCACACCTGAGACACTGCGGGAGTGAGCGACGCGACCCGAGAGATCCTGCCCTTCACCAAGGGACACGGCACCGAGAACGACTTCGTGCTCGTCCCCGATCCCGAGGGTCTCCACCCGCTCGACGACGCCCAGGTGCGCCTCCTCGCCGACCGCCGCGGCGGACTCGGTGGCGACGGAGTCATCCGAGTCGTACCGACTCGCCTCGCCGAGGAGCCCGACGTGCGGGCACTCGCCGCCGAGGCCGAGTGGTTCATGGACTACCGCAACGCCGACGGCAGCCGGGCCGAGATGTGCGGCAACGGAACCCGCGTCTTCGCCGCCTACCTCCTGCGCGAGGGGCTGGCCACCGGGGATCGGGTGCCGATCGCGACCCGCGCGGGTGTCAAGGTCGCTGACGTCTCCACGCAGGAGGGCGGTGAGACCTCGTACGCGGTCGACCTCGGCCCTTGGCGGCTCACGCATCCCGACGCTCCGGCAGGGCCCGGTTACGACACCCTCGTCGCCCTTCCCGGGCTCGATCCACTCCCCGGGTTGAGCCTCGACCTCGGCAACCCGCACGTTGTCGTGCCGCTGCCCGAGACCGTCGACCTCATGGGGATCGACCTCTCCGACGCGCCCGTGCTCAACCCCGCGCCGGCAGGCGGCGCGAACGTCGAACTCGTCCAGCCCCTCGGCCCGGGACACCTGCAGATGCGCGTTCACGAACGCGGCGTGGGGGAGACCCGCTCGTGCGGCACCGGCGCCGCGGCCGCGGCCCTCGCGCTGATGACGTGGAGCGGTCAGCCACAGGAGAACGAGAGCTGGCGTGTCGACGTGCCCGGAGGCACGCTGCACGTGCGCGCTCTGCCCGGTCAGCGCGTCGAGCTCGCCGGCCCGGCCACGCTCGTCGCCGACGGCACGGTCATCGTCCCGCGTTCCTGAGTCCCGCGCTCCTGACGATGCTCCAGAGCTCAGGCGGGTTCCTCGTCCGGCGCCAGGTGGTGGTGCACGGCGAGCACGCGGAACCCCTTGGCCGAGGCGAGCCTGCTCGTGGCGAACCGGGAGCCGAGCGTGCCTCCGAGCCAGGCGTGCAGGGAGTCGGCCCCGAGGTTCTTCTGGACGACGAGGTAGGCGGTGCCACCGGGCAGCAGGCGTGGGAGCCACTGCAGCAGCATGTCGTGGAGAACGGCCTTGCCCACGCGGATGGGCGGGTTCGACCAGATCGTGCCGAAGCGCAGGTCACCGGGAACATCGTCGGGCTCGGAGGTGCGGACGTTCTCCAGCGCGAGACGGGCCGCGTTGCGTGCGGTGAGGTCGAGTGCGCGCCGGTTGACGTCGACGCCCCACACGGTCGCCTCGGGCGAGAGCGTCGCGAGGGTGAGGGTCACCGGACCCCAGCCGCACCCGAGGTCGAGCAGGTCACCGTGCTCGGGCGGGTCGGGGACCTCGCGCAGGAGCACCGACGTGCCGAGGTCGAGGCGGTCGGGGCAGAAGACTCCCGGCGCGGTCTCGACGGTGACGCGGCGCCCGACGAGGTCTACCGCCAGCTCGCGACGCTGCTGCGCACTGGCCGGATCGGCGGTGAAGTAGTGCTCCTGCTCGTTCACCAGGTGAGCCTAACGGCGACCGCACTGCCGCGCCGGTCACCGCGCGGAGTGGGACGGTCGGGCAACGGTCACCTCCCGGCCCCGGGGGTGTCACCCGGTCGTCACCCGCGGTGATGAGCCTTCCGCTCATGACCTCCGAATCCCCTGTCCGTCGCGACATCTCGCGTCGCGCCGTCCTCGCCGGCGGTGCCGCCGGCCTCGCTCTCGCTGGCGGTATCACGCACGCGTCGCCCCGGGCGGCCGCGCTCGTCCGGTCGCGGGGCACGCTGCCCAGCGGCATCCAGATCGGTGACGTGACGACCGATCGCGCGGTGCTGTGGGCGCGCAGCGACCGCACGGGCCGGATGATCGCCCGGGTCTCCGACGGCACCCGCCACGGTGCCCGCGAGATCGTCGGGCCGTGGGCCACGGCGACGACCGACCACACGGCCAAGATCGGGCTCGAGCGCCTCGCGCCGGGCCGTGAGTACACGGTGAGCATCGGCTTCGAGGACGCCGACGGCGCTCGCAGCCAGATGGTCAAGGGCAGCTTCTCCACGGCGCGCCACCGCGGCGAGACGACGTTCGTGTGGACCGGTGACACCGCCGGTCAGGGCTGGGGCATCAACCCCGACATCGGCGGCATGCCCGGGTACGCGGCGATGGCCGAGACGCGCCCCGACTTCCTCATCCACTCCGGCGACAACATCTACGCCGACGGGCCGATCTCCGCGCAGGTCACCGAGAAGGACGGGCAGGTGTGGCGCAACGTCGTCACCGAGGAGGTCGCCAAGGTCGCCGAGACCCTCACCGAGTTCCGGGGCCGCTACCGCTACAACCAGTCCGATCGCAACGTGCGGGAGATGTACGCGCACGTGCCGGTCATCGCGCAGTGGGACGACCACGAGACGACGAACAACTGGTACCCCGGTGAGGTGCTCGATCTGCCGGCGTACACGCAGGAGCGCCGGGTCGACGTGCTCGCGGCCCGCGCTCGCCGTGCCTTCGGCGAGAACATGCCGATCGCCGACGGGTACCTGCGGCACCGCAGCGGCTGGTACACGTGGACCGATCGACGCGACCGCGTCCGGCCCCGCCGCAAGGGTGAGGTGCCGGAGCCGAGCCGCATCTACCGCAAGATCTCCCGCGGCCGCCACCTCGACGTCTTCTGCCTCGACATGCGCACCCACCGTGGCGACAACCCGACTGCGGCCACGACCAACCCCGTCGCGATCCTCGGCGAGGAGCAGGTGCGCTGGTTGCTGCGCGAACTGGAGACCTCGACGGCGACGTGGAAGGTCATCGCCGCCGACATGCCGCTCGGCCTGATCGTGCCCGACGGCACCGGCGCCGAGGCGGTCTCCGACGGGCGGCAGACCGGCGTGGGCGGGCGTGAACACGAACTCGGCCGCGTCCTCTCGGGCATCAAGAAGCGCCGGATCCGCAACGTCGTGTGGCTCACCGCCGACGTGCACTACACCGCCGCCCACCACTACGACCCGGCACGCGCGGTCTTCACCGACTTCGACCCGTTCTACGAGTTCGTCGCCGGTGCGATCCACGCCGGATCCTTCGGCCCCAACGAGTTCGACGCCACCTTCGGTCCCAAGGCACTGTTCACGAAGTCGGGGGACTACCCGGGCCAGTCGCCGAGGACGGGCAAGAACCAGTTCTTCGGGCACGTGACCATCTCCGGTGACGGCCTCTTCCACGTGAGCCTGCGCGACGCCACGGGCGAGACGCTCTACCGCAAGACGCTCGAACCGCACGAGCGCTGAGCCCGCCCGGATCCGCTCTCTCGAAATCCCGCCCCGCAGGCCGGGGATCGGTCAGACTGGCCTGCATACGGGCAGGCGGGTCCGACCGATCCCTGCCTCGGTTCCCAAAGGCGGGAGGCATCCGATGGGTTCGATGCAGGCAGCGGCGGGTCGGCTCGATCTGGGCGGGGGAGACGTCGCCCTCGTGCTGGGTATCGGAGTCGTGGCGGTGATCGCGCTCGTCTTCGGGGTGATGTTCCGGGCCGAGGTGCTGCGCGCCGACGCCGGCACCCCGAAGATGCAGGAGATCGCCCACGCGGTGCAGGAGGGTGCCTCGGCCTATCTCAACCGGCAGATGCGCACGCTCGTCTGGTTCGTCGTCGCCGCGGTGCTCGTCCTGCTCATCCTGCCCGCGCCCGATCTCGCCAGTCGGTTGGGGCGCAGCGTCGCGTTCGTCGTGGGCGCGGGGTTCTCGGCTGCCATCGGCTACCTCGGCATGACCCTGGCGGTCAAGGCCAACGTGCGCGTCGCCGCCGCCTCACGCAAGGGCGATCGCACGCCCGGATTCCGGCTCGCCGTGCGCACCGGCGGCGCGGTCGGCATGGTCACCGTCGGCCTCGGGCTGCTCGGGGCCGCGATCGTCGTCGTCGCCTTCCGCGACCGTGCCCCGACGGTGCTCGAGGGCTTCGGCTTCGGTGCCGCGCTGCTCGCCATGTTCATGCGCGTCGGTGGAGGCATCTTCACCAAGGCCGCCGACGTCGGCGCCGACCTCGTGGGCAAGGTCGAGCAGGGCATCCCCGAGGACGATCCCCGCAACGCCGCGACGATCGCCGACAACGTGGGCGACAACGTCGGCGACTGCGCCGGGATGGCCGCCGACCTCTTCGAGTCCTACGCGGTGACGCTCGTCGCTGCCCTCATCCTCGGCAAGGCCGCGTTCGGCGCTCACGGGTTGGTGTTCCCGCTGATCGTGCCCGCCGTCGGGGTGCTCACGGCGGTCATCGGCATCTACCTCACCCGGGTCAAGCCCGGTGAGAACGGATTGCGCGCCATCACACGCGGGTTCGCGATCGCGGCCGGCGTCTCGGTGATCGGGTGCGGCATCGCGGCCTACGCCTACCTGCCGGGCACGTTCGGCGGACTGGCCGGGGTCGACCCCACGGTCTCCGCGCTCGCAGGTGATCCCCGCCTGCGCGCCTGGGCCGCGGTGACGCTCGGCATCGTCCTCGCCGCGGTCATCCTCGCGCTCACCGCCCACTTCACCGGTACCGAGAACGAGCCGACCCGCAACGTCGCCCGCACCTCGGTCACCGGCGCGGCCACCGTCGTCCTCGCCGGCATCGGTGTCGGACTCGAGTCGGCCGTCTACACGGCCGCCGTCATCGGCGCGGCCGTGTACGGCGCCTACCTGCTCGGCGCGGGCTCGATCGTCGTCTCGCTGTTCTTCGTCGCGCTCGCCGGCTGCGGTCTGCTGACGACGGTCGGGGTCATCGTCGCGATGGACACGTTCGGCCCGGTCAGCGACAACGCCCAGGGCATCGCGGAGATGTCCGGTGATGTCACCGGCGACGGAGCCCAGGTGCTCACCGATCTCGACGCGGTCGGCAACACGACCAAGGCCATCACCAAGGGCATCGCGATCGCGACCGCGGTCCTCGCCGCCACCGCGCTGTTCGGCTCGTACAACGACGCGGTGACCGAGACCCTGGCCGCCCGAGGCCAGGATCTGCAGGCGGCGCTGCTCGCCTACGAGATCGTCCATCCCGCGACGCTCGTCGGCGTCATCGCCGGTGCGTCCGTGGTGTTCCTCTTCTCCGGCCTGGCCATCGACGCGGTGACCCGGGCGGCGGGGGCCATCGTGCTCGAGGTGCGGCGTCAGTTCCGCGAGCGTCCCGGCATCATGGCGGGCACCGAGAAGCCGGAGTACGGCCGGGTCGTCGACATCTGCACCCGGGATTCGCTGCGCGAGCTCTCGACCCCCGGCCTGCTCGCCGTGCTCTCTCCGGTCGCCATCGGATTCGCGCTCGGGTTCGGCGCGCTCGCCGGGTTCCTCACCGGCGCGATCGCGGCCGGTGTCCTCATGGCGGTCTTCCTCGCGAACTCCGGTGGCGCGTGGGACAACGCCAAGAAGATCGTCGAGGACGGCGCACACGGCGGCAAGGGCTCGGAGTCGCACGCCGCGACGGTCATCGGCGACACCGTCGGCGACCCCTTCAAGGACACCGCAGGACCGGCGATCAACCCGCTCATCAAGGTGATGAACCTCGTCGCGGTGCTCATCGCCCCCGCGGTCGTCGTGCTCTTCACCGGCACCGGCTGGGCGCTGTGGGCCCGCCTCGGCATCGCGGCCGTGGCGGCGTTCCTCATCGTCCTCGCCGTCGACCGCACCCGCTACCGCGCGACCAAGGGCCTGCCCGAGGTCGAGGCCGCCGTCGACGAGGGCGGCGCGGCCGTCGAGTCCGTCCACGTGCCTCCGGACTACCCGATCCTCCAGCCGCGCATCCCCAAGCTGCCCGAGCGGACGCGTCAGACCTCGGAGCCGCGGCGAGGCACCGGTCCTGCACGGCGCGACGACGAAGGCTGACCACCGCGGCGCCCAGTGCGGCGGGCGCAACCTCCCGGGCCCATCCCCGCAGGTGCGCGGGTGAAGAGCTCACCCGCGCACCTGCGAGGACATCAGCTCCAACCGGAGACGGTGCGGGAGGCGAGCGCCTCTCGGTACTGCTGCGTCGTCGTCGGCAACAGCTGCCCGGTGCCCCAGTCGACGATGACGCCGTACTGGCGCACGAGATCGAGCACATCGAGCTCGCCGGACCGGTACCGCTGCGCGATCTCCTCGGGGTCGGCCTGCAACCATCCCGCGCGTTCGGCCCGGATCCGCGCTCGGGCCGTCGACGTGGCTGCGGCGTCGATTCGGTAGTCGTCGAGCTCGGGGTCGATCACCTCGACGACCACGCCGTAGTCCTTCTCGGCACGCTCCACCGAGACGTAGCCGTCGATGACGTCCTCGAGAACGGCGTTCTCGTCGCGATCGAGTGGGTCCCCGAAGCCGCCGCCACCCGCGGACGGGCGGGTAAACGTGTCGCCCGGACCGACCGGCACCGACGAGAACACGCTGCCGAGGAACCGCTCGTCGTCGGTGCCCTTGTTGAGCCAGACGCCGTGCGGGTTCGACGGCAGGCCACCCTCGATGCCCCACGTGATCGACCGTGCACGGTCACAGCAGTACGACATCACGGTCTTCTCCGCGTCGGTGAGCGTGCCGCCCTTCTCGATGCCACAGCCGCCGCGGTACTGCCCCGGTCCGCCGGAGTCGACCGCGATGGCGTGGGTCGTGGTGATCACGGGGGAGAGTCGTTCCTGGCCTTCGAGCGGCTGCACGGCGAGACCGACGCCGAACACCGGTGCGGTGGCGCCGGATCCGTCCTTCGATGCGCGCCCTCCCCAGCCGCCGGCCATCCAGTCGTACCACATGAAGTACGGCTTCTCCGCGGTGCGCCCGTCACGGCCGCCGACGAGGAGATATTCGAGGTTGAAGCAGCAGGCGAGTGCCTTCTGCGGCATGACACCCGACCAGATCTCGAAGATCGCGTTCATGATCTTCTCGTAGGGCCCCGAGCAGAACCCAGTGACGGCGTAGGGCCATCCGGCGTTGACGACGGTGCCCTCCGGGCCGATGTCCACCGCGACGGCTCGGTAGAAACCCGAGTTGAGCGGGACGTCGGGGAAGAAGGTCTTCGTGCCCGCATAGAGCGCCGAGTGCGTCGTGCCGTACCCGCTGTTGAGGAACGAGGCGACGGCCGGCGCCGACCCTTCCAGGTCATAGTGGATCTGGTCGCCCTCGATCCGCAGGTTGACCTGGATGGGCACGAGGCCCTCGCCGCGACCGGGGTCACCGTCGATGTGGTCCACCGTGCTCCACGTGCCGTCCGGGAGTTCGGCGACCCGCGTGCGCACGAGACGCTCGACGTAGTCCTGCACCTCCTCCATCGCATCGACGATGGTCTGCTTGCCGTACCGGTCGACGAGGCGGAGGATGTCGCGCTCACACACGGCGGTCGCCTCCGACTGGGCGTGAAGGTCGCCGAGGCTCACCCCGGGCGAGCGCGTGTTCTCCACCAGCAGGGCGGCGACGTCGTAGCGGAAGGTGCCGCGGTCGAAGACCCGTACCGCGGGGATCCGCAGGCCTTCCCCGAAGTGCTCCGTCGCGTTGACGTCGAAGCTGCCAGGCACGTTGCCACCGATGTCGGCCCAGTGGCCCTTGTTCTGCGCGAAGGCGATGATCTCGTCCTCGACGAAGATCGGGCGGATGAAGCTCACGTCGTTGAAGTGCGTCCCACCCCGGTAGGGGTCGTTGATGGCGAACACGTCGCCGGGGTGGATGTCGTCGCCGAACTGCTCCAGCACCGCCTGACACTGGAAGTGCAGGGTGCCGACGTGCACGGCGATGTCCTGACTGCCTTGCATCACCGTGTTGCCGCGCGCGTCGCACAGGGCCGAGGAGAAGTCGCGGCTGTAGATGACAAAGCTGTAGCAGGTCCGCAGGATCTGTTCGCTCATCAGGTCCACCGACGTCGTGAAGGCGTTCTTCAGGACCTCGAAGGTCACCGGGTCGAGCTTGCGAGCGGTCATGTCAGGCCTCCTGGTCGGTGAGGTGGATGCGCACGTTGAGCCATTCGTCGACCTCGGCGCGGGTACCCGGAGGGACGACGATGGTCGAGTCGAGCTGTTCGATGACGGCGGGGCCTTCGAAGGTCGTGCCCGCGAGCAGTGCCTCGCGGTCGTGGATCGGGGTGTCGACCCAGCCGGTCTCCTCGAACCACACCTGGCGGCGTGAGGTCGGTTCGGGGTCGGCCGTGCCGGTCCGCTCGTGAGCGGGGAAAGCGGGCTTGGGTGTCGTGCCTATGGCACGCAGGCCGAGCTGGTAGAGCTCGACGGGAGCGTCGTCACGACGGAACGCGAACTCGCGCTCGTGCTGCTCGTGGAACCGGGACACAGCCTCTTCCAAGGCGCCCGTTCCAGAGCCGACGTCGACCGAGAGCGAGCGCCATTGACCGGCGTACCGCATATTGATGCTGCGCTGTAGCACGGCCTGATCCGGGGCGATCCCCTCGTGGCGGAGCCGTTCGCTCGCCTCGGCCTCGAGGGCGGTGAATGCCTCGTCGAGCTCGTCGTGGTCGACGTCGTCCGAGCGGTGGGAGAACATCGTCGACAGATCGTGGCGGATGTCGACGAGCAGGCATCCGAGTGCGGAGGTGACACCGGGGCTCGGTGGCACGACGACAGTGGGGATCGACAACTCCTTCGCGACCTCGGCGCCGTGGAGGGCGCCGGCCCCGCCGAACGCGACGAGCGCGAAGTCTCGGGGGTCGAGTCCGCGGCGGATGGAGACGAGGCGCACCGCGTCGGACATGTTCGCGTTCGCCACCTTGAGCACCGCCCCCGCGGATTCCTCGAGGCTCATCCCGAGCGGTCGCGCGACCTCGCGGGTCAATGCCTCCGTAGCGAGCTCGGGTCGCAGCGTCTTGGCGCCGCCGGCGAGGCTCGTGCCAAGACGGCCGAGGGCGATGTTCGCGTCGGTGTTCGTCGCCTGCGTGCCGCCGGTGTCGTAACAGGCGGGGCCCGGATCGGCGCCCGCCGACTGCGGCCCGTTGCGCAGGGAACCGGCCTCGTCGATCCACGCAAGGGAGCCGCCACCGGCACCGATCGTGAGGACCTCGATACTCGGGAACATGATCGGGTGGCCGTACTCGACCTCCCACTCCTTGGTCACGCGCAGCTCACCACCGTGGACGACACAGATGTCGGTGCTCGTCCCGCCCATGTCGAGGCCGATCGCGTTCTCGTAACCGCACTGGTCGGCGATGTGCCGGCACGCGATCGCCCCCGCCGCGATGCCGGACGCGGCGAGCCGCACCGGGTACTGCGACACGAGTCGCGGGGTCATCGAGCCGCCACCCGAGTGCAGTAGCAGCAGGTCGCCCTCGTACCCGCCCTCGCGGAGACGATCCGCGAGGCGATCGACGTATCCGCTGACGAGCGGGGCGAGCACGGCGTTGGCCACGGTCGTGTTGAAGCGTTCGTACTCGAAGATCTCGGGCAGGATCGCCGCCGAGCCGGAGATGGTCGCGTCGGGCAGCTCTTCGGCGAGGATCGCTCGCATGCGGTCCTCGTGCGCGGGGTTCTCGAACGAGTTGATGAAGCAGACGGCCACCGTCGTCACGCCGCGCTTGCGCAGGAGTCGGGCCACCTGCCGGGCCTCGTCCTCATCAAGCGGAGTGACGACATTGCCGGCGAAGTCGATGCGTTCGGTGACCTCGAACCGATCGCGTCGGCGGATGTACGGGGGAGTGACGTCCTGGTAGGCGTCCCAGAGGTCGTTCTTCGTCCCGTCCCTGATCTCGAGGACGTCGCGGAAGCCGCGGGTCGTCACCATCGCCGCCGCAGGGAATCTGCGGGTGATGAGGGCGTTGGTCGCCACGGTCGTGCCGTGGGAGAAGAGGGAGACATCGCTCAGATCGACGTTCGCCTGCTCGACGCCGGCCACGACGGCCCGCATGGGATCGTCAGGTGTCGAGGGCACTTTCCTCACGTGGGATCGCTGGGTGTCCTCGTCGACGACGAAGACGTCGGTGAACGTGCCGCCCACGTCGACGGCGACGCGCAGTGTGCTCATGGGGTCCACCTTCGGGTCGGGGAGCTGGGTGGCGCAGACCTTGCCGGACCCCCGCCTCATGAGTCACTGTCGGATGTTCAAAGAAGGTTGTGTTTCGTTGTCGGCGTGAACAAAGGGGTGTGAATGGGCCAGGTCACATCCTCCGACTCCGAGATGTACCGGTTGCGCCGCCAACTCTGGTTCCAGAGCGAACTGCTCGCAGCGCTGGCGGACGACCAGCCCGTCCAGGCGCTCATGGTTCGGCTGGGGCAGTTCGTGCGGGGCACCGCGGCGCTCTACGACGAAGCCGGCCACGTGGCGGCTTCCGTGGGAGAGGGGCCGATCCGCCTCATCGCGCACGAGCTCGTGCACCGGGATCGGGACGTTCACCGTTTCGGTGTCGGGCGGTACCACGTGCTGGCGGGGCCCGTCGTCATGCGCGGGTCGGGCTACTGGGTCGCGCTCGCCTCGCGGTATCCGTCGACGATCGACGAGATCGGCGAGCCCCTACTCGAGAGCACGCAACGGATGCTCTCGGCCATGCGGGGCGCACGATCCTTGAGCCGGACCCAGGAACAGACCCGCGCCCGCCACCTGCTCACTCTTCTGGCCCTGGAGGTGACAAGCGACCGGGTGCCCGCGTTGTGGCGGCGTCTGCGCGGGCTACGGTTCTCGCCGAACCAACCCATGCGAGCTGTCGTCGCGGCCCGTACCGGGATCGGCCGGGACTCACCGCGTGCCCGGGCCGACCGCCTCGAGGCGCTGCACGAGAGCGCTCACCTCACGGGCCTGCCGCTCGTCCTCGCCGACGAGCCGACGGACTCGCCGCGCGACGAGCCCCTGCTCGTCGCCCTGGCCCCCGACGAGGAGATGGCGCTCGCACGGTGGTGCGCCCGCGTCGCGACGCAGCACGTCGTCGGGGTCAGCGAGCCCTTCACCGATCTGCTTCACGCGCCGGCGGCGTTCCGCGACGCCCGGATGGCAGTCCGTGTCGGCGCGACGTCCCGGCGCCAGGATGACGCCGACGGGCCCGTCGTCTGGTTCGAGGACGTGGACCTCGCGACCTGGCTGCTCTCCTCGCGTCCCGTCGATGACGTGAACGTTCGGGTCACACGGCAGTTCGGTGAGCTGCTGCAGCGGGACGAACTGAGAGACACGCTCGTCGTTCACCTCGCCCTCGGGCTCGACATCGCCGCGACAGCGCAGCGGCTCTTCCTTCACCCGAACTCGGTGCGCTACCGGCTGCGGCGCGTCGAGGAACTCATCGGGGCTTCCCTCCAGTCGCCTGCCACATTGGCCAACCTCTACCTGGCCTTTCACGAGGCGATCGGCGCAGTGCCCGAGGAGGCCGACCCGGGGGCGGCAGACTGACCCGGTGGGGAATCTGCAGGTGCGCGGGGGTGTTGAAGTGATAATGCCTCGCGCGTCGTGCGCGGGTCTGCGACCCTGAGAGCGATATGACGAACACTTCAGACATCGTCGGCGCCAAGGCGTCGGCCCTCGCCGACACTGACGACTGGCATGCCTCCGACCCCGACTTCCTCTCCTACGACGGAGACCAGTTCGAGCGCGAGGAGCGCGCGGCCATGCGCCGCGTCGCCGGCCTCTCGACCGAGATCGAGGACGTCACCGAGGTCGAGTACCGGCAGCTCCGTCTGGAGCGCGTCGTCCTCGTGAGCGTCTGGTCCGAGGGCACGCTCGAGGAGGCCGAGAACTCCCTGCGTGAGCTCGCAGCACTCGCCGAGACGGCCGGGTCGCTCGTCCTCGCAGGCGTCGTCCAGCGCCGCCACCGCCCCGACCCTGCGACCTACGTCGGCTCCGGCAAGGCGGAGGAACTGCGCGACATCGTCGCGGCCGAGGGCGCCGACACGGTCGTCGCCGACTCCGAACTCGCCCCCAGCCAGCGACGCGCGCTCGAGGACGTCGTCAAGGTCAAGGTCATCGACCGCACGGCGCTGATCCTCGACATCTTCGCCCAGCACGCGAAGTCCAAGGAGGGCAAGGCGCAGGTCGAGCTCGCGCAGCTGCAGTACCTGCTGCCGCGTCTGCGTGGTTGGGGTGAGTCGATGTCCCGGCAGGCCGGTGGTCAGGTCTCCGGCGGTGCGGGCATGGGCTCGCGTGGCCCCGGTGAGACCAAGATCGAGCTCGACCGGCGCCGCATCAACTCGCGCATCGCCAAGCTCAAGCGTGAGATCCGTGAGATGAAGACGGTCCGCGACACCAAGCGCGGTGCCCGCCGGGCCGGGCACGTGCCGGCCGTCGCCATCGCCGGCTACACGAACGCCGGCAAGTCCTCCCTGCTCAACCGCATCACCGGCGCCGGGGCGCTCGTCGAGAACGCCCTGTTCGCCACCCTCGACCCGACGATCCGTCGCGCCGAGACCCCCGACGGTCGGGAGTTCACGATCGCCGACACCGTCGGATTCGTGCGGTCCCTGCCGCACGAACTCGTCGAGGCCTTCCGCTCGACGCTGGAGGAGGTCGCCGACGCCGACCTGCTCCTGCACGTCGTCGACGGCTCCCACCCCGACCCCGAAGGCCAGATCACGGCCGTGCGGGCGGTGTTCGCCGACGTCTGGGACGACCCGAACGAGCACCCCAAGGAGATCGTCGTCGTCAACAAGTGCGACGTCGCCGATCCCGAGGTGGTCGGCCGCATCCTGCGCCACGAGAAGCACTCGATCGCCGTCTCCGCCCGCAGCGGCGCCGGCATCGACGACCTGCAGCGACTCATCGCCGAGGAGCTTCCCAAGCAGGACGTCGCGATGGCCCTCCTCGTGCCCTACGACCGCGGCGACGTGGTCAACACCCTCCACAACGACGCCGAAGTGCTGCGCGAGGAGCACCTGCCCGAGGGCACGCGCCTCGACGTGCGCGTCTTCGCCCACCAGGCCGAGCAGTTCCGCGAGTTCGTCGCGGCCTGACGCACGGCGAGGCTGCCACGCGGAGAACGAGACGGGCGGCGTTTGCTGCGCACTGAGCCAGGGAAATGGTGGTCATGGCGAAGAAGAAGAGCAGCAAGCGCATCCTGGCCGTGACGACGAGCGCGGGGGAGTACCGCTCGGTGGGATACCGCACCGGGCTGTGGCTCGGGGAGCTCACGCACTTCTACGACGTGGCCACCGAAGCGGGCCACGAGGTCGTGATCGCGAGCGTCGACGGCGGGGTGGTGCCGCTCGATCCGGAGAGCCTCACGAGCATCGTGCTCGCGATGGGTGGCACGAAGAAGCGCTATGCCGATCGCGCGTTCATGGACCTGCTCGACGCCACTTTGTCGGTCTCGGATGTCAGCGCCGACGACTTCGACGCGATCTACCTCACCGGCGGCCACGGCACGATGTTCGACTTCCAGCGCCCGGAACTCGCGCGCCTGGTCAGCGAGTTCTGGCGGCAGGACAAGGTCGTCTCCGCCGTCTGCCACGGCCCGGTCGGGCTCCTCGAGGCGACCGCCGACGGTCGCGCGCTCGTCAAGGGCCGCAAGGTCACCGGGTTCTCGTGGCCGGAGGAGAAGCTCGCCGGTCGTGCCGACGGGGTGCCGTTCGACCTCGGCCGGGCCCTGAAGAACAAGGGCGCGAAGTACTCCAAGGCGCTGCGCCCCATGGGCAAGCACGTCGTCGTCGACGGGCGCCTCATCACCGGGCAGAACCCGACGAGCGCGAAGGGCGTCGCCAAGGCCGTCCTCAAGGCGCTGCGCTGAGTTCGATCCCCGCCCGGGCCTGTTGACGACCGGCCGAGGAGATCGCCGGGAGGCACTAGCCTGGGCGGGTGCGTGGAGCCCGGGTCGATGAACTGCTCGCCGCCGCCGTCGAAGCGGTCGGCGGCACCGAACGTGCCGGTCAGAAGCGCATGGCGCTCGCCGTGGAGGACGCGGTCGCAGCCGAGGAGCATCTGCTCGTCCAGGCGGGTACGGGTACCGGCAAATCGCTGGCCTACCTCGTCCCGGCCGTCGCGGATGCGATCAACACCGGCACTCCGGCGATCGTCGCGACCGCCACCCTCGCGTTGCAGGCGCAGATCGTCGACCGCGACATGCCGCGCGTCGCCGATGCACTCGCGCCTCTGCTCGGGCGACGCCCGACGTACGTCCTCGTCAAAGGGCGCCGCAACTACTTGTGCCAACACAAATTGGCGGGCGGGTTCCACGACGACGAGGGCGCACTGTTCTCCTCGGCCGGACTCACGGGATCGGCGGCCGAGGGGAGTGGCGACGCCGTCGACACGGGCCCGGCGTCGCGGCTGGGGGCCGAGGTCGTGCTCCTGCGGGCCTGGGCCGAGACGACCGAGTCCGGAGACCGCGACGAGCTCGTACCGGGCGTCTCCGAACGCGCCTGGCGGCAGGTCTCCGTCTCGGCCCGCGAGTGCCTCGGCAGCAAGTGTCCGATGCGTCAGGAGTGTTTCGTCGAGCGCTCGCGCGAGGCGGCCAAGGACGCCGACGTCGTCGTCACCAACCACAGCTTCATGGCCATCGACGCGTTCGAGAACCGTTCGATGCTGCCCGAGCACCACCTGCTCGTCATCGACGAGGCGCACGAGCTCGTCGACCGGGTGACCGCGACGGTCACCGACGAGCTCTCGCCCGGCACCGTGACGACGGCAGCCCGCAAGGCCGGCACGTACACCGGCACCGACGACCTCGTCGGCGCCGGCGAGGTGTTCGCCAAGGCCCTCGCGCCGCTGCCCGAAGGGCGCTTGCTCACGCTGCCCGACTCTCTCGGAGCCGCCCTCGCGATGCTGCGCACCGACGCGCGCAACGTGCAGAGCGGCATGAAGTCCGACGCCAAGGGCAAGGACGAGGACGGAGCGCGGGCCGTGGCCAGGGCCGCCGTCGACGAGCTGGTCGACGTCGTCGACCGCATCCTCGAGGAGCGCGAGCTCGACGTCGTCTGGGTGAACCAGCACCCTCAGCGCGGTCCGGTGCTGCGAGTCGCGCCGATGAGCGTCGCGATGGAGTTGCGCGACAAGTTGTTCACCGAGCGCACCGTCGTCCTCACCTCGGCGACGATCGAGCTCGGCGGCACGTTCGACGCGGTCGCCGGCACCCTCGGCCTCAGGGGGGAAGGCGCCCCCGACTGGCAGGGGCTCGACGTGGGCAGCCCGTTCGACTACGGCCGCCAGGGCATCGCCTACGTGGCGACCGGGCTGCCCGCGCCGGGGCGCGACGGCCCGAGCCCGCAGATGTTCGACGAGCTCGAAGAACTCATCCGAGCCGCCGGCGGCCGCACCCTCGGGCTGTTCAGTTCCATGCGGGCGGCTCAGGCGGCCACCGAGGAGATGCGGGAACGGTTCGGCGACGAGTTGACCATCCTGTGCCAGGGCGAGGACCAGATCACGACCCTCGTGCGTGAGTTCGCCTCCGACGCGACGACGTGTCTGTTCGGCACCCTCACCCTCTGGCAGGGCGTCGACGTGCCGGGTCCGGCGTGCCAGCTCGTCGTCATCGACCGCATTCCGTTCCCACGCCCCGACGATCCGCTCGCCTCGGCGCGCACCCAGGCCATCGGGCGCATGGGCGGCAACGGGTTCATCGCCGTCTCGGCCACGCACGCCGCGCTACGCCTCGCGCAGGGAGCGGGCCGGCTCGTGCGTCGATCCTCCGACCGTGGGGTGGTGGCGTTCCTCGACTCGCGCATGATCACGGCCCGCTACGCCGGGTTCCTGCAGAAGTCGATCCCGCCGTTCTGGCCGACGACCGACAAGGCCACGGTGCTCCAGGCGCTGCGGCGGCTCGACGAGTCGGCCGAACCGATCGTGCCGATCGCGGCGCCGCCGATGCGGGGGGTCGTCGCGGGGGAGACCGAGCACCCGCCCGCCCCCGGCGCCCAGGACGACGCCACCGACGCCGGCGATGCGACCGCCACCACCGAGAAGGCGAGCGAGGCGGTCACCACCGACGCCCCGACGGCGCCCGACTCCCGCACGGCCGTCACCGGCGCGACCGCCACCACCGAGAAGGCGAGCGAGGCGGTCACCACCGACGCCCCGACGGCGCCCGACTCCCGCACGGCCGTCACCGGCGGGCACTCCTGGACCCGCGCCGACGACGAGGAGCTCAAGGACGGCCGCGACCTCGGCCTCGACGCCGGCGAGCTCGCCGAGCACCTCGACATCCCGATCGAGGCCGTCGAGTCACGGCTCAAGCTCCTTCGACTCTGACAGACGAGCGGCCGATGCCGAGAAGGGAGGATGCGCCCGGTGGTTCTGCGTGAACTCACGCCGAGGGAGCTCCCGCCAGGGTGTTTCGCGTTCGTCATGGCGACCGGCATCGTTGCCGTCGGCGCCTATCAGAGCGGACTCGAGACGCAGGCGGGAGTGCTGCTCGTCATCGCCGCTCTGACATGGGTCGTCCTCGCCGCGATGACGGTCTGGCGGATCCTTCGTCACCGCGATCGCGTGCTCCAGGACCTGCGGGATCCGACCCGCGCGTTCGGGTTCTTCACGTTCGTCGCCGGTACGAACGTCGTCGGATCCTCGATCGCCGCGCTGGGCCGCCCGGTGCCGGCCCTGGTCCTGCTCATCGTCGCGACCCTCGGGTGGCTCGTCCTCGGCTACGTCGTGCCGTGGTCCGCGGTGCTCGGCCGCCAGGAACGCCCGGTGCTGGCGACCGCGAACGGCACCTGGTTCATCTGGGTCGTCGCGAGCGAGTCGGTGGCCGTGTGCGCGGCCTCGGTCGAGCCCCACATGCCGCAGTACACCCACGGCCTCGCGATCGTCGCGGTGCTGGCGTGGTCGGTGGGTCTCGTGCTCTACGCGGCGTGCGCCGTGTTCGTCTCGTTGCGGCTGCTGCTCTACCCACTCGAGCCGAACGAGCTCAACCCGCCCTACTGGGTGTCGATGGGGGCGATCGCCATCACGGTCGTCGCGGGAGCACGGATCGTCGAGATGCACAGTGCGCCCATCGTGGACGCCACACGCGAACTCATCGCCGGGATGGCCGTGGTGCTGTGGTCGTTCGCGACCTGGCTGGTGCCGGTGCTCGTCGCGGTCGGGATCTGGCGTCACTGGGTGCACCGGATTCCGCTGACGTACGAGGCCGGCCTGTGGAGCATCGTCTTCCCCTTCGGCATGTATGCCGTGGCGGGGATGTACCTCGGTCAGGCCGACGGCCTGCCTCTCACCTCGTTCGTCGGGCGGAGCTGGTTCTGGGTGGCGCTGGCCGTGTGGTCGATCGTGTTCGTGGCGATGGTGACCTCCATGGTGCGAGGTCGGGCGGTCTCGATCTCCCGGCCGTGAGGCGCGATCCCGGCCTTCATCGGGGCCTCAGGCAGCTCCGGCGCGGTCCGGGTGCCCGTCCCGGGGCGTTGTCGGTGGGCTCTGCCATGCTGACCGCGTGACCGATCGAGAAGCCCCGTTCGCCCCCGGCGGTGGCGTCCCACCGCTCGTGCTCGTCAGCGGCCCCGAGCAGATCCTCGCCGAGCGAGCCATCGCCTCGACGCTGGAGGCGCTGCGCTCGATCACGCCCGACCTGGAGTACATCCGGGTCGACATGGAGACCTACGAGCCGGGGCAGATCGGCATGCAGTGCGCCCCGTCACTGTTCGGCGGCGACAAGTGCGTCGTCGTCCGGGGCGCCGACCAGGCCGGCGACGACGCACAGGCCGACCTTCTCGACCAGATCGCTCGGCCCGAACCGGGGGTGACCCTCGTCGTCGCACACGCGGGTGGCAACCGGGGCAAGAAGGTCGTCGACGCGATGAAGAAGAGCAAGGCACGGGTGCTGGAGGCACCGGCCATCAAGTCCGACCGGGAGAAGTCCGAGTTCGCCACCAACGAGTTCCGCCGCAACCGTCGCAAGGCCACGCCCGAGGCGATCCGCGCTCTCGTCGAGGCCGTGGGCAAGGACGTGCGTGAACTCGCCTCCGCCTGCAAGCAGCTCATCGACGACACCACCGGGGTCGTCGACGAGGAGACCGTTGCGACCTACCACGGCGGCAAGGTCGAGGCCACGGGCTTTCGCGTCGCCGACGCCGCCGTGGCGGGCAACGCACCCGAGGCGCTGCGCCTGCTGCGGCACGCCCTCGCGAGTGGCGTGGACCCGGTGCCCATCGTCGCGGTCCTGGCCGTGCAGTTGCGCCAGCTCGTCAAGGTCGCCGGTGCCGGCCGCGCGAGCTCGGGGTCGTTGGCCAAGGCGCTCGGCATGGCGCCGTGGCAGATCGACCGCGCTCGACGCGCGCTCAACGGGTGGGACGTCGAGGCCCTCGGTCGTTCGATCCAAGCCGTCGCCGCCGCCGACGAGGCAGTCAAGGGCGGCGGCCGCGACCCGGTCTACGCCGTCGAACGTGCCGTTCTGACGATCTGTGACGAACGGCGTGGGCACGGCCGCCGGTGACGAGGCGTCTCGTCGCGGATTCGGCCGCCCGAAAGGGCTGGTAGAGTTGATCCTCGCGTGTGCGCCCAGGTCGTGCGCCGACACGCATCCACGCAGTCCGTCCTTGGCCGGGGCCCGACCCGCTCCGGAGGTGGAGGACGGGCCTGTCGTTCCTGACAGCCCAACGACCGGAGAAGAGAGTCACCATGGCGAACATCAAGTCGCAGATCAAGCGGATCCAGACCAACGCCAAGCGCACCGAGCGCAACAAGGCGTACAAGGCCGAACTCCGCACCTGGATCCGCAAGTTCCGCGAGACCGCGGCTGCGGGGAACAAGGACGAGGCGCAGGCTGCTCTCGCCCTGGCGAGCAAGAAGCTCGACAAGGCCGTGAGCAAGGGCGTCATCCACAAGAACCAGGCTGCGAACAAGAAGTCCGCGATGGCCAAGGCGTACAACGCGCTCTGAGGCATCGCACCGACGGCGGGCCGTTCTCCTTCGGGGAGGGCGGCCCGCCGTCGTGTGTCGTGGCGTCCATCGCACCGTCCGCGCGCTGTGGGACCGCCTCGTGAAAGGGTGCGATGCCGCCTCCACCTGCTGCGCTAGGGTGAATTCCCCGGGCCGGCAGTGACGTCGTCGATGCCTCGGGCCCGCCACGTGAGTGCACCCGTGAGAATCGAAGGACGCGATGAACGACACCCCGTACCGGTACGACGCTGCTCTGGCCGAGCAGGTCGAGCTCTCCTGGCAGGACCGGTGGGAGGCCGAAGGGACGTTCCACGCGCCCAACCCGGCCGGACCGTGGGCCGACCCGGAGGGGGTTGCGGGGCGCGATCGCTTGCTCGTCCTCGACATGTTCCCCTACCCCTCGGGTGCGGGACTGCACGTCGGACACCCCCTGGGGTACATCGCGACCGACGTCTTCGCGCGCTACCACCGCATGACCGGCAAGAACGTCCTGCACTGCCTCGGCTACGACGCCTTCGGCCTGCCCGCCGAGCAGTACGCGGTGCAGACCGGTCGGCACCCGCGCGCCACCACCGAGGAGAACATGGCGGTGATGCGGCGTCAGCTGCGCCGTCTCGGTCTGGGGCACGACGACCGTCGTTCGATCTCGACCATCGACCCCGCGTACTACCGGTGGACGCAGTGGATCTTCCTGCAGATCTTCGAGTCCTGGTACGACGAGGACGCCGAGCGCCCCGACGGCGGACGCGGGCGGGCGCGGCCGATCTCCGAACTCGTCGCTCAGCTCGAGTCGGGGGAGCGCGCCCTGGTCGGTGAGTTCGCCGGTCGTGCCTGGGGGGAGCTGAACGCGACCGAACGCGCGACCTACCTCGACGGCTTCCGCCTCGCCTACACCTCCGAGGCCCCGGTCAACTGGTGTCCCGGCCTTGGCACCGTGCTCTCCAATGAGGAGGTCACGAGCGAAGGCCGCTCCGAACGAGGCAACTACCCCGTCTTCCGGCGCTCCCTGCGGCAATGGATGATGCGGATCACGGCGTACGCCGACCGGCTGGCCGACGACCTCGACCGGGTCGAATGGCCCGAGAAGGTCAAGCTCATGCAGCGCAACTGGATCGGCCGCAGCCAGGGCGCCCGCGTTCGGTTCGCGGCCGAGAACGTCCCCGGCGCCGGCATCGAGGTCTTCACGACGCGGCCCGACACGCTGTTCGGTGCCTCGTTCATGGTCCTCGCTCCGGAGCATCCGCTCGTCGACTCCCTCGTCGCCGACGCGTGGCCCGAGGGCACCGGCGAGGCGTGGACCGGCGGCGCCGCGACGCCCGCCGAGGCCGTGCGTGCCTATCGGCTCGCGGCGTCGCGTAAATCCGATGTCGAGCGCCAGGTCGACGAGAAGACGAAGACCGGTGTGTTCACCGGTGGTTACGCGATCAACCCGGTCGACGGTCGCCGGCTGCCGGTGTTCATCGCCGACTACGTGCTCATGGGTTACGGCACGGGCGCGATCATGGCCGTGCCCGCCCACGACGAGCGCGACTACGCCTTCGCCACCCAGTTCGGGCTGCCGATCATCGACGTCGTCGCCCCCGCCGGCACGACCGAACTCGACCCCGGCGCCTCCGCCGCGGCCGGGCAGGCGTTCGTCGGTGACGGGGTCGCCGTCAACTCGGCCAACGACGAGGTGAGTCTCGACGGGCTCCCCGTCGCCGACGCCAAGGCGCGGATCGTCGAGTGGCTCGTCGGCAAGGGCGCGGGCGAGGGCACGGTCAACTACCGGTTGCGGGACTGGCTCTTCTCGCGCCAGCGGTACTGGGGTGAGCCGTTCCCCATCGTCTTCGACGACCAGGGCGTCGCCCATGCGGTGCCCGAGGATCAGCTGCCGGTCGAGTTGCCCGAGGTGCCCGACTACAGCCCCAAGACCTTCGAGCCCGACGACGTGACGTCCGCGCCCGAGCCTCCGCTGTCGCGGGTGCCGGAGTGGGTCGAGGTCACCCTCGACCTCGGCGACGGGCCCAAGACCTATCACCGCGAGACCAACACGATGCCCAACTGGGCCGGGTCGTGCTGGTACTACATGCGCTACCTCGACCCGGCCAACGACCAGGCGATCGTCGACCCGCAGGTCGAGGAGTACTGGATGGGGCCGCGCCCTGAACCGGTCGCGGGCGCACCTGCCGGCAGCCGTGATCCCGGGGGCGTCGACCTCTACGTCGGCGGCGTCGAGCACGCGGTGCTGCACCTGCTCTACGCGCGGTTCTGGCAGAAGGTCCTGCACGACCTCGGCCACGTCAGCGCCGACGAGCCGTTCCGTCGTTACTTCAGCCAGGGCTACATCCAGGCACCGGCCTACCGCGACGACCGTGGTCAGCCCGTGCCGGCCGCCGAGGTCGTCGAGGGGCCCGACGGCGAGTTCAGTTGGCAGGGACAACACGTCACGCGCGAGTTCGGCAAGATCGGCAAGTCGCTCAAGAACGTCGTCAGCCCCGACGAGATGTACGAGCAGTACGGCGCCGACACCTTCCGCGTGTACGAGATGAGCATGGGTCCGTTGGAACTGTCGAAGCCGTGGGAGACCCGCGCGGTCGTCGGTTCTCAGCGCTTCCTGCAGCGGCTGTGGCGCAACACGATCGACGAGACCACCGGTGGCCTGCGCGTCACCGACACCCCGCTGGACGACGCGACGCAGCGGCTGCTCGCCCGCACCATCGCCGGTGTTCGCGCCGACTACGAGGGCCTGCGGTTCAACACGGCCATCGCCAAGCTCATCGAGCTCAACAACCACCTCACCAAGCTCGACGCGCCGCCGCGGGCGGCCATCGAGCCGCTCGTGCTCATGATCGCGCCCGTGGCGCCGCACATCGCCGAGGAACTGTGGAACCGGCTCGGGCACGCGAGCTCGCTCACGTACGAGTCGTTCCCCGAGGCCGATCCGGCGATGCTCGTGGAGGACACGGTGACGTGCGTCGTGCAGATCAAGGGCAAGGTCCGGGCTCGCATCGAGGTGCCCGCCGACATCGGCGAGGCCGACCTCGAGGCAGCCGCGCTCGCCGAGCCCCGCATCGCCGAGCTGCTCGAAGGGCAGACCGTGCGCAAGGTCATCGTGCGCGCGCCGGGTCTCGTCAACATCGTCGCGGGCTGAGGCGCGGTGTCCGTCGCGCTCGTCACGGACTCCACCGCCTACCTGCCGGAGGACCTGATCACCGAACTCGGCATCTCGATCGTGCCGCTGCACGTGATCGCGGACGGGGTGGAGTACACCGAGGGCGTCGATCTCACCGACGCCGAGCTCGTGCGACTTCTCAAGCACGCGCGTGAGCTCACGACGTCACGGCCGTCGCCGAGGGCACTCCTCGACGCGTACGAGCGACTCATCGGCCAGGGCGCGAGCGAGATCGTGTCGGTACACCTGTCGGCCGGGCTCTCCGGCACGTGCGACGCGGCCTCGCTCGCGGCTCGCGGCGCGGACGTGCCGGTGCACGTCGTCGACTCGCAGTCGATGGGGATGACCCTCGGTCACGCGGTGCTCACCGGGGCCCGGCTCGCCCGCGCCGGAGCCGACGGGCAGACCGTCGCCGCGGCCGTGCGAGAGCGAGCCCGTGCGGGCGACATGTTCTTCTACGTCCACACCCTGGAGTTCCTCCGCCGCGGCGGGCGCATCGGCAACGCCGCGGCCTTTCTCGGGTCGGCGCTCGCAGTGCGGCCGTTGCTGCGCCTCAGCGACGGCCGCATCGAGCCGCTGGAGAAGGTGCGCACGACCGGGCGGGCGCTCGGGCGCCTCGTGGGGCTCGCGGGAAGGGCTGCCGACGAAGCGAACGCCCGGGTGGCGGTGACGGTGCACCATCTCGGAGACGAGGAACGTGCCCAACGACTCGCCGGTGACCTCGTCGACCGGGTGGGTGACCGACTCGCCGAGGACGACGTGTGGGTGCGTCCGATGGGTGCCGTGGCCGCCGTGCATCTGGGGCCAGGTGCGATGGCCGTCTCGGTGAGCCCGGAACCGCATCCGGCCGCCTGAGCCCCGGACGACGCACCCCCGTCGTCCACAGCGGCACGAAGCGGGCGCGGTTGTCCCCAGGCCGGAAGCGGGCGCGTCGAGGGCGCACCGCACGCTCTTAGCGTGAGGCCATGCCCACGACCGACCGCGCCACGGCCCTGCTCACGGCGGCTCGATCCGGCCGCGCACCGGCGGCCCCACCTCGTCCGAGGCGCCTTCACCCGGCGGAGGATCCGGACACCGAGCCCGTGCCCATGGTCCCGGCCCCGCCCACGCGTCGGGCACGACGCGAGTCACCCGGGCAGACACGCAGCGCGGCACGTCGGGAAACGCGCGAGGAGGCACTCGGTGAGACGCGAGCGCGCAGACCGGGGGAGACACGGCAGGCCGACCTGCCCTCCGCCGGGCTGATCCGTGCGCGCGACGGGGTGTTCGAGCTGCCCAGCGGTCTGCGGGGAGCCCGGATGGCGCCGCCGTGGCTCGCCGTCGCGGGTGCCGCCATCGTGGTCGTCCTCGCGGTGGCCGCGGTGGCGTTCTCGTTCATGCGGGGAGGGCCGAGCTCCGAGCCCGTGGCGACGAGCGTGCGCAGCGCGTCACCGTCGAACTCCCCGACGGCCGGGGCACCGCGGGCCGACGCTGTCAGCGGGGCCCCACCTGCCGTGGCCGCGCTGCCCGGAGCTTCCCCGACGGCACCGATGGCGCCGACGACGGGCGGGGCAGCCGGCTCCTCGGCCGAGCTCATGGTGCACGTCATCGGCGAGGTGCGACGGGCGGGGGTCGTCACGGTGCCGGCGGGCGCACGAGTCACCGACGCCATCGCCAAGGCCGGTGGCCCCACGAGGGCGGCCGTGCTCACGGGACTCAACCTCGCCCGTCCCCTCGTCGACGGTGAGCAGGTCGTCGTGCCCGACGCCAAGGGCGGCCCGGTCCCCATCAACACGATGCCTCCGCCGGCTTCTTCCTCGGGCGCCGGGCCGGCAGCCTCGCCCGGTCAGGCAGCCGGGCCTGCGGGGCTCGTCGACCTCAACACCGCCGACGAGGCCGCGCTGGATTCGCTCCCTGGCGTGGGGCCGGTCCTCGCCGGGCGGATCCTCGAGTGGCGTACCGCCCACGGCCGGTTCAGCACGGTGGACGAACTCGGGGAGGTCGAGGGGGTGGGTGAGAAGAAGCTCGAATCCCTGCGCGCCCGTGTCCGCGTCTGACGAGGCCGGCACCCCGGCGCCCGACGTCAGGCTCCTGGTGCCCGCGCTGGCGACGTGGGCGCTCGTCGCGGTGGCCCTCGGTCGCGGGCCGTGGCCGGCGCTGTGCGCAGCGGGGCTGTCGACCGCCGGCGCTGCGGGCATCGTCTGGCACCACCAACGCCTCGCCCGCGACCGCGTGCCCCGAGCACGCGTCGATCGGCTGGGACGCCGTCATCCGGATCGGCAGGAGTGGGAGCCGGCAGAGATCCGGCGGGCGGTGACGGCGCTGGGGCTGCTGCTGAGCGCGGCGCTGTTCCTGCGGGTCGCCGCGGTCGAGGCGGCCGCCGACGCCGGACCGGTGGCCGAGCTGGCGGCCGACCGGGCCATGGTGCGGATCACCGGCCGCGTGATGGCCGAACCGCGGCGGCTGCCGCAGGCGGAGGCCGGGCCACCGAGGACGGTCGTCGTGCTACACGTCGAGCGGGTGGTCGCCCGTGGGGTGACGAGCGAGGTGGCGACCCCCGTCCTGCTCCTCGGGGGCCAGGAGTGGCTGGACATCGGCTGGCGTGACGTCGTCGAGGTCTCGGGACGTCTCGCGCCCGCCGAACCGGGCGAACAGGTGCGGGCCGTGCTCGCAGCCCGCGGCCGGCCGACGGTGCGCGCCGGGCCCGGGCTCGTCGTCGCTGCCGCCGACCATGTGAGGAACCGGTTGCGCGAGGTCGTCGACCCCCTGCCTCCGGATGCGCGCGGACTCGTCCCGGCGATGATCATCGGCGATCGCGATGCGGTGCCCGAGGACCTCGCCGACGCGATGACCGCCACCGGCATGTCCCACCTCACCGCGGTCTCCGGGACGAACTGCTCGCTCGTCGTCGGAGCCGCGGTGTGGGTACGCGGTCTGGTGGGCGTTCGGCGGAGGCTCCGGCCGGTGCTCGGCGTGCTCGTCCTCGCGGCCTTCGTCGTGCTCGCACGCCCCGATCCGAGTGTCATCCGGGCCGCGGTCATGGGCGGCATCGGCCTGCTGGGTCTGCTGCGATCGCGCAAACCCCTCGGGATGCCCGCGCTCGCCGGAGCGATCCTCGTGCTGCTCGCGATCGATCCGTGGCTGGCGCGATCGTTCGGGTTCGCGTTGTCGGCGCTCGCGACGCTGGGACTTCTCGTCTTCGCGCGGCCCTGGGCCGATGCCGTGCACCGGCGAGCCCGGCTGCCCCGCGCACTCGCGCAGGCGCTGGCCATTCCGCTGGCCGCTCAAGTGGCGTGCGCACCGATCGTCGTCGTTCTCCAGGAGGAGATCAGCGTCGTCGGTGTGCTCACCAACGCCCTCGCCGCACCCCTCGTGGCACCGGTGACGGTGCTCGGCGCCGTGACGGCGTTGCTTGGGCTGCTGTGGCCGGTGGGTGCGACCGGGTTGGCCTGGGTTGCCTCGCTGCCCGCCTCGGGCATCGCTGTCGTCGCGCGTGCGGGCGAGCGCGCGCCACTGCGGGCGATTCCCTGGCCCGGTGGCCTCGGGGGCGCACTGTCCCTCGGCCTCGTCCTGCTCGTCACCGTCTGTGCGGGCGCCGCGGCCTGGCGTGGAGCCAGGCGCCACCGGCGGATCCTCGTCCTCGCCGCCGTCGCGCTGTGCCTCATCGTCGTTCCCGCCCTCGTCGTGCGCACGCGGACGGGGTTTCCCGGGCCCCCGGCCGCGATCGTCATGTGCGACGTCGGCCAGGGGGACGCATTCGTCGTCTCGGGCTCACCGGGGCGGGCCGTCGTCATCGACGCCGGTCCGGACCCCGACCTGCTCGACCGGTGCCTCGACACGCTGCAGGTCGAGGTCATCGACGCCGTCGTCCTCACCCATTTCGATGCCGACCACGTCGGCGGGCTCTCCGGGCTCGATCGAGGACGGCCGGTGGGGGACATCGTCGTCTCTGCTGCGTCGATGACCGACGTCAAACCGGCCGTCGAACGCTGGTGGCGTGAGAAGGAGCGCCCGGTTCACGTTGTCGGTCAAGGGGACCGGCTCACGTGGGGCGAGGTGAGCGCGGTCGTTCGCGGCCCCCGCCGGGGGACGGGCTCGGCGGCCTCGCCGAATGCGGGCTCCCTCGTGCTCGACGTCGTCGTCACGGGCGCCTCGCCCCAGGACGGGATCCGGGCGTTGTTCCTCGCCGACGCCGACGCCGAGGCGGGCGCGACCGTGCGGTCCGACCTGCGCACCCACCCCGAGGCCCCGACGGACGACCACGCCGGGAGAGACGCGGACAGTGCGCGCGACGGATTCGGTGAGGACCAGGCGTTCGACGTCGTCAAGGTCGCTCACCACGGCTCGGCCGATCACGACGCGCGCCTGCTCGACCTCGTCCGCGCTCCGGTGGCCCTCGTCAGCGTCGGCGTGGACAACCGATACGGGCACCCGGCCCCGACTCTGCTCTCGCGCGCGCAGGCGGCCGGATCGCTGATCTACCGCACCGATCGGGACGGAGCAGTGGCGGTCCGCAAGGAGCAGGGCCGCTTGCTCGTCGTCCGGCAGCGCCGGTGAGTGCAGGCACTTCTCAGTGCGCGGCGGGTTCGGCGCGCTCCCTGAGGCGGGCCGCGCTCTCGCAGAGTGCCTCGAGGGTCGCGGCCACCGCAGGGACGCGTTCGAGATCAGGGGTGGTGACGACGTGCACCGTGCGGTGCGACGGCGGGTCGAGCGGCCGGATGGCCACGCCGGGGTTGGTCGTGGCCGCGAGGATGAGGTCGGGGATGAGGGCCACGCCGAGACCGGCGGCGACGAACCCCTGCACGGCCACGTAGTCCTCGGTCTCGTAGCCCACGGTGGGCCGGAACCCCGCCGCGTCGCACAGGGCGAGCAGGTGGCCGCGACACCGAGGGCACCCGGCGATCCACGTGTCGCCCGCGAGATCGGCCAACCGCACGACCTCAGAGCTCGCCAGCGGGTGGTCGAGGGGTAGCGCGAGGTGCACCGGGTCGTCGAGCAACGGGTGCGTGACGAGCCCCTCGAGATCCTCACCCCGGGCGACGTCGGCGCCGTCGTAGGCGAACGCGACCGCGAGGTCGCAGTCCCCGTTGCGCAGGGCCGCGAGCGATTCGGGCGGTTCGGCCTCGGTGAACGTCACCGCGATGTCGGGATGCCGGGCTCGCATCTGCACGAGCGCACTGGGCAACAGTGTGCTCGAGGAGGAGGGGAAGGCCATGAGCCGCACGCGCCCGGCCCGAAGACCGGCGATGGCGGCGACCTCGTCCTCCGCCTGGTCGAGCGCCGTGAGCACCGGGCCGGCGTGCCTGGCGAGGACCTGACCCGCCTCGGTGAGCCGGATCGAGCGGCCCACCCGCTCGACGAGCACGGTGCCCAGCCGCTGCTCGAGGCGGCGGACCATCTGCGAGATCGCCGGCTGCGAGTACCCCAACGCGATCGCCGCACCGGTGAAACTGCCCTCGTCGGCGATTGCCTTCATCACCCGCAGGCCCGCAGCGTCGATCATGACCCCAGCCTACGGTGGCGTGGGCCACGTGCCACGGACCCCGTGAGCAGAGGCGTCACACGCTGCGCATGACTGCCGTGACCTTGCCGAGCACGGTGGCCTCGTCACCGTCGATGGGGTCGTAGCTGGGGTTGTGCGGCAGGAGCCACACGTGGCCGTCGCGACGCTTGAAGGTCTTGACCGTGGCCTCGCCGTCGATCATGGCGGCCACGATGTCACCGTTCTCGGCCGTGGGCTGAGAGCGCACGACGACCCAGTCGCCGTCACAGATCGCCGCGTCGACCATCGAGTCGCCCGCGACCTTGAGCAGGAACAGCCGCCCGTCACCGACGAGTTCTCGGGGGAGCGGGAAGATGTCCTCCACCATCTCCTCGGCCATGATCGGCACCCCGGCCGCGATGCGCCCGAGCATGGGCACGTAGGCGGGCTCGGGCCGGGCGTCGCGTACACCGGTCTCGTCGTGACCGTTGACGATGGCCTGCGCGATCGCCGCGGCGTCGGCACCCGGCGGGGGAGCGACGATCTCGAGGGCGCGCGGCCGGTTGGGGTCCTTGCGCAGGTAGCCCTTGCGTTCGAGCGCGGAGAGCTGGTGGGCCACGCTGCTCGGGCTGGTGAGGCCGACCGCCTCGCCGATCTCGCGCAGGCTCGGGGGGTAGCCGCGTGAGTCCACCGACACACGGATGAAGTCGAGGACCTTGCGCTGGCGCGGGGTGAGCCCGGGGGTGTCGCGGTGGCGGATCGTGCGGACCTTCTCCACGGGGGCGTCCTCTCTCTGCTGCGAAACTCCGACAGCGCCGGGAATGCCGGCTGACCTGCACATTCGTCGGGGGCGAAGGGTTGTCGGTGGTGGCTGTTCCACTACCTGTATGGGCATCCTACGGTTCATCGCACAGATGTTTCAAACACATGTGCGACAGGTGTGGACAGCGTGTCGCACGTCGGTGATACTCGTAAGTGAGTTCGAAGAACATGTGCTCGGAATCCGTCTGCGACGTCGTTGGGTCGCCACTCGAGGTGGTGTGCCGTGACCGCGGTGAATGTTCGAACGCAGATGAACGCCCTCGCAGGCGACCGACAGAAGGAGAGGCCGATGACGATCGAGGCAGCGCAGATCCCGGTGGCGTGGCCGCTTCGGGGGCGTCCGCACGACGGTGACATCTCGCCGTCGCGGCCGCGTCATCTTCGCGTCGTGCGTGAGGGCGAAGGCGTCCAGCGCGCATCCGCGCCGGGTCGGCTGCGACTCACCCGCCGGGGCAGGCTGGTGCGCACGCTGGCCGTGTTCGGAGTGGTGAGTCTCTTCGCTCTGCTCGCCTGGTCGCGGGTCACCGCTCCGGTGTTGCCGCCCACGCACGCCGTCACGGTGGAGCAGGGGCAGACACTCAGCCAGATCGCGGCCGACGAGTTGCCGATGGTGCCGCTCGAGGCCGCAGTGCTGCGAATCACCCTCGCCAACGGGCTCAGCAGCCGCTCGGTCATGGCCGGTCAGGCGCTGATCATCCCGGGTCGTGACTGACCGCGGTCATGCGGCTCGGGCGCCGGGCACGGCGCGCAAGGTCAAGTCTTGGTCAGGGAACGCCCGGCATGCCGGGGATCGCGGGCCGGTGCCTCCAGGTGCCGCGTAGGCTGCCGGAGGCGTGTCCCGAGGCTGCTCGGGCGGTCCGGGAGTCGGGGGTTCCTCGTGTCGGGGAAGTTCGTTCGGGCCGCCGTGCGAGCGCGTCGAATTGCGTTGAGGTACCGAGCCGTTGGCCGCCACGGAGGCATTCCGAGCCTCGACGCACGGGCCGGCGGGCGCGACGCGCCGGAGCTTGTCTCGAAGGCTCTCGGGCCCTACGATCCCACATGTAGTAGTTACAGCAGTGTGCTTCTCCCACATGTAGGGGTCTGAGGTAAGGTGCGGCGGGTCCGGCAGGATCCCGATCGCCTCCTGGGTCCCGCATCTCCGACGACCGCACCACGTGTCGGCGGGCGTCGTCGGGGAGGGGCATCGATCGTGTGGAGAGGAGTCGCCGTGCACTGTCCGTTCTGCCGTCACACCGACAGTCGTGTCGTCGACAGCCGACTCGCCGACGAGGGTGTCGTCATCCGCCGTCGGCGTCAGTGCGGCGCCTGCGGTCGCCGATTCACCACCACGGAGTCGGCGGGCCTCACCGTCATCAAGCGCTCGGGGGTCACCGAGCCGTTCAGCCGCACCAAGGTCGTCGTGGGCGTGCGTAAGGCCTGCCAGGGCCGCCCGGTCGACGAGGACGCGCTCGCCTATCTCGCTCAGCAGGTCGAGGAGACGGTGCGCAGCACGGGACAGGCCGAGATCGATGCCCACGAGGTGGGTCTCGCGGTGCTCGGACCACTTCGCCAGCTCGACGAGGTCGCCTATCTACGCTTCGCGAGCGTGTACCAGAACTTCGAGACGCTGGAGGACTTCGAGGCGGCGATCGCCCTCCTCCGGCTCGATCGCGATGCGGGGCCGCGGCCTGCCGCTCCCGAGTCCGATCCCGTCCGTGCCCGCACCTAGGCCCCCACGAGACCACCGTTCCAGGGTCGGCGTCCCACGCCGACCGCAGTAGACCTATCGCATTCCCACCCCTCAACTCGTCGTCGGAGGAAGCAGACATGACGGAGACCACGGGCACGCGGGCCAACTCCCGCAAGCGCGCGACCAAGGGCATCACCGTGGAGCGCATCTTCACGACGCCCGGCGTCCACCCCTATGACGAGGTGACGTGGGAGCAGCGCGACGTCGTCCAGCAGAACTGGAAGACGGGCGAGACGATCTTCGAGCAGCGCGGGGTCGAGTTCCCCGACTTCTGGAGCGTCAACGCCTCGACGATCGTCACGACCAAGTACTTCCGCGGCGCCCTCGGTACCGAGAAGCGCGAGCGCTCGCTCAAGACCCTCATCGATCGGGTCGTGCTCACCTACGTCGCCGCCGGCAAGCGCCACGGCTACTTCGCGACGGAGGAGGACGCCGAGATCTTCGAGCACGAGCTCACCCACGCTCTGCTCCACCAGGTCTTCAGCTTCAACTCCCCGGTGTGGTTCAACGTCGGCACCGCGAGCCCGCAGCAGGTCAGCGCCTGCTTCATCCTCGCGGTCGACGACTCGATGGAGTCGATCCTCAACTGGTACAAGGAGGAGGGCTTCATCTTCAAGGGCGGCTCCGGCGCCGGCCTCAACCTCTCGCGCATCCGCTCGAGCAAGGAGCTGCTCTCCTCCGGCGGCACCGCCTCCGGGCCGGTGAGCTTCATGCGGGGCGCCGACGCCTCGGCGGGCACGATCAAGTCCGGCGGCGCCACCCGTCGTGCGGCCAAGATGGTCGTCCTCGACGTCGACCACCCCGACATCGAAGAGTTCGTCGAGACGAAGGCGCGCGAGGAGGACAAGATCCGCGCGCTTCGGGACGCCGGTTTCGACATGGACCTCGGCGGCAAGGACATCGTCTCGGTCCAGTACCAGAACGCGAACAACTCGGTGCGCGTCACCGACGAGTTCATGCGCGCGGTCGAGGACGGCACCGAGTTCGGGCTGCGTGCCCGCATGACCGGCGACGTCATCGACACGGTCGACGCGCGCGAGCTCTTCGGCAAGATCGCCAAGGCGGCGTGGGAGTGCGCCGACCCGGGCATCCAGTACGACGACACGATCAACGACTGGCACACCAACCCCGAGACGGGCCGCATCACGGCGAGCAACCCGTGCTCGGAGTACATGAGCCTCGATAACTCCTCGTGCAACCTCGCCTCGCTCAACCTGCTGAAGTTCCTGCGCGAGGACGACACGTTCGACGCGGCGACGTTCCAGAAGGTCAGCGAGCTCGTCATCACCGCGATGGACATCTCGATCTGCTTCGCCGACTTCCCGACCGAGGCCATCGGCGCCACGACGCGCGACTACCGCCAGCTCGGCATCGGCTACGCCAACCTCGGCGCACTGCTCATGGCCACCGGCCACGGGTACGACTCCGACGGTGGCCGTGCCCTGGCCGCGTCGATCACCTCACTGCTCACGGCCTCGGCGTACAAGCGGTCCGCCGAGCTCGCCGCCGTGGTGGGCCCGTACGAGGGCTACGCCCGCAACGCCGACGCCCACCTGCGGGTCATGCGCAAGCACCAGGCCGCCAACGACGCGGTGCGCACGCTGCACGAGATGGACGCCGACGTCCACCGGGCCGCCACCAAGGCGTGGGAGCAGGTCGTCACCACCGGGTCGAAGAACGGGTTCCGCAACGCCCAGGCCTCGGTGCTCGCGCCGACCGGCACGATCGGCTTCATGATGGACTGCGACACCACCGGTATCGAGCCCGACTTCTCGCTGGTCAAGTTCAAGAAGCTCGTCGGTGGCGGCTCGATGCAGATCGTCAACCTGACGATCCCGCGTGCGCTCACCAAGCTCGGCTACCAGCAGGAGCAGATCGAGGCGATCGTCGAGTACATCGCCGAGCACGGTCACGTCATCGACGCCCCCGGTCTCAAGACCGAGCACTACGAGATCTTCGATTGCGCCATGGGCGAGCGGGCGATCTCCCCGATGGGCCACGTGCGCATGATGGCCGCCTGCCAGCCGTTCCTCTCCGGCGCGATCAGCAAGACGGTCAACCTGCCGGAGTCGGCGTCGGTCGACGACATCGCCGACGTCTACCTCCAGGGTTGGAAGCTCGGCCTCAAGGCGCTCGCGGTGTACCGCGACAACTGCAAGGTGGGTCAGCCGCTCTCGACCGAGAACAAGAAGCAGGCCGAGGAGATCGCCGAGCAGATCGTCGAGAAGGTCGTCGAGTACCGGCCGGTGCGCAAGCGCCTGCCCAAGCGCCGCAACTCGGTGACGACGTCGTTCACGGTCGGCGGCGCCGAGGGCTACCTCACGGCGAGTTCCTACCCCGACGACGGTCTGGGCGAGATCTTCCTCAAGTTCGGTAAGCAGGGCTCGACCCTCGCCGGTCTCATGGACGCGTTCTCCCTCGCCGTGTCGGTGGCGCTGCAGTACGGCGTGCCGCTGGAGACCTACGTCGAGAAGTTCACCAATCTGCGTTTCGAGCCGGCCGGACTCACCGACGACCCGGACGTGCGCATGGCGCAGTCGATCATGGACTACGTCTTCCGCCGCCTCGCGCTGGACTACCTCGACTTCGAGACCCGCTCATTCATGGGCATCCACTCCGCCGACGAGCGCGCCCGTCAGATCGAGACGGGCTCGTACGCGCCGGCGACCTCGGGCGACGAGGAGGAGGATTACGAGGAGGAGCTGGAGAACTACAGCCAGACCGCCGCGCCCAAGACGACGCACTCCGGAGTCGAGACCGCGCGCCACGTCGAGGTCACCTCGGGTGCCGGGGCCGCGTCCGTCAAGGCCGCCGACGCCGACGTGCACTCCTCGGCCGAGCTCATGGAGAAGTTCCAGGGCAAGGCCGCCGACGCCCCGATGTGCATGACGTGCGGTACGAAGATGCGCCCCGCCGGCAGCTGCTACGTCTGCGAGGGCTGCGGCTCCACCAGCGGCTGCAGCTGACACCCGGCCGGTGACGCCGGGGGCCTACCGTTCGACGGTCGGCCCCCGGCGTCGTCCTTTCGTCGCGCGTGACGACTGCTCGTCGATCGCCGCCGGCGGGATTCTCCGGATTCCGGGGACCGTGAATGCGATCTGCGCCACACTCGGACGCATGTCAGAGACTGTTGAACTCACCGAGCAGGAGCGGGAGGCCGACCTCTCGCCCGAACAGCTCCAGCAACTCGTCGGACTCGTCGACTACGACGCCGAGCAGGACCCGTTCCCGGTCACGGGCTGGGACGCCGTCGTGTTCGTCGTCGGCAACGCCACCCAGGCGGCGCACTACTACCAGTCGGCGTGGGGCATGACCCTCGAGGCGTACTCCGGCCCCGAGAACGGCAACCGTGACCACAAGGCGTTCGTGCTCCGCTCGGGCTCGATCCGGTTCGTCCTCAAGGGCGGCGTCAAGCCCGACAGCCCGCTCATGGACCACCACCGCCGTCACGGCGACGGCGTCATCGACATCGCGCTCGAGGTGCCCGACGTCGACAAGTGCATCGCCCAGGCCAAGAAGGCCGGCGCGACCGTCGTCGAAGAACCGCACGACGTCTCCGACGAGCACGGCACCGTGCGCCTCGCGACGATCGCCACCTACGGCGAGACCCTCCACACCCTCGTCGACCGCTCGAAGTACGACGGCCCCTACCTGCCCGGGTACGTCGAGAAGACGTCCACGTTCCAGAAGCGCGAGGGGTCGCCGAAGCGCCTGTTCCAGGCGCTCGACCACGTCGTCGGCAATGTCGAACTCGGCAAGATGGACGAGTGGGTCGACTTCTACAACCGGGTCATGGGCTTCGTGAACATGGCCGAGTTCATCGGCGACGACATCGCCACCGAGTACTCCGCGCTCATGAGCAAGGTCGTCGCCAACGGCAACCACCGCGTGAAGTTCCCCCTCAACGAGCCGGCCGAGGGCAAGAAGCGCTCGCAGATCGACGAGTACCTCGAGTTCTACGCCGGCCCGGGCGCCCAGCACCTCGCCCTCGCGACCAACGACATCCTCCGCACGTACGACGAACTCCACGCCAACGGAGTGGAGTTCCTCGCCACGCCCGACTCCTACTACGAGGACCCGGAGCTGCGGGAGCGCATCGGGCAGGTCCGGGTGCCGATCGAGGAACTGCAGAAGCGCGGCATCCTCGTCGACCGCGACGAGGACGGCTATCTCCTGCAGATCTTCACCCGCCCCCTCGGTGACCGCCCGACGGTGTTCTTCGAACTCATCGAGCGCCACGGCTCGCTCGGGTTCGGCAAGGGCAACTTCCAGGCCCTCTTCACCGCCATCGAGCGCGAGCAGGAGCTGCGCGGCAACCTCTGAGCAGACATCCGCCCGATCTCGGCGCCGACCACCCACAGGTGACCGGCGCCGAGGCACGTCCGGCACCGCGGGGAGGTCCGCGGACCGGCTGCGACGCCTAGGCTCGGTCGATATCAGGACGATCGACCAGAAGGGGTGTGACGCATGCGCGTGACGATCATGGGATCCGGCAACGGGGCGACCGCCGCGGCGTTCGACTGTGCCCAGCAGGGCCACGACGTGGCGATGTGGGACTTTCCCCGCTTCACCGACAACATCGCGGCCATCGCCGAGACGGGGCACATCCGGGGCCTCGTGAAGTTCGAGGGCACGGCGCCGATCCGGTACGCAGGCCATGATCTCGACGAGGCCGTCAAGGGCGCCGAACTCGTGCTCGTCGTCGGGCCGGCCTACGCCCACGAGGCGATGGGGGAGGAGCTACGGGGGAGGCTCACCCCCGACGCGGCCCTCGTCGCGCTGCCCGCGGCGTGCTGTGGCGCCATCGTCCTCAAGCAGGCCCTCGGTGTCGATCTGCGTGACGAGAGCCACCTCATCGGCGAGACGAGCACCCTGCCCTACGGCTGCCGGCTCGTCGAGCCCGGTGTCGTCCGGGTGACCACCAAGGTCGAGGACGGGGTGTACGTCGCCGCGCTGCCCAGCAGCCGAACATCGGAGATCCTCGAGCGCCTCCAGCGGGTGTGGCCGTACATGGAGGCGGCGGGCAACGTCCTGCAGACCACTCTGCAGAACGGCAACCCCGTGCTGCACCCGGCGATCATGCTGCTCAACGCCTGCCGCATCGAGAACGGCGGCGGCTTCCTCTTCTACACCGACGGCGTGACGCCGGCCTCCTCCCGCCTCATCGAGGCCGTGGACGGCGAACGCATCGCGCTGGGCCGCGCTCTCGGCGTCGACGTCCTCCCCGACCCCGAGATCGGATTCCGGCAGGGCTACATGTCTCGGCCCGACTACCTCTACGGCTACAACCACGGCATCGGGTTCAGGGGCTCCCGGGCGCCGACGACGCTCGAGTTCCGCTATCTCACCGAGGACGTGCCCTACGGCCTCGTCTTCGCCTCCGAGCTCGCGCGCCAGGTGGGCGTGCCCACCCCGGCCATCGACACGATCATCTCCATGGCCTCGATCGTCCTCGACACCGATTTTCGTGCCCAGGGCCGACGCCTGCCGGCCGATCTCGGCCTGGGTCACCTCACGCCCGAGGAGGTTCGGGCCCTCTGAGTCGGCCTTTCCACACGTGAATCCCACCGCACAGAACACGCGGGGCGGGACCACCGGACTTCGGTGGTCCCGCCCCTCGCGAGTGAGCGGTGAGCGCCTCAGTAGGCGCCGTTGCTCGTGACGACCGCCTTGAACGTGCGGAAGAGGATCTGCAGGTCGACGATGGGCGACCAGTTGTCGACGTACCGCAGGTCGAGCCGGATGGACTGCTCCCAGTCGAGATCGCTGCGGCCGCTGATCTGCCACAGGCCGGTCATGCCGGGACGGACGTGCAGACGACGCATGGCATCGGGCTCGTACTGCTCGACCTCGGCCTGGCTCTGCGGGCGCGGGCCGACGAGCGACATGTTGCCGATGAGCACGTTGAACAGCTGGGGCAGCTCGTCGAGGGAGAAGCGGCGCAGGAACGTGCCGATCGGCGTGATACGCGGGTCCTTCTTCATCTTGAACTGCACCGCGTTGCCCTCGTTGTGGGCGAGCAGCGACGTGAGCTGCTTCTCGGCGTCGACGACCATCGTGCGGAACTTGTAGATGGTGAAGAACTCGCCGCCCACCCCGACGCGCTTCTGACGGAACAACACCGGGCCGGGGGAGGTGAACTTGATCGCCAGCGCGATCGCGATGAACACCGGCGAGAGCGCGATGACGAGCATGGCGGCCAGCGTGCGGTCCATGAGGCTCTTGAGGATGACCGAACGGCGGGTGGCCGCCGGACGCTCGATGTGCAGCAGCGACATGTCGGCCGACTGCCGCAGCGACAGGCGCGGACCGGCGACGTCGAGCAGGCCGGTGGAGACGACGAGCTCGACATCGCGCTCCTCGAGCGCCCACGCGAGGCGTCGCAGGCCCTTGCCCGCGAGCTCGGGGTGGCTCGTGACCGCGACGACCTCGGCGTCACACAGGTCGACCGCGGAGACGGCGTCGACCGAGGTGCCCATGACCGGCACGCCCTCGATGGCCGAGGTGGTGTTCCAGTCGGTGTCGAGGCCCGAGGTGCAGACCGCGACGACGTCGAGGCCCTGGTCGGGCGAGTTCTTGATGTTACGGATGAGCTCGGCGGCCGCATCGGCGCGGCCGACGACGACCGTGCGCTGCATGAGCTTGCCCTCGCGACGGTTGCGGTGCAGCCAGTGCCGCATCGCCCGGCGCACGAGCAGGCCGAGCGCGAACAGGCCGACGACGAGGGTGATGACGTACAGCCGGCTCCACTGCGCCTTGACGAACAGGCCGCCGATGGCGAGGAGTGAGAGCAGGCCGACGACCGCGCGGCCGACCGCGCGGTACTCCTCCTCGGAGACGCCCAGGTAACGGCGCTCGTACGCGCGGGAGAGACCCAGCGCGACGATCCACAGCAGCGGCATCACGAGGCTCGCGACGATGTACGTGGAGTTGATGTCGGCGCGGCCCGGACCGAAGACGAGGGCCAGGCCGACGGTGACGAAGGCGGTCAGCAGGTCGAAGGCGACCAGCCGGTGCAGGTACTTCTGCGACCACGACCCGGCGCGCGAGGCGACCGAGAAGATGTCGCCGTCGATCGACGGCCCGTGTGCGGTGCTTCCCCCGGGCACCTGCACACGCTCGACCGCGACACGCGGGCGTCGCGCACGACGGTGCGCCGGGCGCGTGGCGGCTTCGCGTTCGTGAATGGACAAGACGACCCTCCCAATTTCAGACACAGCCTGAGGCGCGGTGCGGTTTGCCTCAGCCCCCGGTTTCCCCTTGGATTCCCCTTCACGCCCGACTCGGACGACGTCCTGCGCGCCGGGCTTGCGACCCGGAAGAACGGACGACCGACTTGGACGGCGGTCCTACTGTAGCGACCGAGCGGGATCGCAGCCACCCATGACGTGCCACCAAGAGCGACCGAACGTCCGACCTGGTCGTTGGACCTGATGGACACATTACTGCAGCAACGATGTTCACGCTGCCCCGGTGATCTCGCGATTCGTGTGCATCCCAACGCGGTTGCCGCGGGGCGTCCTGGTGGGGCTAGGGTTGAGCGCTCCGGCAGCAGCATTCGAGGACCTTGGGGGAAGGGCCATGACCGCTTTCGACGCCACCCGGCACGTCCGGGGACGCACGACCCCGCCCACGTACGAGGTCGTCCTCGTCACCTACCGCAGCCGTCCACACGTGGAGACGCTCGTCGACATGTGGGGGCCGGAGGTGCCCGTCGCGATCGTCGACAACGGACGCGGCGTCGACGGACTCGAGCAGTGGGCCGCCGACAGGCCGCAGGTGCGCTACCGCGACGGCGGGGGAGTGGGGTTCGCGCGGGCGGCGAACCTCGGCGCGTTCTCCTCGCAGGCCGAGTACGTCGTCTTCGTCAACCCCGACTCCCGCCCACAGGTCGCCGACCTGCGGGCTCTCGTCGAAGGACTCGACGCCGACCCCGTCTCCGCCTCGCACGCCGCGACGGTCACCGGTGTCGACGGGGAGCCCGAGATCGGCGTGGCCGGGTGGGAGCCGGACGTGTGGCGCACCGCCGCCTACGCCGCCGGCCTGCACAAGCGGTGGCCCCGCGTCGGGGTGTACGGCAAACCCGCCCGCGGGGAGCGCCTGTCGGTCGACTGGACCACCGGCGCCTGCATGGCCGTGCGTACGGCCCAGTTCCGTCGCCTCGGCGGGTTCGACGAGTCGTTCTTCGTGTACTCCGAGGACATGTCGTTCGGGCGGCGCGCGCGCAGCGCCGGGCTGCGGCAGATCCTGCGCGCGGACGTCGTCGTCCCGCACGGTGCGGGTGGTTCCGGGGCTCCGTCCGCCGAGATGATGCGGCTCAAGGGGGCCTCGTTCACCAACTACGTACGCCGCTACCACCCGGGCGTCCCCGCGGCCGTGATGTCGGGGACCCTCGCGGCCGGTTACCTCGCCCGCTCGGCGCGCGAGCGCCTCCGTGACGGCGAGATGGCGCCGCTCTTTCGCGCTCAGGCCACCGGTCTGCTCACGGGGCGGGCGTTCGTGGGCGGTGACGAGGTCGCCCATCGCCGGATGACCGAGACCGCCGTCGCCGAGACGCCCGGCCGCCACGCCGGTCACGACGCGCGTGGACCGATTCTTCTCGTCACCAAGGAGTTCGGCGAGCCCGCCACCTCCGGCGGCATGCTGCGCACCCTGGCGCTCGCGAAGTGGCTCGCGGGCCGCGCCAACGTCGTCGTCGTCGCGCCCACGGGGGTCACCGGAGTGCGCCTGCTCGACGACGGTGAGGTCGTCCTCGAACCGTTGCGTGCGGCCCCCGCCCGCTCGCGGCTCGCCGATGCCCTCACGCTGACTCGCTACCGCTCGATCGGCGCCCCCCGCACGTGCGGTGCGGCGCTCGTCGACGGGGTCACCGACACCCTGGCGACGCTCGGCCCGTTCCGTGCGGCCGTCGTCGACCACACGTGCCTGTTCGGTGTGACGAGCCTGCTTCCCGCCGATCTGCCGGTCGTGCTCAGCACGCACAACGTCGAGTCCGACCTCATGCGCCAGCGCGCGGAGGCCGAGTCCGGCCCGATGAAGGTCGCAGCGCAGATCGAGACCCGTCTCCTGCGCCGGCTCGAGCAGACGGTCGGTGCCGCGCATCCCACCGTCGTGTGCACCGAGCACGACGGCCGGGTGGCGCTGGAGGACGGCGCCCCGCAGGTCGCGGTCGCCCGCAACGGAGTCACGCCGCCTGCGGTGTCGCGGCGCGAGCAGGCCCTGGCCGAGAACCCGCACGGCACCGAACTGCTCTTCACCGGCGCGCTCGACTGGCGCCCCAACGTCAACGGCATCCTCTGGCTCGTCGAGAGCGAGGAGTGGGCCGCGTTCGCGCAGGCACACCCCGGCGTCGTGCTCACGGTGGCCGGTCGCAACCCCTCGGAGTCGTTCCGTGCCCGCCTCGAGGCCGCGCCCGGGGTTCGTGTCGAGGCCGACGTGCCGAGCATGACCCCGCTGCTCGAACGCGCACGCCTCGGTGTCGCACCGCTGCTCGAGGGCGGCGGCTCTCGCATCAAGCTGCTGGAATACGTCGCCCACGGCCTGCCGTCGGTGTCGACCGTCGTCGGGGCGTCCGGTCTGGACGGTCTGCCGGACGGCGTGATGGTGCAGACGCCGGAGGACCGCGCGGCGTTCTGCGCGGCCATCGACGAGGAACTGCGCACCGGCCCCGAGACCCTGGCGCCGGACCGGGTCGACGCCATGCTCGCCGTGTACGGCTGGGGCACCGCGCTCGCGCCGGTCGCCGAGGTCCTCCCCGGGTGAGGGCGGACGTCCGGATTCGGACGGCTCGCGTCTCGGGTGGTGGTCATCTCGGAGCGGGTCGACGCCGGACGCACGAAATCTTCGAGGTGCGGCGGATGCGTGGCCAGCAGGCCGTCGGCACCGGATCGGTTGTGTCGGCGCGGTATTGACGAACAGCCGGGGCACGGGTCGTCACCGGCTCTTGACCCGATCGTGACGAGTTCGAGGTAACGCACTCAGGTGCGCTCGGCGCGGGGCCGATGGGCAGGCGTCTCGAACCACCCTGCCGAAAGAACCCGCCACATGAGTACATTCGCGCCATTTCGCCCTGCCTCCGTGCTGACCGTCGTCGCGCTCGCCCTCTCGGCGACCGCCACCTCGGCGGTGCTCACGACGAACGCGGCACAGGCCGCCGTCGGTGACACCTTCCGCATGACCGTCGCCCCCGACGCCCTGACCACCTCCGACGGCAAGAAGTGGGAGGGCCGCAGCGGCTTCGCCAAGGGCGACTTCTCGCAGTCCTTCACCTCCGGCACGATCAAGGGTGCCGCCGACTCCCGCCTCTACTACCCCGAGCTCGTCCGCTTCGACACGTGGTCGCGCCGCGTCGACAACGGCACCTACCGCGTCACGCTGAAGATGCGCGAGATGTGGTGGGGATCGGCCGGCGCCCGCGTGTTCGGCGTCACCGCCGAGGGGGCCACCAAGCTCAGCGACATCGACATCGTCAAGGCCGTGGGCAAGAACGCCGCCTACGACCGCAGCTTCGACGTCACGGTCAAGGACGGCCGACTCGACCTCGCCTTCCCGGCCAAGAAGGACTCGGCGCTGCTCTCGGCCCTCGAGGTCACCCGTATCGCCGACGCGCCGACGACCCCGGCACCCACGCCGACGACGCCGGCTCCGACGACGAGCCCGACCCCCGCGCCCACGACGCCTGAGACGCGGACCGTCGTCGGCCGGATGAGCGTCAACCCCCACGCAGTCAAGGACAGCGCGGGCAACACCTACGAGGCGGCCTCCGGGTTCGACCGCGGCGACTACTCGCTGTCCTACTGGGACGGTGCCACCATCAAGAACACGAAGGACGCCGAGCTGTACCGTCCCGAGATGGTGCGCATGAACACCCTCACGCGCCCCGTGGCCAACGGAACGTACGAGGTGACGCTCAAGATGCGCGAGGGCTGGTGGACCAAGGCCGGGCAGCGCGTCTTCGACGTGTACGCCGAGGGCGACAAGGTGCTCGCCGACGTCGACATCTTCAAGGCCGCGGGCAAGGACACCGCCTACGACCGCACGTTCCGCACGAAGGTCTCCGACGGACGTCTCGACCTCAAGTGGATCGGCAAGGTGGACTCGGGCCTGCTCTCCTCGCTCGTGGTGACCCGCATCGGCAACGCCTCGACGCCGGCTCCGACCAACCCGGCTCCGACCAACCCGGCTCCCACGACGCCTCTCTATTCGTCGGCAGCGTCAGATTGGTATAAGAGACAGCCCAAGGGCCGTGCGGGCGCCCTCTCGGGCATGTACTGGGACTCGGGCATGTACCCGATGAACCGGGCCGGTGAGGTGACGAAGTGGGAGCAGAACCGCGGTCGCAAGGTCGATGTCATCACCGTGTTCCCCAGCCGTGAGTCCTGGAACTCCATGCAGAGCACGTGGTTCATGGACAACGAGCGCATCCCGGCCGGTTACCGGGGCACCCTCGACGTGGGTGTGCCGCTGTGGCCCAACGACGGCAACCTCGCCACGGCCAAGGCCGGCGGCTACAACGCCCAGTGGGAACGGCTCGCCCGCAACATCGCCGCGGAGTACCCCGACGCCTACATCCGCCTGGGCTGGGAGATGAACCTCCCCGGCTGGAAGGCCGCCGCCTGGGCGAACACCGCCGAGGACTGGAAGGCCGCCTACCGTCAGGCCGTCGGCGCCATCCGCAAGGGCGGCCCGAACCTGCGCATCGCGTGGGTCGTCAACGAGGGCGCCGGTCAGACCGGCACGCCGGACGCGCGAGTGTTCTACCCCGGTGACGCCTACGTCGACTACATCGGCATGGACGCCTACGACTGGTGGCCCGGCTACACGACCGACGCCAACATCGCCAAGCACCGCGATGGCGCCTACGGCTGGAACTTCTGGCTCGACTTCGCCAAGCAGCACGGCAAGAAGTTCGTCCTGCCCGAGTGGGGCATCGCCCGCGCGAACCCCGCGAGCGGCGGCGACAACCCCAAGTACATCAACTTCGTCTACGACTGGATGATGAAGAACCGCGACTGGATCGCCTACGAGAGCTACTTCGACGAGACCGACGGCTACATCCGCTCGGACCTGTTCACCGGGTACAACCCGAAGGCCTCGAGCGAGTACAAGCGCTGGATGTCTCTCACGGGCCGTTCCTGACCCGCAGGTGAACGTACTCGGCGGCGGCCCGGCGGGCCGCCGCTGAGGCGTTCCCCACACGCGTTCGGATTCACCTCGTCGGCGTCGCACCCGCGCCTCTACGCTGGGACGGCCGAGATGTCGATGAGGGGAACACACCATGCCGGAGTTCACGCTGCCCGTCCCGTCGGACTGGCGACGCGCCGAACCGTTCTACGCGGGAGCCCTGGACCGGGCGCTCACCGTGCTGCGTGATCCCCGGACCCCCGAACGCCTCGCGCGCTACTACGACCGGCGCAGCAACTACGCCGGCGCCACGTTCACCCAGCTCGCCGACGACGCGCCGACGCGGGTCACCGACCGCGATCTGCTCGCGGTGAGCCTGCTCGACGTCACGGTTCCACCGGCCACGGTGCGAGCGCTGCTCGACGACGGCGAGATGATGGAGCGGGTCGAGAGCCTGCTCTCGGAGGACCGGCTGCCGCTCGACGCGCGGCTGGAGAACGTCACCCCCGAACTGCTCGCCGCGATGGACGAGCTCTACGTCACCCTGCGCTCGCTCGTGCCCCCGGCGCGCGACCGCTACGCGGTCAACTGGGTCACCGCGGCCAAACTGTGCGCACGCAAGCGCCCCGACCTGTTCCCCGTGCGCGACGAGGTCGTCTGCCGGTACCTCGGCACGTGGCCGTCGCGTTACCAGATCGACTGGCAGGTCTTCGCGCGGATCATCGGCGACGAGGAGGTCCGCGAGCGGCTGCAGCGGCTCATCGACCGCGTGTCGGAGTCGGAGGCCGTGGACGTGGGCGACCCGTGCCACCTGCTGCGCCATCTCGACGTGTGCATCTGGATGCACGCGCCGCACGGTCACTGAGGCGGCCGAACCCGGGAAGGGCAGAATCGGCGCATGACGACCATCGCGCTCACCGAGGCCGACGAGCAACGCCGACGAGGACTGGTCCGGATGCGGACCGTCGCGACCTCCCTGTTCGTGTTCGCGATCGTCGTGTTCGCGCTCACTCTGCATCGCGACGGCGCACTCGGGTACGTCAACGCGACGGCCGAGGCCGCGATGGTCGGCGCCCTGGCCGACTGGTTCGCCGTCACCGCACTGTTCCGGCATCCGTTGGGGCTGCCGATCCCGCACACCGCGCTCGTCCCGCGCAAGAAGGACGTGTTCGCGAGGTCGCTCGAGGACTTCGTCGCGGGCCACTTCCTCACGGGCGAGGCGGCACGTGAGCGCTTCCTCGGCTCCGGTGCGACGGTCCGGTTCGGGCGATGGCTCGCGGTACCGGCGAACAGCGAGCGGGTGGTGGTCCACGGGGCCCGGCTCACCACCCGTGCCCTCGACCACGTCTCCGACGGCGAGGTGCGCGAACTCGTCGAACACTCCGTGCTGCCGCGGCTCGTCCGCGAACCGATCGCGCCCCTGGCCGGGACCCTGCTCGAGCAGGTCGTCGACGACGACGTCCATCGCAGCCTCGTCGACCTCGTCGTCGTCGAGGCCCACGACTGGTTGCTCGACAACCCGGAGAAGTTCGCCTCGGTGGTCGGGGAACGAGCACCGACGTGGACGCCGCTGTGGGTGAACTCGATCGTCGTCGACCGGCTGCACACCGAGGCCCTGAAATGGGTGCGCGACGTGCGCGACGACACGCGGCACCGCATGCGGCTCGCCGTCGACGACCTGTTGCGCGACCTCGCCCGCAACCTCCAGGAGGACCCCTCCACCATGGGGCGCGCCGAGGAGCTCAAGGAGACCTTCCTGCTCCACCCGCAGACGATGGACACCGCGATGAGCCTGTGGGGCATCCTGCGTCGCACCCTCGTCGAGTCGCTCGACGATCCCGAGGGTCGTCTGCGCACGCGGATCCAGACCGAGCTCGTGTCGCTGGGGGAGCGGCTGCAGCACGACGCCGAGTTGCGCGCGCGTGTCGACCGGCGGGCGGGGGACGTGCTGGCCGGCCTCGTCGACACCTACGGAGCCGAACTCGTGCCGGTCATCTCGCAGGTCATCGAACGGTGGGACGGCAAGGAGGCCGCCGACCGCATCGAGTTGCACGTCGGCCGCGACCTGCAGTTCATCCGCATCAACGGCACGGTCGTCGGCGGCCTCGCGGGTCTGCTCATCCACACGGTCAGTCAGCTCGCCCTCTGAGCCGTCGACCGGCTCAGGCGTACATCTCGCGGATGAGCGCGGCGTAACGCTGCTCGACGGGGCGGCGGCGCACCTTGAGCGTGGGGGTGAGCTCACCGGCGTCCATCGTCAGCGGATCGGCGAGCAGACGGAACTTCTGGATGCGTTCGTACTTGGCGCTGTTGCGGCCGATGCGGCCCACGAGGTCGTCGTAGTAGGCCTCGACCTCGCCGAGGGCGAGGAGTTCCTCGTGGGTCTCGAACCGCCACCCCTGCGCGTGGGCGTGGGCCTCGAGGTCGTCGAACGAGGGCTGGACGAGGGCGGTGAGGTAGGGGCGGCCGTCACCGACGACGAGTGCCGCCTCGACGAGGGGATCGGCCGCCAGGGCCGATTCGATCGGGCCGGGGGCGACGTTCTTGCCCTGGGTGGTGACGATGAGGTCCTTGATGCGGTCGGTGATGACGAGATAGCCGTCGCGGTCGAGGTAGCCGACGTCGCCGGTGTGGAACCAGCCGTCGTCGTCGATCGCGACAGCGGTCTCCTCCGGCCGCTCGTAATAGCCCGGGGTGACGTTGTCGCCGCGCACGAGCACCTCGCCGGTCTCGGCCGCGATGCGGACCAGGGTGCCGGGCACCGGCCTGCCGACCGTGCCGAACCGCGTCATCCCGGGCGCGTTGCACGAGACCATGGGCGCGGTCTCGGTGAGACCGTACCCCTGGTAGACGGGTAATCCGGCGGCGAGGAAGAACTCCTCGACCTCGCGTCGCAAAGGCGCCCCGCCCGCAGCCATGACGTACTTGTGCCCGCCCACGGCCGCCCGCACGTTGCGCAGGACGAGCCGGTCGGCGATCGCGAGCTGGGCAGCGAGGAGGGGAGAGATCGAACGTCCCGCGGCCCGGCGCAGTTCGACGATGCCGCCGACGCGCACGGCCCAGTCGAAGATCCCCCGCTTGAGCCCGTGTCCCGCCTTGGCGTGCGCGCCGGCGTAGACCTTCTCGTAGAGGCGCGGGACCGAGACGAACGTCGACGGCTGGATGTCGATCATCGCCGCGGCGACGGCCTTCGGGTCGGTCACCGAACAGCTCTCCATGCCGGCGGCGAGCACGACGTACGTCCACGCCCGCTCGTAGGCGTGGCTGAGCGGCAGGAACGACATGTTGCGCTCGCCCCGGGGCATCTCGAAGCGGGTGGCGATGGCGGCGAGCTGGTGGCACAGCATGCGGTGGGTGATGACGACACCCTTGGGATCGCCGGTCGTTCCGGAGGTGTAGATGATCGTCACCATGTCATCCGGTGACAGCCGGGCCGCGCGCTCCGCGAGGTCGTCGGCGATCTCGGCCAGGGGAGGTGCGGCGGCGATGAGGTCGGTGATCGCCGGCACCCCGGCAACCGGACCCCGCATGATCAGGCGCTGCACCCTCGCACCGTCGTCACCTTCCTGCCTGGCCTCCTCGTCGAGCACCGCGATCGCCTCGCTCGCGACCTCGAGCAGACCGGCCGTGCCGCAGACGACGGCCCGGGCTCCGCTGTCGCGCAGCACGTGCGCCACCTGATAGGGGGTGTTGGTCGTGTACACCGGAACGCTGACCAGGCCCGCCTTGAGGCAGGCGATGTCGACGACGGTCCACTCCGGGCTGTTGCCGGCGTGGATCGCGACACGGTCACCCTGCGACAGGCCGAGGTCGAGGAACGCGACCGCGAGCCGGGAGGAGAGCTCGTCGAGCTCCCGGTAGCTCCACGTGTGCCAGCGGCCCTCGCGTCGCACCCGCAGCGCGACGAGGCCGGAGTTCTCACGCATGCTCGCGGAGAGCCACGACAGCAGGGTGCGGTGGGACATGGCGTCTCCTCGAGGTGCGGCGATGCGGACTGCCTCACCGTAAGGGAGGGCAGGACTCGCGCGCACCGGGCACCCGCACCGGTGGGATACCGCGCCCCTCGCCGTCCGACGCCCCGGTTTCGCCGGCTTTCTCTGTCCCGTCCGCTACCGTCGTGGTCGGTTCCGTCGTCGAGGAGACGCACCGGCACCGCCACCGATCGTCCTCCAGGAGTCCTCATGCGTCGACTGCTCGCCCTCGCCGCCACGCTCGTGCTCACGGCGTGTTCCGCCGGCTCGGGCACCTCACCCGCCCCCGGTGGCACGGGCGGGTCGGGCGCGTCCACCGACCTCGCCGTCGGCATGGTCGCCGAGCCCGCCAACCTCGACTTCACGACCACCGACGGCGCGGCCATCCCGCAGGCGCTGCTCGACAACGTCTACGAAGGCCTCGTCGCCGTCGACGACGCGGGCAAGATCGTGCCCGGCCTCGCGAAGAGCTGGGAGGTCTCGCCCGATCGCAAGACCTACACGTTCCACCTCGTCGAGGGGGCGACGTTCTCCAACGGCTCGCCGTTCACCGCCGACGACGCGGTGTTCTCCATCGAGCGGGTGAAGAAGGACTGGACGACCTCGCTCGCCAAGGCCATGTCGGTCGTCGCCAGGGCCGAGGCGAAGGATCCGCAGACCCTCGTCGTCACCCTGAGCCGCCCGAGCAGCGACTGGCTCTACCGCATGACCACGCGTATCGGCGCGATGTTCTCACGCACGGGGGTGGCCGATCTCGCGACGACGACCGTGGGCACCGGCCCCTACGTCGTCGACCGGTGGAACCGGGGAGACTCCCTGCACCTGCGACGCCGCGACGACTACTGGGGCGAGCAGCCGTTCTTCTCCGGTGTGACGCTCAAGTACTTCAAGGACCCGACGGCCTTGAACAACGCGGTGCTCACCGACGCCATCGACATCGTCTCCACGGTGCAGGCCCCCGAGGCGCTCGGCCAGTTCACCGGCGATCAGCGCTTCCAGGTGATCGAGGGCACGACCAACGGCGAGGTCGTCCTCTCGTTCAACCACGCCAAGGCGCCGTTCGACGACCGTGCGGTGCGTCAGGCCGCGCGACAGGCGATCGACAAGAAGTCGCTCATGCAGAGCTGCTGGGCCGGGCGTGGAACGCTCATCGGCAGCATGGTCCCGCCCACCGACCCCTGGTACGAGGACCTCACCTCCATCCACCCGCCCGACGTCGAGGCGGCCAAGAAGCTGCTCGCCCAGAGCACGCACCCCACGCCCACCGTGCGGCTGCGACTGCCCACCCTCCCGTACGCCACCTCGTGCGGCCAGGTCGTCAAGAGCGACCTCGAGAAAGCCGGATTCACCGTGCAACTCGACCAACTCGAGTTCCCCGCCGCGTGGGTCACGCAGGTGATGAAGAACGGCGACTACGACGCCTCGATCGTCGCGCACGTCGAGCCGCGCGACCTGCCGGCCCTCTACAGCAACCCCGACTACTACCTGCACTACGACAACCCGGAGGTCACCAAGGCGATCGCGGCGGCCGACGCCGGCGACGAGGCCACCCAGGTGGCCGAGATGAAGAAGGCGGCGCGGCTCATCTCGCAGGACGCGGCCTCGGACTGGCTGTTCCTGCTGCCCAACCTCATGGTCGCGAAGAAGGACATCGCCGGCCTGCCCCAGAACGCGGTCGGCGAGTCCTTCGACGTCACGGGCCTCTCCCGCGGCTGACCCACCCGACCCCTGATCGACGATGGTGATCCTTCGCCGCCTTCTGGGACTCGCGCTCGCGGTCTTCGTGAGCTCGCTGCTCGTCTTCGCGTTCATGCAGATCCTGCCCGGAGACCCGGCCCGCGTGGCACTCGGCCTCAACGCGAGCGAGGAGGCCGTGGCCCGCTTGCGCGTCGAGTTCGGGCTCGACCGACCCCTGCCCGAGCGGTATCTCACGTGGGTCGGGGGCCTGCTCGTCGGCGACTTCGGCACGAGCTATCTCTCGCGCATCCCGGTCGGCCCCCAGATCGTCGACCGCTTCGGGGTGACGACGTGGCTCGTCGGGGCCGCGATGCTGGTCGCGGTGGCCCTCGCCGTTCCGCTGGGCACCATCGCGGCGTGGCGTCACCGGCACGTGAGCGGGGCGCTCATCTCGGCCCTGTCCCAGATCGGGATGGCCATCCCGTCGTTCCTCGCGGGCATCCTGCTCATCGCCCTGTTCGCCGTGCGTCTCGGCTGGCTGCCGGCGGGTGGGTGGACCCCGCCCGCCTACGATCCGGAGGCGTTCCTGCGCGGGCTCGTACTGCCGGCCCTGGCGCTGGGCCTGGTCCAGGCCGCCGTGCTCACCCGGTACGTCCGCTCGGCCGTGCTCGACGTGTTGCGCGAGGACTACCTGCGCACGGCGCGGGCCAAGGGGCTGCGGCCGCTGCAGGCGCTCGTCCGACACGGACTGCGCAACGCCGCGATCCCCGTCGTCACCGTGCTCGCGCTGCAGCTCACGACGATGCTCATCGGCGCGGTCGTCGTCGAGCGGGTCTTCGTCGTGCCCGGACTCGGCAGCCTGCTGCTCGACGCGGTCTTCGCCCGCGACCTGCTAGTCGTCCAGGACGTCGTCATGGTGCTCGTCGTGGCGGTCATCGCGGTCAACCTGCTCGTCGAGGTGGCCTACCTCCTGCTCGACCCCCGGCTGACGGTGCGCCGATGAGCACGCCGAACGTCGTGCGGCTCGTGCCCCGGGCCCGTCGAACGCTCGACCCGGCCCTCGTCGTCGGCGCCGCGATCGTGGTCACGCTCGTCCTCCTCGCGCTCGTCTCGTTCGTCTGGACCCCCTACGACCCCGTGGCGATGGACGCCGGTGCGCGCCTGCAGCGTCCGGGCGCGCAGCACTGGCTGGGCACCGACAAGTTCGGGCGTGATGTCGCCAGCCAGATCATGGTGGGCGCGCGCACCACCCTGTTCGTCGGGCTCGTCTCGGTCGGGGTCGCGACTCTCGTCGGGGTACCGCTCGGCATCCTCGCGGCGATGGGTCCCCGCCCGCTCGGGCTGCTGCTCATGCGGGGCACCGACATCCTGCTCGCGTTCCCGGCGCTGCTGCTCGCGATCATGTTCAGCGCCGTCTACGGGGCGAGCACCACCGTGGCGATGATCGCGATCGGCATCGCCACCATCCCGACGTTCGCGCGGGTCACGCGCTCGGGCACCCTGTCGGTGCTGCGTTCGGAGTTCGTGCTCGCCGCCCGGGCGGCCGGTCGGCGGGGCCCGGCCATCGCCGTGCGGCACGTCCTGCCCAACGTCGTCGGCCTCGTCATCGTCCAGGCCTCCGTCGCGTTCGCCATGGCGATCCTCGCCGAGGCGGCGCTGTCCTTCCTGGGCCTGGGCACCCCGCCCCCGACCCCGTCGTGGGGTCGCATGCTCCAGGAGAGCCAGGAGATGCTCTGGTCGGCGCCGCGCCTCGCCGTCATCCCCGGCGTCGCGATCGCGCTCGCCGTGCTCGGTTTCAACCTTCTCGGCGATGGTCTGCGTGACCTGCTCGATCCCCGGCTGGAGGAGCGATCGTGAACGCCACGAACGGACCCCTCGGTCCGGGGGCGTCCGAGCAGGAGTCGGCGAGTGGAGCGGGGGCCTCCGGGACGGAGGGCGGCTACGCGCTGCGCGTCCAGGATCTCGGGGTCACGGCCCGCGGTCGCGAACTCGTCGCCGACGTCGACCTGCGCATCGCACCGGGGGAGCGGGTCGGGCTCATCGGCGAGTCCGGCTCGGGCAAGTCGCTCACGGCACTGAGCATCATGGGCCTGCTCTCCGACACCCTCACCCCACGCGGTTCGGTGCGGATCGCCGGGGTCGGGCACGACGTCGTCGGCGCCTCCGAGCGGCGCCTCTCGGCGATGCGCGGGCGCGATGTGTCGATGGTGTTCCAGGAGCCGATGTCGGCACTCAATCCGACCATGCGCGTGGGCGAGCAGATCGCCGAGACGATGCTCATCCGCCGGACCGACGGCACCCCGGGGGGAGTGCGGCATTCGAAGCAGTCGGCGCGCGAGGCGGCGATCACGCTCATGACCGAGCTCGGCATCCCCGACCCCGCGGGCTCCTACCGGGCCTACCCGCACCAGCTCTCGGGGGGCCAGCGTCAGCGGGTCGTGCTCGCCATCGCGCTCGCCAACGACCCGAGGCTGCTCATCTGCGACGAGCCGACCACGGCGCTCGACGTCACCGTGCAGGCCTACGTGCTCGATCGCATCGTCGCCTCGACGACCGAGCGCGGGGCGGCCCTGCTGTTCATCAGTCACGACCTGCCCGTCGTCGCGTCGGTGTGCAGCCGGGTGTACGTGATGAACAGGGGGCGGATCGTCGAGTCCGGCCCGGTCGACACCGTGTTCACGCGCCCGACCCATCCCTACACCCGCCGCCTGCTCGACGCGTCGGCGCTGCCACCGCGACCCCTGTCACCCGCGACGACGGTCGACGAGACCCGGCGGGCCCGACGCGCGTCCCACGTGCCGCCGGTGCCGGAGCCGGTCGAGACTCCGGTCGTCGAGGTGACCGGGGTCGCCCGCACCTACCGACGCGGCACCTTCCTGCGGGGCGGCCGCCGAATCGAGGCCTTGCGCGGCGTCGACCTCACCGTGCGTCAGGGCGAGCGTGTCGGGATCGTCGGAGAGTCCGGTTCGGGCAAGTCGACCCTGCTGCGGATCATCGCCGGGCTCGACGCGCCGACCTCCGGTTCGGTGACCATCGACGGCCGACGCTTGCGGACCAAGGCCGACGCCCGTCGCATCCGCGACCGGCTGCAACTCGTGTTCCAGGACCCGATGGGCAGTCTCGACCCGCGCATGAAGGTCGCCGACATCGTCGCCGAGCCCCTCGTCGGGCTCAGGCGGCCCGGCGGACGCGAACGGGTCGACGAGGTGCTCACCGCCGTCGGTCTCACCCCCGACATGGGGGAGCGCTACCCGCACCAGTTCAGTGGCGGTGAGCGACAGCGCATCTCGATCGCTCGGGCCCTGGCGCCCTCGCCGGCCATCCTGCTCGCCGACGAGCCCGTGAGCGCGCTCGACGTCTCCGTTCGGGCGCAGGTGCTCTCGCTGCTCTCCGGGCTCGTCGACGACCTCGGCCTCACGCTGGTGCTCGTCAGCCACGACCTGTCGGTGATCCGCCACATCTGCGATCGGGTACTCGTCATGCGCGACGGCGAGGTCGTCGAAGCCGGCAGCGCGACCGAGGTCTACGAACACCCCCGGCACCCCTACACGCAGCGCCTCGTCGGCGCCATCCCCACGCTGGAGCGGGCGTTGAGCGGCGTCGACGCCACCATGCTCGCCCGCCGTCCGGAGGACCGGGAGGCCAGCCGCAGCGTGCCCGCCGCCGAGACCGCCACCCGCACCCAGGAGGACTCCGCGTGACGCCCATGACGAACAAGACGACCACCTCGACCACCTCGACCACGTCGACGCCCGGGCCGACCAACTCCGTGCTCGACGTGGCCGGTCTGCGCGTCGGGCAGGCGTCCGCCGAGGCACCCGGCGCGCTCTCGGGCACCACCGTCGTCCTCGCCGGCGGCGACGTGTGCCCCGAGGGCATGGTGGCGGGCGTCGACGTCCGTGGTGGTGGTCCCGGCACCCGCGAGACCGATCTGCTCGACCCGCGCAACGTCGTCGAGCGCGTGCACGCGGTCTGTCTCACCGGGGGGAGCGCCTTCGGCCTCGGCGCCGCCGACGGGGTGATGGCCGAACTCTTCGCTCGCGGCATCGGCCTGCCCATGGGCCGCCCGGGCGACGTCGTGCCGCTCGTGCCCGCGGCGGTGATCTTCGACCTCGGACGCGGTGGGACGTTCGGGGCACACCCGACGGCGCACACCGGAGCCGCGGCCTGCCGGGCGGCTCTGTCGGGGGAACAGGTGCCGCTCGAACAAGGGTGCGTCGGCGCGGGCCGCGGCGCGAAGGCCGGCGGGTTCAAGGGCGGGATCGGCACGGCGAGCGCCGTGTGCGCCGACGGCAGCACGGTCGCGGCACTCATCGTCTGCAACAGCCTCGGCGAGGTCGTCGCGCCCGACGGCACGTTCCACGCCGCCTCAGCGCTCATGCCCGAGGATGTGGCGGTGCCCGGCGGACTGGGGGCGCCGAGTGCGCACGAGCTCGACGCCGCCCGGAGCGCTGCCGCACACGTGCCTCCGCAGCCGCTCGGGATGCCGGGACTCGCGACGACGATCGGGGTCGTCGCCACCGATGCCGCGCTCTCCAAGGCGCAGTGCGCCAAGCTCGCGGGCGTGGGCCACGACGGCATCGCGATCGCCGTGCGCCCGGCCCACACGATGCTCGACGGCGACACGCTCTTCGGGCTCTCGACCGCGCAGCGCCCGGCTCCGGACATGGTCGGCTTTCACGAGATCCTCACGCAGGCCTCACTGGTCACGGCACGCGCCATCGTCCGGGCCATCCTCGCCGCGACCACGACGACGACCTCGGCGGGGACCTGGCGGGCCTATCGCGAGGCGTTCCCGAGCGTCTTCGCCGCCGCACGCTGACCGACGAACCGGGCCTCCGCGCGTGTGCGCATGCGTGACGCGTCCTTTAGACTGACGGCTCCCCGACGGTCCGGAGAAGCCCCCGCACATGATCGCCCTCATCGCAGTCCATCTGGCGGTGGCGCTGCTCGCGCCGCTCCTCGTCGGACGTCTCGGAACGAGGGCGTTCTGGGCGCTGGCCGTCCCGCCCGCCGTCACCGCAGTCTGGGCGGCAGCGAGCTATCCGGCAGTGGCCTCCGGGACGATCCCCGTCGAGGTGCTGCCCTGGGTGCCGTCACTGCACCTCGAACTCGCCTTCCGCATGGACGTGCTGTCGTGGATCATGACGCTCGTCGTCTCGGTCGTCGGCGTGCTCGTACTCGTCTACTGCGTGGGGTACTTCGATGCGGACGAGCCCGGCCTCGGCCGGTTCGCCGCCTGCCTCCTCGCGTTCGCCGGAGCCATGCTCGGCCTCGTGACCAGCGACGACGTTCTCGTGCTGTACGTCTTCTGGGAACTCACGACGATTCTGTCCTACCTGCTCATCGGGCACCGTCCCGAGAGCAGAGCCGGCCGCTCGGCCGCGATGGAGGCCCTCATCGTCACGACCTTCGGCGGCCTGGCCATGCTCATCGGGCTCGTCATGCTCGGCGAGCAGGCCGGCACCTATCGGCTGTCGCAGATCCTCGAGACCGGCAGCAGCGGCCCGGCGACGATCGCGGCCGTCATGCTGCTGCTCACCGGCGCGGTGAGCAAGTCGGCGCTCGTCCCGTTCCAGTTCTGGCTCCCGGGAGCCATGGCCGCGCCCACGCCGGTGAGCGCCTACCTCCACGCCGCGGCCATGGTCAAGGCCGGTGTCTACCTCGTCGCCCGCCTCGCGCCCGCCTACGCCCACCTCGTCGCCTGGCAGTGGGTCGTCCTCGGGCTCGGTGGCCTGACGATGCTCGTCGGCGCGTTCGCGGCGCTGAAGCAGACCGACATCAAGCTCCTGCTCGCCTACGGCACCGTGAGCCAGCTCGGCTTCCTCGTCGTCCTCACCGGTGGTGGCACCCAGGCGGCGGCGCTCGCCGGCCTCGCCGTCCTGCTGGCGCACGCCTTGTTCAAGTCGTCGTTGTTCCTCGTGGTCGGCGCCATCGACCATGCGACGGGGACCCGCGACCTGCGCCGGCTCACGGGCCTGCGCCGGCGGATGCCGGTGCTCTTCGTCACCGCGCTCGTCTCGGCAGGCTCGATGGCGGGCCTGCCCCCGATGCTCGGATTCGTCGGCAAGGAGGCGGCCTACACCGCGTTCTCGGAAGGACCGGGCAACGCCCGTGACCTCGCGGTTCTCGTCGTTCTCGTGCTCGGATCCATCCTCACCCTCACGTACAGCCTGAGGTTCGTTCGCGGGGCGTTCTCGACCAAGCGCGACGTGCCGCCCCTCGATCTGCACCCGCTGCCGGGCACGGTCGTCTGGGTTCCCGCCGTTCTCGCCGCCGGCAGCCTGCTCGGCGGGCTGTTCTCGGGCGTCCTCGACCCGACATTGGCCGCGTACGCCGAGACGGTGGGTACGAACGCGGTAGCGGGTGGGGGCCTGCACCTCGGCCTCTGGCACGGATTCACGCTCGCCCTCGGCCTCACCGTGCTCACGTGGGCCGCGGGATTCGGGCTCGACGCGGTGCTCGCTCGCCGTGAGGTGCGCGCCCCGGCCCGGCGCACCGGCCTCGGCCAGCGCGCCTACCGAGCCGTCATGCGCTCGCTGGACCGGATGTCGCTCGAGGTCACCGGCGCCATGCACCGGGGTTCGCTACCGCTTTCGACCGCCCTCATCCTGCTCGTGTATCTCGTCCTCGGCGGCGGGTCACTGTGGCTGGCCGGGCTCGACTGGGCCGGCGTTCCGCTCGTATGGGCCGAGAGCTCGGGCCAGGCGATGACGGCCCTGGCGATCGCGGTCGCGGCCCTCGCGGCGGTCCGCTCGCGTCGTCGTCTACGCGCGGTGTTTCTCGTGGGGATCACCGGTTACGGCTGCGGGTTGCTCTTCCTGCTGCACGGGGCACCCGACCTCGCGCTCACGCAGGTGCTCGTCGAGACGCTCTCGATCATCGTCTTCGTCCTCGTGCTGCGCCGCCTACCGGGCCGCTTCGACGACGCGCCGGCGGCTCGGACCCGCCGCCTGCGGGCCGCGCTCGGCGTCGGGGTCGGGCTCGTCACCGCCGCTCTCGCGTTCATCATCCCCACGGTGCGCACGGCGCGGCCGGCCTCCGACGGCATGGCCCACGCCGCCTACGACTTCGGGTACGGGGAGAACATCGTCAACGTCATCCTCGTCGACATCCGAGCGTGGGACACGATGGGCGAGTTGTCGGTCGTGCTCGCCGCCGCCACCGGCATCGCGAGCCTCGTGTTCCTCCACGAGACCAACGTCGAGGGCGCCCGTCGCAAGCTCAGCGAGATCCTGGCCCGACGAGCTCTCGTCACCGTCGCCACCGTCGGTGGGCGCTGGCTGGCCGAGGGCTTCACCGCCCGCCCGGAGCGCCGCTCGGTCATCCTCGAGGTCGTCACCCGGCTCATGTTCCACGTCATCATGGTGTGGTCGGTGTACCTGTTGCTGGCCGGGCACAACCGCCCCGGCGGCGGGTTCGCGGCCGGCCTCGTCGCCGGCCTCGCGATCAGCCTGCGGTATCTCGCCGGCGGGCGCGACGAGCTGCGGGCGACGATCCCGATCATGCCGGCGGTGCTGCTCGGGGTCGGTCTGTTCCTCTCCGCCGGCAACGCGCTGGTCTCGATCCTCGCCGGTGGCGACGCCCTGCAGACGTGGCACACCTACCTGCACATCCCGGTGGTCGGCGACCTGCACCTCGTGAGCTCGCTGGTCTTCGACGCCGGCGTCTACCTCGTCGTCATCGGGCTGGTGGTCGACATCCTCCAGAGCCTCGGCGGAGCGATCGACGCCCAGATCGAGAGCACGTCGACGCGGGAGGACAGCGAGTCGGCAGACGACGACTCCGACCTCGCGTTCGCCGAACGGCCGAGCGGAGATCGCAGGACGAGCGACTGCATCCCGGACGCTCCCAGCGAACACCTGCCCTCGTTCAGCGAACGACGCCTGGCCGCGGCCCGGCAGCCCCGAACCCCCGATGTTCCCGAGGAGGAGAGATGACCGCCAACATCACGCTCAGCCTGCTCATCGGCGTGCTCTTCGGCTGCGGCATCAACCTCATCATGGCCCGAGGCATCGTCCGCGCGTTCCTCGGCGTCATGCTCGTGAGCAACGGCATCAACCTGCTGTTCCTCGTGGCGGGCTCCTCCGGAGTCGCCCCGATCTTCGGCGCGGCGCCGGAGTCGCAGATGAGTGATCCCCTGCCCCAGGCGATGACGCTCACGGCGATCGTCATCACACTCGCGCTCACCGGGTTCGTGCTCGCGCTCGCCCATCGCGCGTGGCAGGTGCGCCAGTCCGACTTCATCGCCGACGACCCCGAGGACGCGCGTATCCAGGCCCGCGCCGCGGCAGACGACATCTCGTTCAGCGAGTTCACCGGCGACGAGCCCGCGGAGGATCTCGAGGACGACCCGGGCGGTCGCCATCCCGCCCCGACGCGCGGTGACGAGGAGGCACGCTCGTGAACTGGGCCTCGATCCTCGTGCCGCTCCCCGTCGTGCTGCCACTGGTCGCGGCCGGTCTCACGCTCGTCACGAGCCGCAGCAGCGGTTGGCAGCGTTCGATCAGTGTCACGGCGCTCACCACGATGCTCGTGGCCGCGTTCGCGCTGCTCTACCTCGCCGACACCCAGGGCCCGCAGGTCGTGCACACCGGCGGCTGGGCGGCCCCGCACGGCATCGCGCTCGTCGTCGACCGGCTGTCGGCCGTCATGCTGCTCACTTCGATCGTCGTCACCGGTGGCGTGTTGCTCTTCTCCATCGGCCAGGGCCGTAGCGGCGACGACGAGACCGACGGGGCCTCCCCGCTGCCGATCTTCCACCCGACCCTCATGGTGCTCGTCGCGGGCGTCGCGACGACCTTCGTCAGCGGCGACCTGTTCCACATCTACGTCGGTTTCGAGATGCTCCTCATCGCGAGCTTCGTGCTGCTCACGCTCGGCGGCTCGACCGAACGCGTCGCGGCCGGTGTCAACTACGTGTTCGTCAACCTGTTGTCCTCCCTGTTCTTCCTTACGGCGATCGCGCTGATCTACGCGGCGACGGGAACGGTGACTCTCGCGCAACTCGCGGGGCGACTGGGCGACCTGCCCACTGGGGTGCAGCTCACCCTGCAGGTGCTGTTGCTCATCGGCTTCGCCGTCAAGGCGGCCGTGTTCCCGCTCTCGGGGTGGTTGCCCGACTCCTATCCGACGGCGCCCGCCTCGGTCACCGCCGTGTTCGCGGGCCTGCTCACCAAGGTCGGGGTCTACGCGATCATCCGCATGCAGACCCTGTTGTTCCCCGACGGCCGTCTCGACGGCATGTTGATGTGGGCGGCGCTGTTGACGATGCTCGTCGGCATCCTCGGTGCGATCGCTCAGGACGACATCAAACGACTGTTGTCGTTCACCCTCGTCAGCCACATCGGTTACCTGATCTTCGGCGTCGCGGTCGGCAACCAGGCCGCGCTGTCGGGGGCGATCTTCTACGTCGTCCACCACATCGTCGTGCAGACGACGCTCTTCCTCGTCGTCGGCCTCGTCCAGTGGCGCAGTGGCACGACCTCGCTGGAGGAGCTCGGCGGTCTCGCCCGCACCGCGCCCGTCGTCGCCGTCCTCTTCTTCGTGCCGGCGATCAACCTCGCGGGTATCCCGCCGTTCTCGGGCTTCCTCGGCAAGGTGGGGATCTTCGAGGGGGCCGTGCAGCACGGCCGCTGGATCGACTACGTGCTGGTCGCGGGTACGGCACTCACGAGCCTGCTCACCCTGTACGCCGTCGCCCGGGTCTGGTCGCGCGCCTTCTGGCAACGGCCGGTGACCGAGCTGGAGGGTGCCGCGCCGACCCGCCCGAACACCGACGATCGCGGCGCCGGCGCCGACGCCGCGCCGGGGACCTCCCTGGTGCGCGCCGGCGACCCCGACGGCCCCGTGCGCGGGCCGCAGTCCCCTGCCCACCACGCCGATGCCGCCACCGGGCCCATCGCGCTCGACCCCCGCCGGGTGGCGGCCCTGAAGCGCATGGCGGACCGGCCGGTGCCCCGCGGGATGCTGCTGCCGACGGCATCCCTCGTCGCCGTCGGAGTGGCGCTGACGTTCGTCGCGGGCCCACTGTTCGGGATCACCGATCGAGCCGCGGGCGACCTCCTCGGGCGGTCGACGTACATCCAGGCCGTCTTTCCCGGGGGTGTGCCGTGACCGACTCGTCCACCGAACGACCGATGCGCGAACGCGTGCAGGTCGTTCCGATCGTCACCCTCGCCCTCGTGTGGGTGGTCCTGTGGGGTTCGTACTCGCTGATCTCCCTCGTGGGCGGCCTCGTCCTCGCGGTCGTGCTGCTGCTCGCGTTCCCGCTGCCGCCGCTGCACCTGGGCGTGCGGATCCGGCCCTGGCCCCTCGTCGTCCTCGTCGCCTGGTTCGCCTTCGACCTCGTCGCCGCGAGCGTGCGCGTCGCCTACGAGTCCGTGGCGCCGTGGGTGCATCCGCACGGCCACCTCGTGACGATCGACCTGCGCACCGACGACGACCTGTTCGCCATGATCACCGCCGAGATGACGGCGCTCGTGCCCGGCACGGTGGTGGTCGACCTCGACCCCGAGCACAGGGCCATGATCCTGCACATATTCAACGCCGACCGCGCCCAGTTGCCCGTGATCGCCGACCGCATCCGTGCCCAGGAGGGCCGCGTCCTGCGCGCGCTGGCCCGTGACGCCGACCAGATTCTGGCGGCGAGGCCATGACTCCCTTCCTCGCGACTCCCTCCCTCGCCCATCTGCTCATCGTCGTCACCGGAGCCATGCTGGGCGTCGCCGTACTGCTGGCCATCATGCGTGTCGTCCGGGGGCCCAGTGCCGTCGACCGAGCGGTCGCCAACGAGGTCGTCGTCTCGACGCTCGTCTGCGCGCTCGGCATGGAGGCCGCGCTCAACCGTCATTCGACGACGCTCGCGATCCTTCTCGCCCTCTCGCTCGTCGGGTTCCTCTCGTCGGTGGCCGTCGCGCGGTTCGCCGTTCGCGAGCGGGACTCCCTCCAGGTGGGGCACGGAGATCCGCCCGACGAGGACGCCGACGACACCCAGATCCCCGATGCGCAGGGTGACGTGCTGCCCGAGGAGCAGTCCCGGCCCGACGAACGCATCGCCCGACGTGCAGAGGACGTGCGCGAATGACGATCGACGATCTGCTGACCGCACCGGTCATCGACACGTCGTCGGTGCCGGCCGAGATGAGCGACTGGGCGGGCCTCGTCTCGCTGTTCCTCGGTGCCTGCCTGTGCCTCGCGTCGGGGATCGGCATCAATCGCCTGGACGAGCTCTACGCCCGCATGCACGCCGCCACCAAGCCGCAGGTGCTCGGCACGTTCCTCGTGCTCCTCGGCATCGGGCTGCGCTTGCGGGATCCCTCGGTGGTCGGCCTGCTCGTGCTCATCGGCTGCTGCCAGCTCGTCACCATCCCGGCGGCGGCGCAACTGCTCGCCAGGGCGCACCTACGCACGCGGCCGTACGGCCAGGTCGCGGCGACCTCCGGACGGGTGGCGACGGTCGAGGACTCCCGGGACGAGCCCGTGCATCGACGGTGACCGGGAGCGGTCGCGGCAGGCCCGCGACCGACCGGGCCGTGAGACGCAAGGGTCCGAGGGGTGGACGCACGTGTTACGGTCGGCTCAGGTCAAGAGCGCCAGCGCCAAGCCCCGGCTCGCTGGCCGGCAACCCCCTCCTCGCGGTGGGGTGCCCCGGGTGAAGACCTGGCCGAACGCCCCGGCGGCGGCAAGCGCGGGTCGGCGACGTCGAACCGTGCCTCACGAGACGCAAGGAGACTTCGATGACCGATTCCACGTGGGCCTTCGAGACCCGTCAGATCCACGCCGGGCAGACCCCGGACGCTCAGACGGGGTCGCGGGCCCTGCCGATCTACCAGACGACGAGCTACGTGTTCGAGGACGCGCAGACCGCGGCCGACCGGTTCGCGCTCTCCGACCTCGGGCCCATCTACACCCGCCTGGGCAACCCGACGAACGAGGTCGTGGAGAACCGCATCGCGAGTCTCGAGGGGGGAGTGGGAGCGCTGCTGCTCGCCTCCGGCATGGCGGCGACGACGTACGCCATCCTCAACGTCGCGCAGGCCGGTGACCACGTCGTGGCGGGCGCGGCGCTCTACGGCGGCACGTACAACCTGCTCAAGCACACCCTGCCCCGGCTCGGCATCGAGACGACGTTCGTCACCGATCAGGCCGACCTGGAGGCGTGGCGTTCGGCGATCCGCCCGAACACCAAACTGGTCATCGGCGAGACGATCTCCAACCCCGACCAGCAGGTGCTCGACATCGAAGGTGTGGCCGGCCTCGCCCACGAGGCGGGCGTGCCGCTGTTCGTCGACAACACGGTCGCGACGCCGTACCTCATCCGCCCGATCGAGCACGGCGCCGACGTCGTCATCCACTCGGCCACCAAGTACCTCGGGGGCCACGGCACGTCGATCGTGGGCGTGCTCGTCGACGCGGGCACGTTCGACTACGGGGCGGAGCCGGAGAAGTTCCCCCAGTTCAACACCCCCTCGGAGAGCTACCACGGCCTCGTCTACGCGCGCGATCTCGGCAAGGACTCGCCGTTCGGTGCCAACCTCAGCTTCATCCTCAAGGCGCGGGTGGATCTGCTGCGCGACACGGGGGCCGCGGCCGCACCGTTCAACGCGTTCCTGCTCGCGCAGGGCCTGGAGACCCTCTCGCTGCGCATGGAGCGACACGTCGAGAACACCCGCAAGGTGGTCGACTTCCTCGCCGGTCACCCGCAGGTCGAGTCGGTGAACTACGCCTCGCTCGAGGGCAACCGCGACCACGCGCGCGCCGAGAAGTACTGCCCCCGGGGCTCCGGGGCGGTGTTCTCCTTCGAGATCGCCGGAGGCGTCGAGGCCGGTCGCCGGTTCGTCGACGCCCTCGAACTGCACAGCCACGTCGCCAACATCGGCGACGTGCGTTCTCTCGTCATCCACCCCGCGTCGACCACGCACAGCCAGGGCAGCGACGAGGACCGTCTCGGTGCGGGCGTCACCCCCGGCCTGATCAGGTTGGCCGTGGGCATCGAGAACGTCGACGACATCATCGCCGACCTCGAGAAGGGCTTCGCGGCCGCGAAGGGCTGAATACGAGAGAATGCAGCGACCTGGGATCGCCCAGGTCGCTGCATTCTTTCGTCTCCGCACCTTCGCGGGGGCGGGCGCGGATGACGTCATGCCTTGCCGCTGCCCGCCGGCCGACAGATCAGGTGAGGACGGGGGTGGGTTCGTCGGCGTGCCGGTCGGTCGGGAACCGGCGCACGACGGCCGCGTACACCGCGCCGGTGATGTTGTGCAGCACCGCGGCCACCGCGCCCGGGAGGGCGGCCTCGGGGGTGAAGAACTTCGCGGACATCCCGGAGGCGAGACCGGCTGACTGGGTGCCGACCTCGATTCCCAACGTGCGGCTCTGCGCCTCGGGCAGCCGGGTCAGACGCCCGGTGGCGTAGCCGAGCACGTACCCGGCCACGTTGTGCAGGAGGACCGCGACGAACACCACGAGCCCGACCTGGGCCAGACGCCCGACGTTGGCGGCCACGGTCGGGAACACCACACCACCGATGCCGAGGATCGACACCCACGGCAGCACGGGGGAGATCGCGCTGACGACCGAGTCGAAGAAGTACCGGATGACGAGGCCGCCGATGACCGGCAACAGCACGGTCTGGGCGAGCGTCATCGCCATGCCGACGGCGTCGACGTCGGTGCGGGCGCCGGCCAAGACGAGCATGAGCACCGGCGTCATGATCGGCGACACCAGCGTGGAGACCGAGGTCATCGCCACCGACAGCGCGACATCGCCCTTGGCCAGGTAGGCGATGACGTTGGACGAGGTGCCGCCCGGCACCGAGCCCAGCATGAGCAGACCCACCGCGAGCGCCGGGTCGAGGCCCAGCAGCGCGGCGACGCCCACCGCCGCCAGTGGCATGATGACGAACTGCGCGACGACACCGATGAGGACGGGCAGCGGGCGCTTCGCGATGACCTGGAAGTCCGGGATCGTGAGGGTCAGGCCCATCCCGAACATGATGACCATGAGGAAGCCGGTGATGTGGCTGCGGAACGGCAGGAACGGTTCCGGCACCAGATAGGCGATGACCGTGCCCGCGAGGATGAACAACGGGAAGGCGGTCACGGCGATGGCGGCGGACCGGTCTTCGCGGTCCTCTGCGTCATCGGCAACGTCGGGGTCGGGGTGTCGGGACACGGAAACGTCTCCTACGGGCTGGGGGAAAGATTCGGCGGGTGACGCGATCCGGGGTGGGGATCGCGCGCGAGGCAGCCCGGTGAGGCAGCCGCCAGGGTACAAGGCGCGGCAGCGACGAGGATCGGCGTCCTGCGGGCGCGAGGCACGGACGAGTCGATCGGCGGCAGGTCAGCCGGCGTCGGCGGTGGTGAGGATCTCGGCCTCGGCACGGCTGTACTCCATGGGCCCCGGCAGGTGGGCGAGGCGTCCTCGCGCAGTGATCATGAGCACCGCAGCGCAGGCGACGATCGCGGCCGCGACCCAGTACGGGGTGCTCATGCCGGCCTCCTCCCCGAGACGGCCGGCGAGCCAGGGGGCGACGGCGCCGCCGGAGAAGCGCACGAAGCTGTAGGCCGACGAGGCGACACCGCGGGGGTGCGGGGAGACGTGCATGACGGCCTCCGTGACAAGGGTGTTGTTGACGCCGAGGAAACCTCCTGCGAGCACGACGCACCCGATGAGCACATCCCGGTCGGCGGTGAAGGCGGCCATGACCGCGAGGACCACGGCGAAGCCGAACAGTGCCGCGATGATCGAGGGCACGGTGCCCCACCGGCGTTGGAGCCAGGGGGCGACCCAGACGGAAGTGATCGCGAGCATCACGCCCCAGCCGAAGAACACGAGGCCGACACCACGGGCATCCATGTTCAGCGGGAACGGCGTGAAGGCGAGCAGCGTGAAGAAGCCGAAGTTGTAGAGCAGCGCGGTGATCGCCACCGACAGCAGGCCGGGGTGGGCGAGTGCACGAATCGGCTCGGACAGCCTGGACGGCTGCGGGCGAGGCGCTTTCGGGAGGGCGACGAGGGTTGCGAGGAGGGCGATCAGCATGAGCACGGCGACACCGAAGAACGGGAACCGCCAGCCGATCCGACCCAGCTCGCCCCCGACGAGGGGGCCGATCGCGATGCCGATGCCGAGCGCGGCCTCGTAGAGGACGATGGCCTGACCCACGGAGCCGGCGGCGGCGCTGACGATCGTCGCGAGCGCCGTGGAGATGAACAGCGCGTTGCCCAGGCCCCAGAGGGCGCGGGCCCAGACGATGCCGCCGACCGAGTCCTGCATGCCCGCCAGGCCGGCGCCGACGACGATGATCGCGAGTCCGAGGATGAGGGTCCACTTGGCCCCCATCCGGCTCGACACCCATCCGGTGCCGAGCATGGCGACCCCGGTGACGGCCATGTAGCTGGTGAACAGCAGCGACACCTGGCTGGGGGTGGCCCCGAGGGAGTCGGCGATGGGCTTGAGGATCGGGTCGACGAGTCCGATGCCCATGAAGGAGATGACACAGGCGAACGCGACGGCCCAGACCGTCGTGGATTGGCGTGGCATGAAGGACCTTTCGGTGGTGCGTGGGACGTGACCGGCTCAGGCGCTCGCGGCCGAGCGGCCGAGGATCCTGTCGAGCACGTCGGCGGCCGCGGTGAGGGTGGCGACGTCGGCGTCGGTCAGTGCGTCCAGATGGGGGAGGAGGGCCGCGGTCCGGGCCGTTCGGATGTCGGTGAGGGCGCGGGTGCCCGCCTCGCTGAGGCTGATGAGGCTCGCGCGGGCGTCGCTCGGGTCGGCTTCGCGCCGAAGGAACCCGGTGTCCTCGAGCCGCCGAACGTGGGCCGTCATCGTGGGCTGAGTCGTGTGATCGGCAGCGGCCAGCGTGGAGATCCGCACGGGCTGCAACTCGTCGACGAGGGACAGCAACCGCGCGACGACGATGTCGTGCTCGACCTGGGCGCTTCGCGTGGCCCAGCGGTTGAAGCGGGCCAGCGTCGTGAGCAGGCGTTCAGCGTCGGAGGAGCGTGTCGTCACACGAGGACGATACATAGATCGGCTATCTATGTAAACCCGCCGAGACAGCCGCCGTTTCCGCCGTGCGCGGTCAGTCGCGCGGCAATCAGGGGAGGTGCTCGCCCATCCACGCCCCCGGGCCGGCCTCGTCGGCGAACACGAGCCACGTGCGGGTGGAGCGCACTCCGGGAATCGCCTGGAGCTCCTCGAGGACGACGTCGCGCAGGGTGGCGTTGTCGGGGGCGTGGACGAGCACGAGCACGTCGAAGTCGGCGGCGAGCAGCGAGACGCGCTCGACGTAGCGCGCGGTGCGCAGGCGAGTACTGATCTCCCGCCAGGCGTCCTGCTCGACCGACAGCGCGACGTAGGCGCTCGTGGCCAGGCCGGCCCTCGCCGGATCGACTCGGGCCGAGAATCCGGTGATCACGCCGGACGAGAGCAACCGGTCGAGTCGTGAGTAGGCGCTCGCGCGGCTGATATGGACCCGCTCGGCGAGCGCGCGTACCGAGAGCCGCCCGTCGCTCACGAGGGCGGCGACCATCCGTCGGTCGATCTCGTCGAGGTCCGCGGTGCCGTCGGACGGATTGATCATGAATACCCTCCCGGGAAGCCGAACGTCTGCCGTTACGCGGATTCCTTGAGCAGAGCGTACGTCGGAAGGGAGTATCGGGCGCACACCTACGCACCTCTCGCCGACACCGTCGTCGGCGTCGTCGGCAGGAGACCGCATGGCCCCCACCCGCAAGGCCGCAGACGCGCGGGCGTCGAAGGCCGCCGCGCAGGCAGCACCCGAGCACGTCGAGGCGCCGTTCCAGCGCGGCCTCATCCCCGCCGCCTCGCCGGTGTGCTTTCTCGACGAGCACGGCCACCGTGTCGAGCCGGTGACCGACGACTACGACGCGCCGAGCGACGACGACGTCCTCGAGTGCTACCGGCGCATGGTCGTCGGTCGACGGTTCGACACCCAGGCGACGGCGCTGACCAAGCAGGGCCGCCTCGCGGTGTATCCGAGCTCCCGGGGCCAGGAGGCGTGCCAGGTCGGCTCGGTGATGTGCATCCGGCCGGACGACTGGTTCTTCCCGACCTACCGCGACTCCGTGGCGCTCGTGTCGCGGGGCATCGATCCGGTCGAGGTGCTCACGCTGCTGCGCGGTGACGCCCACTGCGGCTACGACCCCGCCGCGACCCGCACCGCGGCACAGTGCACGCCGCTCGCGACCCAGCTCCTGCACGCGGCGGGCGTCGCGTACGGCGAGCGGCGACAGGGGCGGGATTCCGTGGCGCTCGCGTTCATCGGCGACGGCGCGACGAGCGAGGGCGACTTCCACGAGGCCCTCAACTTCGCCGCCGTGTTCCGGGCCCCGGTCGTGTTCGTCGTGCAGAACAACGGGTGGGCGATCTCGGTGCCCCTGGAGAAGCAGACCGCTGCGCCGAGCCTGGCCTACAAGGGCATCGGCTACGGCGTCGTCTGCGAGCAGGTCGACGGCAACGACGCGCTCGCCGTGCTCGCGGTCGTCGGCAAGGCGGTCGCGTGGGCGCGCGCCGGCCGGGGGCCTGTGCTCGTCGAGTTGCACACCTACCGCATGGAGGCGCACACCAACGCCGACGACGAGACCCGCTACCGCACCTCCGAGGAGGTCGAGGCGTGGCGGCTCAAGGATCCGATGGAACGCCTCGAGACCTACTTGCGCTCGGTGGGCAGGCTCGACGACGAACTCGCCGCCACGTACGCGCAGGAGGCCGAGGACGCCGCGGCCGAACTGCGTCGGCGTATGAACGAGGACACCGATCCGCAGGCGTCCTCGATGTTCGAGCACGTCTACGCGCGCCCCACCGCGCAGCTCGCCGACCAGCGGCAGATGGTGCTCGACGAGATCGACGCCGAACGTGACGCCCTCGCGGGAAAGGACGCCTGACATGGCCCAGCGATCCACCACCTTCGCCGCGGCCCTCAATCACGCGCTGCGCGACTCGATCTCGGCGGACGAGAACGTCCTCGTCTTCGGTGAGGACGTCGGTGTCGCCGGCGGCGTGTTCCGCATCACCGACGGCCTCGCCCGCGATTTCGGCGACGACCGCTGCTTCGACACCCCGCTCGCCGAGTCCGGCATCGTCGGGTTCGCCGTGGGGCTGTGCATGTCGGGGATGCGGCCCGTGGTCGAGATGCAGTTCGACGCGTTCGCCTACCCCGCGTTCGAGCAGATCGCGAGCCACGTCGCGAAGATGCGCAACCGCACGAACGGGGCGCTGCCGATGCCGATGGTCATCCGGATTCCGTTCGCCGGGGGCATCGGGGGCGTGGAGCACCACTGCGATTCCTCCGAGGCCTACTACGCCCACACGCCCGGGCTGCGGGTCTACACCCCGGCCACGGTCGAGGACGCGTACGTGCTGCTGCGCGCGGCGATCGACGACCCGGATCCGGTCGTGTTCATGGAGCCCAAACGCCTGTACTGGTCGAAGGACGACGTCGACCTCGACGCCCTCGCGCCGGGAGGCGGGCTGCCGCCGGGCACGGCATGCGTCCGGCGAGAGGGTGCCGACGTCACGCTCGTCGCCTACGGGCCCAGCGTGCCGGTGGCGATGGAGGCGGCCGAGGCAGCAGCCGAGGAGGGGTGGAGCTGCGAGGTCGTCGACCTGCGGACGATCGATCCCTATGACGACGAGACGGTCGTCGCGTCGGTGCGCAAGACCGGCCGTTGTGTCGTCGTTCAGGAGGCCCAGGGGTTCGCGGGAGTCGGCGCCGAGATCGCCGCTCGTGTGCAGGAGCGGGCGTTCCACAGCCTGGCCGCTCCCGTGCTGCGCGTCGCGGGGCTCGACATCCCCTATCCGCCGCCCAAGCTCGAGCGCTTCCACCTGCCCGGGGTCGACCGGGTCCTCGACGCCGTCGCACGGCTGCAGTGGGACGACGAGCCGGACGAGCGACACCTGGCCGTCGGAGCCTCGGCCGCGTCCGACGCGAAGGAGGTCGCGCGATGAGCACGCGAACGTTCATGCTTCCCGACCTCGGCGAGGGGCTCACCGAGGGGGAGGTCGTCTCGTGGCAGGTGTCGGTCGGTGACACGGTCGCGGTCGACGAGATCGTCGCGGTCGTCGAGACCGCGAAGGCCCAGGTCGACCTGCCCTCCCCGTTCGCCGGAACCGTCGTCGCCCTGCACGCCGACGCCGGACAGGTGGTCGACGTCGGCAAGCCGCTCATCAGCGTCGACACCGGTAGCGGCGCTGCGGACGGCTCCGCTCTCGTGGAGGACGCGACCCAGCGCTCGAGTGCGACCGAGGAGCGCATGGACGAGGAGCGCGCGGGGTCGGGCAACGTGCTCATCGGGTACGGCACGTCGGAGGCGAAGCGCGGACGACGCCGGCGGGTCGGTCGTCGCCCCGCTGCGAGGGTGGAGGGCACGCCGTCATCGGCGACGAGTGCCCCGCAGAGCGAACCGAGTTCGCGCCCTGGGCAGGCCGTGCGGGTCATCAGCCCGCTCGTGCGCAGACTGGCGCACGACCACGGCATCGACCTGTTCTCGGTGACTCCCAGCGCGCCCGGCGGGATCATCACGCGACGCGACGTCGAGCAGGCGCGCGAAGCGCGACATGCACATGTATCAGTACAACAGGATGTAGCGACACAAGAGCGCGCACCGCAGACGCAAGCGTCATCGCATGCCGGGCTCGTCGATGAACGCATTCCTCTCACCGGCAGCCGGCGAACGATCGCCGATCGCCTCACGCGTTCGCGCACCGAGATCCCCGATGCGACGACCTGGGTCGACGTCGACGCCACGGGGCTGCGGTCGATGAAACAGGACCTCGCCGCCGCGCTCCCGGAGGCGAGAATCGGGTACCTCGCACTGGTCGCGCGCATCGTCGTGGCGGGGCTCGTGCGCTTCCCCGAGCTCAACGCCCAGGTCGACACGGCGGCGAACGAGATCGTGCGGATCGGGACGGTGAACCTGTCGTTCGCGGCGCAAGGCCCGCGAGGACTGGTCGTGCCGGTGGTGCACGGGGCGAGCGACCAGACGACGGAACAACTCTCGGCGACGATCCGTGACCTCACCGAGCGTGCCCGCGCAGGCACGCTCACCCCGGCGGAGATGACCGGAGGCACGTTCACGCTGAACAACTACGGCGTGTACGGGGTCGACGGGTCGACGCCGATCATCAACCATCCCGAGGCGGGGATGCTCGGGGTGGGGCGGATCGTCGACAAGCCGTGGGTCGTCGACGGCGAGCTCGCGGTGCGTCCGGTGACGCAGCTCTCGCTGACGTTCGACCACCGGGTCTGCGACGGGGGAGTGGCGGGCGGCTTCCTGCGCTACGTCGCCGACTGCGTCGAACGCCCCGGAGCCCTCCTCGCCGGAGTCTGAGAACGCCGAGACAGCCGTCGTTTCCGGCCCAGAGCCGCAAACGACGGCTGTCTCGACGCAATGGGTCAGTCGACGGTGATCTCCGCCATCTTGTCCCAGCCGGTGGCGGGGATCTGCCCGTTGACGATGTCGGGCGTGCAGGCGAGGTACTTGGGGAACTCCCGCTGCATCTCGGCGAAGTGCTCGGAGTTCACGTGGGCCTCGGCGCCGTCGTCCTCGAACGCCTCGATGAGGACGTACGTGTTCGGCTCGGCGATCGAGCGTGACCATTCGAACCACAGGTTCTTCGGCTCGGCGAGCGTCGCCCGGGTGAAGTCCTCGGTGATCGAGGGCCAGTCCTCCGCGAACTCCGGCTTCACCGAGAACTTGACGTTGATGAGAATCATGCGTCCTCCTCGGGGGGATGGGGGTCAGCCCTCACCCTCTCAGACGGACTCGTGGGCGTCCTGGGGGGGCGCCTCACTGGTCAAGGGCGAGAAGTTCTCTCGGGTGTCGGCCGATGTTCACCGCGCGGCGCCGGGCGGGTCGACGTGCGCGGCCTAGGTTCTCGCGCATGATCGCCTCTCGACGCCGCGCGTTCGCCGCCGTTCCCGCCGCTCTCGCAGCGGTCCTGGCCGTCTCAGCCGTCGTACCGGCCGGCGCGGCCACCTCGCGGCCGGACCCTGGTGATCCGCGCGAGGGGTACGCCCGCGACGAGCTGCCGCTGGGCCGTGCCGATCTCGCGGAGATGCGGGCGACGACGACGCTGCAGCCGGGCGCCACCCTGACGAAGATCACCCGCGGCGTGGCCGACGGGTCGTCCCGGTGGGTCGTCGAGCTGTCCATCCCGAGCACGACGTCCAGCCCGGACCCCGACGCGCCCGCCCGCGCGGTGCAGGACGCGGAGTCCGCAGGCGCGTTCGTCGCGAAGCTCTCCGGTGCGGGTTTCGCGGCGCAGGCGACCGACGTACGGCAGCTCGGTGCCGCGGACGTGCCCGACGGCGTCATCGGCCGGCGGGTCCGGCTCGTGGAGACGTTCGTCGACCAGGCCGCCGCCGACGGGGCCGTCGCGCGGCTCAAGGCGGCCGGCTTCACGGCCCGCAGCTGGTACTCCGGCTGGGACGGGGGCACGCCGGCGAGCGGACCGTGGACGATGTCGGTGCTCACCATCGACCCGAAACGGTTCGATGGGCGCCTCGTCGGTACCTATGGTCCCGATCTCGAGAAGCGTGAGACGACCTCGCAGCTCGCCGCCCGGCTCGGCGCGACCGCGGCAGCAAACGCCGGCTTCTTCGTCATGGACCCCAAGGCCGGCGTCGAGGGTGACCCGGCCGGGATCGCCGCGTACGACGGGCGGGTCGTCTCGGAGGCCGTGGGTGATCGTCCGGCCGTGCTTCTCGACGCCCGTGCCCGCCAGACGCGGATCCTGCGTCCGGGCTGGGCCGGCACATTCCGAACCGGGGGTCGCACCCACGTGCTCGACGGCACGAACCGCGTCCCCGGCCTCATCCGCAACTGCGGCGGCACGGGCGACACGCCGACCGACCTGCCTCGGCACGACGTCACGTGCACCGACGCCGACGAACTCGTCCTCTTCACGCCGGCGTTCGGTGCCACCACGCCCGCGGGGCCGGGTCGCGAGGTCGTGCTCGACCGCCGCGGCCGGGTGGTCACCACCCCCACCGAGCGCGGGATCGCCCTCACAGCGGGGCAGCGCTCGATCCAGGCCACCGGTGACGCCGCCGGCGCCCTCGCGTCGCTGCGCGTCGGAGACCGGGTGCCCGTGACGGCGACGATGACCAGGGGCTCCGGACGCCCGATGCACCTGCGCAAGGATCAGAGCGTCATCAACGGCGGCCCGCTGCTGTTGCGTGCGGGTCGCACGCACATCACCCAGAAGCGCGACGGCATGAACCAGGCCGTCACCGGCAACCCGAGCTTCGACTACGGCTGGGTGCTGCAGCGCAACCCGCGCACGTTCATCGGCACCGACCGGCGCGGCCGCACGATGATCGTCGCCGCCGACGGCCGGCAGACCGGCCACCTCGGCCTCTTGATCCCCGAGACCGCGGCCGTGGCCAAGGCCCTCGGCATGCGCGAGGCGATGAATCTCGACGGCGGCGGCTCGACGACGCTCGTCGCGAGCGGCGCCTTGGCCACCAGCCCCTCCGACGCCACCGGCGAGCGCCCCGTCGGCGACGCCATCGCAATCCTCCCGCGCCGCTGACGCACGAGGCACCGGCGCCTCTGCTCCGGCCGTCGGGGTGGGACGAGGCCCACGAGTACAGGTGCGTCAGAGTCCTGCTGGGGGCGGATCGGCGCAGGCGAGGAGTCGATCGAGGGTGCGACGGGCCGTCCGGAAGAAGACCGGGTTGGTGTGTTCGTAGTAGTGCAGGCCGCCGATGGCCATCTCGAACGCCCAGCCGCGTCCCCGCTGCCAGGCGGAGTCGTCGAGCCCCATGGCCGAGCGGAAGGCGGTGCGCTCGGGTTCGTCGAAGATCACCCACGCGGGCTGCAGGTCGGCGGCGGGATCGCCGACGACGGGCAGTGAGACGTCGATGAGCCCGCTGAGTCGGCGCTCGGTGACGAGCAGGTTTCCCGGCATCGGATCGCCGTGGATCGCCACGGGTGCTCCGGCGTGTGGCGGCGCGGTGAGCGACTCCTCCCACACCCGCGTCGCGGCGCTCGGATCGATGAGATGACGACTGCGTTCGATCGAGGTGCGCACCCAGTCGGAGTCGGCCAGGGGCACCCCGCCGCGCCCGTTGCCGTTCCACGTCGCGTGCTCGACAGGAACCGCGCGGATCGACGACAACAGCGCGCCCAGGTCGGCAGCAAGGAGACCGAGGTCGACATCGGCGGGGGAGGCGTCGAGAACGCGGTCGAGGGAGCGGCCGGCCAACCAGGTCCACAGCGACCACGCTCCCGCGTATCCCTCGAACGGCGCACCGATCGCGACGAGCTGCGGCACGCTCACGTCCACGTTCTCGGCCAGGTGGCGGGCGTGCCGGCCCTCGGCGCGCACGCGGTCGACGAACGCCGGGGACTCGTCGGGGACGAGCGGGACGCGCGCCAACAGCGAGTCGCCGACCCGAAAAGGGGCGATGACGGTCCCGGCCGACGGCACAGGGACGACGCCCTCGCCTGCCAGGCGCGGGAATTGGCGCGCGATGGCGGCCTGTAGAGCAGGAGCCCGCACGTCGACCTGTCCCTCGTGCATCACGCCGTCATCGTCCCGACCTCACGTCGCCGCCGCCACCGAGTTTCCGGCTCGGGGCGCAGCGGTCCGGAAGCGGTCTCAGCGGGAGGTGCCGTCGAGCCGGGCGGCGAGGCGATCGAGCCCGGCGCGGATCATCGCCCCGTAGCCGTCGTCGGAGAGCGTGTCGGCCGCGGCGGTGCCTGCCTCGAGCTGGGCCCGGGCCTCGTCGAGGCGGCCGAGGCGGCGATAGCCGTCGCCGAGGTTGAGGTGGAGGCTCGGTGCGAACCCGGCCGCCGAGGCGACGCCCACGGGCATGAGATCGGTGTCGCCGACGCGCGTGTACGCCTCCAGCGCGCGCTCGTCCCACGCGACCTCGTCGGCGACGTCGGGTTGGACGTCGGCGAGGTAGTGCGCAAGGACACAGCGTTGCGCCGCATCGGTGGGGGCCGTTGCGTCCCAGCAGTCCTCGAGCCCGGCGCGGATCGCCGGGGCATCGCCTCCCTCGAGCGCGAGTCGAAGCGCATCGAGCACCTCGTCCCAGTCCGCCATGGAGCGCACCCTACGATCGCTCCACCCGGGCGAGTGCAACCGTCGTCCTCCGGCTCCGGGAATGAACTCGACGCCCTCCGTATTCTGAAGAGCGTGCCCGAAACCCCTCGTCCTCGTCCGCCACGGCCGGCCGTCGCCGACCGTGCGGTGGTCGACAGTGCGCCGGAGGCATCCAGTGACGGGCGGTCATCGACCTCCGAGCCCACCGCGAGCGGCAAGACCGAAGCGAAGCGCAACCGTGGCCGGCGCGGCGGGCGCTCTGCCGGGCCGAGAGCGGCCCAGGGCGAGCGACCGGACAGGCGTGGCTCGCGTCGCGGCCGGGAACAACGCCCACCGCTGACCCCCGAGGAGCGCGAGGAACGCCGCCGTCGGGCCGAGGAACGGCAGGCGAAGCGGGCGGCCTCGGTCCCCGAGATCACCTACCCCGACCTGCCGGTCAGCGCGGTCAAGGACGAGATCGCGGAGGCCATTCGCGAGAACCAGGTCGTCATCATCGCCGGTGAGACCGGTTCGGGAAAGACGACGCAGATCCCCAAGATCTGCCTCGAACTCGGCCGGGGCATCGCCGGTCAGATCGGTCACACCCAGCCCCGCCGCATCGCCGCCCGTTCCGTCGCCGAGCGCCTCGCGGACGAGCTCGGCGTCGATCTCGGTGCGCAGGTCGGCTACCAGGTGCGGTTCACCGACGAGTCCTCCCGCGACACGCTCGTCAAGGTGATGACCGACGGCATCCTGCTCAACGAACTCCAACGCGACCGTGACCTGCGGCGATACGACACGATCATCATCGACGAGGCCCACGAGCGCAGCCTCAACATCGACTTCGTCCTCGGGTACCTCAAGCAGCTCCTGCCCCGGCGTCCCGACCTCAAGGTGATCGTCACCTCGGCGACGATCGACCCCGAACGCTTCGCCGCCCACTTCGCCGACCGGAACGGCAGACCGGCCCCGATCATCGAGGTCTCCGGACGCACGTACCCGGTCGAGGTCCGGTACCGGCCGCTCGTGCGCGTCGAGCCGAGCAAGACCCCCGGCAAGCCTGACATCGAGACCGAGATCGACCAGATCACCGGCATCTGCGAGGCCGTCGAGGAGCTCTGGACCGAGGGCGGTTCGGCCGAGCGGGCCCGTGACGGCGGCGGCGAGGACATCCTCGTGTTCCTCTCCGGCGAACGCGAGATCCGTGATGCCGCAGACGCGCTCGAGGGCATGAACCTCCCCGGCACCGAGATCCTCCCGCTGTTCGGGCGTCTCTCCGCGGCCGAGCAGCACCGGGTGTTCTCCCGCCACACCGGTCGCCGGGTCGTGCTCGCCACCAACGTCGCCGAGACCTCCCTCACCGTGCCCGGAATCCGGTACGTCGTCGACGCCGGCACCGCCCGCATCAGCCGGTACAGCCAGCGCACCAAGGTGCAGCGCCTTCCCATCGAACCGATCAGTCGGGCGAGTGCCAACCAGCGCTCCGGCCGATGTGGTCGCGTCTCCGACGGCATCGCGATCCGGCTGTACGCCGAGGACGACTACGAGAACCGCCCCGAGTTCACCGACCCCGAGATCCTGCGGACCAACCTCGCGAGCGTCATCCTCCAGATGACCGCGCTGGGCCTCGGCGACATCGCGCGGTTCCCGTTCGTCCAGGCTCCCGACTCACGGATGGTCACCGACGGTCTGCGCCTCCTGCACGAGCTCGGGGCGATCGACCCCGACCAGCAGGACCCACGCCGGCGCCTCACCGACGTCGGCCGCCGGATCGCGCGGATCCCCGTCGACCCCCGGCTCGCCCGGATGCTGCTCGCCGCCGCCGACGAGGGCTGCCTGCGTGAGGTCATGGTCATCGTCGCGGCGCTCTCCATCCAGGACGTGCGGGAACGCCCGCTGAACCAGCAGGCCCAGGCCGACCAGCAGCACGCGCGATTCAAGGACGAGAAGTCCGACTTCACGACGCTGCTCAACCTCTGGAAGTACCTGCGCAAGCAGCAGAAGGACCTCAGCGGCAGCGCCTTCCGCCGCATGTGCAAGAACGAGTTCCTCCACTACCTGCGCATCCGCGAATGGCAGGACCTCGTGGGCCAGCTCACGACGACGATGCGTGAGCTCGACCTCCAGCCCAACCAGCACCCGTCGACACCCGAGAAGGTCCACCGCGCGCTGCTCACCGGACTGCTCTCCCAGATCGGCCTCTACGACCGCGACAAGCGCGAGTACCTCGGCGCCCGCGGAGCCCGGTTCGCCATCCAGCCGGGGTCCGCGTTGCGCCGGACGAACCCCGAATGGCTGATGAGTGCCGAGCTCGTCGAGACGACCCGCCTGTGGGCCCGCACGAACGCCGCCACCGACCCCCGAGCCATCGAGGAACTCGGCGCCCACCTGCTGCGGCGCAGCTACTCCGAGCCGCACTGGAGCCGTAAGCGCGCCGGGGTGGTCGCGAACGAGAAGGTCACGCTCTACGGCGTCCCGATCGTCACGGACCGCCCCGTGAGTTACGGCGCGATCGACCCCGAGGCGAGCCGCGACCTCTTCATCCGCCACGCCCTCGTCGAGGGTGACTGGGACACCCCGCACCGGTTCTTCCACGACAACCGCAAACTCGTCGCCAAGCTGGCCGACCTGGAGTCGCGCGCCCGGCGCCGCGACATCCTCGTCGACGAGGAGACGCTCTTCGAGTTCTACGACCACCGCATCCCCGCGACGGTGGTCTCCGGCGCGCACTTCGACGCCTGGTGGAAGAAGGAGCGACGGCGCCGTCCCGACCTGCTCACGTTCACCGAGGACTTCCTCGTCTCCGACGACGCCGACGAGATCGACGCGACCCACTATCCACACGAATGGGTCCAGGGCGACCTGCGACTGCGCCTGACGTACCAGTTCGAGCCGGGCACCGACGCCGACGGCGTCACCGTGCACATCCCCGTCGAGCAGCTCAACCAAGTCAGCGAGGAGGGCTTCGACTGGCAGGTTCCCGGCCTGCGCCCCGAGCTCGCGACGGCGCTGCTCAAGAGCCTGCCCAAGGCCACCCGCAAGCACTTCGTCCCCACCCCCGACCACGCGCAGGCCGCGCTCGCCGAGGCCGACGAGGCCGAGATGGCAGCCGGTACGCCGTTGGTCGAGGAGCTGGGCCGGGCCTTGTACATCCGCACCGGCCACCGCGTGCCCGCGGGGGAGTGGGACGTCACCCGCGTCCCGGATCACCTGCGGATGACGTTCCGGGTCGAGGACCCCCGCGGTCGCAGGCTGGGGGAGGGCAAGGACCTCGCCGAACTGCAGGCCCGCCTCGCCCCGCAGGTCCGGACGACGATGGCCAGGGCCGCCGGTGACGTCGAGCGCACCGGCCTCACGACCTTCGACCTGACGGAGCTTCCCGCGGTCTTCGAGCGGCGGGTCGGCAAGCGCGACGTCCAGGGGTTCCCGGCCCTCGTCGATCAGGGAGACTCCGTCGCCGTCCAGGTGCTCGCCGCCCGCGCCGAGCAGGTCGCGGCCACCCGTCTCGGCCTGCGGCGATTGTTGCTGCTCAACCTTCAGGTGCCGTGGAAGCGCATCCTCGGCCTGCTGACCAACACACAGAAGCTCGCCCTCGGCAACAACCCGCACGGTTCGATGCCCGCACTGCTCGACGACATCCTCGCGGCGGCCGTCGACGCGATCGCCGCCCGCACCCTCGCCGCGACCGGTGCCGAACTCATCCGCACCCCCGAGCAGTTCGACGCCGCGCTCGCCGCGGTGAAGCGCGAACTCGTACCGACCGTCATCGAGATCGTCGAATGGGTCCACCCGGTGCTCGACCGGGCACTCGCAGTGCGGCTCGCCCTCGACGGCATGACGCCGCGAACCCCCGAACTCGCAGCGCTCAAGGACGACCTGGCGGCTCAGCTCACCGACCTCGTCCACCCCGGTTTCGTCGCCGAGACCGGCCACGCCCACCTGCGTCACCTGCCGCGGTACCTGCAGGGCATGCTCGTCCGCCTCGACAAGGCACCAGCGGAGCCGTGGCGCGACGCGCAGCGCCTCGAGATCGTCCGCACGGTCGAGGCCGAGCGGACGAAGCTCGTCGACGCGTTGCCCGAGATCGAGCGCAGCGCCGACGACGTGCGCGCATTGCGCTGGATGATCCAGGAGCTGCGGGTCAGCCTCTTCGCCCAGTCGCTCGGCACGGCCCATCCCGTCTCGGAGAAGCGCATCTACAAGGCGATGGACGCCGTCGAGGACGCCCACGCCCGATGATCCGGCGCCGGGTCGGAGCCCGTCGTACCCCCCGACCTAGGCGGGCGCGTCACCCGGGGCCCTGCGCGCCGCCTCGGGAATCGTGGGACCCCGTGAGACGTTCATCTGATGAAACGGGGGACCCGATCTCCTCATGAACTCAGGGAGCCTACGGAAGGAGACCCGGTGCAGGATCCCACGACGCTCTATCGGCTCGAGACCGACACCGATGTCGCCGATCTGCGTGCCTCCACGCTGATCGTCGCCCTCGGTGGATTCCTCGACGCCGGGCACACGCAGCGGCTGCTCGTCGAGCACCTGCTGCGCACCCTCGACCACACGGTGGTGGCCACCTTCGACGTCGATCAGTTGCTCGACTACCGCGCTCGGCGTCCGGTCATGACCTTCTCCAAGGATCGCTACACCGAGTACACCGACCCCTCGCTCGCGCTCTACCGGCTCGTGGACGACTCCGGAACCCCGTTCTTCCTGCTCTGGGGCCCGGAGCCGGACTACCAGTGGGAGCGCGTCGCCGCGGCGGTCATCGGCCTCGCCCGAGCACTCTCGGTCGAGCTGTTCGTCTCGGTGTACGGCATCCCGATGGCCGTGCCGCACTCTCGGCCCATCACCTCCACCGTGCACGGCACCACCGACGCGTTGCGCGACGGCGCCACCCCCGTCTTCGGCACGATCACGATGCCGGGTTCGCTGTCGGCGCTGCTCGAGCTGCGGCTGGCCGAACAGGGCGGGTCGGCCGTCGGATTCGCGGTGCACGTTCCGCACTACCTCGCCCAGGGCGACTTCCCGGCCGGCGCTGCGCACGGACTCGAGAAGCTCGCCGGAGTGGCGAACCTCGACCTGCCGCCCGCTGCGCTCGAGCTCGCCGCGGCCGACAGCGCACACGCCATCGCGGCGGAGGTTGCCGAATCACCCGAAGCGGCCGAGATCGTGCGTGCCCTCGAGGTGCAGTACGACACCCGGCTCGCGCGGTTGGAGTCTGGGATCACGGCAACGGCCGAGGACGACGAATCCGACGGCCCGGCGGCCGGGTTCGACGCAGCCTCGCTGCCCACCGGTGACCAGCTCGGCGCCGAGCTCGAGGCGTTCCTCGACGAGATCCGGCGCGGAGGACACTGAGCCGACCTCGTCGGCGACATGACACGCGAGTCATGGTGCCGACGAGGCTCGCCTCGACCCACGTTCGATCCCGCCCGCGGCAGGCGCCCGTGTTTGACCACCTCCGCGGATGGGCATGGAGACGTCCGGAGCAGCCGGGCATCACCGCAGCACTTCGACCCGACATCCCTCGACCAGGAGGACACCATGGGGATCTTCGACCGCAAGAAGAAGAACGAGCCCGCCCAGACGCCCGTCGCGACCGAGGACATGGGTGCGCTCGGCGGTCAGGCCGCCAGACTCGTCGAGCGGATTCTCGAGGTCGGCATCGACGGCAAGGGCACCTTCGACTCGGCGCAGAAGATCGCCGACGACGCCCGCCGCCGTCGCAGCGACCCCGAGCGCGTCATCGACGACATCGTTTCCGCCCACCTGCGCCTCGCCGCGGCCAACGGGTTCGTCACCGGCCTGGGCGGGTTCGTCACGCTGCCCGTGGCGCTCCCGGCGAACGTCGCGGGCTTCTACATCGTCGCGACGCGCATGGCCGCCGCCATCGCCGCGGTTCGTGGCTACGACATCGAGGACCCATCGGTGCGCTCGGCGCTCCTGCTCGCGCTCGTGGGCGCGGACGCCGACGACCTGCTCAAGAAGGTCGGCTACTCGAGCACGGGGCGCCTGGCCAACCTCGCGGCGGAGCGACTCCCGGGGGCCGTGCTCATGGCGATCAACAAGGGTGTCGGGTTCCGGCTTATCACCAAGCTCGGCCGCTCGACCTTCGCGCGCGCAGGGCGAGGGGTGCCGTTCCTCGGTGGTGTCATCGGCGCCGGCCTCGACTCCTACCTGCTCAAGAAGATCGCCGACCACGTGCGCCAGCAGTTCCCGGTCAAGGCCACGCTCACCTCGCTGCCCACGACGCCCACCAGCTGATCCTCGCGTTCTGCCCGACGCGGGCCCCGCGCCGACTCCTCGGCCCGGGGCCCGTGTCGTCCCCAACCCCTTCTCAACACGCTCGGGTTGTCCCCAGGGCGGAGATGGGGCCTCCGCGGGACCGTCGTGCCGAGTCACCGTCGACGCATGACCCTCGCGCCGCCCTGCTCGTTCGCCGATCTGCTCGTCTTTCTGCCCTACCACGTCGGTTTCCGTCTCATCGACGCGCTGGTCGTCGTCGCGCTCGACGGCGCCCGGGTCGATCTCGTCGAACGCGTCGACATCCCGCCCCGCGGTGTTCTCGACCCGGAGTGCATCGCCCGCATGCTTCTCGGAGTGTCGAACCGTCGTGCGTCGTCCCTGCTCGTCGTCGCCTACGCCGACGATCTCGACCCCGAGCCGGCCCTGGCCCATCTGGTCGGCGCCATGGCCGATACGTTCGGCGGCGATCCGGAGATCGCCCGGGTCGCGGTGGTCGGCCGAGACCGGTGGCGCGAACCCCCGCACGGACCGTGGCAAGACCTGCCGGATCCCGCCGACGTGCCGATCGTGGCCGAGTACGTCGGCCGGGGAGTCAGCCCGCTGCCCGACCGCCACGCCCTCGTCGCCGCGCTGGCGCCCGACCCCCTCCTGGTCAGGGCGGCGGCGACCGCGGCCGGCCGACTCCGGCCGACGCCCGTGGAAGGGCTCCTCGCGTGGGAGCGCCTCGTGGCCGGGGAGTCGCGCGAGTCCGGGGGAGAGGACCTGTTCACCACGCTCGCGTTCGTCGGACATGTCCGTGGTCGCGACGCCCTGCTGTCCCGCCTCGTCCCGCTGGGAGTCGCCGATGACGGCCTCTACGGCCGCTGCGACGGTGGGGAGGGTGACCACACGCGTCACGTCGACCCGCTCGCGCGACGATCGGCGGTTCGAGCCGCGCTGATCCGGCTCGTCCGAGCCTCGCCTCCGGGGTGGCGCGCGACCACCTTGACGATCCTCGGCGCCTGGGCCTGGGACGCCGGTGACGGAGCCCTGGCGTCGGTGGCGACCGCGCTGGCGTTGCAGGAGGACCCCTCATGCACGCTCGCGGGTGTCGTCGCGCGGCTGGTGCAGTTCGGCATTCGACCCCGGTGTGAGGTGTGAACGAGCGTCCGTCTCCTCCTGCGGCTCGGGGGGTGATTGGGCTACGGTGGCTCATTGAGAAGTGGGCCGATGCCCGACGTTCATCACCAGGCCCGCCCAGGCCGTCCTCGAGGAGGCGCGAGTGTCCGTCGTCGTGGGATACATCCCGACCAAGGAGGGCCGCGCAGCCCTCGAGCATGCCGCAAGTGAGGCCAAGCTGCGAGGATGCGACCTCATCCTCGTCAACTCCACGCGCAGCGGCCGCGACCCCGAGGCCGAGGCCGCCCGCAAGTTCGAGGAGTCGCTCGCCGAGGTGCGTTCCGACCTCGAGAACCAGCAGATCTCGTTCGTCGAGCGCAGTCTCGCCCGCGGTCAGGACCCTGCCGAGGACCTCATCGACGTCGCCGAAGAGGTGGATGCCCAGTGCATCGTCATCGGACTGCGCCGACGCTCGCCCATCGGCAAGCTCGTGCTCGGCTCCAACGCCCAGCGCATCCTGCTCGACGCGCGCTGCCCCGTCATCGCGGTCAAGGCCACCTCCTGACCCGCTCCGCGACGGCGCCGGCCGAGGCGGCTCCACACCGACGCGATCATGGTGTGCGCCCGTACCCCGGCCGGGGCCTCGCGACCTGCGTAGAGGTGGTCGGTCGTGCAACAACGGGGGGCGTGGAATTATAATGGTGCTCCGACGATGGCGAGCGGGATCGAGCCAGGACCCGCGTCGACGCCCGTGATCGATCGCTCCGCACGCGGAGCGCCCACCAGGACGAAGCTTGTTCTCGCTTTGTCATCCCACGAACGAAAGGTGTCGGGGTAACCCGTGGCGAACGCCTCCAAGTCGGCCGCAACACCGGCCAAGCTCCCTGCCGAATTCACCCATCCCGCGCTCGAGAGCCTCCTCAAGGTCGGCATGACCCGGGGCACCGTCGACAGCGGTGAGCTGAAGCAGGCCCTCGAGGCGGCCGAACTCACGCCTGCGCGTCAGAAGGCCGTCATCCGGTCCCTCGAGCAACAGGGTGTGCAGGTCACGCTCGACACCGAGCACGCGGCCCAGGCCGTCGGCAGTCGCAAGCGCGCCGCCCGAAAGACGACGGCCAAGAAGGCCACGACGAGGTCCACCGCCAAGACCGCGTCGAAGAGCGCTGCAGCCGCACCCACCGGCCAGGACGCCTCCGACGAGGAGGAGACTGGTTCGGCCACCACCGCCAAGAAGACGACCGCCCGCAAGGCGGCGGCCAAGTCGACCGCCAAGACCGCGGCCAAGAAGACGACGGCGAGGAAGACGACGGCCAAGAAGGCCGCCGCCAAGAAGACGGCCGCCGAGAAGACCGGCGCCGAGAACGTCGACCCCGACGCCATCGACGAGCCCGAGCTCGACGACACCGCGGTCGAGCCCGGTGCGGAGGACCTCGAAGGCGCGGCCGACGACGTCGACATCGAGGCCGGAGCCGCCGAGCCCGACGCCGAGGGCGACGAGGACGCCACCGATGACGATGGCGACGACGACGCCACCGACGGTAAGACCGCCCGCAAGGGTCGCGCCCGTAAGGCCAAGAAGCCCGAGGAGGCCGCCACCGAGGGCACCGAGGAGTCCGGATTCGTCCTGCGTGAGGACGACGAGGACGACGCCCCCGCCCAGCAGGTCGTCACCGCCGGCGCCACCGCCGACCCGGTCAAGGACTACCTCAAGCAGATCGGCAAGGTCGCCCTCCTCAACGCCGAACAGGAGGTCGAACTCGCCAAGCGCATCGAGGCGGGCCTGTTCGCCGAGGAGAAACTCAAGTCCGACGAGGAGTTCGAGCCCACCCTCAAGCGCGACCTGTGGTGGATCGCCCAGGACGGCAAGAACGCCAAGAACCACCTCCTCGAGGCCAACCTGCGACTCGTCGTCTCGCTCGCCAAGCGCTACACCGGTCGCGGCATGCTCTTCCTCGACCTCATCCAGGAGGGCAACCTCGGCCTCATCCGTGCGGTCGAGAAGTTCGACTACACCAAGGGCTTCAAGTTCTCGACGTACGCCACGTGGTGGATCCGTCAGGCCATCACCCGCGCGATGGCCGACCAGGCCCGCACCATCCGCATCCCCGTGCACATGGTCGAGGTCATCAACAAGCTCGCCCGCGTGCAGCGTCAGATGCTCCAGGACCTGGGCCGCGAGCCCACCCCCGAGGAGCTCGCCAAGGAACTCGACATGACCCCGGAGAAGGTCGTCGAGGTCCAGAAGTACGGCCGCGAGCCCATCTCGCTGCACACCCCGCTCGGCGAGGACGGCGACAGCGAGTTCGGCGACCTCATCGAGGACTCCGAGGCCGTCGTGCCCGCCGACGCGGTGAGCTTCACCCTCTTGCAGGAGCAGCTCCACTCGGTGCTCGACACCCTCTCCGAGCGGGAGGCCGGCGTGGTCTCGATGCGCTTCGGCCTCACCGACGGCCAGCCCAAGACCCTCGACGAGATCGGCAAGGTGTACGGCGTCACCCGCGAACGCATCCGTCAGATCGAGTCCAAGACGATGTCGAAGCTGCGCCACCCCTCCCGCTCTCAGGTGCTTCGGGACTACCTCGACTGAGGCGTCCTCGGGCCCGCCACCGGTGTGTGGATGGGCGAAGGGGCGGGGCCGGGGCCCTGCAGACGGGAAAAGCGTTCTTGGTCTGCGGAACCCCCGGCCCCGCCCCTTCGTCGGGCCCGGCGTGACGTGCGGGTCGGGATCGTGCGGGTCGGTGGCGACGCGTGATTCGTGGGGGTCGCTCTCGGCCGCGCTTCGCCGCCGTCGTGGACTGGATGTGGCGTCCCTGTTCCCGAGTGACCGGGGGAGCCGGCGTTCGCGCGTGACCGGAGGTGCTAGCGCAGGCGGCCGGCGGCTTCGATGACCTCGTCGAAGGTGACGCGGTCGAGGGCGGCGCCTTCGCGGCGGACGGTGGCGGGGGAGAGGCGCACGATGCGGTCGAGGCGGGCTTCGCTGGGGCGGCCGGAGGTGTCCCAGGCACCGGAGCCGATGTCCATCCAGTGCCGGCCGGCGGCTGCTTCGGAACGTTCGTCGCGGTCGTGGTCCTTGCTGGTGAGGGGGAGCCCGAGGAGCCAGGGGCCGTCCTGGCCGATGATGAGGGCGGGACGGTCCTTGCCGCGCTCGTGGTTCTCTTCGAAGGGGATCCAGGCCCAGCACACTTCGCCGGGGTCGGGGCGCCCGTCGGCGGTGGGGGCGTAGACGGCGGCGAGGGGTCCGAGGTAGTCGCCGGGGTAGGCGCCGGCGGGCGTGGAGGTGCGGTGCCCGGTGCGGGGACGTCGGTGGGTGGATCCGCGTCCGCGTGCAGAGATCTCCTGCTGGACGCCGCGGGCGACGGCGCGGCCGAGGTCGTTGAGGAGTCGAGTGAGCATCACCCGGCCAGGCTACGACGGATGTGTCGTCGGAAAGGGCCACCGAGGGTGGGATGTCTGCGGTCCTGCGGGCGTCATCGCTGGGGGTCGGTGCGTGCGCGGGGGTGTGGGAGACTGGGGCGTTGCTCTTGTCCCCTGCATCGATGAGGTAATCGCCCCGTGTCTCCCATGGCCCGTTCCGCGTTGAAGCCCCACGCGACGCCACCGGAGCTGATCCGTAATTTCTGCATCATCGCGCACATCGATCACGGCAAGTCGACGTTGGCGGATCGCATGTTGCAGCTCACCGGCATCGTCGAGGACCGGCTGATGCGAGCCCAGTACCTCGACCGTATGGATATCGAGCGGGAGCGCGGCATCACGATCAAGTCGCAGGCGGTGAGGATGCCGTGGTCCGTCGAAACGACGAGCGAAGCGAGTCCTGTTTCGGCGGAACAAGAAGACGTGCGAGCGCAGCGAGCTTCGAGCCTTTCGGGGGGCCCACGGGGGGCGGAGCCCCCCGTGAGTAGTTATTGCCTCAACATGATCGACACTCCGGGGCACGTGGATTTCACGTATGAGGTGTCGCGGTCGTTGGCGGCGTGTGAGGGCGCGGTGTTGTTGGTCGATGCGGCTCAGGGTATCGAGGCGCAGACGTTGGCGAATCTGTATTTGGCGATGGAGAATGATCTCGAGATCATTCCGGTGTTGAACAAGATCGATTTGCCTGCGGCGCAGCCGGAGAAGTATGCGGCGGAGATCGCCGGGTTGATCGGGTGCGATCCGGATGACGTGATGCGGGTGTCGGGTAAGACGGGTGAGGGCGTCGAGGCGCTCTTGGACCGTATTGTCGAGGTGATTCCGCCGCCGACGGGTGATCCGGATGCCCCGGCACGGGCGATGATCTTCGATTCGGTGTACGACACGTATCGGGGTGTCGTGACGTATGTGCGGGTCGTGGACGGGCATCTGTCGCCGCGGGAGCGGATCGAGATGATGTCGACGAAGGCGTCGCATGAGCTTCTCGAGATCGGCGTGATCTCGCCTGAGCCGGTGCCGAGTGATGGCCTGGGGGTGGGTGAGGTGGGTTACCTCATCACCGGGGTGAAGGATGTGCGGCAGTCGCGCGTGGGTGACACGATCACGAATCTTCGTAAGCCGGCGGCGGAGCCGCTGGGTGGGTATCGGGATCCGCGTCCCATGGTGTTCTCGGGGCTGTATCCGATCGATGGCTCGGATTATCCGGTGTTGCGTGACGCATTGGACAAGCTCAAGTTGAACGACGCCGCGCTGGTCTACGAGCCGGAGACGTCTGCCGCGCTGGGGTTCGGGTTCCGGGTGGGTTTTCTGGGGATGTTGCACCTGGAGATCGTGCGGGAGCGGTTGGAGCGGGAGTTCGATCTCGACCTCATCTCGACGTTGCCGAACGTGGAGTACGAGGTGGTGATGGAGGACGGTTCGCACGTCGAGGTGACGAACCCGAGTGAGTTCCCGTCGGGGAAGATCCGTTCGGTCACCGAGCCGGTCGTGCGGGCGACGATTCTCGTGCCGAGTGAGTTCATCGGTGCGGTGATGGAGTTGTGTCAGAGCCGGCGTGGTTCGTTGCGGGGGATGGACTATCTGTCGGAGGACCGCGTCGAGATGCGGTACACGTTGCCGCTCGCCGAGATCGTCTTCGACTTCTTCGACTCCCTGAAGAGTCGGACGCGAGGTTATGCCTCGCTCGATTACGAACCCGACGGCAGTCAGGAGGCCGATCTCGTCAAGGTCGACATCCTTCTGCAGGGCGATCAGGTCGATGCGTTCAGCGCGATCGTGCACAAGGACGCCGCGTACGCCTACGGGGTGCGCATGGCCTCCAAATTGCGTGAGCTCATTCCGCGGCAGCAGTTCGAGGTGCCGATTCAGGCGGCGATCGGCAGCCGGGTCATCGCCCGCGAGACGATCCGGGCGATCCGCAAGGACGTGCTCGCCAAGTGCTACGGCGGTGACATCAGCCGTAAGCGCAAGCTGCTGGAGAAGCAGAAGGAGGGCAAGAAGCGCATGAAGATGGTGGGTACCGTCGAAGTGCCGCAGGAGGCCTTCATCGCGGCGTTGTCGAACGAGGCCGTAGAGACGAAGAAGAAGTAGGGCGGCCGGTGCCCTCGGAGCGGATTCGCCGCGAGGTCGTCTCGTTCGCGCGTCGCGACGGGCGGCTGTCGCACCGGCATCAGCAGGCGTGGGACGAGCACCATGCGCGGTACGTCGTCGAGCCGATGAGGGAGGCGCGTTCGACGTCGCTCGCAGGTGATTGGGTCTTCGATGCCTCCGCCGCGTTCGGTCGTTGCGCGCCGCTGGTCGTCGAGATCGGTTCGGGTGACGGCGATGTCGTCCTCGCGTCGGCCCGCGCGCATCCGGAGAGGGACCATCTCGCGGTCGAGGTGTATCGGCCGGGGCTCGCCCGCACGATCGTCGGCGCCGACCGGCTGGGGCTGGACAACGTGCGCATGTTGATCGCCGACGCGCGGGCTCTCGTCGAGCACGGTCTGCCGCCGGAGTCGGTCACCGAGGTGCGCGTCTTCTTCCCCGACCCGTGGCCGAAGGCTCGCCACCACAAGCGTCGGCTGGTCGACGCGGGCTTCGTCGCCGATGTCGCCCGGGTGCTCCGGCCGGGGGGTGTGCTGCGGCTCGCGACCGACTGGCAGGACTACGCCGACGTCATGCGAGCGGTCTGCGAGGCCGAACCGGAACTCGCGTCCGCGCATCCCGGCACGGCGTGGGCGCCTCGCTTCGAGGAACGCGTCGAGACGCGGTATGAGCGCAAGGGAGCCGCCTCGGGCCGCGAGATCCGCGATCTGGCGTACGTCAGGCGACCGAGGCGACGCTGAGCCCGTCGGGAGGGCGACAGGCTCAGCGCCGCCGCGATCGTCCGAACGATCGCTTGGACAACGTTGAGACCCCCTGAAGCACACCGGGTTTCGAGTATCGGTCATCGGTCATCGGTCCCCGCGTCGGTGCCATCCTGCCACGGATCGCCCCCGGACGCAGTGGCAGACTGCTGGCCATGCCCGCACGACCCCCGGACGGTGATCCCGCCCCGACGACCGGTGAGCTGCCGCCGACGGCTTTGGCCGAGTTCGGCTCGGGGTCACGTGCGTTCGGAGCGTACGTGCACGTGCCGTTCTGTCTGCGGCGCTGCGGCTACTGCGACTTCAACACCTACACCCCCGGTGAGCTGGGGGAGAGCGGCGTCTCCACGCCGATGGAGTCCTACCTCGACGCCGCGATGGCGGAGATCGCTCTCGCGGCCCGGGTCCTGCCCCGGCGGCCGCTCGACACGGTGTTCCTCGGCGGCGGCACGCCGACGCTGCTGCCACCCGATCGCCTCGCGGCGTTGCTCGGTGCCCTCGAGTCGGCGTTCGGGTTCGCTCCGGATGTCGAGATCACGACCGAGGCGAACCCCGACACCGTCGACCCGCGACGCGATGCCGCCGACGGCCCGGGTCACATCGCCCGGCTCGCCGAGGCGGGGGTCACGCGCATCAGTCTCGGCATGCAATCGGCCGTTCCTCACGTGCTCGCGACGCTCGACCGCACCCACGACCAGGAGGCCGTCGGCGCGGCCGTGCGAGCCGCCCGCCAGGCGGGGCTCGCGACGAGCGTCGACCTCATCTACGGCACCCCGGGGGAATCGCTCGACGATTGGCGGACCTCCCTCGAGGCGGCGATCGCGCTCGAGCCCGATCACGTGTCGGCGTACGCGCTCGTCGTCGAGGAGGGCACCCGACTTGCGGCCCAGGTGAGGCGCGGCGAGGTCGCGGCCCCCGACGACGACGACGAGGCCGACAAGTACGAGCTGGCCGAGGACCTGCTCGGCGCCGCGGGTCACCGCTGGTACGAGGTGAGCAACTGGACCCGCGGGGAACGGGGGATCTGCCGCCACAACGAGGGGTACTGGCGCAGCGATGACTGGTGGGGGTTCGGACCCGGCGCCCACAGCCACGTCGGAGGAGTGCGTTGGTGGAACGTGCGCCACCCGGCGGCCTACGCCTCGCGTCTCGCGAGCGGTACATCCCCGGCTCAGGCGCGGGAGCTGCTCACCGAGGATCAGCGGTACGAGGAGGACGTGCTCCTGCGCATCCGGCTCGCGGAGGGGCTGGCCACGGCGCGTCTGCGGCCGGAGGGGCGTGCGGCGGTCGATTCGGTCGTCGCCGACGGTCTTGCGGAGGTGGTTCGGGGCGCCTCGCGGGCGGAGAGCTCGGAGGGCGAGGGTGGCGCTGGAGACCGGCTCGTGCTCAGTCCGCGCGGACGCCTGCTCGTCGATACGGTGCTGCGGCGTCTGCTGCCCTGACGGTCGGCGACGGCGGCGGGCTCGCCGCGACGCCGGCCTGCGTCGCGGCGCCACGGACAAGGCGGCGTTTGACGGAGCCTGGCAGGTCGAAGAGCACGCCGAGGCCGACGGCCTTGAGCAGCCGTTCGAGGCCGATACAAAGAATGACGATGAGGGCGGCGACGGCGATCGGGTACGCGATCTCGGCCATCTGCCCGCTCAGCCAGCCGCGGAAGAGTTCTGGTCGCTGCACCCCGAACCACGTGAGTGCGGCCACGAAGGGCCAGTGGAGCACGTAGACGCCGAGCGTGCGACGCCCCACCCAGGCGCCGGGGACGCGAAACCAGCGAGCCTTGGCGACGAGCTGTGCCAGGGCGAGGAAAGCGACCGCGGCGCACAACCCGGCGGCAACCTCGAGGGGATAGCCGAGAACGAGGTCGATCTTCTCCGCCACGGCCGCGCCGGCGACGTAGACGACGAACGCGAGACCGGACGCGATCCATGAACGCGTCAGCGCGATGAGTTGCTCTCCGACGAGCGCCCCCGCGGCGAAGAAGATCGCCCGCGGTAGGCCCGCGGCGTCGCGAGTGAGTGCCATGATCGCCCAGCCGGCGGCGAAGAAGCCGACCAGGACCAGGGCAGGGGGAACGCGACGGGTGAGGGCGAGCACGAACAACGACACGGAGAGCACGTAGACGAACCACAGGGGCCCGACCTGCGGGTAGAGCAGGCTCAGCCCGAGGCCCGACCACGAGTGCATCTCGAACTTCGCCCGGTCGACATAGGGGTAGAAGAGGATGCCGACCGCGAAGTAGAGGAGGGTCCACACGAGGTAGAGATGCAAGTTGGTGGCGATCGCGAGCCGGGTGCGCGCAAAGCGGAGCCCCTCGCGGATCTTGCGCCTCGCGAGAAACCCGGAGAGCAGCAGAAGCAGCGGCATGCGCAGACTGCCGAGCACCGCCGTGTTGAACAGGACCCACGCTCGCGCGAGCGGACGACCGTGGTCGTCCGGGGTGAGGGGGAAGACGTGGAAGAGCGCGACGTGGAGAAGCACCACGGCGATGACGCAGAATCCGCGCGCCATGTCGATCCACTCGAGCCGACCGCCTGCTGCCGGGGCCGCTCCGCTTCCGTGGGCGGACTGCGCGCTCGCGGGCACGAAGAAATCCTCCTGCAGGTCGTCGGTCGACGCCCCGACGACCGCCGAGACGAAGAACCGCCCCTCGAGCGGCCGTGCTCCACCCTAAGGGGCGAGCCGGACACTCGTCCATGAGTGTGAGCGTGAAGGGGCGCGTGAGGTAGCGTGCAAACTCTCCCGCCGCGTCAAGTCTCCGCGGAGGGCATACCGAGGTGCCTCAGCCGGGAAAATGGGAAGGGGACGAGGACACGTGAGCACAGCCGCGCGACGACAGGTGCGCAGCGCCGTCGTCGTCAGCGCCGTCGATCCCTACCCCGCGGACAGCGGAAAGAGCGTGGTGCTCACCGGTTTTCTGCGTCACCTGCGCGATCGGCTGGGGCCGGAGAACGTCCACTACATCCACGTCGGTGGCAGGCCCGTCGCCGACCTCACGCCCTTCGAGGGCGTCACCGTCCACGAGGTCGGCGGACCGCGCGCCGCAGAGCGGTTACGCGCCGTCGTCGTCGAGGCCGGCCTGCGCCGCCGGAGCCTGCAGGAGACATTTCTCTCCTCCCCGCACGTCGCCGGGTGCGTGCGCCGTGTCCTCGCCGGGCTCGACGCCGATCTCGAGATCGTCGACACCGTCCGCATGTTGCAGCACGTCGGGCCACCGCCGGCCCGGAGGCGGCGCGTCCTCTACCTCGACGACCTGTTCAGCGTGCGGTACCGGCGCATGCTCGACGTCATCGATTCCGGCGTCGACGTCAGCGGGTTCGACCCGCTCGGGCAGTTCGGCAGGAACATCCCGGCTCCGCTGCGTGGTCTGACGCGCGTTCCCGTCACCCGCCGGATGCTGCTCCAGCTCGAATCGCGCCGGGTCGCCCGTTCCGAGCGCGAGGCGGCCACCGAGGCAGAGCTGTCGATCCTGCTCAACGAGGACGAGGCTGCCGGGCTGCGGCGACAGACCGGTGGTGACGTCGCCGTCCTGCCGCCGTGGGTTCCACAGCGCCCGGCATCCGCTCACGAGTGGGACGGGCGACCCGAGTACGTCTTCATGGGCCTGTTGTCGCTCCCGCACAATCACGACGGCGTCATGTGGTTCCTGCGGCACGGCCTGAGCCACCTGCTGGCCCGCCGGCCCGACGCGCGCCTGCACATCATCGGCCGGGACGCCTCGGAGGAGTTGCTCGCGGAGGCCGCCCGCCACGGTGACCACGTCGTCGTCCACGGCTACGTCGAGGACCTCGACGAGGCGCTGATGACGCGGTGTGCCCTCGTCAACCCGCTGCGCTTCGGGTCCGGAGTCAAGATCAAGACCCTCGACTCCCTGGCGCGGGGGATCCCCATCGTGGCGACCGCTTTCGGCATCGAAGGCATCACGACGACCTCGGTTCCGGGCGTCCGGCTCGTCGCCGACGCCGCGGAGGCCGGGCAGGCGCTCGCCGAACTGGCGGACCCGCAGGTGCGAGCGAGGGAGTCTCAGGGGGCACGGGAGTTCTACGACGCCCGCTTCGCCGAACCCGCCATCCGCCGGGCCTACGACGAGGCGTTCGGCACCGCCGCCCGCTGAGCGGTCCGACGCATGTGGCGGACGCCGTCAGCGGTGGTCGAGGCCGATGTCGAGGATGGGCGCGCTGTGGGTGATCCAGCCGACGGAGATGAGATCGACACCGGACTCGGCGACGGGCCGCACGGTCGTCGCCGTGATGCGTCCCGACGCGTCGGTGAGACACCGGCCGTCGATGAGCGCGACCGCCTCGGTCAGCACGTCCGGGGTCATGTTGTCGAGCAGCACGGCGTCGACGATGCCCGGCGCGACCCCGAGTTCGAGGACGTCGCGGAGCTGGTCGAGGGTGTCGACCTCCACCTCGACCCGGACGAGGTGTCCGACGCGCTCGCGCAGGCGTGCGAGCGCAGGGGAGATGCCGCCGGCGAAGGCGATGTGGTTGTCCTTGACGAGCACGGCGTCGTCGAGGCCGAAGCGGTGATTGGAGCCGCCGCCGGCGCGCACCGCGTCCTTCTCCAGGGCGCGCAGGCCGGGGGTGGTCTTGCGGGTGCAGCAGATCCGCGCGGTCGTGCCTGCGACCGCCTCGACGAGTTCGGCCGTGGCCGAGGCGACCCCCGAGAGGTGCGACACGAGGTTGAGCGCCACGCGTTCCCCGGTGAGCAGGACGTGCACCGGGCCGGTGACCAGCGCGATCTCGTCGCCCGGCTGCACCGGTGAGCCGTCGGGCAACAGCGCTCGGACGTCCACGGCCGGATCGAGCAGACGCCATGACATGAGCCCGGCCCGCAACCCGGCGACGACACCGGCCTCGCGTGCGACGAGGGCGACCGTGCCGGTCAGGCCGGGGTCGATCGTCGCGGCGGTGGTGAGGTCGCCTGCGCGCCCGAGATCCTCGGCGAGGGCGGCGCGCACGACGGGCTCGATGAGCAGATCCGGGAGCGGGGGGAAGTCGGTGTGCCGGGCCGTGGCGCCGGTGAGCGGGTCGGTGGTGGTCATGACGCACTCCTGGTGAGGTGGGCCGCGGTGCGGCCGGGATCGCGGAGGTCGGCGATCCCGACGAAGGTGTGCCGCGCTGCGGTGGTGGAGGGGTGGTCGACGCGCTGGTGAGCGCCGCGGCTCTCGGCCCGCTGCAACGCTGCGTGGGTGAGCAGGCAGGCGACGAGGCGGGTGTCGTCGGTGTCGGCGCCGTCGCGCAGCTCTTCGGCGGCGTGGGCCAAGGTGGCGCCGTCGCGGTACAGGCCGGCGGCGTCCTCGAGCAGAAGGCGATCGGCGAGCGTGGGCCCCTCGTGGGGGCGCGCGTGGCCGGGCCGAGGGGCAGGGGTCGTCTCGGCCGGCCGCACAGGGGCTGCGCCGAACCGCCCCGCGAGGTCGTCGGCGAGCGTATCGGCGCAGGCCACGGCCTCGAGGAGGCTGTTGCTCGCGAGGCGGTTGGCGCCGTGAAGGCCGGTGCTCGCGACCTCACCGACGGCGCGCAGGCCGGGCATGTCGGTGCATCCGGTGGCGTCGACCGCGAGTCCGCCCATGTGGTAGTGCGCGGCCGGGCGCACGGGGATGCGATCGCGACGCGGCTCGAGACCCGCCGCGACACAGGCGGCGTGAACCGTGGGGAAGTGGCTCTCGAAGTCGCGGGCGAGCGGGCTGTTCGGTACGTCGAGGTAGACCTTGCGCCCGGCCCGCAGAGCCCTCCAGACGGCCCGGGCGACGACGTCGCGGCCGGCGAGCGGATCCGGCAACGGGGTGCCGTCGTCGAGAACGAGCGCGACACCCTCACCGCGGACCGCCTCGCTGACCAGCGGCATCCGGGCGCCGGGCGTCGAGAGTCCGCCGCCGAGTGCGGACTCGACGTCGAGCGCCGTGGGGTGGAACTGGACGAGTTCGAGGTCGCGCACCCGGGCTCCGGCGCGCACGCCGAGCGCGAGACCCGAGCCCCACGACGTCACGGGGTTGGTGGTGTGGGCGAACAGCCCGCCGATGCCGCCGGTGGCGAGAACGACGCTGCCGGCCCGTACGTGGTGGACCTCACCGGTGGTGAGGTCGAGCATCTCGACGCCGGTGACGCGGTGGGTGGGGGAGTCGCTCGTGAGGAGGCGGGTGACACGCGTGCTGCCCCGCACGTCGACGCGAGGGTGGGCGTACGCGGCGGCGAGGACGGCGCGGAGGAACTCGGCGCCGCTGCCGTCGCCGTGGGCGTGAACGATGCGATGCCGCCCGTGAGCACCCTCGAGGCCGAGATCGAGCTCACCCGTGGGCGTGCGGTCGAGCGCCGCGCCGAGGTCGAGCAGTGCTCGGACGACGCCGGGTGCTGCGGCCGTGATGCGTTCGGCGATGCGGGGATCGGTGAGTCCGGCGCCGGCCGCCACCGTGTCGGCGGCGTGCAGGGTGGGGTGGTCGTCGGAGCCGACGGCGGCCGCGAGACCCCCCTGAGCGAGGGCGCTGGACGTCGAGACTCCCGGCCGGGGATCGGGGTCGGGGGAGAGGGCGAGCACCCGGAGGCCTCGCTCGGCCAGGCGCAGTGCGGTGGTCGAGCCGGCGAGGCCGGTACCCACGACGACGACGTCCGCTGAGGGGGCCGAGGGCGCGACGCGCGGCGCGGTGTGGGCGGTCATGGCCTCAGCCGATCGCGAGCATGCGGTCGACGGCGAGTCGCGCCCGGTCGGCGACGGCTTCGTCGAGGGTGATCTCGAACGTCATCGTCTCGAGGCTGCGGCGGATCTTGGCGAGGCTGTTGCGCTTCATGTGCGGGCACAGGTTGCACGGGCGGATCATCTCGACGCCGGGGTTGTCGGCCGCGATGTTGTCGCTCATCGAGCACTCGGTGATGAGGGCGAGGCGGCGGGGGGCCTTGTTCTTGACGTAGGCCTGCATCTGCGCCGTGGATCCGGCGAAGTCGGCGGCGGCGACGACCTCGGGCGGGCACTCGGGGTGGGCCACGACGACGACACCGGGGTGGCCGTCGCGGATCTGGGTGATGTCGCGCGGCGTGAAGCGGTCGTGCACCTCGCAGCGACCGGGGTGGGTGACGACCTCGATGCCGGACTCCGCCGAGATGTTCCTGGCCAGGTGCTCGTCGGGGATCATGATCGCCTTGTCCACGCCCCACTCGCGGGTGACGTGCTGCAGGATGCGCACCGCGTTGCCGGAGGTGCAGCAGATGTCGGATTCGGCCTTCACCGCGGCGGAGGTGTTGACGTAGGTGACGACCGGCAGGCCCGGGTGGGCAGCGCGCAGGGCCCGGACGTCCTTGGGGGTCACGCTCTCGGCGAGGGAGCATCCGGCCAGCAGGTCGGGGACGAGCACAGTGAGGCCGGGGTTGAGCAACTTGGCGGTCTCGGCCATGAAGTGCACGCCGGCGAGCACGAGCACGTCGGCCTCGACGTCCTGCGCGTGCCGGGCGAGCGCGAGGGAGTCACCGACGATGTCGGCGACGCCGTGGAAGATCTCCGGCGTCTGGTAGTTGTGCGCGAGCACGACGGCGTTCTTCTCGGCCTTGAGTCGCGCGATCGCGTCGATGTCGTCGGCGAAGGCCGCCCACTCGACCTCGGGGACGAGGTGACGGACGCGCTCGTAGGCGAGATCGCTCGGACGTGCGGCGGCATCGAGGCCGGCGGGGGTGCTCAGGACGTCGCTCATGGTGCTCTCCGATGCTCGGATCCTTCTGGCGAAGATGAGCATAGTGGTTTATGGCGTGGGTGAGCAAAAGGGGTACGTCACCGAGATGACCCTGGCTACCTCGACCCCGGCGTGGGTACGTCGCTACGGGTGCTGCAGGCATGGACAACGATGAGTCGGATCGGAGAGGCGTCGGAGTTGGGCATCAAGACGGGGCAGGGCAGGGCAGGGCGGCGGCGTCCTGTGACGGCTTCTCATTTCGTTCTGATGTCGTACATAGATCCTACCGCCTGTGGCTTTAGCAGTCCACATAGCTCGATCTCGGGGTAGAATTGACCCATCGTCGGGCAGCGACTTTCGAACGAGGGTGGGCGTGGTGTCGAACGGTGAGTCGGGGGCGCCGGGTGCCTCGTCTTCGGTGGTGCTGTTGCGGGTCACGCAGGAGGCGCCGGCGGAGGCGGTCGCGGGGATCGTGGGTCGGGTGACGGCGCCGTATCCGATGCGGGGCCCTGACGGGAGGGGCGGGTTGTTGGTGCCGCAGGAGGTGTTCACTTCCCGGTTGCGGTATGCGATGGCGCGGGTCACCACTCCGGTCGAGCGGGTGGAGCAGGGGCTGGCGAATCGGTGCACGTCGGCGGTGCTGACGGTCGAGAACGGTATGGGTGAGTTCACGGTGTCCGGTCATGCGGCTCGGGTGATCGGGGCGCATGAGCGGGTGGATGAGATCGCTCGCCGGCTGCGCCGTGAGGGGGATGCGCGCACGTTGGCGCAACTGCGCTCGGACATCGCCTTGGATCTGATGTTGTTCGGGCAGTTGCCGGCCCAGGCGGGGCAGTGGGATCCGCACACGGGCAAGACCGGCGTGGGGGCCGAGTTGGCGGCTCAGAGCGCGGCATTGGCTTCTGGTGCTGTCGAGTCCGGGATTTTCGGCGCCGGCCGGATGGCGCTGTATGCCAACGGCGCGCGGGCCGGGCGTCTTGGCGGTGGGGCCGCAGGAATGTCTGCCGAGGTCGGTGGAGATGGCGCCGCTGACTGCGCGGTCGGCGATCGTGGCCCTGGCCCGTTCGCGGCGTACGCGACGTTCTCGGGTGCGTTGCCGCCGGCGCGGGTGGATGTGGTGGTGTCGTTGGCGGCGTTGATGGGGGCCAGTGAGGAGCCGGGGTCGGCGGCGTGTGGGGGTCGGCAGGAGTGGGTGGCGGCGCGGTTCGTGCGGGAGGTCGCGTTCACGGCCGGGTCGACGTGGCGGCGTTTGGTGACTGATCCGGTGACCGGGCATCTGGTGGATCTGCACGTGAAGGGCTATCAGGTCGCCGGTGATCTGCGAGAACGCGTCCTGGCGCGGGATCGGGTGTCGCGGGTGCCGGGGTCGATGCGGCCGGCGCGTTCGTGCGACCTGGATCACGACGTGGCCTACGCCCTCGGGGGAGCATCGAGTGAGTCGAATCTGTCGGCCAAGGATCGTCGCGGGCACAACCACAAGACCCGCCGTACGTGGCGGGTGCGGCGCGAGCCGGTGGTGGGCGGGGACATCTTCTGGACCACGCCCGCGGGCCGGGTGTACGTGACGAGTCCGTGGGACTACCGCGACCCTGACCCGCCGACCGTGGAGCAGATGCGGGCCAACCTCGCACGCGAACGACGGCGCTACTGGACCGAAGAGGACCTCCTCGCCGAGGAAGACACCGGCGACCCCAGACGCAGCGGTCCTCCCAGCTCACAGACCTGGCCGCCCGGCTCGGCCTGGGCCGGCATCGCTGTCGGTGGCGCGGTCGACTCGCGCTCCTTCGACGCGACGTGCGACGCCCCGGCCGAACAGGATGAGAACTCCTCCGACCGCAGCGAGGTGAGACCGGCGCCGACGCACCCGATTCACGCTGCGCTGCCCGACGGTGACGCGATCGACCCGGCCGACTGGGGCGAGGACGCCTGGGTGCTGCACGATCTCGACCTCAATGACATTCCCGCCCGCCAGGCTGGTGAATCCACTGCGGATGACTCCAGCAAGGACGCGCCCCAGCCGGCGGAGGGGGTTTCCCTCGACAGCGAGTACGAACGCGGCCTCGCCGCACTCATCGAGGACGCACAGGACCCGCAGTCGCTGTTCATCCGACCCCCGAAACCCGCGAGGAGGCCGAAGCCCGAACCCAGGCGCTGGGAACGGCGCGACCCGGGCCCGCCGCCTTTCTGATCTCCTCCGGGAGCTCCAGCGGCACGTCTCGAGGTCGTCCAAGACGAGGCGGGGTTGGTTCTGCTCGCACCGGGCTGCGGAGCGTTCTCGTCGTGTCGCCCGAGGTGCTTGTCGGAGGGCCCGTTCCTTGCCGTCGCCCGCACTGAGGGGGCGTGTCTCGTTCGGGAGACGCGACTCGACGCGTCAGGACGAGGTGGGGCGGGCCCTGTCGACATCGCAGCTGCGTGTCGCGCTCCTCGTGCCGGCCGAGGAGCCGGCAACACCTTCGCAGGCGTCCGCGTTCCTCGTCGTCACATGCCGCGGGAGAGGGGGAGTTTCGTTCCGGCGGCGTAGCGTTCGAGCTCGACCTCGCGACGGAACCGGTAGAGGCGAGCGGGGCGACCGCCGGTGGCGGATTCGCGCCCGCCGGTCGGCTCGACGAGGTGCTGCTGCTGGACGAGGCGGCGGAAGTTCTGGGTGTGGACGTCGGTGCCGGCGATGTCCTCGACCGTCGTCTGAAGCTGCCCGAGCGTGAACTCCGGTGGGACGAGCTCGAAGACGACCGGGCGGTACTGGATCTTCGCGCGCAACCGCGAGATGCCGGTGGCGAGGATCCGACGGTGATCGTGCAGCATGCGCATCCCCGTCCGGGCGTCGTCGACGGCCCCGAGAGCGGACGCCGGATGGCCTTCCCGACGAGGGCCCGCGCCTGCCTCCGCGACCAGGCCCGCCTCGAAGAGCAGTTGGTAACGCTGCAGGGTCAGTTCGCTAACCCACGGATCACCGAAGGTGCCTTCGACACGTGCCATCCGGTCGGCGCGCACCTCCCCGGCGGGGGACTCCGCGGCCCAGGCCGTCAGCCGTTCGCGCAGCTCCTCGGCGAGAGCACACGACTGCGGATCGCGCCGGTCCTCCCACGGCACGAACTCCGACCACGACCGCCACGCGAACCCCGGCCGGCGCCGACCGGCATGCGCGGCAGCCGCGTCGTCCACGCGGGTCAGGCCCAGGTAGCTCACGCTGAGCAGGTGATGGTGCGGGCCCACGCGCTCCCGGTCGGCGAAGGTGTAGAGCTGCTCGACGTACCCGAGCTCGACCCCCGTCTGCCGCTCGACCCACATGCGCAGGCTCGTCTGCAGACTGCGGTGATCTGCACGCAGCGGTCCCGAAGGCAGACGAGGCACCCCGGCCGGATCCCCGACCGTGAGCACCTGCGGGCCGCCCGCCGTGACGGCGACGACGACAGCGACGAGCTCACTGGCGACGAGGTCGGCACGGGCTGCGTTCATGCGTCCGATCCTCCCGCGCCGCCGACGGTGACGAAGTCGATGAGCTCCTCGACACGCCCGAGCAGCTCGGGCTGCAGGTCGGCGTAGGTGCGCACCGTGCCGAGGATGCGCTTCCACCCCTGCGCGACGTCGGCCTGAGTGCGGTGCGGCCACCCCAGGTGCGCGAGGATGCCGTGCTTCCACGACGTGCCCCGCTCGATGACGGGCCACGCCTCGAGCCCGAGCCGCTCCGGACGCACCGACTGCCACACGTCGACGTAAGGGTGCCCGACGATGCACACGTCGTCGGCGTACGGACGCACCCGCCGCGCCTCCTCGACGATGCGCCACTCCTTCGTGCCGGGCACGAGGTGGTCGACGAGCACGCCCATCCGCCGGGTCGGGGTCGGAGCGAAGTCGCGGATGAGCGCGGCGAGATCGTCGACGCCGTCGAGCATCTCGACGACCACTCCCTCGACGCGCAGGTCGTCGCCCCACACCTTCTCGACCAGTTCGGCGTCGTGCCGGCCCTCGACGAACAACCGCGACGCCCGCGCGACTCGCGCCGGAGTGCGGGGCGCGGCGACCGAGCCGCTCGCCGTCCGCGATGAGGCCTTGCGTGCCGCCGCGAGGTCGGCCTTGCGGCGAGCCGCCGGCGCGGTGAGGACGACCGGGCGTCCGTCGACGAGGAATCCCGGCCCGAGCGGAAACCCCTTGACCCGGCCACGACGGTCCTCGAGGTGGACGACCTGCATGCCGCCCGCCTTCTCGACCGCGACCACCGCGCCGCACCAACCCGTCTCGACGTCCTCGACGACGAGCCCGGTGTCGGCCTCGATCGGGGTCGCGCGACCCCCGCGGGGCGCCTTCCAGTCGCCACCGAGGACATCGCGGCCGTACCGGTCACCGGCGGGAGCGTTCCTACGTACATTCACGCGAGCATCGTAGACTTGGCACTCCGGCCCCCCGAGTGCCAGCCGCGGCGTGTCAACGCACCGCTCTCGAACGGGGCCGACGCACGATGACGTCGACGTGGAAGGAGTGCGTGATGAGCGAAGAACGACGTCTCGTGGTCCTGCGGGCCATCGTGCAGGACTACGTGAGCACCTCCGAACCGGTCGCGTCCAAGGCACTGCTCGAACGGCATCGCCTCGGGGTGTCGGCCGCGACGATCCGCAACGACATGGCCGCACTCGAGGACGCCGGTCTCATCACCGCGCCGCACACGAGCGCCGGGCGCGTCCCGACCGACGCCGGGTATCGCCTCTTCGTCGACCGACTCGGCGAGATTCGCCCGCTCACCTCCGCCCAGCGAGTGGCCATCGCACGCTTCCTTGAGGGGGCCGTCGACCTCGACGACGTCGTGGACCGCACGGTGCGCCTGCTCTCCTCGCTCACCCAGCAGGTCGCGATGGTGCAGTACCCCTCGCTCAGCCGTTCGCGGGTGCAGCACATCGAGCTCGTGCCGGTCGCGGCAGGGCGGGTCATGGTCGTCCTCATCCTCACCACGGGCCGCGTCGAGCAGCGCATCATCGCCGTCGACCGCGATCTCACGAGCATCGAGGGCGCCTCCCTGCTCGCCGACATCCGCGCCCGCCTCAACGCCGAGGCCCGTGACGTCCCTCTGGTCGACGTCGCCACGCGCCTGGTGGGCCTGCCCGAGGGCCTGCCGGAGGAGGACCGCGAGCTCGTCCGCACCATCGTCGACGCCCTGGCCGGGGCCCTCGTCGAGGAGAGCGAGGAACGGGTCGTCCTCGCCGGCCGGAGCAACCTCGCCCGATTCGGCCGCGACTTCCCGCTCTCGATCGTGCCGGTGCTCTCGGCCCTCGAGGAGCACGTGGTCCTCCTGCGCCTCTTCGGCAGCCTCGCCGAGGAACCCGACAGCGGCGAACTCGCCGTGACCATCGGCCACGAGAACCCGCATGCCGATCTCGCGGAGACGTCGGTCATCTCGGCCGGGTACGGTGCCGGGGACGATGTCGTCGGGGGACTCGCGGTGCTGGGCCCCACCCGCATGGACTACCCACGCACGATGGCGGCGGTGCGCGCCGTCGCCCGGTACGTCTCGGAAATGCTCGCGCCGTGACGCGCGTTGCTCCCGGCGGCGCCAGTACCCGCGCCGCTCGCCCCCGGACCCCGATCCGAGTTGCCCTCGCGCACGACCGTGCGTGAGATCCCGTCGAAGGACGTGTTGTGAACGACTACTACGCCTACCTGGGTGTGAGCCGCGAGGCCAGCACCGAGGAGATCAAGAAGGCCTACCGCCGCAAGGCCCGCAAGCTGCACCCGGACGTCAACCCCGGCCCCGAGGCCGAGGCGGAGTTCAAGAAGATCAGCCAGGCCTACGACGTGCTGTCGGACCCGGCCAAGAAGCGGGCGTACGACATGGGCGCCGACCCCTACGGCGGGGCGACCGGCAACTTCGGGCAGGGCTTCTCGTTCAGCGACATCATGGACGCGTTCTTCGGCGGTGCGGCCGGAGCGGCGCGCGGTCCGCGTTCGCGGGTGCAGCGGGGCCAGGACGCACTCATCCGCGTCGACATCGACCTGCCGACCGCAGTCTTCGGAGGAGAGAAGGACGTCGTCGTCGACACGGCCGTGCTCTGCGAGACGTGCCACGGCGACGGCCGTCGACCCGGCACCGGCACTCGCACGTGTGACATCTGTGGAGGGCGCGGCGAGGTCCAGCAGGTTCAGCGCAGCTTCCTCGGCCAGGTCATGACCTCGCGGCCGTGCGCCGCCTGCCACGGGTTCGGCGAGGTCATCACCGACCCCTGTTTCGAGTGCTCCGGTCAAGGACGCGTGCGCACCCGCCGCACCCTGTCGTTGAAGATCCCGGCCGGCGTCGACACCGGCACCCGTATCCAACTGGCCGGCGAGGGCGAGGTGGGCCCCGGTGGCGGTACGCCCGGCGATCTTTACGTCGAGGTCGAGGTCCTGCCCCACGAGAAGTTCCAGCGGCGCGGTGACGACCTGCACTGCGTCGTCGAGGTGCCGATGACGGCCGCCACCCTGGGCACGGTGCTCGAGTTCGACACGCTCGACGGGCCCACCGAACTCACGGTCAGGCCAGGCGCGCAGTCCGGCGAGGTCACGACGATCCGCGACCACGGCGTCACCCACCTTCGCGGCTCCGGACGCGGAGACCTGCTGGTCACCCTGCGGGTCGTCACCCCCACCCGGCTCACCTCCGAGCAGGAGGACCTCATCCGACGACTCGCCGAGCTGCGCGACGAGCAGAACCCCTCGGCGCGCGTCAGCCACGTGGAGCACGGCGGGTTCTTCGGCCGGTTGCGCGACGCCTTCCTCGGCAAGTGACGAACGCCGGCTCCCTCCGATGACGGCCGCGCTCTACCACCTGCCGTCCGGCGCGCTCGCCGCCCTCGCGCCCGGCGCCGAGGTCGTGCTCGACGGTGCCGAGGGGCACCACGCGGTGACCGTAAAACGCGCGCAGGTGGGGGAGGTCGTCCTCCTCGCCGACGGATCGGGGCTGGTGGCGAGCGGTCGCATCAGCGAGGTCGCAACCGGCATGGCTCGCGTCGAGATCCGCAGCGTGGAGGACTCGCGTCCCACCGGGCCGCGCTTCGTCCTCGTCCAGGCCCTCGCCAAGGGGGGACGCGACGAGCAGGCCGTCGAGGCCGCCACCGAGCTCGGCGTCGACGCCGTCCTCGCCTGGCAGGCCGCGCGAAGCATCGTGCGGTGGAAGGCCGAACGCGCCGAGAAGCCCCTCGCCAAGTGGCAGGCGGTGGCGGCTGCCGCGGCCAAACAGTCGCGGCGGGCCACGACCCCGGAGGTCGAGGGACCGCTCTCGACCGCCGGCCTCGCACGGCGGGTCGACGCGGCCGCGCTCACTCTCGCCCTCCACGAGGACGCCGTCGAGCCGCTCGCCGCGCTGGAACTCCCGGCGGCGGGAGACGTGCTGGTCGTCGTGGGCCCCGAGGGAGGCATCGCGCCCGAGGAACTCGACACGCTGGTGTCCGCCGGGGCCCGCGCGGTACGACTCGGACCCACCGTGCTGCGGTCGTCCAGTGCCGGACCGGCCGCCCTCGCCGTGCTCAACGCCGCCGGGCGATGGCGGTGACAGGGCGATAGCGGTGACCGGCCGATGGCGGCGACCGGGCGATAGCGGCGACCGTGTCCCGTGCGGCGCTCGGGGCGGTTGTCGGTGGTGCGTCTTAGACTCGTGGGTGACATGACCGATAACCCCACCGGCCCTTCGGCCGACGCCCAGACCCCGTTCCCGGCCTCCGGCGCCGCTGACGCTCAGGCCGGCGCCCCGTCCGGCCAGGCCTCACGCACCATCGTCATCCCCGCAGGCACGTCGATGGTCGCGCTGCTCGGCCCCAACGATCAGCTCCTCACCGTCGTCGAGCGTGCTCTGCCGCGCCTCGAGGTGTATGTCCGCGGCAACGAGATCCGTCTCGAGGGCAGCCCGGCCGACGTCGACCTCGGCGAGCAGCTCTTCGACGAGCTCATCCTCGTGGCCGCCGCCGGCCAGCGCATCGACCGCGACGCCGTCGAACGCTCCATCCGCATGCTGGCCTCGCGCACCCGCGAGCGTCCGGCCGAGGTGCTCACCCAGAACATCCTCTCCTCCCGCGGGCGCTCGATCCGCCCCAAGACCCTCGGCCAGAAGCGCTACGTCGACGCCATCGACCGGCACACGATCGTCTTCGGCATCGGCCCCGCCGGCACCGGCAAGACCTACCTCGCGATGGCCAAGGCCGTCGCCGCGCTGCAGGCCAAGGAGGTCAACCGCATCATCCTCACGCGGCCGGCCGTCGAGGCGGGGGAGCGGCTCGGGTTCCTTCCGGGCACGCTCACCGACAAGATCGACCCCTACCTGCGTCCGCTCTACGACGCGCTGCACGACATGGTCGACCCCGACTCCATCCCGCGACTCATGGCCACCGGCACCGTCGAGGTCGCCCCCCTGGCGTACATGCGCGGGCGCGCTCAGCCCCTCGACAGTCGGGTGCTCACCCCCGAGGGATTCCGCGAGTTCGGGTCGTTGCAGGTCGGTGACCTCGTCGTCGGGTCCGACGGCACCCCCACCCCGGTCCTCGGCGTGTACCCGCAGGGACGCAAGCCGGTCTACCGCGTCACGGCCACCGACGGTGCATCCACCCTGTGCTGCGGCGAGCACCTGTGGACGGTCGCTCCGGTGGGCGGCGCCGACGACGCGAAGTCCGGCCGGTGGGTCACGCTCGAGACCGCGGAGCTCATCGGGCGCGAACAGCGGTACGAGCTGCCGGTGGTGCACGCCGTCGCGTTCCCCGACGCGCCCGTGCCGACGGACCCTTACGCCCTCGGTCTCGCCCTCGGCGAGGGGCGCCCCGCCGCCATGGCCGCGGCGTCGGCCACCCCGCGCGGTGACATGCCTACCGCGACTTCGGCGAGCGAGGTGACGACGACGCTCGGCACGAAGGCGGCGCCGCCCGTCGGCCTTCCGGAGTCCTACCTGCACAACTCGGTGGAGGTCCGCTCGGCCGTGCTCCGGGGGCTGCTCGTGGGCAGCGGTGCCACGGGTTCGGACCCGCACGGGCCGATCGGCTTCGGCACGTCGTCGGCCCGTCTGCGCGACGACGTGCTGTTCCTCGTGCGGTCCCTGGGCGGCCTCGCATCGTCGCGTCCTCACCCCGACGGAGACGGTTTCGTCGTCGACCTGCGCCTGCCGAACGACGGCGCCGCCCCGGTACGGCACATCGAGTCCATCGAGCCGGCCGGGGAGGCCGAGACGATGTGCATCCAGGTGGCGGCCGCCGACTCGCTCTACGTCACCGACGACTTCCTCGTCACCCACAACACCCTCAACGACGCGTTCATCATTCTCGACGAGGCGCAGAACACCTCGCCCGAGCAGATGAAGATGTTCCTCACCCGCCTCGGGTTCGGCAGCACGATCGTCGTCACCGGTGACGTGACCCAGGTCGACCTGCCCGGGGGCACCCAGTCGGGTCTGCGCGTGGTGCAGGACATCCTCGGCGGCGTCGACGACATCCACTTCTCCTACCTGACCAGCGACGACGTCGTCCGGCACCGGCTCGTCGGCGACATCGTCGACGCCTATGGGCGCTGGGACGAGGCGCGCCACCGCCGGCCTGACGCGCCGGGCGGACGGCACCCGCGCCCGGCACGCCGCGCGCACGAGAACGGCGAAAGGGACGAGACGTGAGCATCGAGGTCCTCAACGAGTCCGGCACCGAGGTCGACACCGAGGAGTTGCTCGACTGCGCGCGGTACGTCATGACGGAGATGCGCGTGCACCCGCGCGCCGAGCTCTGCGTCACGTGCGTCGACGAGGCCGCGATGGAGGTGCTCCACGTCAAGTGGATGGACCTGCCCGGCCCCACCGACGTCATGAGCTTCCCCATGGACGAGCTGCGCCCCGGCAGCGAGGGCTCGACGAGCCTGGAGGGGGTGCTCGGTGACGTCGTGATCTGCCCGCAGGTGGCGCAGCGTCAGGCCGCGGGCGCCGGGCACACGCCCGCCGAGGAGATGCTGCTCCTCGTCACTCACGGCATCCTGCACCTTCTCGGCTTCGACCACGCCGAGCCCGAGGACGAGAAGGACATGTTCGAGCGTCAGCGCACGCTGCTGCTGACCTTCCTCGCCGGTCGGGGGCGACCGCGCACGTGATGGTCCAACTCGGGGTGGGCTTCGCGCTCTGCCTCGTCATCGCATTCCTGTTGACTGCCGGCGAGGCGGCGATCTCGCGCATCTCGCACTCGGGGGCGGCCGAATGCCTCGAGGCCGGCCGGCGCGGATCGAAGGCCCTCGTCAAGGTCGTTCAGGACACCTCCGGCTACATCGCCGTCACGACGTTCCTGCGAGTCGCGGCCGAGACCACGGCCGCGGTGCTCGCGGCCGTGGCGGCCGACGAACTCATCCCTGGCACGACCCAGCCCATGCTCATCGCGATCGGCGTGATGATCCTCGCCTCGTTCGTCATCGTCGGCGTCAGCCCCCGCACCCTCGGCCGCCAGCACGCCGAGTCGATCGCATTGCAGGCCGCACCGGCTCTCGTGCTGCTGCGGCGCATCCTCGGTCCCGTCGCCTACCTGCTCATCCTCGTCGGCAACGCCGTCACGCCCGGCAAGGGATACCGCGACGGGCCGTTCGCCTCCGAGGCCGAACTGCGCGACCTCGTCGACCTCGCCGGGGAGTCCCGCGTCATCGAGGCCGACGAACGCGAGATGATCCACTCGGTGTTCGAGCTCGGCGACACCGTGGCCCGTGAGGTCATGGTGCCGCGCCCCGACATGATCTCGATCGAACGCGACCGCTCGCTGCGTCAGGCGATGTCGCTGTTCCTGCGCAGCGGATTCTCCCGGCTCCCCGTGGTCGGCGAGGGGGCCGACGACCCCATCGGCATCCTCTACTTCAAGGACGTCGCCGCGCAGATCCACGGCAACCCTCGCACGTCGCTGTCCGACGTCGAGTCGATCATGCGCCCGGTCACGTTCGTGCCCGACAGCAAACCCGTCGACGCTCTCATGCGCGAGATGCAGGCCCAGGCCACGCACATCGCGATCGTCGTCGACGAGTACGGCGGCACGGCCGGCCTCGTGACGATCGAGGACATCCTCGAGGAGATCGTCGGCGAGATCTCCGACGAGTACGACCCCGAGCTGCCGGGCGTCGAGCCGCTCGAGGACGGCTCGGTGCGGGTGCCGGCGACGATGCACGTCGACGACCTCGGCGAGCTGTTCGGCATCGAACTCGACGACGACGACGTCGACACCGTCGGTGGGCTGCTGACCAAGGCGCTCGGGCGCGTCCCCATCCTCGGCTCGAGCGGCACGGTCGAGGGCCTCACCCTCACGGCCGAACGCATGGCCGGGCGCCGACACCGCCTCGCGAGCGTCATCGTCTCGCGCGTCGAGGACGGCGACGACGAGGAGAACGAGGAGCCCCACGAGCCCGCCGCCGTTCAGCACATCCCCCAGGCCCACGGGTCACACGCCCACGTCGAATCCGAGCAGCAGGAGACCCCATGAGCGAGCAGGACGTGGACGTCCCCGAGTTCCGAGCCGGGTTCGCCTGCCTCGTCGGCCGACCCAACGCGGGCAAGTCGACGCTGACCAACGCCCTCGTCGGCGACAAGGTCGCCATCACCTCGAGCAAACCGCAGACCACGCGGCACACGATCCGCGGGATCCGCACCGCCGAGCACTCCCAGCTCGTGCTCGTCGACACCCCGGGCCTGCACAAGCCCCGCACCCTGCTCGGGCAACGGCTCAACGACCTCGTGCGCGAGACGCTGCTCGACGTCGACGTCGTCGGGTTCTGCCTGCCCGCCGACCAGCGCGTAGGCCCCGGCGACACGTTCATCGCGACCGAACTCGCCGACCTGCGTCGGGCCCGCCGTACGCCCGTCGTCGCGATCGCCACCAAGAGCGATCTCGTCGACAAGCAGCGCCTCGCCGAACACCTCCTCGCCATCGACCGGCTGGGGGAGTGGGACTCGATCGTGCCGTGCTCGGCCACCCGAGGTGACCAGGTCGACGTCGTCGCCGACGAGCTCACCCGGCTGCTGCCGCCCTCGCCCAAGCTCTACCCCGACGACGTCGTCACCGACGAGCCCGAGATCGTCATGATCGCCGAGCTCGTGCGCGAGGCCGCGTTGGAGGGCGTGCGTGACGAGCTGCCGCACAGCCTCGCCGTGGTCGTCGAGGAGATCGTGCCGCGCGAGGACCGGCCCGAGGACTCCCCGCTGCTCGACGTGCGGGTCAACGTCTTCGTCGAACGCGACAGCCAGAAGGCGATCGTCATCGGCAAGGGCGGCTCGCGTCTGCGCGACGTCGGCAGCCGCGCCCGCGCCGGCATCGAGGCGCTCCTCGGTCAGCGCGTGTTCCTCGACCTGCACGTCAAGGTCGCCAAGGACTGGCAGCGCGATCCCAAGCAGCTGCGCCGCCTCGGATTCTGAGGAGGGCCCGGGCGACTTCGGCGACCGCGCCGACTGCGAGGTCCGGCGCCGGAGTGCCCGAGCAGCCAGGCGAGCGAGGGGGTTACGATGTCGGGCATGACTGGTGCGATCCGTCGGGCCGCCCGGCCCGGTCGACTCCTTAGCCGCCGCGACGGGGCCCACTGACAGGCCTCCCCCGTCGCGGAGTCCGTGCTGCTCGGCCTGACCTTCCAGCCGCGACGAGTCTGCAGGAGACCACCATGGCGAAAGTTCCCTACGCGCAGGACAACCAGAAGCCCTCGGGCATGCCGATCGGCAAGTATGTGCCGTTCCACGAACAGATCCACGTCGAGCTGCCCGACCGCACCTGGCCCGAGAAAGTCATCACCAAGGCGCCGCGCTGGTGCGCGGTCGATCTGCGCGACGGAAACCAGGCCCTCATCGACCCGATGAACGCCGAGCGCAAACTGCGCATGTTCCAACTGCTCGTCAAGATGGGCTACAAGGAGATCGAGGTCGGGTTCCCCAGCGCGAGCCAGACCGACTACGACTTCTGCCGCCAGCTCATCGACGAGGGCCACATCCCCGACGACGTGACGATCCAGGTGCTCACCCAGGCCCGCGACCACCTCATCGAGCGCACCTACGACGCGATCGACGGCGCGAAGAGCGCGATCGTGCACCTCTACAACTCGACCTCCGTGCTGCAGCGGCGCGTCGTGTTCGACAAGGACCAGGACGGCATCCTCGACATCGCCCTGCAGGGCGCCAAGCTGTGCAAGAAGCTCGAGGAGACCATCCCCGACACGCACATCACCTACGAGTACTCGCCGGAGTCCTACACCGGGACCGAGCTCGAGTTCGCCGTGCGAGTGTGCAACGAGGTCGCCGAGGTCTTCGACCCGACGCCCGACAACCCGATGATCGTCAACCTGCCGGCCACCGTCGAGATGGCGACGCCGAACGTCTACGCGGACTCGATCGAGTGGATGGGCCGCTACCTCACGCGACGCGACTCGATCGTCCTGTCGCTGCACCCGCACAACGACCGTGGCACCGGCGTTGCTGCGGCCGAACTCGGATACATGGCGGGCGCCGACCGCATCGAGGGCTGCCTGTTCGGCAACGGCGAGCGCACCGGCAACGTCTGCCTCGTCACCCTGGGCCTCAACCTGTTCAGCCAGGGCGTCGACCCGATGATCGACTTCTCCGACATCGACGAGGTACGACGCACGGTCGAGTACTGCAACCAGCTGCCCGTGCACGAGCGTCACCCGTACGGCGGCGACCTCGTGTTCACGGCGTTCTCCGGCTCGCACCAGGACGCGATCAAGAAGGGCTTCGACGACATGGACCGCCAGGCGGCGGCCACCGGCAAGACCGTCGACGAACTCGTCTGGGGCGTGCCCTACCTGCCGGTCGACCCACACGACCTCGGCCGTTCCTACGAGGCCGTCGTCCGCGTCAACAGCCAGTCCGGCAAGGGCGGCGTCGCCTACCTCATGCGCAACGAGCACCAGCTCGACCTGCCACGTCGCCTGCAGATCGAGCTCTCGGGCGTCGTCCAGCGTCGCACCGACAGCGAGGGCGGCGAGATGGGCGCGGCCGCGCTGTGGGAGGTCTTCAGCGACGAGTACCTGCCCGGCACCGGCGAGGGCGAGAGGGCCTGGGGTCGGTTCACCCCGCTGTCGGCGCGCAGCACGAGCGACTCCGACGGGCAGGACCACCTGTGGGCCACGGTTCTCGACGGTGACCGAGAGATCGAGATCGAGGGCACCGGCAACGGCCCGATCGCGGCGTTCGTCGACGGGCTCGAGCGGATCGGCGTCGATGTGCGGGTGCTCGACTACGCCGAGCACGCGATGACGACCGGTCAGGATTCTCGCGCGGCCGCCTACGTCGAGTGCGCCATCGGCGATCGTGTGCTGTGGGGCGTGGGCATCCACAACTCCATCGTGCGGGCGTCGATCTCGGCGATCCTCTCGGCAGTCAACAGAGCCGAGCGCGACCGCGCCGGGAGTGCGGAGCCGGGGGAGCGGATCAGCCGCCCCGGCGGTGGCCCCTGATGCGGCGCCGACGGTGTTGCGGTCAGGCCCCTGCGACCGGTTCGCCCGCTTCGACCTGCCGTCCCGGTGTCGTTGCCGGGCGGTAGGGTGAGCGGCGACTCGGCATGGAGGTGTGATGGGCGACCCGATTCTCATTGCTCGCGACCTGGTGGCCGACGGATCCCAGGGGAGGATCTTCGGCCCAGTCGACGTCACGTTGTATCCGGAGCAGATGTGTGTCGTGGCCGGGCCTGCGGGCTCGGGGAAGTCCTCCCTCCTCCTCGCGCTCTGCGGTCGGTTCAGGCCGGCGAGGGGCTCCCTCGAACTGTGCGGGATCGACGCGACGGCGAACCCCTACGACGCGCTCAAGCACACGAGCATCGCGCGGCTCGGTGAATACGTGGGGCCTGAGGACCGCCTCACCCTGCGGGAGTCGATCCTCGACCGTGCCTACATCGAAGGCATCTCCCCCGACACGGCGCTTAAGCGCGCGGACCTCATGGCCGAGGAGCTCGGCGTCCGTGTCGACGTCAAGGCCCAGCTCGAGAAGATGGACAGCCTCGATCGGGCCGTCGTCGCCGTCGCGCTCGCGCTGGTCCGGCCCGCGAGCGTCATCGCGCTCGACGACGCGGACCTGCGCATCCGCCACCGCGACCTCCCGCGGCTCTACTCGGCGCTGCGGCGCCTCCTCGCGATCGACGGGGCCGCGCTCGTCATGTCCGTCGCCGATGACGACTTCGTCCCCGAGGGGTCCGTGGTCCTCCATCTCGAGCGGAACCTCGACACCGCCCCCGTCGAGACCGACCCTGACAGCCCGACCGAGGAGGAGAGCGGACCCGAGACGGCGAGCTTCACCGATCCCGAGCCCCATCTCCACACGGCAGCCGCCCAGGGCGGTCACCGACGTCATGCCCCCGGTCGGCTTAGGGAGGTCGAACCCGAAGGCCCCGCGCCGGACGCCGACGCGGGGCCGCCCGTCTCCACCTCGCCACCGACGGCCGACGAGGGCGGTGCGCCCCCCGAGACCCCCGCCCAGACCGACACCTCCACCCGCTCGGAACAGTGAGGAACCGTCCATGCTTCTGAAGCGCTTCCTCATCCTCGTCCGACACGAGTTCACGAGATTTCGTGGCCGATCCCGGCTGGCGCTGATCTTCGTGCTGCTCATCCCGCTGCTGTACGGCGGGATCTACCTGCACGCCAACTGGGACCTCTACGGTCACATCGAGGACATCAAGGTCGCGGTCGTCAACCATGACCGTGATGCGACGTTCGGCGACAAGAAGGTCACCGGCGGCAAGGACTTCGTCCAAGCCCTCAAGGATCGGCCGACGTTCGACTGGCAGTTCCTCGGCGAGGACGACGAGCGGGCACTCGACGGCCTCCGCAGCGGTGAGTACTACATGGTCATCACCATCCCGGAGGATTTCTCCGCCAACCTCGTGAGCGCCGGCGACCTCACACCCAAGCGCGCCGGCCTCGAACTGCGCCGCGACGACGCGAACGGCTTCATCATCGGCACGCTCACGGGCAAGGCCGACGACGCCCTGGGCAAGACCCTCGACTCCACGGTGTCGGAGACCTACTTCGAGGCGCTGTTCCTCAACGTCGACAAGATGCGGGAGGGGCTCGTCTCGGCCGCCGACGGGGCGAAGAAGCTCGACGTCAACCTCGCCAAGGCCAAAGACGGCGTGCACCAGATCGACACCTCGGTCAAGGCTGCGGTCTCGGACAACAAGGGAGTCCAGAGCTCGGTGGCCGAGGCCGAGCGCGGTCTGGCCGACGTGCAGAAGGGCAGTGACCGCATCGCCGCCGGGGTGGGGACCGCCGGGAAGGGCGCCGAGGCGCTCACCGGCGCGGCGCGTGGCGCGATCGCCGACGTCCGTCGCGTCAACGAGGCCGCCGTCCCGCTTGTCGACTTCGCCGAGCGCGACATCCCTGCGCTGCTCAAGCAGAGCAAGGACCTCGTCAACGTCACCGGTTCGATCACCGGGCCGGGCGACGGCTCGATCCTCACGGTCCGCCGGCAGCTCGACACGAGCCGCGACGCCATGCGGAGCCTGCTGGCCGCCCACCCCGAACTCGCCGACGACGCCGACTTCGTCGCCCTCACCCGCTCCCTCGAGGGCGCCGCCACCTCGACGACGACCGTCGAGAGCAACCTCGGAGTCGTCGCCCGCCTCTCCGGTGGCATCAACGCCCAGCTGGATCCCAAGGGGCTGCAGGCCGCTGGCGCCGCGGTGAGGTCCGCCGTCAACGCGGCGGACCAGCGGGCGGGGCAGCTCGACTCCGGTCTCGCCCAGGTGCAGACCGGGCTGTCCCAGTCGCAGGACGGGATCGACGACCTCCGCGCCGGTGGCCGGGAGCTCGCGGCCGCGGGACGAGGGATGACCGACAAGGCGACGAACGCGCTGTCGGGTCTCGTCGAGCTGAGCGATGCGCTCGGCCGGCTCGACACGGCGATGCCGCAGCTCTCCAGCGGCGCCCACGAACTCTCGAACGGGCTCGCCAAGGGCGTCGCGCAGGTGCCCGAACTGTCCGACGAGCAACGCGCGGATCTCAGCTCGGTCATGGCGCAGCCGGTGGACATCCACCAGCGGGTCGACCACGACGCCAAGTACTACGGTCGCGGTCTCGCGCCGATGTTCTTCTCCATCGCCCTGTGGATCGCGTGCGTGTCGACGTTCCTCGTCCTCCGCACGATCTCCGGGCGCGCTATCACCGGGCGGGCGGGGCCGTGGCGGCGCGCCCTGCTCGGGTTCGGCCCGCCGGGACTCGTGGGCACCCTCGGGGCCCTGCTCATGGGTGGGGGCGTGTGGCTCTTCCTCGGTCTCGACCCCGTGCACCCGTGGAAGTTCGCGCTGCTGCTCGTCGTCGCGGCGCTCGCCTTCATGGCACTCGGGTACTGGGTGAGGCTCATCCTCGGCTCGCCACAGACCGCGGTGTTCCTGGTCGTGCTCATCCTCCAGCTCCCCGCGTGCGGTGGGATCTTCCCGGTGACGATGCTCAACGACTTCTATCAGGCGTTGTCGGTGGTCTCGCCGATGAAGTACAGCGTCGATGCCTTCCGCGTCGCGATCTCCGGCGGTCAGGCCTCCCACTACTGGGCCGCGCTGGGCGTGCTCGCGGGCATCCTCGCGGTCTCCCTCGCGATCATCGTCACGCTCGTCCACCGCAAGCAGCGCTTCGGGATGCGTGACCTGCACCCGCCGATGGTCACCTCGACGAGCACAGCCGACTACGCGTTCTCGGTGCACCCGCGCTGACGCGCCCGCGCCCCGCGCCGCCGCCACCCCGAGCCGACGCATCCACGGCGGGGCTCGGGCGCGCGGACGGGCGCTCAACGCACGTCGTGCGGACGGAACTGCACGCTGATGCGCGGACCCACCGACCCGGTGAGCTTGGGCACCGCGTGCTGCCAGGTGCGTTGGCACGAGCCGCCCATGACGACGAGGTCACCGTGGCCGACGTGGAATCGCAGGCTGCCGCCGTGCCCGGACCTCTGGTGTTCACGCTTGGCCCGTTCGGAGGCCGGTCGCAGCAGGAGGGGGCGGGGAGCGCCGAGCGAGACGATGGCGACCATCGTGTCGTGGGTCGAGGAGCGACCGAGGGTGTCACCGTGCCAGGCGACGGAGTCGTTGCCGTCGCGGTAGAGGCACATGCCGGCGGTGGTGAAGGGTTCGCCGAGCTCGCGGGTGTAGTGGCGACTCAGCGCGTCGCGCGCGTGTTCGAGGACCGGATGGGGGAGTGCCTCGCCCTCGGCGTAGAATCGCAGCAGGCGTGGGGTATCGACCTCGCGCTCGTACATCCACCGCCGCTCGGCTCGCCATTCCACCGCCTGCGACAGGTGGGCGAAGACGTCGCCGACGCCCGTGAGCCAACCGGGACAGACGTCGACCCATGCCCCGTCGGCCAGCGGCGTCCGAGTCGGTTCGAGAGGTCGCAGGCCGATCTCGTCGATGTCGTCGAGGAGTGAGCCCTGCATACCGAACATGCGTACGAGTATCGCACGGGTGTTCGTGCGTGCACACCCGGATCGGAGGGGCGGAGGCACTCGAACCACACCGCAACGCCGAGAGCGCCGGGGCGCACGTCGAACCCGTGCATCTTCACGGGCTGCCAGAGACCGACCGCCGCGCCCGCGGGATCGACGACGAACCCCTGCCGCCCCTGGTCGGCGACGTCCATTGGGCCGAAGACGACCTTGGCACCCGTGGCGGGCGCGGCCGAGAGCGCATCGTCGAGATCCAGGGTGTGCAGGTACACGCTCCACGTCGTCGGAGGCGTCGGCTCGGTCGTGGGGCCCTCCGGAGACATGAGTGTGGACATGAGCCCGGCGACGACCATGTCGCCCTTGGAGATGATCGTGTAATGGCCGAACTCCTCGCCCTGGTCGTCGAGGGTCCAATCGAACAGCTCGCCGTGGAAGGCCTTCGCCCCCTCGACGTCGTCCGTCATGAGGTCCATCCAGATGGGGCGTCCGGGCAGGTCGGTGGCCATGTCTCCCCCTGGGCGAGTGCATCGTCCGGCACGGGGCCGGGCCGTCCTGCTCGAGCCTAGGCGCGCGCACGGACAACGGGTACCGGTCGACTGATCGGATTGACGGGGCGACCGGCGCGGATCGGCGCGGATCGGCGCGAGACCAGCGGGATGCGACACTGCCGGGGTGAGGACTCCGGAGAATGCCGCGACGCGGCGACCAGGCTGCCTCGTGCGCGCACTGGCGATCCTCGGTGGACTGTTCGTCGTCGTGCTCGTCGCAGGTCTCGTCGCGTTCCTCCTGCTCTCCCGGCCCGGCTCCGGGGAGGTCACGCCCGCGGCCCCGTCTCCCGCCACGTCCACCGCGGCACCCGGAACCACCGACGCCCAGAACGCCGCGCCTCCGAGCGACCTCGCGAGCGGGGAGGCGTGGCTGCCCGGGGTCGACCTGAGATCGGCCCGGCTGTTCTCCGACGGTCGGGATCTGCGCGACGTCCACGTGACCGGCAACGGTGCGCGCGTCGCGAAGGACGGCACGATCACCGCCGACCGTCTCGAGCTCGACGCCGTCGTGCCGTTCGCCGCCGTCGAGCAGGAGGTGGGGCGCGGGCTCCGGCTCGCGCCGGCGGCGGACGGCATGGTCGCCGTGACGATGCCGTTGGGCGTGCTCGGCCGCACGATCGACCTCTCGGCCGTCGCCCGGGTGACCGCCGAGGGTGACCGGATCGCCGTCGACCCGGTCCGGGTCGTCGGGGGCGGCGACCTCGTCGGCGGTGCCGTGGAGCGGCTGCCCGCCATCCGTCGCCCGGTGCCGGGTCTGCCGGCCGGCATGTCACTCACCCGGGTGGCGGTGACCGACGCGGGGTTCGCCGTCCACGCCACGGGCGAGAACGTCACCGTCCAGCGCTGACCGGCGGGCGAGGGCGCCGCCGTCCGCGAGACGACCAGGGCATTCGTCGCCGTGTTCCCGGGCAACGGGTGTCGGGCTCGGGCAAGCTGGGGCCATGGAACGCGTCATCGTCGTCGGCGCCGGTGTCATCGGACTCTCCTGCGCCGTCCGCCTGCTCGAAGCCGGGTGCGAGGTGCACGTCCTCGCGCGAGATCTCCCCGACGAGACGACCTCGGCCGTCTCCGCCGCCATGTGGTACCCGTACCGAGCGGCGCCGCCCGATCGGGTGCGCGCGTGGGCACGACGCTCGTTCCTCGACTACGTCGACATCGCCGCGCAGCACGAGGAGGCCGGCGTGCGGCTGCGCAGCGGCACCGAGCTCATGCGCGTCGACACCGGCAACCCGGAGTGGCTCGCCGACGTGCTCGAGTACGCCCGCCTCGACGACGTGCCCGAGCCGTACGTCGCGGGGCGGCGGTTCCGCACTCCCGTCGCCGACATGGGCATCTACCTGCCGTGGTTGCGGCATCGTCTGCACGAGCTCAGCGGCACCCTCACGCGCATGGCCCTCGCGCAACTCCCTGCGCCGCAGGACGGGGTGGTCGTCGACACCTCCGGCCTCGGGGCGAGGCTCCTGGCGGCCGACGCCACGGTGCGGCCGTTGCGGGGGCAGGTCGTCGTCGTCGAACAGTTCGGACTCACCGAATGGTCGCTCGACGACTCCGTGCCGACCTACGTCGTGCCCCGTGAGCACACGGTCGTCGTCGGCGGCACGGCGGAGGAGGACGAGTGGTCGGTGCAACCCGACGCCGAGCTCTCGGCCGGTCTGCTGGACCGCGCGCACGATCTGCTGCTGCGTACGGGAGCCCCCGCGATGGCGGACCGGCTGCGACGGGCGCGGATCGTCGCCCACCGCGTGGGTCTGCGGCCCGAACGGCCGTCGGTGCGTCTCGACGAGGAGGTGGTGGACGGGGTGCGCGTCGTCCATTGCTACGGCCACGGTGGCTCCGGGATGACGTTGTCGTGGGGGTGCGCGTCCGACGTCGTCGATCTCGTCGTCGCCGGGTGACACCGGCGACCGCCACCCGGCGGGGCGATGAGGCCCTGTCACCGGCATGGCGCAGAATGGCGCAATGCCTCTCTATCGCGACGCCGCCATCGTGCTGCGCACCCAGAAGCTGGGGGAGGCCGACCGCATCATCACCCTGCTCACGCGCGGCCGGGGCATCGTTCGTGCCGTCGGCAAGGGGGTCCGGCGCACGAAGAGCAAGTTCGGGGCACGACTCGAGCCGGGCATGGTCATCGACGCCCAGCTCTACGAGGGCCGCTCGCTCGACACCGTGACCCAGGTCGACGTACTCGCCCCCTACGGTGAGCAGATCACCCGCGACTACGTCGCGTGGACGGCGATGGTCGCGATGCTCGAGACCGCCGAACGTCTCACCGAGGGGCAGGACACCGGATCGTCCCAGTTCACGCTGTTGGCCGGTGCGCTCGCGAGCCTCGCCGGGCGGGAGCACGATGCCTCTCTCGTGCTCGACGCCTATCTGTTGCGGGCCGTCGCGACCGCGGGATGGGCTCCGAGCTTCCACGACTGCGCGCGTTGCGGTGAACCCGGGCCGCACCGGGCGTTCAACCTCGCCTCCGGCGGATGCGTGTGCCCGGCGTGCCGCACTCCGGGGTCGGTCGCGCCCGCGCCCGCGACCTTCCTCCTGCTCGGGGCGCTCATGGAGGGTGACTGGCCCGTGGCCGACGCGAGCGAACCGCAGCATCGCCGCGAGGGCAGCGGTCTGGTCACCGCGTTCCTCCAGTGGCATCTCGAACGCGGTGTGCGCTCGCTCCGGCTCGTCGAACGCGCCTGACCCCAGCTCGGGCGCAGGCTGCGCCGGTAGGCTCGACGCGTGGCCGTGACCTCCCGATACGACGATCCGTTCCCGCACCCGAGCGGGGCGACCCCGCCCCCGATCCCGGCGGCGCTGAGGCCCGAGCATGTCGCGATCGTCATGGACGGCAACGGCCGCTGGGCCAACCAGCGGGGCCTGCCACGCACCAAGGGCCACGAGGCGGGAGAGGCGGCGCTGCTCGACGTCGTCGCGGGTGCGATCGAGGCGGGCGTGCCCAACCTGTCGGCGTACGCGTTCTCCACGGAGAATTGGAAGCGTTCGCCCGCCGAGGTGCGGTTCCTCATGGGGTTCAACCGCGACGTCATCCGGCGACGACGCGATCAGCTGCACTCGTGGGGAGTCCGGATGCGGTGGGTGGGGCGGCGCCCGCGGCTGTGGAAGTCGGTCATCGACGAGCTCGAGATCGCCCAGGAACTGACGAAGGACAACGACCGCCTCACGCTGTACTTCTGCGTCAACTACGGCGGACGCGCCGAGATCGGCGACGCGGCTCGCGCCATCGCCGAGGCCGTGGCGGCCGGGCGACTCAAACCGGGATCGGTCGACGAGAAGACCGTCGCCCGCTACCTGCCCGAGTCCGACATGCCCGACGTCGACCTGTTCGTGCGCAGCTCCGGGGAGCAGCGCACCTCCAATTTCCTGCTCTGGCAGAGCGCCTACGCCGAGATGGTGTTCCTCGACACGCTGTGGCCCGACTTCGACCGCCGCCACCTCTGGCAGGCCCTCGACACCTACGCCCGGCGCGATCGCCGCTACGGAGGCGCCGTCGACACCCCGACGGCCACCTGAGGCCCGGCACCCGGACGCCGAGCTCGGTGGGATGAGCGGCGTGCCACGCGTCGGGGCCGGAGACCTCAGAACCGGCGCGGGGTGACGACGATGTTCGTGGTGCGTGGGCGACTTCGGGCCGCGGCGTACGCCTGCTCGACGCGGCGGAGCGCAGAAGCCGGATCGCGGGAGATCGTCGTCGGTGCGATACCGATGACCGCCGCGCCGGCGATGCTGAGATCGGCGTCGGAGGTGATCGTGCGCTCCCAGTCGTCACCGATCAGGTGGTGCTCCTTGGAGTGCACCATCACCGCGAGGGCGACGTCGTCGAACCACAGGTCGGGAGAGGTGAGGCGTCCGCCGGTGGCGGTGCGCACCTCGGGGTTGAGCATCGGCGGGGGCAGGAGCGCGATCGGTCGTGGTGAGACGCCGCTGGCACGCCTCGATGACGAGAGCCTCGGCCTCGCGGTCGTCGCCGCACCAGCGGGCCGCGTCGACGACCGCGCGTCGCACCGACGTCACCGCGAGTGAGTCCCGTGTGGTGGCGCGCAGATCGGCGACGGCGGAGCGATGGACGTGCACCCACCGGTGTCTCCGGGCGGAGCAGTCGCGCGGAACGAGCACGTGCACCGTTCTCGACGCGGCTCGCCTCACCCCGTGAAGCGCTGCGGCGGTGCTCCCGGCGAGGAGCGCGCGGGGACCGGCGTAGAGGAGCGCGGCGCGTAGCCGCTGGGTCTCGTCGAGTTCGGCGTCGCCGATGAGGACGACGCCGGGAAACGGGCTGCTCCACGTGCGACCGAGCCGCCATCGCAGACGCTCCTGCGTCACCCCGGCGTCGAGAAGCTGCTCTCGCGTGAACAGCCGCTGCTGCTCCCGGTAGAGACGATGAAGAGAAGGTGGCAGGTCACGCGCGGCGTGAGGAAGGGTCTGGAGAGCGCTCACCTCTCGATCGTGGCACCGACGCGCAGGACCTGGATCCCGTCATCCACAGGTAGGTGATTCGTCGATCACCCCTCGGATTCGACGTGGAAGACGGGATGGCAGCGCAAGTGGGGTGATCACCCCCGTTTCGCTGCCATCCCATCTTCCGTGTCGGGGTGGGGTCCGGGACTGGAGAGCGGGATACGGAACAGGGGTGGGATACGGAATGGGGGCCGGTGCGGGGAGCACTTGAGCAACTCTGGTTGACAAGCACCCCGCGTCAACCTAGGTTGCTGTCATGGCCTACGGAGAACTCGCCGAGAAAGCGAGCGACGTCACCGATCCCGTCAGCGGGCTGCGTGCCGTCGCGACGTTGCGTCGCGTCACCGACGAGCTCGAGCTCGCCCAGGTCGAGGCCGGCCTGCGAGCCGGGCTCTCCTGGTCCGAGATCGCCGAGGCGCTCGGGGTGACGCGACAGGCCGTCCACAAGAAGTTCCGCAAGCGCATGCCTCCGGAACTGCTGCGCGCGAGAGGGGAACGTTGATGGGTAGGGGATCGATGTCGGAGGGTGCGGCGCTGTCGAACGCGTCGTGGTCGGAGGCCGCGCGGGCGCGGGCGTCGCAGATCGACGTCGAGCATGTGCTCGCCGGGATCGCCGCCAACGGTGGCGAGGCCGCGCGCATCCTCGGCCAGGCGGGCGTCACGCTGGCGGGAATCAGGGCCGCGACTCGACGTGTCCGCGACCGGCACCTGGCAACGCTCGGGGTGGATCCCCGTGATCTGCCGAGTGCGTCTCCGCGGCCCCTCGAGGACCTGCACCACGATGCGACGGGCGACATCCCGATGTCCGAGCGGTTCAAGGTGCTGACGAAGGGGTCGGCGTTCACGTCGGGAACCGCCTTGCTGCGGGCGGTGATCGACGAGCCCAGCGGTCGCGGCCGCGAGGTCCTCGCCGAGACCGGTGCCGATGTCGAGGTGCTGAGTCGTGTGCTCGACGCCACCGACGACCGTCGCCGTGGATGGCGGATCGTGCCGGTGCGGCGGGACCTTCTGGGCGACGGCCCGGTGAGCAGGGGCGTGCAGGTTCAGCGGTTCGTCTCCGCCCCGCCGCAGCTCGTCGCGGACGTCGCCGCCGGCGAGGAGTTCGCTGCCGAGTTCGTCGGGCGAGGCGAGAAGAGGGGGTACCGCTACTGGCCGGATCGCCTTGCCGCCGAGACGACGCCCGAGGGGCATCACGTGCTGTGGGGGTGCCGGTTCGACGGCGGGAAGCGGCGCCTGGAGGCGGTTCTCAACAGTTACACCGACATCTCGATCTCACCCGCACCCGGCGGTGCGGAGGTGACGGTGACGGTCGCGAATCGCCGGTGGGGAGGCCCGCTCTGGCGAATCGTCGGCCCGCTCGTCCCGTGGGTCATGCTCGCGAGGCTGCGCGCCTGGCAGATCGTCCGGGGACTCGCGATGGGGAGCGCCGAGGCCCAGGAGGCGTGAGGCCGCCGTGTCGGCGGCGGGCGCGACGGTCGTGCGGACGGGAACGGGATGTAGGAGCGCGAGTGTGAAAGGTGGCCCCGCGCCCGACCGGCCGGAGCGCGTGGGGGAGTGGTGAATCCGATGTCCACGACCTGAGACGTCATGCATGATCATGCATGACCATGCATAAGGTGGGGCCATGTCCAAGGTCCTCACCAGCCTCCCCTCCGGCGAGAAAGTCGGTATCGCGTTCTCCGGCGGCCTCGACACCTCCGTGGCCGTCGCGTGGATGCGCGAGAACGGCGCCATCCCCTGCACGTACACGGCCGACCTCGGTCAGGCCGACGAGCCCGACATCGAGTCGGTGCCGGGCCGTGCCAAGGAGTACGGCGCCGAGATCGCGCGCCTCGTCGACTGCCGACGAGCGCTGGTCGAGGAGGGCTTCGTCGCTCTCGGATGTGGCGCGTTCCACCTGCGCTCCGGCGGTAAGACCTACTTCAACACCACCCCGCTCGGTCGCGCGGTCACGGGCACCCTGCTCATCCGCGCGATGATGGAGGACGACGTCCAGATCTGGGGCGACGGCTCCACGTTCAAGGGCAACGACATCGAGCGGTTCTACCGTTACGGCCTGCTCACCAACCCCAAGCTGCGCATCTACAAGCCGTGGCTCGACGAGGAGTTCGTCGAGCAGCTCGGCGGTCGCGACGAGATGAGCCAGTGGCTCACCGAGCGCGACCTGCCCTACCGGGCGAGCAAGGAGAAGGCGTACTCCACCGACGCCAACATCTGGGGCGCCACCCACGAGGCCAAGAAGCTCGAGCACCTCGACGCGGGCATCGAACTCGTCGATCCGATCATGGGTGTGCGGTTCTGGGATCCCGAGGTCGAGATCGCGCCCGAAGTGGTCAGCGTGACGTTCGAGTACGGACGTCCCGTCGCGATCAACGGCGTGCGCTATGACCAGGACCCGGTGGGGCTCGTGCTCGAGGCCAATCGCGTCGGTGGCCGCCACGGGCTCGGCATGGCCGACCAGATCGAGAACCGCGTCATCGAGGCCAAGAGCCGCGGCATCTACGAGGCGCCGGGCATGATGCTGCTCTTCATCGCCTACGAGCGGCTGCTCAACGCGATTCACAACGAGGACACCCTCGCCAACTACCACAACGAGGGCCGCCGCCTGGGTCGGCTGCTGTACGAAGGCCGCTGGCTCGAGCCGCAGTCGCTCATGCTGCGCGAGTCGCTGCAGCGGTGGGTGAGCACCGCGGTCACAGGCACGGTCACGCTGCGGCTGCGTCGCGGCGACGACTACTCGATCCTCGACACGACGGGGGAGAACTTCAGCTACCATCCCGACAAGTTGTCGATGGAGCGCACCGAGGGTGCGCCGTTCGGCCCGACCGATCGCATCGGCCAGCTCACCATGCGCAACCTCGACATCGCCGACTCCCGCAGCCGTCTGGAGCAGTACGTCGGCATGGGGATGCTCGGCACCGCGGGCGAGGAGTTCCAGGTCGGCCGGGCGAGCACCCACCTCGTGGGCGAGCTCGAGCCGGGTGGGGCCAAGGCCATCGCGACCTCCGTGCCCCCGTCGGACGACCTGCACCTCGACTACGCCGCCATGGAGGCCGGCAACGACTGATATCCCGTCGACGGCGACGAGGGGCCGACCGCGACGATCGATTCGTGCGGTCGGCCCCTCGCGTCCGAAGGCGATTGCGGCCCGGTCAGGTCGCGGGGACGAGACGCACGACCGAGACGGCGACGAGGAACACGAGCACCGCGAGGCGCAGCATGCGTTCGACCGTCGACAGATCAGGCCACATGAGCGCGAGCATCGCGGCGAAGACGATCACCGAGGCTCCGAGCAACACCCATCCGACCGGCCCACCGACGACGAGCCCCACGAGAATCGCCACGACGAAGGCCGCCGTGGTCACCTTGGTGGGGATGCGAAAGAGGCGGTTGACGAGCGTCTCGCGGGTCGTGGGATCGGTCACGGGATCAGCCTAACGGGGTGGTGCGTTCTTCCGGCGGGAGGTCGACGGCGCTCGGTTACGCTGCCGTTCGGTGCGATGGCCGGGTCTGCGATGCGCCCACTCGACAACAGTCCGGAGGCACCTTGCCCGACGACGTCGCGGCAGGTTCCCCCCCCCCCCCC
>NZ_LN651331.1:0-619807 GCF_000826525.2 Mobilicoccus massiliensis | reverse complement strand
CCCCCCCCCCCCCCCCGAGATCGGAGGTGCCCGGTGACGCAGCCACGAACGACGCCGCCTTCGGCCGCGGACGCCCCGATCGCCCCGGTCGAGGCCGCGCGTCGGCGGCACTACGGCGCGTTCTACGGCCTCGACCCCCTGCCGGAGGACGACGGCCGCCCCCTCGCGATCGTTCTCGGCAACTGCCAGGCCGAGAGCCTGCGCGTGCTGCTCGGGGAGGACCCGCAGGCATCCTTGCGTACCGTGCGTGTTCCGCCGGTGTTCGAACTCACCGCCGACGACCTCCCGCACCTCGCGCGGCTGCTCGATCGGGTCGACGTGCTCGTGAGTCAGCCCGTGCGTGCGGACTACCGTGACCTGCCCATCGGCACCGCGCAGATCATGGCCGGTCTTCGCCGCGGTGGGCGGCTCGTGCTCGTGCCGCCGTTGAGGTACGCGGGCCTGTACCCACGGCACGTCATCGTGCGCTCCGGGCCGGCCGGCGACGCCGGTGATCCGCCGCTCGCGCCGTACCACGATCTCGCGACCGCGTTGATCGCGGCGGGGGAGTCCGACGCGCTCGTGCGGGTGGTGAGCCAGCCGTCCACCGCCGGCATCCGAGCCGTCGCGCGCACGTCGATCGCGGAGGTGGAGCGGCGGGAGCGACGTCACGGCACGGTCGTCGCGAGCGATCTGATCGCACCCGCCGGCGCCGACACCGCGCACACGATCAACCACCCGGGCAACACCGTGCTCATCGGGCTGGCCCGCCGGGTGCAACAGCGGCTCGGGCTGCCGGCCGAGGCTGCCGACCCCGGTCGCACCCTGCTGCGCTCGATCCACGCCCCGCTCACCGAGGGGGTCTGTGCTGCACTGGACCTGCCGAGCGCCGCGGTCCGCGAGGGATGGACCATCGACGGACGTGCGGTGCCCGACGAGGCGATTCGCGATGCCCACCTCGCCTGGTACGCCCACCACCCGGGCCTCGCCGAGCACGTCCTCGCCGCTCGCGCCGAGACCCTCGCACAACTGCGTGCGTGACACACCGTTCCACGATCTGCGCCCCCGTCCCGATCCGGGCGTTTCGCCTCACGGTCTCTGCCTGGGAGAATGGTCGGCGATGACTGCCGTGATCGACTCCCCGACCGCCCCCGGCGACCACGCCGCGCGGCGTCCCGTGCTGCCACCGCTGCGTCTGGGACCGGTGACGATCCCCACACCGGTCGTCCTCGCGCCCATGGCGGGAATCACGAACCGCGCCTTCCGCCGGTTGTGCCGCGAGTTCGGCGAGAGCGCCGGCAACGGCGAGGCCGGGCGCTGCCTCTACGTCAGCGAGATGATCACCTCTCGTGCCCTCGTCGAGCGCACCCCGGAGTCGATGCGGCTCATCACGCACGACCCGCAGGAGAACCCGCGCAGCGTGCAGCTCTACGGCGTCGACCCGGCCACGGTACGGGCCGCGGTGCGGCTGCTCGTCACCGAGGACCGCGCCGACCACGTCGACCTCAACTTCGGTTGCCCCGTGCCCAAGGTCACGCGCAAGGGAGGCGGCTCGGCGCTGCCGTGGAAGACCGAGCTGTTCCGCGGCATCGTCGCGGGCGCGGTCGCCGAGGCGGAGCCGTACGGCGTGCCGGTCACGGTGAAGATGCGCAAGGGCATCGACGACGACCATCTCACCTACCTCGACGCCGGCCGCATCGCCCGGGACTCCGGCGTGGCCGCCGTCGCACTGCACGGTCGTACGGCCTCGCAGTCGTACTCCGGCCAGGCCGACTGGAGCGCGATCGCCCGACTGCGCGAGACGATCACCGACATCCCCGTCCTCGGCAACGGCGACATCTGGTCGGCCGAGGACGCGCTCGACATGGTGGCGCGCACCGGTGTCGACGGCGTCGTCGTGGGCCGCGGCTGCCTCGGACGGCCATGGCTGTTCGCCGACCTCGTCTCGGCGTTCGCCGGGGGAGCCTCACGGGTGCGGCCGAGCCTCGCCGAGGTCGGGGCCGCGCTGCGCCGGCACACCGTCTACCTCGTCGACTTCTACGACGGCGACGAGCACCGCGCCTGCCGCGACATCCGCAAGCACATCGCCTGGTACCTCAAGGGATTCCCGGCCGGGCACGAGATCCGCCACCGGCTCGCGCTCGTCGACGCGCTGAGCGACGTCGACGAACTCATCGCCTCGCTGCCCGCGGACGCCCCCTGGCCAGGCGCCCCGGCGGAAGGTCCTCGTGGCCGCGCCGGTTCACCACGTCAGGTCGCGTTGCCCGACGGTTGGCTCGACAGCCGGGAGCTCACCGGCGAATCGGCGCGCATCGTCGCCCAGGCCGAGCTCTCGGTCTCCGGAGGCTGACGGGGAGAGGCCGCCGGCGGCGCGGCCGAGCGGTCGGCGACAGAAGCTCAGGACGTCGGGGTGTGATCGCCCTGGGCGATGGGGCGCTGGGGGTCGGTGATCCAGTCCGACCACGATCCGATGTAGACGGGTACGCCGTCGCCGAGCCCGGCGATCGCGATGGCGAGAGCGACGTGGGAGGCCTGGACGCCGGAGCCGCAGTACGTCGCGACCGGGGTCTCACCGTCGACGCCCGCCGCCTCGAGCACCCGGCGCAGCTCCTCGGCCGGCAGGAACCGACCGTTCTCGTCGGTGAGCGAACGTGCGGGCACGTTCACGGCTCCGGGGATGTGACCGGCGACGGGGTCGATGATCTCGTTCTCGCCGCGGAACCGGTCGGCCGGGCGGCAGTCGAGGAGCAGGCCCTGTTCGGCGAACATCCTCGCCTCGTCGGGGCCGAGGACCCGGCTGTTGCCACGACGCACCGAGAAGTCGCCTTCCTCGACGAGGCGGATGCCCGACTCCAGCGGGTAGCGGTGCGCCTTCCACTGAGCGATGCCGCCGTCGAGCACCTGCACGTCGTACTTTCCGAAATGCCGCAGGAGCCACCAGCACCGCGCCGCGGCGAGAGAACCGCTGTCGTCGTAGCAGACGACCGGGCGGTCGTTGTCGACTCCGCACTCGGCCATGTCGAGCTCGAAGTCGTCGACCGTGGGCATCGGGTGGCGACCGCCGACGCCGCTCTCGGTCGTCTCCCCGGCGAGGTCGCGTTTGAGGTCGACGAAGACGGCCCCGGGCAGATGTCCCTGCAGGTAGGAGTCGTATCCGTCGTCCGCGCCCAGGGTCCATCGCACGTCGAGGAGCAGGGGGGCCTCGCCGGGGCGGCTGCGCAGACGCTCGTGGAGCTCGCTGGGGGAGATGAGGGGATGGCGATCCATGTCCTGACCTTACGAGAGGACGGGGCCGGCTTGGCTCCGGGGGGACGGGCGGCATGGGTCGATCCGCGCGAGGATCGACCCCGGACTCTACAGTGCGGGGGTGACCGGATACGAGCCGTGGGACCGTGCGAGGTGGGTCGGGGAGGACCCTACGCGCAAGACGGCGCACCGATCAGACTTCGCACGGGATCGGGCGCGTCTCCTGCACTCCTCGGCGCTGCGCCGCCTGGGTGCGAAGACGCAGGTCATGGAGCCCGGCAGCGACGACTTCGTGCGCAATCGCCTCACGCACTCGCTCGAGGTCGCCCAGATCGGCCGTGAACTCGGGGCCGCCCTCGGCTGCGACGGGGACCTCGTCGACACGGCCTGTCTCGCGCACGACCTGGGGCATCCGCCATTCGGGCACAACGGCGAGACCGCGCTCGCCCGGGCGTGCGCCGGCATCGGGGGTTTCGAGGGCAACGCGCAGACCCTGCGGCTGTTGACGAGGCTGGAGGCCAAGCGCTTTCGCCCCGACGGCCGGTCGGCCGGACTCAACCTCACGAGGGCCGCGCTCGACGCGGCGACGAAGTACCCGTGGACGGCCTCGCAGATGCCGGCGGGTACCGTCAAGTTCGGCGCCTACGACGACGACCTCGACGTGTTCACGTGGCTGCGGGAGGGCGCCCCGGAGTTTCGACGGTGTCTCGAGGCCCAGGTCATGGACTGGGCCGACGACGTGGGGTATTCGGTCCACGACGTCGAGGACGCGGTGGCGGCCGGGCGGTTGGATCTCGCGGTTCTCCGCGACCCCCGAGCACTCGAGCCGGTGTTCGCGGTGGCCGTGCGGCTCTACGCGCCCGACCTCGACGAGGAGCACATCGCGGCCGCGGGCGAACGCTTGCTCGGCACGGGCGTCGTCGTCGAGCGCAGTGACGGCAGCAGGGTCGCGTTGGCCGCCCTCAAGGACATGACGAGCACGCTCATCGGTCGCTTCGTCCGGTCTGCCGAGCAGGCCACGCGGGCCCGGGCGGGCGAGGGGCAGTTGACGCGGTACGCCGCCGATCTCGTCGTCCCGGCGGCGACCCGGGCCGAATGCGCGCTGCTCAAGGCGCTCGCCGCCCACTTCGTCATGTTCGCCCCCGAGCGTGCCGACGCCCTGGCGGCCGAACGCCGGATCGTCGAGGACCTGCTCGCGGTCTTCCGCGCGGAGCCCGAGGCCACCCTGGATCCGCTCCACCTGGCCGACCACCGTGACGCGACGGACGACGCCGGGCGGTTGCGCGCCGTGGTCGATCAGGTCGCGAGCCTCACCGACGTTCGGGCACGCGTGCTCCACCGGCGGTGGTGCGAGGCGCCGGGACCGGCGAGCTGGTGAGGTCGAAGATCGCTCCGGCGCGTCGCGATCCGACAGCTCCTCCACAGGCACGCCGACCGCAACCGGGGCAGACCGGGTACGCCGCCTAGACTCTCATCGGGAGAGGAGGTGCTCGTGGCGGGACGCATCAACGCCGAGGACGTCGAGGCCGTCAAGGACAAGGCGTCGATCGAATCGGTCGTACGCGAACACGTCACGCTCACCCGCGCGGGTGCCGGGCGGCTCAAGGGCCTGTGCCCGTTCCACGACGAGAAGACCCCCTCGTTCACCGTGCGCCCCGCCGTCGGGCGGTGGCACTGCTTCGGCTGCGGCGAGGGCGGAGACGTCATCTCGTTCGTGCAGCAGATCGATCACCTCACGTTCACCGAGGCCGTCGAGCGACTGGCCGCGTCGACCGGGGTGGAGCTGCGGTACGAGGAGGGCGGCGGTCCGCGCGAGCCGGTGGGGCGGCGGGCGCGGCTTGTCGAGGCTCACCGCGTCGCCGAGGAGTTCTACCACGAGGCGTTGCTGCGCACGCGTGACGCCCGCATCGGTCGCGACTTCCTGCGCGAGCGCGGTTTCGACAGCGCCGCGGCCACGCGCTTCGGGGTCGGGTACGCCCCGCGTGACGGCGAGGAACTCGTGCGCCACCTGCGCGGTAAGGGGTTCACCGAGGAGGAGATCACCCTCGGAGGCCTCGGCGGGCGTGGGTCACGGGGTCTCTACGACCGGTTTCGGGGTCGGCTCGTCTGGCCGATCCGCGACATCACCGGCGACACCGTCGGCTTCGGAGCGCGCCGGCTCTACGACGACGACCGCATCGGCGCCAAGTACCTCAACACCGCCGAAACCCCGATCTACAAGAAGACCCACCTGCTCTACGGGCTCGACCTCGCCAAGAAGGCCATCGCCACCGGGCGCCGAGCCGTCGTCGTCGAGGGGTACACCGACGTCATGGCCTGTCACCTCGCCGGAGTGGAGTCGGCCGTCGCGACGTGCGGCACCGCGTTCGGCTCCGACCACGTCTCCACCCTGCGACGCATCCTGCGCGACGACGCCGCGGGCGGAGCGCGCACGGTGTTCACCTTCGACGGCGACGCGGCCGGGCAGAAGGCGGCGATGCGGGCGTTCGAGCTCGATCAACGGTGGGCCTCGCAGTCGTACGTGGCCGTCGCGGCCGAGGGCATGGACCCCTGTGAGCTGCGTCAACAGCAGGGCGACGATGCCGTACGGCGGCTCGTCGACGACGCGGTGCCGATGTTCGAGTTCGCCGTGCGCACGACCTTGGCCCGCTTCGATCTCGACACCGCCGAGGGCCGGGTCGCGGGCATGAAGAACGTCGCGCGCATCATCGCCGAGATCCGCGACCCCGCGCTGCGGCCGGAGTACACGCGCACCGTGGCGGGGTGGATCGGCGTCGACGTCGAACAGATGCGTGACGTCGTCGCCCACGCTCCCAAGGGCATGCCCGACATCGTCGAGCCTCCGGCGCGGCCTCGCATCACCGCCGATCAGGAGGGCTCGGACGGTGAGGAAGCGACGACTGCGTCGACTCTGCCGGCGCCCGACATGCGCGATCCGGTCGTCGTCCTCGGGCACCTGTTTCTGCAGGTCCTCGTGCAGTTCCCGCGCGCGATCCGACCGGAGGACCTGTACCGGGTCGAGGAGGAGGCGTTCCGGTCGCCCGCCCACCGCGCGGTGTTCCTCGGCGCGCTCACCGCGCTCGTCGGCGGGTCGGCCGATCGGCCGAACGAGTGGGTCGACGCGATCATCGACAGCAGCCCTCTGCCGGTCGACGGGCTCGTCGGCGCGTTGGCGATGGAACAGATCCGTGCGAGGACCGACCCGGAGACGGGGGAACCCGACGGCCGGTACATCGACGACCTGCTCACGCGCCTCTGGGAGTCGCGCCTGCAGGCGCGGATCGCGGACGCGGCGAGTGCCTTTCAGCGCGCCGAGCAGGCCGACCCTGGGCGTGCCCACGAGCTCGGCGTCGAACTGCAGGAGTTGCAGTTCGAGTTGGCGGCGCTGAGAGGGCGCGACGCATGACGAGGCTGGAGAGGCGGCACCGATGAAGTCGTGGTGGAAGCGACGGGCCGACAACCCGAGCGAGGCGATGGCGAAGAAGGCGCGGCTGGAGAAGGGCGACTCGATCCTCGCGGTGGCGACGGACGTCGTCACCGGCTCCATCGTCGTGGCCTCCGCCCACGAACTCATCGTGCTCGCCCCGGACGGGTCGGAGTTCTCCCGCCGCCGGTGGCTCGACGTCGACGCGGGAAGCTGGGAGAACACCACCGGCACCGTGTCGGTGACCTGGGTCGACGGCAGCCGGGGCACCCAGTGGACGTTCGGTACCGACGAGATGCGCTTTCCTGAGGCCTTCCGCGACCGCGTCGAAGCGAGCCGGGTCATCGACGCCCCGGTGGTCGACGGCGACCGGGATCTCGGGCGAGCGGCCGTCCGCAAGGACCTGCGCACGGGCGAACTCGTGCCGCAACTCGTCCTCGGTCGTCGGGTGCGTCGCGACGACGCCGTGGCCCATCTCATCGCCGAACAGACCCTGGCCGAACTCACCGAACAGGTGGGGCTCTGACCGCTCGACAGGTGGCGCTCTGAGGCCGCCGCCATGTCGGCCTGCCGGTTTCGTCGCAGGCCAGGATGTTTGCTACATTGGCGGAGCGCCATTCCCCTGTAGCTCAACTGGCAGAGCATTCGGCTGTTAACCGGAGGGTTGTTGGTTCGAGTCCAACCGGGGGAGCACGACAACGGCCCCGACCACTGCGGTCGGGGCCGTCACTGTCTCCCGGGCCTGTAGCTCAGTCGGTCAGAGCAGCGGACTCATAATCCGTCGGTCGTCGGTTCAAGCCCGACCAGGCCCACCAATCGGGGCGGGGCGGTCCGACGCGATGCCCGGCGTGATCCGCCGATGTCGCGCGACCGGTTCATCCGGCCTCGGCGACCGTGGGGGAGTGCGGGGTGTGCTCGAGCATGGTGCACGTCTCGCGAATGATGGCCGCGACCTCGTGGTGGCGGGTGTAGTGGGGGTACTCGCCGGCGTCGAGACCACGGACGCTGACCAGGTCGTTGGCGATCGCGAGGTCGCGTTCGCGCTGCGAGAGCTCCTGGTCCAGCCCGTCGGCCAACTGCACGATCACCACGGGAACGTCGACGTGCCGGTACAACTCCTCGGAGGGAAAGTAGCGGCTCTCGGGGTCCAGCCCCAACGTCGTCTGGATCGTCTCGGGTGTGGGCAGGTTGACCCAGCCACCCCCCATGGGATCGGGGCGGATCGAGTAACGCATCTCGTCGCGGAGCCCCTTGAACCCCACGACCCGCCAGTCGGTGGCGAGCCGCGCGGCCATGTGCTCGATGAGGTCCTCGGCCTCGCGCTCGGTCTCGACGGAGAACCCGAAGGCGAAGCGGTGGCGGAGCATCTCCTTGAACTGCGGCGAGGTGTAGAACGCGATCTCGTCGAGGGCGCCGTCCTGGGACCGGACGCACGAGCCGCCCAGAGCGACCACCCCGGCGAAGGTGTCTCGGGCCTCGATGGTGGCCGCCAGGCAGGTGTGGACACCCTGACTCAGGCCGACGAGCAGCGGAGACGAGAGCTCCATCGCCCGGCTCACGGCGACGACGCTGCGCCAGGCGTCCTCGGGACGGCGCATGGCTGCGGTGGAGGCACCATGGCCCGGCAGGTCGATGGCCAGCGCGCGCACGTGCCCCTCGAGGGACTCCGCCACCTGGTCCCACGACAACGCGCAGAAGCCCGGCGAGTGGACGAGGAGCACGGAGGCGCCGTCTCCGCCGTAGTCGCGCACGGTCAGACTCCCGCTGCCGTAGGGGATCTCGTGCCGGGTGATGTTCACGCCCTCCTGTCGGCGGGTTGCGTGCGCTCTTGACGATTCCTTGTCTCGGGGACTGCCCGAACCGGCCTACCCCCGGGTGGACGTGCGGGTTCGAGAGCCTCGCGCGAGCTCCCCTCGGTTCACCAGAGTTCGCGGTAGGCGGCCAGGGCCTCCGAACGAGTGTCGTCCTCGGGAGAGATGGTGTCGTAGGCGAGCAGGGAGTCGCGAGCGGCGAGGTCCAACCAGCCGGCAGTCGTACGCACCCGCACGGGGTCGGTCGCCCGGTCGAGTTTCCAGTGCAGGGCCAGACGCACACCATGCCTGCGAGCCCATTCCGCCCGGTCGGCAAGACCCCCGGCCGTTGCGACCTGCGCCGACCAGGATCCGGTGGCCGCGGGCTCGACGCCGACGATGTCGACCGCGCCGGCCCCGGGCCAGAGTTCCGTCAGACGGGTGGCGTCGGCGCCGCTCGGAGGTGACCACTCGACGGCGACCCCGGGCGTCTGTCGAACTGCGGCCGAGGCACGACGGAATGCCGCTGCGGCTTGTCGGGGATCCGCGTTGTCCGGCACGAGGATGCGCACGACGGTCGTGCGGCCGGGACGGGCGACGAGTCGTCCCAGTTCGGCCCAGCGGACGTCGTGCGCGCCACTCGCGATCTCCTCCAGTGGTGTGCGCTGAACGGCGAGCGGCAGTGTCCACACCGTCTGCGGGGCGCGGGTCCGCAAGAGGTCGAACGCGCCGTTGGCGGCGGTGAGCTCGTCCCACCGGCGGCCGGGCAGGCGCACCTCCACGACATCGCGGGGTGGCACGAGCGGTCCCGTGGGCTGCGTCAGATCCGCCGCCGCGACCTGCACTCCCGACGCCCACTGAGGCATGTTCACGCGGGAGCGGCCGGGGAACCGGCGCGGCTCACCGCCGCGAGGGTCGCGCGGTGGGCGCCGATCGACCCGAGGGCCGGTGACCTCGCGCGGTGCCGGTGCCTCGGACGGCGTCGAGGAGCGTGTCATCTCGGAGTCGGGCAACGTGGGAGTGACCGCAGACGGGCCGCTGCCGCGGGGATCCTCGGGAGACGGACGCGGCACGTCGTCGGACGCCCACTGAGGAGCCGGGGAACCGGGGGTCGGACGGAGTCTCCTGCGAGGGGGAGGCGGTCGGGGAGGTCGGTGCCGGGCGGGTCTCCTCGGGCGTGCGTGTCTCAGAGGCGACGGTGGGGGAGGACGAGGCGACACCACGTGACTCGATGACGTCGCGTTCGGTCTGCGAAGGACGTGTCGACGCGCGCGGTGCGGGCGGGGCCGACGGCCGTTCCGTCGCATTCGGTGGTCGGTTCGGGGACGTGGACGAGGGCACCACCGGGCCCTCTGCCGGGGTCGTGTCCTGCGACGTCTCCGATGCGGTCGCCGTCGACGAAGGCGTGCTCGTGCCGCCGCGAGTGGCTGCGGGCGGCAGCGATCCCGGCTCACGGCTCGCCCCTTGCTCCGTGGGTAACACGCTGACCGAGACCGGACGATCGAGCCGCACGGGCACGAGGACCTGCACCGACGCACGTCCCGTCGATTCCGGCGCCGGTTCGGACACGGAACGAACGTCGTGTGGCGCGCGGGTGTCCGGCTCCTCGCAGGACTGGCCCGCGACGCAGACCTCCGGGCCGGTGACCGGGGCCGCCGGACTCGCAGGGGCCGGCCTGGCCGCGCCGAGCGACCACGCCAACGCCAGAGCGAGCGTCGTGCTCATCGCGGAACCGGTCCGTGGCCGTCCGCCGGAATCCACGGGGCGGCCGGCGCGCCACCGGAATCCACGGTCTCTCGTCGGGACTCCTCCGGTCGGGGCGGGTGGGTACTGGACAGGTCACCGCTGGTCGGATCAGTGCTGGTCGGGTCAGTGCTGGTCGGGTCAGGGCTGGTCGGGTCGGGGTGCCCTGGCGCGGCCGTGGCGGCCGCGCCCGGTGCATCACCCGTCGAGGAGTCCTCCGAGGCGCGGCCGCTCTCGGACCGCTCGGTCGCGCTGCTCGGCGGGGAGTCGGGCGCGCCCGAGGGCCGAGGCGTGGTCGCCGTGGCGGGTGCCGGCGTCGAGGGGGCCGGCTCGTCACTCGTGGCCGGAGGCGCCGAGGGACGCGCTTCGAGACCGGCCAGGCGGGCGGCGAGAGCCTCACCCGCGAGGGGTACCTGACCGTCGCCGATGGAGTTGCGGATGTAGTCCGCGGGTTCGTCGAAGTACACGGCAGAGTGCACGATGCCGTCCTTGGCGTGTTCGGCGGCGAGGAAATCCATGACGGCGCCGATGTAATAGGGGTTGTCTCCGCCGCCGTGATCGTTGCCCGGGGCGACGCCCCACTCGGGCACGGCGAACTTCTTGCCGTGGGCGCGGGCGAAGTCGACCCACTGCTTCCATCCCTGATCGCCGTCGCGATGTTCGGGCCACGTGGCGTCGCTGTAGGCGGGCCACCAGTCGTAGGCGTCGATCGCGACGATGTCGACGACATCGTCACCGGGCCACGCCTTGGCGGCGTCGGCGAGGGAGTCGCCACGGCCCTTGTTCGGGTTCCACGTCACGAGCAGGCTGGGCCCGCCGCGCTTGAGCGCGACGGATGCCTTGCGAAACGCCTGCTTCCACTGCTCGACGTTCTCGTCCGTCGCGTGATGGTTCCAGCCGCCGAGGTTGAACTCCCAGCCGATGCGCACCGTGGAGCCGGGGTACCGCTCGTGGATCGTGCGGCCGAGCTGCTCCCAGTTCGCGTCGTACCCGCCCTGTGCGGCGGTGGCGAGATCGCCGTCGTCTTGCCACAGCGGCACGCCCACGTCGAGGATTCCCGTGAAGCCCGCAGGTGCCCGATCGAGCCACCAGGTGTCCATGATCGACTCCCACGAGCCGCGGGCGGGGAACACGCCCAGGACGTCGACCGGCCGCCCGACTTTCTCCTGGAACCGCTCGACCCGGTCGGTCGAGTGGGCGAACACCCCGAGCAGGAACGAGCCGTTCGCGCCGGCCGCAGGTGACGCCGCGCCGGCCGGCGTCTGCGGCCGCTCAGTCGATGTCGGAGCCGGCCGCGGCGCGGGTGAGACGAACGTCGGGCGGGCGCTCGGCAACGCGGGCCATGGATCCGGCCCGGCCGGAGCCGGCGTAGGACCCGTCGTCGGCGGGGGACCGGCAGAGGTGGCGGGTTCGGTCGACGCAGAACTGGGGGCGTCGGGTGGGCTCGTCGTCGCGGCCGGGGGTTGCGCCCCTGTGGCCGGCGTCGCGCCCGGGCGGAGCCGGCGTAGGACCCGTCGTCGGCGGGGGACCGGCAGAGGTGGCGGGTTCGGTCGACGCAGAACTGGGGGCGTCGGGTGGGCTCGTCGTCGCGGCCGGGGGTTGCGCCCCTGTGGCCGGCGTCGCGGGACTCACCGGCGAAGCGGGAGGGGGCGCGTCCCCGGCGCGTTCGCCGGGTGGGGTCGGCGAGTGGACCGGGCCGGGGAGTGCCGTCGGAGCGACGGGTGTCGTCGGGGCGCCGGGAGCGACGACGACCGTGATGCCTCCGTCCACGACCGGCAGAACGACCTGCACCTGCGGCGTCGTGGCCGCGTCGGTGTCGTCCGCCTCGGCCGCTCCGCCCGCGAGGAAGGGGATCGCGAGGGCGCAGGAGACCACCGCGGTCAGGGTGCGCACCGTGACGCTCGTGCGCCGGGCGGCGACGGTGTCGAGAGCACGACGGAGGGACCTCCCGCGAGGAACGTCGGGGAGGGGAGGGAAAGGTGGCAGGGTCACGAGGCGCTCCTTCGAGCCGGGAGGAGGTAGACGACGTCGTCGGGCCGGCGCGGATCGGCTCCGGCGTCTGCGGTGGCAGCGGTGCTCGGCCCGCGGACGAGTGCCCCCGCGTCGGTGAGCGCGGCGGGCACGGCCTCGCCGGGGGCGACGACGCCGCGCGGGATCCCCGGTCCCACGACGACCGTCTGCCCGTCGATGTGGCCGTACGCGCGGTCGGCGGTGACGGTGCGGGTGCTCCACGCGCCGAGGTCCTCCACACGGCCGTCGCGCAGGTCGACGAGGGCTCGGCCGAGGATTCCCCACGTGCCCGAGGGGGAGGGGCTCCAGGTGATGCGACCACCGGTCGCGAGGACGATCGGCGCCGAGAAGACGTAGCGGACGTCGGTCGTTCGATCGGCGTGAACCTCGACGGTCGCCGGGTCACCGGGTCGGACGAGGAGGATGAACCCACCGGTGTAACCCACGACGGTCGGTGCCGTGCGGCTGCGGTTCTCCCACGGTCCGCTCGATCGCGTCGATCCGTCGGGACCGACGTGCAGCCACCCGTTCGGACCCGCCAGGGTGACCTGCCCGTCGGCGTGTGCCGCGAGAGCGGTGGTTCCGTCAGGGACGGTCACCGGCGTCGACCGCTTCGACGCGACCGGAAGCACACGCTGGGGGCCGAGCGCGACGAGCGGAACCTCGCCGAGCGCCGAGAACACCGCACCGGCGGGAAGTTCGACGGACTCCCGGCTCCCGTCGGTCAGGGACCACCAGAGCAGGCGTGACCCGACGTGCGCAGCGATCACCTGCCGGCCGTCGATGCGGGTCGCGGTGGGCGGGGCCAGGACGTCGCCCTCCGGCAACGGCGCCCGCCACGTCACTCGCCCGTCGGCGGCCTCGACGAGCACGAGTTGCCGGTCGGCGGTGAGCATCGCGATCCGATCGGTGCCGATGGGCACCGGCCGCGTGCCGGGATGGATCGGCGGTGAGGACCAGGAGGCCTGCGGCCCCCACTCCGCGGGCGCGGTGCCCGGATAGCGCGTGGACGTGGTGTCCATGCGGTCCTCGTCGCGCAGGAACGACCACACCGCGAGCCCGAGAGCGATCGCGACGATGACGACGGCGGCGATGAGCGTCGCCCAACGTCGGTGCGGCGGGCGGCGCCGTCGCTCTCCTGGGGCGCGGTGGCGCCCACTCGAGCGGGCCGCGATCGGTGGCGAGAGGGTCATGAGGGTCTCCGGGGTCGGCGTGGACGGCATCAGGGACGGGCGAGTTGGACGAGGGCCGGCGACCGTCCGCGGCGGGCGAGGACGGCACGACCGGGTGGCAGAGGACGCAGCGCCGCCGAAGGCCACAGCGGACCCTCGTCGGGGTCGCCGGAGAGGAGGAGCCCCGGGCAGCCGAGCTCCTTGATGCGCCCGAGTACGGGGTCGTAGAGCGCCCGCGCGGCTCCACCGCTGTGCCGGGCGACGACGAGGGAGAACCCGAGTTCCTCGGCGCGTGCGAGGTGCGGTTCGAGCGGCGCGAACGGCGACAACGCGGCAGTCACGAGTTCGGCGTCGTCGACGACGAGGAGGATGTGTGAGTCGGCCGGAGGCGGGCCGCCGGGCACCGACGACGCCACACGCGCCGGGTCGTGCGGCGACGGGCCGGCCACCGTGATCGGCCCCCCAGATCGCCCCGGGTTCCGCCCCGCATCGGAACGCGCGTCGAGCTCGCTCGCGAGAGAGAGCACGAGCTCGTGGGCGTCGGAGGAGTTCGTGGCGTAGGCGGCGAGCCGGTCGGCCGGGACCTCGTCGATGAGAGTGCGGCGGGGATCGACGAGGGCCACGACGGCATCGGGCCGGGCGAGATGCTGCCGCAACAGCGAACGCAGCAGCGAGGTACGTCCGCTACGCCGATCACCGATGACGAGCAGGTGGGGTTCGTCGGGGCCCAGGCCGACGGGCACGAGATCCTCGTCGAGGCCGATCCACCAGCGGATCTCCCCGCTCGTCGCCTCGGGCATCGCCTCGCTCGCCGTCTTCGGGCTACTCGCCGACGCCTCCACCGCGCGGGTCAGCGCGTCGAGACGCAGGTCGCGGGGAAGCAGAGGAATCGGCGCAGCTCGCCGACCGTGGCGGTCGGCGATCACGCGGTACGCGTGCTGTTCGTCGAGGCCGTCACCCGGCCGGGCGAGCTGCGCGAGCCGCCCCGTCCCGACGACCGCGCGTCCGGGCGTGTCTGGAGGCAGGTGGGTCGCGAGGCGACGGTCGACGACCGAGTCGATGGGGTCGCCGAGGCGCAGCTCGAGTCGGGCGTGCAACGCGGTCTGCAGCGCGGGGCGCAGGTCGTGCCAGCGAGAGGTGGTGAGGACGAGGTGGACACCGGCGTCGACGCCTCGCGCGGCGATGGCGAGGATCTGGTCGTGGAGGCGGTCGTCGGCCTTGAGCGTGGCGTAGCCGTCGAGGAGGAGGACGAGCTCCGGCGCACCGGGCAGGCGCCCACTCGATCGGCGGTCGATCTCACGGACCAGCTCACGCACCGTGCGGTGCGCGAGTTCGTCGTCGCGTCGCCCCGCGATCGAGCCGACGTGCGGCAGCGCCTCGAGAGACCGCAGGGAATCGCCGGTCGAGGTCGATCCCGTGCACGACGACCTCGTCCGGCGTGTGCCGGCGGGCCAGAGCGTAGGCGAGCGTGCGCAACGAGGTGGACCGGCCCGTGTCGGGGCCTCCGAGAATCGCGAGATGGCAACTACCGCGGCGCAGGTCGAGATCGAGGGGAGCCACGGTCTGCTCGGAGGGCAGGTCGACGAGGCCGATGCGGGCGACGTAGGGCTCCGGCTCGCCGAAGCGCGACCACACGTCGTCCACCCCGACGCGTTCCGGCAGCGGGTCGGACCACACCCGACGCGCCGGCGGGCCGGCGTGTTCCATGCGGTCGACGGCCACCTCGAGGACGGATGCGGGGGCCGGCGGCGGGGGCGCCTCGACCCGATCCGCGTGATGCTCCTCGGTGCCGTCGGGGCCGAATCGCCCCGAGTTGCCGGGCCGCTCGAACCACCGGATCACCTCCGCGGCCGGCCGGCCTCGTCTCACATCGGGCTCCGCCGCGGCGACGTACGCCGCCCGGAACCGGACGGTGCGATCCGTGCGCACATACCCCGATCCGGGCACCGAGGGCAGCTCGGCGGCAAGGCTCGAACCGATGACGGCCCGGGACTCCTCAGCGGTGAAGGTGCGCAGCGCGATCCGGTAGGAGAGGAACGCCTCCAGCCCTCTGAGGCGCCCGTCGTCGAGGCGCTGGGAGGCGAGGAGTTGCTGTACCCCGATCGATCGTCCGATGCGACCGATCGTCGTGAACAGGTCGATGACCTCGGGCATCGCGGTGAGCAACTCCGCGAACTCGTCGATGACCACGAGCAGGTGCGGCAGCGGGGCGAGACGGCCCGGCCCTGCGGACGTGCGTCGTTCCTCGCGGTACGCGTACACGTCGGTGAGTCGGCCCGCGTCGTGCAGCACCTGTTGGCGGCGCCGGATCTCGCCGAGCAGGGCGGCGTGCATGCGGTCGACGAGGCCGAGATCCTCGCCGAGGTTGGTGACGACGCCCGCGACGTGGGGGAGGCGCTCGAGACCCGAGAACGTCGCTCCGCCCTTGTAGTCGACGAGGACGAACGCGAGGTCGTCGGGATGGTGCGTCGCGGCGAGGCCCAACACGAGGCTGCGGAGAAGCTCGGACTTTCCGGAGCCGGTCGCGCCGACGAGGACCCCGTGCGGCCCCGAGCCTCCGCGGGCCGACTCCTTGAGGTCGAGCCGCACCTCACGGCCGGTCTCATCTCGTCCGATACACACGGTGAGCAGCTCACCGGCCGAGGAGCGAGCCCAGGCGACGCCCGGATCGAACTCCTCCAGCCGGTCGACGCCGAGCACGCGGGCTGGTGGTAGCGGACCGCTCGCGGCCTCCTCCAGCGGCGGCCGTGCCCCGGCCGCGGCCGCCACCGCCCTCGCGAGAGTCTCGGCGAACGGCATACCGACGCGGTCGGGCACGCCCGACCGGGGGACCTCACCATCGGCGAGGACGTGGACGCGATGAGCGCCGGCCTCGACGACGATCTCGATCGCGGAGGCGGGAAGGTCGCTGCGCTGCCGCAACCGATCGATGTCGTCGCCTGCGGCAAGATGCAGCACGCACGTGCCCGGAGACGCCTGGGTGCTGCTACCTCCGGGCGCCGGAGCCGGCAGATCACCCGTCTCGGGGTGCTCGACCACGACGATCCGGTGCAGGAGGGGGCGCCCGTCGGGGCCGGTCTCCGGGATGCGGGACGGCTCGGGCGGCAGTGGCCCGATGCACACGCCTTCGTCGGCGGTGGCCAGGTGCGGCAGCCAGCGTGCCCAGGCGTAAGCCTGTGGATCCGGCGTGACGATCGCCAGGGTGAGCTGCTCGGGGCCCAGCGCAGCCGCGCTCTGGAGGAGAATCGCCCGGGCCAGCAGGCGGATGTCGTCGAGCCGGCCGAGGAGCAGGTATGGCCCGGCCATGAGGTCGACCACGAGTGGAGCTCCGGCCAGCACGCGGCCGGAGCGGGCGAGTGCCGCCATCGCGCGGAACGTGACGGGATCCGCATCGCCGTCGGGCAGAGCGATCTGAAGGGGATGCGCGGCAGGGCCGACACCGATGCGCACCATCGCCGCGTGAGGGTCGCGACGCGAACGCACCCCGACCCGCCCCGCCGGCACCCGTGCCAGGAGGGCAACGGGGTCGGGATGCAGGTCGTCGTCGTGACGGCGCTGACGGGCGGCCTCCGTTCGCAGCTCCGCGCGGACCTCGTCCAGCTCCGCGAGATACCGCTCGCGTGCGAGCGCGAACCGGCGGCGGGGGCCGAACCGTGTCGAGACCGCCATGCCGATCGCGCCCCCGAGCGTGACGACCAGCATCACGAGCCCGGCGACGAGCAGGAGCGGGTTGCCCCCCGCGATCATGAACAGCACCATTCCCAGGCCGCCGAGGGCGGGGAGGATGACCTGGACGAGGCCGCCTGCGGCGCTCGGGTCCGGTGGCGTCGGCGGACGGTCGAGCGTGCGCCGGCGCGGCGTGGGGGCCGGCGTCACGCGGCGCGCGGGACGGGCGATCACGGTCATGGCTGCTCCTGACGGGGACACGAGAGGCGGATCCGGCCGAGGGCAGGTTCGCGATCCCCACGATCGGTCGGGGGCCGCCTTTCGTGGGCACCACGAGTGGAAGGCCTGGGGATACGCTCGCGTCCTCGCCGGGCCGGTGCCCCCACCGGTAGCCGTTCCCGCCCCCACGACGAAGGCCGCCGTATGATCTCCCCCGTTCGCCGAGTGGTCCGCCTCACCGTTCTCACGCCTGACGACGCGGTCGATCTCGCCGTGGCGTCGGACGCTGCTGTCGCCGAGATCGTCCGCGTGACGAGGCAGAGCGTCGCGCGACATTCGGTCGCGTCCTTCGACGGCGACGACGCGGGGTGGCTGTTGACACATCCGGCCGCAGGCCCCCTCGACCTCGACCGACGCGTCGACGAGGTGGCCGGTGTCGTGGACGGATCGGTGCTGCACCTGCGGCCGCGTGAGGAGTCGGGACCCACGCTGCCGGTCGACGACGTCGCCGAACGCACGCGCGCCGCCGCTCCGGCGACCCGCGACCACGGGTCGGTCGTCGCCGTCCTGCTCGCGGTCCTCGTCTCACCGGTGGCCGTGGCGGTCGTCCTCGTGCAGGGCGGAGCGGTGCTCGTGCCGGCGGCATCCACGCCGTTCGTCGTTCTCGCCTGCCTGCTGACGGTGCGGACTCGTCCGGCGCTGCTGCGGGTCGCGGCGGTGCCGGGTCTGCTCGCGGCGGTGTGGTCGGTGGCGCTCGCCGTCGTCGCCGCGGGTGGCACCTCGTCCCAGGCGCTGCTCGTGGCGACTGCCTGCGCACTTGTCGTCACCGGGCTGCTCCTCTCGTCGTCGCTGCCCTGGCCCCGACCCGTTGCTGCCGCTCTGACCTGCGCCTCCGGGATCCTCGCGATCCGAGTCGGGGGCGCTGCCGTGGGGCTGGACGAGACCCGCGCCAACGCCCTCGCGGCGGTGGGCGTCGTCGTCACGGTCCTGGCCGCACCTCGCATGGCGCTTCTCGTCTCCGGCCTCGGCCTCCTCGACGACCGGGTCGCCCGCGGCGAAGAGGTGCGCGAGGCGACGGTCTTCGCCGCGGTCGCCCGCGCCTCCGACGACCTCACCGCGTTGCTCCTCGTCGTCGCGGCCGGGACGGTGGGCACGGCGTTCACGCTCGCCGACGGGGGACCGGGCGCTGCCGGCCTGGCGACCGCGGTCGCTTCGGTGGTCGCGGCTCGCGCACGCTCGATGTTGCGAGCCCGGCACGTCGTGCCCCTCGCGGTCGGGGGCGTGATCGCCCTGGTGGTCGTGGTCGTGACGGGAGTGACGCACGCCGAGGCCCGTGCGGTCCCGGCTCTCGTCGTGGGGCTGACCGTGCTCCTCGGTGCCGCCGGGAGCACGATCGCCGGCCTGCATCCGGTCACGGCGAGCCGCCTGAGGCGGCTCGCCGACCTGGGGGAGAGGGCGGCCTTGTTGGCCGTGCCCCTGTTGCTCGCGGGGGTCTTCGACCTCTATCGGGCCGTGTGGGAGATGGTCTGACGCAGCCACGGCCCGTACGGCCGCGCGACCTCTTCGTCGGTCGTCCTCTCGCCTCGGGCGTCCGCATCCCGGCCGTCATCGTTCCGGTCGCCCGCGGCCGAGGTGGCGGTATCCGCCTCGATGGACGCACCGCCGGCACCCGCGGCGGGGGTCGAGAACGCGGTCCGCGGCAGGTGCCGGTGCACGGTGGCGCCGACCGCGGTGCCTCCGAGCGCGACGAGGGTGAGCACGACCCCGGCGACCGCCGGCGTCCATGCCGCAGCCCGACGGGTCGGTGCGGAACCGCGACACAACGCCGCACTCAGCCGCGCCCGACGAAGGCGGTGCTCGTCGAGGACGTCGGCGTCGGGCAGCGCCCGCCACCCGTCCCCGCCGCCCGATCCGGACGGCGGGGAGAGGAGCGTCTCCGCTGTGGTCACGCGGTTCACCTCACCCGGCCAACGTCGCCCGAACCTGGGCACGCATGCGGGTGACCGCCTCGGTGTTGGCGCCGAGAGCGAGCGTGATGCGGGTGAGGATTTCGTGGATCTCGCGAGCGGCCGAATCCCACCGACGCTGGATGTCCTGGTAGGCGACTCGTTCGTCGCCCTCCCATCCGGAGCAGAGAGCGGTGACGTGACCCGAGAGTTCCTGCAGGGCGAGGTCGATCTGCGCGGCGGTGGCCCGCAGACCGCCCTCGGCCTCGGTGGCGACGGCGGAGTCGTAGCTGATCGTCATGGCGCGTCTCCTCAGCCTTTGAAGGACCCGGCGGACCAGTCGACCGACCGGCCGACCTGTCGCAGCGCCTCGGCCTGACCCGCCTCACCGGCGTCGTAGACCGCGGCGGACGTGGCCACCCGCCCTCTGATGTCGTCGAGGGCGCGGTTGAGCTCGCCGGCCGCGTTCTGCCAGCGTGCCTGCACCTCGGCGAACGAGGCGAACGAGGCGCCGCGCCACACTCCGGGCAGCGTCGCGAGCGACGTGCCGAACTTCTGCAGGGCCTGGTTCATGGACTGGTGGGTGCTCTCGAGCCCCGCCGCGTGCCGGGCGATGGCTCCGTCGGTCACCGAATATCTGCTGCTGGTACTCATGATCTCTCCTTCGGGGTGTCTGGGGCCTCGACGCTAGAGCCGCAGACAGCACCGCGGTCGACCGGAATCCGGGCCTGTGGACGACGCCGAGAAAACGCGGACGCGGCGCCCAACCCTGTGGACGAGCGCCTCGCCACTTGCTCAGCGTTCGGTGAGTCGCCGGTCAGCGCCGCCTCCCCAAATGGTCTGGGAGGCAACGAGACGGCCAAGACTTCACCCGACTTCGGATAACGCTGCGATATCGGGGTAGTCACGAACGCATCACGCCGATCACACTCGTGCCCATGAGCCGCTTTCCTCTGAGCGGTCTCGTCCGTCCTTCGGCCCTGGCCGCGGTGTCCGCCGCTGCCCTGGCGCTGACCGCGGGCCTGACCGCAGCGACCCCCGCCTCCGCCGTCCCCCGAGCCTCGGCCCTGACGAACCACGTCGCGGCCGCCCACTCCCAGGCCATGGCCTGCACCCTCTCCGGTGGCCCCGGCAGCACCGGCCTTCAGGCCTGGCCTTCGACCGTGCGCGCCCGCGTCGCCGCCCAGTTCGGCATCACCGAGATCGGTGGCTACCGCCCCGGTCACGGCACGAGCGACCACCACTCCGGCCACGCCATCGACGTCATGGTTCGCGGGGAGCGCGGCACCGAGATCGCGGACTGGTTCCGCGCCAACGCCCGCACCCTCAACGTCAAGTACGTCATCTGGGAGCAGGGCTACTGGCACCCGGGCATGACCTCCTACCGCCCGATGGCCGACCGCGGCAGCGAGACGGCCAACCACTGGGACCACGTTCACGTCTCGTTCCACCCGGGAAGCGGCTCCTGCCCCTGATCCCCCCACGGTGACGACGACGGCCCACCCGGAACACCGGGTGGGCCGTCGTCGTGCGAACGTCGTGCGGGGCTCAGGCGTCGGCCAAGGTGAGGCCGATGGTCGAGAGCAACTCGTACGGCGGGATCTTCGTGCCGCCGGAGGCGATCGCGAGAAGCGCGGAGGCGAGGCTGGCCATCGCCGAGGTGAGGATGAGCGGATCCTGCTCGTCCATCTCGTCGCGCAGCACGTCGACGTACTCGTTGACCGTGCAGCCGCCGTCCATGCTCTGCAGCCGTGCGGTCAGGATGGCCATGGCGCTCTGCATCCCCGGCGCAGGCGTGGTGTGCTCGTTCATCGGATGATTCCCTCCCCGGATTATCGGGCGTTCCGTTCCCCAGCGGTGCAGGTGGCCCTGCCGTCGCCCGTCGAGAAGCAGTGAAGCGCACGTCTTGATCGCCTGTCCAGCATGGATCGACGACTTTGAATGCATCGGGACATTCGACCTGGTCAGGCGTTCAGGATGACCCGTCGAGGGATTGTGGGCAACCGGATCGGACATGCCGAATCTTGACGATCGGTGGGCTTGGTTCTGCCGGGGGCGCTGGGGCACAATGAAACGACATCGATGGCATTCGTGCCCTCGTCATAGACGCAGCCGCAGCCCGGCTGCCATATCCGAGAGTCATGAGCCGGGTCCGCCACGGGTCGAGTTCATCGGAGTCCTGCATCGAGGTCGTTGGGGAAGACGTCCCTCACACGCAGGAGGTCCGGATGTCTGTCGCGCCGTCGACGCTCATGACCACCGGGATGGTGTTCGTGCACTCATCCCCGGTGGCGTTGTGCCCACACATCGGGTGGGCACTCGAATCGGTGCTGGGTCAGCCCGTCCGTCTGGACTGGCAGCCCCAGCCGCTCGGTCGTTCGCTCATGCGCACCCAGTTCGCCTGGGGCGGTGAAGCGGGTACCGGCGCGCGCCTGGCCAGCGGCATGCGCAGTTGGGAGCAGGTGCGCTTCGAGGTCACCGAGGACGCCAGCCCGGGCTGCGACGGCTCGCGGTGGACGCACACGCCGAGCCTCGGCATCCATCACACGTGGCTGGCCGCCAACGGTGACGCCGTCATCAACGAGGACCGCCTGCGGGCCGTGCTGCGTTCGGCCGACGGTGCCCACCTGCGCGACGAGATCGATCGTGCGCTCGGCACGGCCTGGGACGCCGAGCTCGACCCGTTCCGTCACGCCGGCGACGGCGCGCCCACGCGCTGGTTGTACCGCGTGAGCTGACCCCTCGTGCGGCTTCGGTGATGCCGGGGTCGCCGCCGGGGTGTGCTGACTGCGTGAGTCACTCCGGCGACACGCGTCGACCGGCCCATGGGGATGGGGCCGGTCCCGCGTGATCCGCGGCCGACCCTTCGGTCGGCCCGACGCGACGAGGCCGCCCGGAACCCTCGGGGGATTCCGGGCGGCCTCGTCGGCCGTTCCGGCGCCGCGGTGTGTCCGCGGCAGCGTCGGAACAGGCGTGTCAGCTCATGCTGCGAAAGGCCAGGGCGACGTTGCATCCGCCGAAGCCGAAGCTGTTGTCGAGCGCGACGATGTCCCCCTCCGGCAGGGTTCGGGGCTTGCCGGCCACGACGTCGAGATCGATCGCCGGATCCTTCTCGTCGAGGTTGATCTGCGCCGGTGCGAGGCGCTCGGCGAGCGCCTTGACGGTGAAGATCGCCTCGAGCGCTCCGGCGGCGCCGAGCAGGTGACCGGTCATCGACTTCGTCGCGCTGATGGCGATGTCGTCGATCTTGTCGTCGAAGGCCCGGTGGATGGCCTTGCACTCGGCGATGTCACCGACCGGGGTGGAGGTGGCGTGGGCGTTGATGTGCACGACCTCGCGGGGGTCGATGTCGCCGATCTCGAGGGCCTGGCGCATGGCGGCCGAGGCGCCGAGGCCCTCCGGCTCGGGGGCGGCGGCGTGGAAGGCGTCGTTGGTGAGCCCGGCAGAGACGAGCTCGGCGTAGATCTTCGCGCCACGCGCCCGGGCGTGCTCCTCGGTCTCGAGGACGAGCATGGCGGCGCCCTCGGCGATGACGAAACCGTCGCGGCCCACGTCGTAGGGCCGCGAGGCGCGCTCGGGCTCGTCGTTGCGTGTGGAGAGGGCCTGCATGGCCGCGAAACCGCCGATGGGCAGCGGGTGGATGGCGGCCTCGGTGCCGCCGGCGACGACCATGTCGGCACGACCCTCGCGCAGGGTGCGGATCGCGCTGGCGATGCCCTCGGCGCCGGAGGCACAGGCGCTCACCGGGGTGTGGCCACCGCCGCGGGCCTTGAGGTCCATGGCGACGGCGCCGGTGGGGCTGTTGACGAGCAGCATGGGCACCGAGGTCGGCATGACGCGCCGCGGGCCGCGCGTGCGCAGGGCCTCCCAGGCGGTGATGAGCGTGTCGATGCCGCCGATGCCGGAGCCGATGGCCACCGCGAGACGCTCGGGCTCGATCTCCGGAGCCCCGGCGTCGGCCCACGCCTCACGAGCCGCGATGAGGGCGTACTGGGCGCAGGGATCCTGACGGCGCAGCTCGACTCGCGTGAGCACCTCGGCCGACGGCACGGCGAGCGGCGCTCCCATGGTGACCGGCAGGTCGTACTCGGTGACCCAGTCGGCCTCGAGCCGGCGGGCGCCGGAGGTGCCGGCGAGCAACGCATCCCAGGTCGAGGGCACGTCGCCCCCGAGCGGGCTCGTCGCGCCGAGGCCGGTGACGACGATCCGGTCGCGGGTGGTGGACATGGTCGGTTCCTCCTGCTGGGCGGTGCGGGGTGTGGTGCGAGTCGAATGTCGGTGGTGGGTCGTGTTCGGTGTGGAGACCGGCCGGGCGTGGTCGGTGTGACCTCGCCCGGCCGGGTCGTGCGGTGAACCGACGGTCAGTTCTGAGCGTTCTTGACGAAGTCGATCGCGTCCTGAACCGTGCGCAGGTCCTTGACCGCCTCGTCCGGGATCTTCACGCCGAACTTGTCCTCGGCCTCGACGACGATCTGCATCATCGAGAGCGAGTCGATGTCGAGGTCCTCCTGGAAGGACTTGCCGGGCTCGACGGCGTCGGTCTCGATGCCGGTCTCGGCGTTGATGATCTCGGCGAGGCCGGCGAGGATCTCCTGCTCGGAAGCCATGGGGTTCTCCTTGTGGATGTGTGTCAACGATGGTCCTGCGGGTCGTGCGTGTGGAACCCGACGCACGGCGGGAGTTCGTGGGGCCTCATGGCACGCGGACGACCTGGCCCGCCCACGCGAGGCCGGCGCCGAAGCCCATGAGGAGTGCGAGGTCGCCGCTCTTGGCGCGTCCCTCTCGCACGAGGCGGGTGAGGGCGAGCGGCACGGAGGCGGCCGAGGTGTTGGCCATGTCGACGATGTCGTCGCGGGCGACGACGACGTGCTCGGGCAGGTGCGCGCGCTTGACCATCGCGTCGATGATGCGCACGTTGGCCTGGTGGGGGACGAACACGGCGAGATCGTCGGCCGTGACGCCTGCGGTGTCGAGGATCTGCTGCACGACCGGCGCCATCTTGGTCACCGCCCAGCGGAACACTGAGGGGCCCTCCATGCCGATCGAGGGGAACGGGGAGAGGTCGGCCGGCACCTCACCGCTGGCTGCGATCTGCTCCCAGTCGTGGCGCACGCGGGTCCAGTCGCGCGTCTGGGCGATCTGCATCGCCCCCGTGCCGTCGGCGCCTAGCACGGAGGCCGAGATGCCGGGGGAGTCCGCCGGCCCGACCACGGCGGCCGCCGCACCGTCGCCGAAGATGAACGCCGTCGTGCGGTCGTGCGGATCACGAAAGTCGGAGAACTTCTCGGCACCGATGACGAGCGCGTGGGTGGCCGAGCCGGCGCGGATGGCGTCGTCGGCCACCGCGAGGGCGTAGCAGAAGCCGGCACAGGCCGCGCCGAGGTCGTAGGCGGCCGCATTGGTGGCGCCGAGGGCGTCGGCGACCATCGGAGCCGCGGCCGGGGTCTGCCATGGGTGCGTGACGCTGGCGACGATGACGAGGTCGACCTGCTCGGGGGTGATCCCGGCGTTCTCCAGGGCCGCGCGCGAGGCCGAGGCCGACATCGTCACGATCGTCTCGTCGGGACCGGCGAGACGGCGCGAGGCGATGCCCGACCGCTCCTTGATCCACTCGTCGCTGCTGTCGATCGCCTCGACGATCTCGCTGTTGGGCACGATCCGCTCGGGGCGGTGGTCACCGAGCCCGAGGATGGCCGTGAACTCGTGCCCCCGTCGCTGGGCGAGGGGGGTCGTGGGCTCGCTCACGACTCCTCGCTGGTCTGGTGGGCCTCGACGAACGCGCGGGCCTCGTCGAGGGAGTCGGGGCCGGTCAGGGCGAACCGGTCGACGTCCTTGAGTGCGCGCTTGGCGAGGCCGACGAGGGTGCCCGAAGGGACGAGCTCGAGGATGCCGGTGACTCCGAGATCGGCGAAGCGCTCCATGCACAGGTCCCAGCGCACCGGGTTGCTCACCTGGTCGACCAGGCGGGCGACGAGGTCGGTGCCGCTGGTGACGAGCTCCCCGTCGCGGTTGGAGACGAGGGGGACGACGGGGTCGGCGACGGTGGCCGACTGTGCCGCCTCGTCGAGGGCCTCGACCGCGGGGGCCATGTACGTGGTGTGGAAGGCGCCGGCCACGGCCAACGACTTGACCCGGGCGCGGGCCGGCGGGTTCTCGGCGAACGCCTCGAGCGCGGCCAGATCACCGGCGGCGACGACCTGGCCGGCGCCGTTGACGTTGGCGGGGGTGAGCCCGTGCTCCTCGATCGCGGCGAGCACCTCCTCGGGGACGCCGCCGAGCACGGCGCTCATGCCGGTGGGGTGCGCGTTGCTCGCCTGCGCCATCGCCCGGCCGCGCACACCGACGAGCGTGAGGGCCTCGACGGGGGTGAGCGCGCCGCAGAGCGCGGAGGCGGTGAACTCGCCCACGGAGTGCCCGGCCACGGCCACGGCCGGGGGCGCGGGAACGGTGTCGCTCGAGCTCTCGGGATCGAGGAGAGCGGAGTAGCTCAACAACCCGCTCGCGACGATGAGTGGCTGGGCGACGGCCGTGTCGCGGATCGTGTCGGCGTCGGAGGTCGTCCCGTGGGCGACGAGGTCGACCCCGGCGGCGTCGGCGTACGACTCCAGCCGTTCACGGAGGCCGGGCACCTCGAGCCACGGCGCGAGCAGTCCGGGAACCTGAGCGCCCTGTCCAGGGCAGACGATGACGAGCACCAGATCAGCCTCTCGGACGCTCGACCCGGGAGCAGCCTCCGACGACGACAATTACCAGCCGGTCTTTTGGAGGATTCCTACAACGACGGCAGGGGCGGGTCAGCGTTCGAGGTGGAGGGAACGGCGGAACCGCGGCTCGGAGGCGGCCAGGCGACCGAGCGCGATACCGGTCGCGAGGGTGTGCGCCTCCCGCGGTGTCATGGGGTCGAGGCCGACGAGCTCGGCGACGCGCCCGAGGCGGTAGCGCACCGTGTTGGCGTGGACGAAGAGGCTGCGAGCGGCGGCTTCGAGCACGCGCCCCGAGGCGAGATAGGCCTCGACGGTCTCCAGCAGCCCGCCGCCGGCGGCCTGCAGGGGGGTGAAGGTGCGTTCGACCAGCTGCGCGCGGGCGGGGCGTTCTCCGAGCAGCACGCGCTCGGGCAGCAGGTCGTCGGCGTCGACGATGCGCGGTGCGCCCGGCCAGGCCGGGGCCGCCAGGAGCCCGGACAGCGCGGCGCGTGCCGAGCGTCCGGCCGCGAAGAGGCGGGGGACGACGGGACCGACGACGACGGGGCCCTCACCGAAGTACTCCGCGAGCGCACCCACCGAGGCCCGTGCCTCCGGCCCGCCCACGACCGCGATGAGCGTGCGCCCCTGCACCGCGAGGAGGCAGGCGAGCCGTCGTCGGGCCGCCGCCTGGCGGAGGGCGTCCATCTCGACGTCCGCGCGGCCGGGGGAGCGGCCCACGGCGACGAGGACGGGTGCGGTGTCGGCCCAGCCCAGGGCATTGGCGCGCAGGGCGACGTCCTCGTCGGCGTCACCGCGCACGAGGGCGTCGACGACGAGGGATTCGAGCCGGGCGTCCCAGGCACCCCGACGCTCGTAGGCCCGCGCGTAGACGTGGGCCGCGGCGAACGCGACCTCGCGTGAGAAGAGCAGCACGGTCTCGGTGAACGCGGGCTCGTCACCCGGAGTGGCGATCTGCCCGACGCGCGACTCGACGACCTCGAGCACACCGCGCATGAGGTCGAGGGTCTGCGACAGGGAGATCGATCGCGTGAGCTCGGTCGGCGCGGCGCCGAAGACCACCGACTGCAGCCGCGCCGGTTCGTCGCTGCCCCGGCACCAGCGGGCGAAGGAGGTGATGCCGGTGTGGGCGACGTCGGAGATCCACGACCTCTCCTGCGCCGGTAGAGCGCGATACCAGGGCAGGCTCGCCTCGAGATGGCGGTTGGCCGCGGTGGTCAGCGCCCCGATCGAGCGTTCGAGCCGGACGATGGTCTCCTCGCTGCACCTCGTCTCGCCCGGTCTCTCGCCCGCCGTCTCGCCCATCGACTCGGCCATGAGCGCCACATTAACCCGCCCTCACCGCGGAGAATCCGTGCAGGTGCGCAGACAGGCGCAGGTGAGGCCGGCGGGTCAGGGGCCGCGGGATGCGGTGCTGACCGTACCGGGCGCGTCGGGCCGTGAGAAGTGGGTCGCACCGGCCGTTCTCCGACGCGCCACCGGAGCGCCGCCCACTCGACGCCCGAAAGTCCCTGTGCGGGTGTGGGATCGCGCCCATGACCCGACTCCTCACCCTCGTGGCCGCCTCGACGGCCATCGCGCTCCTCGCCACGCCTGCCGCCGCCACGTCGTCCCAGGCCGCTACCGCCGACCGCGACCGCGGACATTCCCGGGGTCACGACCGGGGCCACGACCGGAGGCATCATGACCGGATGACCCATCGTTCCTCGATGCCGAGCCCGCTGGTCGTCGCGCACCGCGGCGCGTCGGGTTACCGCCCCGAACACACCGTCTCCGCGTACGAGCTCGCCGTCGCGATGGGTGCCGACTACATCGAGCCCGACCTGGTCATGACGAAGGACGGCGTCCTCGTCGACCGGCACGAACCCGAGATCTCCGGCACCACCGACGTCGCCGCTCACCCCGAGTTCGCGTCGCGCAAGACGACGAAGAACGTCGACGGCACCGACGTCACGGGCTGGTTCACCGAGGACTTCACCCTCGCCGAGCTCAAGACGTTGCGGGCCAAGGAACGTCTGCCCAAGGTGCGTCAGCACAACACCGTCTACGACGGTCGCGACGAGGTGCCCACCTTCGAGGAGGTCCTCGAGCTGCGCGAACGGCTGTCGAAGAAGTACGGCCGCGCGATCGGCGTCATCCCCGAGATCAAGCACTCGACGTACTTCCACGACAAGGGCCTCAACCCCGAGAAGCCGTTCGTCGAGCTCGTGCGCAAGCACCGCCTGAACTCCAAGCGCGCCCATATCTGGCTGCAGTCCTTCGAGATCACCAACCTCAAGTCGGTGCGCACGATGGGCTACCGCGGCAGGTCGACGTTCCTCGCCTGGACCGGCGACGGCAAGTACGACGGCCCGTACGACCTGATCTCCAAGGGCGACACCCGCAAGTACCGCGACTGGATGACGCCCAAGGGACTTGCGGAGATCTCCCGCTTCGCCGACGGCATCGGCCCGGAGAAGTTCTTCGTCATCCCCAAGAAGGCCGACGGCACCCTCGGCGCACCCACGACCCTCGTCGCCGACGCCCACCGCGTCGGCCTCAAGGTCATCCCCTGGACGTTCCGCAACGAGAACCAGTTCATGGCCAAGGACTTCTGGAACGGCACCGACCCCAACGCCCACGGCAAGGCGATCGAGGAGCAGGTCGTCTACCTGCGCACCGGCCTCGACGGGCTGTTCACCGACAACCCCGACACCGGCGTCGCCGCGCGCAACGACTTCTGGTCGTCCAAGTGACGCCCTGACTCCCACGCGACGCGAGCACCGCACACGAGGCGGGGCCCCCACCGAGATCGGTGGAGGCCCCGCCTTCGTCGTGCCGGGTGAGCAGTCCGTGGCTCAGGACTCCCCGCCCGCGTTGCCGGAGGCTCCGGCGGTGACGTCGAGCAGCTTGTACTTGGTGGCCGCGGCGTGCGGCACCGAGTCCTCGACCTCGCCACGCTCGGCGAGCATCTGCAGCGTGCGCACGACCATCGACGGGCCGTCGATGTGGAAGAACCGGCGGGCGGCCTGGCGGGTGTCGGAGAACCCGAAGCCGTCGGCGCCGAGTGCCGAGAAGTCACCGGGCACCCACGGGGCGATGAAGTCCTGCAGCTCGCTGGCGTAGTCGCTGGTGGCGACGACCGGACCGGGCCGATCCTGCAGGCAGCGGGTGACGTAGGGCACGCGCTCGTCACTCTCGGGGTGGAGGAACCGCTGCTCGTCGCAGGCCCGGGCCTCGCGACGCAGCTCGCCCCAGCTCGTGACGCTCCAGACGTCGGCGATCACGCCCCAGTCCTCCTTGAGGAGCTTCTGCGCCTCGAGGGCCCACGGCACGCCCACGCCCGAGGCGAGGAGCTGCGCGTGGGGAGCCGAGTCGGGGTTGTCCAGGCCCTCGCCGTCACCGGCGCGGAACAGGTACATGCCCCGAAGGATGCCCTCGACGTCGACCTCATCGGGCTCGGCCGGCTGCTGCATCGGCTCGTTGTAGACCGTGAGGTAGAAGATGACGTCCTCGGGGTCGTCGCCGTACATGCGCTCCAGGCCCGACTCCATGATGTGGGCGATCTCGAACGCGAACGCCGGGTCGTAGTGCACGACGGCCGGGTTGGTGGCCGCGAGGATCGGGGAGTGGCCGTCCATGTGCTGCAGGCCCTCACCGGTCAGGGTGGTGCGTCCGGCGGTGGCGCCGATGAGGAACCCGCGGGCCATCTGGTCGGCAGCCGCCCAGATCGCGTCACCGGTGCGCTGGAACCCGAACATCGAGTAGAAGACGTACACCGGCAGCATCGGCTCGTCGTGCGTGGAGTAGCTCGTGCCGACGGCGGTGAACGCCGCGACCGAGCCGGCCTCGTTGATGCCGAGGTGCAGCATCTGGCCCTGGGTCGACTCCTTGTACGCGAGCATCAGCTCGGCGTCGACGGCGGTGTAGTTCTGCCCGTGCGGGTTGTAGATCTTGGCCGTCGGGAAGAACGAGTCCATGCCGAACGTGCGGGCCTCGTCGGGGATGATCGGCACGACGCGCTTGCCGAACTCCTTGTCGCGCATGAGGTCCTTGAGCAGACGCACGAACGCCATCGTCGTGGCGACCTGCTGCTTGCCCGAGCCCTTCTTGACCGAGTTGTAGGCCGAGGAGTCGGGCAGGTGGATGTGCTGCTGACCGTGCCGACGCTCCGGTACGAAGCCGCCGAGCTTCTCGCGCCGCTCGAGCATGTACTGGATGCGCTCGTCGCCGGGCCCGGGGTTGTAGAACGGCGGCTGGTAGGGGTCGGCCTCGAGCTGCTCGTCGGTGAGCGGGATGTGCAGGGTGTCGCGCAGCGCCTTGAGGTCGTCGAGCGCGAGCTTCTTCATCTGGTGCGTCGCGTTGCGGCCGGCGAACGAGGAGCCCAGCGTGAAGCCCTTGATCGTCTTGGCGAGGATGACGGTCGGCTGGCCCGTGTGGCGCACCGCGCGGTCGTAGGCGGCGTACACCTTGCGGTAGTCGTGGCCACCGCGGCGCAGCTTCCACCAGATGTCGTCGTCGCTCCAGTTCTCGACGAGCTTGCGGGTGCGCGGGTCGCGGCCGAAGAAGAAGTCGCGCACGTACTTGCCGTCGTTGGCGCGGAACGTCTGGTAGTCGCCGTCGGGCGTGCTGTTCATGACGTGCCGCAGTGCGCCCTGGTTGTCGGCGGCGAGCAGCTCGTCCCAGCCGCTGCCCCAGATGACCTTGATGACGTTCCAGCCGGCGCCGCGGAAGAACGCCTCGAGCTCCTGGATGATCTTGCCGTTGCCGCGGACCGGGCCGTCGAGACGCTGCAGGTTGCAGTTGATGACGAACGTGAGGTTGTCGAGCTCCTCCATCGCCGCCCACTGCAGGGCGCCGCGGCTCTCGATCTCGTCCATCTCGCCGTCGCCGAGGAACGCCCACACATGCTGGTCGGAGGTGTCCTTGAGCCCGCGGTTGGTGAGGTACTTGTTGAACTGCGCCTGATAGATCGCGTTGATCGGGCCCAGACCCATCGACACCGTCGGGAACTGCCAGAAGTCGGGCATGAGCCGCGGGTGCGGGTAGCTCGGCAGCGCGAGCGGTTTGCCGTCGACGAGGTGGCTGTGCTCCTGTCGGAACCCGTCCATCTGCGCCTCGGGGATGCGGCCCTCGAGGAACGCGCGAGCGTACATGCCGGGGGAGGCGTGACCCTGGAAGAACACCTGGTCGCCACCACCGGGGGCGTCCTGCCCGCGGAAGAAGTGGTTGAAGCCGACCTCGTACAGCGTCGCCGCGGAGGCGTACGTCGAGATGTGGCCGCCCACGCCGATGCCGGGACGCTGGGCCCGGTGCACGAGCACCGCGGCGTTCCAGCGGATGAGGCGGCGGAAGGAGCGTTCCATGTCCTCGTCGCCGGGGAACCACGGCTCGGCCTCGAACGGGATGGTGTTGACGTAGTCGGTCGTGGTCAGCGAAGGGACACCGACCTGCCGCACCCGCGAATGCTCGAGGAGGCTGAGCATGATGTAGCGAGCCCGCTCCTGGCCGTAGGCCGCGATGAGCTGGTCGAGGGCGTCACGCCACTCCTGCGTCTCCTCGGGATCGATGTCGGGGAAGTTGCTCGGAAGGCCGTTGATGATCGGGCCTGCATCAACCGGGCGCACGTGGGTGTCCTTTCTGCCGGTGAAGCCAGCGGTCGCCGACGAGCGACCTTCGTCACAGTCACAATAGTTGTCGCACTGCGGCATGCCCCCTGGAGGGGGCGAGCACTCCGATCGGATGGGCAGCGCGCGTCAACCGAGGCCGAGACGGTATTGACCGGAATATACCGTGAAAGTCGGAGGGCGGAGGAATCCCACGAGGGTGAGGCTGGCGCGCTCGGCCAGGTCGACGGCCAGGCTCGAGGGCGCCGAGACCGCGGCCATGACCGGGATGCCCGCGACGACGCACTTCTGCACGAGTTCGAACCCGGCGCGCCCGCTGACGAGCAGCACGTGTGGCAGCCCGGTGCGATCGGCGGGGGCGCGACCGATCCGGCCGACTTCGCGCGCGGCCCAGCCCACGACCTTGTCGACGGCGTTGTGGCGACCGATGTCCTCGCGCAGGCAGAGCAACTCGCCGTCGGCGGTGAAGAGGGCCGCCGCGTGCACCCCGCCCGTGCGGTCGAAGCTCGCCTGGTGTTCGCGCATCGTCTCGACGAGGCCGGCGAGTACCTCGGGAGCGACCGACGAGTCGTCGGCGTGGAGATCGGGCACGTCGCCGTGCATCACGGCCTCGATGCTCTCGGTGCCGCAGATGCCGCAGGCGCTGGAGGTGTACGAGCGACGCGCCGAGACGCCCGGCGCGAGTCGCGCGCCGGGGGCCAGGCTCACCTCGACGACGTTGAACGTCGGGCGGCCGGATTCGTCGAGGTCGGTGCAGTGGCGCATGGCCGCGACCGCCTCGGCGTCGGAGATCGCGCGCTCGCCGAGCAACCAGCCCAGCGCGAGGTCGAAGTCGTCGCCGGGCGTGCGCATCGTCGTCGAGAGCGACTCGCCATCGACGCGGATCTCCAGCGGCTCCTCGACGGCCACGGTGTCGGGTCGCCGGTGCAGTCGGGGGCCGGAGTCGGTGAGCTCGACACGCACCGACGGGGTGCGTGTGGTGCGTCGACCCATGTGTCTTTCAGTCCTGTCGGGAGGGGTGCGAGGGCCCTGCGAGCCGGTTGATCACCGCGTCGGATACGCCCACGTGCTTGCAAGATCGCACGTGAGCCGCTGCACTAGAGTCGAAACGGTACATCGGGACGGCCATGCCGCCCACTCCAGAGAGGTAGACACGCGTGGTTGGCACGTCCACGGCGGGACCGGTTTCCAAGCTGGGTTTCACCGAAGACCAGGTAGTTCTCGAGCTCGGGTACGACGACGACGTCGACGACGAGCTCCGCACGCAGATCGAGGGCGTCATCGACGGCCAGCTCGAGGACGAGGACTACGAGGACGTGGTCGACGCCGTTCTCCTCTGGTGGCGCGACAACGACGGTGACCTCACCGACGCCCTCGTCGACGCCCTCGTCACCCTCGAGGACCACGGCTTCATCGTGCTGCTCACGCCCAAGGTGGGGCGCAACGGCGAGGTCGACCCCAGCGACGTGGCGGAGGCCGCCGACACCGCCGGGCTGCACGCCTCCGCGAGCGTCAACCTCACTCCCGAGTGGTCGGCCACGCGGCTCGTCGCACCCAAGACCGCGCGTCGCTGACCGGTTCGAGCTGCCTCGAATCGGGCTCGCGCGCTGGCACACTGGGCGCATGACGCCTCTCACGGTCGGCGACGACGCCCCCGCCTTCTCCCTGTCGAACCAGTTCGGCAAGGTCGTGACCCTCGAGGAGCTCACGGCCGAGCGGGCCGCCCTACTCGTGTTCTACCCGTTCGCGTTCTCGGGCATCTGCACCGGGGAACTGCAGGAGATCCGCGACGACCTCGCCAAGTTCCAGAGCGAGCACGTCACGACGGTCGCGATCAGCTGCGACCCGATGTTCGCCCTGCGCGCCTACGACGACCGGGAGGCGTTCTTCTTCCCGCTGCTCTCCGACTTCTGGCCGCACGGCGAGGTCGCCCGCTCCTACGGCGTGTTCGAGGAGCAGGGCGGATTCGCCACCCGCGGAACCTTCCTCGTCCTGCCCGACGGCACGATCGCCTGGACCCTCACGACGGATCCCGGTGAGCGACGCGACTTCTCGGGCTTTCACTCCACCCTCGCCGAGCTCATCGGCGACTGAGGTGTCCGCGCGGCACCCCGCCTCTCACCGGGGGCGCAGGGTGGCGCTCACCCCCGCGTGATCGGTGCCGGGCACGAGGAACGTCCCCTCCTCGGCGACGGCGAACCCGCGGGCGAGCACGTGGTCGATCTGGACGAACGGGGGAACCCCGGATTCCTGCGGCCATGTCGGCTGCCAGGGCCACGCTCGGGGCGCCTGCACGAGCCCGTCCGCGATTCGGCGGAAGGCGGGGTGCACGGGCCCGGCGTTGAAGTCGCCGGTGACGACGATCCGCTCCCCGGCATGAACCTGGTGGATCCATCGGTCGAGCCGGCCGAGGGAGAGTCGCCAGGATCTCTCGCCCTGGCCGACGGGCGGGAACGGGTGGGCTCCCCGCACGACTGTGCCGTCGGGCAGGCGCACGTCCACCTGCGAGAACGGTTCGTCCGCCGCCCGTGTCGCGGTGACGACCCGGCCACACGCGGTGGCGGGGTCGGGGCAGGTGACGGGTTCTCGCGTCGCGACGACGGTCCCGGCGGCGCTCCCGTGGACCGTCCCGGTGGCGTGGGGCAGCAGGCTGCGCAGTCCGTGGGCCTTCAACGCCGCCCAGTGCGCGGGGGTCGCCTCCAGCAGCACGAGTACGTCGGCATCGCGGGTGTGGACGGCCTTGACGACGCCGGTCGGATCGGCCTGACCGAACTCGGTGTTGAGGGTGACGACCCGCAGGTCACCTCCCGCCGCCGGGGTGTCCGGGCGGGGTGCCAGCGGCAGCGCCGGGGCGAGCAGCGCGAGGGCGGCCACCACGGCGAGCGCGGCCGCGAGCCTCGCGCGAACGAGCAGCGCGAGGGCGGCCACCGCGAGTCCGAACAGTCCGACGACCGGAAGCACCGCCTGCACGGTCGGTAGCGGGCCACCGGCATCGACGTACGGCAGCGGCGCGAGCAGCACACCGCATCCGACGAGCAGCCAGACCAGCACGCGACCGACCGCAGACCAGTTCATCCGAACCCCCTTGGGGCCCGATGCTTCCGTGATCACCTGAGGATGTCCTGGACGGCCGGAACGATCGACGGCAAGGCGAAGGTGGCGCCGCCGGGCGGGTGCCATCGGTTGCCTCACCGTCGAAGAACGCTCCCGAGCTCGGCGGCGAGACGCACGGCCGCGTCCGTGTCGGCCGGGGACTGCGAGAGACCCTCGACGGAGAACCCGAACGGGAGGCCCAATCCCCGGCAGACGACCGCCAACTCGCGGGCGACGGCCAGACAGTGCTCGGAGGAGTCGCGGCGGGGGTCGCGAGAGGTACGCAGACGGCGCGCGACCTGCGGTGGCACGGCGACCCCGAGCCAATGGAGCAGGTCCAGCTGACGGGGTGAGCCGCACGGTGCCAGGGCGAAGATCAGCGGGGCCGGTCGCAGGCCGTCGGCCCGCACCCGTACCGCGTACGCCTCGGCGACGGCGGCCGCGGGGAGGGGGTCGTAGACGAGCTGGGAGATGAAGAAGGAGCAGCCCGATCGCTGTTTGAGCAGCAGACGACGGTCCTCGTCCCGGCCCAGGGTGTGGCGTTCGGGGACGGTGATGCCGCCGAGCAGGATGTCGGGTCGGGCGATGCGGACGATCTCGTGCGCTCGAGGCAAGGAGGTGATCATGCGCGCGTCCGGGGCGACCGCGCCGACCGGTACGACCGCGGTGCCCGCGGGCAGACCGGCCAGCCACCGAGTGAACTCCTGCTCGGTGCGGGAGCCGATGCCGCGGTAGAGCACGCGTGGCGTCGTGCAGCCCGTGAGGTGGATCCGGGCGAACTCCGCGGGATCGACGACCGGGGAGAAGGGGCAAGGTCGCTCGGCGGCGGTGCGCTCGGACTCGTCGACGAGGTCGTAGGCGACGACGGCGTCCGGGCGGATGAGCGCCAGTCGGCGGCGCAGTCTGTTCGCCGCACCCGACTGCCTCGCCGGTGTGGTCCCGACCCGCGGCGGGGTGAAGGCGTGCAGCAACAGCTCACCCGTTCCGGTCACGGCGGCCCGTGCGAGGGCCTGCGCGGTCGTGATGGCCATGCCGACTCCACCTCCACCCCGATCCTCCACCCCGATCCTCCCAGGTGGGCTAGCCGTGACGCGGTGAAGTCGGTGTGATCACCCCCGCATCCCCCGGCGGGACGCTCGTCGGGGGCGTTCGAGGGACGTTCGTGGTGTGGCGGAGCGGGATCCGGCCGCGTGGCGTCCGTCGCGACCGGGCGGAGGTGTCACAATGGCCGAGGTCACCCGGCGACTCCGGGTGGGAGGGCCTGTAGCTCAGTTGGTAGAGCACCGCGTTTACACCGCGGGTGTCGTCGGTTCGAGCCCGGCCGGGCCCACTCACGTTCTCTCCTCACCCCACCGTGCGGCGTCCCCGCCGTCTCGCGTCCGGTCATCCGTTCCCACGAGATGGGAAATGGGATGGCGGCGAGGGTGGGGTGATGACCCCGGTCCGGTCGCCATCCCGTCTGCCGTCTCGGATGGGCGCGGTGGTGGATGGAGCGAATCACCCGATTCGATGCGTCGCGGCGATCGGCGGCGATCGGTGGTGATCGGCGGTGACGCGGTGACCCGTGGGTCCTGCGTAGGCTGGGCCGACCCCGACAGAAAGGTGCGCCGGCAATGCAGACCGTGACCCTGCGGCAGGTCCTCGAGGTGCTCGAGGGCTTCTACCCGCACGACTCGGCGCAGTCGTGGGACCGTGTCGGGCTGACCACCGGAGACCCCGAGCAGCCCGTGCGGCGCGTCCACTACGCGGTCGACCCGACGCTCGCCGTCGTCGAGGAGGCACGGGACGCCGGTGCCGACCTGCTCGTCACGCACCACCCGTTGCTGCTGCGCGGGGTGCACTCGGTGGCCACCACGACGGCCAAGGGGGCGACGGTCACCGCGCTCGTCGTCGCCGACATCGCCCTCTTCACCGCCCACACCAACGCCGACGTCGCGTGGCCCGGGGTGTGCGACGCGCTCGGCGCCGCCTGCGGGCTCGACGAGCTCGAGACGCTCACCGTCTCCGAGGGCGCCGATCTCGGCCGCGTCGGCAACCTGCCCGAGGCCATCTCGCTCGGCGATCTCGCCCGCCGGCTCGTCTCGCGTCTGCCGGCCACGGCCGGGGGTATCCGCGTCTCCGGCCCGCCCGCCGCTCCCGTGCGACGCATCGCCGTGCTCGGCGGGGCAGGGGACTCGTTGTTCGACGCCGTCCGGGCGTGTGACGCCGACGTCTACGTCACCTCCGACCTGCGGCATCATCCGGCCCTCGAGGCTCGTGAGGAGGCGCGCGGACGCACCCCGTACCTCGTCGACGCCGGCCACTACGCCACCGAGTACCTCTGGCTCGCCGACGTGCGGGACCGGCTCGCCACCGCCCTCGCCGACCTCGGCCCGGCGGGCACGGACGTCGAGCACCACATCAGCGAACTCGTCACCGACCCGTGGACGTTCACGGTCGGCGCCGTCGATCTCGATGACCTCGACGACCTCGACTCCCCGACATAGAACCGGCGTCGGCGTGACCGACGCCCCCGGCACCTGCGACACCCGCCCGACGAAAGGACCCCGGTGAAGGCCGATCCACAGCTCCAGTGGCGCCTGCTCGACCTGCAGACCGCCGACACGCGCCTCGCCCAGATCGCGCACCGCGCCAAGAACCTCCCCGAAGCCGCCGCGGTCGAGGCCCGCACCGCCGAGATCGCCACGCTCGACTCCGAGATCGCCCGGGCCCGCGTCGACGACGAGGACGTGCAGCGAGAACTCACCAAGGCCGAGAACGACGTCGCACTCGTGCGCGATCGCGCCGCACGCAACCGGCAGCGACTCGATGCCGGCCAGGGCTCGGCCAAGGACATGCAGGCGCTCACCCACGAACTGCAGTCGCTCGCCCGGCGCCAGAGCGAGCTCGAGGAGATCGAGCTCGAGATCATGGAACGGGCCGAGGCGGCCACGGGTCGCCTGACGGCGCTCACCGAGCGACGCGCGCCCCTGGATGCCGCCCTGGCCGAGGCCGAACACGCCCGCGACGCAGCGGTTGCCGGGCTCGACCAGGAGCGCACCGACGTCGCGACCCGACGCGAGAACATCGCGGCGGGCGTCGGCGGAGAACTGCTCGCTCTCTACGAGAAGATCCGCGCCACCACGGGCATGGGCGCGGCCCCGCTGACCCAGCGTCGCTGCGAGGGCTGCAACCTCGAACTCATGTCCGCCGACCTCGACCGCATCCGTCGAGCGGCCGAGGACGAGGTCGTCCGCTGCGACGAGTGCCGCCGCATCCTCGTGCGTACCGCCGAGTCGGGACTGTGACCACCCGCTCGACGCGCACACTCGTCGTCGAGGCCGACGGCGGCTCTCGGGGCAACCCCGGCGTCGCGGGCTACGGCGCTCTCGTGCGCGAGGACGGCCGGATCCTGCGCGAGCTTGCCGCCCCTCTCGGGCGGGCCAGCAACAACGTCGCCGAGTACACCGGCCTCATCGTCGGCCTCGAGGCAGCCCGCGACCTCGCCGCCGGAGAGCCGGTGACCGTGGACGTGCGGATGGACTCCAAGCTCGTCGTCGAGCAGATGTCGGGCCGCTGGAAGATCAAGCACGCCGACATGCAGCGGCTCGCGGCGCAGGCGCGCGAGATCGTCGCCGAGATCCGCGACGACGGCGGGTCGGTGACGTTCACGTGGATCCCACGTGCCCGGAACAAGGACGCCGACGCCCTCTCCAACGAGGGGATGGACGGGCACCACGTGGATCGCACGCCGAACGAGCAGGCGGCGAGCACGAGCGCGACCGACGCGGCAGCCGTGGAGGGTGCGCTCGTCGGCGAGGAGGCTGGGACGAGCCCCGAGGTGACCGAGGAGGGCCGCGCCGCCGACGAACGCGAGGCCGACACCGAGGATCTCGTGCCGCCGCCCGCACCGCTGTCCGCGATGCCGGGTGCCCCGACGTCGGGCGAGGCGCCGGACATGTCGCCTCCGGTGCGCATCGTTCTCGTGCGTCACGGAGTCACCGAATACACCCGCGAAGGACGTCTCGACGGCCGCGGCGGCGCCGACCCCCAGCTCACCGTGGAGGGGGCGGCGCAGGCGCGAGCAGCCGGGCAGGGAGTGGAGGCGTTCCTCGGAACGGGCGACGGCGTGCGCGTCGTCACCTCGTCGTTGCAACGGGCCCGGCAGACCGGCCAGCTCATCGCGGCGAGACTCGGCGTGGGCACCGAGGTCGAGCCCGACCTCGACGAACTGTGTTTCGGGGAGTGGGAAGGGCGCACGGTCGCCGACATCTCCCGAGCGGATCCGGAGGCGCTGCAGCGCTCGCGCAACGCCGAGGACGTCCCGCCTCCCGGTGGGGAGAGCTACGGCGAGCTCACCGACCGGGTGCGGCCTGCCGTCGCGCGGCTCGTGGAGCAGTCGCGAAGGAACGCCGCCGAGGGGGCCGCCCCCACGCTCGTCCTCGTGACCCATCGCGGGCCGATCGGCGTGATCCTCGCCGAGGCCCTCGGGCTCGACCTGCCCCACGTGTGGCGGATGGCCACCAACCCGTGCTCGATGACCTCGATCCGCCGGTGGAAGGACGGGGGCGTCGTCGTCGAGTTCGTCAACGACACCTCTCACCTGCGCTGACGCCGGCGCCGGGGCAGACGTTCTTCGGCTGTCGCGCCGGCTCCGAGGTACCGGCCTCCGTGCTCGACGTCGCAGCGGGGACCGCGTCGGGGGAGGTGCTCGACGGGTTCTGTCCCGGGTTCTCCGGCGGTGAGGGAGGGCCAGCGCAAGCGTCGCGGCCCGACGATCGTCTCGTGTCCTGACCTCGGGTTCCGTAGCCTTGGCCCCATGCCGCTGCCGAGTTATCGCCTGGCCACCGCGGACGCCACCCTCGAGGCGGCGTTCGACGCGATCCGTGCCGAGTTCGACGTACCGGGGGAGTTCACGCCCGACGTCCTCACCGAGGCGCAGGCCGCGGCCGAACGCGCCGACGCCGTGGCCGCGGCGCTACCCGACGCGACCGAGCTGCCGTTCCTCACGATCGACCCGCCCGGCAGCATGGACCTCGACCAGGCCATGCACCTCGCCTCCGAGGGGGAGGGCTTTCGCATCCGCTACGCGATCGCCGACCTCTCCGACGCGGTGAGGCCCGGCGGCGCGATCGACGCCGAGGCGCGCCGCCGCGGGCAGACGATCTATCTGCCCGACGAGAAGGCCCCCCTGCATCCGCAGGTGCTCAGCGAAGGGGCCTGCAGCCTCCTTCCCGGTGTCGAACGCGCCGCGTACGTCTGGGACCTGCGGCTCGACGCGCGTGGTGAGCTCACGAAGGCCCACGTCACCCGCATGCGCGTGCGCAGCGTCGCCCGTTACGACTACGGGCAGGTCCAGGAGCTGCTCGACGGCCACGGCAGCGGGGTGACGCCGGAGACCGACGCGCAACTGCCGCTGCTCGCGCGCATCGGTGAACTTCGTGCGGAGGCCGAGCTGCGGCGGGGTGGCGCGAGCCTGCCGATGCCCGATCAGGAGATCGTCCGGGAGGAGGACGGCTCCTACCGCCTCGAGTTCCGGCCCGTCGTGCCCGCGGAGGACCACAACGCGCAGATCTCCCTGCTCACCGGCATGGCCGCCGCCGACATGATGCTCGCCGGGGGCGTGGGCATCCTGCGCACGATGCCGCCCCCGAGCGAGAAGGACGTGCGCCGGTTTCGGCTGCAGGCCCGCGCCCTCGGGCTCGACTGGCCGGCGGATCAGCCGTACGGCGCGTTCCTGCGCACCCTCGACGGGGACGACCCGCGCCACCTCGCGCTGCTCCACGCGGCGACGAGTCTCTTTCGCGGCGCCGGGTACACCGCCGTCGACGGCGAGGCGCCCGAACAGACCGAGCACGCCGCGATCGCGGCGCCGTACGCGCACGTCACGGCCCCGCTGCGGCGGCTGGTCGACCGGTTCGGGCTCGCGGTGTGCGCCGCACTCGACGCCGGCGAGGAGGTGCCGGCGTGGGTGCGCGAGGCACTGCCGGGTCTGCCGGAGGCCATGAAGGACGGAGACCGCCGCGCGTCGGGGGTCGCCCGGGCGTGCACCGACGCCGCCGAGGCCGCCGAACTCACCCGCCGCGTCGGCGAGACGTTCGACGCGGTCGTCGTCGAGGACCGCGGCGAGAAGGGTCTCGTCGTCCAGCTCGCCGACCCCGCGGTGGTGGGTGTCGCCGACGGCACCGCCGAACCGGGAGCCCGGGTGCGGGTTCGGTTGACGAAGGCCGACATCATGACCCGCCGCATCCGCTTCGCGATCCGGTAGCTCTTCGCCCACACAGGCGGTTCCACCGGACACCCGGCGTGCGCCCGGCCGGAGCCGCCTGTCCCAGCGACAAACGTGGGTGAAACCGCCTGTCCCAGCGGCAAGCGTGGGTGAAACCGCCTGTCCCAGCGGCAAGCGTGGGTGGAACCGCCTGTTCGAGCGGCAGACGTGGGGTGGAACCGCCTGTTCGAGCGTCCGGGGGCGCAGGGGTGTGGGTGACTCAGGCGGAGCGCGTGAGGACGGCGGTCACGAGGTCGGCCAGCGCGGCGGCGCCGCGAGCGGTGGGATGGACGCCGTCGTCGAGGTGGTCCTCGAGGCGGTCGGCCGTGCGCGCGAGCAACTCGAACCACCGGACGAGTTCGATTCCGCCTCCGGCAGCGGCGCGTTCGAGGACCAGGCCGAGAGGAGCGCAGTTGCGCACGTCGGCCGACGGCGCCGCCGGGCGGCTCACGTACGGGGTGACCCACAGTAGGCGTCGCTCGCCGACGATCGTGCGGCACCGCTGCACCTGGTTCTCGAACTCCCATGGGTCGAAGATGTCGTTGCTGCCGAGGACCGCGACGACCGTGGGGGCGAGTCTGCCCTCGGCGGCGGCCTGTTCGAGATGATCGAGCGCGGGGGCGGTGGGGCGTCCGTTCCACACGTCGTGAGACAGCGGGCGCTTCCCGAGCCGGCTGCGGAGGGCGGGCAGGAGCCGCGTCGCGATCGAGTCGCCGACGAGATGGACCCCGGCCTGCGCCGCGGCTCGCGCGTCCTCCTCGGGTGTGGAGGCGGAGTGCGCCGAGGCACGCCAGTCGCCGATCGCGCCCGACGACCACGGCTCCCGCGGTCGCGCGCCCGCGGGTGGGGGCGGCGGTGGAGCGGGCAGAGCTGCCCCGGTGCGTCTCGTCGTCGAAGCCAGGGGAGTCGTGGAACCGGCGGCAGAGGGGGCCTGCGGCGGGACAAGGCCCGGTGCGAGACGGGATCCGAGCACGAGCACTCCGGCGCCGAGACCGCCGAGCAGCACCGAGCGACGCGCGGGCGGGCTCGGGTTTCCCGGGAGCCGGTGCGCGCCGAGACGAGGAGGAGGGTTCGCGGCCATCGCCGTCCCATCGGCCTCGTCGCCGCCGAATCAATGGGAATCGGAATGCCGTCGTCTCCGGGCAGCCGTGAGGCTCCTTGTGCCACAGGCGAACCGCTCGTGACGCGACGGCCGGCGCCTGCTCGCGTCAGGCGTCGTCGGTCACGGTGCGGTCGGCGTCGCCGTCATCCCGCGAATGCGCGTGCTGTCGGGGGCGGGTGAGTCCCCGCAGCACGTGGGGGAGCGTGGCGCGGGCCATCCGCCGCAGGTCGCGCTCACCGGCGAGGGCGGCGTGCCGGATCGACCGCTCGTTGACCGCGCTCACGCACTCCGCGAGATCGTCCAGATGCACGAGGGGTTCACGGTCCAGTCGCGCCAGGCCGGCGGCGAGGATCGTGCGGATCCGGTCACGCATGGCTCCGTCGGTGGCCGTCGCCACCGGGGCGAACTCCGGCGTGCGGATACCGTGCAGGGCGATCTCCGCGTGCACGAGGAAGTAGTCGAGGTCGGGTTGTGCGACGGCGGCCAGCACGGCCTCGACCATCGCATCGATCCCTTCCTCCTCGCCCCCGAGAGCGACGGGGTCGAAGATCCGGCTCTGATCGCGCCGCACGAGGTCCAGCAGGATCTCGTCCTTGTCGGCGTAGTTGGAGTAGAAGGCACCGCGCGTGAACCCCGCGACCTCGCAGATCTCCTCGACGCTCGCGCCGTGCACTCCTTTGGCGGCGACGACCTCTCGCGTCGCGTCGAGGAGGCGGGTGCGAGTCGCGAGTCGACGCGTGGAGATCGCGACGTCGTCCTGCGACGATGAGGCCGGCAGGCCCGAATTCGACTGTGTCACGGCGATTCAGCCCCTGGCGGGGCGCCTTTCGTGCGGGGGATCCCGATGATCTGAGTTCACGATACACAACCGTATCCAGTACAGTTCCGTTTCGGATACACACTCGTATCCACCCGCCATTCAGGAGTCGCCCGTGTCGTCGTCACTGTTCGACCTGGGGAGCTATTGCCACCGACACGCCAAGCAGGTGCTCGGCGTGTGGTTCGTGCTACTCATCCTGCTGGGCGCCGGAATGGGCCTGCTGTCCAAGGGCACGAGCGAGGTCTACACCGTTCCGGGGTCGCAAGGGCAGGAGGCGATCGACGATCTCGAAGGCCGATTCCCCGAGTTGAGCGGCGCCGGAGCGCAGGTCGTCGTCCAGGTGCCCGAAGGGCGCACCGCGGCGGACGAGCGCACACGCCACGATGTCGCCGCCCTCGTGCAGCGTCTCGAGCGTATCGACGGCGTGTCTGAGGTCGCCGACCCCTACGACGAGAACGTCGCCGTGAGCGACGACCGACGCGCGGTGCTCGTCGAGGCCCAGCTCGACGCGCAGGCCACCGACGTCGACGAGGCGACTCGGCAGAAGTTGCTGAACTCGGTCGATCCACTGCGTCGCGCGGGGTACGTCGCCGAGGTGGGTGGGGGCGTCTTCATGCTGCCGCCGCCGACGATCTCGTGGATGGAGGCCGTGGGCCTCGGGATCGCGATGTTCGTGCTGTACCTGACGTTCCGTTCGGTGCGCGCCGCAGCCCTGCCCGTCGTCTCCGCGCTGGCCGGAGCCGGCACGACGGCCTGTCTCGTCATGATCGCCACGTCGGTCGCGAAGATCCCGGGAACAGCGCCGTTGCTCGCGCTGATGATCGGCATCGCGGTGGGGATCGACTACGCGCTCTTCATCCTCGCTCGTCATCGCGAACAGCTCGCGGACGGCCTCGACCTGGAGGAGTCGGTCGCACTGTCGAACGCCACGGCCGGTGGCGCCGTCGTCTTCGCGGGCCTCACCGTGCTCATCGCCCTGTTGGGTCTCGGCCTCGCCGGCCTGCCGTTCCTCACGGCGATGGGCATCGCGGGGTCCTGCGGGGTGGCGGTCGCCGTCCTCGCGTCGATCACCCTCCTGCCCGCGCTCATGAGCCTCCTGGGAGAGCGACTCGCACCGCGCACGCGGGGCCGCGGGCGCCTCCGCGAGGACGACCGCCGGAGTCGCGATGCCGTCGCTCGAGCAGGGGCCGACGCTCAGGAGCCGTCGCGTGAGGGCGACGTCCATACACAGACTGACCAGCCCGAACACGACGACGAACACGACGACGAGCCCGAGTCCGGTCCGGGCGCGGACGGCGAGTCGGCCGCGCACGAGCCGGGCCGGCGCACGAACGCCGACGACGACACCGGTCCGGGGGCATCGGCCCGGCGGAGGACGGGCGGCTGGGCGGGTGCGTGGGCCCGGACCGTCACCGCGGTCCCCGCGTTGACCCTCGTCGTCGTCACGGCCGGTCTCGTCGCACTCGCCGTTCCGGCGCTGGGTCTACGCCTGGCGCTGCCCGACAACGGCTCGATACCGACGACGGAGTCTCCCCGCCGTGCCTACGACCTCATCGGCGAGCACTTCGGCCCGGGCGCGAACGGCCCGCTGCTCGTCACGGCCGACATCATCGGCTCCGACGACCCCGTCGGCCTCGTGGACGACCTCGAGAGGGAGATCGCCGCGGTGTCGGGCATCGAACGCATCTCGCTCGCCACCCCCAACCGCGACGCCGACACCGGCGTGATCGTCGCGGTGCCCGAGACCGGCCCGATGGACGCGCGCACCGCCGATCTCGTGCGAGACCTGCGCGGTCGCCTGCCTGGCCTGGGCGAGAAGTACGACACCACGCTCGCGGTCACCGGCCACACCGCCATTCAGATCGACGTCTCCGACCGGCTCGGCAAGGCCGTCCTGCCCTTCGCGGCGGTGGTCATGGGGCTGTCGTTGCTGCTGCTGACCATCGTCTTCCGGTCGCTGCTCGTGCCGCTCACCGCGACGATCGGCTTCGTACTCTCGACGACGGCCGCATTCGGCGTCATCACCCTCGTCTTCGAGCACGGGTGGCTGGCCGACATGCTCGGCGTGACCCGTCTCGGGCCAGTCATCAGCTTCATGCCGATCATCGTCATGGGCGTGCTCTTCGGCCTCGCGATGGACTACCAGGTCTTCCTCGTCTCCCGGATGCGCGAGGCCTACGTGCGTGGCGCCTCACCCAAGGCGGCCGTCGTCGACGGCTTCGTCTCCTCCGGCCCGGTCGTCGCCGCGGCCGCCGCAATCATGGTCGCGGTCTTCGCCTCGTTCGTCCCGCACGCCGACGCCAACCTCAAGCCGATCGCCGCCGGCCTTGCCATCGGCGTGCTGCTCGACGCGGTCGTGATCCGGATGATCTTCATCCCCGCGGCTCTCACGTTGTGCGGTCGTCACACCTGGATGATCCCGGCGGCGCTCGACCGGATCCTCCCGCACGTCGACGTCGAAGGCGGAATCGTGCACGATCACCTCGAGCGATCCCGGCAGATCCGAGAGCATCCCCGCCGCGTCGTCGAGGCCCGCGACGTCGACATCCGCGGAGCGCGTGGGCCGGTCGTCACCGGCCTCGACCTGCACGTGGACGAGCCGGGGGTCTGCATCGTGCAGGGGCCCGACGGCACCGGAAAGACGTCGGTGCTCCTCACCCTCGCCGGCCGCATGCCGTTCGAGTCGGGATGCATCGAGATCGCCGGATACGTGCTGCCCGAGCAGGCGGCGGCCGTCCAACGCCGAGTCGCCCTCGCGGAGATGCGCAACGTCAACGACCTCGACAACTCCCTCAAGCTGGGTGACCACATCGCCGAGCGGCTCTCGGCGCGCACCCTCATGCCCTGGGCGCGATCCCGCGACGTCGAGCGGGTCATGGACCAGTACACGGCAGCGCTCGTCGCGGCCAAGGGCGTCAAGGGTTCCTCCGTGCCGCGCACCGAGATCGATCCGCGCTGGGTCGTCGGCGACCTCAACGGCGTCGAGCGCGAGCTCTTCGGCATCGTGCTCGCCCTCGTCGAGCGCCCACGGGTGCTCGTCATCGACGAGAACGGCGAACTGCGCTCCGATGCCGACCGACTCGCCGTCATGACGGCCGTCGGACACCTGCTGCGCACCGAGCGTGAGGCGGGTCGCGTCGTCTCCGTGATCGGTGCGACGACCGCGCCCGTCGATCCGGCCGCGCCGGCCCGACTCGCCGGAGTGCCCCTGGAGAACGTGTCGATCGTGACCCTCGACCTCGGTCACCGCAGCTCGTTCACCGTCGCCGGTGCCGGCCCCGGGGAAGCGATCGACGATCGTCCGGCCGGTGGTGGGCGGGGTGATCACGCTCATCACGGCGACGATGGCGGCCGCGACGGAGGCTCCGACGACCACCACGCTGACGACCACCACGCTGACCGCGACGGCCATGACGGACATGACGGCCACGTCGGATACGACGGCGATGACGGATACGGCGATGACGGACACGACGACCACGACGGATACGCGAAGGTGACCCGCTGATGCCTCTGCTCCCCTCGCTCAGCAGCTCCGAGCTCGCCCGTTTCACCGGCGGGTGGTTCAGCCGCATCGTGCTCGTGGCGATCATGGTCGTGCCGAGCCTCTACGGCGGTCTGCTCGTGTGGGCCAACCGCGACGTGACGACGCACCTCGACGGCATGCGTGCCGCGGTCGTCAACCAGGACGAGATGGTCGAGATCACCGACTCGAAGGGCAAGAAGCAACCGGTGATGGTCGGTCGTCTCGTGGCGGGGCGGCTGACGACGAGCGACGACCCCCAGAACATGAACTGGGAACTCACCGACGCCGAGAAGGCGCGGGCGGGGCTCGAGGACGGCACGTACTACGCCGTCCTGACGATCCCGAAGGGCTTCTCGGCCGCCGCGGTCTCGACGCAGGACGCCAAGACCGTGCGAGCGGCCACGATGGATCTGCAGACCAACGACGCCGTGAGCTACCTGTCCGGCAACATCGCCGCGACGATCGGCCGCGTCGTCGCCTCGGAGGTGGGCGACAGCCTTAGTGCGCAGTACCTCGACAAGGTCTACCTCGGACTGAACTCGGTGAAGAAGAACCTCACCGAGGCCGGCGACGGTGCCGGCAAGCTCGCCGACGGCTCGAAGAAGCTCGCGAACGGCGCGAGCGAGCTCGACGCCGGCACCGGTCGACTCACCGTCGGGCTGACCGACCTCGCCTCCGGTGCCGACCGTCTCGCCGCCGGCACCGGTGACCTCGCGGGCGGCGTGGGACGCCTCTCCAGTGGCGCCGACCAACTCGCCTCGGGGGCCGGTCAGGTCGCGAGCGGCAACGCGCAGCTCTCGCAGGGCCTCGGCCAGTTGTCGAACGGCGCCTCGGCGCTGCCCGAACAGATCGGGCAGCTCCAGGCCGGGGCGACGCGACTCGCCGCCGGTAACCGCGAGCTCGCCGACGGCGCTGCCGAACTGCGTGACGGGCTGAAGAAGGCCCAGGGACCGGTGACGCAGCTGCCGGCCCAGACCAAGGCCTTGGCCGACGGCGCCACGAAGCTCACCGACGGCGCCGCCCGGCTCGGTGAGGGTGGTCGGCAGCTGACTCCGGCAGCGGAGGCTCTCGAGACGGGCGCGGCCGGGCTCACGACCGGAGCCGAGAAGCTCTCCGACGCCTCCGATCGGCTCGGCGCCGGAGCGACCGTCCTCGCGCAGGGGACACGGGAGCTCTCGACCGGGGCACGTGATGCCTCCGACGGCGTCGCGAAGTACACCGGTGCGGTCTCACAGCTCTCGCAGTCGTGCGAGAAGTCGGGGGCGGCCCCGCAGTACTGCGCTCAGCTCGCCGCGGTCGCCGAGCAGGGCTCCGCGGTGCGAGAGGGAAGTCGCGAAGTCGCCACCGGCGCAGAGAAGCTGGCCACCGGCACGGCGCCCCTCGCCACGGGCGCAGACACCCTCTCGAAGGGCGCCAGCGAGTTCGCCGGCGCTGCCACGAAGTACGCCGACGGCGCCGCGAAGTACGCGGCGGGTGCGACCGCGCTCGCCGATGGAGCGACGGAGCTCGGCGAGGGCGCGGTGCCCTTGCGCGACGGGCTGACGAAGCTCGCCCAGGGCATCCCCGCCCTCTCCGAGGGCATCACGGCCGCTTCGACGGGTGCCGACCGCCTCGCCTCCGGCACCGACCAGTTGGCGACGGGCGCCGAGCGTCTCGCACGCGGCCTGCAGCGGTTCGCGGACGCCGCGCCGGCACTGGTCGGCGGTATCGACCGGGCCTCGTCGGCGGCGAACCAACTGGCCGACGGCTCGGCCAAGGTGGCCTCGGGGGCGACGTCGCTCTCCGACGGCGCCGGCTCGGCCGCGCAGGGCGCTCAGCAACTGGCAGGTGGGGCCGACCAGCTCGCCACCGGAGCCCATGGCGCCCGTGACGGCGCGAGCAAGCTCGACGGCGGCGCCGACCAACTCGCGAAGGGTTCGAAGACCCTGTCGACGAACACCGAGAAGCTGGCCGACGGCTTGCAGGAGGGTGCCGAGAAGGCGCCGTCGTACTCGAAGAGCGACCGCGAGCGGCTCGAAGACGTCGTCCCCGACCCGGTGCGCGCCGACGTGAGCCGCCTCAACGCCGTCCCCGGGTACGGTCACGGACTCGCGCCGTACTTCATGGCGATCGGCCTGTGGGTCGGAGCGATGGGCATGTTCTTCGTCATCCGGCCGATCTCGAGGCGCGCCATCGCCTCGACCGCACCGTCGTGGCGGGTCGCGCTCGCCGGGTTCGCGCCGCCGGCCCTGTTGGGCTTGTGCCAGGCGATTCTGCAGGTGCTCGTCGTCCGCTACTGGGTCCACCTCACGGTCGCGCATCTGCCCGCGCTGTTCGCTCTGGCGGCCCTCACGTCGCTGGCGTTCGTCGCGATCAACCAGGCGCTCGTCGCGGCGCTCGGCACCAAGGGCAGGTTCGTGGCGCTCATCATCGTCGTGCTGCAGCTCTCGGCCGCCGGGGCGACGTATCCCATCGAGAGTTCCCCGGCGTTCTTCCAGTGGCTGCACCCGCTGCTGCCGCTCACCTACGGCGTCAACGCGTTCCGCTCGCTCATCGCGGGTGGAGGGCTGCACGTGGGATCGGCGGTGTTCGCCCTCCTCGCCTGGATCCTCGCATCGTTCGTCGTCACCGTCCTCGCCGCTCGCGCACAACGCACCTGGACCCCGCAGCGACTGCGTCCCCAGCTCGCGCTCTGACCTGCACACTGACGGGCGCGGTCGGGCGCGTCGACGTGCGTGTGCGGCCGGTAGACTGGGGCGTGGATGAGTCGGCCAGGCGGTCGCGTCGGTGATCTTCGGGTCGCCGCCGAGGAACGTCCGGGCTCCACAGGGCAGGGTGGTGGCCAACAGCCACCCGGGGTGACCCGCGGGACAGTGCCACAGAGAACAGACCGCCCACGAACCACTCGCGTGCGAGCAGGCGTGGGTGAGGGTGAAACGGTGGTGTAAGAGACCACCAGCGCCTTCGGTGACGAAGGCGGCTCGGTAAACCCCACCCGGAGCAAGACCAGACAGTGTGCGTTCGAGGGCTGCCCGCCCGAGCACACGGGTAGGTCGCTCGAGCCATGCGGCAACGCATGGCCTAGATGGATGACCGCTCAACGACAGAACCCGGCGTATCGGCCGGCTCATCCGCTTCACGCTCGAGGGCGCGGTCCGGGCGCTCGGCGCCGACGACTCACCCCTCGTCCGGCCGCGAAGCGCGACCGGCAAGATGGGCGTATGCGCTCTTCGATCCCCGACTGGGAGCCGCTCGACGACGCGGCCCAGGCCGACCAGGTCAGGATGTACGACGCGTACCGCGAGGACACCCCGCTGGCCCGATCCCCGCGGGGTGTCACGGTCTTCCGGCACGAGGACGTCGTCGCCGTGGCAGCGGACCCGGTGACCTTCTCGTCGGGCGCCTCCGAGCGGCGGCAGGTGCCGAACAGCCTCGATCCTCCCGAGCATGCCGCCTACCGGGCCGCCACCGACCCCTTCTTCGGCGCCGAACGCATCGCCGAGCTCGAGCCGGGCGTCCGCCGGATCGCCGCCGACCTCGTCGCCACGGCGCCGGAGACGATCGACGCGGTCCACGACCTCGGGTACCCGTTCGCCGCCCGGGCCCAGGCCCGATGGCTCGGCTGGACCGGGACGGAGGATCGCCTGCTCGGGTGGATGGCCGACAACCACGCGGCGACACGGTCGGCCGATCGGACCCGCACGGCCGCGGTCGCCGCGGCGTTCGACGCGATCGTCGCCGACCAGGTCCAGCGGCGACGGGCCCTCGGCGAGGACGCACCTGCGGATCCGACGACCGAACTCATGCGCACCGAGGTCGACGGCCGGGCGCTGACCGACGCCGAGATCGTCTCGATCCTGCGCAACTGGACGGCGGGCGACCTCGGGTCCATCGCGGCCTGCGTCGGCGTCATCCTCCATTTCCTCGCCACCCATCCGCAGGTGCAGACGGAGTTGCGCGCCGACCCCAGCGGGCTGGCGGGGGCGATCGACGAGATGCTCAGGCTCGACGATCCCTTCCTCGTCAACCGCCGGGTCGTGACCTGTCCGGCGCAGGTGGCCGGGCATGACCTCGAACCGCAGACCCGGCTCTATCTCAACTGGACGTCGGCCAACCGCGATCCTCGGGTTGTCGGTGACCCCGACGCCTACCGGCCACTGGAGAACGCCGTGCACAACCTCGTGTACGGCTCCGGCATCCACCTTTGCCCGGGTCGTCCGCTCGCGACGATGGAGCTCGTCGCGCTCACCGCGGAGTTGCTCGCCGCGACGACGTCGCTGTCGCTCGCCGCGGACGGCCCGGCGCAACGGGAGACCTACCCAGTCGGAGGCTGGCGCGCGATCGGCATCCGCCTCGAACGCTGAGCAGCCCCGGCGCGGGACGTCCGGACCGCCCTGCGGCGACGGTCGCGACGGCGCTCGACGACCCACGCGCGGAACCCGGCGTCTCGGACGCGTCATCCTCTTGCTTGCTTGCTTGCGCCGCGGCCGTTTCGGCCGACAGGAGGGCATGACCGCTCACCGCGCAGCACCCGCCGACCCGCTCGCCCTCTCGGAGGTGGCCGAGGCCGAGGACCGCGTCGCCGTCGGCGGCGAGATCGTGCCCACCCACGTGCGGTACGTTCTCGCCTTCAACCGCCGACCGACCGAGGACGAGCTCGCCGTGGTCGCGGAGTCGCTCGGTCGCTTCGACGTCGTGCGCGGCGTCTCGGCCGACGGGGTCGAGGTCGTCACCGCCAACCGGGACGAACCCGGCAAGCAGCTCGCGCACCTGAAGGACGCCGTTGCCGGGGCCACCGAGGAGGCCGCTCGCCGCGCGGCCGCTCGGGAAGAGCAGGCCGGGGAGGCCGAGGGCCTGCGTGAAGACCTCGAACAGAGGCTCGTCGACGGAGCCTGAGACTCGGAGCGGCCCGGGGGAGCACGTGGTCACGCGTTGTCGGTGGCCGCTGAGAGGCTGCCGCTCATGGCAGGCGGATGGACCTCTCGCGGCGCACTCGGCATCCCCATCGGGGAACGGCATCCTGGCGGCGTGGAGGCGGCGGGGGAGCAGAACGGCTCCGGCGTGACGTCTCGGGCGCCAGGGCGCCCCGCGACCGCGAGATCGGTGCCGCCGCGGCGGCTGCCGTTCGTGTTCGTCGGCCCGGAGGGTGCGCCGGGTCTCGTCGTCGAGCAACGGCGCGGTGAGTCCGGCTGGCAGGTGCTCGTCGCGCTCGTCGAGGCGCAGCCCGACGGCAGCCGGGCCCTCTCGGTGCGCTGGCTCGAGGCATCGGGGGTGCGCCCGGCGGTGCGAGAACCCGCAGGGCTGCCGCGTGATTCGGACGCGTCACCGCAGGTGGAGCACCCGTGACGGCAGGTGCCGGAGCTGCGGAGGCGGGGAAGGTTACGGGCGACGACGGCCGAGGAAGGCCATGAGCCGCGCGGTCTCGTTCGCACCCGCCGGTGGCTCGACCGCCGGGCCGAAGGTCTGATCGCTGCGGAGGATCTCCTCGGGCATGCCCCGCACGAGGCGCTCGACCAGCTCGCGCAGCTCGCTCGGCAGCTCCAGGTCCTGTCCGGCGGACGCGGCGAGATCCCACGCGTGCACAGCCAGGTCGGCGGTGGGCAGGGCGAGGGCCTCGCGCAGTGGCACGTCACCGCGCGGTGAGGGGACCACACGGTCGAGGTCGGCGGTGACGATAGCGTCGGCGGCGCGACCCGCGGTGTCCCGCCAACGGGCGAGCACCTCCGTGGTGTCGACCTCGCCCGCGGCCTCGGCCGGCGAGGACGCGTAGTCACCGCCACCGAGGGAGTTCAGCGCCTTGTGCACGGTGCCGGTGACGTGCGCGAGCACGTCGACCGCGCGCCACCCGGCGCACGGCGAGGGGTTCTGCCAGGCCTCGGCGTCGGTCGAATCGACCTGGGCCGACACGAGGTCGAGCCCGTCGGCGAACAACAGCGTGGTCTCCGTCATGGTCCTCACCGTATGCCGCACGACGGCGCCCATGCCACGATGAGGCCATGACCGACGACAGCATCCACGCCCGTATCACCGAACTCGTCGACACCGAGCGCCGACTGCGCGACGAGTTGAGCAGTGACCCGGTCGCCGGGGACGAGAAGCGGGAGCAACTGCGCGCCGCGGAGGTCGAGCTCGACCGTCTCTGGGACCTGCTGCGCCAGCGCGACGCACAGCGCGAGTTCGGTCGCGACCCCGACGAGGCGCAGGAACGTTCTGCACGCACCGTGGAGAACTACCGCAACTGACGAGGGCCTTTCCGGCACGACACCTCCGGCACGACGAGGGCGAGGTGAACAGAGGTGGGAGCGGAGTCCACGCCGCCACGGGCTCCCGAGCTGGTGATCGACGGTCTCGTTCTCAACCAGGCCGTGGTGGCCGACGCCGAGGACTGGGCGCAGGCACAGGACGAGGAGTGCGCGCGCTGGTTCGGCTGGCCCGCGCCGCCGGGGGTGAAGCGGTGCCGGAGCTACCTCGAGCGGGTCGTCGCGGGTGAGTTCCCCGGCTCGTTCGTCTGGGCGATCCGCACCGCCGACGGCTTCGCCGGCGGCATCGACCTGAGCCGCCTCGACGACCGGTGGAACGTCGCCTACTTCGTGCACCCCCGCTTCCGTCGCCGGGGAATCGCCACGGCCGCGCTGTGCCGCGTGTGCGACTGGGCCTTCGGAGAGCTGAGGGCGAAGGCCGTCTCCTCCCGGGTTCACACCGAGAACACGACCAGCGCGCGCGTGCTCTCCCGAGTCGGCTTCAGTCGCGTCGCCCGGGTGCCCAGCGAGCGGGGCGGCCACGTCGACGACGTGTACGAGCTGCACTTTCGCCGATGACCAGTCGACGGCCCGATCTGCTCATCGCGCGACACTCGCCTCGACGCTTCCACCGAGGTTCGTCATCGCGTCGGTGCTGGTCGGCGCCCTGCTCTGGGGGCTGCGCGTCCTCGTGGCGTAAGGCTCGCCCGCCGTGCAGGCCGCCCTCGCGGCTCCTAGGGTGGCCGTATGGCGAAGCGACGTGAGACCGACAGCATGGGCGCCGTCGAGGTGCCCGCCGACCGCTACTGGGGCGCGCAGACGCAGCGCAGCATCGAGAACTTCCCCATCGGGCGCGACACCTTCGTGTGGGGGCGCTCGATGATCCGGGCGCTCGGCCAGCTCAAGCTCGGCGCCGCCCGCGCCAACCGTGAACTCGGAGAACTCTCCGCCCTCGACGACAAGGCACTCGACGCCGTCGAACAGGCTGCCCGCGAGGTTGTCGCCGGCGACCTCGATGAGAACTTCCCGCTCGTCGTGTTCCAGACCGGCAGCGGCACGCAGTCGAACATGAACAGCAACGAGGTCATCGCCAACCGCGCGATCGACATCCTCGGCGGCGAGATGGGCAGCAAGTCGCCGGTGCACCCCAACGACCACGTCAACCGTGGCCAGAGCAGCAACGACACCTTTCCTACGGCGATGCACATCGCGGTCGTCCTCGACCTGCACGAGTACCTCTACGACCAGGTCACGCGCCTGCGCGACGTGCTCGCCGCCAAGTCCGAGGAGTTCGCCGACGTCGTCAAGGTCGGCCGCACCCACTTGCAGGACGCCACGCCGATCACCCTCGGGCAGGAGATCGGTGGCTGGGTCGCGCAGCTCGACTTCGCGCTCGCCGGAGTGCACCACGCCGAGGAGGGCGTGCTCGACCTCGCGATCGGCGGCACGGCCGTCGGCACCGGGCTCAACGCCCACCCGCGGTTCGGCGAACTGGCCGCGGCGAAGATCGCCGAGGAGACCGGCCACCCTTTCCGGCAGTCGGGCAACCTCTTCGCCTCGCTCTCGGCGCACGACGCGCTCGTCGCGCTCAGCTCCTCGCTGCGCACGCTCGCGATGGCACTCATGAAGATCGCGAACGACGTGCGCTGGCTCGCCTCCGGCCCGCGTAACGGCATCGGCGAGATCCGCATCCCCGAGAACGAGCCGGGCAGCAGCATCATGCCGGGCAAGGTCAACCCGACCCAGTGCGAGGCGCTGACGATGGTCGCCACCCGTGTCTTCGGCAACGACGCGACCGTCGGGTTCGCTGGCAGCCAGGGCAACTTCCAGCTCAACGTGTACAAGCCGGTCATGGCGCACGCCGTGCTGGAGAGCATCCGTCTGCTCGGCGACGCGTGCGCGGCGTTCACCGATCACTGCGCCGTGGGCATCGAACCCGACCGCGAACGCATCGCCGAGGAGCTCGAACGCAACCTCATGCAGGTCACCGCGCTCAACCCGCACATCGGCTACGACAAGGCGGCGAAGATCGCCAAGAAGGCCCACAACGACGGCACGACGCTCAAGGAGGCCGCACTCGCCCTCGGCGACGTCACCGAGGAGCAGTTCGACGCTTGGGTGGTGCCGATGGACATGACCCACCCACGCAACCCCGACACGAAGGAGAGCTGACCGATGGCCGATTCCATCAAGGACCCGGAGATGTACGAGAAGCTGCGTGAGGAGGGCAACAGCAAGTCCAAGGCCGCGGCGATCTCGAACGCGGCGGCGAACTCCTCGCGCTCGGCCGTCGGACGCAAGGGCGGCGAGCACGGCTCGTACGACGACTGGACGGTCGACGAACTGCGCAAGCGCGCCGCGGAGCTCGACGTCGAGGGCCGTTCGAGCATGAACAAGGACGAGCTCATCAAGGCGCTGCGGGAAGGTAAACGATGACACGGTTCTCCGTCCGGCTCCGCGACGCCAACGCGTCGGAATGGGACGCGGCGGTGTGTCACCGGTTCGTCGACGAACTGCTCGCGGGCACGGTCGACGACGCCAAGCTCGCGCACTACCTCGTCCAGGACTACCGGTTCTGCGACGCGTTCGTCGCGATGCTCGGTCAGGCGTGCGCCTCGGCACCGAATCTCGAGACCCGCCTCCGGTTCGCCCGCCAGCTCGGGTTCTTCGCCGCCGACGAGAACACCTACTTCGTCGACTCCTTCGACGCCCTGGGGGTGAGCGAGCGCGACCGCGTCGACCCGGTGCTCACCGACGCGACCCGCGACTTCGACCGGGTCATGCGCGACGCCGTCGCATCCCGCTCGTACGCCGGGGTGCTCGCGGTGCTCGTCGTCGCGGAGTGGCTCTATCTCGACTGGGCGACCCGGCCGGCCGCCGACCCCCTCGCGGCGACGCGTCCCGAGCACGTCGGCTGGGTCGACCTGCACCGCGGCCCGGAGTTCGAGGCGTGGGTGCGGTGGCTGCGCGAACAGCTCGACGCCCACGAACCGCGCGACCCCGAGGAGAAGGCGCTCGTCGAGGACCTCTTCGCGCGAGCGGTGACGTGCGAGCTCGCGTTCTTCGACGCGGCGCTGGAGCCGCCGCGCTGAGCAACGCCCCCCGCCGCCCACCCGACGTGGAAGATGGGATGGCAGCCGAACGGGGGTGATCACCCCGCGATCGCTGCCATCCCGTCTTCCTTCATGAGGGGAGGGGCGGAGTCGGGGGTGCTCCGGTTGCTCGGGGTTGCGCGTCAGCTCTCGGCGCGACCGCGACGCCAGTACGCGACCGCGTCGAGCAGGCGGCGGTCGCAACCGGCCTCGGCCAGCAGATGGGTGCGCAGGGCCGTGACGGAGTCGGCCTCCGCGCCGATCCACACCGTGACTCCGGGGCCGGCGGTGCGCAGATGCGGGGCGAGGCGGCCGACGAGTTCTCCCACCTCACCGCCGTGCTCCGAGCGAAGCCACCAGGTGACGTCGAGTTCCGCGGGGGACGGCAGGTCGATGCGCTCGGCCTCGTCGGCGACCTCGACGTGCACCTCGGCGCGCGCGCCGGCAGGCAACTGAGCGCAGATCTCGCGCAAGGCGGGCACTGCGGTCTCGTCGGCGATGAGCACGTAGTGGGTCTGCGCGGGGTCGAGGTGGAACTTGCCCATCGGGCCCGAGAGGACGAAGTCGTCACCCGGGCGCACCCGTTCCACCCACGTGCCCGCGACACCCGTGCCGTGACGCACGAGGTCGATCGCGGCGGTGCCCGTCCGCGGGTCGAGGTCGCACAGCGTGTACGTGCGTCGCGTGCGGCGAGCGGCCGAGTACTCGGCGGAGTCGAGGCCCTCGGGCCCGAACGATCCGCCCGCGGGCAGCACGATCGTCGCGCGTTGCGCGGGACTCACCGGCTCGACACCGATGAGGTCGTCGCTACGGAACCGGACGCGCCGCAGCCGGGGAGTCAGGTCGATGACCTCGGTGACGACGCAGACCCGCGGCGCGCCGGATCGACGCAACGGCCCGGCAGCGCCCCGCGCGCCTGCACGCGCGGCGCCGGCGGGGCGGACGGGGCGGGCTGTTGGGGAAGTGGAGTGCGCCTCCGTCCCGGGCTCACCAGGACGTGGCACGCGGCCTCCCCTCGTCGTAGCCGGCCGCGCTCTGGATGCCCACGCGGGCCCGGGAGTGGAACTCACCGATCGTCGCGGCACCCGCGTAGGTGAACGAGCTGCGGACTCCGGAGACGATGCGGTCGAGCAGATCCTCCACGCCGCCGGCCTCGGGGTCGAGGTACATCCTCGAGCTGGAGATGCCCTCCTCGAACAGGGCCGAACGGGCGCGGGCGAACGAGGACTGATCCTTGGTGCGAGCGCGCACGGCTCGGGCCGAGGCCATGCCGAAGCTCTCCTTGTACATGCGACCGTCGGCGTCACGCACGAGGTCGCCGGGCGACTCGAACGTGCCCGCGAACCACGAGCCGATCATCACGCTCGCCGCCCCGGCCGCGAGACCGAGAGCGACGTCGCGCGGGTACTTCACGCCACCGTCGGCCCACACGTGAGCACCACATTCCTTGGCCGCGGCCGCGCACTCGAGCACCGCCGAGAACTGCGGACGCCCGACGCCGGTCATCATGCGCGTCGTGCACATCGCGCCCGGGCCGACGCCGACCTTGACGATGTCGGCTCCCGACTCCGCGAGATCCTGCGCGCCCTCGGCGGCGACGACGTTGCCGGCCGCGATCGGGATGCGGCGTCCGGTGTGCTGCTCGTGGTCGTCGCGTGCACGCACGGCAGCGTTCAGCGCGTCGAACATCTTCTCCTGGTGGCCGTGCGCGGTGTCGACGACGAGCACGTCGACGCCGTCGGTGAGCAGCTGGGCCGCGCGTCCGGCGACGTCACCGTTGATGCCGACCGCGGCGCCGACCATGAGTCGTCCCTCGGGGTCGAGGGCCGGGGAGTAGATCGCCGAGCGCAGGATGCCCTTGCGGGTGACGACGCCGACGAGCCGGTCGGAGTCGACCACGGGGGCGAGGCCGAGGTGGCGGGCCTCGAGCTCGGCGTAGGCCTCGTCGAGGTCCACTCCCGCGGTCAGGGTGAACAGGTCACGACGCATGACGTCGGCAACGGTCGCGAAGCGGTCGACCTCGTGGCAGTCGCGTTCGCTGACGAGCCCGACGGGCCGACGCTCGGCGTCGACGACGACGGCCGCGCGGTGCGAGCGCTTGCCGATGAGCGCGAGCACGGCGGCGATCGGCTCCTCGGGGCCCACGACGACCGGGGTCTCGTACACGGGATGCGCGGCCTTGACCCGGCCGATCGTCTCCTCGAGCGCCTCGACCTTGACGTCCTGCGGCAGGATCGCGACCGCGCCACGGCGGGCGACGGTCTCGGCCATGCGGCGACCCGAGACCGCCGTCATGTTCGCGACGACGATCGGGATCGTCGTGCCCACCTGATCGGGGGTGCGCAGATCGACGTCGAGTCGTGAGGACACTGCCGACCGCGACGGCACCATGAAGACGTCGTTGTAGGTGAGGTCGTACTGCGGTTGCTGACCGTTGAGGAATTCCACGCCGCTCATCGTAGGAGCGAGCGCCGGAAACGGAGAACCGGCCGTCGGTCGTCGCCGGGGGCGACCCCACGTCGACCCCGCGTCGACCCCGCGTCGACCTGGACCGACCCGGGCTCAGACCGCCTCGCCGGCCGCCTGGGACGCCGTCCAGGCCGCGCCGATGATGCCGGCGTCGTTGCGCAGGGCCGCGGGGACGATCGGGGTCCGCAGATCGAGCAGGGGGAGGAACTTGTCGGCCTTCTTCGACACTCCGCCGCCGATGACGATGAGGTCGGGCCACAGGAGATCCTCGACGTGCCGGAAGTAACGCTGCAGGCGCTTGGCCCACTTCTCCCACGACAGGTCGTCGGCCTCGCGGGCGCCGTTGGAGGCGCGCCTCTCGGCGTCGTGACCGTCGATCTCGAGGTGGCCGAGCTCGGTGTTGGGCACGAGGCGACCGTCGACGAACAACGCCGAGCCGATGCCCGTGCCCAGCGTCGCGACGAGCACCGTTCCGGCCGTGTCCCGGGCCGCGCCGTACCGCACCTCGGCCACGCCCGCGGCGTCGGCGTCGTTGAGCAGGGTCACGGGGCGACCGAGCGCATCGGCGAGCATGGCGCCCGCGTCGGTCCCGATCCAGGCGTTGTCGATGTTCGCCGCGGACAGCACGGTGCCGCCGGAGGTCACGGCAGGCACCGTGACGCCGACGGGCCCGTCGCCGGTGACGCCGGCGAACTCGTTGGCGATCTCGGTGGCGATCTTGACGACGGCCTTGGGGGTGGATCTTCCGGGGGTCTCGATGCGGATGCGGTCCGCGGCGAAGCCGCCCGCCTCGAGATCCACCGGGGCGCCCTTGATGCCGCTGCCACCGATGTCGATGCCGAGCGGAAGGTGGGTGCCGGTCATGGGTCGGGACTCCTCGGTCGTGGACATGAGGCGAACAGGATAGGACCAGGAGGTGAACTCGCCGACCACGCCGCCGCGGGCGCACCGAACCGGTGGAGTCGGCCGTCGAAGCGCGGTGTCCGCCAAGGTGGTTCGTGGCGGTGTCGCGCTCGTCACTCCGGCAGGGTGAGCACCTCCGCGCCGCGATCGGTGACGAGGACCGTGTGTTCGAACTGGGCACTTCGACGGCCGTCGGCGGTGACCACCGTCCAGTCGTCGTCCCAGACCTCGCATTCGTACGTCCCGAGGCTGAGCATGGGCTCGATGGTGAACGTCATCCCCGGCTCCATGACGGTGTCGTACCCCGGCGCGGCGTCGTAGTGGGGCACGATGAGGCCGCTGTGGAACGCCGTGTTGATGCCGTGGCCGGTGTAGTCCCGCACCACGCCGTAGCCGAAACGCTTGGCGTAGCTCTCGATGACCCGGCCGATGACGTTGATCTGCCGGCCGGGCGCGACGGCTTTGATCGCGCGTCGCAGCGATTCGGCGGTGCGCTCGACGAGCAGCCGTGACTCCTCGTCGACGTCGCCGACGAGGAACGTCGCGTTGGTGTCGCCGTGCACGCCGTCGATGAACGCGGTGACGTCGATGTTGACGATGTCGCCCTCGGCCAGCGGCCGATCGTCGGGGATGCCGTGGCAGACGACCTCGTTGACGCTCGTGCAGCACGACTTGGGGAATCGCTGGTAGCCGAGGGTGGAGGGGTAGGCCCCGGCCGCCACCATCGACTCGTGGGCGATGCGGTCGAGCTCGTCGGTGGTGACTCCGGGCGCCACCGCGGCGCCGGCGGCGGCGAGAGCCCGCGCGGCGACCCGGCCCGCGTGCCGCATGCGCTCGATCGTCTCGGCGTCCTGCACATCGCTGCCGCCGTAGGCCTCCGGGGCGTCCCGGTCGACGTACGCGGGCCGGACGATGGTGGACGGGACGGGGCGTCGTGGGCCGACGCGCCCGGCGACGACGGGAGAGCTGGTGGGCATGGCTCCCACTCTAGGTGGCGCCTCCGACACCCCTCGCCGGCCTCGCGACGCGCCCGCGTGCACATCCGCGAGCGCACATCCGTACGGACCCGTGTCGGCTCGCGTGACGGCGCCCGGGCGGGCCTCGCCGACTACAGTGGCGGGACGAGTTCAGGCGCAGGACCAGCGCACCGGTCGAGGTGCGCCCGGTCGTGACGGCGCCTCGGACGGTGGACGAGATGACGGACGAGACGAAGGACGGCCGATGACGTACTGGTACAACCTCGACACACGTCAGGTCGAGGAAGACGCGACCACCTCGAGCAAGGACCACCTCATGGGGCCGTACCCCACTCGCGAGGCCGCGGAGAACGCGCTGCAGAGCGCGGCCGAGCGCACTGCGGCCTGGGACGAGGAGGACCGCCGCCGCGCGGAGGAGGACGGCAAGGATCCCGACGACGACGCGTGGTGACCTCCGGTCCCGCCGACACCGCCGATTCGCCACGACGGCCGATTCGCCGCGACGGCCGATTGATCACGACGAGGAGAGGCCCCGCGATCGCGCGGGGCCTCTCCTCGTGCGTACGGGTGGATGGGTGCGGGTGGATGCGTCGCAGCGCCGGGTCAGATCGAGGTCAGGCGGTGCAGCGCTTCGTCCCAGCGGCGCCGCAGGGCCTCGCGGTCGGCGGAGGCGTCGAGGTGCTCGTGGCGCAGGACGAGGAGGGTGCCCTCGCCTTCGGGCTCCATCTGGAGGTCGACCAGCGTGGGAGGTGAGTCGGGGTCGGCGTGCCAGGAGACCCGGATCTGCTGCTCGGGGTGGTAACTGCGGGTCACGCCGCACGTGCCGTCGGCCGCGCGCCACGGATCACCCTTGTCGCCCAGCGTCGCGCCCTCGCCGAGCAGGGCCTCGACGCCCTCCGTGCGAGTGAGCAGCGACCAGATCTCGCCGAGAGGGCGAGAGACTTGCTGGACGACCTCGATCGAATCTTCACCGTCGGGCGCGCTCGCCACCTCGGTGTCGTTCTGAAGAGACATGGGACCTCCTCGTTGACATCCCGCCGAGGCTGCCCCTCGGCGGGGGAGAACTCGTCTGACCACCACACCACCTGAGGGCCCGCGGCGTCCATGACTTTGGGCCCTCTTTTTGGTCCGCGTTCGGCAGGTGGGCGCCGAGACGACGAGCCCGTCGCGACACCGCGCGTCCGCCGGCGGCGTCGAACGGCGATCGTCTCGTGGCCGTACGATCCTGGGCGGGGCCGGGGCGGAGAACGACGACGCCGGCGCTCTCGGGCGATGCAACGTGGGACGGAGACGGGAATGCGAGAGATCGCGGTGCGCTCGGGTGCGGTGTCGGTCGTGGCGCTGCTCGTCTCGATCGGGTTCGGCGCGCTCACCCTCGGCGACCTCGCCGAGGCCGGTGCCGCCGTCACCGATCTCGTTCCGCTCGTGGCGTTCCCGATCCTCGTGGCCGCGTTCACCGTCCTCGTCCATCACCGGACCCGCCGGGGCCGGGTGTGGGCCTCCGACCGTGCCCGCTGGATGTTCGCCGCGGTGACGACGGTGGCGGCGATCGTCGCGGTCGTGCTGCTCGCCCTCCTCACGGCCGTCGGCTTCGACGCGACCGCTCCGCCGGCCGAGAAGGGGCATGTGCTCGACGTCGCCGTGGTCGTCGTCGTCGGGGTCGTCGTCTTCACCGGGTTGCCGTTCTGGGTCTTCACCCTCGCCGCGCTCGTCGGGCCGGGGTCCGCCGCCGACACCGGCACCCCGCCCACCTCGTCCGGCACCCGCCGCGACCAGGCACGAGGCCGACACCCGCGCTGCGGCCCGCTTCCCGGCACGGGCCGACGAGCCGGCCGATGAGGCAGGATTGAGGCATGGATCGGCAACAGGAATACGTGCTGAGGGCGATCGAGGAACGCGACATCCGGTTCATCCGGCTGTGGTTCACCGACGTCGTCGGCACGCTGAAGTCCGTGGCCGTGGCCCCGGCCGAGCTCGAGAGCGCGTTCGAGGAGGGGCTCGGCTTCGACGGGTCGGCGATCGAGGGGTTCTCGCGCATCACCGAGTCCGACATGCTCGTGCGACCCGATCCCGCCACGTTCCAGGTGCTGCCGTGGCCGAACGAGCCGCCGCTCACGGCACGCATGTTTGCCGACATCCACACCCCCGACGGCTCCCCGAGCCCGGGAGACCCGCGCCAGGTCCTGCGCCGCGCCCTCGACAAGGCGGCCGATCTCGGGTTCACCTTCTACACCCACCCCGAGATCGAGTTCTACCTCTTCGAGAACCCGATCGTGCCGGGCGTCGCCCCCCGCCCCATCGACCACGCGGGCTACTTCGACCACGTCCACGACGGCCTGGGGCAGGACTTCCGCCGCGAGGCGACGACGATCCTCGAGTCGATGGGCATCTCGGTGGAGTTCAGCCATCACGAGGGCGGCCCGGGCCAGAACGAGATCGACCTGCGTTACGCCGACGCACTGTCGACCGCCGACAACATCATGACTTTCCGCGCCGTGATCAAGGAGGTCGCGGCCCAACAGAACTGCTACGCCTCGTTCATGCCCAAGCCCCTCTCGGGCGTTCCGGGCTCGGGCATGCACACCCACCTGTCGCTGTTCGAGGGCGATCACAACGCGTTCCACGAAGCGGGAGCGCCCTACCAGCTCAGCAGGATCGGACGACAGTTCATCGCCGGCCTGCTCCACCACGGGCCCGAGATCAGCGCGGTCACCAACCAATGGGTCAACAGCTACAAGCGCCTGTGGGGTGGGGGAGAGGCGCCCGCGCACATCTGCTGGGGGCACAACAACAGCAGCGCGATGGTGCGCGTCCCCCTGTACAAGCCGGGCAAGGAGAACAGCAGCCGCATCGAGGTGCGCACGGTCGATCCGGCCTGCAACCCCTATCTGGCCTTCGCCGTGCTCCTCACCGCCGGGCTCGCCGGCATCGAGCACGAGTACGAGTTGCCGGAGGAGGCGGAGGACGACGTGTGGCAGCTCACCGACGGCGAACGGCATGCCCTCGGCATCGTGCCGCTGCCTTCCTCCCTCGACGAGGCGACGTCGGCGATGGCTCGCTCCGACCTCGTCGCCGGCGCTCTCGGCGAGCACGTCTTCGACGTGTTCCTGCGCAACAAGCGCCGCGAATGGGCCGACTACCGCGCCCAGGTGACGCCGTTCGAGCTCGAGCGGCTGCTGCCGCTCCTCTGATGGCCGCCCGCGCGCAGAGCACCACGGGCTACGTCGCCCGGCTGGGGTTCGACGACACGCGCCGGGCGCTGTCGCTCGCCGCATCTGCGGTGCTCGACGGCCTCGTCGACCTCGAGAACGACTCGACCGGCCTGTTGCGCGCCGTCGCGTGGACCGCGGACCCCGACCTCGCGTTGCTCGCGCTGGTCCGGCTCCTCGAGGCGGCCGATGGGCAGGCGGACGCCCGGGCCGGGGAGCTGCGCGAGACGCTGTCCCGGCACGGCGAGGATCGGGACCGGTTGCTCGCGGTGCTCGGTGCCTCCAGCGCGCTCGGCGACCACCTCGTGCGTCATCCCGATCAGTGGATCGACGCCGCCCGTCCCGAGCCCCTCGACGCGGTGGGCCGGGCCACGGATCTGTGCCGGCGGGTCTCGCCGGGGGCCCGTGGCGACGTGTCGGGGCCGGACGCGCTGCGCGTCGCCTACCGCCGTCAACTCCTCGGCATCGCGGCCGCCGACCTCGCGTCCCCCGACCCGATCTCGACGCTCGAACCGACCGCCGAGGCGCTGGCCGACCTCGCCGCGGCGGCCCTCGAAGCCGCCCTCGACCTGGCCCGCGAGGAGCACCCCGAGGACGCCACCCGGTGCCGTCTCGCGGTCATCGGCATGGGCAAGACCGGCGGGCGCGAACTCAACTACGTCTCCGACGTCGACGTGATCTTCGTGGCCGAGCCGCCGGGCACCCCGGGCGGCGCCCACGGGACGAACGGGGAGGCCGACGAGCAGGCGGTCTCCGAGGCCGAGGCGATCGCCGCCGCGACGCGGCTGGCCTCGGCGCTGATGAGGATCTGTTCGGCGCACACCACGGAGGGCACGCTCTGGCAGGTCGACGCCGCGCTGCGACCCGAGGGCCGGCAGGGCCCGCTCGTGCGCACGGTCGCGAGCCATCTCGCCTACTACACGCGTTGGGCCAAGACGTGGGAGTTCCAGGCGCTGCTCAAGGCGCGCGTCGTCGCGGGGGACGCGGAGGTCGGGCAGGCCTACCTCGACGCCGTGTCTCCGATGGTGTGGGAGGTCGCCTCGCGTGACCACTTCGTCGAGGACGTGCAGGCGATGCGACTGCGCGTCGAGGCCCAACTGCCGCGCGCCGAGGCGCCTCGCGAGATCAAGCTGGGCGTCGGCGGTCTGCGCGACATCGAGTTCAGCGCCCAACTCCTGCAGCTCGTGCACGGACGAACCGACCCTTCGGTGCGTTCCCCGCGCACGCTGGAGGCACTCGAGCAGCTCGCCGCCGGTGGTTACGTCGCCCGGCGGGATGCGGCCCGACTCGACCAGGCCTACCGCCTGCTGCGCAGCCTCGAACACCGCATCCAGGTCTACAAGATGCGCCGGACGCACCTCATGCCCACCGCCGGTGCCGAGCTGCGCCGCATCGGGCGCTCCCTCGGGCTGCGCGCCGATCCCGAGACGGCCGTCGCCGATCGGTGGGCCGAGGAATCCCGCGAGGTGCGCCGCCTTCACGAGTCCCTGTTCTACCGTCCCCTGCTCGCGGCGGTGGCCCGCCTCTCCTCCGACGAGGCCAGGCTCAGCCCCGACGCGGCGCGCGACCGGCTCGCCGCACTCGGGTACCGCGACCCGGCCGGGGCCTTGCGCCACCTCGAGGCCCTCACGGCGGGGCCCTCGCGCACGGCCGCCATCCAACGCACCCTGCTGCCGGTCATGCTCGGCTGGTTCGCCGACGAGGCCGACCCCGACGCGGGACTGCTCGCGTTCCGGCAGGTGAGCGAATCGCTGGGGCGGTCCCCGTGGTACCTGCGGATGCTGCGCGACGAGGGCCGGGCCGCCGAACGTCTCGCCCACGTCCTCGCCCGCAGCCGGTACGCGGCCGAACTGCTCGAGCGCGCACCGGAATCGGTCAGGATGCTCGGCGAGGACTCCGGCCTGCGGCCGCGTGACGCGGAGGCGATCGCCCGCACCATGCGCAGCGCCGCGGCCCGCAAGGACGACCCCGGGACGGCCGTGCAGGCGGCCCGGGTCGTGCGCCGCCTCGAGCTCTTTCGCGTCGCGCTCGCCGATCTCGTCGGCGAACTCACGCTCGAGCAGGTCGGAGCCGGGCTCACCGACATCACCGAGGCGCTGCTCGACGTCGCCCTCGACCTCGCGACGGCCAAGGTCGCCGCCGAGCGGGGCGAGCCCGTCGAGGCCGACATCGCGCTCATCGGCATGGGCCGGCTCGGCGGACGCGAACTCGGGTACGGCTCCGACGCCGACGTCATGGTCGTCCACCGCCCGTACCCGGGCGCCGATCCCCAGCAGGTCGCAGCCGCCGTCACCGCGGTCGTGCAGGAGCTGCGTCGCTCGACCCGCCAGAACAGGCCCGACCCCGCCCTGGAGATCGACGTCGACCTGCGGCCCGAGGGCAAGAACGGCCCGCTCACCCGAACGCTCGAGGGATATCGCACGTACTACGCGCGGTGGTCGCAGGCCTGGGAGCACCAGGCGCTGCTGCGCGCACGCCCGGTCGCGGGGGACGCCGCGCTCGGTGCGGAGTTCGCGCGCATGGCCGACGAGGTGCGCTATGCCCCGGGTGTGCTCGACGAGACCGCGGTGCGCGAGATCCGGCGTCTCAAGGCGCGCATGGAGGCCGAACGCCTTCCTCGTGGCGCCGATCCGAAGCGGCACGTCAAGCTCGGCCGTGGCGGGCTCTCGGACGTCGAATGGACGACCCAGCTCGTGCAGATGCGTCACGCCCACGCGGTGCCCGCGCTGCGCACCACGTCCACGCTGGGTGCGCTGACGGCGGCGAAGGATGCCTCGCTTATCGACCCGGGCGACGCCGACGCGTTGGAACAGGCGTGGCGACTCGCCTCGGAGATCCGCAACGCCGCTGTGCTGTGGCGCGCCCGCGTCGGCGACTCCCTGCCGGTCAGCATGCGCGACGCGGAGGCGATGCACCGCATCCTCGGGGGGCCACCCGGCAGTGGTGTCGACCTCACCGAGCGCTACCTGCGCGCGGCACGCCGAGCCCGGGCGGTGACCGATCGCCTCTTCTACGGTCGCGCCGAGGAGCCCGAACGCCGGCGGGGTCACCCGGTCGGGGACGACCTGCGCGGTCGGCCCTGACCGCCCCACACCCTCGTTCTGCCCGACGTCCCCGGATTCGCCCGGTTTGTCCCTGACCGTCGACGCGCGCGGCCCACAGCGGAATCGGCGCCGACAGCAGGAGTGGTCCGCGCGAGGAACGCGGTATGTCGATAATGGACGACCGAGTGTGTCCGATCCGCCCTCCAGGGCCGAAGACGAGGTGACGATGTCGATCACGGTGTACCTGCTCGACGACCACGAGATCGTGCGGCGAGGCCTGCGCGAACTGCTGGAGCTCGAGGACGATCTGCAGGTCGTGGGCGAATCCGGGTCCGCCGAGGAGGCCGCCCGCCGCATCCCCGCCCTGCGCCCCGACGTCGCCGTCCTCGACGCACGGCTGCCCGATGGTTCGGGGATCGAGGTGTGTCGCACGGTGCGGTCGCTCGACGAGAACATCGCCGGACTCATCCTCACGTCGTTCGACGACGAGCGGGCGCTCACCGCCGCCGTGCTCGCCGGCGCCTCCGGTTATCTGCTCAAGGACATCCGCGGGGCCGACTTCGTCGACGCCGTGCGCCGCGTGGCCGCGGGGGAGCGGTTGCTCGCCGAGGACGACGTGCGCTCGATCCAGGACAAGCTCGCCGCCGCCGAGCCGGGCGACCCCCGGTTGCGCAGCCTCACCCCGCAGGAACGCCGCATCCTGCTGCACGTCGCCAAGGGCCTCACCAACCGGCAGATCGGCGCGGAACTCTTCCTCGCCGAGAAGACCGTGAAGAACTACATCACCGCCGTGCTCGCCAAACTGGGCATGGAACGACGCACCCAGGCCGCCGTCTTCGCCGCCACGCACGCCGACGAACTCGCCGAGCGACCGGGCCGATCCGAGCGGTGACCGGGGTGCCGCAGGACCTTGGACCCTTGGCCTCAGCTGCGGTTTCGTCGGACTCTGTCGGCATGACTCGTGGCCGCTGGGAACACGCCGACCGGGCGTCCGCACCCGTTCTCGATGTCGTGGCCGGACTCGTCCCGGGCCCGTCGGCGGGACGGGTCGCACGCGCTGCCGTCCGTGAGGCCGCGGCACGCGGGGCGCGGGTCCGGTTCGTCCAGGTCATCGAGCCCGGCTCCACGGCGTCCGAACGCGACGCGGCCGGCGCGAACACGTTCGCGGCCGCCCTCAAGGCGCTGCGCGAGTCCTCGCGGGTTCCGGTCTCGTTCGAGATCGCCGTCGGGGAGCCCGGCCCGGTGCTCGTCGAACGCAGCCGCAGCGCCGGCGTGCTCGTCATCGGCAGCGACGACCCCGAGGAGATGTCTGCCCTCGCGATGTACTGCCTCGAACACGCCGCGTGCGACGTGCGCACGGCGCGCCCGACGGCGTCGGCACCCGAGGAGTCGACGTCGGCTTCCGAGCGGGCCGAGCCTGCACAGTCCGGCGCGACCGCCGGGGGCACGGTCGGCACCCCGGGACGCGGTCGCCGCGCGCGACAGGACGCCTGAGTGCGGCGGCGGGTCGAGCGTCCCCGATCGCCGCGTCGAACGGCCCTCGTACCATCGGGAGCATGAGCGACCCCGACGCGACCCCGGGCCCCCCGCTGCGGGGCTTCACCCGGCCGTCGAGCCTGGACCTCGAGGATCTGTTCGACGAGATCCGGCAGCGCACCCAGGGCGCGAGCCGCTCCCAGACCCGCCTGGCCGCGCTTCTCGACGCGGTCGTCGCGATGAGCAGCGAACTCGACTTGTCGGTGGTGCTCACCCAGGTCATCGAGTCGGCCTGCACCCTGCTCGAGGCGCGCTACGGGGCCATCGGTGTCATCGACCCGGCCGGGGGACAGCTCATCGAGTTCGTGCACCACGGGCTCGAACCGGGGGAGGCCGAGCGCATCGGCACCTTGCCCCACGGTGAGGGGCTGCTGGGCCTCCTGCTGGAGGATCCCGTGCCCCAGCGCGTCGACGACATGGGGAGCCACCCGCAGGCCGTGGGCTTTCCGCCCGGACACCCCCCGATGCGCACGTTCATCGGCGCCCCGATCCGTGTGCACGACGCGGTGTTCGGCAACCTCTACCTCACCGAGAAGGCCGACGGGCAGACCTTCACCGAGGACGACGAGTCGGTGCTCGTCGCACTGGCAGCGGCGGCGGGCATCGCGGTCGACAACGCTCAGCTGTACCGGCGCGCGCGGCGGGCCGAGGAGTGGTCCAAGGCCGTGGGGGAGCTCACCCAGACCCTCCTCGAAGGTCGCAACGAGCGTTCGGCGTTGGCCCGCATGGTCAAACAGGCCCGCGAGCTCGGCGAGGCCGAGATGTGCGCGTTGCTCGTTCCCGACACCGAGGGCGGCCTCGTGGTGCAGGCCGTCGACACCGACGGCAAGGGGCTCGACGTGCGCGGGCGAGTGCTCGACGACCACCGGTGGCGGATGCTCATGGCGAGCCGCACCCCGGTGCAGCTGCGGTTCGAGCCCGGTGACATCGGCGGCGGCGAGCTGTCCAACCAACTCCGGGTTCCGGCAGGACTGCCGCGCCCCGCGACGACCGTGGTCGTGCCCATGGCCGTCGGTGAGGTGGAGGTCGGGCTCGTCGTGCTGAGCTGGGGGGCCGATGCGCCCGCGGGGGTTGTGGAGACGATGGACCTGCTCGGTGGCTTCGCCGACAGCATGGGCCTCGCCATCGAGGCCGCGCGCGCTCAGCGGCACCGTTCGCGCGCCGTGTTGCTCGAGGACCGCGACCGCATCGCGCGCGACATGCACGACCACGTCATCCAACGACTCTTCGCCGCCGGTCTCACTCTGCAGGCCGTGGGCCGCATCGCCGAGGGCAAGGTCGCCGAACGCATCGAGTTCGTCGTCGACGAACTCGATCTCGCCGTCAAGGACATCCGCTCGGCGATCTTTGAACTGCACCATGGTTTTCCGCAGGGCGGGCTCGGGCCGGAGCTCGAGTCGGTCGTCGAGAAGGCCACGGTGGCCTTCGGATTCGTTCCGGACGTCTCGTTCGAGGGCCGCCTCTCCGACATCCCCGAGACCCTCGTCCCCGACGTCGTCGCCGTGGTGCGCGAGGCCCTCGCCAACGTCGCCCGGCACGCCCGTGCCACCGATGCCCGGGTGCGGGTGAGCAACACGGGCGACGACCTCGTCGTCACCGTCGTCGACAACGGCGTGGGCCTTCGCCAGGACGCCGATCGCAGCGGCCTGGCCAACCTCGCCGGCCGCGCCACCCGCCACGGAGGCACGTTCGAGGCCACGTCCACCCAGCCCTCCGGCACGTTGCTGCGATGGTCGGTACCGCTCGCGGGCGAGACGCTCGAAGCCGCAGCGCTCGACCGCATGCACGAGGAGACCCACGACGACGAACAGGACGTGAGCGGGCCGAAGAGGCCCCACGACGGTCACGCCCTGGACGCCTGACCGCGCCGAGACAGCCGCCGTTTCCGGCCACTTCACGAAGAGGCGCAGGTCACGGCGTCGGTAGGGCAGGAGACGACGAGTGCCTCGGGTCGTCCGTGGCGCGCAGTAGGGTCGACGCCATGACGGCGACGACGGACGCGCGGATCGGCGCGGGAATGCAGAGGCTGCGGGAGCACCTGGGCATGACTCAGGCCCGGCTCGCCGAGGAGATGGCGGCACTCGGGCATCCGTGGCACCAGCAGACCGTCGTCAAGACCGAGAAGGGATTGCGGCCGGTGCGGCTCACCGAGGCCTGCGATCTGTCCTCGGTGCTGCAGGTCGACCTCCTCGAACTCGCCGGCCTGTCGGAGACGCGTCCCGAACACCTTGCGGTGCGCGGTCATCTCACGCGTTGCGAGGAGGCCGAACGCGCCGCCGTCTCCGCCCAGGCCACGGTCACCGCCGCCCGGGCCGCGCTGCGCACCGCCACGCGGGCCGTGGACGACCTGCCGGCCGACCTACGAGAGCGGGTCGACGCTGCTCTGGCCGACCCGGCGGCACCCGCGTAGGCCGGTCCCGGCTCCCGCCGCCACGAGCCCCCAGGCCCCGCACCGGACGGCGTGCCCGAAAGCTGAGACGGCCACGGGGATGTCGACATGGCTGATCCGCCGCGACCACAGGACAACTGGCTCCGGCCCGCGCCGGGTCGTGCTCCTCGTCCGTTCGAGAAGCCCCGCTCACCTGTAATGCTGTCGCCGGCGCACGGCTTCCTGAAGGCGCCGAACTCGGGGTAGTGAGCGGCACGCCCTTCGGTCCGTTCGATGGAACGAGCCGAAGGGCGTGTCGTGTCCTCGGGCCGCGTTCGATACGCAACCTGAGGGATCAATCGGCGGTTCGGCTGGGCACGACGACGACCGGCACCGGGGACTGGCGCACGATCTTGGTCGCACTGGAACCGAGGAACACCTGGGCGATCTGGCTCGTCGAGGACGACCCGACGATGAGGACGTCACCGTCCTCCCAATCCGCCTCGTTCAGCGCCTCGTCCCACGTGCGGCCGATGAAGATGTCACCGGTGTGCTGCTGGTCGTCGGGCAGGGAGGCGATCGCGCGGTCGAGGGCGGCGGCGGCCTGGGTGCGCCACTGCTCCAGGACCATCTCGGCGTCACCGCTGACCTCCGTGGGCACCATGCGGCGAGGCTCGACGCCGAACGTGACGACCCGCAGGGGAACGTCGGCCGCCTCGGCGAGGATCGCCGCACGGTTCAGTGCCGGCTCGGAGGACTCGTGGTCTCGGTAGGCACACGTGACGCGTGAGAGCTTGCCGTCCTTGCCGCGATAGCCGCGCGGGGCGACGGCGACGGCGACCGGGCTGGAGTGCAGCAACCGGCCGGCCTTCGACGAGACGTCGATGTGACCGATGCCCGCCTCCGTGCCCGAACCGAGGACGAGGCAGCGGGCCTCGGTCTCACGGACGGCGTCGAGCAGGGTCTGCGGAACGGACCGGCCGGTCGTGGCGACGGTCTCGCCCTCGACGCCGGCGGCGTCCATGACGCTGCGAGCCTCGTGCAGGGCCCGCTCGGCCTCGGCCTCGGCGGACTGGGGATCGCGGCGCGCGATGCCACCCCACCCGCTCGGCAACACCGAGACGACGTGCAGCCGGGCTCCCGTGGATCGCGCGAAGCGGCAGGCCAGCTCGATGGATCCGGCGTCACGGTGGAACGGGGTCCAGCCCACGACGTAGGTCGACGTCATCGGGGATCCTCCTCGGGGTCGATGCGGGTACGGGTGGCCTCGGACGCGTGCACGCCGGCGCCCGGCTCGAGAACATCCTCGGGGACGTGCCGCAGCCGGGCCAATGCGGCGTGCTTGCGGCCGTAGACGTAGTAGAAGGCCAGCACGATCGCGAGCCAGACGAAGAACGCGGCCCACGTGTGCCACGGCAGGCCCCAGAGCACGTAGACGCACGCGACGACGGCGAGGACCGGGGTGACGGGGTATCCCGGCACCCGGAACGGCCGGTAGAGGTCACGCTGCGTGCGTCGCAACACGACGACGGCGACCGCGACCACGGTGAACGCGACGAGCGTGCCGATCGAGACCGTGTCCCACAGATACCCCGCAGGCACGATGCCCGCGATGATCGCGATGACGATCGAGACGACCACGGTGTTGTAGTTCGGCGTCATCGTGCGCGGGTTCACGTGCGCGAACCTGGGGGAGACCATGCCGTCACGACCCATCGCGAAGAGGATGCGGGTCTGGCCGTAGAGCGTGACGAGGGTGACCGAGAACACCGAGATGACGGCGCCGGCCGCCAGGATGATCGCCGGGATCTCCGAGCCCGTGACGTTGCGGAGGATGACCGCGAGGCCGGCACTTTGCTGGTCGGGACTCGAGAACTCCTGCAGCGGCTGGGAACCGACGCCGGCGGCCGCGACGAGCAGGTAGACGCCGATGACGACGAAGAGCGCGGCCATGAGCGCCCGCGGCAACGCCCGCTGTGGATCCCTGACCTCCTCACCGGCCGTCGCGACCGCATCCAGACCGATGAACGAGAAGAAGATCGTCGCGGCGGCGGTACTGATCCCACCCGCACCCGCCGACCAGAAGTTGTCGAAACGGTCGGCCTGGAACGCGGTGAACGCGATGACCGCGAACATGATGAGCACCGAGAGCTTGATGAGCACCATGATCGTGTTCACCGTCGCCGACTCCGTCGCGCCACGCAGCAGCAGGAACATGCAGAGGAACACGAGGACAACCGCCGGCAGGTTGACGATGCCCGTGGGATCGGCGATCGATCCGTCCGGCTCGTAGAAGGGGATGGGGGCGTACGACAAGCTCTGCGGAAGCTGCCAGCCGAACAGACCGTGGGTCAGCTCGTTGAAGTACCCGCTCCACCCGACGGCCACGGCCGACGTCGACACGCCGTACTCGAGCAGCACGCACGCCGCGATGACCATGGCCATGCCCTCGCCGAGCGTGTGGTAGGCGTAGGAGTACGTCGACCCGCTGACCGGGATGGCGGCCGCGAGTTCGGCGTAGCACAGCACCGACAGGCCCGCCGCGATGCCGGCGATGAGGAACGAGATGAGCACGGCCGGGCCGGCGTGGGGCACGGCCTCCTGCAACACGAAGAAGATTCCGGTGCCGACGGTGGCGCCCACACCGAACATCGTGAGCTGGAAGGTGCCGATGGACCGTTTGAGATGGCCGGCCTCGTCGGAACCCTCGTCTGCCGCTGCCAGAGGCTTGCGGCGCATGATCTGTTGTCGAAGCGTCATCCGCTGACTCACTTCCTCGCTACATCGTCGTATGAGGTACGGGGTGCAGCCTCTCAGCGAATCGCCTTGCGGGTGCCGACTGTCGCCGGATTGGTGTCTGGAATGCGGGACATCGTGGCCTAGATCACCACCGCAGGAGCGCGAGACCGGCGGCCATCCCGCCGCCGAACCCCGCGAGGAGGACGAGGTCACCTCGATCGAACTCGCCTGCGCGGGCGGCCTCGTCGAGGGTGATGCCGACCGAGGCGGCGCCGGTGTTGCCGTACTCCACGATCGTCTCGTGCATCCGCGCGTCCGTGAGACCGAGCCGCGGGAACAGCTCGGCGAGCATGAGGCGGTTGGCCTGGTGCGGCACGAAATGATCGACGTCGGCGGGGTCGACACCCGCCTCGTCGAGGAAGGCCGCCACAAGCGGCGGCAGTTCCTCGAGCACGAACTCCTTGACCGCCCGCCCCTCTTCATGGCCGACGCCGCCCGCCGGCCCCAGCATGACCGCCCCGGCCCCGTCACCGAACAACGCGACCGTGCGCCGGTCCTCCGGGTTGAGGATGTGGGAGTAGATGTCGGCCCCCACCACCAGCGCGTATCCACCCCCGCCCGCGAGCATCCGAGCCACGACCGCCACCGCGAACACGAACCCGCTGCACACCGCGTTCATGTCGAACGCCGCCGCCCCCGACGCACCGACCGCGTCCTGGACGTACACCGCCGTCGGCGGCTGCGGATGATCCGGCGAGGACGTGGCCACGACGACGAACGCGATGTCCTCGGCCACCACCCCGGCCGAGTCGAGCGCAGCCCGGGCCGCCTCGATCGCCAGATCCGACGTCGCCTGCTCCTCCGCCACCCACCGCCGCTGCCGGATCCCCGTCTTCGACACGATCCACTCGTCGTCGACACCCGCCGCGCGACCCACCTCGTCGTTGTCCACGACCCGCTCCGGCAGATACGACCCCGTCCCCAACACCGCGATCTCCATACCGCCAGTCTCGGCCCGACACGAGGGCGCGGTCCCCGGGACGGCCTGAGATCGTCACCACACCCGAACACGACACGAGCCGCCACCGACGACGCGATGACGGCTCGTGCGGCAGGAATCCTCGCTGCGCTGCGGTTCCTACTTCCGGATCAGGGGACAGATGGCGATGTTCTCGACGCCATCTGAGTCCCATCACCCTGCGGCAGGAATCCTCGCTGCGCTGCGGTTCCTACTTCCGGATCAGGGGACAGATGGCGATGTTCTCGACGCCATCTGAGTCCCATCACCCTGCGGCAGGAATCCTCGCCCCGCTGCGGTTCCTACCTCCGGGCTCTGTTCCTCAGATGTCGTAATCGTCGGCGAATCTTCCTCGATTCGACCCGAGGCAGGATGCTCGCTTCGCTGCGCTCCTACCCCCGGCCTCATCTTCGTCAGATGTCGTAATACATCTGGAACTCGTACGGATGCGGCCGCAGACGCAATGGCGCGACCTCGTTCTCCCGCTTCCAGTCGATCCACGTGCGGATCAGGTCCTCGCTGAACACGTCACCCTCGAGCAGGAACTCGTGGTCGGCCTCGAGCGCGTCGAGCACCTGCTCCAACGTGCACGGCACCTGCTCGATGTCCGCGTGCTCCTCCGGCGGCAACTCGTAGAGGTCCTTGTCGATCGGCTCCGGCGGCTCGATGCGGTTACGGATGCCGTCCAACCCCGCCATGAGCTGTGCCGCGAACGACAGGTACGGGTTCGCCGACGGGTCGGGAATGCGGAACTCGATGCGCTTCGCCTTCGGCGACGCCCCCGCCACCGGAATGCGGATACACGCCGAACGGTTCCGCGCCGAATAGACGAGGTTCACCGGCGCCTCGAAACCCGGCACGAGCCGGTGGTAGGAGTTCGCCGAGGGGTTCGTGAACGCCAGCAGCGCCGGCGCGTGCGTGAGCAGCCCACCGATGTACCAGCGGGCGAGATCCGACAGGCCGCCGTAACCCTGCTCGTCGTAGAACAGCGGCTCGCCGTCCTTCCACAGCGACTGGTGCGTGTGCATTCCCGAGCCGTTGTCGCCGAGCAGGGGCTTGGGCATGAACGTCGCGCTCTTGCCGAACTCCCAGGCCGTGTTCTTGATGACGTACTTGAACTTCATCACGTCGTCCGCCGCCGCGAGCAGGGAATCGAACCGGTAGTTGATCTCCTGCTGACCGGCGGTGCCGACCTCGTGGTGGCTGCGTTCGACCTTGAGGCCCACCTCGGCCATCCGCAGGCACATCGCGTCGCGGATGTCGGCGAAGTGGTCGACCGGCGGCACGGGAAAGTAGCCGCCCTTGAACGCCGTCTTGTACCCCTTGTTGCCGCCCTCCTCCTCACGTGAGGTGTTCCACGCCGCCTCGACGGAGTCGAGCTTGTAGAACGTCGACTGCGGCGAGTTCTCGAAGCGGATGTCGTCGAAGACGTAGAACTCCGCCTCGGCCCCGAAGAACACCGTGTCGGCGATTCCCGTCGACCGCAGGTAGGCCTCGGAACGCGCCGCGATGTTCCGCGGATCGCGCGAGTACGGCTCGTCGGTGAACGGGTCGACGATCGAGAAGTTCATGATGAGCGTCTTGTGGTCCCGGAACGGATCGAGATACGCCGTCGTCACATCCGGGATGAGCTTCATGTCGGACTCGTGGATGGCCTGGAATCCGCGGATCGACGAGCCGTCGAACGCCTGTCCCTCGGTGAAGAAGTCGATGTCGACCGTGCTCGCAGGGATGTTGAAGTGCTGCATCACACCGGGAAGATCGCAGAACCGGATGTCGACGAACTCGACACCCTCGTCCTCGATGAACGCAAGAACCTCTTCTGGTGTGGTGAACACGCTGCTCTCCTCAGGATCCGGACACCGGGTCGGCGTCCACTGTCGAGGCGACACTAACGAGTCGCCGTTAAGTGCTCGTCACCGCTGTGTTTCACCGGTGTTTCGTGTCGCGGCCCGCCGGTGGCGACGGCGGGGGAGAGACGCGAAGGGAAGGGGAGTGCGCGGCCGATAGGCTGACCGGCATGGTGGAACGTCGTGACGTCGGATCCTGGCTCTCCGGACCCCCCACGACTCCCGACGATCACCGTTACCCCGGGGAACGGCTCGGCCTCCCGGAGCACGGTCCCGGTTCGATCGCCCCGTTCACCCGGCGCATCCCGGCCCTGCTCGTCGACGGAGTCGTCTGCCAGCTGATCGCGATGGCGTTCCTCGGCTACCGGCAGGGCGAGGGCGGTCTCGGCGTGTTCCTGCCCAGCCTCGTCTTCCTCGCGATGCACCTGCTGCTCGTCGGCACGACCGGCTCGACGATCGGTCACCGGATCCTCGGGCTGCGGGTCGTGCGCGTCGACGGCGGATGGGCCGGGCCGGTGGCCGCCCTCTGGCGGACCGTGCTCATCGCCCTCGTCGTGCCGGGCCTGATCTACGACCGCGACGAACGCGGCCTGCACGACAAGCTGCCCGGAACGGTGCTCGTCCGCGCCCGCTGAACCCCACCGCCACGTCGACCCCACGCAGCCGCGTCGCAGAGCCGGATCGAGCCGGGTCAGCGGAACTGGCTGCCCCGGCCCATCGAGCGGACGCGGTTGGGATCCATGCCCTTGGGAATCGGAGGCCGCTGGGCGCCGAGGGCCCGCAGCCGCCGGTCGACCTCGGTGACCTCGGTGGGGGTGAGGGTCTTCTTGAGCCTGCCCATGCGACGCACGATGTCGCGGGGCGCGAGCACCTCCTCGCCCGTCTTCGGGTTGGGCTCGCCCGAGCCGACGCGGAACAACGTCACCGGCACGTTCGGGGTGAGGCGGTTGACCTTGCGCTTCTCGCCCAGGAGCAGCTTCGAGGCCCGGCCCTGCGGTCCCTCGCCGATGAGCACGACGCCCGCGCGCCCGACGGCGCGGAACACCATCGCCGCGTCCTGCATGTTCTGGCCTCGGCCGCCCTCGACGGCGACGGGCTCCTCGGAGTAGCTCCACCCCCGGCGCAATCCCTGCAGCACCGCTCCCGAGGCTCCGGGACGCCCCTCGATGGCGTTGTACGCCGCCCGCTCGGCCCGACGCGTGAGGTAGATGAACGCGGCGAGCACACCGAGGGGCAGGAAGACGAGACTCCAGTAGAGCGGGTGCTTGACGACGAGCCCGATGACGAGACCGACGAGAACGACCGCCAGCGTGATCCCGACGAGCTTGACCAGGATCTGCGGGTCGTCGTTCTTGGCGAGGGTGTAGATCTGACGCAGCTTCTCGAACCGCGGCTTCTTCGGCGGCGCCGGCGCGGCACTCGCGCCCTTGGACGTGCGGGCCATCGTGGTGGTCGTGCTCCTTGGTCGGGGTTCAGCGAGAGGTGGTCGGGGTGAGGCGTCGCTCGACGAGGGTGGCCGCCTCCTGGCGGGCCGGCTCGTCGGCACTCTGCGCCAGGTGGGCGAGGTTGTCGGGCAGCTCGCGTCCCGCCTTGCGCATGGCCTGGGCCCAGAGGCGGCCGGCGCGGTAGGACGAGCGCACGAGCGGGCCGGCCATGACACCGAGCATGCCGGTCTCCTCGGCGAACTCCGACCAGGCGATGAACTCCTCGGGCTTGACCCACCGGTCGATCGGGTGGTGGAGCTTGGAGGGGCGCAGGTACTGGGTGATCGTGAGGATGTCGCAGCCCGCGTCGTGCAGGTCGCGGATGGCCTGGGCGATCTCGTGCTCCTCCTCGCCCATGCCGAGGATGAGGTTGGACTTGGTGACGAGGCCCTCCTCCTTGGCCATCGTGATGACCTTGAGGGACTTCTCGTACGTGAACGCCGGCCGGATCTTGCGGAAGATGCGGGCGACGGTCTCGAGGTTGTGCGCGAACACCTCCGGCCGCGCGTCGAAGACCTGACCGACGAGCTCGGGCCGGGCGCCGAAGTCGGGCGGGAGGATCTCGACGCCGGTGTTCGGGTTGAGCGCGTGGATCTCGCGGATCGTGTCGGCGTACAACTTGGCCGCGCCGTCGGGCAGGTCGTCGCGAGCGACACCGGTGACCGTGGCGTAACGCAGGTTCATCTGCACGATGGACTCCGCGACCTTGCGCGGCTCGTCGACGTCCAACGGCCCGGGCCGGCCGGTCGCGATGTCGCAGAAGTCGCAGCGGCGCGTGCACGTGTCACCGCCGATGAGGAAGGTGGCCTCCCGGTCCTCCCAGCACTCGAAGATGTTGGGGCAGCCCGCCTCCTGACACACGGTGTGCAGGCCCTGACCCGTGACCCGCTTGGACATGGCGGCGTACTCCGGCCCCATCTTGGCGGTCGTGCGGATCCACGACGGCTTGCGTTCGATCGGGGTCTCTGCGTTGCGCGCCTCGACGCGCAGGAGCCTGCGTCCCTCTGGTGCGACGGTCACGAAGACCATCCTTTCCGTACCTGTACGTGGTGCTTGTACGTGGTGCCTGTGCGTGATGCCTGCTCGTGCTGCCGGTCCATGGCGCCTCGGTCGTCGCCGTGTTGCCGGCGTCTCGTTCGCGGCGCCGTGTTCGAGTCGGGTTGTCGATGGGCCCGTCCGTGGTGGGTCTCCCAGGGTACCCGGGGGAGGTCGGAGCGCCGCAGGCGTCCCGGGCACATGTCCGTCCGCCTGCAGCGGCCCGGTCAGGCGCCGAGCGGGGCGGCGGTGGCCTCGTGGAGGGAGACCGGGTCGAGCACGCGATCGAGGTGCGCCTTCGCGAGCGGAAGGACCTCCGCCACCGAGACGTCACGCCCGAGCTCCGTCGACAGGCTCGTGACCCCGGCGTCGGAGATGCCGCACGGCACGATCACCTGACCCCACGAGAGGTCGCAGTCGCAGTTGAGCGCGAACCCGTGCATCGTCACCTCCTGGCTGACCCGGATGCCGATCGCGCCGATCTTGCGGCACGGCCCACGGTCGTCGGCGGCGATCCACACACCGCTTCGGCCCTCGACGCGCCCGGCGTCCACACCGAGGTCGGCGCACACGCCGATCATCGCCTCCTCGAGACGACGGACGTGCGCGACGACGTCGACCGGCGAGGGCAGGTGCACGATCGGATAGCCGACGAGCTGCCCGGGGCCGTGCCACGTGATCTTGCCCCCGCGGTCGACCTCGACGACCGGGGTGCCGTCGAACGGCCGCTCGTGAGGCTCGGTGCGCTTGCCCGCGGTGTACGTGGCAGCGTGCTCGAGCAGCAGCACGGTGTCGGGCAGCTCACCCGCGACCACCGCCGCGTGCACCTCACGCTGGTGATCCCACGCCTGCACGTAGTCCACGTAGTCGGGCGCGAACCCCAGTTCCTCGTAACGCATTCCTCACTCCTGCCTGTCGCGACGCGACGTGAGCCAACGGGCGGCGCTCGTGCCGTCGCCCTGGGCGAACGTGAAGCCGGATTCCTCGAGCACCCTGGGGGCGACCCGCTGGCTGCCGAGGACGTCGTCGGCGAACCCGCCGAGCATCGCACGCAGCGCGAACGCGGGAGCGGGAATCACCGACGGCCGGTGCAACTCCTCACCCAGCAGAGCCATGAACTCCCCCTGCCGTACGGGCTCGGGAATCGCGATGTTGACCGGCCCGGTGATCTCCGGGTGATCGACGAGCCAGACGAGCGCCGCCACCTCGTCGTCCAACGTCACCACCGGCCACCACTGGTGACCGTCCCCGAGCGGACCGCCCAGAGCCGCCTTCGCCAGCGGGAGCACCTTGGCCATCGCACCGCCGTCGGCAGACAGGACGATGCCGGTGCGCGCGAACGCCACCGGAATCCCCGCCGCCGCGACCGGGCGCATCTCGCCCTCCCACGCCCGCACCACGTCGGCGAGGAATCCCTTGCCGGCAGCGCTCGTCTCGGTGAGGACCTCCTCACCTCGGTCGCTGCCGTAGATGCCCACCGCCGAGCCGCTCACGACCCGCACCGGCCGTTCCTGCGCGAGGACCGCGTTCGCGAGCGTCCGAGTGCCGTCGATGCGCGATCGCCGAATCGTCTTGCGATACTCCGGCGTCCACCGCCGATCCGCCACCCCTGCCCCCGCGAGATGCACGACGACGTCGACATCGCCGAGCACACCCGAATCCAGCGCCTCCCCAGGAGACCACTCCCGCTCCGCCGAGGTCCGCGGCGCACGACGGACCAGATGCACGACCTCATCGCCCCGCGTCGTCAAGGCCTGCGACAACGCCGACCCGATCAGACCCGACGCACCCGTGAGAGCAACACGCACGTCAACCCACCCCTCGCCCCAGACCCACGAACTCCGACGACCGCCCCATCGCACAACCCCTGCCCCATCGCACAACCCTTCCCGCCCCGACAACCAGACCCGACACGACGGCGACGGGGCGGCAGGAGACCCCACCGCCCCGTCGAACCGCACATCCTCACGCGGCCCGCGGCGACACCGGCTCGCTTCGCTCGTGCGGTGTCACCGCGAGCCGCTACTTCGTCAGACCTCGAAGGCACCTTCTTCAAGGCGCTTCTTCAACGCCGACAAGAACCGACCCGCGTCCGCGCCGTCGACCACACGGTGGTCGTAGGTGAGGACGAGGTACTGCATGTGCCGGATCGCGATCGAGTCGTTGCCGTACTCGTCCTGGACCACGACCGGGCGCTTGACGATCGCACCCGTGCCGAGGATGCCGACCTGCGGCTGGTTGATGATCGGCGTGTCGAGCAGCGAACCGTTGCTGCCGATGTTGCTGATCGTGAACGTGCCACCACCCAGCTCGTCCGGCGTCACCTTGTTCGTGCGGGTGCGCTCGGCGAGATCGGCCACCTTGCGGGCGATGCCGGCGATGTTGAGGTCACCCGCATCCTTGATGACCGGCACGAGCAGGCCGCGCTCGGTGTCGACCGCGATGCCGAGGTGCTCGGCGCCGTGGAAGACGATCTCCTCACCCTCGATGCTGCTGTTGAGCGTGGGGAAGGCCTTGAGCGTCTCGATGGTGGCCAACGCGATGAACGGCAGGTACGAGAGCTTGACACCCTCGCGCTTCTCGAAGTCGGCCTTGGCGCGGGCACGCAGGGCCGCGACGCGAGACATGTCGACCTCGACGACGGCCGTGAGCTGCGCGGAGACCTGCAGGGACTCGACCATGCGCTGAGCGATGATCTTGCGCAGACGCGACATCTTCTCGCTGGTGCCACGCTTGTCGGAGGGCACCGGGACCGCGGTGGGGGCCGCGGGAGCCGCCTGCGGTGCCTGAGCCGCGGGAGCAGCCGGCGCCGACGGAGCCGGGGCCTCGGCCTGCTTCTTCGCGTCCTCGGCGGCCTTGGCCGCGTCGAGCACGTCCTGCTTACGGATGCGGCCGCCGACGCCGGTGCCCGTGAGCGTGGAGAGGTCGACACCGTGGTCGGCCGCGAGCTTGCGCACGAGCGGCGTGACGTAGGCGGAGGCGTCGGTCTGCTCGGCCTTGGCCGGAGCGCCCTCGTCGGCGGCAGGCTTGCTCTCCGCCTTCGGCGTCTCCTTCTTCGGCTCGGGCTTCTCCTCCTTCGCCGGTTCCGGCTTCTTCTCCTGCTCGGGCTCCGGCTTCTCCCCCGGCTTCTCCTCGGGCTCCTCCTGAGCCGGCTCGGGCTCCTCGTCGCCCCCGCCGGAGGCCTCGCCGCCGATGACCGCGAGGTCGGCGCCGACCTCGACCGTCTCGTCCTCACCGACGAGGATCTTGGTGAGCGTGCCCGCGATGGGGGAGGGGATCTCGGTGTCGACCTTGTCGGTGGAGACCTCGAGCAGCGGTTCGTCGACCTCGACCTCGTCACCCTCGGACTTGAGCCAGCGCGTGACGGTGCCCTCGGTCACCGACTCGCCCAGGGCCGGCATCGTCACGCGGTCGCCACCCCTGACGTCGCCGGTCGGCTTCTTCTTGGGCTCGTCGGACTCGGCGGACGGGGTCGTGGGGGTCTCGGCCGCCGACTCGTCGGACTCCGGCTGCGCGCCCTGGGACTCCTTCTTCTCCTCGGTGTCGCTGCCGGAGTCCTGCGGCTCCTCCTGCGACTGCCCACCCTCGGAGGAGTCGTCGTCCTCGACGTCGGAGGAGTCGCCGATGAGAGCGAGGTCGGCTCCGACCTCGACCGTCTCGTCCTCGTCGACGAGGATCTTCGTCAGGGTGCCCGCGACCGGGGAGGGGATCTCGGTGTCGACCTTGTCGGTCGAGACCTCGAGCAAGGGCTCGTCGACCTCCACGGAGTCGCCCACGCTCTTGAGCCAGCGGGTGACGGTGCCTTCGGTGACCGACTCGCCCAGAGCCGGCATGGTCACGCGTTCTGACATTTCTCGTGTCTCCTCGGGTGTGCGGTGTTGTCGACGAGTCTAGGAGAGAACCGTTCGCCGCCTGCGGCGGGCCGGTGCCCCTTCCGGCGTCGTGCGGGATGTCGTGCGGGATGTCGGTCCCGATGGGAGCGACGACTCAGGCATGGGCGTGCAGCGGCTTGCCGGCGAGGGCCATGTGGGCCTCGCCGAGCGCCTCGTTCTGGGTGGGGTGGGCGTGGACGAACTGGGCGACCTCCTCGGGGAGGGCCTCCCATCCGACGATGAGCTGGGCCTCGCCGATCTGTTCGCCCATCCGGGCGCCGATCATGTGGATGCCGACGACGGGGCCGTCCTTGACCCGCACGACCTTGACGAAGCCGGACGTGGCGAGCATCTGGGACTTGCCGTTGCCGCCGAGGTTGAATTCGATGGCCTCGACGGCGTCGTCGCCGTGCACCTCCTTGGCCTTGGCCTCGGTGACGCCGACGGAGGCGACCTCGGGGTCGGTGTAGGTGATGCGGGGGATGCCGGACTCCTCGATGGGCTCGGGGTCGAGACCGGCGATGTCCTCGGCGACGAGGATGCCCTGGGCGAACCCGCGGTGCGCGAGCTGCAGGCCGGGGACGATGTCACCGACGGCCCGCACACCCTCGACGTTGGTGCGGCAGCGCTCGTCGGCGAGGACGAACCCGCGTTCCATCTCGAGGCCGAGCTCCTCGTACCCGAGTCCGTCGGTGACCGGGCCGCGACCGACCGCGACGAGCACGAGGTCGGCCTCGAGCTTCTCGCCGTTGTCGAGTTCCACGGTGGCGACGTCGTCGTTCTGCGTGACGGCGGCGCAACGGGTGTTCGTCTTGACGCCGATCTTGCGCTTCTTGAAGCTGCGTTCGAGCGTCTTGGAGATCGACGGCTCCTCGGGTGCGAGCAGGCGGGGGAGGGCCTCGACGATCGTCACCGTCGAACCGAACGACGCGAAGACGGAGGCGAGTTCGCAACCGATGACGCCGCCGCCGAGGACGACGACCCGCTGCGGGACCTCCTGCAGGGTCAGCGCGCCCTCGCTCGTCATCACGCGGCCGGTGATCTCGATGCCGGGCAGGGTGACCGGACGCGAACCGGTGGCGAGCACGAGAGTGCGTCCGACGAGACGGCGGCCGTCGACCTCGACGGCCGTGCCCGCGTCGTCCTTGCCGACGACCTTGCCCGCGCCCTCGACGTAGGTGACCTTCGCGGCCTTCACGAGACCCTGCAGGCCCTTGTGCAACCGGCCGATGACCCCGTCCTTGTAGGTGTGGACGCCCGGCATGTCGATGCCCTCGAGGGTGGCCTTGACGCCGAACTTGGCACTCTCGCGCGTGGAGTCCGCCACCTCGGCCGCGTGCAGCAGGGCCTTGGTCGGGATGCAGCCCTTGTGGAGGCAGGTGCCGCCCAGCTTGTCCTTCTCCACCAGCGCGACGCTCAGGCCGAGTTGCGCGGCACGCAGCGCGCACGCGTATCCGCCGCTGCCTCCGCCCAGGATGACGAGGTCGTAGGTCTCGCTGCTGTCGGTCATGCTGAGCGGCTCCTTCTCCGGCGGCGATGCACGGTCCAGTCCGGCACGACGCCGTGGATGCCGGCGCCGGCGGTGCGGCCTCCCGGGTCACGGGGGCGCGACGGGCCTCATCCTCGCACGGACGCTGGAGGAACGCTCCCTTTCAGCCCCGGATCGCGGCCGCCACGCGATCGAGCAGTGCGGTACAGACGGCGGGCGCCGCCTCGGGGGAGAAGTGCGACCCGTCGGGGCGCGCGAGGCCGGTGAGCTCGGCGGCGTCCACGCGGGAGCGGGTGCGGGGCACGACGTGCGCAGCCGCGGGCGGTCTGCCGCTGCTCACCGAACCGCGGGACGCGGGGGTGATGCCGGAGCCCGGCGTCGAGCCCGGGACCGAACTCGGTGCGGCCGCCGCCGCGCCGGCGCCCGGTGGGGTGTGGTCGCGGGGGAGTCCGCTCGCGTCGAGAGGCAGGCGATCGTCGCAGGGCACGGCGTCGTCGCGGCAGAAGACGTCGTCGAGCGCGATCGTCTCGATCCGCGGGTCGTCGGCGGCGACCTCGGTGACGAGTGTGTTCCAGGTGCGGCGCAGTTCGTCGTCGTACCAGAGGCGGTGGAGGAAGGGATCGCACCGGTCGGGCGTGCAGCGCGAGGCGAGGCCGATGCCCGGCCGGTCGGTGAGGACGACGACGAGGCGCGCGCCGTGGGAGGTGAGCCGGGCGGCGTCCGCGACGAACGACGCTCGCTGCGCCGCCCAGAACTCCGGAGTGCCGGCACGCAGAAGGCGACCGTCGTCGCCGCGGCGGTCGGCGAGTTCGTAGCGCGACCACCACAAGACGGTTCCGGGGTGGTGCTGCGCGATCGCCTCGTCCTGAGCGGCACGGACCTTGTCGGTGCAGGCGCCCTTGGCGAGGAGTGTGCCGTCGGGGGCGAGGGCGGGCACCGTGAGGGCCGGGCAGCCACCACGGGCGGCGTCGAGCACGGTGATTCCGCGTGTGGCGGCCTCCGTCGCCAGGGTGGGGGTGAGACGGCGCATGACGCTGTCGCCGACGACGACCATCGTGTCCTGCCGGGCGCCGCTGGACGCCATGGACGCCGCCATGTGCTCGGTGAGGGGGTTGAACCGGCTGAGAGCGGTGCCGCCGAGGGCCGTGGAGATGACGACGCTCGCGGCCAGGGTGCCCACGCCGACCGGCAGGAGTTGCAGAGGAGTGATGCGGGTGAGCCCGCCGGTGCGCAGCGGGAGTTCGACGACGTGATAGCTCACCGAGGCGACGGCGAGGGTGAGCACGACGACGAGAAGCGCCCGCCACGGCTCGAAGCCGGTGTGGTCGCCGAGGATCCACACGGTCAGCGGCCAGTGCCAGAGGTAGACCCCGTAGGAGATCCGGCCGACGTAGGCGAGCGGCGGGAGTCCGAGCGTCCTGGCGACGAGGTGGCCGTTGCCTCCGGCGGTGGCGGCGGCCACGAGCACGGCGCAGCAGATCGAGAACGCCACGGCACCACCGCCGAAGTAGAGAGGGGAGGGCCCACCCAGGGTCGCGACACCGATCCCCAGGCCGGCCAGGCCACCGGCCATGAGAGTGGCGTGATGGCGCACGACGAGGCGCTGGACGCGTTCGCGCGTGAGCAGGGCCGCCGCGACCGCCCCGATGAGGGGCTCGAAGACCTTGGTGTCGGTGCCCATGTACGCGCGCTCCGGAGCGGCGGGGTCGTAGAGCGCGTGCAGCCAGACGGCGGAGGCGACCGCCAGTGCGAGCGCGGTGCATCCCGTGGCGACGGCGGCGGCGCGACGGCGGCGGCGTTCGCCCTCCAGGCGAGTGGCGGAGTCGACGACGCCCCGATCCCCGCGGCCCACCCGCTGCCGGACGAGCGCGCCGACGACCGTGAGCACGAGCGGCCAGGCCAGGTAGAACTGCTCCTCGACGGCGAGGGACCACACGTGCAACAACGGCGAACTCGTGCCGTCGTCGCTGAAGTAGCCCGCCGAGCCGATGAAGCGCCAGTTGCCGACGTAGAGCAGCGACCACAGCGCATCGGCGCCGATGCCGGGGCGACGGTAGGGCGGGGCGACGAACAGGGCCCACACGACGACGGCGAGCACGACGAGAAGCGAGGCGGGCATGAGGCGCAGCGCGCGGCGCGACCAGAAACGCCCCAGGTCGATGCGACCGGTCGCACCGAGCTCCTTGACCAGCAAGGTCGTGATGAGGAACCCCGAGAGGACGAAGAAGACATCGACCCCGAGGTAGCCCCCGGCGAACCCGGGAACCCCGACGTGGAAGGCGACGACGAGCAGCACGGCGATCGTCCGCAGGCCGTCGAGGGAGTCGACGCGGGAGCGGCTCATCGAGCCGCCCTCGTGGCCGGGACGACCAGACGTGGGAACACCCGTGCTCTCCTCGACCGACGACAGGACCGACGGGCCGGGCGGGTGGCAGGCGGGGGTCCCGCATCCGCCCGAGGGAAGGCCCATCGGGAGCCTGTTCGTCACGAGTCGGGGTGGAACTGAGGGGTTTTCGTCGTTCGACCGGGCCAAGCACGTGCGTGATGAGGCAGGTCAGAGGGGACGACGACCGCCCACGAGCACGTACGGGACACTCTGCGGGGCAAGGCGGAGCAGGGCGGGAGGAGGGGCGGGTGCGTGTCGTGCACGCGGGGCGGAGCAGGGCGGGAGGAGGGGCGGGTGCGTGTCGTGCACGCGAACGGGCGGGTCCGCCCCTGCCCTCGCCGGCTCGTACCGGTGAGGAGGACGGACCCGCCCGTGGTGAGCGGCCGAAGACGTCAGTCGGTGACGTACCCGCGGGCGAACTCGACCAACGTCGGCACACCGAAGCCCGTGCCGCCCTTGCCCGTGTAGCCGTAGACGCCGCCCTCGTTGAACGACGGGCCGGCGATGTCGATGTGCCCCCACGGCTGTGTGCGGGTGGCCGCCTGCTTCTTGCCCTCGTCGGTGGGGGTGGCGAACTCGCGCAGGAACGCCGCCGCCGCCAGCGTGCCGGCCGTACCGGCCTCGCCGATGTTCTTCATGTCGGCGACGGTGCTGTCGAGGTGACCGCGGACCTCCTCGACGATGGGCAGCGGCCACACCGACTCGCCGGCGTCGGCGGCGGCCTGGGTGAGGGCCCCCTGCAACTCGTCGTCGTTGGCGAGGACGGCGGCCGTGCGCTTGCCGAGCGCGACGATCTGCGCGCCGGTGAGCGTCGCGATGTCGACGATCGCGTCGGGAGCCGACTCCGCCGCGAGGGCGATGCCGTCGGCGAGGACGAGACGGCCCTCGGCGTCGGTGTTGAGGACCTCGACGGTGAGTCCACCACGCTGGGTGATGACGTCGCCGGGGCGCGTCGCACCGCCGCTCGGCATGTTCTCCGCGAGGCAGAGGTAGCCGGTGACGGCCACGGGCAGGCCGAGGGCGGCGATCGCGAGCACGGCACCCGCGACGGCGGCGGCTCCGCCCATGTCGGACTTCATCGTCATCATCGACGCGGCGGGCTTGAGCGACAGGCCACCGGAGTCGAACGTGATGCCCTTGCCGACGTACGCGAGCGAGGCGCCGGCCTTGCGGGGCGCGTAGGTCATCTTGACCAGGCGCGGAGGACGGGTCGAACCCTGACCCACCGCGACGAGGCCGTCGAAGCCGCCGTCGAGGAGCTGCTTCTCGTCGAGGACCTCGACCTTCACGCCCTTGCCGGCCGCACGCTGCACGAGGTCGGCGAAGGAGGCCGGGTAGAGCTGGTTGGGGGCGGTGTTGACGAGGTCGCGGGCCCAGCACTGGTAGCGGGCGACGGTCTCGGCAGCGGCGACGGCCTCGCTCATGGTGGTCTCGGTGACCTTGCCGCCATCACCGTCGAGCCCGCCCTTGAGTGCCTTCTTGCCGGCGACGAGCGCGATCTCGCCGACCGCGGATTCGGCCGCGGCGCGGGCCTTGGCTCCGCGGTGGGTGTCGAACCGGTACGCACCCAACACGAGGCCGCCGGTGACCGCGGCGGCGAACTCGGGCGTGGCGACCGGCAGGACGACGGCCGCGTTCGCACGACCTGTCAGGGCGCGAGCCGCCGCGCCGGCAGCGCGACGCGCCTCCTCGTGGGTGGGTGCGGCCTCGCCGGCGGCCGTGCCGAGGCCCGTCACGACGACCACCGAAGCGGCGACCTTGGGCACCGACGTCAACGTGACGACCTCGTCGGCCCGGCCCTTCGCCTTCAGGCCGGAAAGAGCGTTCTCGACGTGCGACACCGACGCACCGGGTAGCGCGTCCGCCGCGACCAGCCGCGGCGTCCCACCCTTGTCGGCCGCAGGCCGCATGAAGACGACGAGCGCGTCGGCCTTGACCGAATCGGGGGCGATGGTGGCGAAGCTGAGCTTCACGTGGTCCTCCTGTGATCGGGGGTGAGACCCGGCACTCGCCCGGGCGGGCGGCACAGCCGGGAAGGTCGTCGGACGACGCCCCGCCCGAGCGCAATCCGTCGGGACGATGTGCTCGATCAGGTCGTCGGGCCGGACGGGCCGGGCGCATCTTCTGGGCGCCGAGATCGATGAACTGCTCGGTCGTCACGAGGGACGCCCGAGCGGTCGTCGGGCTCTCTGCCTCGTAGGATGCCATGCCTGCGCTCCGCGCGTGCGAACCCGCGCAAAGTGGCGCCGACCGGAAGGCGTAAGGCCTGCGTCGTCGTCACGGGAGCGTGTGTCGCGGGCTCCTGTGCACCGTTCCGGGCGGCGGGCGGCGGCAGCAGTCCACCGTCAGCGCGGCGCCGGACGCACCTGGATCCGATCACCCTCGGTGCGTACGTGCCACGCGGGCTGGGCGATCGAGGCGGGTCCGCGCTCGACCTCGCCATCGGCGAGACGGAACCGGCTCCCGTGCCACGGACACTCGATGCAGTCGCCCTCGACGTTCCCCTCGTCGAGCGGACCGCCGGCGTGGCTGCACGTGGCCGACAACGCGTGGTCGTGGCCGCCCTTGCGCACGATCACGACCGGAGTCTCGCCCACCATGACCCGCTTGGGTCGGCCCTCGATGAGCTCGTCGGCGCCGGCGACGTCGGTCCAGCCGGACTTGCGCGTCTGGAAGGCTTCGTGACTGACGCCCACACCTCTGACGAAGCTGAGATGGCCACCGAGGTAGGCGGCTCCGACCGTGAGGCCGACGGCGCCGAGACTCAGCATCGTGCCCGTGCCGCGGTGGCCACGCCCGCGCGCGAACCACGACATGACCTGCAGGCCCGTCGCCGCGCCGTTGAGCGCGCCGTGCACGAGGCCGACCCGCTGGATCGCGCCGTGCAACGTCGACCAGTCGGAGGCACCCGACCACGCCGCCGGAGCGGAGGCGAGCAGGCCGAGCCCGACGAGGCGCTTCGCCGCTGCCGCCCCCTCATCGCCCATCGACACGTCCAGTGCCGTCGCCATCGTGAAGGCCCCGATCGGCACATCCGTGAGCACCGGGTGGAGCGGATGACCGAGCCACGACCCCGACAACGCGTTGCGCACGACAGTGGGCTCCGTCAACTTCTGGACCTCGCTCGCGACCGGCTTGCCGACCGCATCGAGCGCCTTGGACTTGCCGATCCTGCCGATCAGCCTGTCGATCATCTGCACGATCACGACGTTCACCTCATCGGTTGGTACGGCACGGATCACGCCGGGCCGGGCTCCCGAGGCTACGAGCGCCCCCTACCGGCCGCAAGACGAGACGCGGCCACCCGCCACGCGCCACCAACCATCCAGCCAGTCCCGCCCAGTCCCGCCGCGGTTCGCGCCAACCCCGAGAATATCGACGGCGCGTGCGTCTACCGTGGCCGTATGACAGAGACCGACCTCCTCACCTCCCCGCTGCACGCACGCCACACGGCACTCGGCGCCAAGATGGCCGACTTCGGCGGATGGCTCATGCCCATCGAATACCCCGGCGGGGGCGTCCTCAAGGAACACGAGGCCGTGCGTGAACGCGTCGGGATCTTCGACGTCTCCCACCTCGGCAAAGCCGTCGTCCGCGGTCCCGGCGCCGCCGACTTCTGCAACGCCTGCTTCACCAACGACCTCCACAAGGTCTCCCCACCCAAGGCCCAGTACACGATGTGCTGCGACGAAGAGACCGGCGGCGTCGTCGACGACCTCATCCAGTACTACTTCAGCGACGACGAGGTCTTCCTCATCCCCAACGCCTCCAACACCACCGAGGTCGTTCGCCGGATGCGCGAGAAGCTCCCCGAGGGTCTCGAACTCGAGAACCAGCACCAGGACTACGGCATCATCGCCGTGCAGGGCCCCCGCTCCGACGAGGTACTGCAGGCCCTCGGCCTCCCCACCGGCCAGGAGTACATGTCGTTCGAACGCGCCGAGTGGAACGGCAAACCCCTCACCGTCTGCCGCACGGGCTACACCGGCGAGAAGGGCTACGAACTCGTCCCCCGCTGGGAGGACACCGAGGCACTCTGGGACGCCCTCGTCGACGCCATGAAGCCCTACGACGGCCTCCCCTGCGGCCTCGGCGCCCGCGACACCCTTCGCACCGAGATGGGCTACGCCCTCCACGGCCACGAACTCTCCATGGACATCACCCCCAACATGGCCCGCGCCGGCTGGGCCGTCGGCTGGAACAAGGACCAGTTCTGGGGCAAGGACGTCCTGGCCGCCCAACGCGCCGAGAAGACCTGCCGCCTCTCCTGGGGCCTCCTCGTCGACGGCCGCGGCATCCCCCGCGCCGGCTGCACCATCAAGAACGACAACGGCGACGAGATCGGCACCGTCACCTCCGGCACCATGTCACCCACCCTCCGCAAAGGCATCGCCCTCGCCCTCATCGACCGCGGCATCAAAGAAGGCGACCACGTCACCATCGACGTCCGCGGCCGCGACATCCCCGCCACCGTCACCAAACCCCCCTTCGTCGAGGCCGGAGTACACGACTGACGCTTCGCGCGGTGTTCGCTTCGCTCGCGCGCGTCCGTGTTCCACCGATTCAGGCCTCACTGCGCTCGGCAGCGACGAGAACCCGAAACCCCGTCCGGAGCCCATCCGGAGGGGGTTTCGGGTCTTCGGGGCGCGAAGAAGGTAACGGGGCCGTCGTCTTCCGCTCCTCACTCGGGTGAGGTTGGCCTTCTCGAACTGCGGGGTAGGGTGGCGTCGCCCTTCCCCGTCTCCTGCCTGCGGGGGCGGTGAACTGCTCTCGAACTCCAAGGACGGCCCCCATGCGTCAGCGCCTCGCCCTCGCCCTCCTCCTCGCGCCTCTCGCCGCCCTGACGGCCTGCAGTGCGCCCACCGACGGCGGCGGTGCGCAGCCCGGGGCTCCGACCGGAGACACGCCCCAGGCGACCGGCACGGCCGCCACCACCGAATGCCAGAAGGGGTCGCTCGAGGTCGTCACCCCCGGCTCCCTCACCGTCGGCACCGACAAGCCCGCCTACGCGCCCTGGTTCGCCGACGACGACCCCGCCAACGGCAAGGGATACGAATCGGCCGTCGCCTACGCCGTCGCCGACAAGCTCGGCTTCGACAAGAAGGAGGTCAGCTGGGTCGTCGTCCCCTTCAACACGGCCATCGCCCCCGGCCCCAAGAAGTTCGACATCGACCTCAACCAGATCTCCATCAGCGACGACCGCCGCCAGGCCGTCGACTTCTCCTCCGGCTACTACGACGTGCAGCAGACCGTCGTCACCTACAAGGGGTCGCCGCTGGACGGCAAACGCGCCGTCGCCGACCTCGCGGGCGCCAAGCTCGGCGCTCAGGTCGGCACCACCAGCTACACCGCCATCACCGGGCAGATCAAGCCGTCCACCCCGCCCAACGCCTTCGACACCAACGACCTCGCCGTCCAGGCCCTCAAGAACCACCAGATCGACGGCATCGTCGTCGACCTGCCCACCGCCTTCTACATGACCGCCGCCCAGCTCGACGACGGCGTCATCGTCGGCCGCCTCCCACAGTTCGGCGGCAAGCCCGAGCAGTTCGGTGCGGTTCTCGACAAGGGCTCCTCGCTCACGCCGTGCGTCTCCCAGGCCGTCGACGCCCTCCGCGAGGACGGCACCCTCGAGAAGCTCGAACGGCAGTGGCTGGACAAGCAGGGCGCGCCCGAACTGCAGTGACGCACCCCGTGAACCCCGCCCCGCAGACCCCTGAAGGCGCGGTGGCAGCCGCGCACGACGACTGGCATCCCTCGGACCACGAGCGCCGCCGCGCCGCCTATCGCCGCTCCCGCGCCAGACGCTCGGCCGCGATCTCCGCGTTGAGCACCCTCGCCATCGCCGCGGTCGCGTGGTGGCTCCTCACGAGTTCACCCGGTTGGCCTCGGGTGCGGTGGACGTACTTCAACCTCGACAAGGCCGTCGAGGCGTTCCCCGCGGTCCTGACCGGCCTGTGGCTCAACCTGCGGATCATGGTGGTCTGCGGCGTCGTCATCTTCGTGCTCGGACTGCTCGTCGCCATCATGCGCACCCTGCGCGGACCCGTCTTCTTCCCGCTGCGACTGGCGGGCACGATCTACGTCGACCTGTTCCGCGGGCTGCCGCTCATCCTCGTCCTGCTTCTCCTCGGCTACGGCGCCCCCGCCCTACGCCTCCAGGGGCTGCCGACGAGCGTCCTGTTCTGGGGCTGCGTCGCGCTCGTGCTGTCCTACACCGCGTACGTCGCCGAGGTGTTCCGCGCCGGCATCGAGTCGATCCACCCCTCCCAACGTGCCGCCGCCCGTTCGCTGGGCCTGTCCTACGCCCAGACGTTGCGGCACGTCGTCGTGCCGCAGGCGATCCGGCGCGTGCAGCCGCCGCTGCTCAACGACCTCGTGTCGTTGCAGAAGGACTCCGGCCTCATCTCGATCCTCGGCGTCGTCGACGCCGTCCGCGCCGCGCAGATCGAGACGGCCGCCGACTTCAACTACACGCCGTACGTCGTCGCCGGGGTGCTGTTCATCCTGCTCACGGTGCCGATGGCCCGCTTCACCGACTGGGTCGCGCGGCGACAGGGCTTCCAGGGCGCGGGAGGACACCTGTGATCACGCCGACGCCACCCGCCGCGCGGGGCACCGCCCCGACCGCCGGCGATGTCCTGTTGTCGCTGCGCGGAGTCCGCAAGTCGTTCCCCGGCCGCCACCGCGGGGAGCCCCGCAACCTCGTGCTGCGCGACGTCGACCTCGACGTGCGCGCCGGCCAATGCGTCGTCCTCATCGGCGGGTCGGGCTCGGGCAAGTCGACCCTGCTGCGGTGCATCAACCTCCTGGAGACGATCGACGACGGCGTCATCACCCTCGACGGGCAGGAGCTCACCGACCCGCGCGTCGACGTCGACGACATCCGTTCGCGCATCGGCATCGTCTTCCAGAGCTACAACCTCTTCCCTCACCTCTCGGTCGTCGACAACGTGACCCTCGCACCCGTACGCGTGCACGGTCGCTCGAAGGCCGAGGCGCGCACGGCGGCCCTCGAGATGCTCGAGCGGGTGGGTCTCGCCGACAAGGCGACGGCCCGACCCGACGACCTCTCCGGCGGGCAGCAGCAGCGGGTCGCGATCGCGCGTGCCCTCGTCAACCGGCCACGCCTCCTGCTTCTCGACGAGGTCACGTCGGCTCTGGACCCCGAGCTCGTGGGGGAGGTGCTCGACCTGCTGCGTGCCCTCGCCGACGACGGCATGACGATGATCCTCAACACCCACGAGATGGGGTTCGCGCGCCAGGTCGCCGACGTCGTCGCCCACCTGCACGGCGGGGTGATCGCCGAGATCGGGCCGCCGTCACAGGTCATCGACGCGCCGGCCTCCGAGGAGACCCGCCGGTTCCTCAGCCGGTTGCACGCCTGATTCAGCGCAGCATCGGCACCACGAGCGCGACCACGGCGGCGGCCGTGAGCGTGATGGCGGCCGAGATCTCGATCGCCGCGCCGAGCACGTCACCGGTGATCCCACCGAGTCGACGCACGCACCGACGCACGAGCAGGCGCGTCGTCACGATCGCGACGAGGACGACGAACACGGCCCCCGCGGCGGCCCACCGGCCACCGCCCAGGGCGGCGACAAGAGCGCCGAACACGGCGATCAGGAGAGCCGACGTTGCGGCGGCCGACCGGCTCACGCTCCCGGCGACGGTCGCACCCAGGCCACCCGGGCGGGCCGCCGGAATCCCCGAGATGCACGCGAACGCCAGTGACAGCCGGGAGGCGACGAACGCGACGAGTCCGAGGCCGAGAACGGTGCCCAGCCCGAACGTCGCCGCTGTGAACAGCGTGGCGGTCGCGGAGCCCTGGAGCGCGAGGGTGAGGGCGATCGCCGCGGCGCCGCTCGGCCCGACGTCTCCCGTACGCATGACGACCAGGGCACGCTCGCGGTCATAGCTCGCCGACAACCCGTCGGCGGTGTCGGCGAGACCGTCGACGTGCATGGCACGAGTGGAGAGCACCATGAGCGCGACCACGACGACGGCGAACAGCGTGGGCGCGGGAAGGAGCCGTGCCGCGAAGGCGCCGAGCAGCCAGATCCCGGCGATGGGCAGGGTGGCGAGCGGCGCCAGGAGCATCGCGAGCCCGGCCACCCGACGGTCGATCCTCGACGGCGGCCGGACCGGGATCGCGGTGAGCGTGCCGACCGACATGCGCCAGCCGTCGACGAGCAGCGGCGCGGCAGTAGGTGACTCGGTCATCGCGCGCTCCGGGCCGTCACGAAGACGTCGATCCCCGGTGTCTTCGAGAGGTCGAGCACGCGACCGGCGACGACGAGGAGCACCTCGTCGGCCACGGCGGCGACGGCGGTGTTGAGTCGACCGAGTTCATCGCGAAAGAACCGGCCCGACGGCGTGGCGGGCACGACCCCCAGACCCACCTCGTTGCTCACGAGCACGACGTCGCAGCGGGCCTGGCGCAGCGCGGTGACGAGATCGGCGCGGGCGGCGGCGACGACCTCGCGGCCGCGCTCCCGCTCCTCCCAGACCGCGGCGTCGTCGACGACCCGGGTCAGCCACGTGCCGAGGCAGTCGACGAGCACCGGGGGACCGTCGGCGCCGAGGACGGCGGCGACGTCACCGGTCTCGAGCGTCGTCCAGGACGCGGGGCGTCGCCGCCGGTGGAGTGCGACGCGTTCGGCCCATTCGTCATCGGCCGGGTCGTGCGGGTCCGGTACCGGCCCGGGGGCGACGTAACGGGCGGGGCCGTGTGCGAGCAGCCGCTCGGCGAGGGCGCTCTTACCGCTGCGGACGCCGCCGAGAACGAGGGTGATCACGACGCCTGCTCGAAGCGGGCGCGACGCGTGGCGCGACGCAGGGTGGCGAGCATGGGGCCTCCGGCGAGTAGGACGAGAACGAACGTGAGCAGAGCCCTCGGTGCGTCCCAGACGAGGGAGGTCGCGAGGTAGAACACGAGGTAGTGGGTGAGGTTCGCGGCGCCGGCGCCGGGTACGAACCCGGCACCGCTCGGTGCGGAGGCGCCGAGGAACGGCCAGAACCACAGGTTCATGATCGCGCCGTACGCCAGGCCGGCAGCTGCGCCGTAGAGCGCGAGCACGACCACCTCGACGCGCCCCCGTAACCGTCCTGGCAGCAGTGCCGCGCCGAGCGCGACCCAGCCGGTGGCGATCATCTGGAACGGGGTCCACGGCCCGACGCCACCGGTGAGGAACGCTCCGGTGAGCAGGACGAGGCAGCCGCAGAGGAACGCGAGCCGCCGGCCGAGGACCCGCCCGGCGAGCACCACGAGGAAGAAGACCGGTTCGAGCCCGGCGGTGCCGGCTCCGAGCACTCGCAGGGCTCCGCCGAGGGCCGCGAGTGCACCGAGCACGGCGACGGATTTCGCGTCGAGCCGGCCGTTGCCCTGCTCGGCGAGCAGGCTGACCGCGAGCAGCGCCATGATTCCCGCGAACACCCACGGCGCGTCCTGGGTGTGCTCGGTGACGAGGGTGGAGGTCGCGAAGAACGGCCAGGTGAACGCGAGCACGCCGACGACCGTCACCACGACGAGGACGACGGTGCCGGGCCACGTGGGGGCCGCGCGCGGGGGCTCGACGACCTCGCGAGCCGGGTGGTGGCGGGTGAGGGTCATGGGTGACTCCCCAGCCGTGTGGCGTCGAGCTCACGCTCGACGTCGCCGACGGTGAGCAGGGGCAGCGGGTGCATGACCCGGGCGACCTGTGGTGCGTACGCCGTGGAGTGGGCGAGGACACCGGCGGAGGTGTCGTCGGCGACGACGCGACCGCTCGCCATGAGGACGACGCGATCGGCGATCTCGGCCGCGAGCTCGACGTCGTGGGTGGCGGCGAGGATCGTGTGTCCCTCTTCGGCAAGTTCGCCGAGGAGTTGCACGAGACGTGCCTTGGCCGCGTAGTCGAGTCCCCGCGTCGGCTCGTCGAGGAGCAGGAGGGCCGGGCGGGCGGCGAGAATGACCGCCAGCGCGAGACCCAGACGTTGTCCCTCGGAGAGGTCGCGCGGGTGGAGGGACGCGTCGACCGGGCCGGCGATGCGTTCGAGCAGCGTTGCAGCCGTGCCGGGTTCGGCGCGCATGTCGGAGTCGGCCTGGGCGCATTCGGCCGCGACGGAGTCGGCGTACAGCAGGGTCATGGGGTCCTGCGGCACGAGCCCGACGTGGCGGATGCGCTCCGAGGGCCGCAGGCCGCGTGGCTCCACGAGGTCGTCGGCGCCGTCGGCCGTGCGCCGGATCTCGATCGCGCCACTCGTCGGAGCGAGTCGACCGGCAAGGCTCCACAGCAGCGTGGACTTGCCCGACCCGTTGCGGCCCATGAGCACGCTGACGCCACCGGGCGGGAGTTCGAGGTCGAGTCCGCGCAGCACCGGCGTGCGTCCGCGCTCGACCTGGGCGCGTGTCACCCGGGCCTGCAGGGGGCGCGAGGAGGCCGGGCGTCGCCGCAGGCTCCACGTTCGCCTCCGGTCGCTCTCACCGGCGGCCTGAGCCGTCGCGGCGGCGGGCGTCTCGACACCCGGCGCGAGGCGGTCACGCAATCCCGTTGCCGCGCGTCGTGCTTCGCGGACCGAGAGGGGTAGCGGCCGCCACCCGGTGAGCTTGCCGAGCGCGACGACGGGCGGGACGACGGCCGAGCGCGCCATGGCCTCCCGCGGCGGAAGGGGTTCGGTCGCGACCCCGCGCTCGACGAGCGCGATGCGGTCGGCGTGATGAACGACGCGCTCCAGCCGGTGCTCGGCGAGCACGACGGTGAGGGCCATGTCGTGGACGAGCCGGGTGAGCGCGGCGAGCACGTCCTCGGCGGCCACGGGATCGAGCGCGGAGGTCGGCTCGTCCAACACGAGCACACGCGGCCCGGCGGCGAGCACCGCCGCGATCGCCACACGCTGCTGTTGGCCGCCGGAGAGAGTGGAGAGACGGCGGTCGCGCACGTCCGCCAGCCCGAGAACGTCGAGGATCTCCTCGACCCGCCGCCGCATCACGCCCGGCGCGACACCGAGCACCTCCATCCCGTAGGCGATCTCGTCCTCGACGGTGTCGCTGACGAACGAGGCGGCCGGGTTCTGGCGCACGAGGCCGACGACCTCCGCGAGATCGCGGGGGCGGTGACTCGCGGTGTCGCGTCCCGCGATGCGCACGTGCCCCCGCAGGGTGCCGCCCGTGAAGTGCGGGACGAGCCCGTTGAGGGCCTGGAGCAGCGTCGACTTGCCGCCTCCCGTCGGCCCGGTGACGAGGACGAGCTCGCCCTCCTCGACGCGCCAGCGGGGGACGACGAGGGCGGGGGAGTCGGCGCCGTCGTAGGTGATCTCGAGGTCGTCGATCGCGACGAGCGGTGCGTCGAGTGATCCGGTCATGCGGCCCGGCCCACCGGAAGGTCGACGCGATCGGTCCTCGGACGGGTGCGGTGCTCGGGCCGCGGCGGAGCTACGACACCCGCGAGCCCCGCGGTCAACACGACGGCGACCGTCAGGGCGGAGGTGGCCGTCGGGGCGAGCACCGTCGTGGGCGTTCGCGTCGCCGACAGCACGACGACGACCACGGCGGGCCCGATGCCGAGGGCGGTGACGATCGTCTCCGGCCACGACCAGGGATCGTGGCGGTAGCGCGTGCGCCGGTCGGCCGAGCCCCCGACGAGAAGTGCACCGGCGGCGAGCACGAGCCCGGCGACGACGAGCGGCGCCGCGAGCAGGAACGGCGTTGCGGCGTCGAGCAGTCCGTAGACGCCGACGAGCACACCGACGACCCCGACGAGGCCGACCGCGGTGGCTCGACGCTGCCGCCGGACGCCGCGGTGCCCGGCCCGGCCGTAACCGCGGGACTCCATCGACGCCGCGAGATGCAGCGAGCGTTCCAGCGCTCCGGCGACCACCGGAAGAGCCATCGTGCCGAGTTCTCGCACCCCGCGGCCGGAGTGACCGCGCAACATGCGCGCGGCCCGCACCCGGCTCGCGTCGTCGACGAGTTCTGGTGCGTAGGAGAGCGCGACGACGAGCGCGGTGCCGACGTCGTAGAGCGTGGCGGGGACGTGCCGCAGCAGCCGTCGAGGACCGGCCAGGGCGTTGGCTCCGCCCAGGCAGAGGAGCATGACGGCCAGCCGCAGGGCCTCGAGCACCGAACTCGTGAGCGCGCCGAGGGTGACGTCGCCGCCGAGCCGCAGTCGACCTGCCCAGGCGGGCAGCCGCAGTTCGGGCAACGAGAGGACGACCGGCCCGTCGACGATCCCGCCCCCGAAGAGCGCGGTCATCGTCAGCCGCACGACGAAGGTGACCGCCCCGATGCCGAGGAACGCGAAGAGGATTCGCAGACCCCCCGGTTCGTGCCGCTCGACCACGACCCAGGCCACGACTCCGCCCACCGCGACGAGCGTGAGCACCTCGGTGGCGCGGGACGCGGCGACGGCGAGTCCGATCGCCCACACCCACCAGGCGACGGGGTGAAGCGATCGGGCGAGCGACGGGGAACGACGCATCAGTCCCGGCTGCGGCGACGGCGGTTCATCGAGACGAACGCGGCGACGAGCCCCGCGACGACGATGAGTCCGAGCGTGATCCAGAGCCACGCACCGGTGAGGGGCTGGTCAGCGGACGGCTGAGCGTCGCTGGTCGCAGCGGGAGTCGGGGTCTGTGCGGGATCGGACACGGCCGTTGCAGGAGCCGACGCACTGGCCGACCCTGCCGGGGAGGCTGCCGGGGCGGCGGCGACGCTCGGGCTCACGGTCTCGTCGGGCGACGCGGCGGCCGCGGGCGGGGACGCGACCTCCTCGAAGCATCCCGTGGCCGGGTAGCCGTCGAGGCCGCACACCATGGCCTGTTCGAGGCGCGGCTTCGCAACCGCCGTGAGGACGTCGGTGCCGGTGGCGGCGGAGGCGACGACGGCGCAGGTGGCCTTGGGCTCCGGCGGGGTCGTCGTGCCGTCGGCCGCATCGGCGGGCCGGCCGAAGTCGATGACGACGCCGACGCGCTTCTTGCCGCTCTCGGCGGGCGTGTCGCCGCAGATCTGATCGAACGTCATCACGGCCCGCGGGCGACGAGGCTCGTCCATCGACGCGACGGCGTAGCGCCAGCCCTCGACACCGCCGTCGGCCGGGGTGGACTGGTCGGGACCGGTCGTGGCGAACTCCCAGGCGCCGTTCTGCAACTGGTAGTAACCCCAGAACCGGCTGGCGCCCGCAGCGTGAGCGGCGCCGGCGGGGAGAACGACGGCGGTCGCGGTGAGCAGTGCGACCAGGAGCGCGAACAGGGTGCGAGGAGCGCGGCGGCTGGGGGAGAGGACCGCGGGTGTCATGGGAAGTCCCTTCTGCACACGCGGGGAGGCACCGGCCCCGCTCGTATGCCTCGACGAACGATGTGGGCCGAGGACCTGCGCGGGCCTTCCGGCTCGCCGTCACGGCTCACGGTTGCGGGTCAGCGCCGGGTTCACACCGGACTTCCCCCGCGCGGGTCGTCGGTCCCTAGACCGTCCCACCGCCGGTGGCCTGCGTCAACCGGACTCGCGGCGCCTGAGAGACTGCCGCCGTGATCATGCCGACCATCGCCGCACCCCGTTCGACGCGTCTCGCGTCGTCGGAGGCCGCGGCCGCGCGGGAGTCGTCCCCCGGGAAGGCCTGGGCCGCGACCGCGAGCGCCCGCTCGGCGGGACTGGCGCTCGGGTACGCCGCGGACCTCGTGTTCGGCGACCCTCGTCGGGGGCACCCGGTGGCGGTGTTCGGGAGCCTCGCGAACGCCCTCGGCACGCGGCTGAGAGCCAGACAAGGCCTTGGGCGGTCCCGGGCGGCCGGGGTCGCGTACACGGGGATCCTCGTCGGCGGCAGCGTCGCACTCGGACTCGTCGTCGAACGGCTCTGTGCACGAAGGCCGTTGCTGCGATCGGCGTCGACGGCGGTCGCGACGTGGGCGGTGCTCGGCGGAACGAGCCTCGCGGGCGAGGGGCGGGCGATGGCGCGACTCATCGGCACGGACGACGGTGATCTCGGCCCGGCCCGGCTCCGGTTGGGGCACCTGTGCAGCCGCGACGCGACCGGCCTCGACGCCGCCGGGCTCGCCCGGGCCGCCACCGAGTCCCTGGCCGAGAACACCTCCGACGCCGTGACCGCGCCGCTGTGGTGGGGTGCGATCGCCGGCGTTCCGGGCCTGCTCGGCTACCGCGCCGCGAACACCCTCGACGCGATGGTCGGCTACCGCACGCCCGAGCTGCGTGAGTTCGGTTGGGCGTCGGCGAGATTCGACGACATCGTCAACCTCGTCCCGGCCCGGGTGACCGCTGCGCTCACGGTGCTGCTCGCGCCCGTCGTCGGCGGGAGTTCCCGTGAAGCCTGGCGGGTGTGGCGACGCGACGCCGCGGGTCATCCGAGCCCCAACGCCGGGCCCGTCGAGGCGAGCGCCGCCGGCGCCCTCGGCGTGCGCCTCGGCGGCGAGAACACCTACTCCGGCGAGGTCGAGGACCGTGGCACCCTCGGTGACGGCCCGCCCGCCGGGGTCGCGGATCTGCCTCGCGCCGTGCGGCTCTCGCGTGCGGTCTCCCATGCCTCGCTACTGGTCGCGGTGCTCGTCGCCGCCGCGCGAGGGCCCATCCCCGTCAGGAGCAGCCGGTGACGATGCAGCACGCGAACGGGCCGCGCGGCCTGTTGATCTGCGGCACGACCTCGGACGCCGGCAAGAGCCTGCTCACGGCCGGGATGTGCCGCTGGCTCGTGCGGCGGGGAGTGCGGGTCGCGCCCTTCAAGAGCCAGAACATGTCGAACAACTCCATGGTCTGTCCCGACGGTGCGGAGATCGGTCGCGCCCAGTGGGTGCAGGCCGTCGCCGCCCGCGTCGTGCCCGAGGCGGCGATGAATCCCGTGCTGCTCAAACCCGGTTCGGATCGGCGCAGCCACGTCGTGCTCATGGGCCGGCCGCACGGAGAGCTCGGTACCGGCGAATGGGCGACCGGCCGGCGGGAGCTCGCGGAGACGGCCTACGCGGCGTTCGAGGATCTCGCCTCCCGCTTCGACGTCGTCCTCGCCGAGGGCGCCGGCAGCGCGGCCGAGGTCAACCTGCGCGGCGGCGACTACGTCAACCTCGGTATGGCTCGCGCGATGAATCTTCCGGTGGTCGTCGTGGGCGACATCGACCGGGGCGGGGTGCTCGCGGCGATGTACGGCACGTGGGCGCTCGTCGACGCGGCCGATCGGGCCCACCTGCGCGGGTGGATCGTCAACAAGTTCCGCGGTGACGTCGACCTGCTGCGCCCGGGGCTCGAGGTCATCACCGAGCGCACCGGACTGCCCGTGCTCGGCGTCGTGCCGTGGCTGGAGGGCGCGTGGCTGGACGGCGAGGACGCTCTCGCCCTGGGCGGGTGGTCGCGGGCCGTGGACACCCACCCACCCTCCTCCGGAACCTTGCGAGTGGCCGTCGTCGGCTTTCCCCGGCTGTCGAACGCGACCGACGTCGACGCCCTCGCGGCCGAGCCCGGCGTCGACGTGACGATCACCGCCGACCCCGACACGGTCACCGGCGCCGATCTCGTCGTCCTTCCCGGCAGCCGAGCCACGCTCGACGACCTCGCGTGGCTGCGGAGTCGGGGGCTCGACGAGCCGTTGACGGCGCGAGCACGACGAGGCGCGCCGATCCTCGGCATCTGCGGGGGATACCAGATGCTCGCCCGCGAGATCCACGACCCGGACGGCGTCGAGTCCCGCGACGTGCGTTCCGTCGAGGGCCTCGGGCTGCTCCCGACCCGCGTCGACTTCGCCCGCGAGAAGGCCCTCGCCACACCGAGCGGCGCGTGGCGAGGTCACGTCGTACGGGCCTACGAGATCCACCACGGCGTCGCGACGGTACCCGCAGGTCAGGAGGGTGTCGAGCCGTTCCTCGACGGCTGGCGCAGCGGCGCGGCCTTCGGCACGACGTGGCACGGCGCGTTCGAGAACGACGCGTTCCGCCGGGCGTTCCTCACCGAGGCGGCCGCCTTGTCCGGCAGCACGTTCCGCGTCGCGACGACGGCTCCCGGATTCGCCGCGCGCCGCGAGTCGATGATCGAACGGCTCGCCGACGCGGTCGAGGAGCACCTCGACACCGAGGCGCTCCTCGCGCTGATGGGGCTGCAGGCCTGAGGGGGCGCTGCCGCCGGGCCCCTCAGACCGAGAACTCGGCGCCCTTGAGTGCGGCGATCGCTGCCTCGGTGCCCTGGTAGTCGAGGTCGGCGACCTCGCCCCGGCCGAACGCGAAGAGCACGAGCTCACTGGGGCGTCCCTGCAGCACCACGGTGCCCTTCTTCGTCGGGCCCTTGGCAGAATGCCGGCCGTGCTCCTCGGAGAACAGCACGACACCCACCGGTGAGCGGCGGAACAGCAGCTGACCGGCCTGCTTGAGACGTGTCCACAGGGCGCTCTCGGTGTCGTCGGAGACGCGGCGGGCGCCCTCGCGGGTCCAGCCGGGGGCGGCCCGCAGGATGTCCTCGTGGTGGACGAAGAACTCGGCGAGGTTGATCGCGTCGTCGACCGCCGGCACCCGGGTGGGGTTCCAGCCGGGAGGGCCCTCGCGCACCATGTCGACGAGCGTCGACCAGTCGTTCGCCGCGTAGGAATCCTGCACGCGCTGGGTGTGCTCGGCGAGCGCGGGCATGAGCACCCCCGGCAGTGCGTCGGGTCGGCGTTCGCGCACGACGAGGTGAGCGGCGAGATCGCGCGTCGTCCAGGGCGCAGACAGGGTCGGTGCGTCGGGGCCGACGTCGACGAGAGTGGCGCAGAGCGCCTCGCGTTCGAGCTGAGCGAGTCCGGTCATGGGCCCCATCATCACAGCCGAGTCCCGCACCGGCGAGTCCATCTGCGACGCGAGTGATGCGCGTCGGGGCACGCGGTCGGATCGATCGCACACGACATCCGGCGCCGAACGTCGCTGCGGCCGTACCCCGCGCCGGAGTACGGCCGCAGCAGCTCTTTCCGCGCGACACGCGGACAGGTATGCGCGGGTGAGGCTCAGGGACGAGAGCGGTCGTCCATCCGCGCGGTGACGCCCTGCCGGTCGAGCTTGGTGGCGGCGATGCCGGCGCGACGGCGTTCGGCGGCGGTGGCGTTACGTCCACCGGGGGCGTCGACGGAGCGCTGCAGGGTGCCACGAGAGTCGACGATCGCGTTGCGGACGAGAGAGGCGGTCCCGTCGGTGAACGCACGGAAGTTGGGCTCGAACGAGAACGCGGTGACGCGCCCCTGCCCGACCTGCTCGTCGACGAGGGCGGTGCTGCCCGCGATCTCCTCGACGCCCTTGGCGAAGCCCGAGACGGCCCAGGCCGGCGAGTCGGCGCGCGGGTAGGAGAGGACGACCTCGCCGCGCCCGGCGGTCATGATCGGGTCGGCCTCGTACATCGTCCACACGTCGGATCCCGCGCCCTTCATGAGAGGACCGCTGCGAGGGGCGGTGGCCCGCACGAGAGCACCGGGAACCTCGTTGGCCGGGTTCTTCAGGACCGCCGACGAGAGTCCGGCGAGCGCGGCGTACTGCGTGCCGCCCTTCCACGTGACGAGGCGACCGCCGTCGCGTACCCAGGTCGCGAGCGCGGCGTTGCGTTCGGTGCCCATGGCCGCGTTGAGCGCCTTGCCGTCGATGTTCGGCACGATGAGCACGTCGAGCCCGGCGAGGGTCGAGGCGGTGATCTGCGAGGCCTGCAGGGTCGTCGAGGGGATCCGCCAGTCCGACCTCAGCCGCCACTGCAGCCAGCCCGTGCTCTGGTTGGGGTTGAACGGACTCGCCGAGGCCGTGAGCACTCCGACGTTCGGCAGTCCGGCCGGCAGTGCGACACGCGGCACCGAGACCCGGGGCGTCGGCGTCGTGCGCATCGCCGGGACGACCGGCGCGGAGCCGGCGGAGACGTCCTGCAGCAGGGGCATCGACCAACCGGAGACGTCGTAGAAGTACGGGAAGGGAACGTAGGTGTCCTCGCCGAGCATCGTCTGGATCCAGTGCTTCTGGCCCTGCGCCATCGGGATCCAGTAGCTCCCGGCGGGGATGACGGTCGTGGCCGCGGGCTTGCCGTAGGCCTTGAAACCGGGCACGTGGGCCGGGGCCTGCAGCGTGTGCACCTCGACCCCGTCCTGCTGCAGCCGGGAGACGAGGGTCGCGACCTCGCGCCGGCGGCCCGGGTCGTCGTTGCGCACGAAGTACCCGCAGACCCGCACGTCGGGCACGGCGCGCTGCACCGTGTTGCCGGGGTTGTCGACGTGGTTCGGCTGCAGGGTGCACGCCCGGCCCTGGGCCTGCGCCTCGACGAACTGCTGGTGGTACTCGGTGTTGATGCGCTGACGGGCGCGGGCGGTGGCACGCAGCGCCGTGATGCCGGCGGTGAAGTGCTTGTCGACCTGGTCGGCGAACGGCGCGGCCTGGCCCACCTCGTGGGTCATGCCGGCGGCCCCGTGGCGCAGCACGGGGTAGGTGTCGCCGTAGCCGGGGTAGAAGAGGTCGAAGCCCGCCTGCCAGGTCTCGTAGGCGTAACCCTTGGCTCGGAACGCCTCCGCACTCGCCTTGCCCGCGATGTCGTCGATCCAGCCGAGCGGTTGACGGGCCGTCTCGTGGAAGATCGGGTCGGCGTTCGGCGGGAAGTAGTAGCCCTTGCCGCCCATGCCGTGCTGGTCGACGAACACGTGCGGCGGGAACTTCGCGAGCAGCGCCTGCTTGGCTCGGGTCTCGGGCTGGGTGCGGGCGAACCAGTCGCGGTTCATGTCGAACGCTGCGGCGTTCGCGCGGGTGTTCGCGTTGCGTCCGTCGGGGTTCTGGATGGGCACGACGACGACGAGGGCGTTCGCCAGGACGTCGGTCGCACCGCAGTCGGTGCGGTCGGCGAGCTCGTGGATGAGGCGCATCTCGGCGTCGGTGGAGGCGGGCTCGTTGCCGTGCACGTTGCCGGCGACCCAGAGGATCAACGGACTGCGCGCCGCGATCGCCGCAGCCGTGGCGGCCGGCGTGCGCGGGTTCCGCAGCGCCTCCACGTCTGCGGTGAGGCGGCCGGACTGCGCGGCCCACAGCACGTCAGGGCGCCCGACGAGCGCGTACTTCAGCGGCGCGCCCGTCGCGGTGCGGCCGAAGGTGCCGACCGTGACCTTGTCGCTGGCCAGATCCACCTGGTTCAGATAGCGGTACACCTGGTCGACGCTCGCCTTGCGGGTGCCCAGGTCGAAGCCGAGCGACGAGGAGGGGGTGGGCACCTTGCCGGCGAAGACCGGGGTCTCGGAGCACGCCCGAGTCGGTGCTGCGGGTGCAGCCGCCGCGGGCGGCGTCACCGTGGGGGTGGAAGGGGCGGCCGTGGCGGGAAGACCGACGGCGAGTGAGCCCGTGAGGGCGATCGTGCCGAGGGCGGCGGGGAGGAGGGGACGGATGGACATGGGGCGACTCCGTGATCGGGCCGGGCACACGCGGGTGCCACGAGAGCGACGTTTCGCTCTCGTTGAAAGCCGATGCTAGGCAACGGGGTTCGTCCCCACCGGGAAATGACGCGACCGCTCGTCATCGGTGGTCGGGGACACCCGGCACAATGCGGGGCGTGACGACACACCCTCTGCCACCCGAGGTCGCCGGCCGGCTCCGACGCGACGCCGCGGGTCTCGTGGCCGCCGTGATCCAGCAGCACGACACCGGCGAGGTGCTCATGCTCGGCTGGATGGACGACGAGGCGCTGCGACGCACGCTCACCACGGGGCGTGTCACGTTCTGGTCGCGCAGCCGGCAGGAGTACTGGCGCAAGGGCGACACCTCGGGACATCGGCAGTACGTCAGGTCGGTCGCGATCGACTGCGACGGCGACGCCCTGCTCGTCCGGGTCGAGCAGGTGGGCGCGGCCTGCCACACCGGTGAGCGCACCTGCTTCTTCACCGATCTGGGCGCGGTCGTGGGCGACGAGGAGGCCGGCGAGGACGCCGGCCGCGAACGAGAGGAGACGGCGCGATGAGCGAGCACGAGACGGGCCCTGACGCTGTGCCGAGCGGCGAGCTCGGTGCCACCTGGCCCGCGCTGCCGAGGTTCCTCGAGCTCGCTCGTACCCGCCGTGTCATCCCCGTCGTGCGCCGCCTGCTCGCCGACGCCGAGACACCGGTGGGTCTCTACCGCAAGCTCGCGAAGGACCGGGTGGGATCGTTCCTGCTCGAGTCGGCCGAGCACGGCGGGGTGTGGTCGCGGTACTCGATCATCGGGGCGCGCAGCGCGGCCACCCTCGTCGAACGCGACGGGGAGGCGGCGTGGCTCGGCACCCCGCCGAGCGGCGTGCCTACGGGCGGCGACCCGTTGAGGGCGCTGCGCGACACCATCGCCACGCTGGCCACCGACCCCCTCCCCGGCCTGCCGCCGCTCACCGGCGGCCTCGTCGGCATGATCGGCTACGACGCGGTACGCCGGTGGGAGAAGGTGCCCGACGCCAACCCCGACGATCTGCGCCTGCCCGAGCTCGCGATGATGCTCGCCACCGACCTCGCGGTCATCGACCACACCGACGCCTCGGTGCTTCTCGTCGCCAACGCGATCAACTTCGACGGCTCCGACGAGAGGGCCGACGAGGCCTACGCCGACGCGGTGACGCGTCTCGACAGGATGACCGAGGACCTGCGGGCGCCTGCCCCGAGCACGGTCGCCACCATGAGCCGGCCCGCCCCCCAGCCGCGGAGCACGATGACACGGGAGCAGTACCTCGAGGTCGTCGAGGCGGGCAAGGAGGCCATCCGCGCCGGGGAGGTGTTCCAGGTCGTCCTCTCCCAGCGGTTCTCCGTCGACTGTCCGGCCGATGCCCTCGACGTGTACCGCGTTCTGCGCGTCTCGAACCCGAGTCCGTACATGTACCTGCTGCGCCTGGAACGGCCCGACGGCGAGCCGTTCGACGTCGTGGGCAGCAGCCCCGAGGCGCTGGTCAAGGTCACGGGCCGCCGCGTCATCACCCATCCCATCGCGGGCTCGAGGCCGCGAGGCGAGACGCCCGAGGACGATCGCGGGCTCGAGGCCGACCTGCGGGCCGACGAGAAGGAGTGCGCCGAGCATGTCATGCTCGTCGACCTCTCGCGCAACGACCTGCAGCGGGTGTGCGAGGTGGGCAGCGTCGAGGTGGTGGAGTTCATGAACGTCCGGCGCTACAGCCACATCATGCATCTGGAGTCGACGGTCGTCGGCGAACTGGAACAGGGCCGCACGGCCTACGACGCGCTGGCGGCGACCTTTCCGGCCGGTACGTTGTCGGGCGCTCCCAAACCGCGGGCGCTGGCCCTCATCGACGAACTCGAGACCACCCGTCGCGGCGTCTACGGTGGTGTCGTCGGATACCTCGACGTGCACGGAGACCTCGACATGGCCATCGCGATCCGCACCGCGGTCATCACCGGCGGCCGGGCCCACGTGCAGGCGGGAGCCGGCATCGTCGCCGACTCGCGGCCCGAGGCCGAGCACGCCGAGACCGAGCACAAGGCTGCGGCGGCGTTGCGGGCCGTCGCGGCCGCCTCGACGCTGGGCACACCATGACCGGCCGTGATCTCGACACCGCCGGAGCGGCGTCCACGATGCGGCGAGTCGCGAGCCGCGGCCGAGTCGTGTCGGCAAGCCTGCTCGGTGTGGCGGTCGTGCTCGCGGCGGCGATGCCCATCTGGGTGGACGCCCGCATCGCCGACGCGGCCGGCACCTCCGGCCTGCAGGTCTCGGGTCTGCGAGCGAGCCCCCCGCTCGTCCCCGTCGCCCTCGCGGCGGGGGCCGGAGCGTTCGCACTCACGCTCGTCGACGGCTGGGGCCGACGGCTCGTCTCGGTGATCGTCGGAGGGTGCGGCATCGGTCTCGTCGTCGCGGCCGTCCTCGTCCTCCTCGATCCCTCGGGGGCGGTGCGCGGCCCCGGTGTCGTGCCGGTCGCGGCGGCGACGACAGCTGCCCCCTGGGCCGCGATCGCCGGAGCGGTGGTCGTCCTGCTCGGGGCGGGCCTGGCGCTCGTGGTCGGCGACCGCTGGCCGGCCCGGGCCGCCCGTCAGGCGTCGGCATCCGCCCGCACGAGTGCTCGCCGCAGTGACTGGGACGCGCTGAGCGAGGGTGACGACCCCACCTGAGGACACGACCTCGGCGCGACGGGCGCATCGAGAACTGTCGTGGACGGCGACGGCACGCCGCCCAACTCGCCCCGCGCCGGTGCACATCGCGAACGGTTCGCCTGACACAATGGCCTCCGAGAGGCTCGGCCGTCCGGCCAGAGCCCGAGAACGCCTGCACCACGCACACGCCCGAGGAGTCACCTGCATGTCGGAGTCACACGGAAACAGCGTCGCCGCCTGGACGGGGGTCGTCGTCATTCTCGTCGGCACCGCTCTGATCTGCTTCGGCCTCATGTTCGCCATGCCGGTGCTGTGGATCACCGGCATCGTCGCCGTGCTCGCGGGCGTCGCGGCGTGGGTCGGGTTGAGCAAGGCCGGCTACGGCGCCCCGGGCCACGGCCCGACGCACGGAGTCACGACCAACACCACGGCCGAGCACTCGGGTGACCACGCGCGCCGCCGCACCGAGGCCACGGCGACGGACGCCCGCTCGAACGCGCGGTCGACCGGCGGTTCGCACACCCCGTCGCACTGACCCGCCTCGAGCACGGTCGAGCACCTGCCACCGCCGGCGCCGTCGACACGGCACCACCCATGCGAGGCCGGCGAGGCCGACGCCGCATATCGAACGACGAGGGGCCGCTCCCGAACGGGAGCGGCCCCTCGTCGTCGTCATCTCGTGCGCCTGTCGGGCCTTACGGGCCCCACATGTCGTGCCCAGGCACGAGACGCCGTTCACTCGCGAGCGCCCACAGGCGCTCGGGTCACGGCTGCGTGGTGGGCGAGAGTTCGTTGATGCACGCCTGCTGCTCGGCCTGGGTGGGCTTCTGCGCGCACTCGACGACCTGCTGGAACTCTCCGCTCTGAACCGCCGAACCGAGCGCGGCGAAGATGACCGCCGAGATCGCAACGCCGATCACGAGCGCGATGAGGCCCGTGACGAGACCGCCGATGGCGAGCCCCTTGCCGCCGCCGATGCCTCGTGAGGCGCGTCGCATGCCGACGATGCCGAGGATGATCGCGATGATGCCGAGCAGCACACCGAGCAGGCCGATGAACGGGATCCAGGCCACGAGGAGGGCGATGATGCCGATGACGAGCGCGGCGATCGCGGTACCCATCGGCTTCGGTCCGACCCCGTAGCTCGGGTCGACCGGACCGGCCGCGTACGCCGGGTCGGAGTACGAGGGCGAGCCTGCGCCGTACGCCTGCTGCGGGTAGGTGGGGCTGCCCTGGTGGCCGGGCTGATCGCCGTACCGCTCACCGGGGCGGTCGCCGCCGGCGCCGTACCCGGCCTGCGGTGCGTGCCCCGCGTCGTTCTGTCGACCGTCCCCGGGGGAGTTCCAGGCCGAGGACCCGGATGCGTCCGAGCTCCCCGATTCGAACTGATCGGACATGATCACTCCTCACTTGTCGTTGATGTCGCTTCGAGCGTGCCCAGCCTACGGGGAACGCCCAGGTCTGCTCGGGAGCGGCGCCGGTGCGGTGGCCGGTTGGGTCGCACGGGGCAGGAGCCGTAGCCTGGCTGCGTGGCTACGGTTCTGGACGAGATCATCGACGGTGTCCGGGAGGACATGGAGACCCGCCGCGACCGGGTGTCGCTCGAGACGCTCAAGGAACGGGCGTCCCGCACGGCTCCCGCCCGCGACGCGACCGCCGCGCTGCGGGCCCCGGGCGTGTCGGTCATCAGTGAGGTCAAGAGGTCGAGCCCGAGCAAGGGCGCACTGGCGATGATCGCCGACCCGGCCGCCCTCGCGGCCGACTACGAGGCCGGGGGAGCCTCGGCCATCAGCGTCCTCACCGAGGAACGCCGTTTCGGCGGCAGCCTCGAGGATCTGGCGGCCGTTCGCGCCAGGGTCGGCATCCCGGTGCTGCGCAAGGACTTCATGGTCTCCAGCTACCAGCTGTGGGAGGCGCGGGCCCACGGTGCCGACGTCATCCTCCTCATCGTCGCCGCGCTCGACCAGGAACGCCTCGTCGGCCTGCGGGAGCGGGCGGAATCCCTCGGCATGACCGCGCTCGTGGAGGTCCACGACGAGGAGGAGACCGAACGCGCTCTCGACGCCGGGGCGACGGTCATCGGCGTCAACAACCGCAACCTCAAGACGCTCGAGGTCGATCGCGGGACGTTCGCGCGGCTCGCTCCCCGCATCCCCGACGGCATCGTGCGGATCGCGGAGTCCGGCGTCCGGGGCCCCCACGACGTGCTCGAGTTCGCCCGGGCCGGGGCCGACGCGGTGCTCGTGGGGGAGTCGCTCGTCACGGGCGGGGATCCTCGCAGCGCCGTCGCCGACCTCGTCGCGGCCGGTGCCCACCCCGCTCTGCGCGCAGGTCGTTGACCCGGTCGTCGTGCTGGTCGCCGACACGGTCGGCCCCCGTGCCCCGTGCCACCCGTCCGGAACGACGCACCCACCGGGCACCCTCGGCCCTGCTCGGGCGTTGAGCTGACAGACTGCCCCACGAGCGCGCACGCCCCGTACGACCGTCCACGAGCTGCCACGAGAAGGATTCCGCCGATGACCACACCTGACAGACCCGGGAGGTTCGGCGGTTTCGGTGGCCGTTATGTTCCCGAGGCGCTCGTGGCCGCCCTCGACGAGCTCGACGAGGCGCGCCTGGCAGCGGGCGCCGATCCGGAGTTCCGGGCCCGGCTGGACGAGCTGCACCGCCACTACACCGGGCGCCCGAACGCCCTCACCGAGGTGCCGCGGTTCGCCGAGCACGCCGGTGGCGCACGGGTGTTCCTCAAGCGCGAGGACCTCAACCACACCGGCTCGCACAAGATCAACAACGTCCTCGGCCAGGCGCTGCTCACCGAGAAGATGGGCAAGAAGCGCATCATCGCCGAGACCGGCGCCGGTCAGCACGGGGTCGCGACCGCCACCGCGGCCGCGCTGCTCGGCCTCGAGTGCGTGGTCTACATGGGCGAGCGCGACACCGAGCGCCAGGCCCTCAACGTCGCCCGCATGCGTCTGCTCGGTGCCGAGGTCGTTCCCGTGACGCACGGCAGCCGCACGCTCAAGGATGCGATCAACGAGGCGATGCGCGACTGGGTCACGAACGTCGAGACCACCCACTACTGCATCGGCACGGTCACCGGCCCGCACCCGTTCCCCGAGATGGTCCGCGACTTCCACGCGGTCATCGGCGAGGAGGCGCGTGCCCAGATCCTCGACCGCGTCGGCCGGCTGCCCGACGCCGTGTGCGCCTGCGTGGGCGGCGGCTCCAACGCGATGGGCATCTTCACCGCGTTCCTCGACGACGACGTGCGGCTCGTCGGGGTCGAGGCCGGTGGAGAGGGTGTCGACTCCGGTCGGCACGCCGCGAGGTTCTCCGGCGGCGTCCCCGGCGTCCTCCACGGTGCCGCGACGTACGTGCTGCAGGACGAGGACGGCCAGACCATCGAGTCGCACTCGGTCTCCGCGGGGCTCGACTACCCGAGCGTCGGTCCCCAGCACGCTTACCTGCACGACTCCGGCCGCGCCGAGTACCTGAGTGCCACCGATGACGAAGCGATGGAGGCGTTCGCGCTGCTCTGTCGCACCGAGGGCATCATCCCCGCGATCGAGTCGGCGCACGCGCTGGCCGGGGCGCTCGTCGTCGGCCGCAGGCTCGGGCCCGAGGGGATCGTGCTCGTCAACCTCTCCGGCCGCGGCGACAAGGACGTCGACACCGCCGCCCGCTGGTTCGGTCTGGTCCGCGGCGAGGAGCTCGTCGAGGCCGAGCAGCTCAGGGCCGAGGAGCCGGTGCAGGACGCCGAGGGGAGTGGGTGGTGAACGCCGTGTCGAACGAGGCTGTCACGAGCGCCGGGGCCAGCGGCCACGAGCGGCTCGCCGAGGTGTTCGCTCGGGCTGCGGCAGAGAACCGGGCCGTGCTCGTCGCCTACCTGCCGGTGGGCTACCCGAGCGTCGAGCGGTCCATCGACGCGATGCGCGCGGTGGTCGAGGCCGGCGCCGACATCGTCGAGGTCGGTGTGCCGTACAGCGACCCGCTCATGGACGGCCCCGTCATCCAGAACGCCGCACACGTCGCGCTCACCGGAGGAGTGCGCCTGAGCGACGTGTTCGCCGCAGTGCGGGCGATCACCGACGCCGGGGGAGTGGCGGTGCCGATGACGTACTGGAACCCGGTGCTCCGCTACGGTCCGCAGCGGTTCGCCGCCGACCTCGCGGCAGCCGGTGGCGCCGGGCTCATCACCCCCGATCTCACGCCCGACGAGGCGCAGGAATGGCGCTCCGCCGCGGCGGCACACGGCCTCGACCCCGTGTTCCTCATCGCACCGAGCAGCACCGACGACCGCCTGGCCATGACGTGCGAGGCCTGCCCGGGCTTCGTGTACGTCGCCTCGACGATGGGCGTCACCGGGGCACGTGCCTCGGTGGGCGAAGGCGCTCGGGTGCTCGTCGAGCGGGCTCGAGCGGTCACCGATCGGCCCCTCGCCGTCGGACTCGGGGTGTCGACCGGCGATCAGGCGGCCGAGGTCGCGTCGTTCGCCGACGGAGTCATCGTCGGCTCGGCTCTCGTCTCCCGGCTCGAACCGGCGAAGGGGCAGGACTTCTCCACGAACCTCGGCCGGCTGCGCGAGCTCGCCGAGGAGCTGGCGGCAGGTGTGAGAAAGGGACGCGCGTGAACGAGATGCAGCCCGCCGACGTCGCGCAGCGCCGCGAAGACGAACCCGGCGGCGGCCGCGTGGCGACCGACGAGACGCCGACCGGTCAGTCCCGGGGCAGGGTCGCCGGCCTGTGGATCGGGCTCCTCGCCCGTCTCGTCCTGGGCGGCGTCCTTCTCGTCGCCGGGGCGCTCAAGGTCGGACACCCCCTGGCCGCCGCCCGGGCCGCGCAGGCCTACGAGATCCTGCCGTTCGAGGTCGCCGGAGTCGTCGGCCTCGCCCTGCCGGTCGTCGAGATCCTCCTCGGGGCCCTTCTCGTCCTCGGCCTCTTCACCCGCGCCGCCGCGCTCGGCGGCATGATCCTCCAGCTCGTGTTCATCGCCGCGATCGCCTCGGTGTGGGCACGCGGCATCAGCATCGACTGCGGCTGCTTCGGCAGTGGCGGCGCCGTCGCCCCCGAGGACACGCAGTACGGCTGGGACATCGCCCGCGACGTCGGTCTCGCCCTCTGCGGGCTGTGGCTCGTCGTGCGCCCGCACTCCCGCTTCGCCCTCGACTCGAGAATCTCGCCCGAAAGGACCCCTGCATGAGCACCGCCTCCAACGGCTCCCACGACCGGAGCGCCCGACAGGCCAAGATCCAGGCCGCCGCGCCCAAGGAGAGCAAGCTCAAGCCGATCCTCGCCGTGATCGTCGCGCTCGTCGCGATCGCGGGCATCGGCGCCGCGATCTACTTCGGCACCAAGAGCAACGACACGGGAGCGACCAACGGCAAGCTGCCGCGCGGAGCGGTGTCGGAGACCGGCGGCATCATGCTCAACGCCACGGACCCCGGTGCGGGCGTCCCCGTCCTCGACATCTACGAGGACTTCCAGTGCCCGGCGTGCGGCTTCTACCACGAGCAGCTCGGCTCGACCGTGGACCAGCTCGCCTCCTCGGGCAAGGCCAAGGTCGTCATCCACCTCAAGAGCTTCCTCGACGCGGGCATCCCCGGTGAGAAGTCGCTCAAGGCGGCCAATGCCGCAGCCTGCGCCTCCAACTCCTCACCCGAGGCGTTCGTCAAGATGCACGACGGGATCTTCGCCACGCAGCCCGAGCAGGAGGGCGACGGCTGGCCCGACATGACGTTCTCCGACCTCGCTCAGAAGGCAGGCATCACCGGCGAGGCGAAGAAGGCGTACGACCAGTGCGTCGCCGACGTCACCTACGAGTCCTACCTCAAGAAGGTCGACGAGCAGTCCACCAAGGACGGCGTCAAGGGCACCCCGACCTACCGCATCAACGGCAAGGACTTCGACCTGCGGACGCTCGTCGACCAGCAGGCTCAGAAGGTCGACTCCCAGGGCCTCGTCAAGGCCATCGAGGACGCGACGCAGAAGTGATCGCCGCGATCCCGAGCCCGGAGCAGGCGGTCTGGTACCTCGGCCCTCTGCCCATCCGCGCCTACGCTCTGTGCATCCTCGCGGGCATCGTGGTCGCGCTGTGGTGGACGGGCCGGCGTCTCGACGCGCGCGGAGCGTCCGAGGACGCGGTGTGGGACATCGCGATCTGGGCCATTCCGTTCGGGATCATCGGTGGTCGGCTGTATCACGTCATCACCACGCCGGGGCCGTACTTCGGCCCCGGCGGGCACCCGCTCGACGCGCTGAAGATCTGGAACGGCGGCCTGGGAATCTGGGGGGCCGTCGCGCTCGGCGCGCTCGGCGGCTGGATCGGGTGCCGGCGCACGGGGGTGTCGTTCCGCGACCTCGGGACGGCGATCGCTCCCGCGCTTCCGGTGGCGCAGGCCATCGGCCGCTGGGGCAACTGGTTCAACAACGAGTTGTACGGCGGGCCGACCGATGCGCCCTGGGGTCTGCAGATCCACGCCTGGGACGCCTCCCGCGGTGAGGCGGTGCGCGACGCGGCCGGCAACGCGATCGTGCTGGGCACCTTCCAGCCGACCTTTCTGTACGAATCGCTGTGGTGCCTCGTCATCGCGGCACTGCTCGTGCTGCTGGAGAGGACGCGGCGGCCCGCGGCCGGGCAACTGTTCGCGGCGTACATCATGCTCTACACCCTCGGCCGGGGCGTGATCGAGAGCCTGCGCATCGACGAGGCCCAGATGGTTCTCGGGTTGCGCCTCAACGTCTGGACCTCGGTGGTCGTGTTCTGTCTCGGCGCCTTCCTGTGGTGGCTCTGGCGGCCGCGCGGGGAGTCCGCCGACCGGGCTCGACCGACCGCGGCGGCGACCCGCGACTGAGCCGCGGGAGTCGACCGCGGCCACCCTCCGATCGTCCGATCGCGCCCGGTTCTCCCGCACGGGTTCACTCAACGTTCACGTCGCGGAGGGGACCGGTGCTCCCGCCGGTGCGCGTGCCCGAAGGGGCCCACCTACGATGGAGTCATGCGTCGCGCGAAGATCGTCAGCACTCTGGGCCCGGCCGTCAACTCCAAGGAGGACATCCGTCGCCTCGTCGACGCCGGCATCGACGTCGCCCGCATCAACCGTTCGCACGGCTCGCACGAGGAGCACGAGCAGCAGATCAGGTGGGTGCACGAGGCCGCCGCCGAGTCCGGCCGCGCCGTGGCCATCCTCGTCGACCTGCAGGGGCCGAAGATCCGCACCGGACGCTTCTCCGGCGGGCCGATCCACCTCGCGGTCGGCGACACGTTCACGATCACCGTCGACGACGTCGACGGCAACCAGGAGCGGGTCTCCACGACGTTCAAGGGCTTGCCCGGCGACGTGCGCGCCGGGGACACCCTGCTCATCGACGACGGCAAGATCACGCTGCGCGCGACCGAGGTCTCTGCCACCGACGTCGTCTGCACCGTGGTCGAGGGCGGCACCGTCAGCAACAACAAGGGCATCAACCTGCCCGGTGTCGCGGTGAGCGTTCCCGCGCTGTCGGAGAAGGACGAGGACGACCTGCGCTGGGCCCTGCGGGTCGGTGCCGACTGGATCGCGTTGTCCTTCGTCCGCGATGCCGCCGACATCACGCGGGTGCACGAGATCATGGCCGAGGTCGGGCTCTCCCGGCCCGTCATCGCCAAGGTCGAGAAGCCCCAGGCGGTCGCCAACCTCGAGGAGATCGTCCGCGCCTTCGACGGCATCATGGTCGCCCGCGGCGACCTCGGGGTCGAGATGCCGCTGGAGGAGGTCCCGCTCGTGCAGAAGCGAGCCGTCGAGCTCGCTCGCCGCGATGCCAAGCCGGTCATCGTCGCCACTCAGGTGCTCGAGTCGATGATCGAGAACTCCCGCCCCACCCGGGCGGAGGCCTCGGACTGCGCCAACGCCGTGCTCGACGGCGCCGACGCGATCATGCTCTCGGGCGAGACGAGTGTGGGCGCCTGGCCGATCGTCGCGGTGCAGACGATGGCGCGCATCATCGAGAACACCGAGGATCACGGCCTCGGGCGCATCCCGCCGCTGGGAACCAACCCGAGCACCACCGGTGGCGCCATCACCAAGGCGGCGGCCGAGATCGGCAACTTCCTCAACGCCAAGTACCTCGTGACGTTCACGAGTTCTGGCGACTCCGCCCGCCGCATGTCGCGGGTGCGGCCCAAACTGCCGATGCTCGCGTTCACCCAGAAGCCGCACACCCGTCGCAGGCTGGCGCTGACCTGGGGCATCACCGCGTTCAACCTCCCGGAGATGGAGGACACCACCGCGATGGTGGCGGCGGTCGACCGCGTGCTGCTCGAGCAGGGTCGCTGCACGCACGGCGACACCATCGTCGTCGTCGCCGGGCGGCCCCACGGCGTGCCGGGCTCGACCAACGCGTTGCAGGTCCACCGCGTCGGCGGCCTGTGACGCACGCACACCGGGTCGTGGCGAGGCGTGGCCGGAGCATCGGCCGGGCGCCGCTAGACTGGACCGCGCACACCCGGCCGGGGTGGTGGAATGGCAGACACGGAGCACTCAAAATGCTTTGGCCGCAAGGCCGTGCGGGTTCAAGTCCCGCCCTCGGCACCCGAATTCGCACCTGCGCCGCGTTCTAACAGCGCCACGAGAGCGCGTCTGGGCGACGAGACCCCGAACGCGGCCCACGTTTCGAACCCCCAGGCAGGGCCCCGTATTCTGGCGTCGTGACTTCAACGGAGAACTCCACCACCGCCGGCGTGCCCGACGAGACCGGGCTGCGCATCGTCATCGCCGAGGACGAGGCACTCATCCGTCTCGACCTCGCCGAGATGCTCGAGGAGGCCGGGTACACCGTGGTCGCCCAGGCCGGTGACGGAGCCCAGGCCGTCGAGGCCATCCGGGAACACCGGCCCGACCTCGCCATCATGGACATCAAGATGCCCGAGATGGACGGGCTCACCGCGGCCAAGACCGTCGGCGACGAGAAGATCGCCCCGGTCGTCATGCTCACCGCCTTCAGCGACAAGGATCTCGTCGAACGCGCCCGCGACGCCGGGGTCATGGCCTACGTGGTCAAGCCGTTCACGATCGACGACCTCCGCCCGGCCATCGACATCGCGCGCTCCCGCTGGCTGGAGTGGCAGGCGCTCACCGCCGAGGTCGCCGACCTCTCCGAGCGTCTCGAGACCCGCAAGGCCGTCGACCGCGCCAAGGGGATCCTCATGAAGCAGCTCAAGCTCAGTGAGCAGGACGCCTTCCGCTGGATCCAGAAGACCGCGATGGACCGGCGCCTCGGCATGAAGGACGTCGCCGACGCGGTCATCAGCGGCCTCCCGCAGAAGTAGTTCCGACCGCCACCGGCACCTCTCCGCTCGAACAGGCGTTTTCACCCCGGAATCGGGGTGAAAACGCCTGTTCGGCCGAGGGGGCGGGGTGAAAGAGCCTGTGCGGGCGGATCAGTGCACAGCCGTGATCGCGGCGGTGAGCAGAGGGGCGACGATCAGAGCGGGGAGAAGGTCACCCACCCGGATCTGGCGGATGTCGAGGAGCCGCAGACCGATGCCGGCGAGCATGAGGCCGCCTGTCGCGGTCAACGCCATGATCTGCGCCTCCGGCATGACCGTGCCCAGCACCATCCCCACGATCGTCAGCGCGCCCTGGATGAGGAGCACCGACACGGCCGAGAACAGCACTCCGGGGCCGAACGTCGACGCGAACGCGATCGCCGCGAAGAAGTCGAGCGCCGACTTGACGGCGAGTTGATCGATGCCGCGGCCGAGACCGTCGTTGATCGAGCCGAGGATCGTCAGAGGCCCGACGCAGAAGAGCAGGGTCGCTGTCAGCCATCCTTCGATGAACCGTTCCCTGGCCGCGACGTCCTCGTTCCGGACCTGGTCTGTTGTCGTCGCAGACTCCGGGGCCACGGCGCTCTCGTCGATCTCCGACGACCTCGACGAACGTGAGCGGCGCGAGTGCACGAGGCGATCTCGGACCACCGTGACGAGTGACTCGAGCCTCGCCTCCACCCCGAGCGCCGACCCGGCGATGCCGCCGAGGACGAGGCTGCCCAGGACGATGAGCACCGGCGCCGATCCTCCGACCGCCGCCGAGAAGGCCGGGGAGGTGACCGACATGGCCGACAGGGCTGCGATGAGCAGGGTCACGAGTCCCAGGCAGTCGGTGACGATCTTCTTGATGTGCTCGGGCAGGCGGTGCCCGGCCGCCATGCCGATGAGCGCTCCGGCCACGACCGCGATCGTGTTGACGAGGGTGCCGGCCCCGGGGAAGAGCGAAGTCATGGGGGTCACAGTAGAGCCGGATGAGCAGGGGGAGCCCACGCGTCCGTCTCTCGCCGACCGTTCACCGGCATGCCGGCGGGCACATGAAGGGAGGGCGAGACGCAGTCGACGTTACGGCTCGGTACCGAGTCGGACGCTCGACCACTATGCTCATCCCATCCGTGCCGTTCCCCCTGAATCGAGACGGCCGGGTGCTCTGCCCGCCCCCGTGTCGTCGAGATGCCGGGACACCGCCTTCTTCCTGCCGAGGTGACCGTCGTGGCCCGTCTCCAGCCGTCCGTCGTGCCCATGTCGCACGACGATCTCGCCCCCCTGGCCGCGCTGTGGGTGGAGCGCCGCGGCGAGGAGGGCCACTCCCGTGACGCGGCTCGGCGCGCCGTCGACGAGGGGCGTTTCGCCGAGGCCGTCGGGCGGGACTACGTCACGGTGCTCACCGCCGTCCTCGACGGCGCGCTGGTCGGCTACGTCTGGCTGTCTGCCCTGCCGATGACGGCGCACGTCGACGTGCCCTCGATCGGCATCGAGGACGTGTACGTCGTTCCCGAGGCGCGCGGCCAGGGGGTCGGCCGCTGCCTGCTGACCGCGGTCGCGACCCACGCGCACAAGCGCGGTGTCGACCACCTCGGGTGTGCCGTGCCCACTCAGGCCAAGGACGCCAACCGCACGCTGGCCCGGCTCGGGTTCGCCGCGACGGTCACACGGCGCATGGCCCAGACCACGACGCTCATGCGCCGTCTGCGGGGCTCCGAGCCGCGGGCCAACCTCGACCAGCTCCTGCTGCAGCGTCGTCGCCGCGCCCAGCGTGCGCGGCCCACGCCCGAGCCCGTCGCCGCGCATTCCTGACCACACGAGCTCTACCCACGACGAGGCGCCCCCGACATGGTCAGGGGCGCCTCATGACGGCTGCGTCGCCGAGGCCGGGTCACGACCTCGGACTCAGGACGCCGGCGGCCGCTCCCGCACGAGGCAGGTGAGACGAGAGGTGCACAGCCGCTTGCCGTGCTCGTCGTCGATGACGATCTCGTAGGTGGCGACGCTGTTGCCGAGGTGGATGGCGCGAGCGACACCGGTCACGACGCCCGAGCGGGCGGCGCGGTGGTGGGTGCAGTTGAGCTCGACGCCGACGGCGGCCCGCCCTTCGCCCGCGTGGACCGATGCCGCGTAGGAGCCGAGCGTCTCGGCGAGCACGGCGTTGGCCCCGCCGTGGAGGATCCCGTACGGCTGGACGTTGCCCTCCACCGGCATCGTGCCCGTCGCACCGTCGGCGGTCACCTCGTGGACCTCGATTCCCATGCGCTCCATGAGCGTTCCGGAGTAGCCGTCGCCGACGACGTGCTGGCCGATTCGCCCGAGGACGTTCTCCCGGGCGGCGTCGCGCTTCTCGACGTCGTGCTTCTCGGCGGTGGGGTCGGTCATCGGGATCTCCTCGGGTGTCCGGGCGAGCCGGGGTCGGTGGTCGTCCGCGCGGATCGGGCCGGCGGTCGCCTCACGACGGTTGTCGGAGGGTGCGTCTAGGCTCGCATGCGTGAGCCGACTTCTCCTTCTCGACGGACATTCCCTCGCCTACCGGGCCTTCTTCGCGCTGCCGGCCGAGAACTTCTCCACCACCACGGGGCAGACGACGAACGCGGTCTACGGCTTCACGGCGATGCTCATCAACGTGCTCCGCGACGAGAACCCCACGCACCTCGCGGTGGCGTTCGACGTGTCGCGGCAGACGTTCCGCACCGAGGAGTACTCGGAGTACAAGGCCACGCGTTCGAAGACGCCCGATGAGTTCCGCGGGCAGGTCTCGCTGCTCAAGGAGGTGCTCGACGCGCTGCGCATCGTCCACGTCGAGGTCGACGGGTACGAGGCCGACGACATCATCGCGACCCTCGCCACGCAGGCCGGCGTCCAGGAGCAGGAGGGCGACGCGGCGTTCGACGAGGTGCTCATCGTCACGGGTGACCGCGACGCGCTGCAGCTCGTCAACGGCGCCACCACGGTGTTGTACCCGGTCAAGGGTGTGTCCGAGCTCGCCCGCATGACACCCGACGCGGTCGAGGCCAAGTACGGGGTCCGGCCCGAGCGCTACCCCGACCTCGCGGCGATGGTGGGGGAGTCCTCCGACAACCTGCCGGGCGTGCCGGGCGTCGGGCCCAAGACGGCGGCCAAGTGGCTCGGCCAATACGGCGACCTCACGGGTGTCGTCGCCAACGTCACGGCCATCAAGGGCAAGGCGGGCGAGAACCTGCGCGAGCACCTGGACGGGGTGTTGCGCAACCGGCGCCTCAACGCCCTCGTGCGCGACGTCCCCCTGCCGGTGACGCTCGCCGATCTCGAGCGCACGGGCTGGGACCGTGACGAGGTCCACCGCGTCTTCGACAGCCTCGAGTTCCGGGTGCTGCGCGATCGCTTGTTCACGACGTTCGAGACCGCGCCGGAGGAGGCGGCGGGGGAGGCGCTCGACGTCGACGGCGTCATCCTCGACTCGGCCGAGGTCGGCCCGTGGCTCGACGCCCACTCCCCGGCGGGTGTCCCGGTGGGGGTGGCCGTTCTCGGCACGTGGGCCAAGGGCCTCGGTGACGCCGACGGCATCGCGATCGCCGGTGAGGACGAGGACGCGGTCGCGTTCCTGCGGGTCGACGAGCTCGACCCCGACGCCGAGGCGGCGGTCGGCGCCTGGCTCGCCGACTCCGGGCGGCCCAAGGTGTTCCACGACGCCAAGTCGCAGATGCGCATGCTCGGCGAGCGCGGGTGGCCGGTCGAAGGACTCGCCGGAGACACGGCGGTGTCGGCCTACCTCGTGCGTCCCGACCAACGCAGCTACGACCTGGCCGACCTCAGCGTCCGGTATCTGCACCGTGAGCTCTACGCCCCCGAGAAGGAGGCCTCCGGTCAGGGCACGCTCGACTTCTCCGTCGGCGAGGGTGACACCGAGTCGCAGCAGACGATGAGCCGAGCCCGTGCGGTGCTCGACCTGTGGAAGGTGCTCGCCGACAAGGTCGAGGAGGCGGGCGGAGCCGAGTTGCTCCGCGACGTGGAGCTGCCGCTCGTGGGCGTCCTCGCAGGCATGGAGCAGGTCGGCATCGCGGCCGACCTCGAGGCGCTGGAGAGCCTCGAGTCGCACTTCGCCACCAAGGTGGCGCAGGCCCAGTCCGACGCCTTCGACGCGATCGGCCACGAGGTCAACCTGGGCTCGCCCAAGCAGCTCCAGGTCGTGCTCTTCGACGAGCTCGACATGCCCAAGACCAAGAAGACCAAGACGGGCTGGACCACCGACGCCGACGCCCTCGCCGACCTCTACGTCAAGACCGAGCACCCGTTCCTCGAGGCGTTGCTGCGCCACCGGGACGCCACCCGTCTGCGTGTCACGGCCGAGGGGCTCATCAAGTCGATCGCCGCCGACGGCCGCATCCACACCACCTACCAGCAGACCATCGCGGCCACCGGCCGGTTGTCCTCGACCGACCCCAACCTGCAGAACATCCCGATCCGCACCGACGAGGGGCGCCGCATCCGTTCGGTGTTCGTCGTCGGCGAGGGGTACGAGACCCTCATGTCGGCCGACTACTCCCAGATCGAGATGCGCATCATGGCCCACCTCTCGGGCGACGCGGGGCTCATCGAGGCCTACCGCAGCGGCGAGGACCTCCACCGGTTCGTCGGCAGCCGGGTCTTCGGCGTCGAGCCGGCCGAGGTGACGGCGTCGATGCGCAGCAAGGTCAAGGCGATGTCCTACGGCCTGGCCTACGGTCTCTCGTCGTTCGGCCTGTCCAAGCAGCTCTCGATCAGCACGGCCGAGGCCAAGGAGCTCATGGACGAGTACTTCCTGCGTTTCGGCGGCGTGCGCGACTACCTGCGCCAGGTGGTCGACGACGCCCGGGCCGTCGGTTACACGGAAACGATGCTCGGCCGCCGCCGCTACCTGCCCGACCTCGGCTCCGACAACCGACAGCGCCGCGACATGGCCGAACGCATGGCCCTCAACGCCCCGATCCAGGGATCGGCGGCAGACATCATCAAGGTCGCGATGCTGCGCGTCGAGGAGGCCCTGCGCGAGCGCGAGCTGCGATCCCGGGTGCTGCTCCAGGTGCACGACGAACTCGTGCTCGAGATCGCTCCGGGTGAGCTCGACGAGGTCACCGAGCTCGTCCGCGACCGCATGGGTTCGGCGGTCGACCTCGACGTCCCCCTCGAGGTCAGCATCGGCACCGGGCGATCCTGGCACGACGCCGAGCACTGAGGTCACGCGGAGCAGCATCGGCACCGGGCCTCGCGCCGACTCGCGACAGATGCACCGCGGGGGCACCGCACACGTGGTGTGCGATGCCCCCGCGGTCGAGCGACCCGATGTCGGGCGATCAGAACAGGCCGTGCACCGTGCCGTCGGCGTCGATGTCGATCCGCATCGCGGCCGGGGACTTCGAGAGGCCCGGCATCGTCATCATGTTGCCGCAGATGGCGTACACGTAGCCCGCGCCCGCGGCGAGGCGCACCTCCCGCACGGGCAGCGTCCAGCCGGTGGGCGCGCCCTTGAGCGAGGGGTCGTGCGAGAGCGACATCTGGGTCTTGGCGATGAGCACCGGCAGGTTGCCGAAGCCCTGCTGCTCGTACATCTTGAGCGACTTCGCGGCGGCCGGTGAGAGCTCGATGCCGTCGGCGCCGTAGACCTTCGTCGCGATCTTCGTGAGCTTCTCCTCGAGCGAATCCTCGAACGCGTAGGTCGGCGTGAAGTGGGTCTCGTCCTCGCACGCCTCGACGACGACCTTCGCGAGCTCGATGGCTCCCTCGCCGCCGTCGGCGACGTGGGTGGAGACGGCGACGCGGGCACCCATCTTCTCGGCGACCTCGCGGACGACCTGGTGCTCGGAGTCGAAGTCGGTGGGGAACGCGTTGATCGCGACGACGGGCTGGACGCCGAAGTCGCGGATGATCTGGATGTGCTTGCGCAGGTTGTCGCAACCCGCCTCGACGTCCTCGGGCGACTCCTGCAGCATGCCCTCGGGCAGCGGCTTGCCGGCCTTGACCTCGTACCGCCCGGAGTGCGACTTGAGCGCTCGGATCGTCACGACGAGCACGGCGGCCGACGGGGTGAGCCCGGCCGCGCGGCACTTGACGTTGAAGAAGCGCTCGGCGCCCATGTCGGCGGCGAAACCGGCCTCCGTGAGGAGGATGTCGCCGGCCTTGATGCCGACGCGGTCGGCGATGATCGAGGAGTTGCCGGTGGCGATGTTGCCGAAGGGCCCGGTGTGGATGAACGCCGGCGTGTGTTCGAGCGTCTGCATGAGGTTGGGCATGAGGGCGTCCTTGAGGAGGACGGCCATCGCTCCCGCGCAGCCGATCTGCTCGGCGGTGACGGGCTGCTTGTCCTTGGTGAAGCCCACGACGATGCGGCCGAGGCGCTGGCGCAGATCGGCGAGGGAGGTGGCGAGGGCCATGATGACCATGACCTCCGAGGCTGCGGTGATGTCGAACCCGGTCTGACGGGTGACGCCGTCGGTCTTGGGCCCGCAGCCCTCGATGATGTGACGCAGCGACCGGTCGTTCATGTCCATGACCCGGCCCCACTGGATCTCGTCGAGGCCGAGCTCGTTGCCGAAGTGCAGGTGGCTGGCCACCATGGCCGCCAGCAGGTTGTGCGCGGCGGTGATGGCGTGGAAGTCACCCGTGAGGTGGAGGTTGAGCGTCTCCATCGGCACGATCTGGGAGTACCCGCCGCCCGCGGCGCCGCCCTTGATGCCGAACACCGGGCCGAGCGAGGGCTGACGCAGCGCGAGCACGGGCTTGCGGCCGATCTTCGCCAGACCCTGCGCGAGACCGACGGCCGTCGTCGTCTTGCCCTCGCCGAGCGGGGTGGGGGTGACGGCGGTGACGACGACGTACTTCGCGTCGGGGCGGTCGGCCATGGCGTCGATCGCCTCGAGCTCGACCTTGGCGACACTCCGGCCGTACGGCACGAGGAACTTCTCGTCGATGCCCACCATGGCAGCGACCTCGGGGATGGGCGCGAGCTCCGCGTCCTGGGCGATCTCGATGTCTGAGGGGAGCGGTTTCCGATTGCTGGTCACAGAGGCCATGATGCGCTTCGAGCGCATGAGCCGTCAGGGGATTCTCCAGAACCGGACGTGTCTATCGACCAGGCCGCGCGTCACGGGGGACCGTCTCCTTCTCGCACACGAAGATCGCGGTGCCGGGCAGCAGGCGTCCGCGCAGGGGACTCCATCCACCCCACGTCGCGGTGTTCTCTGCCGGCCATTCGGGCTCGACGAGGTCGACGAGACGCAGGCCCGCGGCGGCGATGTCGCGGATCCGGTCGCCGAGGGTCCGGTGATGCTCCGCGTACTCGAGTCCGGCGTCGCTGCGCTCGGAGTACGGAGTCCGGTCGAAGTACGACATCGTCGCGGTGAGCCCGGCCTCCCCGGGCGCGTCCGGGAACGCCCAGCGGATCGGGTGGGTCGTCGAGAACACGAGCCGGCCGCCGGGACGCAGCACCCGCGCGCATTCCCGCACGAGCAGCGCGCCGTCGGCGACGAACGGCACTGCGCCGTAGGCCGAGAAGACGATGTCGAACGTGTCGTCGGGGAACGGCAGCGCACACGCATCGGCCTGGGCGAGCGGAACCATCGGGCCGGCCTCCTGCTCGCTGCACGGGGCGGCGTCGCCCCGCGCGGCGTCGATCCGCGCCGCGCGCCGCAGCATCCCCATCGAGAGGTCGGTGGCGACGACCCGCGCCCCTCGATCCGCCGCGTAACGGGCGCCCTGAGCGGCGCCGGCACCGAACTCGAGGACGAGGCGGCCCTCGAGCTCGCCCAGAACGCCGAGACTCTCCTCGCGCACGCCCTCCGGCCCCCACACGAGGTCCGCGTCCCCGAGGAACGCGCCGTGCTCGGCGTAGTAGGCCTCCGCCTCGGCGTCCCACCACCGGCGATTGGCCGTCGTCGTCTCTGTCGCGCCGACGGGGCGGTCGTACCCGGCGCGCACGTCCTCGTCCGACAACCGTCCTCCGGTGCTCTCGTCGTCCGGCCTCATCCCGCTCGGCTCTTCCGACGCGTTCCAGGCGGCCGACGGGCGTGTCGCACCGGGGTCCCAGGGATCGGTGACAGGGTGGATGTCGTCGCTCATCGCGGCCCAGTCTGCCGTGCGCGGACCGGCTTTACGTCGTGCGAGCCCGCTGGATACACTGAACGGGTGCGTCCGCTGTGTCCACGGGCGCGCGTGGTCGAACTCTCCGACCGACCGGCCTCCTCGATCGTCGCCACGGCGATCCCGCCGTCTCGATCCGTTCGCCCACCAGCAGCAATCTTGTTCACACCTGTCCAATGAGGGCCTCGGCGTCCGCCGCGGCCCCCCGACCAACTGTCCACATCGGAGTCCCCACTACATGACTGTCAGCCACCCCGAGATCGCGATCAACGACATCGGATCCGAGGAAGAACTCCTCGCCGCCATCGATTCGACCTTCAAGCACTTCAACGACGGCGACATCGTCGAGGGCGTCATCGTCAAGGTCGATCGCGACGAGGTTCTTCTCGACATCGGCTACAAGACCGAGGGCGTCATCCCCTCGCGCGAGCTCTCCATCAAGCACGACGTCGACCCCAACGAGGTCGTCGGCGTCGGCGACGAGGTCGAGGCCCTGGTCCTCCAGAAGGAGGACAAGGAGGGTCGGCTGATCCTGTCCAAGAAGCGCGCCCAGTACGAGCGCGCGTGGGGCACCATCGAGAAGGTCAAGGAGGAGGACGGCGTCGTCACCGGCACCGTCATCGAGGTCGTCAAGGGCGGCCTCATCCTCGACATCGGCCTGCGCGGCTTCCTGCCGGCCTCTCTCGTCGAGATGCGGCGTGTGCGCGACCTCCAGCCGTACGTCGGCCAGGAGATCGAGGCCAAGATCATCGAGCTCGACAAGAACCGCAACAACGTCGTGCTCTCCCGCCGTGCGTGGCTCGAGCAGACCCAGTCCGCGGTGCGCACGAGCTTCCTGCAGGAGCTCGGCAAGGGCCAGGTCCGCGAGGGTGTCGTCTCCTCGATCGTGAACTTCGGTGCGTTCGTCGACCTCGGCGGTGTCGACGGTCTCGTCCACGTCTCCGAGCTCTCGTGGAAGCACATCGACCACCCCTCCGAGGTCGTCGAGGTCGGTCAGAAGGTCACCGTCGAGGTCCTCGACGTCGACATGGACCGCGAGCGTGTCTCCCTGTCGCTCAAGGCGACGCAGGAGGACCCGTGGCAGCACTTCGCCCGCACCCACGCCATCGGCCAGGTCGTGCCGGGCAAGGTCACCAAGCTCGTCCCGTTCGGTGCGTTCGTGCGCGTCGACGACGGCATTGAGGGTCTGGTGCACATCTCCGAGCTCGCCGAGCGTCACGTCGAGCTGCCCGAGCAGGTCGTCCAGGTCGGCCAGGAGATCTTCGTCAAGGTCATCGACATCGACCTCGAGCGTCGCCGCATCTCCCTCTCGCTGAAGCAGGCCAACGACGCCGCGGTCGCGAACATGGAGTTCGACCCGACGCTCTACGGCATGGCCGCCGAGTACGACGAGCAGGGCAACTACAAGTACCCCGAGGGCTTCGACCCGGAGTCCAACGAGTGGCTCGAGGGTTACGAGGAGGCCCGCGAGAAGTGGGAGCGGCAGTACGCCGAGGCCCACGCTCGCTGGGAGGCGCACCGCACGCAGGTCGAGGAGGCCCTCAAGGCCGACGCCGAGGCCGCCGCCACCGGTGGCACCGAGGCCGCGACCTCGTACTCCTCCGGCGGCACCACAGAGTCGCAGGTCAGCACCGAGGGCACCCTCGCCTCCGACGAGGCCCTCGCCGCGCTGCGCGAGAAGCTCACGGGCAACTGATCCTCGCCGCCGCGGCCACCGGCCGAGGTTGACGAGTCGAACGGGCCTCCTTCCACACGGAAGGGGGCCCGTTCGCGCGTCCCCGGGTCCCTCCCAGGCTCGGGTGCTCGACGAATCCGGCTCAGGTGCAGGTGGTTCCGGCCGTACGGAGGCACGTCGGGTTTGCGTGACGGGCCAGGTGCCGGGAGGGGCGATGACCGTGGAGTACACCGGGGGCCGCATCGCCCACCGCGGTCGTCATGACCGTGAGGGCCGTCGTTACCGTCATGACCGTCGTGGCCATCATGATCATCGTGGCCGGGTGCTCATCGCGGCGTTCCTCGCGGCGTTCCTCCTCGCGGGGTGTGCCGGGGGCGGTTCGGGGTCGACGCAGGAGCCGCGCCCGGCGCAGCCCGTGCTCGCTCCGGAGGTCGTCGAGACCGTCGCACCCACCACCGCCCCGCCCACCCGGGGGGTCGACGTGTCGCTGGCCGACATCCGCTCGGCCCCGGCCGTGTGCGGCGTGCCCGAGCATCACCTCTCCGGGTACCGGGGACACGTCGGGTCCACGGAGACGACGCTGCAGGTCACCGACGGTTACGCCCTCGGCATGCAGCCGGTGGAGCCGGTCGAGGTCGATGTCACGGGTGACGGTGGACTCGACCTCGTCGGGGTGATCTCCTGCACGGTCGATGGTGCGGCTCGCCCCGACTCCCTCGTGCTCTACACCGGTCCCGCCACGCCGGTGACGTCGCTCGACCTCGGCACGGTGGGCCGCGAGAAGTTGGCGGTCGTGCGCGCGCTGCGGACGCCCGGAGGCGAGGTACGGGTCGAGTGGACGGGGTTCGACTCCCCGAGCGCACCGGGCACCCAGTACGAGGGGACCGTCGAGCACCGCGGGGGCCGGCTCGTCATCGAGGACGTGCGACGGTCGAGCGGGCCGCGGACGATCGAGGTCACGGACGGGGCCTTCATGACCGCCGACGGGAACGTGCACTGCACGATGCACGACGACATCGCCTGGTGCGACGTGCGCACGACCACCTGGACGCCACCGGCGTCGCCGACCTCCCCGCCCGGCGTCTCCGGCACGCCGACCCCGGTCGGTACGCCCACGCCCTCGGCGGCCACGACGCCGTCCTCCGCTGCGAGCGGCCCCGACGGCGCCGGCACCGCGTCTCCCGCGACGGGATGTGAGGGCCGGCCCTACGGACGGACGTTCCTCGTCCAGGCTGGCCGCGCCCGCCAGACCTGCGCGGGGGAGGAGGGGCCCGAGACCGCGGCGCTCGGTGCGCCACTGACCGCCTGGCACCGGCGCGGGTGGGACGCGACGGTCGTCATCGACGGTCGACGCTCCGCGGCGTTGACGCCGGGATCGACCATGCGGACCTCCGCCGTGACGTGTGGGGCCACCGCGAGCGTCGTCGCGTGCACCGACACCCGCACGCAGGCCTCGTTCGAGGTCGGCCGTACGGTGTCCCGCGTCTCGTCGAGCTGATCCGCCTCGGTGGTACGGCGGGGCCGACCCTGCCGGCGGCCAGGGTGGTTCGTGGCGCGAACAGCGGAATCGCGGCGTCGGTACGCCTACAGTGGCGTCATGTTGAGTGTGGGCCTCACCGGCGGAATCGGTTCGGGCAAGTCGACGGTCGCCAGACGACTCACGGAGCTCGGAGCGGTCGTCGTGGACGCCGACGCCGTGGCCCGTGAGGTGATCGTCCCGGGCAGCGAGGGGCTGCGTCTCGTCGTCGAGCGGTTCGGGGACGAGGTCCTCACCGAGGACGGCTCGCTGGATCGGGCCGCTCTCGCGGGCGCGGTCTTCGGCGACAGCGACGCTCGGCGTGACCTCGAGGACATCACCCATCCGCTCATCGCGGCCCGCACCGCGGAGTTGTTCGCCGAGGCACCCGAGGACGCGATCCTCGTCCACGACGTCCCCCTGCTCGTCGAGAAGAACATGGGCGACCGGTACCACCTCGTCGTCGCCGTCGACGCGTGCCCGGAGACCCGCATCGAGCGTCTCGCCGACCGTGGGGTGCCCGAGGCCGACGCCCGGGCCCGCATGAGCCATCAGGCCTCCGACGGGGCGCGCCGGGAGGCGGCCGACGTGCTGCTCGACAACGAGGGCGACGAACGGCACCTCTTCGAGCAGGTCGACGCGCTGTGGCACGACCGGCTCGTCCCCTTCGAGGCCAACGTGCGAAGCGGGCGCATCCACCGCCGCGCGGACACTCCCGTCGTCAGCGCGTACGAGCCCGACTGGGAGGAGGCCGCGAATCGCCTCATCGCCCGCATCGGACGGGCTCTCGGCGAGCGTGCCCCTCAGATCGAGCACGTCGGCTCCACCAGCGTTCCCGGCATGGGCGGCAAGGACGTCATCGACCTGCAGATCGGCGTGCGCTCCCTCAAGGACGCCGACGAGCCGGAATTCGTCGCCGCCCTCGCCGGGGCGGGGTTCCCGCGCGTCGAGGACTACCGCATGGACCACCCGACCGAGGATCTGCCCGATCCTTCGCTCTGGGTCAAGCGTTACCACGGCTCCTGCGACCCCGGGCAGGTCACCCACCTGCACGTGCGAGAGCTGTCGAGTGCCGGCTGGCAGTACGCCCTGCTGTTCCGCGACTGGTTGCGCGGCAACGAGAACGCCCGAGGCGAGTACGAGCAGGTGAAGAACGACCTGTTCGACCGGCACTCGAGCACCGACGACTACGTCGAGGCCAAGAAGGCCTGGTTCGCCGAGGTCTGGCCGCGGATCAAGGACTGGGGGCAGCGCACGGGCTGGCACGACTGACGCGGGCCGGCCACGATCGCGCAGAGGGCGTTCACCCGTCCTGACCAGGCGGTTCGCCGTCGCACGAAGGGTTGTCGGTGGCGGGGTCTACCGTTGTTCGCATGCGGCCCACCACAGATCTGCAGCGACGCGTCGCCCCGTTCGAGGTCGTCTCGGAGTTCTCCCCGAGCGGTGATCAACCGACGGCGATCTCCGAGCTCGCGACGCGCATCAACGGCGGCGAACAGGACGTCGTCCTCCTCGGCGCCACCGGCACCGGAAAGTCGGCCACCACGGCCTGGCTCATCGAGCAGGTGCAGCGGCCCACGCTGGTTCTCGCACCCAACAAGACGCTCGCGGCACAGCTCGCCAACGAGTTTCGCGAACTGCTGCCCAATAACGCGGTCGAGTACTTCGTCAGCTACTACGACTACTACCAGCCCGAGGCGTACGTGCCGCAGACCGACACGTACATCGAGAAGGACTCCTCGATCAACGACGAGGTCGAGCGGCTGCGGCACTCCGCCACCAACTCCTTGCTCACGAGGCGCGACGTCGTGGTGGTCGCGTCGGTCTCCTGCATCTACGGCCTCGGCACGCCGCAGGAGTACGTCGACCGCATGGTCCGGCTCAAGGTCGGTCAACAGATCGAGCGCGACGAGCTGCTGCGGCGCTTCGTCGAGATGCAGTACACGCGTAACGATCTCGCGTTCACCCGCGGCACGTTCCGGGTGCGCGGAGACACGGTCGAGATCATTCCCATGTACGAGGAGCTCGCGCTGCGCATCGAGTTCTTCGGCGACGAGATCGAGGCGCTCTACACGCTGCACCCGCTCACGGGCGAGGTCGTCAACACCGAGACCGAGATGTACGTCTTTCCCGCCACGCACTACGTCGCGGGCCCCGAACGCATGGAGCGGGCCATCGGGGGCATCGAATCCGAGCTCGAGAAGAGGCTCGCCGAGCTCGAGCAGCAGGGCAAGCTGCTGGAGGCGCAGCGGCTGCGCATGCGCACGACCTACGACATCGAGATGATGCGGCAGGTCGGGTCGTGTTCGGGTATCGAGAACTACTCGCTGCACATCGACGGCCGGCCCCGCGGCAGCGCGCCCAACTGTCTGCTCGACTACTTCCCCGAGGACTTCCTCCTCGTCATCGACGAGTCCCACGTCACGGTCCCGCAGATCGGCGCGATGTACGAGGGCGACATGAGCCGCAAACGCACTCTCGTCGACCACGGCTTCCGGCTGCCCAGCGCCATGGACAACCGTCCCCTCAAGTGGGAGGAGTTCCTCGAGCGCATCGGGCAGACGGTGTACCTCTCGGCCACCCCGGGTGACTACGAGCTCGCGAAGTCCGACGGGGTCGTCGAGCAGATCATCCGGCCCACGGGTCTGGTCGACCCGGAGGTCGTGCTCAAGCCCACCAAGGGGCAGATCGACGACCTGCTGCACGAGATCAACGTGCGGGTCGAGAGGGACGAACGCGTCCTCGTCACGACCCTCACCAAGAAGATGGCCGAGGACCTCACCGACTACCTCCTCGACAAGGGGGTGCGGGTGCGGTACCTGCACTCCGAGGTCGACACGCTGCGCCGCGTCGAACTGCTGCGCGAGCTTCGGCTGGGGGAGTACGACGTGCTCGTCGGCATCAACCTCCTGCGTGAGGGGCTCGACCTGCCGGAGGTGTCGCTCGTGTCGATCCTCGACGCCGACAAGGAGGGATTCCTCCGCTCGACGCGCAGCCTCATCCAGACGATCGGCCGCGCCGCCCGTAACGTCTCCGGCCAGGTGCACATGTACGCCGACGCGATCACCCCCTCGATGGAGGCCGCGATCGAGGAGACCTCGCGGCGCCGGGAGAAGCAGATCGCCTACAACACCGAGCACGGCATCGACCCCACGCCACTGCGTAAGAAGATCGCCGACATCACCGACCAGCTGCGCCGGGAGGACGCCGACACCGAGGCGCTCATGGGCAGCGGCCGGGCCCAGTCGCGCGGCAAGGGGCGCGGCCGCGGCGGCGAGACGACCCGTCGAGAGGTACCGGCCGCGGCCGGCGACCTCGCCTCGCTCATCCAGGACCTCACGGCCCAGATGCACCAGGCGGCCGAGGACCTGCACTTCGAGCTGGCGGCGCGTCTCCGCGACGAGGTGTCCGACCTCAAGAAGGAACTGAGGCAGATGAACGCCGCCACCGGCTGACCCGTCTTACGACGCGCCCTCGTGCGGCGGGATGGCGCGCGGGTGTGAAAGACTCGGCCCCTGACGGAGGGGAGTATCCCCGAAGCGGTGACCTCGCCAGCACGACCCGTGACTCACGCCATCCGGCCGGTGCCTCGGGTTCGGGGCACCGGTCCGCCTGACGGGCGGGAGAGACCTCCATCGGTTCCCATCCGAAAGGTCTCTCCTCATGCACGTGCCCTTGTGGGTCTGGATCACCACGCTCACGATCATGATCGCGTTCCTGCTCTTCGACGTGATCATCATCGCCCGTCGTCCGCACAAGCCGTCGATGGCCGAATGTGCCCGGTGGCTGTCGTTCTTCGTCGGTGCCGCCGCGTTGTTCGGCATCGGGATCGGTCTGATCTCGGGGTGGGAGTACGGAACCCAGTTCTTCGCCGGCTGGTTGACCGAGTACTCGCTCTCGATCGACAACCTCTTCGTCTTCATCATCATCATGGCGAAGTTCGGGGTACCCGAGAAGTACCAGCAGGCCGCCCTGATGATCGGCATCGTCATCGCGCTGATCCTGCGTGCGATCTTCATCGCCGTCGGCGCGGCCCTCATCAACCAGTTCGCCTGGATCTTCTACCTCTTCGGCGCGTTCCTCATCTACACGGCCGTCAAGCTCGCCAAGGAGGGCATGCAGGACGAGGACGAGGACGAGGAGTTCCAGGAGAACGCCATCCTCAAGTTCGTCGAGCGCCGGTTCAACGCGACCACGTCGTGGCAGTTCGGCACCAAGCTCTTCGGCCACCTCGACGGCAAGCGCGTCGCCACCCCGATGCTCATCACGATCCTCGCGCTGGGCACCACGGACCTCATGTTCGCGCTCGACTCCATCCCGGCGATCTTCGGCCTCACGAGGGAGCCGTTCATCGTGCTCACGGCGAACATCTTCGCCCTCATGGGCCTGCGGCAGCTGTACTTCCTCATCGGTGGCCTGCTCAAGCGCCTCGTCTACCTCAGCCTCGGGCTTTCGGTGCTCCTCGCGTTCATCGGCGTCAAGCTCATCCTCCACGCGCTGCACGAGAACAACCTCTCGTTCATCAACGGCGGCCAGCCGCTGCCGGTGCCGGAGATCTCCATCGGGGTGTCGCTGGGCGCGATCATCGTCATCCTCGGTGTGACGACGATCGCCTCGCTCATCAAGTCCCGTCGGGACGCGTCCCTCTGAGTGACGCGAGGGGGCGTCGCCACCTCGAGGCGCAGGCCCGGACGACATGAAGGAGCGCACCCCCGAGGGGGTGCGCTCCTTCGTCGTCGAGCCGGCCTCAGTTGGGCATCATCGTGCCCTCGTCGAGGAACCGGCGGTGCCATTCGTGCGCGAGGGCGAGGTCGTGGGGTGTGTGCTGGCCGTTGGCGACCTTGGTGGCGCGTTCGACGTACTCCTCGAGCATCGGTCGGTAGGTCGGGTGGGCGCAGTTCTCGATGATGACCTGAGCGCGCTTGCGCGGCGCGAGACCACGAAGGTCGGCGAGCCCCTGCTCGGTGACGATGACGCTGGTGTCGTGCTCGGTGTGGTCGACGTGGCTGACGAACGGCACGATCGAGGAGATCGCTCCGCCCTTGGCCGTCGACGGGGTGACGAAGCAGGAAATGTAGGCGTTGCGGGCGAAGTCTCCCGAGCCGCCGATGCCGTTCTGCATGCGGCTGCCCATGATGTGCGTGGAGTTGACGTTGCCGTAGATGTCGGCCTCGATGAGGCCGTTGCAGGCGATGACGCCGAGGCGGCGGATGAGCTCGGGGTGGTTGGAGATCTCCTGGGGCCGCAGGATGATGTTGCGGCGGTACTTCTTGGCCTCGCGGTTCATGCGCTCGGCGGCGTCGGGGGAGAGCGAGAACGCCGTCGCCGAGGCCACGGTCACCTTGCCTGCGTCGATGAGGTCGACCATGCCGTCCTGGATGACCTCGGTGTACGACGTGAGCTGATCGAACGGGGCGTCGAGGAGGCCGGCGAGCACGGCGTTGGCGATGTTGCCCACACCGGACTGCAGCGGGAGGAGTTCCTTGGGGAGGCGTCCGAGCTTGACCTGGTGCTCGAGGAACTCGATGAAGTGCCCGGCGATGGCCTTGGAGGTGTCGTCGAGCGGCTTGAACGGGGTGTTGCGGTCGGACTGTTCGGTCTCGACGACCGCGACGATCTTGGAGTTGTCGACCGAGAGGTACGGCTGACCGATGCGGTCGCCGGGTCGCGTCATCTGCACCGGGGTGCGGTTGGGCGGCAGCGCGAACTTCTCGTAGACGTCGTGCATGCCCTCGAGGTCGAGGCTCTGCCACGAGTTGACCTCGAGGATGACCTTGTCGGCCTCGTCGAGCCACACCTTGTTGTTGCCGATCGAGGAGCTCGGGATGAGGCGGCCGTCGTCGGTGATGGCCGTGACCTCGATGACAGCGACGTCGAGGTTGCCGAGGAAGCCCTCGCGCACGAGGGGACCCAGGTGCGAGAGGTGGATGTCGTTGTAGTCGATCGAGCCCTCGTTGATCTTCGAGCGCGTGATCGGGTCGGACTGGTAGGGCAGGCGCGAACGGATGCCGCCGGTCTCCGCGAGAGCACCGTCGAGCTCGGGCGCGGTCGAGGCGCCGGTCCACAGTCCGATCTGGAAGGGGCGTCCGGCGGCGTGCTCCTCACGGATGCGCTTGGCGAGCGCGACCGGCACGGCCTTGGGGTAACCGGCCCCGGTGAAGCCGCTCATGCCGACGTTGTCGCCGTCCTGGATGAACTCGGCGGCATCGTGGGCCGACATGATCTTGCTCCGCAGGTCGGCCTTGCCCACGCGACTGCTCATGCTTCCTCCATACGAACTGGATCCGTGCGGGGCCGAGCGCCCGCCTCTCGGACGACATCCACGGTAGCGAGAAGCCGCGGCCGGTCGGGATCGTTGCAGGTGAATCCCGGCCTTTGGTCCCGACGTCAGGGTTCCGGCGGGGCGCCCGGCTCTTTGCGCGTGACCGATGCGGAGGCCGCGACGACGGCCGCCATCCCGGCCAGCTGCATCGGTGAGAGGGATTGCCCGAGCACGAGGAGGCCGGCGAACGCGGCGACGGCCGGTTCGAGGCTGAGGAGCACACCGAACACGCTCGCCTTGAGCCGCCGCAGCGCGAGCAGCTCGAGGGAGTAGGGCAGGACGGAGGAGAGGACCGCGATGCCGGCGCCCTTCAGGAGGACGTCGGGTGCGAGGAGTTCGCGCCCGGCGGTCGCGATCCCGACCGGCGCGACGATGACGGTGGCGACGAGCATCGCGAGGGCCAGCCCGTCGAGCCGCGGGAACCGCGCCCCCGCCCGTGCCGAGAGGAGGATGTACGCGGCCCAGGCGCCCCCGGCGATGAGGGCGAGAGCGACGCCGACGGGGTCGAGGCGGTCGACGTGGGTGCCGGCGACGCCCGAGACGAGGACGACCCCGACAGCGGCGGCGGCCACGGCCACGAGGTCGCGGGCCCGTCGCGAGAGCACGGCCGAGAGCACGAGGGGACCGACGAACTCGATCGTCACCGCCACCCCGATCGGCAGTCGCGCCAACGAGGCGTAGAACGCGCTGTTCATGAGCGCGAGCGAGCATCCGAAGGCGATGACGGTGCCCCAGTCGCGTCGGGAGTGACCTCTGACGCCGGGACGCAGGAGAACCAGCATGAGTGCGCCCGCGATGGCGAGGCGTAGGGCCACCGAGCCCGCGACCCCGACGAGGGGGATGAGGGTGGCGGCGAGGGCCCCGCCGAACTGCACGGACCCGATCGCCAGCAGGACGAGCAGAGTTGCCGGTACTCGGGGTCGGGTCACCGCGGCATCGTAGGGTCAGCCGGGCGGTGCCGTGCAATCCCGTTCCACCCGGCGGCCCGGATCACCAGCCGCGTTCACGCCACTCGGCGAGGTGGGGGCGTTCGGCGCCGAGCGTGGTGTCCTTGCCGTGGCCCGGGTAGACCCACGTGTCGTCGTCGAGCGGCTCGAAGATCCGGCTCTCGAGATCGTCCATCAGCGAGGCGAAGTCCTCCGGCGACGGAGTCTTGCCGGGGCCACCCGGGAACAGGCTGTCGCCGGTGATGGCGTGGGCCTGGCCGTCGGCGTCCTTCCACGTGAGGGCGATGGCGCCGGGCGTGTGGCCGCGCAGTTCGACGACGTCGAGAGTCACTTCGCCGAACGTGATGGTGTCGCCGTGGGCGAGACGATGGTCGGGAGCGACGGGGAGCGCGTCGGCGTCGTTCTCACCCGCGTAGGTCGGCACACCCGTGCGGTGCGTGAGCTCTTCGAGGGCGCCGACGTGGTCGCCGTGCCGGTGGGTGGTGACGATGCCGCCGAGGCGTCCCGAGCCCTCCTCGACGAGGTCGATGAGCCGGTTCGGTTCGGCCGCCGCGTCGACGAGCAACTGACACCCGGTGTCGTTGCAGGTGAGCAGGTAGACGTTGTTGTCCATCGAACCCACGCTGACCTTGCGCAGGGTGAGGACCCCCAGGTCGCGGACATCGCTCGGGCCCCCGGGGGTGACGTCGCCGGTGTAGGTGGTCATGGGATCCTCCGCGGGTGACTCGGGCCGCTCGGGTTGCGACGGCCGGGTGAGGACCGGTGCGCCGGCGGCTGCCGTTCGGATCACCACATCCTCCACCGCCGTGCGCCTCCGCGGGGCCGAGGGGGGTGTCCAATCCGCCAGCGGTCGAAATCGGGTGGACCCGGGCGATTCGGACCCGCAGACTCGGACGTCATGACCAGGAAACCCACCCCCGCCCCGACGCGCTCGGCGCCCGCCTTTCCGGCGCGGCTTCCCGGCGCCGAGTCCACGGCGCTGTGGGCCGACGTCGACACCATCGAACCCGCCGCCCAGGAGCAGCTGCGGAACGTCGCCGCGCTGCCCTGGACGCACCGCCTCGCGGTCATGCCCGACGTCCACTTCGGCAAGGGCGCCACGGTCGGATCGGTCATCGCGATGCGCGGAGCGGTCTCGCCGTCGGCCGTCGGCGTCGACATCGGCTGCGGCATGGCCGCGGTCCGGACGTCGCTCACCGCCGCCGACCTTCCCGAGGACCTCGCGGGACTTCGCCGTTCCATCGAGAGGGCGATCCCCGTCGGATTCGAGTCCCACTCCGGGTCGGCGGACCTGTCGGACGACCCCCGGCTGCAGGCGCGCGTCGACGCTCATCTGCGACGGTTCTCCGACCTGCGGGCTCCGAGGATCGCCGAACGCGAGAGCCGGGCGATCGCTCAGTGCGGAACCCTCGGCGGCGGCAACCACTTCGTCGAGGTGACCCTCGACGAGGACGACCGGGTGTGGCTCATGCTGCACTCCGGCTCGCGCAACATCGGCAACGAGCTCGCCACCCGCCACATCGAGTCGGCGAAGGGGCTGGACCACAACGCGGTGCTTCCCGACCGGGATCTCGCGGTCTTCCTCGCCGGCACCCCGCAGATGGACGACTACCTTCACGATCTGCACTGGGCCCAGCAGTACGCGCTGCTCAACCGGGAGGCCATGCTCGTGCTGCTCGAGGGTGTCGTGCGGCGCGCGTTCCCGCAGGTGCAGTTCGGCGAGCGCGTGACCTGCCACCACAACTACGTCGCACACGAGACCTACGACGGCGTGGACGTCATCGTCACGCGCAAGGGCGCGATCCGGGCCGGTCGCGGCGAGCTCGGGCTCATCCCCGGCTCGATGGGGACCGGCTCGTACGTCGTGCGCGGGCTCGGCAACGAGGAGGCCCTGTGCTCGGCCTCGCACGGTGCCGGACGACGGATGTCACGCAACAAGGCACGCAAGAGCTTCACCGTCGCCGACCTGCAGGAGCAGACCCGGGGCATCGAGTGCCGCAAGGACGCCGGCGTGCTCGACGAGATCCCGGCGGCCTACAAGGACCTCGCCGAGGTCATCGCCGCGCAGACCGAGGGGCCGAGCCCGCTCGTCGAGGTCGTCACCAAGCTCGACACCATCCTCTGCGTCAAGGGGTGAGCCCGATGCCGCCCGGCCCCGCGAGCCGCGTCGGGCGGCGGCGGACGACGGCGGGTGGTGGGGTACCGGACGGGTGGTCGTGGATGTCGGACGGTGACGGCCCGCCCGGCACGAGCGGGCGCGGTCGGGGCGCTGACCTGGGCAGAGATCGCCGGTCGAAGGGTTGTCGGAGGGGGCACCTACGATGTCGGACGTGCCTACGAATGTCCCTGCCACCCGCCCCGGTCACGACCATCTCGTCGTGCGCGGCGCCCGCGAGCACAACCTCAAGGACGTCTCGATCGAGATCCCTCGTGACTCGCTCGTCGTCTTCACCGGCCTGTCCGGATCCGGCAAGTCCTCCCTTGCGTTCGACACGATCTTCGCCGAGGGCCAACGCCGCTACGTCGAGTCCCTCTCGGCGTACGCCCGCCAGTTCCTCGGGCAGATGGACAAGCCCGACGTCGACTTCATCGAGGGGCTCTCGCCCGCGGTCTCCATCGACCAGAAGTCGACGAGCCGCAACCCCCGGTCGACCGTGGGCACGATCACCGAGGTGTACGACTACCTGCGACTGCTCTTCGCGCGGGCGGGCCGGCCTCACTGCCCCGTGTGCGGTGAGCCCATCACCCGGCAGAGCCCCCAGCAGATCGTCGACCGGCTGCTCACGCTGCCCGACCGCACGCGCTTCCAGGTGCTCGCGCCGCTGGTCAAGGGCCGCAAGGGCGAGTACGTCGAACTGTTCTCCGAACTGCAGACCAAGGGGTACGCCCGCGCCCGGGTCGACGGCGAGGTCGTCTCCCTCGCCGAGCCGCCCAAGCTCGACAAGCAGAGAAAGCACACGATCGAGGTCGTCGTCGACCGGCTCGTCGCCAAGCAGGGCGACGACTCCGCCAAGCGGCGGCTGACCGACAGCGTCGAGACGGCGCTCGGCCTCGCCGACGGCGTCGTCGTCATCGACTTCGTCGACGTCCACGAGGAGCCGACGCCGGAGCAGCTCGCCGAGGACCCGAACGTCCTGCCCACCGAACGCCGGTACTCCGAGCGCATGGCATGTCCGAACGATCACGTCATCAACGCCGACGAGGTCGAGCCGCGTTCGTTCTCGTTCAACAGCCCGTTCGGCGCCTGCCCCAAGTGCACCGGCCTCGGCACCGAGCTCGAGATCGACCCCGAGCTCGTCGTCCCCGACGACGACCTGTCGATCCGCGACGGCGCCATCGCGCCGTGGTCGCAGGCCTCCGGGGTCGCCGACTACTTCCTCCGCGTGCTCACCGCGCTGGCCGACGACCTGTCGTTCTCCCTCGACACGCCCTGGAAGGCGCTGCCGCAGCGGGCCAAGGACGCGATCCTGCACGGCCACCAACACAAGGTGCACGTGCGCTACCGCAACCGGTTCGGTCGCGAACGCCAGTACTCGACGGGCTTCGAGGGAGCCATCCCGTTCGTGCGGCGCCGTCACGCCGAGACCGACTCCGACATGTCGCGCGAGCGGTACGAGGGCTACATGCGTCAGGTGCCCTGCCCGGCGTGCAAGGGGGCCCGGCTCAAGCCCGAGTCGCTCGCCGTCCTCCTCGGTGGCAAGAACATCGCTCAGGTCAGCGGCCTGGCGATCGCGGAGTGCGCGGAGTTCCTCCGCACCGTCGACCTCAGCGTGCGCGAGGCGGCCATCGCCGAACGCGTGCTCAAGGAGATCCAGGCCCGGCTCGGGTTCCTCCTCGACGTCGGCCTCGACTACCTCTCCCTCGACCGCCCCGCGGGCACGCTGTCGGGCGGCGAGGCCCAGCGCATCCGCCTGGCCACGCAGATCGGCTCCGGCCTCGTGGGCGTGCTCTACGTGCTCGACGAGCCCTCCATCGGACTGCACCAGCGCGACAACCACCGTCTCATCGGCACCCTCACGCGGCTGCGCGACCTCGGCAACACGCTCATCGTCGTCGAGCACGACGAGGACACCATCGAGACGGCCGACTGGGTCGTCGACATCGGCCCCGGCGCCGGCGAGCACGGCGGAGAGGTCGTACATTCCGGCACCGTCGAAGGGCTCATGAATCACCCCACCTCGCTCACCGGCCGCTACCTCTCGGGCCGAGAGCGCATCGAGGTTCCCCGGCAGCGGCGCGCCGTCGACCCCGAGCGGCAGCTCACCGTGGTCGGCGCCCGGCAGAACAACCTGCACGACGTCGACGTCTCGTTCCCGCTCGGCGTGCTCGTCGCGGTCACCGGCGTCTCCGGCTCGGGCAAGTCGACGCTCGTCAACGACATCCTCTACACGGTCATGGCCAACAAGCTCAACGGCGCCCGCCAGGTGCCCGGGCGGCACAAGACCGTGACCGGCCTGGAACACCTCGACAAGGTCGTCCACGTCGACCAGAGCCCCATCGGCCGCACCCCGCGCTCCAACCCGGCGACCTATACGGGGGTGTTCGACAACATCCGCAAGCTCTTCGCCGAGACCACCGAGGCCAAGATCCGCGGCTACCAGCCGGGGCGCTTCTCGTTCAACGTCAAGGGCGGTCGCTGTGACGCGTGCTCCGGTGACGGCACGCTCAAGATCGAGATGAACTTCCTCCCCGACGTGTACGTGCCGTGCGAGGTCTGCCACGGCGCCCGCTACAACCGGGAGACCCTCGAGGTCCACTTCAAGGGCAAGACCATCGCCGAGGTCCTCGACATGCCCATCGAGGAGGCCGTCGAGTTCTTCGCCGCCGTGCCCGCCATCGCCCGGCACCTGCGCACCCTCAACGAGGTCGGCCTGGGGTACGTGCGACTCGGTCAGCCGGCACCCACGCTCTCCGGTGGCGAGGCGCAGCGCGTCAAGCTCGCCGCCGAGTTGCAGAAGCGCGGCACCGGCCGCACGGTCTACGTCCTCGACGAGCCGACCACCGGCCTGCACTTCGAGGACATCCGCAAACTTCTCGGCGTCCTCCAGGGGCTCGTCGACAAGGGCAACAGCGTCATCGTCATCGAGCACAACCTCGACGTCATCAAGAGCGCCGACTGGCTCGTCGACCTCGGCCCCGAGGGCGGACACCGCGGTGGCACCGTCGTCGCCGAGGGCACCCCCGAGCAGGTCGCCGCGGTCGAGGAGAGTCACACCGGCCGGTACCTTGCCCCGGTCCTCGCCCGGGCCGACCACGTGCCCACCGTCGCGGAACTCCCGGCCAAGCAGGCCGAGACCGGCGCATCGACGAAGACGACGAAGAAGACAGCGGCGAAGAAGACGACGACGAAGAAGACGGCGGCGAAGAAATCGCCCGCCACGAGGTCGACGACGAAGAAGGCAGCCGCAACCGCGTCGGCGAAGGGTGCGCGAAAGGAACCCTCCGAGACCACGAGACCGGCCTCGTCGACGAGGGCAGCCGGCGAGACACCCCCGCCCCCGCGGCGCAGCCGCAAGGCCGCAGCCATCGCACGGCGTACCTGACCAGGACCTCCGGCCCTATCCGCGGCAGCGCGCCCCGGCGGGGCCGGGGAGGTTCCTAGAGTGGCGCCCGTCAGGGCGAGGAGCCCCGCACTCGAGGAGGACGCAGACGTGAGCGACACCCGGGCGAACAGCCCCAACCCACCGACGACCCCGAGCCGCCGAACCGTGCTCAAGATCGCCGGCGCCGGAGGCGCGATCGCGACGGTCACGTTCGTCTCGGCCTGCGGCTCCGGCGAGAAGAAGAGCGAGGCGCCCGACAAGGACAACGCGAAGGTCCAGGCCGCCGTCCAGCAGGCCGTGACCTCCGGCCAGGTACCGGTCGGCGGCGCCGCGTTCCTCACCGACGTCGGCGCCGTCGTCACCCAGCCCACCACCGGCCAGTACAAGGTCTTCTCCACGTGGTGCCCCCACGCCGGCGCCGAAGTGACCATGCTCGACGAGAAGACCGGCCGCATCGTCTGCGTCCTCCACGGCAGTCAGTTCGACCCGACGACCGGCGAGGTCAAGGTGGGCCCCTCGCCCGCCGGCCTCAAGCCGATCGAGGTGGCCGTCTCCGCTCCCACTCCCACCGCCTGACCACCCGCAGGCAACGGAGCAGGACTGTCTCTCGTTAGCAGTGGCCGGGTGTGTCGGGGTGGGTCGCGATGTCCGGGGTGTGGGCCGGGGTTCGCGGCGCCTACCATCCGCAGCCCCTCCGCTAGCGCTCCGGGGCTGCTCCCGCCAGGCCCAGCCAGTCGCCGCGAACCCCGGCCCACACCCCTCCGCTTGCGGTTGGGGGCTGCTTCCGCCAGGTCCGGCCAGTCGTCACGAATCCGGGCCCGCACCCCTCCGCTTGCGCTTGGGGGCTGCTCCCGTCAGGTCCAGGCAGTCGCCGCGCTGCGGGGCCGCTCCGGCCAGTGACCGCGCACCACGGGCCACCCCCTCCGTTGGTGCGCGGCGTGCCGGGCGATGGCGGGGATACGAGCGCGAACGCCCGGCCACCGATCTGGTGGCCGGGCGTTCTCGTGAACGGGCTGGTCAGTCCTCGCCGAGGTAGGCCTTGCGAACCTCGTCGCTGGTGAGGAGTTCCCGGCCGGTGCCGGAGAGGACGATCTTGCCGACCTCGAGCACATAGCCGACGTCGGCGAGCTTGAGCGCCGCCTGGGCGTTCTGCTCGACGAGGAGGATCGTCGTCCCGCGTTCGCGCAGGGCGGTGACGGTGCTCATGATCTTCTTCATCATGAGCGGTGACAGACCCATCGAGGGTTCGTCGAGCAGCAGCAGGCGGGGCCGGCTCATCATGGCGCGGCCCATGGCGAGCATCTGCTGCTCACCGCCGGAGAAAGTGCCGGCGGCCTGCGCACGACGATCCGCGAGGATGGGGAACAGGTCGAACACCTCGTCGAGGTCGGCCTTGAACTCCTTGTCCTTGCGGGAGTACGCCCCGAGCATGAGGTTCTCCTCCACCGACATCCGCGGGAAGATGCGGCGACCCTCGGGGGAGTGGGCCATGCCGAGGGAGACGATCTTGTGGGCCGGCACCGAGGTGAGCGAGGTGCCGTCGAACGTGATCGACCCCTGCGCGGGACGCAGCAGACCGGAGATCGTGCGAAGCGTCGTCGTCTTGCCGGCGCCGTTGGTGCCGATGAGGCAGACGACCTGGCCCTCGTCCACGTCGAAACTGATGCCCTTGACGGCCTTGATCTTGCCGTACGCCACGACGAGGTCGCGCACTTCGAGGAGCGCCATCAGCGGTCTCCGTCCTGGTGGTCGGGGCGGGCCGCGTGCGAGCCGGCGCCGGGGGCGGGACCGTCACCGAAGTCGTCGGCCTCGTCGGTACGGACCTCTCGGGCGATCTCGTCCGCGACCGGCTCGTCGGACTCCTCGTCGCCGGTGCCGATGTAGGCCTCGATGACGCGGGGGTCGGACTGGACCTCGCCGGGGGTGCCCTCGATGAGCGCCTTGCCACGGACGAGGCAGAGCACCCGGTTGCAGAGCTGGAAGATGAACCGCATGTCGTGCTCGATGACGACGACGGCGAGACCGGAATCCCGGATCTTGAAGATGAGGTCCTCGGCCTCCTGGGTCTCCTGCGGGTTCATGCCGGCCGTGGGCTCATCGAGCAGGATGAGCTTGGGGTCGGTAGCGAGGGCCCGAGCGATCTCGAGCCGCCGCTGGTGGCCGTAGGGCAGGTTGCGGGCGAGATGCTCCTCGTAGCCTGCGAGACCGACGTAGGCGAGCAACTCCTCGGCGCGAGCCTTGGTCTCGGCCTCCTCCCGACGGAATTTGGGTCCGTGGAGGATGGAGGTCAGGGGGCCCGAGGAGGTGCGGCAGTAGCGGCCGACCATGACGTTCTCGGCGGCGGTCATGTTGGCGAAGAGCCGGATGTTCTGGAACGTGCGGCTCATGCCCGCGACGACGACGCGACGCGGCTTGGGCGGGAGCACGGCACCGTCGAAGGTCACCTGACCCTCGGTCGGCTTGTACAGGCCGGTGAGGCAGTTGAAGAACGTCGTCTTGCCGGCGCCGTTGGGGCCGATGAGACCGACGATCTCGCCGGGGTAGACGTCGAGGTCCACGTCGTCGACGGCGGTGAGGCCGCCGAAGCGCATGGTGACGCCGCGGGCGGAGAGGATGGGCGCCGCGTTCGCGGGCGCGCCGTCGCTCCTGGATGTGGTGACGGCGGTGCTCACTTGACCTCCTCGATGTGGACTTCCTGCACCTGATCGGCGAGCTCTTGATCGTCCTCGTGGAACTCGAGCTTGCGGCGCTGGCTCGCGACGAGACCCTCGGGCCGGAACCGCATCATGAGGACGAGGAGCAGGCCGAAGATGAGCAGGCGGTACTCGGAGAAGAACCGCAGCTTCTCGGGCAGGAGCTTGAGGACGACGGCACCGATGATGACGCCGCCGACGGTGCCCATGCCGCCGAGGACTACCGCCGCGAGCAGGAACGCGGACTCGAGGAACTGGTACTGGTCGGGGGTGACCGACACGTCGTGGTGTGCCTTGACCGTGCCGGCGAGGCCGGCGAGGAACGCGCCGCCGGCGAACGCCAGCAGCTTGAGACCGAACACGTTGACGCCCATGGCCTCGGCGGCCTTCTCGTCCTCGCGGATCGCGACCCAACCACGGCCGATGCGGCTCGCGTTGAGTCGGGTGAACACGAGGATGATGAACGCCATGAGGATGAGCAGCAGGAAGTAGTAGTTGGCGAACCGGGTGATCTCGATCCCGAACAGCGTGTGGGTGTCGCCGAAGTCGAACCCGAAGAAGTTCAGCTCGGGAATCGCCGGGATGCCGTTGGGCCCGCGGGTGATGTTGGGTCCGTTGACGCCGTCGAGGTTGAACATCGTGAGGCGGAAGATCTCGCCGAACGCCAGCGTGACGATGGCGAGGTAGTCGCCGGAGACCCGCAGGGTCGGTGAGCCGATGATGAGGCCGAGGATCGAGGCGAACACGGCGCCGATGATCGCGGTGACGAAGAACGGCGGCGTCCAGTCGATGGTGGCGAACGCCGAGCCCGAGAGGATGGCGCCGACGTAGGCGCCGGCCCCGAGGAACGCGATGTACCCCAGGTCGAGCAGACCAGCGAGGCCCACGACGATGTTGAGTCCGACGGCGGTCGCCGCGAAGATCAGCACGTTCGTCGCGATCGACATGTTGGCCTCGGAACCGTCCTGCGTGAGCGGGAACGCGAACGCCGAGGCGAAGGCCGCGAGCATGAGGACCCGGCTGTGCTTGGCCGCGAGCAGCCCGAGCCACGTGAACAGACCGGCGCCGGCGAGCACCGCCATGACGACGCCGACGTGGATGAGCAGCATGATGAAGCGGCTCGCGTCGGTGATCCCGAGCGCATAGGCCGCCAGCAGCATGACGCCCGCGACGAACACGACGAGGATGAGGACCTCGAGCCACGAGGGCAGACGCACGTGGATGAGCTGCTTCTCGGCGCGCGACGGGGCCAGCGAGGAGCCGATCGTGACGAGTGCGGCGCCGACGAGCGCCAGCCAGGCGCCGGGGTCGGCGTTGGCGAGTCCGCTCGTGGTGACGGCGATGATGACGAGCACCGCCGCCATGAACACGAGCGACCCGATGCCGAGCGCCCGCAGCGCCTTGCCCTCGGTGACGTACGGCTCGAATCTCTTGAGCACGGGCACGACGTCGAGAGCGAGAAGTGCGAGGCCGCCGAGGGCGAGGGCGAACATGCCCCACTGCAGGGGGGCCGGGTTGCCGTACACCGAGAGGTCGCCGAGGACGCGGCGGTCGTAGCACCACGAGAGGAACGGGGTGACGAGCAGCAGGACGAGCCCGGCTCCGATGACCGGCGTGGCGCGGTTCTCGAACCGGCCGCCGAAGAGTGGGGGAGTGAGCACGGTGTTCATGCGCGATCCACCACCCGGGCGCCGAGCAGACCCTGGGGCCGGAACACCAGCACGAGGATGAGCAGCGAGAACGCGATGATGTCCTTCCACGACGAGCTGATGTACATCGCGGCGAACGTCTCGACGACGCCCAGCGTCAGGCCACCGACGATGGCGCCCGGCACGTTGCCGATGCCGCCGAGGACCGCGGCGGTGAACGCCTTGAGACCCGCCATGAAGCCCATGCGGAAGTCGATGTTGTTGTTCTGCAGGCCCTGGGCGACGCCGGCGACGGCGGCGAGGGCGGCGCCGATGGCGAACGCGATGACGATGATCCGGTCGACGTTGATGCCCATGAGGCGCGCGGTGTCGGGGTCCTGCGAGACGGCCTGCATCGCACGGCCCGACTTGGTGCGCGTGATGAACCACCACAGGAACAGGCCGCACACGACGAGACAGGCGATGGTGAACAGGGCCGGACGCTGGAGCTGGAGCCCGAACATCGGGATCGGCCGGCCGGTGACCCCCTCGATCAGGGGGAAGGGGATGCGGGACTTCGCGTCCGGCATGCCCGGGATGTCGCCGTAGAACAGACGCACGAACTCCTGGAGGAACACCGAGATGCCGATGGCCGTGATGAGCGGCGCGAGACGCGGCGCCCCCCGCAGCGGCCGGTAGGCCACCCGCTCCATGACGACCGCGGTGAGGACGGCCATGGCCATCGCCCCGAGGATCATGACCGGCAGGACCCAGATGCTCGTCGTGCCCTTGAAGAGCAACAGGTACGTCGACAGCGCGCCGAACGCGCCGATCATGAACACCTCGCCGTGGGCGAAGTTGATGAGCTGGACGATGCCGTAGACGACGGTGTAGCCGACGGCGATGAGTGCGTAGAGCGAGCCGAGGCTCAGGCCGAGGATGAGCTGCTGTGGTGCGGATGCGAGGAACTGCGTGAGGGCGTCCACCGGACTCCTTCCCTGTGGGGTGGTCGAGGCACGCGGACCGGTGCCCGGGACGGGGTCGTCCGTCCCGGGCACCTCGCCGAGTCAGCCGTGTCGGTGGTTACTTGAGCTCGCCGGTCTTGGCGGCCACCCAGGCGCCGTCCTTGACCTCGTAGACGGTGAGGACGCGGGTCTTGCTGTCGCCGTACTGGTCGAAGGAGACCTTGCCGGTGACGCCGTCGAAGTCGGCCTTGCCGATGGCGTCGATGGTCGCCTGGCGGGCGCCCTGGGCGTCTGCGGCGTCCTTGAGGGAGGTCTTGAGGCCTTCGATGATGGCGTTGGCGGCGTCGTAGGCGTACGCGCCGTACGCGCCGGGCTCCTGGTCGTACTTCTCCGTCTTGTAGGCCTCGAGGAACTCCTTGCCCTTGGGCAGGGACTCCAGCGGCGCGCCGACGGAGGTCGTCATGTCGCCGTTGGCGGTGGCGCCGGCGAGCTCGGTGTACTTGGGGTTGTAGAGGCCGTCACCGCCGATGAGCGGGACGTTGAGGCCGCCGGCCTTCATCTGCTGGCTGAGGGGGCCACCCTGCGGGTACTCACCGCCGTAGTACACGGCCTGCGGCTTCTTGCCGGTGATCGTCGAGAGGACGTTCTGGTAGTTGGAGTCGTCGGGGTTGATCGTCTCGGCGGCGACGACCTGGCCACCCTTGGCCGCGAACTCCTTGGAGAAGGCCTCGACGAGGCCCTGACCGTAGGTCTTCTTGTCGTGGACCGTGGCGACGGACTTGATGTTCTTCTCGAGGAGGTACTGCGCCGCGAACGGGCCCTGCACGTCGTCGGTGGTGCACGTGCGGAAGTAGTTGGTGTAGTCCCGCTTGGGGCTGTTGGCGAAGTCGGCGCCGCGGCTGAGCGAGGGGTTGGTGTTGGCCGGGGAGACCATCGGGATCTTCGCCGAGGCGAGCACGGGCTGCACGGTCTGTGCGGTGCTCGAGTTGAGGGTGCCGACGACGCCGACGACGTTGTTGTCGCTGGCGAGCTGCGTGGCGGCGTTCTTGGCCGGCTCGGTCTTGGCCTCGTCGTCCTTGGCCTCGACCTTGAGGGTCCAGCCCGGGATCGCCTTGGAGTCGTTGGCCTGCTTGACGGCGAGCTCGACGGAGTGCTGGATGCCGAGGCCCATCGCGGACAGGTCGCCCGACAGCGGCGCGATCACACCGATGACGGCGGTCTTGTCACCAGAGCCGCCACCGCTGCCGCTGCCACCGGAGGTGCCTCCGGAGTCGCGGGATCCACAGGCGGACAGGGCCAGGCTCGCGGCGACGAGGGTGACGCCGACGCGTGCGACGGTGCGCGAGGAAGTGCGTGAGGACATGTGTTGACTCCGTGTGAGGAAGATGAACCGCGAGGCAACTGTGACGCGCCTCACGCACCCTTGACGTCGGGTGAAGGGAATGTAGGCGGCCCCCCTCGTACCTGCACAGACGCCACTCGCGCCTTGTGACCATTTCGTGATGTGGACCCGTCGGAACCGACCGCTCGACCCCGTGAAGGCGCCGCTGGGCGCACGCGTGAAACGCGACCGTCGGGTTGCGCGGAGGCCGAGAAAGCGGGCTTACCGGACACGAGCAGGTGGCATCCGAACAGCTCGACTCGCCGTGTCGACGGCGGGTTCGACGGTGGTCGCGGCACCGGGGAACGAGGGGCGCCGGCGAACCCGTGACGGGCGGCGGAGCCGGTCCGCCGGGGGCGTCCGGTGACCGTCGGCGGGGGTTGTCGGAGCCGGGTCCTACAGTGACGGACGTGGCCGATCCCTCGACGTACCGCCCCCGCCCGGGGGAGATCCCGACAGAACCAGGGGTGTACCGATTCCTCGACCGCGAGGGTCGGGTCATCTACGTGGGCAAGGCCAAATCGCTGCGCTCGCGGCTCTCCTCGTACTTCCAGGACGTGGCCGGGCTGCACCCGCGCACGCGCACGATGGTGTTCACCGGGGCGCGGGTCGAGTGGACCGTCGTCGCCAACGAGGTCGAGGCGCTCCAACTCGAGTACAGCTGGATCAAGGAGTTCGACCCGCGGTTCAACGTCAAGTACCGCGACGACAAGTCGTATCCCTACCTCGCGGTGACGATGGGGGAGACCTACCCGCGGGCGCAGGTGATGCGTGGCCGCAAACGGGCGGGCACGCGCTATTTCGGGCCGTACACCCACGCGTGGGCCATCCGCGAGACCCTCGACCTCTTGCTGCGGGTCTTTCCTCTGCGCACGTGCAGCAACGGGGTGTTCAAGCGAGCCGGCCAGGTGGGCAGGCCGTGCCTGCTCGGCTACATCGACAAGTGCTCCGCGCCGTGCGTGGGCCGGGTCGACGAGGCCGAACATCGTGCGATCGCGGAGGACTTCTGCGAGTTCATGGCCGGCAACACGGGCCGGTTCGTCTCGCGCATCGAGCGTCAGATGAAGGAGGCGGCCGCAGAGCTCGACTTCGAGCGGGCGGCGCGGTTGCGAGACGACCTGGGAGCCCTGCGCAAGGCACTGGAGCGGTCGGCCGTCGTGCTGCCCGACGCCACCGACGCCGACGTGTTCGCCCTCGCCGGTGACGAACTCGAGGCCGCGGTGCAGGTGTTCCACGTGCGCGGAGGCCGCGTCCGGGGCCAGCGCGGATGGATCCTCGAACGCTCGCAGGGTCTCGACGACACCGACGACGTCCTGCTCGAGCAACTCCTCGCACAGGTCTACGGCGAGGGCGGCGAGGTCGTGCCCCGCGAGGTCCTCGTCTCGGTCGAACCCAGCGAGATCGCCACGTTCACCGCGTGGCTCTCCGAGCGTCGAGGGGCCGCGGTCGACGTGCGCGTGCCCCGTCGCGGTGACAAGCGGGCGCTCATGGAGACCGTGACACGCAACGCCACGCAGGCGCTCGCCCGGCACAAGGTCGCGCGTGCCGGCGATCTCACGGCGCGCAGCAAGGCGCTCGAGGAGTTGCAGGAGGGGCTCGACCTCGACGAGGCGCCGCTGCGGATCGAGTGCTACGACGTCTCCCACATCCAGGGCACCAACGTCGTCGCGTCGATGGTCGTCTTCGAGGACGGGCTCCCGCGCAAGAGTGAGTACCGCCGCTTCATCGTGCGGGGCGACCGCGACGAGGCGGGCAACCCGCTCGAGCCCGGCACCCCGGTGCACGATGCGATGGCCATGGCGGAGGTCCTGCGACGGCGCTTCCGACGGCACCGGCAGGCGGACCAGCCGCCCGACGGGACGGGTGGGGGGACGGCCGAGACGGGCCCGGCCGCGTCCACGGGCGCGTCCACGCTCACGGGTACGTCCACGGACACGCCTACGCCCACGGACACAGACACCGGTGCCGCAGCGGTCGATCTCGACGAGGACGCCTCCGCTACCGGTTCCGGTACGGCACCCGGCATCGATCCGCAGACCGGGCGCCCCAAGCGCTTCGCGTACACCCCGCAGCTCGTCGTCGTCGACGGCGGCCTCCCTCAGGTGGAGGCGGCCGCGGGGGTGCTCGCCGACCTCGGGGTCACCGACGTGGCCGTGGTCGGTCTGGCCAAACGCCTCGAGGAGGTGTGGCTGCCGGGGGAGGAGTTCCCGGTCGTCCTGCCGCGCACGAGCGAGGGCCTGTTCCTCCTCCAGCGTCTGCGGGATGAGGCACACCGGTTCGCCATCACCTTCCACCGGCAGCGACGGTCCAAGGCGATGACGGCCAGCGAGCTCGACGGCATCCCGGGGTTGGGACCGGCGAGGCGGGCCGCGCTGCTCGCCGAGTTCGGCTCCGTACGGCGACTGCGACAGGCCGACGCCGAGGCCGTGCGCGCCGTCCCCGGCATCGGTCCTGCTCTGGCCGAGACGATCGTCACGCACCTGCGCGGTGACGCGCCCACGCCGGCCGTCGACCCCAGAACCGGCGAGGTGCTCGACGAGCCCCCCGCGGTCGCGGGCGCGATGCACGATGATGGAAGTGACGCCACCGAGCCGGAGGAGACGCCATGACCGAGCCATCGAATGCGGGGCAGCCCGTGCCCGGCGACACGGCCCCGCCCGAGCCCATCGCCGAGTCCGGCTCTCGGGACGCCGCTGGCGACGTCCCCGGAGTCGCCTCCGGTGCCCCCGTCGGCGGCGAGGCCGCCAACGCTGCCGAGGTCGCGCGGATCGAGCCCCGGAGCGAGAGCGAGGCGCGCTCCGACGGCGAGCTCATCATCCTCACGGGCATGAGCGGCGCGGGGCGCAGCACGGCGGTGCACGCGATGGAGGATCTCGGCTGGTACGTCGTCGACAACCTGCCGCCACGCATGCTGCCGCAGCTCGCCGACCTCGTCCGCAGCAGCCCCGAGGTGCACCGCCTCGCCGCGGTGGTCGACGTGCGCACCCGTGGGTTCTTTGCCGCGTTCACCGAGGCCCTGGCCGAACTGCAGGAGGACGGGTTCTCGCCGCGCGTGGTGTTCATCGACGCCAGCGACGAGTCGCTCGTCCGGCGGTTCGAGAGCGTGCGACGCCCGCACCCGCTGCAGGGGGAGGGCCGGTTGCTCGACGGCATCCAGGAGGAGCGGCGTCTGCTCGCGCATCTGCGTTCCGACGCCGATCTGCTCGTCGACACGAGCGGCATCAACGTGCATCAGCTCACCGCCAAGGTCCGCGAGATCCTCGGCGGGGCCACCTCGGCGAGGCTGCGCATCGCGATCGTCTCGTTCGGCTTCAAGTACGGCGTTCCGCTCGACGCCGACACCGTGTTCGACATGCGGTTCCTGCCCAACCCGTACTGGATCCCGGAGCTGCGTCCCCACACCGGGCTGGAGGCGCCGGTGGCCGAGTACGTCTTCGCCCAGCCGGAGGCGGAGGAGTTCATCGACCGGGCCGTCGACCTCATGGAGCCGATGCTCGCCGGCTACCTCAAGGAGGGACGTCGCTACATCACGCTCGCGGTCGGCTGCACCGGGGGCAAGCACCGTTCCGTCGCCGTCGCCGAGCGCCTCGCCGCCGAGCTGCGCACCCCGGCGATCGCGACGCTGCTGTTCCACCGCGACCTGGGGCGTGAATGAGACGCCACGTCGTCGCCTTCGGCGGCGGGCACGGGCTGGCGGCCTCGCTCTCCGCGCTGCGGCACGTCACCGAGAACGTCACGGCGATCGTCACCGTGGCCGACGACGGCGGCTCCAGCGGACGGCTGCGCAAGCAGTACGACATCCTCCCGCCCGGTGACCTGCGCATGGCGTTGGCGGCGCTGTGCGACGACTCCGAGTGGGGACACCTGTGGCGCGACGTGTTGCAGCACCGGTTCGGCGGTGAGGGCGAGCTCGCGGGGCACGCCGTGGGCAACCTGCTCATCGTCGGGCTGTGGGATCTGCTCGGCGACTCGGTGCACGGCCTCGACCTCGTGGGGCGGCTGCTCGGCGCCCGGGGCCGGGTCCTGCCGATGGCCGCGGTGCCGCTCGCGATCATGGCCGAGGTGCAGGGCCACGACCCCGCCCTGCCGGACGTGACCACGCTCGTCCGCGGTCAGGCCGCCGTGGCCAAGACCCCCGGGCGAGTGCTGTCGGTCCGACTGGATCCGCCGCAACCGCCCGCCTGCGACGAGGCGCTCACCGCGGTGCGCGAGGCCGACTGGGTCGTGCTCGGGCCGGGCTCGTGGTTCACCTCGGTGATGCCGCACCTGCTCGTGCCGCAGCTCGCCGACGCCCTGCGCGACACCGCCGCGCTGCGCATCCTCACCCTCAACCTCGAGATGCAGACCTCCGAGACCCAGGGATACTCCGCCGCCCATCACCTCGAGTCGCTGCGTGCGCACGCTCCCGACGTCAACATCGACGTCGTCCTCGCGGATCCGCAGGTCGTCGACGACCGGGCCGACCTCGAAGTGCATGCCCGTCGCCTCGGGGCCGAGCTCGTCGTCCTGCCCGTGGCGCGCCCGGAGGATCCCGCGCGGCACGACCCGTTGCGACTCGCCGCCGCCTACCGCGACATCATCGGCTGAGCACGGCGGCCGACGTCCCCGGGCCGGCGCCTCGACGCACCACGAGTTCGCGCCGTTCCCAGGGTGATCGGCGAACCGCGTCGCGGATGGCAGGATGACCCCCATGGCGATGACCGCGAAGGTGAAGGACGAACTCTCCCGCCTCGTCGTGACCAAGCCCTGCTGTCGCAAGGCCGAGGTGTCGACGATGCTGCGGTTCGCGGGCGGGTTGCACATCGTCGGCGGCCGCATCGTCGTCGAGGCCGAACTCGACACCGGCGCCGCCGCTCGACGGCTGCGCATGCACGTCTCCGAGGTGTACGGGCACGACAGCGAGCTGCTCGTCGTCGCCGCCGGGGGGCTGCGGCGGACGAGTCGCTACGTCGTGCGGGTCGTCGAGGACGGCGAGGGGCTGGCCCGGCAGACCGGACTCGTCGACCTGCGTGGCCGCCCGGTTCGCGGGTTGCCCCCGCGCGTCGTCAACGGCGCGGCCTGCGACGCCGAGGCCGCGTGGCGGGGGGCGTTCCTCGCCCACGGCTCGCTCACCGAGCCGGGTAGGTCGAGCTCGATGGAGATCACGTGCCCCGGCCCGGAGGCGGCACTCGCGCTCGTCGGCGCTGCCCGCCGCCTCGGCATCTCCGTGAAGGCCCGCGAGGTGCGCGGGGTCGACCGTGTCGTCATCCGCGACGGCGATGCCATCGGAGCCATGCTCACGCGCCTCGGGGCCCACGACGCCGTGCTCGCCTGGGAGGAACGCCGCGTCCGCAAGGAGGTGCGCGCCACCGCCAACCGCCTCGCCAACTTCGACGACGCCAACCTGCGCCGTTCGGCCCGCGCGGCCGTCGCCGCGGGGGCCCGGGTCGAGCGGGCGCTCGAGATCCTCGGCGACGAGGTCCCCGACCACCTGCGTACCGCGGGCGAACTGCGGCTGGAGCACAAACAGGCCAGCCTCGAGGAGCTCGGCGCCCTCGCCGACCCGCCGATGACCAAGGACGCGGTCGCCGGGCGCATCCGCCGGCTGCTCGCCCTCGCCGACAAGACGGCCGCCGACCGGGGCATCCCCGGCACCGACGCCAACCTCACCGAGGAGATGCTCGACGCCTGACCGCCCGGCGTCCGGCGTAGGACCTTCGGGCCCACGAGTGGAAGCAGCAGTGCCCATCACCTAGGGTCGAGATGTCGTACGAAGGCGTGCGATCCCGTCTTCGGCAGGGGCCGAGCACGTGCTGCGCCACCGGGGACGAGTTCGACGCGCTGTCCCTGACCAACCCAGATGAAAGGCCTCAATCGTGACCGTTCGCGTAGGCATCAATGGTTTCGGCCGTATCGGACGCAACTTCTTCCGCGCCATCGTCGCCTCCGGCGCCGATGTCGAGGTCGTCGCCGTCAACGACCTGATGGACAACAAGACCCTCGCGCACCTGCTCAAGTACGACTCGATCCTCGGTCGCTTCCCGGGCGAGGTCACCTACGACGACGAGTCGATCACCGCGGGCGGCAAGACCTTCCGCGTGTTCGAGGAGCGCGACCCGGCCAAGATCGACTGGAAGGGCGTCGGCGCCGACATCGTCGTCGAGTCCACCGGCTTCTTCACCGACGCCACGAAGGCGAAGGCGCACATCGACGGCGGCGCCAAGAAGGTCATCATCTCCGCTCCGGCGAAGAACGAGGACATCACGATCGTCATGGGCGTCAACGACGACAAGTACGACGCCGAGAAGCACACGATCATCTCGAACGCGTCGTGCACCACCAACTGCCTCGCCCCGATGGCCAAGGCGCTCAACGACGGCCTCGGCATCGAGCGCGGCCTCATGACGACGATCCACGCCTACACGCAGGACCAGAACCTGCAGGACGCGCCGCACAAGGACTTGCGTCGTGCGCGCGCCGCCGCGCTCAACATCGTCCCGACCACCACGGGCGCCGCCAAGGCGGTCTCGCTCGTGCTCCCGGAGCTCAAGGGCAAGCTCGACGGTTACGCCCTGCGTGTGCCCGTGCCCACGGGCTCGGCGACCGACCTCACGTTCGAGGCGCCGCGGGAGACCTCCGTCGAAGAGGTCAACGAGATCGTCAAGAAGGCGGCCGAGAGCGGCTCCATGAAGGGCTACCTCGTCTACACCGACGAGCCGATCGTCTCCAAGGACATCGAGACCGACCCGGCCTCCTGCATCTTCGACTCCGGGCTCACCAAGGTCATCGGCAACCAGGTCAAGGTCGTCGGCTGGTACGACAACGAGTGGGGCTACTCCAACCGCCTCGTCGACGTCGTCAAGCTCGTCGGCTCCAAGCTCTGATCGCACCCGTCCATCGCGTGACGCGCGTATGACACACCCCCGACGCCGGGCGGCCGCACTCCCGGTCGCCCGGCGTCGGCGTGTCTGTGCGCCCGCAGCAGCCCTTTCGCAGTCCGTAACCCAACGCAGGAGACGTTCATGAAGACGATCGAAGACCTCCTCGCCGGCGACGTGCACGGTAAGACCGTCCTCGTCCGCAGCGACCTCAACGTGCCGCTCGACGACGAGCGCAACATCACCGACGACGGCCGCGTCCGTGCCTCGGTGCCCACGATCAAGGCGCTGAGCGACGCGGGGGCCAAGGTCGTCGTCGTCGCTCACCTCGGCCGCCCCAAGGGCGCGCCCGAGGAGAAGTACTCCCTGACGCCAGTCGTGTCGCGCCTCTCCGAGTTGCTCGGCAAGGACGTCGCGTTCGCGAAGGACACCGTGGGGGAGTCCGCGAAGTCCGTCGTCGCGGGCCTGCAGGACGGCGACGTGGCGCTCCTGGAGAACCTCCGCTTCAACCCCGGTGAGACGAGCAAGGACGAGAAGGAGCGTGGCGACTTCGCCGACCAGCTCGCGGCGTTCGCCGACGCGTTCGTCTCCGACGGCTTCGGCGTCGTCCACCGCAAGCAGGCCTCCGTCTACGACGTCGCCACCCGTCTGCCGCACTACGCGGGCGGCCTCGTGGGCACCGAGGTCGAGGTCCTCCAGCGCCTCACCCAGAACCCCGAGCGCCCCTACGCCGTCGTGCTCGGCGGCGCCAAGGTCGCCGACAAGCTCGCCGTCATCGAGAACCTCATGCAGACCGCCGACCGTCTCCTCATCGGTGGCGGCATGGCCTACACGTTCCTCAAGGCGCAGGGCCACGAGGTCGGCAAGAGCCTGCTCGACGAAGAGAAGGTCGACACCTGCAAGAAGTTCCTCGAGGACGCCAAGGCCAAGGGCGTCGAGATCGTCCTGCCGATCGACACCGTGGTCGCGCCGGAGTTCTCCGCCGACGTCGACACGCTCGTCGTGGACAGCGACGAGATCCCGGCCGACATGATGGGCCTCGACATCGGCCCGAAGTCGCGTGAGCTGTTCGCCACGAAGCTGCGCGACTGCCGCACGGTGTTCTGGAACGGCCCGATGGGCGCCTTCGAGATGGCTCCGTACGCCTACGGCACCGAGGCCGTCGCGCAGGTCCTCGCCGACATCACCAAGGAGGGCGCCCTCACCGTCGTCGGCGGCGGCGACTCCGCGGCCGCCGTGCGTCAGCTCGGATTCGCCGACGACCAGTTCGGCCACATCTCCACCGGCGGCGGCGCGAGCCTCGAGTACCTGGAGGGGAAGACCCTCCCGGGCATCGAGATTCTCGACGCCTGATCGCTGCTCGACCACCCCTGCCCACCCGAGACCCAAGGACGACACATGGCATCACGCACCCCGCTCATGGCGGGCAACTGGAAGATGAACCTCGACCACCTGCAGGCCACCCAGCTCGTGCAGAAGCTCGACTGGAGCCTCAAGGACGCCGACCACGACTTCGACAAGGTGGAGGTCGCGATCCTGCCGCCGTTCACCGACCTGCGCACGGTGCAGACGCTCGTCGAGGGCGACAAGCTCAAGATCGAGTACGGCGCCCAGGATCTCTCGCCCCAGGACGAGGGCGCCTACACCGGTGACATCTCCGGAGCGTTCCTCGCCAAGCTCGGCTGCACGTACGTCGCGGTCGGTCACAGCGAACGGCGCGAGGGCCACGGAGAGACCGACGAGCTGCTCAACGAGAAGGTCAAGGCGGCCTACCGTCACGGCCTCACGCCGATCCTCTGCTGCGGCGAGGCCTTGGAGATCCGCAAGGAGGGCCGGCAGGTCGAGCACGTCCTCGGCCAGATCGAGGCCGACCTCGCGGGCATCCCCGTCGAGCAGGTCAAGAGCATCGTCATCGCCTACGAGCCCATCTGGGCCATCGGTACCGGTGAGGTCGCCACCCCCGAGGACGCCCAGGAGGTGTGCGGCGCCATCCGTGGCAAGCTCACCGAGCTGTACGACCAGGCCACGGCCGACGGCATCCGCATCCTCTACGGCGGCTCGGTCAAGTCCTCGAACGTCGCCGACATCATGGCCCAGGCCGACGTCGACGGCGCGCTCGTCGGCGGCGCCTCCCTCAAGGCGGACGAGTTCGCGAAGATCTGCGGGTACGACAAGAGCTGAGGCTCCCCGCACTCGCGCCGTTCGATCCGAACGCCCGCCCGGCCGGTCACGACGACCGTCGGCGCGGGCGTTCCGGCGCGTCAGGGGGTCTCGGCTATCCTGGAACACGGCCCGGCGTTCCTCGGGCCCTCGTTCGTACACCGGACGACACGAACCGCACCCGACAGGCAGGCATCGATTCCGTGGACATCCTGAAGATCGCGCTCGAGGTCTTCCTCGCCATCACCGGGGTCTTCCTCGTGCTGCTCATCCTCATGCACAAGGGCAAGGGCGGCGGCATGTCCGACATGTTCGGCGGAGCGATGTCGAGCACCATGGGCGGTTCGTCGGTCGCAGAACGCAACCTCAATCGCATCACGGTGGGCATGGCGCTCGTGTGGCTCGCCGCCGTCATCGGGCTCGGCGTGATCACGCGATTCGCCGGCTGACACCGGGCGGCCTCCTCATCTGACGACGACGGCCTCCGCAGCAGAATCGCTGCGGAGGCCGTCGTCGTATCGCGCGGGGCAGGAGAGCGGACTCAGCCCTGCTCGGAGCGCCGGGCGAGCGCGACCCGGCGAATCTGTTCGGCCAGGGCCCGGGACTCCTCGAGGGAGGGGGCGATGCCCTTCTCGACGGCCTCACCGGCAGGCACCCCCGCATCGCGCAGCAGGGGGATGCCTTCACGCAGGGTGCGCGCGTAGGCGTCGTCCTCGCCGAGGTGGGACAACTCGTCGGCCAGGCACTCGGCGGCCTCACGGCGTGGGACGGCCAGCCGCCGGGCAGGTTGCCCCGCCTGCGACAGCGTCGTCACCAGGCCGTCGGGACGAACGAGATCGACCGGGCCCGAACGTCGGACGAGGCGCGCGCTGAGGAGCCCCGTGCCGGCCTCGGCGCGGGCACGGACGACCTCGCACTTGAGCGCCGAACCGAGCCAGGCGGCGAGCAGGTCGGCCGAGGCGGAGTCGTAACCCCCGGTGACACAGACCTGCGTGACCGGCTCGTACGGCGGCAGGTCGAGCGCGGCGGCGAGCAGCCCGCGCCACCGCGTGGTGCGCGTCCAGACCAGATCGCTGTCGCCGGGTGCGTACGTCTCGGCCCGGTGGCGGATGCTGGCGCTCGGGTCGGGCGTGAACTCGGCGTCGGTGATGCGGCGCCGGGCGATCCGACCGATGGGGTGGGCGGACACGTCCTCGGGACAACCACCGGGCCACCAGGCGACCACGGGCGAGTCGGCGAGGAGCAGGGGCAGCACGACGGCCTCGCTGTGTGCGGTGAGCTCACCCCGCAAGCGCATGACGACCATCTCGCTGGCCCCCGCGTCACCACCGACCCGGATCTCGCCGTCGATGCCGTCGCGCCCTCGGCCGGAGCCGTGGACGACGAACAGGATGCGGGAGGGATGCTGGCGGGTGGCGGACTCGGCGACCGACAGCGCACGCTCCTCGTCCTCGGGGGAGAGCAGGACGACGAGGGTGAACACCCGGCTGAGGGCCATCGCACCCACGTGGTCGCGCAACTCGATGAGCTTGTTCGAGATCGCGCCGACCGTGGTGTCGGGCATGTCGACGATCACGGGAGCCTCCAGAAGCGTCCGTCACGGGCGAGGAGTTCGTCGGCCGAGCGCGGGCCCCACGTACCGGCGGGGTACACCTCCGGCTTGGCGCCCGAACGCGCCCACGCCGTGGTGGCCGGATCGAGGATGCGCCAGGACGACTCGACCTCCTCGTGCCGGGGGAACAGCGGCGGATCGCCGAGGAGCACGTCGAGGATGAGCCGCTCGTAGGCCTCTGGGCTGGACTGCATGAACGAGCGCCCGTAACCGAAGTCCATGCTCACGTCGCGCACCTCGAGCGCCGTTCCGGGCACCTTGGCCCCGAACCGGATCGTCACGCCCTCGTCGGGCTGGATGCGGATGACGACGGCGTTGCCGCCGAGCTCCTCGGTGGCGTCGTGACCGAACGGGTGATGCGGCGCCGGTTTGAACATGACGGCGATCTCGGTGACGCGCTTGGCGAGACGTTTGCCCGTGCGCAGGTAGAACGGCACTCCCGCCCAGCGTCGGGTCTCGACCGTCAGCGCGAGCGCGGCGTAGGTCTCCGTCGTCGAGGACGGGGACACACCCTCCTCCTCGGCGTAGCCGATGACCGGCTCACCGCCCTGCCAGCCCGGGCCGTACACGCCTCGGGCCGTGGCCCGCGAGACCGGTCCCGCGAGCCGGGTCGCCTCCAGCACCTTCTGCTTCTCGACCCTCAGGTGGGACGCGTCGAACGACAGCGGCTCCTCCATCGCGGTGAGTGCGAGCAACTGCAGCAGGTGGTTCTGGATGACGTCGCGAGCCGCGCCGATGCCGTCGTAGTAGCCCGCACGCCCGCCGATGCCGATGTCCTCGGCCATCGTGATCTGCACGTGGTCGACGTAGTTGGAGTTCCAGATGGGCTCGAACAGCTGGTTGGCGAACCGCAGCGCGAGGATGTTCTGGACGGTCTCCTTGCCGAGGTAGTGGTCGATACGAAAGATCGCGTCCGGCGGAAAGACCGCCTCGACGATGGCGTTGAGTTCGCGGGCGCTGGCGAGGTCGTGGCCGAACGGCTTCTCGATGACGACACGGCGCCAGGAGTTCGGATGCGGCCCGTCGGTGTCGCCCGTGGCGAGGCCGCTGCGCTGGAGCTGGGTGCAGACGACGGGGAACGCGTCGGGCGGGATCGAGAGGTAGAAGGCGTTGTTGCCTCCGGTGCCTCGCTGCTCGTCGAGCTCGGTGAGGGCCTGCGCGAGGTGGTCGAAGGCGGCGTCGTCGTCGAAGGAGCCCGAGACGAAGCGCAGGCCGTCGGCCAGCTCGCGCCACACCTCCTGGGTGAAGGGCGTGCGCGCGTGGCCCCGGACCGATTCCTCGACGTACTGCGCGAACTGCTCGTTGCTCCAGTCACGCCGGCCGAACCCGACGAGCGAGAACCCCGGAGGCAGAAGGCCGCGGCTCGCCAGATCGTAGATCGCCGGCAGGAGCTTCTTGCGTGCGAGATCGCCGGTGACACCGAAGAGCACCACCGCGCAGGGCCCGGCGATCCGCGGCAACCGCAGATCGTCGGGCGCCCGCAGCGGGTTGTGCTCCGCGGTGACGCGGGCCGGACTCACTCGCCCTTCTCCAGCGCGACGCGCACGGTCTCGGTGAGCTCGGACCACGAGGCCTCGAACTTCTCGACCCCCTCGCGTTCGAGCTGGGCGACGACCTCGCCGTAGGAGATGCCCAGACGTTCCAGGTCGTCGAGGACGGCGTCGGACTCGGCCGCGTCACCGACCACCGTGTCGCCCTCCACTTCGCCGTGCTCGGCGAACGCCTCGAGGGTGGCCGTGGGCATCGTGTTGACGACACCGCGCGTCACGAGGCCGGTGACGTAGAGCGTGTCCGGGTAGTCGGGGTTCTTGACTCCGGTGGAGGCCCACAGCGGGCGCTGCAGGTGCCCGCCGTCGTCGGCGAGGGTCTTCCACCGCGGCGTCTCGGCCACGTCCTGCAACGCGTGGTAGGCCAGCCGGGCGTTGGCGAGGGCGGCCCGGCCCTTGAGCGCGAGGGCCTCCTCGGAGCCGATCGCGTCGAGGCGCTTGTCGACCTCCGTATCGAACCGGGAGATGAAGAACGAGGCGACCGAATGGATCCCGCTGAGGTCGATCCCGTTCTCGCGCGCCTGCTCCAGACCGGTGAGGAACGCGTTGAGCACACCGCGGTACCGGTCGAGGGAGAAGATCAGCGTGACGTTGACGCTGATGCCCTTGGCCAGGGTCTGGGTGATGGCGGGCAGGCCTTCGTCGGTGGCGGGGATCTTGACGAGGAGGTTGGGCCGGTCGACGGTCTGCCACAGCAGCTCGGCCCCTTCGACCGTCGCCGCGGTGTCGTGCGCCAGGCCGGGGTCGACCTCGATGGAGACCCGCCCGTCGACACCCCCGGTGGCCTCGTAGACCGGCATGAACGCGTCGCAGGCGTCGCGCACGTCGTTGGTGGTCAGCGCGAGGATGGCCTCCTCGACACTCGCCCCGTCCGAGGAGAGGGCGGCCACCTGATCGGCGTACGCCTCGCCGTCGCTCAGTGCGGTGGCGAAGATCGTCGGGTTGGTCGTCACGCCGACGACCGAGTCCTTCGTGATGCGGCGCTGAAGGCCGCCTGAGGAGACGAGCTCTCGGCTGAGATCGTCAAGCCAGATGGACACTCCTGCCTCGGAGAGGGCGGCCAGGCGGCCGTTGCTCATTTCTCGCTCCCTTCGTCGGTGACGAGGCGCTCTTCGCTGGTGACCTGCGCACCCCGGCGAGCGGCCTCGATCGAGTCCTTGGCGGCGTCGACGACCGCGGTGGGCGTGATGCCGAACTTCTCGAAGAGCACCTCTCCGGGGGCCGAGGCGCCGAAGTGGTCGATGCCGACGACCCGGCCGGCGTCGCCGACGAACCGGTACCAGCTCATGGGGTGACCGGCCTCGACGGCGACCCGCGCCCGGATCGAGGGCGGAAGCACCTCGTCGCGGTACTCCTGGGGCTGGTCGAGGAACCACTCGACACAAGGCATCGAGACCACCCGCGCGGCGACGTCGATGGCGTTGAGCTCCTCCCGCGCCTCGAGCGCCAGGGAGACCTCGGAGCCCGTCGCGATCAGGAGGACGTCGGGATCGCCGTCGGTGTCGGCGAGCACGTAGCCACCCTTGAGCACGCCGTCGGCCGAGGCGTACTTCTCCCGGTCGATCGTGGGCACGTTCTGACGGGTGAGTGCCAGCCCTGCCGGGCGGTCGTAGCGGGCGAGGATCTGCTTCCACGCCTGGGAGGTCTCGTTGGCGTCGGCCGGACGCACGACGTCGAGGCCGGGGATCGCCCGCAGCGACGAGAGCTGCTCGATGGGCTGGTGGGTGGGGCCGTCCTCGCCGAGACCGATGGAGTCATGGGTCCACACGAACGTGACCCCGAGCTCCTGCAGTGCGGCCAGTCGCACCGCCGGACGCATGTAGTCGGAGAAGATGAGGAACGTGCCGCCGTACGGGCGGGTGAGGCCCTCGAGCGCCATGCCGTTGAGCGCCATGCCCATCGCGTTCTCGCGCACACCGAAGTGGAGGTTGCGACCGTAGGGCCCGCCCGGCCACATGTCGGTGGCACGGCTCTCGGGCACGAAGCTGAGCTCGCCCTTCATCGCCGTGTTGTTGGACTCGGCGAGGTCGGCCGAGCCGCCCCACAGCTCGGGCACGACGCCCTTGATCGCGTTGATGACCTCACCGGAGGCCTTTCGCGTGGCGATGCCCTTCTCGTCCGCGGGGAACACCGGCAGCGCCTCGTCGAGGCCGGCGGGCAGTTCGTGCGCGCGGATGCGATCGAGGGTCTCGGCGAGCTCCGGGTTGGCCTGACGCCACGCCTCGAAGCGGGCGTCCCACTCCTGGTGCCTCTCGGCGCCCCGCTCGGCGACCTTGCGCGCGTGCGCGAGGACCTCGGGCTCCTCGGGGAAGTCGACCTCGGGGTCGAAGCCCAGGAGCTTCTTGGTGGCCTTGACCTCGTCCTCGCCGAGCGCGGCGCCGTGGGCCTTGCCCGTGTCCTGCAACTCCGGCGCGGGCCAGGCGATGATCGTGCGCAGCACCACGAGGGTGGGTCGACCCTTCTCCTGCTCACCGGACTGCAACGCGGCGTAGAGGGCGTCGACGTCCTCGACGTACTGCTCACCCTCGCGCCAGTCGACGATCTTGACGTTCCAGCCGTAGGCCTCGTAGCGCTTGGCGACGTCCTCGCTGAACGCGATGTCGGTGTCGTCCTCGATCGAGATGAAGTTCTGGTCGTAGATGACCGTGAGGTTGTCGAGCTGCTGGTGACCCGCGAGCGAGGAGGCCTCGGCAGAGACACCCTCCATGAGGTCGCCGTCGGAGGCGATGATGTAGACGTGGTGGTCGAACGGGCTCTCACCGGTGGGCGCGTCGGGGTCGAACATGCCCCGCTGACGGCGCTGGGCCATCGCCATGCCCACGCCCGTGGCGAACCCGGAGCCCAGCGGCCCCGTCGTGATCTCGACACCGCGGGTGTGGTGGACCTCAGGGTGACCCGGGGTGGCCGAGCCGAACGTGCGCAGCGCCTGCAGGTCCTTCATCTCCATGCCGTAGCCCGACAGGTAGAGCTGGATGTACTGCGTGAGGCTGCTGTGGCCGCAGGACAACACGAAACGGTCGCGGCCCAGCCAGTCGGGGTCGTTCGGGTCGATGTTCATGACCTTCTGGAACAACAGGTAGGCCAGGGGAGCGAGGCTCATGGCGGTACCGGGATGGCCGTTGCCGGCCTTCTGCACCGCGTCGGCGGCGAGGACCCGCACGGTGTCGACCGCGCGACGGTCGAGATCGTTCCACCCGACCTCGCTGCACCGAGGATCGGCCAGGGACGGATCGCGGCGGGCGGTGGTGTCGGTCATGAGCTCTCCTTCGCACGAGGCGGTGACGGCGGCGTCGGACTCGCGCTCGCGGGCGCGAACGGGACACCGCAGTCGTCGTATCCCTTGCAGCCTATCGAGAGCCACCGACAACGCCACCGGGGCCGCGCCCGCCCTCGCGGCGACGGCGGCGCCTACACTGGGCCCGAGAGACCGCCCGCCGCACCTGCGGGCCCCCACGTGCGAAGGATCGACGACAACACAGTGACCACTCTCCAGCCTCGCCGGGAATCAGTCGATCGAGCCCAGGCGGGCGGATCCCACTCCACCCGCCGCGCCGGTATCCGCGACTACGTGTCGCTCATCAAGCCGCGCATCATCGAGCTCCTGCTCATCACGACGTTTCCGGTGATGTTCCTCGCCCAGGGCGGAGTCCCGCCGGCCGGCCTCGTCGTCGCGACCCTCGTCGGCGGCACGCTCTCCGCGGCGTGCGCGAACGTCTTCAACTGCATCCTCGACCGTGACGTCGACCGCCTCATGCGACGCACGGAGGGGCGTCCGCTCGCGACCGGACTCATCCCCGTGCGGCACGCGCTCGTGTTCGCGATCGTGCTCGGCGTCGCCTCGGTGCTCGTCCTCGGGCTGCTCGTCAACGCGTTGTCCGCGGCACTCTCGTTCGGCGCGATCCTGCTCTACGTCGTCTTCTACACCATGGTGCTCAAGCGGCGCACGACCCAGAACATCGTCTGGGGCGGAGCCGCGGGCTGTATGCCGGTGCTCATCGGCTGGGCGGCCGTGACGAACCGGCTCGACTGGGCCCCCGTCGTGCTCTTCCTCGTCGTCTTCTTCTGGACCCCGCCGCACTACTGGCCGCTGTCGATGCGGTTCAAGGACGACTACGCCGCCGCCGGCATCCCCATGCTGCCGGTGCTCGCCGAGGACACCAAGGTCGCCCGGCAGATCGTCGCGTACGCCTGGGCCACGGTCGCGGCGTCGCTCGCGCTCGTGCCGGTCGCGAACATGGGCTGGATCTACACCGTCATCGCCCTCGTCTCCGGCGCCGTGTTCGTCCTCGAGTCGCACCGGCTGCTCTCCCGCGCCAAGGACCCGGCCAACACCACCCTGGCCGCGCTGCGCCCGATGCGGCTGTTCCACTACTCGATCAGCTACCTCACGCTCGTGTTCGTCGGCGTCGCCCTCGACCCGCTGTTCCACCTCGCGCTTCCCGTGAGCTTCTGAGTTCTGGTTCCTCGACAGCAGAAGGCCCGGCCATCCTCGATGGCCGGGCCTTCCGTCGTACCGCTTCCGTCGTACCGGGGAGGGATGGTTCAGTCTCGGCGCTCCACGGTCTCGTGCGTCCCGCGCAGGTCGGCATCGCCGTCCACGACGGGCGCGTGCTCCTCGAGGACCCCTCGGGCGCGCATCGCCATGAGGGCCCGGACGAGGAGGACGACCATGACCGCCGCGAGGCTCATGTGGAGCAGGACGAGGCCCTCGGGGAGGGCCAGGGCGTACTGCGCGTAGCCCACGAGACCCTGGACGACGCAGAGAATGAGCAGATCGCGCCACGCCTTCGCGGCACGCTCGGTGGGCCGGCCGACCGCGGAGAGGTGGCAGGCCAGCCAGATCGCGACCACGAGGCCGATGAAGAGGATGACCGCGTCGGCGTGCAGCCACGACATCGCGGCGGGGTCGAACCCGAACCGGGCGGGGGTGTTCGCGTCGCCGGAGTGCGGGCCCGAACCGGTGACGATGGTGCCCAGCGTGAGCACGACGACACCGACTGCTGCCGTGACGTGGCCCAGCGTCCGCACGATCGGGGGGACGAGCAGCTGTGGGGCGTCCTCCGTCTCGTCGAGCCGGAGCCACAGGTAGGTGGCGACCGCCACGAGCGCCGCGGAGATGAGGAAGTGCGCCGCCACCGTGATCGGGCTGAGGCCGGTGAGCACCGTGATCCCCCCCAACACGGCCTGGACGACGACTCCGAGGACGACGAGCACGGCAGGGGTGCGCAGCGAGGGGCGGTGGGGGAGCTTCTTCCAGACGGCCCAGACGACGGCCAGCGCGACCACCAGCAGCACGAACGTGAGTGTGCGGTTGCCGAACTCGATGAACTTGTGGAAGCCCTGCTCCTGGTGCACGGTCGGCGTGTACGAGCCGGGCGTGCACTGCGGCCAGGTCGGGCAGCCGAGGCCGGATCCGGTGAGCCGGACGAGGCCACCCGTGACGATGATGCCCGCCTGACACACGACGTTCGCGATGAACAGCCCTCGAACGTAACGGGGGATCGGGGCGGGGTGATGGGGGTGCAGGTCGACGCCGGGTGCTGAGGTACTCACGCCCCGACTCTATTCCGCGCACCTCGCAGATCGGACACTCGGCGTGCGCGTGGGACCTCGGTCACGCGTCGCCCCGCGCTCGACCTGCTCGTCGAGTGCGCGAGCGCCGAGAGCGTGTCCGCGGTGCCACGCCGAGCCCCGTCTCAGTCGCTCCAGCGGAAGAACCGGGCCGCGAGAGCGGTCGCGACGAGGACCCAGACGACGAGGACGACGACCGGCCCGAGGGGGATGGTGCCGTCGAGCACGGCGGCGCGGACGCCGTCGCCGAGGGCTCCGGAGGGCAGATACGGTGCGAACCCCTGGAGCCCGCCCGGCAGTTCCCGCGGGGGGATGACGACCCCACCGATGCCGAGCAGCAACACCCAGACGAGGTTGGCGAGCGCGAGGACGGCCTCGGCGCGGAGTGTGCCGGCCAGGAGCAGCGCCAGCGCGACGAAGGCCCAGGCACCCAGCCCGAGGACCGGCAGCGCGATGACGAGGTGCGTGGGGTCCGGTCGCCAGCCGAGCGCGAAACCGAGCACACCGAGCGCGAGGGACTGCACGACGAGGACGACGAGGACGGCGAGCGCCTTCGCGACGAGCAGGCCGCCGCGGCCGAGCGGGGTCGTGCCCAGCAGGCGCAGAACTCCGTAGCGGCGGTCGAATCCGGTCGAGATCGCCTGGCCCGTGAAGGCGGTGGAGATCACGGCGAGGCCGAGGACGCCGGCCATCGCGAGGTCGAGCCGGTGGGGTCCGTCGAAGCCGGGGACGGGGGCGCTGATCAGCGCCAGGAGCGCGAGGGCGGGGAGCACGATCGCGACGAGCAACTGTTCGCCGTTGCGCAGCAGCGTGCCGGTCTCGAAGCGCGCCTGGGCGAGCACGCGCGCCGAGGCGGGCGCCGCGGCGGGGCCGCCGGAGGCCGCGGGGGTGGTCGTCGTCATCGGTGCTCTCGTGCGTCCGTGGGTGAACGTCGGGACGGCCGTGGAGGCGGCCTGGACGCGTGAGCGCGAAATACGTCTCCTCCAGGCCCCCGTCGCCGGCGACCTCGGCGACCGTGCCGGTGACCACGGTTCGTCCTTCGGCGACGACGACGACGTCGTCGGCGAGACGTTCGGCCTCCTCGAAGGAGTGCGTGGTGAGGACGACGCACGCTCCGGCGACCGCGACCTCGCGAACGAGGTCCCAGACGTCGAGGCGTGCGTGCGGGTCCAGACCGGCCGACGGCTCGTCGAGGAACACGACCTCCGGGCGTCCGACGAGTGCGGCCGCGAGGGCGACGCGCTGACGCTGCCCGCCGGAGAGGCGCCGCACGCTCGTCCGGGCGAACGCACCGATGCCGAGGCGGCTCATGAGATCGTCCACCGGCCACGGCCGCGCGTAGAAGTGGGCGAGGTGGGGGATCAGGCGTGCCGGGGTGCTCGTGTTGGGCAGTCCGCCGTCCTGCAGCATCACCCCGACTCGGGCGCGGTGCTGCGGGCCCGCCCGCCACGGGTCGACGCCGAGCACCCGCACGGCGCCGCCGTCCGCCTCGAGCAGCCCCTCGAGGCAGGCGACCGTGGTGGTCTTGCCCGCGCCGTTGGGGCCGAGCACCGCCGTGATGCGCCCGGCCTCGGCCTGCCAGGTCATGTCGCGCACGGCCTCGATCGCTCCGAAGCGCTTGCACAGGGCGTCGACGACGACGGCCGGGTGCTGGAGGGGGCGCTCGGCAGTGCGCCCTGCGGGGCGCGGAGGAGGGACGCTGGACATGGGCCGCAGTCTAGGTCGCGGGGCCGGTGGCGCCGGGAACCCGGCCACAGGGTGGCTCCCGGGCGGGCGTCCGACCCCCGGGCAGACGCGGCCCGGTGAATTAGGTAAGGTTGGTGTTGTGTTTATCGGGAGTCCTACGTCGACAGCACCGCGGAGCAGTGTCTCCGCCGGTGCGGACGGTGATGCCCGCACCCGGGACCTGGTGTTGCGACGGGTCTCCGAACTCGGCCCGGTGACGGCCACGCGCCTCGCCGAGGAGTTCGGCATGACCTCGGCCGGCGTCCGGCGTCACCTCGAGCGGCTCGACGAGGAAGGCCTCATCGCCCCGTCCGAGACGGCACCGGCGCGCCGCGGGCGTGGCCGGCCGGCTCGTGCCTACGTCGTCACGCCCGAGGGACACCGCAGCCTTGCCACCGGTTACGGCGACGTGGCCACCGAGGCGCTGCAGTTCGTCGCCGACCGGTTCGGCGAAGATGCCGTGGCCGAGTTCGCGCGCGAATTGCTCGCCGCGATGGAGAGCCGGTACGCGGCGATCATCGACGCGACCGGAGACGACCTCGAGAGCCGAGCGACGGCGCTTGCACAGGCCCTCGCCGCCGACGGCTATGCTGCCTCGGCGCGTCCGGTCGGTCCGTCCGGGCTCGGCCTGCAGCTCTGCCAGGGACACTGCCCGATGCACGAGGTCGCAGCCCGGTTTCCTCAGTTCTGCGAGGAGGAGACCGCGGTCTTCGCCCGCCTGCTCGGGGTGCACGTCCAGCGGCTCGCCACCCTCGCGGGGGGTGAGCACGTGTGCACGACGTTCGTCCCCAACGGGACGGCCGCGCAGCCGGAGGTGCTCGGGTTACGCCCCACGGCGGCCGATCACCCGCAACGCCGAGCCGGAAGCGAGGGGCAGCACCCCACCGCCCACGACACGACGGGCCACCCGAACCACCTGAACCATCCGCACGACTCGACAGAGCACGACGAGAACGACACGAACGGCCGGCACGACGAAGGGAGCGCGTGATGAGCACGATCGAGGAGCTCAACCCGGGCCTGAAGGATCTGGGACGCTACGAGTACGGCTGGGCCGACACCGACGTGGCGGGTGCCTCCGCACGTCGAGGCCTGAACGCCGACGTCGTCACAGACATCTCGGGCCGCAAGAACGAGCCGGAATGGATGCGCGAACTGCGCCTGAAGTCCCTGCGGCTGTTCGACAAGAAGCCGATGCCGCACTGGGGCAGCGACCTGTCGGGCATCGACTTCCAGAACATCAAGTACTTCGTGAAGTCCACGGAGAAGCAGGCCACCACCTGGGACGAGCTGCCCGAGGACATCAAGGCCACCTACGACAAGCTCGGCATCCCCGAGGCGGAGAAGCAGCGCCTCGTCGCCGGTGTCGCGGCCCAGTACGAATCGGAGGTCGTCTACCACCAGATCCGCGAGGACCTGGAGGAGAAGGGCGTCATCTTCGTCGACACCGACACCGGTCTGCGCGAGCACGAGGACCTGTTCCGCGAGTACTTCGGCACGGTCATCCCGCCCGGCGACAACAAGTTCGCCTCGCTCAACACGGCCGTCTGGTCGGGTGGCTCGTTCATCTACGTGCCGCCGGGCGTGCACGTCGACATTCCGCTGCAGGCCTACTTCCGCATCAACACCGAGAACATGGGCCAGTTCGAGCGCACGCTGATCATCGCCGACGAGGGCAGCTACGTGCACTACGTCGAGGGCTGCACCGCGCCGATCTACAAGTCGGACTCGCTGCACTCGGCCGTCGTCGAGATCGTCGTCAAGAAGGGCGCACGGGTGCGCTACACGACGATCCAGAACTGGTCGAACAACGTGTACAACCTCGTCACCAAGCGCGCGGTCTGCGAGGCCGGGGCGACGATGGAATGGGTCGACGGCAACATCGGCTCCAAGGTGACGATGAAGTACCCCGCCGTCTTCCTGCAGGGCGAGCACGCCCGCGGCGAGACGCTGTCCATCGCCTTCGCCGGTGAGGGTCAGCACCAGGACGCCGGCGCCAAGATGGTGCACAACGCGCCCAACACCTCGAGCTCCATCGTGAGCAAGTCGGTGGCGCGCGGCGGCGGGCGCACCTCCTACCGAGGCCTCGTCCAGGTCGCCGAGGGCGCGACCAACTCCAAGAGTTCGGTGGTGTGCGACGCGTTGCTCGTCGACACGATCAGCCGCTCCGACACCTACCCGTACGTCGACGTCCGTGAGGACGACGTGCAGCTCGGCCACGAGGCCACGGTGTCCAAGGTGAGCGATGACCAGCTCTTCTACCTCATGTCACGCGGCATGAGCGAGGAGGAGGCCATGGCGATGATCGTGCGCGGCTTCGTCGAGCCCATCGCCCGCGAACTCCCGATGGAGTACGCCCTCGAACTCAACCGCCTCATCGAGCTGCAGATGGAAGGATCCGTGGGCTGATGCCGCTCGTCGATCGTTCGACACCTCGCCCCGAGACCGGGGAGACCTCGACGGGGATGCCCGTCGAGTCCGACAAGCCGACCCTGGGCACGCCGGGGGTGACGACGAAGGACGCGCCTGCGCGTGCGAACGGCCTGAAGAACGCCGCTCGTGACGCGGTGCGCGGCGCGGTCGAGTCGACCGTGCCCGAGCAGTCGCGCGCCGAGTGGCGCACGTCCTTCGACGTCGCCGACTTCGGCATGCCGACGGGCCGCGAGGAGGGGTGGCGCTTCACCCCGATCAAGAAGCTCGCGGGCCTGTTCGAGGACGCGGCCACCGGCACGTGCCTCGAGTGGGACGAGCGGCTGCCCGAGGGCGTCACCAGTTCGACGATGAGCGTCGAGGAATGGCGCGCCCTGCAGCCGCCGAAGCCGGCGGATCGCATCGCCGCGGTCGCCGCCGCCAACAGCGGGGGCGTGGCGGTCGTCGACGTCCCGGCCGAGGCCGAGCTCACCGAGCCGGTCGTCCTGCGCCTCACCGGCCGCGACCTCGCGGACCGTGTGCACGGGCACCTGCTTGTGCGCATCGGCAACTTCGCCAAGGCCACGATCGTGCTCTCGCACTACGGCTCGGCCGAGTACGCGGAGATGCTCACCGTTCTCGCCGGCGACGGCAGCCAGGTCACCGTCGTCACCGTGCAGGAGTGGGCGGACGACGCGATCCACGTCGGTCAGCACGACGTTGTCGTGGGCCGGGACGCCCACGTACGCCACGTGTCGGTGAGCCTCGGAGGCGCGCTCGTGCGCGTCTCGACCAACGCCTTCTACCGGGGGACCGGCGGGTCGTTCGAGGGTCTCGGGGTTGCGTTCGCCGACGCCGGTCAGCACCTGGAGAACCGTCTCTTCGTCGACCACGAGCCCCCGCACTGCAGCTCCGACGTGCTCTACAAGAACGCGCTGCAGGGCGACGACGCCCACACCGTGTGGATCGGCGATGTGCTCATCCGCGCGAGCGCCGAGGGCACCGAGACCTACGAGCTCAACCGCAACCTGCTGCTCACCGACGGTGCTCGCGCCGACTCCGTGCCCAACCTCGAGATCGAGACGGGCGAGATCGCCGGTGCCGGGCACGCCTCGGCCACGGGAAGGTTCGACGACCTGCAGCTGTTCTACCTGCAGGCGCGCGGCATCCCCGAGGACGAGGCCCGCCGTCTGGTCGTCCGCGGCTTCTTCGCCGACATCGTCGACCGCATCGGGGTCGCCGAGGTGAGCGATCACCTCATGGAGATGATCGAGGCCGAGCTCGAGCTCAGCGCCCTGGCACCCGCCGACGCCGAGAAGACGGCGACGGACGAGGCGACCCACGCATGAGGGAGCTCGTCTGCCAAGTCGACGACCTCACCCCCGGCCAGGCCCACGCGGCGGTGGTCGAGGGGAGGAACGTCGCGATGATCCGGCTCGAGGACGGCACGATCCACGCCATCGAGGACGAGTGCAGCCACGGCGCCGTCGCACTCTCCGAGGGCGAGGTCTCCGGCCGGTGCGTCGAGTGCTGGCTCCACGGTTCGCGTTTCGACGTCGACAGCGGCGAGCCGATCACCCCGCCAGCGACCGCGGCGGTCGCCGTCTACCGCGTCGAGATCGAGGGCGACGACGTCTACGTCGACTCCTCGACGCCCATCAACTTCTGACCCTTCGACCATCTGGAGCGAGTGACATGAGCGAGTCCACCGGCACCACCCGTCAGCCCTCCGTGCTGGAGGTGCGCGACCTCCACGTGAGCGTCGACACCGAGCACGGCCCCAAGGAGATCCTCAAGGGCGTCGACCTGACGATCCGCTCGGGGGAGACCCACGCGATCATGGGCCCGAACGGCTCGGGCAAGTCGACGCTGGCCTACAGCATCGCCGGCCACCCCAAGTACACGGTGACCAGCGGCACCGTCACCCTCGACGGCGAGGACGTGCTCGCGATGAGCGTCGACGAGCGCGCCCGCGCGGGCCTGTTCCTCGCGATGCAGTACCCGGTCGAGGTCACCGGGGTGTCGGTGAGCAACTTCCTGCGTACCGCCAAGACCGCCGTCGACGGCCAGGCGCCCAAGCTGCGGCACTGGGTCAAGGACGTCAAGAACGCGATGTCCGACCTCAAGATGGACGCGAGCTTCGCCGAGCGCGACGTCAACGTCGGCTTCTCCGGCGGTGAGAAGAAGCGCCACGAGATCCTCCAGCTCGAGCTGCTCAAGCCGCGGTTCGCGGTGCTCGACGAGACCGACTCCGGCCTCGACGTCGACGCCCTGCGCGTCGTCTCCGAGGGCGTCAACCGCGCCAAGGAGACCAACGACATGGGCGTGGTCCTCATCACGCACTACACGCGCATCCTGCGCTACATCGAGCCCGACTTCGTCCACGTGTTCGTCGACGGCCGGATCGCCGAGGAGGGTGGTCCCGAACTCGCCGATCGTCTGGAGGACGAGGGTTACGACCGGTTCACCACTCCTGCCGCGGCGGCGAATGCCTGATGACCGATCTGCACACCCAGCCCTCCGCCGCCACCCCGGCAGCGGACGAGGCTCTCGAGGTCACCCGGGAGGAGGCGGCCCAGGCACTGCGCCCGGCGCCTTCCCCCGAGGAGATCGCCCGCCTGCGCGAGGACTTCCCGATCCTCACGCGCACCGTTCGCGGTGGTAAGCCGCTGGTCTACCTCGACTCGGGGGCCACGTCGCAGAAGCCGAGATCGGTGCTCGACGCCGAACGCGACTTCTACGAGCACCACAACGCGGCGGTGCACCGCGGGGCACACCAGCTCGCCGAGGAGGCGACCGACCTCTACGAGTCGGCGCGTGAGCGCATCGGCGCGTTCGTCGGCGCTCCTTCCCGCGAGATCGTCTTCACCCGCAACGGCACCGAGGCGATCAACCTCGTCGCCTACGCGCTGTCCAACGCCAACGCGCCGGGAGCGCTCGACGGCGTCGACCCCGAGATCGCCGATCGGTTGCGCATCGGCCCCGGCGACGAGGTCTGCGTCACCGCCATGGAGCACCACGCCAACCTCGTGCCGTGGCAGGAGTTCTGCCGCCGTACCGGGGCCACGCTCACGTGGATCGACATCGACGAGTCCGGCGAGCTCGACCCCGAGCTGTCGGCCATCACCGAGCGGACCAAGGTCGTCGCGTTCACCCACGTGAGCAACGTGCTCGGGACGCTCACCGACGTGCCGCGCATCGTCGAGAAGGCCCGTTCCGTCGGCGCTCTCACCGTGCTCGACGCCTGCCAGTCGGTACCGCACATCCCGGTCGACGTGGCCGATCTCGGCGTCGACTTCCTCGCCTTCACCGGCCACAAGCTGCTCGGGCCGTCGGGCATCGGCGTGCTCTGGGGCCGCTACGAGCTGCTCGAGGCACTGCCCCCGTACGTCACCGGCGGCTCGATGATCGAGCTCGTGCGGATGGACGCCTCGTCCTACGCGGCGCCGCCGCAGCGGTTCGAGGCCGGAGTGCCGATGACGGCGCAGGTCGTGGGCCTGGGTGCGGCCGTCGACTACCTCTCCGAGGTCGGCATGGACCGCGTCGCCGCGCACGACCGCGACCTCGTCGCCTACGCGTTGGAGCGGCTCGCCGAGCGACCCTGGGTTCGCGTCCTCGGCCCGACCGACCCCGATCGCCACGTGGGTGCGGTCGCGTTCGTCATCGACGGCGTGCACCCCCACGACGTCGGCCAGGTGCTCGACGACTCCGGGGTGGCCGTGCGCACCGGGCATCACTGCGCGTGGCCGCTGCACCGGGCCCTGCGCGTCCCGGCGTCCACCCGGGCGAGCTTTCACGTGTACACGACCCGCGAGGAGATCGACGCGTTCGTCGAGGCGCTCGACCGTGTTCCCGAGATCTTCGGAGTCGCCTGATGGACCTCTACCAGGAGCTGATCCTCGACCACAGCAAGCACCCCCAGCACGCGGGTCTGCGCGACCCGTTCGACTCCGAGGTGCACCACGTCAACACGAGCTGCGGCGACGAGCTCACTCTTCGGGTCAAACTGGCGGAGAAGGACGGGCAGCAGACCGTCGAGGATGTCTCGTACGACGCGATCGGCTGCTCGATCTCCGTGGCCGCCACCTCGATCCTCGCCGAGGAGTCGATCGGATACCCCGTCGCCGACGTGCTCGGCACGTACGAGGCGATGAAGTCGATGCTCACCAGCCGAGGTCAGGACGTCGGCGACGAGGAGGTCATCGGCGACGGCGTCGCTCTCGCCGGTGTCGCGCAGTACCCCGCTCGCGTCAAGTGCGCACTGCTCGGCTGGTCGGCTCTCGTCGACGCGATGGCCCGGGCCGGCGCCGACATCTCGACCAGCGACAACACAGCAGGATCCGGCGCCGCCCCGGCCGCCGGACCGATGGAGGACGCATGACCGACGACACCACCACCCAGGCCCCGGAGACGACCGCCGCGGCGGTCTCCGGCACCGCTGCCCCCGCAGGCGGCGACCAGCCCATGCCGACGAACGCCGCCGACATCGAAGAGGCGATGCGCGACGTCGTCGACCCCGAGCTCGGCATCAACGTCGTCGACCTCGGGCTCGTCTACGGCGTCACCGTCGACTCCGGCAACAACGCCGTCATCGACATGACCCTGACCAGCGCGGCGTGCCCGCTCACCGACGTCCTCGAGGACCAGGTCGCCCAGGCTCTCGAGGGGCTCGTGGCGAGCCACCGGCTCAACTGGGTCTGGATGCCGCCGTGGGGTCCGGACAAGATCACGGACGACGGCCGCGAGCAGCTTCGCGCGCTCGGGTTCAACGTCTGATCCGCCCGCCGCACGCTCGCCGAGACAGCCGTCGATTCCCCTCGCCAGCGTGCGCGGAGGGGAATCGGCTGTCTCGGCGCCGTATCCGATGATCGCCGAAGCTCGATGAGGGAGACATGACCCGGCTGTCCGACGCCACTGCTCATACTGCCGACGCCCACGCCGTCGCGCCCGCCCGTCTCTATCGGGCTCTCGCGATGGCGGAGGTCGTGACGTGGACCCTGCTGTTGCTGGGGATGTTCCTCAAGTACGCCGTGCAGGTCACCGACCTCGGTGTCCGGATCGGCGGCGGGGTGCACGGGTTCGTGTTCCTGTCGTACGTGGCCACGACCGTGCTCGTGGCGATCGACCGCCGGTGGCCGGGACGCGACCTCGCGCTGGGGCTCGGATCGGCGATCATCCCGTTCGCGACCGTGCCGTTCGAGCGCTCCGCCGAGCGCCGGGGGCTCCTGTCGTCCCGCTGGCGACTGCTCGACGAACCCGGATCCAACCCGGTCGAACGCCTCGCCTCCTTCGCGTTGCGTCACCCCATCGCGACGGCACTGGTCACGCTCGTCGTCGTCGCCCTCGTCTTCAGTGGCCTGCTCGCCGCCGGCCCGCCGACGGAATGGTTCGACTGACCCACGGCCTCGGTGTTCCCTTCTGACACCACGGCAAGCCCCCCACCGCGGCCTCAGTGCCGGTGCCAGGGGCGGGGGCGGCCGGTGGGCACGGTGACGTCGGCCAGCAGTTGCGGATCGACGGGCAGGCCGCGCTTGAGCAGGCTGATCGCGCCCGTCGGCTCGAAGATGCCGTACGCAACCTCGTCGATCTGCCGGATGCCCCGCTCTCGCAACGCACCCGCGACCTCGTCGAGCGAGATGTGCGCGCGGCGCAGCCCGTCGTCGAGCACGACGCCGTCGTCGATGATGAGGATGGGGTCCGGCGTCAGCCATCGGTGCACGCGGGAGTTCGTGCGCAACTGGCCGACGATCACCTCCAGCAGGAGCAACGTCGCCAACCCGATGATCCCCGCCTCCAGGACCGGGACGTAGCCGAGAATCACGCGACCGGCGATCGAGCCCAACATGAGCGTGACGATGAGGTCGAACGTCGACATCCGGGCCAGCACCCGGGCGCCGAGCACCCGCACCAGCACGAGGAAGGCGGCGTACATCCCGGCCGCCGCGACGACCACGGCCCCGGCCTGAAGTGGGGTGATCCCGAGAAGCTCCGTCATGCCGCCATCGTGGCAGGCACCGGGCTTCGCGTGCCCGTCCGGCGATCTGGGGCGCCCCGGACCGACGTTCGCTCCCGATGCAGGCAACGCACCGCCGTGACAGGCTGTGAGCCCGAACACAGGAGGACGCACATGAGCGACGACCAGACGAAGATCCGCAAGATCGTGGAGAAGGCGAAGTTCGCCATGATGGCCACCCTCGGCGACGACGGTCTCATCGTGTCGCGACCGATGACCCCGCAGGAGGTCGGCGACGACTGGACGATCCTGTTCGTCACCCAGCGCGCCGAGGACGTGGCGCTGCAGGCCGAGGGCAAGCCGGTCAACCTCGCGTTCGTCGACGGGATGGACTTCGTCTCGATCACGGGCACGGGCGAGATCCGTGACGACGTGGACAAGAAGAAGGAGCTGTGGGGCCCGGCCAACGAGGCCTACACGCAGGGCGGGCCGGAGAACCCCGACAACGTGATCCTGGCCGTCCACTGCACCTCGGCCCGCTACTGGGACTCGCCCGCCGCTCCGGTCGCGCTGGTGAGCATGCTCAAGGCGGCCGTCACCGGCGACAAGCCGGGTGCCGGGGAGGCCGGCACGGTCCCCCTGTGACCCTTCGTGGTGAACCCACGGATGCCGGTGGCGCACATCGCGCCACCGGCATCCTTCTGTTTGGATGATCGACGAGCTCGTTTCCGCTCGTCACCCCCTGCACATCACCGTCTGCCCGTCACCGCCTGATCGTGAAGGCGTCGACGATGTCGAGCATGTCGCGACCCATGCTCGAGAGCTCTTCGGCGGCGTCGTCGGCACTGACCGCACCCGTGCTCGTGTGCGAGGCGCGGTCGGCGACGCCCTGGGCCCGCTCGGCGATGTCGGCCGCGGTGTCGGCGGCGTGTGACACGTGCTCGGAGATCGCGCGGCTGGTCGCCCCCTGATGCACCACCGCGTCGGCGATCGAGCGCTGCAGCCGGTTCATCTCCGTGATGATCGTCGTGACCTCCTCGATGGTGGTCACGGCGGCGCCGGTGTCGGCCTGGATCTGCTGAATCCGGCGGGCGATGTCCTCGGTCGCCTTGGACGTCTCCTGCGCGAGATCCTTCACCTCGCCGGCCACGACCGCGAAGCCCTTGCCGGCCTCGCCGGCCCGGGCGGCCTCGATGGTCGCGTTGAGCGCGAGCAGGTTGGTCTGCTCGGCGATGGCGGCGACGGTCTTGAGCACGTCACCGATCTGGCGGCTCGACTGCCCGAGTTCGCTCACGGTCGAGCCCGCGTGGGCGGCGGCATCCACGGCCCGTCCGGCGACGGCCCCTGCCTCCTCCGCGGCGGCGGCCACCTCCGCGATGGACGCGTCGAGGTCCTCGCGGGCCGCGACGACCGAGTCGATGTCGCCCGACACGGCGACCGCGGAGGAGGCGGCCGAGCCGGCCTGGGTGGCGAATCCGGCCGCGTCCTCACGCAGTCCGCCGGCCAGTCTCGACAGCTCCTCGGCGGCCGAACCCACGTCGCCCGCCCTGACCGCGACCCGCCCCATCGCCTGCTCGAGGGAGTCGAGAGCCCGGTCGAGGTCACGACCCATGACGGCGATCTCGTCACCGCCGGAGAGCTCGACGCGCTCGTCCAGGCGCCCCCGGCCGAGAGCGCCGACGACGCCGCTGACGCGCGACAGCGACTGCATGATCGTCCGGATCGTCCACACGGCGAGCGCGATGGTCAGGACCGTCGCGAGAGTCGTCGCGATGACGAGGAGGATGACCGTACGCCGGGCCCCGGCCGCCGCCTGCTGTGCGGCGTCGCCGACCTTGACGAACGTCTCCTGCTCGAGCTTGCGGACGGCGTCGATGCGGCCGGTGGCGGCGGCGAACCACTTCTCGGAATCGACGCCGAACTTCTCGGTGCGCTTCATCGCGACGTCCTCGTACGTGCGTACCTCGACCGAGGCGTCGAGAGCGTCCACCGCGGCGAGAGACTCCTGAGCGGTCATCCCGCCGAGGGCGTCGTGCATGTCGAGGTAGGCGTCGCGGGCCGCGGCGAGACGCTGCACGAGAGCGGCCTGGCCCTCGGCGTACGTGTCGTGGGTGAAGACGACGGAGAGCTGCGCCCGCTCCAGACCCATGCGCTCCTTGGCCTGGGAGAGGGCGAGGATGGCGGCGATCTGCCGACCGAGCCCGGCGTCCTCGGTGGCCTGGATCGCGGGCCCGACCGAGCCCAGCAGCGAGGTGACGGCCGAGGTGTAGTAGGCGAGGTACTCCGGGGGCTTCTTCTCGAACCGGTCGGCCGAGTCGCGCTGGGTCTGCAGGGATCCGAGAACGTCGGTCGCGGCGGTCACGCCCTCGAGCACGGAGTCCGGCAGCTCGTCACGGTTCTCCTCGACGAACGCGTCGAGTGCCGCCTTGGTCTCGTCGGTCTTCTTGCGCAGACCGGGGAGTTTGTCCGCCATCTTCGCCCCGTGAGAGGTCACGAAGGTGCCGGTCGCGCCGCGCTCGGCCTGGATGTTGTGGACGAGCGACGAGGTTCGCTCCGTGAGGTCCACTAGGTGGACGACTCGCTGCTCGGCGGATGCGCGGTGGGCGGCGTCGACGACCAGCATGCCGCTGGTCGTCGCGATGCCGAGCAGGGGGATGATCGCCAGCAGCACGAGACGCGCGCGCAGCGACAACGAACGGAGCACCGGTACGGACACAATCACTCCTCGGGCGGGGACGGACGTCCTTCTCGTCGGCTCGAAGACCCCTCTCCATGACCTAAATCGGGCATCTGGCCTGTTTCGACGCTCGGATGCGGTGCTGGCTACGATCGACATGTCCGAAGCCACAGCGACGACCATTCGGCCGGTCTCGGATTCCAGACGAAGGTTTCTCACGGCGCATGCCGTCTCTGAGACGGGTCCCGGAAACTACGGACAGGCCGCTGCTGCGGCTCTACCGTGAACCTAGGGGCCACGGGCGGATCGCCGGTGGCCCGTCTGCATGAACATCGTCTGCATGAACACCGTCGTCAGAGGAGCCGATATGTCAGCGTTGCGCGTCGTCCAGTGGGGTCTCGGTGCGATGGGAAGCGGCATGGCCCGCCTCGTCGCCTCCAAGGAGGGCATGCAGCTCGTCGGGGGAATCGATCAGCGCCCGGAGTACGTCGGCAGGCCGCTCGGCGAGGTCATCGGCATCGATCGGGATCTCGGCGCGACCGTCACCGACGACCCGTCCTCGGTGCTCGACCCGAGCAAGGTCGACTGCGTCATCATCGCGACGACGTCGTGGGTCTCCGAGCAGATGGACGACCTGCGCACCATCCTGAACGCCGGCATCAACTGCGTCTCGATCGCCGAGGAGATGTCCTCGCCCGAGGCGCAGTCGCCCGAGCAGGCGAAGGAGCTCGACGAGCTCGCCAAGAAGAAGGGCGTCTCGATCATCGGCACCGGCGTCAACCCGGGCCTGTCGATGGACACCCTGGTCGTCGCCCTCACCGCCGGTTGCCTCGAGGTCACTTCCATCGAGGCCACCCGGGTCAACGACCTCTCGCCGTACGGCCCGACGGTCATGCGCACCCAGGGCGTGGGCCTGTCGGAGGAGGAGTTCCGCAAGGGCGTCGAGGACGGTTCCGTCGACGGCCACATCGGCTTCCCCGAGTCGGCGCGCATGATCAGCGACGCCGTCGGCCTCGGCATCGACCGCATCGAGCAGAAGCGCGAGCCGATCATCTCCACCGTGCGCCGCGAGACCCCGCACATCACGATCGAGCCCGGCATGGTGGCCGGCTGCAAGCAGACCCTGCTCGGCTACCGGGGGGACGACGTCGTCCTCACCCTCGTCCACCCGCAGCAGGTGCTGCCCGAGCTCGAGGGCCAGGGCACCGGTGACTACATCACGATCCACGGCACGCCGGAGGTCTCGATGCAGATCAACCCGGAGTACGCCGGCGGCAAGGCCACGCAGGCCATCGCGGTCAACGTCGTGCCCCGCATCGTCGAGGCGTCCCCGGGCCTGAAGAACATGCTCGACATCCCGATGACGAGCGCGCTCATGGGCGAGAGCGCCTACTCGCGGCGGGTGTGACCATGACGGCCACGATCCCCGCGGGCACGTGGGTGGAGGTCGAACGAGTGCTGCTCACGCCCGAGCAGCGCGCCGCCAACCTGCCCGCCGAGACCCGTGAGAAGCCGTACGTGCTGCGCATCAACGGGTTTCTCACCGCCGACGCGGCCGAAGGCGACGAGGTCACGGTGACCAGTCTCATCGGCCACGAGCACACCGGCCGCCTCGTGCGCACCGACCCGAGCTACGACCACAGCTTCGGCACCACCGTGCCCGAGCTGCTGCGCATCGGGCTGCCGGGCACCTCGTTCACCCAGGCCGCGAGTTCGAGCGTCGACCCCGACCCCGACGGCGGCCCCGTCGCCGACCGCCCGGACGAGCAGGGAGGTGCACGATGAGCATCGACGCCGGTCGCGACATGTCCTACGACGCGGTGATGGCACGCAAGAACGAGATCATGAAGTCGAGCCTCGGCATCGACTACGACGATTTCGAGCTCACCCCCCTCGCGTTCGACTACGAGCGGATGATGGCGGGCGGTGACTACACGCTCGAGGACATCGCGCGCATCCAGGCCGAGACCAAGGTCGGCAACACGCCGCTGTACGAACTGCGCAACCTCACCGGGGCCGTCCGCGAGTTCGCCGGCCCGGGCAAGGGCGCGCGCATCCTGCTCAAGGACGAGGCCGCCAACGCCTCGGGCTCGTTCAAGGCCCGTCGTGCGTCGGTGAGCTGCTACGAGGCGCAGCGACGGGGATACGAGGGCGTCGCCACGGCGACCTCGGGCAACTACGGTGCGGGCGTCGCGAGCCAGGCGGCGATGCGGCGTCTGAAGTGCATCGTGCTGCAGGAGGTCTTCGACTCCCGCGGCGTCGGCCAGCCCGAGATCGTCGAGAAGTCGCGGGCCTGCGAGGCCTACGGCGCCGAGGTGCAGAAGCTCTCGGTCGGGCCCGAGCTCTTCTACCAGATGCTCGTCACGCTCGAACGCACCGGATTCTTCAACGCCAGCCTGTACACGCCGTTCGGCATCCGCGGCGTCGAGACCCTCGGCGCCGAGATCGCGAACCAGGTGCAGCAGGCGTACGGCAAGCACCCCGAGGCCGTGGTCGTCACCCAGGCCGGCGGCGGCAACCTCACCGGCACCGCCCGCGGCCTCGAGCTTGCGGGCGCGACCGAGACCGAGGTCATCGCCTGTTCGGTCGACCTGTCGGGCCTGCACATGGGCAGCGACACCGACTTCAACCGCAAGTCGTTCACCACCGGCCACACCGGGTTCGGCATCCCGTTCGCCACCTGGCCCGACCGCACCGACGTGCCCCGCAACGCCGCCCGCGCCCTGCGGTACATGGACGCCTACCACCTGGTCACCCAGGGGGAGGTCTTCTACATCACCGAACTGCTCACCAAGCTCGAAGGCATCGAACGCGGCCCGGCCGGCAACACCAGCGTCACCGCCGCCGTCGCGCTCGCCGCCGAGATGGACCGCGACGAGATCGTCGTCGTCCAGGAGACCGAGTACACCGGCGCCGGCAAGCACCACAACCGTCAACTCGGCTTCGCCCGCGAGAACGGCATCGAGGTGCGCGTCGGCGACCCGCGGGACAACGTGCCCGGCAAGGTCATCGTTCTGCCCGAGCGCCTCGACCAGGTGCAGGGCAGGGCGCAGGACCTCGAGAAGGTGCGCCGCAGCTACGTGAAGAACGCGCTCAAGCGTCTCCCCGCGGCCGAATGGAGCGATGTCGACATCGACTTCGTGGCCGCCGACACCAACACCGACGAGGCCTGGGTCCGCCAGGCGCTCACCGACCTCGCCGGCCAGACCGGCACCAGCAGCACGGAGGGTTGACGATGACCGACAGCACTGCCGGATCCCCCTTGACGCCGGCCCCTGGCGAGGGCCCCGACACTCCCGAGCCCACCGCTCCCGACTCGGCCGAGCGCACCGCGCGCATGAACGCCCGGGTCGAGGAGCTCGCCACGCTCTCCGACGAGGAGCTCAAGACCCGCTTCTGGGATCTCACCCGCCAGATGATGACGCCGGTCGTCGACCTCGCCCGCACGCACACGAGCCCGTCGATCGAGCGGTCGGTGCTGCTGCGCATGGGCATCGACTCGGTGAGCAGCCACGGGGTCGTCGACGCGATCGCCGAGGCCGGGCTGCTCGGCAAGGGCGCCGGTCACGTCGTGCTCAAGGTGGGCGACAAGTACGGCCTCGACGTGCGCGACGCGGCCGCCCGCATCTCCGAGGACCCGAGCGTCCTCACCGGACTCTTCGAAGGGAAGTGAGCCCCATGAGCGACTTCGGACCCCTGGAGCCCAACACCAAGCTCGACGTCGAGAACCTGCTCGACGACCTCGAGAACTACCGCCCCCGCCGCAAGGGCTGGACCTGGCGTGACGTGCCCGCCGAGGGCGTCGACATGGGCCCGTTCCACTTCCGCGACATGTCGACCCCGCTGAAGAACTCCCTCGGCCTGCCCGCCTCGGAGTACTTCGGCGACATCGACCCGCAGCCCAAGTGCGTCGTCACCACCGAGATCGCCTCGGGCCGTTTCGAGGACGACGTGCGCCGCATGCGCATGGCCGCCTGGCACGGCGCCGACCACCTCATGGTCATCCGCACGACCGGCCAGTCCCACATCGACGGTCTGCTCGAGGGCACCCCCGAGGGCATCGGCGGTGTGCCGATCACCCGCAAGCAGATCCGCGCCTCCCGCAAGGCCTGTGACGCGATCGAGGACGAGGTCGGCCGGCCGATCAACTTCCACTCCTACGTCTCCGGCGTCGCCGGGCCGGAGGTGGCCGTCCTCTTCGCCGAGGAGGGCATCAACGGCGCGCACCAGGACCCGCAGTACAACGTCCTGTACCGCAACGTGAACATGTACCGCAGCTTCGTCGACGCCGCCGAGGCCAAGAGGGTGATGAGCGGCGCGCACATCTTCCAGATCGACGGTGCGCACAACGCCAACGCGACCGCGAAGGCCGGCTGGCTCGTCATGCCGGAGCTCATGGTGCAGCACGGCATCAACACGGCGTTCTCCGAGCTCGTCGGCATGCCGAAGGACCTCATCGGGCTCTCGACGGTGCCGCCGAACAGCCCGCCCGCGCCCAAGCTGTGGTTCGACCTGCCGTACGCGGTGGCGCTGCGGGACTTCTTCTCCGACTACAAGTTCCGCGCCCAGCAGAACACCCGGTACATCGAGGCGAACATCGAGGAGGCCGTGCGTACGCACACGGTCGACACGCTCATCTCTATGCTGACCAGCGCAGACATCCAGTCGACGATCACGCCCGACGAGGGCCGCAACGTGCCCTGGCACTACAACAACGTCCGCGGCCTGCAGACGGTCAAGCAGACGTGGTCGGCCCTCGACGGCATCAACGAGCTGCTGCGCCTCGACAAGGAGGGCCCGCTCGGCGAGATGGTGCACGACCTCAAGGTGCGTTCGGTCGCGTTCCTCGAGGAGGCCATCGACATCGGCGGCTACTTCGCCGCGGTCGAGGCGGGGTTCTTCGTCGACTCCGCCCGCTACCCCGAGCGCAACGGCGACGGCATCGCCCGCGCGGGCGACGGTGGTGTGGGTGCCGGTTCGATCGTCGAGCGCGACGAGGACTACTTCGCCCCGGTGAGCTGCCACTTCGGTGACAACACGATCCCGGCGTGGCTCGCGGAGAAGGGTGTCACCAGGCCCGAGGACGCGATCGGTGGCGACACCCTCGAGCACCCGGAGAAGATCGTCTACATCGACGAGCTCGACCCCGCGGACTCGGCGGAGGCCCGCCTGGAGAAGACCCTGCCGTTCCGCAAGGGCGGACAGATCAAGCCCGAGGCCGAGTGGGCCGGTGACGGCACGGTGCTCATCCAGCTCTTCGTGCCCGAGAACGTCGACATCACCGAGGTCTACGCGATCGAGATGGCGAAGAAGATGGGTCTGGCCGACCCGGAGGTCGTCAACATCGAGCCGATGCACCCGAGCGAGGGCACGTTCGTCGAGGTCAAGGGCAAGGTCGAGTTCGCGATCGACCGCGGCAGCCTGCACATCCCCGAGAAGGAGGTGCTGCTGCCCGAGGACGAGCTGCGCGAGGAGGTCAAGGCCCGTGGTCTGCGCGTCGTCGCCGGCACGGTCGGTGAGGACGAGCACAGCGTGGGTCTGCGCGAGATCCTCGACATCAAGCACGGTGGCATCGAGAAGTACGGCGTCAAGTACGACTACCTCGGCACGTCGGTGCCGTTGACCAAGCTCGTCGACGCGGCGATCGAGACCGGTGCCCAGGCGATCCTCATCTCGACGATCATCAGCCACAACGACGTGCACCGCACGATGATGAAGCGGTTGCACGAGCTGGCGGTGGAGAAGGGCGTGCGGGACGATCTCGTCCTCATCGCCGGCGGCACCCAGGTGAGCCGTGAGATGGCGGCCGAGACGGGCCTGGACGCCACGTTCGGCCGCGGCACCAAGGGCATCATGGTCGTCGACGCGATGGTCAAGGCCCTGCGTGCGCGGGAAGGTGCGGAGTGACGGATCGTCCCGGCACCATCCTGACGGTGGAAGTCGGATCCACCATCACGAAGGTCAACGCCTTCGAACTGCGCGAGGGGGTCTTTCGCCCCCTCGCGCAGGGGTTCGCGCCGACGTCGGTGGACGAGGGCGATGTCGGGATCGGCATCGACGCGGCGATGGAGGCATGCCGGGTGGCGGGCGGTCCGGAGCCGGGGTCGGTGGAGACGCACGTGAACTCCTCGGCCGCGGGTGGTCTGCGGATGACGGTGCACGGGTTGACGGTGAGCATGACCGCTCGGGCGGCGCGGGAGGCCTCGCTGGGTGCGGGCGCGATCGTCACGATGGTGACGGCCGGGCCGTTGGCGGGGTACGACCTGGAGGAGATCCGGGAGGTCCGTCCGAACGTCGTGCTGCTCGCGGGTGGCGTCGACGGCGGTGAGCGGGGTGTGGTCCTGCGCAACGCCGAGTTGCTCGCCGGGCTGTTGCGTGAGCAGCGGGAGGCGGGGGAGCGGGCCACGCCGGTCGTGTACGCCGGGAACTCGGCGCTGCGACGGCCGGTGACGTCGGTGTTCGGTGACGCCCGGGTCGAGGTGCTGCTCGCCGACAACGTGTTCCCCGAGGTCGACGTGCTCAACATCGCGCCGTTGCGCACCCTCATCCACGAGGTGTTCAACGCGCACATCACGCACGCGCCGGGGATGGCGCGGCTGCGCGACTTCACCGACGCCGAGATCCTGCCGACTCCCGGTGCTGTGCTCAAGGGCGCCGAGTTGTTCGCGGAGGCGGTCGGCGACGTCGTCGTCATCGACGTCGGCGGCGCGACCACCGACATCCACTCGGTCACCGAGGGCAGCGTCGAGTTCGCCGCCAAGGCGCTGGAACCGGAGCCGACGGCCAAACGGACCGTCGAGGGCGACCTCGGCGTGTACGTCAACGCGGCGAACGTGGCCGCCGGCGACGAGGAGGCGCAGGCGCGCCTGGAACACCTGCGGGCCATGCCGAGCAGCGAGGCCGAGATCGCGATCACGCACTGGCTCGCCGAGCGGGCGGTCGACCTCGGCATCCGCCGCCACGCCGGCACCCTCACCGATCTGTTCACGCCGAGCGGCAAGAAGCAGGTCGTCAAGGGCAAGGACCTCACGGCGGTCGAGTACGTCGTCGCCACCGGTGGCGCGCTCACCCAGGTGCCGGGCGGTGAGGAGATCCTGCGCGGCGTGTGCCTGGGACCGTCGACGCGCGGAGGCGTCACCTCGCTGCTGCCCTCACCGGAGGCACGCATCCTCGTCGACCGCGGGTACCTGTTCTCCGCGATGGGGACACTCGCCCACACCTACCCCGACGAGGTCGCCGCCTCGTTCGCGGCGTGGGCCCGATCCGAACTCGACGGCTGAGGCCGGACCTCGTCGGCACCTCGCCCGACACGCACGACCCGATACGCAACGACACGTACGAAGGACACCGATGATCGCGCAGACTCCGCGGCTCGAGATCTACCCCGACCGCATCGCCGAGAACGCCCGGGTCGTCTACGACCTGTGCCACGCCCATGGGGCGCAGGTCGCGGCGGTCGGCAAGGTGGTGTGCGCGCACCCGGAGGTCGTCCACGCGATGGTCGGTGCCGGCGCCGACATGGTCGCGGACTCCCGCATCCAGAACCTCACGTCGATCGCCGCGCTCGGTCTGGAGCGGCCGTCGATGCTGCTGCGCATCCCGACCCCGTCGGCGGCGCACGACATCGTCCGCTACGCCGACATCACGCTCAACAGCAGCCTGGGCAGCCTGCAGGTGCTCTCGGACGCGGCACGCATGCTCGGCGTCACGCACCAGGCGGTGCTCATGATCGACGTGGGTGATCTGCGCGAGGGCGTCTGGCCGGATCACGCCGCCAAGGTCGCCGAGGCCGCGGCAGCACTGCCCAACCTCGAGCTCATCGGCGTCGGCGCCAACCTCGCGTGCTACGGCGGCGTCATCCCGAGTGTGGAGAACATGCGGATGCTCGTGGACGTTCGCGACTCGTGCCGTGAGGCCAGCGGCCTGGAGCTCGGCCTCATCTCCGGGGGGAACTCCTCGAGCCTGCCGTTGCTCGCGAGCGGCGACATGCCGGCCGAGATCAACCACTTCCGCATCGGTGAAACCGTGATCCTCGGGAGCAACGTGCTCGACCGCAGCGACTGGCCGGGCACCCGCCAGGACACGGTGCGGCTCGTCGCCGAGATCGTCGAGCTCGAACGCAAACCCTCGGTGCCGATCGGACTGCGCGCGCAGAACGCGTTCGGCGAGACCGTCGAGTTCGACGACCGTGGCATGCGGCTGCGCGCGATCTGCAACATCGGCCGCCAGGACACGAGCGTCGACGGCATCCTCCCGCACGACCCGGGCATCCGCGTCATCGGCGGCAGCAGCGACCACCTCATCCTCGACGTGGAGGACGCCACGACCGAGGTGCGCCTCGGCAGCGAGGTGTCGTTCACCCCGAACTACGGCGCGTTGCTCGGGCTCGCGACCTCCCCCTACGTCGAGAAGATCGTCCGCCGCGGCTGACGCGCCCGGCCACCTCGCGAACACCGCGCGACCACCTTGCGCACACCATGGGATCACCACGGGAGGCACCGATGCTGTACCAGACCCACCTGCAGGTGGATCTCGAGGCCGTTCGCCACAACCTCGAGGGCGTTCGCGCGGCGGTCGGTCCCGACGTGCGCGTGTGCATGGCGGTCAAGGGCAACGCCTACGGGCACGGCGCGGTGGCGGTCGCGCGCGACGTCGAGGCGGCCGGCCTCGTGGATCGCTTCGGCGTCGCCACGGTGCCGGAGGGCATCGAGTTGCGGGAGGCGGGGATCCGGCTGCCGATCCTCAAGCTCTCGCACGCCTTCGAGGAGGAGATCGACGCGGCCCTCGAGCACGACCTCGAGCTCGCGGTCGTCGGCGCCGAGGGCATCGACGCGGTGGAGGCGGCCGCGGCGGCCCGGGGCGTGCGGGCGCCGGTGCACCTGAAGATCGAGACCGGCATGGGCCGCATCGGCGCCGCCGCCGCGGTCGCTCCCGAGCTCGCCGAGCGCATCGAGCGGTCGCCGCACCTGCACCTGCTCGGGGTCTTCACGCATTTTCCCGTGAGCGACGCCCCGGCCCGGGACGCGTTCACCGACGCCCAGATCGACCGGTTCGAGGCGGCCGTGGCCGCGATCGAGGAGCGGATCGGCCGTGAGGTGGAGTTGGTGCACCTGTCGAACTCCGGCGCCGTGCTCGCACACCCGCGAGCCTGGCGCGGGATGGTGCGCCCGGGGATCATGTCGTACGGCTACTACCCGGACTCGACGACGCCGCGCACCATCGACCTGCGGCCCGCGGCCAGGTGGGTCACGCGCATCTCGTTCCTCAAGCCCGTCGAGGTGGGGGAGACCGTCGGTTACGGCTGCACGTGGACCGCCGATCGACAGACGTGGATCGCGACGATTCCCGTGGGCTACGCCGACGGCTACGACCGCCACCTGAGCAACACCGGTCACGTCCTCGTGGGCGGCGCCCGGTACCCGATCGTCGGACGGGTGTGCATGGACCAGACGATGTTCGACGCCGGCCCCCAGCCCGTCGTCGCGGTCGGCGACGAGGTCGTCCTCCTCGGCGAGAGTGGGGAGCTCTCCTACACCGCCGACGACATGGCGGCGGGGCTCGGCACGATCAGCTACGAGATCACCTGCGGCGTGGCCCCGCGCGTCGCTCGGATCTACACCGGGGCGTTCGATGCGCAGGAGCCCTCCACGCGCTAGGACGCGACGCAGACGAGCGGCTGTCGACGGTGTTCCGCCTCGTGGTTACTCTGCGGTTACCCGTCGACGACAAGGGAGTCGTGCATGAACCTCGCCAGCAACCTCACCCGCACCGCCGAGCGTCTGCCCGACGCGATCGCCCTCAAACAGGACGACGAGGTGTGGACGTACACGCAGCTCGCCGACGCCGTCGCGCGGTTCGCGGCCCACCTGCGGTCGCGGGGAGTCGAGCCGGGGGATCGGGTGGCGCTCAGTCTGCCGAACATTCCGGCGTTCGCCGTCGTGTTCTACGGGGCGCTGGCCGTCGGCGCGATCGCGGTGCCGATGAACCCGCTGTTCAAGTACCGCGAGGTGCGGTACTACCTCGAGGACACGGGCGCGAGGATCCTCATCGGTCTGCCGGGTTCGGAGGCCCCCGAGGCCGCGGCCGAGCTCGGGGTGGAGTTCCTCGGCGTCGGCACCCTGCCGCAGGTGCTCGCCTCGACCGAGCCCGACCCACGCGTCGAGGACCGGGACGACGACGACACCGCGGTCCTGCTCTACACCTCCGGGACGACCGGGTCGCCGAAGGGCGCCGAGTTGCGCCACCGCAACCTGCAGTCCAACCAGATCATGGCGGCCGAGACCCTCCTGGAGATCACCGAGGACGACGTCATCATGGGGTGTCTGCCGTTGTTCCACGTCTTCGGCATGACGTGCGCGCTCAACCTCTCGATCGCCGCGGGCAGCACCCTCACCCTCATCCCGCGGTTCGAGCCGGGCCGAGCCCTCGACATGCTCGGGCGTGACTCGGTGACCGTGTTCATCGGTGTGCCCACGATGTACGGCGCGCTGCTCGCCGAGGCGTCCTCTCGAGGAGATGACGCCGATCTCGGTGTCTCGTCGTTGCGGCGCTGCATCAGCGGTGGCTCGTCGATGCCCGTCGAGCTCATGCGCCGCTTCGAGCAGCGGTTCCGGTGCATCATCCTCGAGGGCTACGGGCTGTCGGAGACCTCACCCGTCGCCTCGTTCAACCACCCCGACCGCGAACGCAAGCCGGGTTCCATCGGCCTCCCCGTGCGCGGTGTGGAGATGCGCCTGGTGCCGGTCGCCGACGACGTGGAGTCCACCGGCCCGTCGGACATCGGTGAGATCGCCATCCGGGGCGAGAACGTCATGCGCGGCTACTGGAACAAGCCCGAGGCCACGGCGGCGGTACTCGATGACGAGGGCTGGTTCCGTTCGGGCGATCTCGCGCGCGTGGACGAGGACGGGTACTACTACATCGTCGACCGGGCCAAGGACCTCATCATCCGTGGCGGCTACAACGTGTACCCGCGGGAGATCGAAGAGGTGCTGTACGAGCACCCCGGCATCGCCGAGGTCGCGGTCGTGGGGATGCACGACGACCACTACGGCGAGGAGGTGGGCGCGTACGTCGTGGCCCGCGACGGCGCCATGCTCGACCCCGACGAGGTACGGGCGTTCGTCAAGGCCCGAGTCGCCGCGTACAAGTACCCGCGGGTCGTGCGCATCATCGAGACCCTCCCCAAGGGCGCGACCGGCAAGATCCTCAAACGCGAGCTGCCGCGCGACGCCTGACGACGCGGCCTCCCGCGCGCACACGACACGGCGAGAGGGCCGCCCCGCCGGGGACGGCCCTCTCGTCGTGTGTCCTGGAAGACGTTGCGCCTGAATGACGCTGCGTCAGACCCGCCTTGAGGGGGTCAGCGCACGCGGCCGTAGGAGGCGCCGCCGCGCACCTTGGCGAGCTTGACGACGTCGCCGGTGCGGGGGGCGTGCCACATGCGGCCGTTGCCGGCGTAGATGCCCACGTGGTACTTGCGGCCGCCGCCGTAGAAGACGAGGTCGCCGGGGCGAGCCTGGCCGCGGCTGATCTTGATGCTCGAGCGGTACTGCGCGTCGGCCGTGCGGGGCAGGCGCTTGCCCATGCGCTTGAAGGTCCAGCTCGTGAAGCCGGAGCAGTCGAACGCGCGGGGGCCGGAGGCGCCCCAGCGGTACGGGGTGCCCTTCTTGGTCTTGGCGATGCTGACGGCCTTGACTCCCTGGGAGGAGGTGAGGGCGGCGTCGGCGGTCGGGGCGGTGGCGACGGCGAAACCACCGGAGAGGGAGAGGGCGAGCGCACCGGTGACGGCGAGGCGGGCAGGGGCGCCCGAGAAGAGCTTCTTCATGGTGACGTGAGGGTTCCAGGAGGCGCTTGCGAAGCGTGACCTGTCGGGTTCGGAAACCTGGTGTTCCCGGCCCGTTCGGCGGTTGCCGTGCGGGCTTCACCCCGAGGACGCATCTTCTGGTTCGAAGTGCATCCGTACTGCTCGGGTGCTCCGTTCCTGCCACCCACACATCTCTGCGTGTTCTGAACCGGTTCACGGTGGCAGGATTCAGCGTCATGAACCGGTGACATCCCAGGGGTGGATGCCGCAGAGAACATAACGACTGGGCAACGACGAAACCAATCTGAAACCCCGATTTGTGAGGCAGATCACTGTTTAGCGTGGGTCGGGCGGGTGTGACCCCGATCCCACTCGCCGGTGATTCCTCAGGGTCGACCCCCACCGCTCGTTCTCGTGATCTCCCTGGTCACGGCACGGATACGGAGGCTGGACAGGCCGATCCGTTCATCCGGCAGCGGCCCGGACGAGTGGCGGGGGAGCCACGGCGGCTTGATCGAGACGCCCTCGTGGGCAACGGCGCGATCTCGGCCACGTCACGCGAGGGTCACGACGCGGTGCTCGTGGCATCGTGCCGCGGCACCACGAACCCTTGACGGCGGGCGGTCGGCGCGGTAATCACCGCGACGCCCGCGGGGCGGGGGCGTCGGGAAAGTCCGTCGTGCTCAGAGGCGCGCGTTCACAGCCGTGTGGCGGCGAAGGTGTTGCACTTGTTGATGTCGCCGGTCTCGTAGCCCGTCATGAACCACCGCTGGCGCTGCTCGGAGGTGCCGTGGGTGAAGTTCTCGGGCGTGACGCGGCCCTGCGCCTGCTGCTGGATGTGGTCGTCGCCCACCGACTCGGCGGCCGACAGCGCGTCGCGGACGTCGTTCTCGGTGAGCGGCTTCATCAACGCCCGCCCCTGAGCATCCTTGGTCTCGACGGCGCCCTTGGCCCACATGCCGGCGAAGCAGTCGGCCTGGAGCTCGGTGCGCACCCCGCCGCCCTCGGGGCCCTTCGGGTCCTGCTGGGCGCGTTCGAGCAGACCGAGCTGGTCCTGCAGGGCATGGCCGTACTCGTGCGCGACGACGTACTCCTGCGCGAGCGGGCCGCTGGAGGAGCCGAACTGCTGCTCGAGCACCTTGAAGAACGTCGCGCTGAGGTAGACCGTCTTGTCGAGCGGGCAGTAGAAGGGGCCGACGTTGTTGTCCGCCGTGCCGCACGCCGAACGCGCCTGTTCACCCTGAGCGCGACCGAACAGCACCATGTTCGTGTCACGCCACTGATACCGGCCCCCGGAGGCCTCGGGCAATGTCGCGCGCCAGTACGCCTGGACGCTGTTCTGGGCGGCGACGATGCGGCATTCGACGTCCTTGTTGGCGTCGGCGCCGGTGCGGCACTTCTCGGCGAGGTCGCCCGCTCCGACCTGCTCCTGTCCTTGCCCTTGCGGCTGCGGCTGCTGCACCTGGGAGGGGTCACCGCCCATGAAGAGGTAGATGACGAGGACGATGAGGCCGAGGATGCCGCCGCCACCACCGATGGCGAGGCCCCGGCCGCCACGGCCGCCCCCGCCTCGAGAGACCCCGGAGGTGTCGAGCTGGGCGTCGTCGTTGAACGTCATGGATTCCTCCTGCGCGTCTGGCCTGCGGCGCGCAGGACCGGCTCGTCTAGACTATCCGGCGGCCGTCCACCAAACCTACTCGTGCGCGTCGCTGACGTGCGGCAATACCGAGGCGCGACCTCGAACTGCGCGACACCACAGGCTGATTCGGGTCGATGGCGCCCTCGCCGGCCACTTTCGATCGAGAGGACCCCCGTGATCACCGCGACCGGCATCGAGCTGCGCGCCGGCTCCCGCCTGCTCATCGGCGATGCGACGTTCCGCGTCGCCGCGGGTGACCGGGTCGGTCTCGTCGGCCGTAACGGCGCCGGCAAGACGACTCTCACCAAGGTGATCGCGGGGTGGACGCAGCCCGCCGCGGGGTCGGTGAAGACCACGGGCGCCATCGGCTACCTGCCGCAGGATCCGCGGGACGGCAGTCTCGACGTCGTCGCCCGCTCGCACATCCTCGCGGCGCGGGGGCTGGACGATCTCGTGCGTCGCATGCACGAGGCCGAGGGAGCGATGGCGAGCGCCGATCCCGAGACCCACGAGCGCGCGATGGAGCGCTACCCCAAGCTCCAGGCGCGGTTCGAGGCCGCCGGCGGGTACGCCGCCGAGTCGGAGGCCGCGACGATCGCCGCGGCTCTCGGGCTCGACGACCGGGTGCTCGGCATGGAGTTGCGTCACCTCTCCGGTGGTCAGCGCCGCCGGGTCGAGCTCACGCGCATCCTGTTCTCCGGCGCCGAGACGCTGCTGCTCGACGAGCCGACCAACCACCTCGACGCCGACTCGATCGTGTGGCTGCGCGAGCACCTGCGTGCGTACAAGGGCGGGCTGATCGTCATCAGCCACGACGTCGGCCTGCTCGACGAAGTCGTCAACCGCGTCTTCCACCTCGACGCCAGCCGCGCCGAGCTGGACCAGTACAACGTCGGGTGGAAGGCCTACCTCGCCCAGCGGGAGACCGACGAGAAGCGCCGCAAGCGTGAACGCGCCAACGCCGAGAAGAAGGCCGGGGCACTGCTGCTGCAGGCGGACAAGATGCGGGCGAAGGCGACCAAGGCGGTGGCCGCGCAGAACATGGCCCGGCGTGCCGAGAAGATGCTTTCGGGGCTGGAGGAGCAGCGGATGAGCGACAAGGTCGCCAAGCTGCGCTTTCCCAAGCCCGCGCCCTGTGGAAAGACCCCGCTCACGGCCAAGGACCTCTCGCGCTCCTACGGCTCCCTCGAGGTGTTCACCGACGTCGACCTCGCGATCGACCGCGGCAGCAAGGTCGTCGTCCTCGGCCTCAACGGCGCCGGCAAGACCACCCTGCTGCGCATCCTCGGCGGCATCGACGCGCCCGACACCGGCGAGGTCGTCCCCGGCCACGGCCTCAAGCTCGGCTACTACGCGCAGGAGCACGAGAACCTCGACGTCGACCGCACGGTGCTGGAGAACATGAAGTCCGCGGCGCCGGAGCTCGGGGAGACCGAGGTGCGCAAGGTCCTCGGCAGCTTTCTGTTCTCGGGCGACGACGTCGACAAGCCCGCCCGGGTGCTCTCCGGTGGCGAGAAGACCCGGCTGTCGCTGGCGACCCTCGTCGTGAGCAGCGCCAACGTGCTCCTGCTCGACGAGCCGACGAACAACCTCGACCCGGCGAGCCGCGAGGAGATCCTCGGCGCGCTGCGTGCCTACGAGGGCGCGGTCGTGCTCGTCAGCCACGACGAGGGCGCGGTCGAGGCCCTCGAGCCCGAGCGGGTGCTGCTGTTGCCCGACGGTGTCGAGGATCACTGGGGCCCGGACTACCTCGATCTCATCAGCCTGGCGTGAGGCCGTCGCTCTAGAGTCGGGCCATGACGACTCCCGACCAGCCGAGCACCCCCGCCGTCGATCGTCCGCACCCGCGGCTGCGGGTCGAGACGAGCGGGGCCGTGATGACCGTGACCCTGGACGCGCCCGAGAAGCGCAACGCTCAGGTGCCGGCGATGTGGGCGGCGTTGGCGCACATCGCGACGACGCTGCCCGACCAAGTCCGGGTCGTCGTGCTCGCGGGGGAGGGGCCGGCGTTCTCGGCCGGGCTCGACCGGGGGATGCTCGCCCCGGCTGGAGCCGACGCGGGAGTCGACGGCGAGACCGGTCTGCTGGAGCTCACGAACGACGGCCCGCAGGCGCTCGCCGACCGGATCGCGGAGTACCAGCGCGCCTTCACCGCGTGGCAGGAGTGTCCCGCCTACGTCATCGCCGCCGTGCAGGGCCCGGCGATCGGCGCCGGCTTCCAACTCGCCCTCGCCGCCGACCTGCGCATCGTCACGACCGACGTCCGTCTCGCGATGGCCGAGGTGACGCTCGGGCTCGTGCCCGACCTCGGCGGCACCGCGGCCCTCACCCGGCTCGTCGGCGCCTCACGCGCGCTCGAGCTCTGCCTCACCGGCCGCCCCGTCGGCGCCGAGGAGGCCGTCGCGACCGGCATCGCCAGTCTCGCGGTCGAGCCGGAGGAGCTTCGGGCGACCGTCGGTGACCTCGTCGAGGCCGTGCTCGCCGCGCCGGAACAGACTGCTCGCGAGATGCTGGGCCTGTTCCGGGGGATCGAGTCCCGGACCCCCGACGAGCAACTGCGTCGTGAACGCGAGGCTCAGGCCCGGCTGCTCTGCGCCCACGCGGAGGCGGCGCGGCGTCGATGACCGGTCAGGAGGAGCCAGCCGTGCGCGTGAGAAGACGGTGAGCACCGGCACCGGCTGGATGGCGATGCGGTCGTACTCCCGCGACCGCCTCAAGGGCAATCGGCTCAAGCCGGGCACCGCCCGCCGGGTCGCCGGGTACGCACGCCCGTACTCCGGCCTGTTCGCCGCCTTCCTCACGCTGTCCCTGTCGACCTCCGCGCTGGTCGTCGCCACCCCGTTGCTGCTCGGCCGGATCGTCGACGACGGGGTCATCCCCGGCAACCGAGGCGTCGTCGTCGGGCTCGCCCTCGTGGTCGCCGCACTCGCCGTCGTGGACGCCCTCGTCTCCCTGGGATCACGGTGGACCTCCGCGCGCATCGGCGAGAGCCTCATCTACGACCTGCGCACCCAGGTCTTCACCCACGTCCTCGCCCAACCCATCGGCTTCTTCACCCGCGCGCAGACCGGCGCGCTCGTCACCCGGCTCAACTCCGATGTCATCGGCGCGCAGCAGGCGTTCACCTCGGTGCTCGGCTCGACCGTGAGCAACCTCGTCTCGGTCGCGTTCATCCTCGTCGCGATGGCGACCACCTCCTGGCAGCTCACCGTGCTCGCGCTGTTGCTCACCCCGGTGTTCCTCGTGCCCGCCCGGTTCATGGGCCGTCGCCTCGCGGGGCTGCAGCGCGAGTCGATGGGCCTCAACGCCGAGCTCGGCACCCGGATGACCGAGCGCTTCAACGTCGCCGGCGCGTTGCTCGTCAAGCTCTTCGGACGCCCCGAGGCCGAAACCGCCGAGTACGCGGTCCGCGCCGGCCGGGTGCGTGACATCGGCGTGACGATCACGCTCAACCGCACCTTCTTCCTCTCCGGGCTGACGTTCGTCGCTGCGCTGGCCACCGCGGTCGTCTACGGGGTCGGCGGCCTGCAGGCCATCGACGGGACGCTCACCGTCGGCTCCCTGCTCGCGCTCGCCGCGCTGTTGGGTCGGCTATACGGACCCCTGACGGCCCTCTCCAACGTGCGCGTCGACATCATGACGGCGCTCGTGAGCTTCGAACGCGTCTTCGAGGTGCTCGACCTCGAACCGCTCGTGCGGGAGGTCGAGTCGCCGCGTGACATTCCCACCGGCCCGGTGTCGGTGGAGTTCGACGACGTGACGTTCGGCTATCCGGGCGCCGACGAGGTGTCGCTGGCCTCGCTCGAACAGGGCGGCCCGGCGGGCGACCGTGCCGGTGGGGAGCCGGTGCTGCGCGGGGTGACCTTCCGCGTCGAGCCCGGGCAGCTCGTCGCCCTCGTCGGGCCGAGTGGGGCGGGCAAGACGACCATCACCTCACTCGTGGCCCGCCTCTACGACCCCACCTCCGGCACGGTGCGCGTCGGCGGCGTCGACCTGCGCGAGGCCTCGTTCTCCTCGCTGCACGACGTCGTCGGCATGGTCACCCAGGAGGCGCACCTCTTCCACGACACGATCCGCGCCAACCTCGAGTACGCCCGGCCCGGCGTCGGCGAGACGGAGATCCGGGCGGCGCTCGACGCCGCCCAGGTCGGCGGGCTGGTCGAGGCGCTGCCACAGGGTCTCGACACCATCGTCGGTGACCGTGGCCACCGCCTCTCGGGCGGCGAGAAGCAACGCATCGCCATCGCCCGGCTGCTGCTCAAGAGCCCGGGGCTCGTCGTCCTCGACGAGGCCACCGCCCACCTCGACAGCGAGTCGGAGGCCGCCGTGCAGCGCGCGCTCGACACCGCTCTGGCCGGACGCACCGCCATGGTCATCGCTCACCGGCTCTCGACCGTGCGCGGTGCCGATGCCATCCTCGTCGTCGACGACGGACGGATCGTCGAGCACGGCACGCACGCCGAACTCCTCGAGCAGGGAGGTCTGTACGCCGACCTCCACGCCACGCAGTTCGCACCGGGTGCCTCCTGACGGCGGGACCGGCTCGTCAGGCGTCCTCCTCGTCCCAGATGCGGACCTTCTTGGGCCTGGCCGGCCGCTGCCGACGCGACCGCGGGTCGTCCTCGTCGAGTGAGTCGAGGTAGTCGCGCCGGGCGTAGACGAACACGAGGACGAAGCCGACGGGTGCCGCACCCCACCACTGCAGGGCGTAGGCGAAGTGCGGGCCCGTGTCGGTCTTCGGTGGGATGAGAGGTTGCGGTCTTTCGGGAGTGCCGCCGTCGGCGGTGCGCTCGGAGTCGAGGAGCAGGTAGGCCGGGCGCAACCGAGCGCCGGTCTCCTCGGCCGCCTCGGCGACGTCGATCGACGCGAGCTGACCCCGGGGCAACGACCGGTCGAGGCTGCCCTCACCCTGTCGAAGCCAGCCGACGACGCGAACGGTGCCGCTCGGAGCGGGAGGTACCTCGGGCAGCACGTCGGCCCGCTCGGCGTTGCGCACCCACCCCCGGTCGACGAGGACCGGGTCGCCGCCGGCCGGTCGCAGGACGTCCAGCACCTCGTAGCCGTACGTGACGTTCTGCGGACGGTTGCGCACCATGAGACGGTCGCCGGGCGAGTACGTGCCGGTCACCTCGACCCGGCGCCACACCTGATCGTCGGGAAGAGGGGCCGAGCCGCTCGGCAACACCTCGTCCAGAGGTACGGGCTCGGCCTGGTAGTAGGCGTTGACGAGATCGGCGTGATCGCGTCTTTCGACATACCGCCCGAACTGCCAGCGCCCGAGAAAGATGCACGCCACGCAGAACAACGCCGCCACGAGCAGCGCGATCAGCCACTTGCGTGTGAGGAGCACCCGGAACACGCAGGTCACGCTACTCCGGGGCGCGTCGGCCGCCCGATCGGGTCCGCGTTATCGTGGCCGCCATGATCGAGCAGGAGCACCGACCGGCAGGGGTCTCGCTGCCGTGGCCCGTCGCGAACGCGTCCATGGCGTCCGACGACGCTCCTGGTCGCGAGACGACGGAGGCGGCGGAGGCGGCGGAGCACGACTCCGGGCACCCCCTCGTCGACACCTTCGGGCGCGTGGCCCGGGATCTGCGGGTCTCGCTCACCGATCACTGCAACCTGCGGTGTACGTACTGCATGCCCGCCGAGGGCCTGGAGTGGATGGCCAAGCCGCAGATGCTTACCGACGACGAGCTGCTGCGCCTCATCCGGATCTTCGTGGGGCTCGGCATCGACATGGTCCGCCTCACCGGTGGCGAGCCGATCCTGCGCAAGGGTCTCGTCGGGCTCGTCGCGGGCATCGCGGCGCTGCCCGATCGCCCGCGCATCGCGATGACGAGCAACGGCATCGGCCTCGACCGTCTCGCAGCACCCCTCGCCGAGGCCGGGCTCGACCGGGTCAACATCTCCCTCGACACGATCGACCGGGAGGCCTACCGCACGCTGAGCCGCCGGGATCGCTTCGACGACGTCGTCGCCGGTCTCGCCGCGGCCGCCGACGCCGGCCTCACCCCCGTCAAGGTCAACGCCGTCGCGATGCGCGGCGTCAACGACGCGGGCGTCGCCGACCTGCTCGAGTGGTGTCTCGAACGCGGCTACGAGCTGCGGTTCATCGAGCAGATGCCGTTGGACGCCCAACACGGCTGGGATCGACGCGAGATGATCACCGCCGACGAGCTTCGCGAGCGTCTCGAGCAGCGCTTCACCCTCACCCCGGTCCCGGAGCGGGGGAGTGCTCCGGCCGAACGGTTCCTCGTCGACGGCGGCCCCGCCACGGTCGGCATCATCGCCAGCGTCACGGCACCCTTCTGCGGGGCCTGCGACCGGGTGCGGCTCACCGCCGACGGCATGGTGCGCAACTGCCTCTTCTCCCGCGGCGAGGTCGACCTGCGCGGACCGATGCGCGACGGCGCCTCCGATCGCGACCTCGTGCGCCTCATCCGCGGGGAGATGTGGCGCAAGGCCAAGGGGCACGGCATCGGCAAACCCGACTTCACCCAGCCCGCCCGGCCGATGTCGGCGATCGGCGGCTGACGACGCCGCGCGGGCATCGAGCGCAGTCGGCGGACGAGTAGAGAGTGTCGGAGCCCGCGGACCTCAGGCCGCGCCGTGCTCGCGCTTCTCGTCGACGTCCGTGGCCTCCGTGGCCTCGGTGGGCTCGGTGGGCTCGCCGCTTCGAGGGCGCCCGTCGCCCTGTTCCCGAGCCTCGCCGCGGATGACGGTGGAACCCGCATCCGCCTCCGGCTCGTCGTCCCCGTCCTCGCCGGCCGGGGCCGCGATCATGCGGGGCACGACCGGCTCGCGTTCGGCGACCTGGGTACGCATGTCGCGGTTGTTGGCGATGACCACCGCCGGGTAGGGCAGCACGAGCGCGGCGACGATGCAGATCCAGGCGCCGGGCTGCCACGGGACGACCGTGACGAACAGCCCGGCGAGCAGAAAGCAGACGGTGCGGATCGTCATCGAGATCGTGTACGAGCGCATGCGGTCGCGCTGATCCTGGGCGCGGGATCTGGGCAGGTCGGAGATCGAGTGGACGCGCTCGGGTGCCTCTCGAACCATGCCGCGAGTCTACGCCCGCCCCTCGCACGAGGGCCGGACGGAGGCCGGGTGACGATCGGGCGACGAACCGGGGCTCCGACCAGGCCGTCGGCGAATCGCGATGGGATGCTCGTGCGTCGGGAGCCGATGGTGCATTAGGTTCGTGAGCGCCGACGCGCCGCCGGCCCACCGTGGCCCGCGACGCACCCCCCGCAGCCGACCCGAGGAGCACCCGATGACGGACCCGACCCCCCGCCCCGTTCTCGTCACCGGAGGCAACCGCGGGATCGGCCTCGCCATCGCCACGCACCTGCGCGACGCGGGCCACCCCGTGGTCGTCGGCTCGCGCTCCGGTGAGGCCCCCGAGGGTCTCGACGCCGTCACCCTCGACGTCACCGACACCGCGAGCGTCGACGCCGCGTTCACCGAGGCCGAGAAGATCGTCGGGGCCCCGCTGGGCGGCCTCGTCGCCAACGCCGGCATCACCAAGGATCAGCTCCTCATGCGCATGAGCGACGACGACATCGACGCCGTGCTCGACACCAACCTCGTCGGCGCGATCCGCTGTGCCCGCCGTGCCACCAAGAGCCTGATGCGCGCCAAGGGCGGCCGCATCGTCCTCGTCTCCAGCGTCGTCGGGCTCTACGGTTCTCCGGGCCAGGTCAACTACGCGGCGAGCAAGGCGGGCCTCGTCGGTGTCGCTCGCTCGCTCACGCGCGAGCTGGGCTCTCGCCGCATCACCGCCAACGTCGTCGCCCCCGGGTACATCGACACGGCGATGACCGAGGAACTGCCCGAGGAACTCAAGGAGAAGTACCGGGGCGTCATCCCCGCCGGCCGCTTCGGCACCACCGACGAGGTCGCCGCGGCCGTCGGGTTCCTCGTCTCCGACGCGGCGGCCTACATCTCGGGTGCCGTCATCCCCGTCGACGGCGGCCTGGGCATGGGTCACTGATCCTGCCCCACCGAACGTGGGCCACCGAACGCAGGCCATCCAACCGGCGCCACCGAGCCCTCGACCTTCCATTCCCCTTCGAGTTCACGAATCTGCAAGGAGTACATCCATGGCCATGCTCGACGGCAAGACCATCCTCGTCACCGGCGTGCTCACGGAGTCGTCCATCGCGTTCCACGTGGCCCGCCTCGCCCAGGAGCAGGGTGCGACCGTCGTCCTCACCTCGTTCGGCCGCGCCGCGCGGATCACGCAGAAGATCGCGAGGCGCCTGCCGACCGAGGCCCCGGTCATCGAGCTCGACGTCTCCAAGGCCGAGGACTTCGAGGCCCTCGCCGGGCGCGTCGGCGAGCACACCGACCGCCTCGACGGGGTGCTGCACTCGATCGGCTTCGCCCCGCAGGAGGCCTTCGACTTCATGAACGCCACGTGGAAGGACGTCGCGCCGGCGCTGCAGATCTCCGCGTACTCGCTCAAGGCGCTGGCCAAGGCCTGCCTGCCGCTCATGGGCCCGGGTGGCGCGATCGTCGGCCTCACCCTCGACGCCTCGATCGCCTGGTCGGGCTACGACTGGATGGGCGTGGCCAAGGCGGCCTTCGAGTCGACCAACCGCTATTGCGCCCGCGACCTCGGGCCCGAGGGGATCCGTTGCAACCTCGTCGCCGCCGGCCCCATCAGCACGACCGCGGCCAAGAGCATCCCGGCGTTCTCGAAGTTCGCTCAGTGGGGCGAGCATTCGCCCCTCGGATGGGAGATCTCCGACCCCACCCCGGCCGCCAAGGCGTGTGTCGCGTTGATGTCCGACTGGTTCCCGGCCACGACCGGCGAGATCGTCCACGTCGACGGCGGGTTCCACTCCTTCGGGGGCTGAGCGCCGGTCCTCCCACCCAGGAGACGGCTCGCCGGCACGTCGGTCACCGAAACCCCTACGTGAGCAGCGGCATTCGCCGATAGGGGCCGTAAGGGCGCATGTGGGCGCCCGAACGCAGACCCCGATGGACTCCCGTGGAGGACGGCCGCATGTCGAACGACTCGCCGATCTGGACCCCGGCGCGCCATCCCCTGGCCCGGTTCCTCCGCGAGCTCGCCACGGGCACGCGCCCGACCGCCGACGGCGGCTGGATGCGCGTCACCCCGTGGGTGCCGCACGTGCAGGCCATCCTCTCGTTCCCGGGTCATTCGATCCTCGCGGTCTCCTACGACTGGACCGAGAACCAGCTCAGCGAGCTCGGCGTCGACGGCTACGACGGCGCGCACGACCCCCGGGTCGTCACGACCCTGGCCAAGGACGGTTGGATCGACACCCTCGACATGCTCTTCCTCGGGTCCGGGCGCGGTGAGCAGCCGGGGGAGCCACGGCTCGTGGCTCGACCCGACCTCGCCCGGCACGACTTCGTCGAGTACACCCACCGCGGACACACCGAGGTGCAGGTGTTCGGGTCGCCCGACCCCGATTCGGAGGATCTCGTCGTCCTCTCCCGGGGCGTGGGCGGCCTGCGCGAGATCTGCGTCCGCCTGGCGGCGGAGCACCGCGGTCGCGGTCGGGGGACCGAGCTCGTCGAGGCGGCTCTGCGCTCGGTACCGGAGGACGAGCTGGTCGTCGCATGTGTCGCGCCCTACAACGTGCCCGCCATCCGCTCGCTCGAGCGGGCCGGCATGAGCCACCACGGCACGATCCAACTGTTCACCGACCGCCCCGAGCGGCGGGTCTGAGCGACCGAACCCGCTACCGGCGCCGCTTCGCCACGCCGCTTGCCCCTGCCTCCTCGCCGGCGCCGAGACCGAGCAGCGGCAGCACGGCGGTGAGGTCGGGCACGTCGATCGTCGCGTCGGCCTGCGCTCGCACGAGCGGCTTGGCGCAGAACGCGACCCCGAGCGCGGCCGTGGACAGCATATCGAGGTCGTTGGCGCCGTCCCCGATCGCGACCGTGTGAGCGAGGTCGATGCCTTCGGCCTCCGCGAACTCCCGCAGCGCCCGTTCCTTGCCGGCCCGGTCGACGATGTCGCCCTGCAACCGCCCGGTGAGCCGGTCGCCGCGCACCTCCAGCCGGTTGGCCCGCACGTGGGCGATGCCGTGGCTCGCCGCGAGCGGGTCGACGATCTCGGCGAAGCCACCGGAGACGAGAGCCACGGCGTGGCCGTGAGACCGCAGTTCGCGCACGAGCGAGTCGGCGCCCCGCGTGAGGCGGACGGCCCGGCGCACCTCGTCGAGGACCGCCACGTCGAGGCCGGCCAGGGTGGCGCATCGCTGCCGCAGACTCTCGGCGAAGTCGAGTTCGCCGCGCATCGCCGCCTCGGTCACCGCGCGCACCTCGGCCTCGGTGCCCGCATGGGCGGCGATCAGTTCGATGACCTCGTCGCGGATGAACGTCGAGTCGACGTCCATGACGACGAGCAGGCGCCCCTCCGGGAGGGACGCCTGCTCGCCCGGGCGCTCGCTCACGCCGTGATGACGGTGTTCTTGGCGACGACGACGACGCCGCCTTCGCTCACGTGGAAACCGCGCTCCCGGTCCTTGTCGTGATCGACACCCACCTCGGCGCCGTCCTCGACGACGACGTTCTTGTCGAGGATGGCCTTCTCGACCACCGCCTTGCGGCCGATCCGCACGCCGTCGAGCAGCACGCTGTCGAGCACCTGCGCGTAGCTGTTGACGCGCACCCGCGGTGAGACGACCGAGCCCTCGACCCGGGATCCGCTGATGACGGTGCCGGGGGAGACCGCCGAGTTGATCGCCTCGCCAAGGCGCCCGGTCTCGTTGTGCACGAACTTCGCCGGTGGGATGCCGGCGTCGGAGGTGTAGATCGGCCAGTCGTAGTTGTAGAGGTTGAAGATCGGGTGGATCGCGATGAGGTCCATGTTGGCCTCGTAGTAGGAGTCGATCGTGCCGACATCACGCCAGTACGCGCGGTCGCGATCGGTCGCGCCCGGCACCTCGTTGGTGTTGAAGTCGTAGACGTACCCGTTGCCGGAGCCGACGAACAACGGCACGATGTCGCCGCCCATGTCGTGCTTGCTCTGCTCGTTCTCGGAGTCGGCGGTGACGACGTCGCGCAACACGTCGGCGTCGAAGACGTAGTTGCCCATCGAGGCCAGGACCTCGTTGGGAGAGCCGGGCAGACCCTTGGCGTCTTTGGGCTTCTCGCGCCAGCGGGCGATGCGACGCACGTCGGACTCATCGACCTCGATGACCCCGAACTGGTCGGCCAGACCGATCGGCTGACGGATGGCCGCGACGGTGATGCCGGCCTCGGTCTCGATGTGCTGCTCGACCATCTGGCTGAAGTCCATGCGGTACACGTGGTCGGCGCCGACGACCACGACGTAGTCGGGCCGCTCGTCGTCGAGGGTGTTGAGGCTCTGATAGATCGCGTCGGCGCTGCCCATGTACCACTGCTTGCCCACACGCTGCTGCGCGGGGATGGGCGCGATGTAGTTGCCGAGCATCGTCGACATGCGCCACGTGCGGGCCACGTGGCGGTCGAGGCTGTGGGACTTGTACTGGGTGAGGACGACGACCTTGAGATAGCCGGAGTTGACGACGTTGCTCAGGGCGAAGTCGATGAGCCGGTAGATGCCGCCGAACGGCACGGCCGGCTTGGCACGGTCGGCGGTGAGAGGCATGAGCCGCTTGCCCTCGCCGCCGGCGAGAACGATGGCCAGGACCTTGGGATTACGTGACAGTCGCCTCATGTCGCCAACCTACCCGCGCCCGCGCCTTCGTGGCAGGGACGACCGGCCCCGGCTTGCGCACGCTCGCGATCGCTCGCCGCGATTTGTCGTCCGTCGTCGCTCGGTCGCCGCGCCGGCGTTTCCACGTCTAGGGTGAAGCGGTGCGCGTAGACATCCTGACCAAGGAATTCCCTCCGCAGATCTACGGCGGTGCGGGGGTGCATGTGGCCGAGCTGACCCGGGCGCTGCGCAGTCGCGGTGACGTGGACGTGCAGGTGCGCTGCTTCGGCGGTCCGCGCGACGAACCGGGCACGACGGGGTACCCCGACGTCGCCGAGCTCGCCGAGGCCAACGCCGCGCTGCAGACCCTCGGTGTCGACCTCGAGATGGCGAACGACTGCGTCGGCACCGACCTCGTGCACTCCCACACGTGGTACGCCAACATGGCCGGGCACGTCGCCTCACTGCTCGCGGGGGTGCCGCACGTCGTCTCGGCGCACTCCCTCGAGCCGCTGCGACCGTGGAAGGCCGAGCAGCTCGGCGGAGGCTACCGGGTGTCGTCGTGGGTCGAACGCACCGCCTACGAGGCCGCGGCCGCGATCATCGCGGTCAGTCACGGCATGCGTGCCGACATCCTGCGGTGCTACCCCGGCATCGACCCCGCCAAGGTCAAGGTCGTCCACAACGGCATCGACTCCACCGACTGGCACCCCGACCACTCCGAGGCGGGCAAGGAGATCTGTCGCCGGCACGGCATGGATCCCGACGCCCCGTCGGTCGTCTTCGTCGGCCGCATCACGCGCCAGAAGGGGCTGCCGTACCTGCTGCGTGCCGCCGCCGCCCTGCCGCCGGAGGTGCAGCTCGTGCTGTGCGCCGGTGCACCCGACACCCCGGAGATCAAGGCCGAGGTCGAGGCCCTCATCGACGAGTTGCGTCGCAGCCGTGAGGGTGTCGTCTGGATCGCCGAGCATCTGCCTCGCGAGCAGGTCATCGCGCTCGAGAGCAACGCGACGGTCTTCGCCTGCCCCTCGATCTACGAGCCGCTCGGCATCGTCAACCTCGAGGCGATGGCCTGCGAGGCGCCCGTCGTGGCCACGGCCACCGGCGGCATCCCCGAGGTCGTCGTCGACGGTGAGACCGGGTGGCTCGTCGAGATCGAGCAGGTCACCGACGGCACCGGGACTCCGGTCGATCCCGCGAAGTTCGAGGCCGACCTCGCGGCCGCGCTCGTCGACGCGGTGAGCGACCCGGAGCGGGCCCGGCAGCGCGGTCTCGCCGGACGGCGGCGCGCGGTCGAACAGTTCTCGTGGAACGCCATCGGTGATCGCACGATGGAGGTCTACCGCGAGGTGCTCGAGGGTCGCGCAGGCTGAGGCGCGACACTCGTCTCAGCGAGAACCGCGGTCGCCTTCGGCCAGTTCCATGCTCGCCGCGCAGGCACCGGCGGCGAGCGCGCGACGAGCCTGGAACTGCACCTCGCGCAGGATGCGGTCGCGGTTCGCTCCGACGCCCACGGAAGGGACGTCGTCGAGTCGCTCGAGCGCGGTCGTCGCGATGGTGCCGATCGTCGCGGCCTGGACGATGACGCGGCGCACGCGCGGACCGAGACCGTCGGGCAGCCCCCACCGACCGGCCTGCAGCCTCTCGTCGGCCACGTCGCGCAGCCCCGCCCGCCACGCGGGCGAGTCGAGATCCTCCAGAGCGCGCACGGCCGTCGCCGTCACCTCGCGCAGGCCCCGTTCGATCTCGGCGGGGGAGGGTGAGCTCTGCAGGTGGCTCGGCGGAGGCGCGCACTCGTGGGCCTCCCACCGCAGCAGCAGGCCCTCGTCGTCGGCCGGCCCGAAGGTCTCGTACACGGGCACGAGTGCCCCTCCGAACAGCGACGACCAGACGCACTCTCCGGCCTCGACGGCGGCACCGACGAACGTGGCGTCGCCGCGGGGGAGACCGACGAGATCGCCCGGGGCCGGGAGCGATACGAGAACGACCCGCTCGCCGAGCTGGGCCCACAGGTCGAGGCGGGCGAGGGCGGCGGCATCGTCGACATCCGGCAGGTCGGGAGCGGCGGCCGCGACGGCGGCCCCGTGGTCGATTTCCTCACCCCTCCCATGCTCCCCGCCGGCGAGGGCACTCGTCGCCCACAGGGCGAGTCGGACGGAGGCGGGCAGCTCGGGCACCCCGCCAGCGTAGGGGCGCCGTCGCCTCGACGATCCGCGGCACCGGCGTGCCGCGTGCGGTGCACGCCGGGCGCGCGCCTGCCGATAGGGTCGGGCCCATGAGTGACGTGCTCGCTTTCGCCGGTGTGACCGTGACCCGTGGCGGCAAGGAGATCCTCTCCGAGGTCGACTGGGAGATCGAGGAGGGTCAGCGCTGGGTGGTGCTCGGCCCCAACGGCGCCGGCAAGTCCACGCTGCTCCAGCTCGCCGCGGCCCGCCTGCACCCGACGCGGGGTGTCGCCGGTGTGCTCGGCGAGGTGCTCGGCACCGTGGACGTCTTCGAGCTTCGGCCGCGGATCGGGCTGGCGAGTGCGTCGCTGGCCGACCATGTGCCCGGTGACGAGATCGTCGCCGACGTCGTCGTCACCGCCTCCTACGGGGTCGTCGGCCGGTGGCGCGAGCGCTACGACCGGCTCGACCTCGCCCGTGCTCATGAGCTGCTCGAGGCCCTCGGGGTGTCGCACCTGGCCGACCGCCGATACGGCACGCTCAGCGAGGGCGAGCGCAAGCGCGTCCAGATCGCGCGGGCTCTCATGACCGACCCCGAGCTCATGCTCCTCGACGAACCCGCCGCGGGTCTCGACCTGGGCGGCCGCGAGGACCTCGTGGCCCGGCTCGGCGCCCTCGCCGAGGACCTGGAGGCCCCGGCGCTCGTGCTCGTCACCCACCACGTCGAGGAGATCCCGCCGGGTTTCACCGACGTCCTGCTGCTCAAGGACGGCGAGGTGGTCGCCGCCGGGCCCATCGAGATCACGCTCACCGAGGACAACCTGCGCCGCACGTTCGGTCTCGACGTCATCCTCGATCGCCACGGCGACCGGTTCACCGCGCGCGCGGGCACCCGGGACTGACGAGCGACGCCTGCGTCACGGAGAGGGAGGCGTCTCGGGCGGCCCGGCGCCGACCCTCCCGGCAGGCCGCGTTCGCGGAACCCGCGGCGGGCTCGGATACGTTGGACGAGAAGACTGTCCACATCATCGGGGCGATCCGTCCCACACCCGGGACCGAACAGGAGACAGTAGAGACATGGAGGAGTGGCTGAACGGCAATCACTGGGCCGCCTGGCTCGGGCTCGCCCTCGTTCTGGGCGTCGTCGAAGCGGCCACGGTGGACTTCGTGTTCCTCATGCTCGCGGGCGGCGCGCTGGCGGGCATGGTCGCGGGCATCTTCACCTCCAGCGTGGCGATTCAGATCGTCGCCGCGGCCGTGGCCTCACTCCTGTTGCTCGGCGCCGTGCGCCCGGTGCTCAAACGGCGCATGCTCGATCGGCTTCCCGGCTCCGGTCTGGGCATCGAGACCTACGCCGGGCGACCCGCCAGCGTCACCGAGCCCGTAGACGAGAACGACGGCCGGGTCATGTTCGACGGCGAGATCTGGTCGGCACGCACCGATCGCGCCATGATCCCGGTGCCGGTCGGCGCCGAGGTCACCATCCTGCGCGTCGACGGGGCAACCCTCGTCGTCGAGCCGGTCTCACCGGTCCAGGACGTCGTCGGTCGCCCGTCGACCCCGGAGTCCTGAGCCGGTCAGACACCGTCGTCCCCCCGACCGGGTGGGCGGCTCCGCTCATCCGTCCGTTCTCACACAAGGGGAGTGACAACGAATGCCCTTCGGGACCATCCTGTTGCTGCTGCTGGTGCTTTTCGTCGTGGTCGTCGTCATGCGATCGATCCGCATCGTGCCGCAGCAGACATCGCTCATCATCGAGCGTCTCGGCAAGTACTCACGCACGCTCGACGCCGGCATCCACGTCATCGTGCCGTTCGTCGACAAGGTCCGTGCCAACATCGATCAACGTGAGCAGGTGGTCTCGTTCCCTCCGCAGCCGGTGATCACCAGCGACAACCTCGTCGTCAACATCGACACGGTCATCTACTACGCGGTCACCGACAGCAAGGCCGCCGTCTACGGCATCGCCAACTTCATCCAGGGCATCGAGCAGCTCACCGTCACGACGCTGCGTAACGTCATCGGCTCCATGGACCTGGAGCAGACGCTGACCAGCCGTGACCAGATCAACGGCCAGCTGCGAGGCGTCCTCGACGAGGCCACCGGCAAGTGGGGCATCCGCGTCTCCCGCGTCGAGCTCAAGGCCATCGACCCGCCGCACTCGGTGCAGGACTCGATGGAGAAGCAGATGCGCGCCGAGCGCGACCGGCGTGCGGCGATCCTCACGGCCGAGGGTGTAAAGCAGTCGGCCATTCTCGAGGCCGAGGGTGAGAAGCAGAGTCAGATCCTGCGCGCCGAGGGTTCGGCGCAGGCCCGCATCCTCGAGGCACAGGGTCAGGCGCGGGCCATCAAGCAGGTCTTCGAGGCGATCCACAAGGGCAAGCCCAACCAGCAGCTCCTCGCCTACCAGTACCTGCAGATCCTTCCGCAGCTCGCGCGCGGTGACTCCAACAAGATGTGGATCGTGCCGAGCGAGTTCACCGACGCCATGAAGGGGTTCGGCAACGCGTTCGGTGCCGAGGGGTTCAAGTTCCCCGGCGGGACGAACGACGACACCGAGGTCGACTGGGACGGCGACGACGACGCGTTCGACGACATCGCGTTGCAGGACCCGCACGAGGCCCTGCGCAAGGCACGCGATGAGGCGGCGAGCACGTCGGCGGAGGCCGAGGGCACGTCGGCCGCCATCCAGGGGCGGGGATCGCACCGCCGCGACCCCCAAGGCCTCGGCGGCCGTCAGGACATGCCGGTGCTCGGTGGCGGCGTTCCGGGAGCCGCACCCGGCACCGAGGTGCCCGGGACGCCTGTGCCCGAGGCCGCACCCGACCCGGCCACCGCGCCGGACCCCACGGCCACCGAGCCGATCCGTCGGGACCAGACGCCCGAGCAGTGACGGTGCTCCTGCTCTCCCGCGAGTGAGGGCGCACGCCCCGTCCAGCGTGGGCAGGAGACCATGCGACACCCCGCCACCATTAGGGTGGTGGGGTGTCCGCGTTCGAGGTGGTGGTCATCCTGTTGGCGGGGGTGGCCGCGGGGACGATCAACGCGATCGTCGGCTCCGGTTCGCTCGTCACCTTCCCCACACTGCTCTTCTTCGGGTACCCACCGGTCGTCGCCAACATGTCGAACAACCTCGGCATCGTCGGAGGCAACATCACCGGCGTGCACGGTTACCGGCGTGAACTGCGCGGCACCGGTCCGATCCTGCGGGTGGTCGTGCCCGCCTGTGTCGCCGGCGGTCTCGTCGGGGGACTGCTCCTGCTCGTCCTGCCCTCGACGATCTTCGAGGTCGTCGTGCCGGTGCTCATCGCGTTCGGCGTCGTCCTCGTCCTCCTCGGGCCGTGGATGCAGCGTCGAGCGGCGAAGCGAGAGGCCCCCGTCGCGGAAGGCCGGCACCGGGCGGCTCTGGCGATCGCGATCTTTCTCACCGCCGTGTACGGCGGGTACTTCGGCGCTGCGCAGGGCGTCATCCTCGTCGGGGTCCTCGGGGCGCTGCTCTCCGTCGACATCCAGGTCATCAACGGCATCAAGAACCTCGCCGGGCTCCTCGCCAACCTCGTCTCCGCCATCGTCTTCGTCGTCGTCGCCGGTGATCGCATCGCGTGGCCCGTCGTCCTCGCCATCGGCATCGGTGCGATGATCGGCGGGGTCGTCGGAGCCCGGGTGGGTCGTCGACTGCCGCCGCTGCTGCTGCGCGTGGTCATCGCCGCCGTGGGGGTCGTCGCGATCGTCCGCATGACGGTGTTCGCCTGAGGCGCGGCACTTCCGCCCGACAGCCGCCCGATCCGGCCCCCGACCCCACAGCCGACCGACGACCGGACCACCCGAAGCCCCACGCACGAACCACCTGCCTGCACGAGGACGACATGACGATCGACATCGACGACCCGGCCGACGAACGGGTCGCCGACTTCCTGCGGCTCACCGATGTCTCGTTGAGGCGCCGGCTCGAGCCCGAGCGGGGTCTCTACCTCGCCGAGAGCGAGAAGGTGATTCGCCGAGCTCTCGCCGCCGGGCACCGACCGCGTGCATTCCTCATGGCTCGCAAGTGGCTGGCCGAGCTGGGTGATCTCGTCGAGGCCGCGGAGGTCGACGGGGTGCCGGTGTACGTCGCCGGCGACGACGTCATCCGTGACATGACGGGGTTCCACCTCCACCGTGGTGCGCTCGCCTCGATGAGCCGGCCCGAACTGCCGGCGCTCGGAGACGTGATCGGCCGTGCGCGGCGCGTCGTCGTCCTCGAGGACATCGTCGATCACACCAACGTCGGCGCCGTCTTTCGCTCGGCAGCGGCGCTCGGCGTGGATGCCGTCCTCGTCACGCCCAGGTGCGCCGACCCGTTCTACCGACGCAGCATCCGGGTGTCGATGGGTACGGTCTTCCAGGTGCCGTGGACGCGCACGGGCCCCTGGCCGGCAGGCGTCGACGAGCTACGGGCCGCGGGCTTCACCGTCGCCGCCTTCGCGCTCGAGGAGGGCGCGGTCTCCCTCGACGACCTCGCCGCCGACCCGCCCGAGCGCCTCGCGCTCGTCATGGGCGCCGAGGGCGACGGCCTCGGGCGGCGCACGGTCGCCGCCGCCGATCTCGTCGTCCGCATCCCGATGGCGGGCGGCGTGGACTCCCTCAACGTCGCGGCCGCCTCGGCCGTCGCGATGTGGGCGTTGCGTACGGTCTCCGCATGACCGACGACGGGGACGACCGGTCGGGCCACCGACGCGAGCGAGAGGGACTGCCGAGGCGCGTCCCCTGGTGGTCGCCGCTGGGGTGGCTGCCCGAGAAGCACCGCGGGATGGCGTCGGCCGCGTGCGCAATCGTCGGAGGTCCGACGATCGTGTGGACGACGAGAGCCGCCCACGCCCCGGCCGAGGCGCTCGCGAGGATCACCGGGAGTACCGCGCTGATCTTCACGATCTACCTCGTCGTCTACGTCGCGCTGACGACGTGGAGCTTCGCGCGCACCAAGCCCGAAGACTGCCTCGCCTGGGCTCGAGCGACGCGCCGGGGCAACCCGTTCCAACGCTGGGTCTACGCGACCGATCCAGGCGCGGGCACCTCGACGCTCGTCGCGTTCGTCGCTCTCGGCGCGGCCCTGACCGGGAACATCGCGCAGGTATGGGGCCGCCATCTTCAGCATCCGCTCGAGCTGGCGGCCACCGTGTTGCTCATCGTGCTCGCCTGGGTGTCGGTGCTGCTCACGTACTCGATCGACTACCTGTGTCGTGACCAGCGTGACTCCGGCACCCACCTGTCGTTCCCCGGTGGCGTCGAGCGCTGGTCGGACTACCTCTACTTCTCGATGGCGGTCATGACGACCTTCGGAGCGACCGATGTCACGGTCGAGACGAGTTCCATGCGGCGCAACGTCACCGTGCATGCCGCGATCGCGTTCGTCTTCAACACCGTGATCCTCGCCCTCGTCATCGGGCTCTTCCCCTGATCGGGGTACGGCGCCGAACCGGTGGAACGACGTCGCGGGACCCCCTCGTGAGGGAGTCCCGCGTGGCGTCGACGGTGAGGCGGGTCAGCTCTGGGCGTAGCGGCCGGTGAGGACGCCGCGGCCGATGACGTGCTCGAGCATGGCGAACGACGCCTTGGCCGGGGAGGTGTCGGGGTCGATCGAGATGTCCTCCACGTCGAGGGCGTGGACGGCGAACATGTAGCGGTGTGGGAAGTCCCCCTCGGGCGGGGCGGCTCCGCCGAAGTCGTTCGTGCCGAAGTCGTTGCGCAGTTGGATCGCACCCGAGGGCAGCGTGCCGCTGCTCATGCCGGCGCCCTCCGCGAGCTCGGTGACGTCACCGGGGATGCCGACGACGAACCAGTGCCAGAAGCCCGAGGGAGTCGGGGCGTCGGGATCGAAGAGGCTGACGACGTAGCTCTTCGTGCCCTCCGGCGCACCCGACCACGACAGGGCGGGCGAGGTGTTCTCTCCGCCGAAGGTCTGGGCGTCGGGCAGTGTCGACCCGTCGGTGAACGCCGGGCTCTGTACCGAGAACGACGGGACCTGGGGGAGCAGTTCGTAAGGATCCGGGGCCTGGGGTCGCTCGAGATTCATGGCAACGACCCTACCGAGGACTCACTGCGGCGGCACGACGAGACGCCTCAGGAGGCGGGAGAGTTCAGCGGCGGGGTCGGCCGTCAGCCCGCCGTGGCGCGGCCCGGGTTGGAGCACGGTGCTGCGTGGCGCGGCGATCCAGCCGAAGCGAGCCCCCTGCCTCGACAGGTCTGCCCGGCCGGCTTCTCCCCGGCAGACCGCCTCGACCTGCTCCAGCGAGGCCCGGAGGGCATCGAGGTCGACCGACGGGTCGAGGGCTCGCAGCCGGGCTTCGTCGAGGTCGAATCCGCTGATGAGGGTCTCGGCCTGCTGGCAGAAGAGCACCACCCCGACGTTGACGAACTCCTCGCGATCGACGCGCGGAACGCAGCGCAGGGTGACGTACTGGTAGGGCAGCAGCTCGCTCATCAGGCGGCTCCCGGCAGCCAGGCGGCGGGCTCGGCCAGCCGCGCGGTGAGGGCGTCGACGTACGCGGCTCGCACGGCGGCGGTGTTCGGCAGGAACTCGGTCGTCTCGAGCCATTCCTCGGGGACCGCGGCGACGACGCTCTCGAGCACCTCGGGGGTCAGCAGTGCCGCGAACTCCGGGTGTCGCGCCGCCACCTTCTCGAGAGGCCCGGCGACCTCGGCGAGCACATGGGTCGAGGCGTCGAACCGCTGCCGGGCGAACCGCCCCGGATCGGGAGCCTCCGAGGGCCACGAGTGGTGGAAGTACAGCGCGGCACCGTGATCGATGGCGACGAGGGAATCGTGCCACCACAACAGGTTGGGGTTCTGCCACGTGCGGTCGACGTTGGCGGTGAACGCGTCGAGCCACACGATCGCCTGGGCGGTGGCGGCATCGGGCGTGCGTGACCCGTCGTACCCGAACGAGCCGGGGAGGAAGTCGAGGCCGAGGTTGGTGCCCAGCGACGCGTCGAGCAGGTCCTGGACCTCCTCGTCGGCCTCGTACTTCGCGATGGCGGCGTCGACGTCGACGACCGCGAGTTCGGGCACGTGCACGCCGATCGCCCGCCCGAGAAGCCCGACGACGACCTCGGCGACGAGCACCTTGAGCCCCTGGCCGGCACCACGGAACTTGACGACGTACATACCGTCGTCGTCCGCCTCCATGAGGCCGGGCATCGACCCGCCCTCGCGCAGCGGCAGCACATAGCGGGTGGCCCGCACGTTCTCCATCACAGGGCCAGGGTAGGGACCGGTTCCGACAACCCGACGCCCGAGAGGCACGCAGGCCACGAACGGTCGTTCGCGCAGGTCTCCCGAGGGCGCGACAGGGGACGGGCCGCGCCGTTACCGTGTGCGCATGGAACCGGTCTACTCGTCCGTCATCGGCTTCGCCCGTGCGCTCTTCGCCGCCGAGGGGTTGAACTTCCGGGTGACCGGCTCCGAGCACATCCCCGCCGAGGGTGGAGCGGTCATCGTCATGAACCACCTCTCCTACCTCGACTTCGCCTACGCCGGTCTCGTCTCGCTGCCGTCGGGCCGGCTCATCCGGTTCATGTGCAAGGACACGATCTTCGACCACCCGGTGGCCGGTCCGTTGATGCGCGGCATGAAGCACATCCCCGTCGATCGCGAGAGCGGCTCGGCGTCCTTCCGAGCCGCCCTCAAGGCGCTCAAGGCCGGGGAACTCGTCGGGGTCTTTCCCGAGGCGACGATCTCGCGGTCGTTCGAGCTCAAGGACTTCAAGTCCGGGGCGGTACGCATGGCCCAGGCAGCGCGCGTGCCGATCATCCCGGTGGTGCTGTGGGGCAGTCAGCGGGTGTGGACCAAGGGCCACCCCAAGAGGCTCGGACGATCGAACATCCCGATCTCGCTCGACGCGGGCGCGCCGATCCTCGTCCCGCGCGGCGAGAACCCCGAGGAGGTGCTCGCCGCGCTGCGGGGCCGCATGACCGAGATGTTGCACACCGCCCAGCGGGCGTACCCCACCGTGCCGTGGGAGGAGCGCGCCTTCGTACCGGCCCGGCTCGGCGGCACCGCCCCCACGCTCGAGGAGGCGACGGCCCTCGACCTCGAGGAGGCCCGCATGCGTCGGCAGCGTCGAGCGGCGCAGCAGCCGAGCGGTGAGGACCCGGCCGAGGTGGCCGGGCAGCTCTGAGGCGCGGCGGCGTCGGGGTTCCCGCGACGTCCTCGCCCACAGCCCACCGCCGGTGCCGGTCGTCCTCCACAGCGCGCCCGTCGAGTCGGTCCGCTGTCGGTGGTGGCGTCTAGCCTCGCGTTCATGACGACGCAGACCTCTGCACCCGCCCTCTCCGACGCTCAGCGTGAGATCGCCGACCGGGTCATCACGAGCCTCGCCGGTCCCGGCGCGTCCCTGCGACCAGATCAGGAGACGGCCGTCGCGGCACTGACGGTCCCGGGGGCGCGGGCGCTTGTCGTCCAGGCCACGGGGTGGGGCAAGTCGACGGTGTACTGGGCCGCCACCGCTCTTCGACGCGCGGCGGGAGCCGGGCCGACGCTCGTGGTCTCACCGCTGCTGTCACTGATGAGCGACCAGGTCGCCGCGGCCGGCCGGGCCGGGCTCACCGCCGCGACCATCAATTCGGGCAACGTCGACGACTGGCACCACATCGAGTCGAGGCTGCGCGACGAGGAGCTGGACGTCCTGCTCGTCTCCCCCGAGCGTCTCGCCAACCCGGGCTTCGGTCGACGCGTCCTCGAGGGCCTGCGAGGGCGCCTGGGCCTGCTCGTCGTCGACGAGGCGCACTCGATCTCCGACTGGGGTCACGACTTTCGTCCCGACTACCGCCGCGTGGCCGACACGTGGCGCGATCTCGACCCGACCTGCCCCGTGCTGGCCACCACCGCCACGGCCAACGCCCGCGTCACCGACGACATCGCCGCCCAACTCGGTCCCGCCACCCTCGTCCTGCGCGGCCCGCTCGCGCGCTCCAGCCTGCAGCTCGCGGTCGTGGGCGAACTCGACCCCCTCACCCGGTACGCGTGGGTCGTCGAGCACCTGCGCGACCTGCCCGGCTCGGGCATCGTCTACGCCCTCACGGTGGCCGACGCCGAACGACTCACCGAGGCCATCACCCGCGAGCTCGGCCCACACGTGCCGGTCGCGGCCTACACCGGCCGGTTGCCGGCCGACGAGCGGGCCCGTCTGGAGGGTGGGCTTCGGGCCAACGAGGTCAAGGCGCTCGTCGCCACCTCCGCTCTCGGCATGGGCTTCGACAAACCCGACCTGGGGTTCGTCGTGCACGTCGGGTCACCACCGTCGCCGGTCTCGTACTACCAACAGGTCGGACGTGCCGGTCGAGGTATCAACCACGCTCTCGTCGTCCTGCTGCCCTCTCGAGGCGACGAGAACGTCTGGGAGCACTTCGCCACCGCCACCCTGCCGGATCCCGCGCAGGTGCAGGCGATCCTCGGTGCCCTCGAAGAGGGAGCCCCCGAACCCATGAGCGTCGTCGCCCTCGAGGCCCGCACAGGCGTACGGCGTGGCCGGGTCGAACTGCTCACTAAGCAGCTCGCCGTCGACGGGTGTGTCGAACGGGTCGAGGGCGGCTGGGTGCGCACCGGGCGTGACTGGCACTACGACGCCGATCATTACGACGGCATCCTCGCCCAGCGCCGCCGCGAGGCCGACATCATGCGCGACTACATCGCGGGACGCGACTGCCTCATGGCGTTGCTGCAGCGCTCCCTCGACGACCCGGCGGCCCGGCCCTGCGGGCGCTGCTCGGTCTGTCTGGGCCGTCTGCCCGAAGGCCTCACACAGCGCCCGGCCCCCGACCTCGTCACCCGCATCGGTGTCGGCCTGCGCACGCGGTTCCACGAGCTCGAGCCGCGCAAGATGTGGCCCGGGGCGCCGTTCGAGCGACGCGGCCGCATCCCGGCGGGGGAGGCCGCGGAACCGGGCCGTGTCCTCATCCACGCCGACGCCCCCGAATGGCGCGGGTACCTGCAGGAGTTCGCGCGCGACGAGGTGTCACCCGTTCTCCTCGACCATGCCGTGCGGGCCCTCGCCGACTGGAGGAGCTCCTGGGCCGCGCGCCCCGAGGTCGTCGTCGCGCTCGACGCCGAAGGGCACCCGACCGTCACCGAAGCCGTGGCCGACCACCTCGCCACCGTGGGCCGGCTCGATCGGGCGAGCCTCGTCGTCAAGACGCCCGCGGAAGCCGGCCTGGAGGCAGCGATCTCCGACGGTTCGGCGGGCGGCGGGGTCGAGGCCGACCGCTGGGCCCGACGCCTCCTCGTCCCGGACGATCAGGTGGAGAACCTCACGGGCCGGTGGGTGCTGCTCGTCGTCGACGCCACCTCGACGACGTGGGTCGTCACCGTGGCCGCGTCGATGCTCCGCTCGTGCGGAGCGGCCGGGGTACTTCCACTCCTCATCCACCGCCGCCCGTGAGCGTGCCGTCGGCGGGTCTGCGCCCACAGCGGGTTCGGCCGACGCGTCGCGCAGGCGTCGTCGCCAGGGTGAGACGGAGCAGAACGCGCATCCATGAGCACCGTCACGCAGTGGTCCTACTCACTGACACGAAAGTTCGTTGTGCCTCGATCTTCCACCCTCCCAACGGCATTCACATTGCCTCGAAGAATTGGACGGCCGAAAGGTTTGTCGAGCCGCACCCCTGGGCAAGAAGGGGGGCGTACGACGCTCGGCCCGGTCCCTTCCGGATCGGTCGGTTCGGAGGTTCGCCCTCCACCGTGCGCCGAGATGACGCTCACGGCGGTGGCGTGGAGAGATCCCGTGTACGTCACCGCCCCTGACGAGAGGAAGACCAGATGTTCGACCAGAACATGACGCAGGAAGACATCACGCGTCTGCACGACGCTCACGTCATCGACCAGGACGGTGACAAGGTCGGTTCCGTCGGTCAGATCTACCTCGACGACCAGACCAACCGCCCCACCTGGGTCACGGTGAAGACCGGTCTGTTCGGCACCAAGGAGACCTTCGTGCCGCTCGGCCAGGCCACCCGTGACGGCGACGACATCCGGGTGCCGTACACCAAGGAGTTCATCAAGGACGCGCCCAACATGGACGCCGAGCACCACATCTCGGAGGCGGAGGAGGACGAACTCTACCGCTACTACAACCTCTCGCAGGAGCGCGGCTACGCCGGCACCGAGCGTGAGGGCGTCGTCGGTCGCGCCGAGGACGACATCGACCGTCGCCGTGCGGAGCACGAGGTGCACAAGGGTGACCGCCGCGTCGAGCACGCCGAGCGCGACCTCGACCGTGCCGAGCGCGACTACGACCGCAGCGACCGCGACCTGGCCCACGCCGAGGGCGACTCCGTCGTCCGCCGCGAGGAGCAGCTCAACGTCGGCACCGAGCGCGTCGCCACCGGTCGCGTGCGTCTGCGCAAGCACGTCGTCTCCGACACCGAGACCGTCAACGTACCGGTCGAGCGCGAGGAGGTCCACGTGACCCGCGAGCCCGTTCGCGAGGGCGAGGGCGTCGGCCGCATCGGTGACGGCGACGAGGAGGTCTCGGTCCAGCTGCACGAGGAGCGCCCGGTCGTCGAGAAGGAGACCGTGGCCAAGGAGCGCGTCGGCCTCGACACCGAGACCCACCGCGGCACCGAGCAGGTCAGCGAAGAGGTCCGCAAGGAGCAGGTCGAGGTGGAGCGCGACCGTGACGTCACGCGCGGCCGCGACGACAAGCGTCTCTGAGTAGACCCCTGAGGCCGATGCCGCCAGGCATCGCCACACTCAGACGGCAGCCCCGGACCGAATGGTCCGGGGCTGCCGTCGTTGTCGCGCGGGTGCGGTGCTCAGGCTTGAGACGACATGAACGCCCAGGCGTCCTCGACGATGTCGTGCAGCGACAGCTCGGGACGCCAGCCCAACTCGTCGGCGGCACGCTGGGAGGACGCGACGAGCGTCGTGGGGTCGCCGGCCCGGCGCGGCTGGACCTTCGCCGGAATCTCGTGGCCGGTCACCTCGCGGCATGCCTCGATGACCTGGGCGACGGAGTACCCGCTGCCGCTGCCGAGGTTGAACACGCGGTGACGGCCGGCCTCCGAGCTCTCGAGGGCGAGCAGGTGCGCCCGGCCGAGATCGACGACATGGAGGTAGTCCCGCACGGCCGTGCCGTCCTCGGTGGCGTAGTCGTCGCCGAAGATCGCGACGGAATCGCGCTGCCCGGCCGGCACCTTGAGCACGTTGGGGATGAGGTGGGTCTCGACGGCGTGCCGTTCGCCGAAGCGTCCGCGGGCGCCACCGACGTTGAAGTACCGCAGCGAGGTCGCGCCGATGCCGTAGGCCTTCGCGTAGCCGCTGAGCAGCATGTCGATGGCCAACTTGGAGTGGCCGTAGGGGTTGATGGGGGAGGGCGTGACGTCCTCGGTGATGGGGGAGACGTCGGGTTCGCCGTAGACCGCGGCGGTCGAGGAGAACACGACGCGCGGGATGGCCGCGGCGCGCACGGCGTCGAAGAGCCGGAACGACCCGACGACGTTGTTCTCCCAGTACAGCTCGGGCCGGTCCACCGACTCGCCGACGAGCGACTTCGCGGCGAAGTGGAGGACGCCCTCGAACCCGCCCGAGGCGAGCAGCTCGCCCGCGTCGTGGATGCGGCACCTGACGAATCGCGCGCCCTCGGGGATGGCGTCCTCGTGGCCGGTCGAGAGGTCGTCGACGACGGTGACGTCGTGTCCGGCCTCGAGCAGTTGTGAGGTGACGACCGAACCGATGTATCCGGCGCCCCCGGTGACGACGAGCCTCATGTGTCCCCTCCTGTGATGGTCCGCGGCCCGAGACCCGGGCCCGTTCCACTCTAGGGGAGCGTCGGCATGCGTTCAGGGCGACTTCGGCGGCTCCGGGACCCAGGTCCGTGCCCGCACCGTCCCACCGCGGTGCTGCCGCCGCTCACGGCCGCCTCGCTCAGTCGAGGATGCCCTGTGCCGATGGGTGACCAGGCCAGCAGAAGGGAACGAGATGCGCCGTCCGTACCGCACTCCGTCGCTCAGTGAGCGCGACCGCCAGGTCATGGCGATCGAACGCCGGTGGGGGCCGGGGCCGTCCGCCCTACCGATGAAACTCGACGAAGCACGCGAGTTGGGCCTCGACGCACGCACCTACGCCCTCGTCGTCAACGCCCTCATCGACGACCCGCTCGCCCACGCCGCCGACCCGCGCACGATGGAACAGTTGCGCAGCATCCGCCAACAGCACCGGGACGCGCGAGACGGCGGGTGACCCGCCTCGTTTCGCTTCGGGCCGGGGGCCCGTGCTAGTGTTCCGGAGGTCGCGAGGCGCCCCAGAGGTGCAGCGCACACACCCCGTCCGGGTGGCGGAATGGCAGACGCGCTAGCTTGAGGTGCTAGTGCCCTTTATCGGGCGTGGGGGTTCAAGTCCCCCTCCGGACACCGATCATGATCGTGCAAGGCCCTCTCCAGCGGGAGAGGGCCTTTCGCATCCGCGTCACCTCATGGCCGCGGAACGCGAATGATCTTGCGTCGCAGCCACACCCGGCGTCTTCCGCCGGTGAACAGGCGCAGTCTCGCCAGCTCCCACTGGCCGTATTCGGCCTCGGCGGCGAGGAGCGCGCGCATCTCTCCGCGGGGGATGCGCGCGGAAACGGTGAACTCGCGGTACTCGTACTCGACCATCCCCGCCATTGTCTCACCGCACGCCGTCCTGGCCCCGGAGCGGCCCACGGCCCGCGCCGACGCCGGCCGTCGACGAGGCCGCCCGTGTGGACCCGCGGCCGGTCGGATACAACACGCGATTTGCCTCCCCTCTCGGCGCTCCGACGAGGTAGCGTCGAGGCATGAGCGCAGACCCCCGGGCCGCCCTGGTCACCTTCGTCACCGCCCTCGAGCGGCATCTCGAGGCAGCATCGTCCCGACGCGGGGAGAACGACCCGGCAGTCGTCGCCGCCTACCAGGCCGTCGCGGAGACCTTCGACGCCTACGAGGACGCGCTCATGGAGGCCTTCGAGGAGGTCACCCCCCTCGAGATCTTCACCGACGACGAGTACGACGACGACTTCGACGACGATGACGACGACGATCTCGACGACGACAATGATGACGACGACGATCTCGACGATGACGACGATGACGATGATGATGACGACGACGACAGCGACGACGAGGACGACGACCTCGGCCCCTCCCGCCGGTAGGGGTCTGTGCTCCGACGTTCCCTGATCCTCTCCCCGGCCACCCGTTCGACCCCCACCGCCGACCTTGCTGCCGCCCGTGCGGCCTCGAACGCCGGGTTCGACTGCGTGTGGGTGGGGGAGCGGGCACCGCAGGACGCACCGGCGCGGGTCGCGGCTCTGGCTGCGGCCACCGCCGGCATCGACCTCGGCCTGGGTGTCACCCTCGACAGCCGCGGCCACGCGCACCTCGACGAGACGCTGAGAACCCTGACACTGCTCGCCGCCGGTCGGGTCCGCATGACGGTCGCCGTGCCGTCGACGCCGGCGGCGTCCGTACGTCCTGCCTGGGAGCAGCGGTTGGCGGAGATCGCGCCGCTCGTGCATCGCGCCTCGGTACCTCTCGGGGTACTCGTGGGGGATGTCGCGACCGCGCTCTCCGCCGCACCGCACGCCGACCGACTCGCCGTTCGCGGCGCCGACGCGACCCTCGTCGGTGACATCGCGGCCGCCGTCGGACGCCTGAACGACCCCCCGGCGCTCGAGGTGTGGCTCGACCTCGCCCTCGACGCCTACGACCGGGACGACCCGAACGACCGCAGCGGGATCGATGCCGTGCGCCCCCTCGTCGCCGAGCGTCTGGCCGTTCCGGGAGTGCCGGGCCACCACACCGCACGGGGTGTCGCGCGCCGGCTCGGTCCGGCCGGGCTGATCGGCGACGTCGAGGCCGCCTACGCCCGCGGCGTCCCGGCTCGGGCCGCCGAGATCGTGCCCGACGAACTCGTCCGCGCCACGTGCCTCGTCGGCTCGGTCGAGGACGTGCGCGCCGCCCTGGCCCGTCACGAATCGGCGGGCGCATCCGAGGTCGCCGTCATCGTCCACGCACCCGACGCGTCGTCCCGGGCCTCGGTGATCACCGCGTTCGCGCAGGAGGCGCCCGGACGCCGCGCCGACGGATCGGGCGACGGCCCACCGTCCTCCGACGCCTAGAGTGGCCGCGTGGCCACCGTTCTCCTCGTCCGACACGGACGCACCAGCGCCAACGCCGACGGAGTGCTCGCCGGCTGGAGCCCCGGCGTCGATCTCGACGATACCGGGCGCAGCCAGGCCGAAGCCCTCGCGGCGCGCCTGCACGATCTCCCGATCGCCGAGATCGTCTCGAGCCCGTTGACCCGCTGCCTGCAGACCTCCGACGTGCTGCGGGCATCCTGGCCGTCGGTCACTACGTCTGAGTGCGACGACCTCGGCGAATGCCGCTACGGCGCCTGGACGGGGCGTCCTCTGCGAGAGCTCGCCGAGGACCCGTTGTGGCGCACCGTGCAGAGCCAGCCCAGCGCGGCCACCTTTCCGCCGTCGCCGGACTTCGCGCACGAGTCGCTGCGGCAGATGGCCGATCGTGCCGTGGGCGCGGTCCGGCGGATCGACGCCCGCATCGAGGCCGAACACGGCCCCTCCGCGCTGTGGGTCGCCGTCTCGCACGGCGACGTGATCAAGGCGATCCTCGCCGACGCGGCGGGTACCCACCTCGACCTCTTCCAGCGCTTCACGGTGGGGCCGGCCTCGCTCTCGGTCGTACGTCACACCGCCGAGCGCCCCTACGTCGTCCGCGTCAACGACACCGGCACCGAGCTCGCGGGCCTCGTGCCACCGCCCCCGGAGTCGGCCCCCGGCGAGGGAAGCACGGGAGTCGTCGGCGGCGGGGTCTGACAGGCCCGCAGAGTCCCCCTCGCCTGCGCCACGCGCCGATCCCGGGGCTACCGTGGACCCATGGCCGTCATCGACTACGACCCTCCGGAGCGCTTCGTCGCCGGAACGGTCGGCCCCCCTGGACAGCGACAGTTCTACCTGCAGGCGAGCGGTGGCGGCCGCGTCACGTCGGTGGCGCTGGAGAAGGGCCAGGTCCTCATCCTCGCCGAGCGCGTGGAGGATCTGCTCGACGAGTACGGCGGCCACGATGACGGCGAGCAGCTCCCCGACAACGCCCCTCTCGACATGCCGCTCGACGAGGAGTTCACCGTCGGCACCATGCGGCTGGACTGGAACCCGGCGACGCAGCGGCTCGTCCTGCACCTCGTGCCTCTCGGGCAGGAGGTCGACGAGGACACCGACCTCGCCGCCATCGACGCGCCCTGCCTGCGGGTGAGCCTCGACGTGCGGGCCGCGCGCGAGTTCGCCCGTCGCAGTGCGAAAGTCGTGGCGGCCGGGCGTCCTCCGTGTCCGTTCTGCGGGTCGCCGCTCGATCCCGCGGGCCACGTGTGCCCCCGGGCCAACGGCTACAAGCGGTGACGAGCCGGGCCGCTCCACCCGAGGACAGCCTCGCCGAGCTGACCAGCGCGCTCGACTCCCATCCCCTCGAGATCGTCGGGCAGCTCCTCGACGCCTCGAACGACGCGTTCTTCGCGTGGGCCGGGCCGGTGCCCGTCATCTACAAGCCGGTGCGCGGGGAGCGCCCGCTCTGGGACTTCCCGACGGGCTGCCTCGCTCACCGAGAACGCGCCTCCTACCTCATCGACGCCGCCGGTGGGTTCGGCGTCGTGCCGCCGACCGCGCTCGTGGACGGTCCGTTCGGTGAGGGTGCCGTCCAACGGTGGATCACCGACCCGGACCTCCTCGTTCGGGGTGGCGACGAGGACGCCACCGACGACGAAGGCGACGACGTCGAAGGCGACGACGAAGACGCCGGCGACGGGGAGGTCGAGGTCGTCGCCGAGGACGAGGTCGACGACACGCTCTTCGCGCTCCTGCCCCCGGGGCGGGTGGCGCCGCCGTGGCTACCGGTCTTCAGCGGCGAGCTGCCCGACGGCCGGCCCGTCGTGCTCGCCCACGCCGACTCGCCCGAGTTGCGCACCGTCGCCGCGCTCGACGCCGTGCTCAACAACAGCGACCGCAAGGGCTCTCACCTGTTGCGCTCACCCGAGGGTCACCTCTGGGGCATCGACCACGGCGTGACGCTGCACGAGCACCCGAAACTGCGCACGGTGCTGTGGGGGTGGGCGGGAGACCCGATCCCCGAGGAGGATCTCGCCAGGGTGAGGCGCGTCGAGACGGCCCTCGACTCGGGATCAGTGCGTGCCGAGCTGAGCGACCTGCTCACCGGCGTCGAGATCGACGCCCTGGCCGCCCGGGTCGCCGCTCTCGTCGCCGACGGCCGCTACCCGCTACCGCACCCCGGCTGGCCACCCGTTCCGTGGCCCGCGCTCTGAGGCTCGCTGTCGGGCCGACTACGATCACGACGTGATTGCCTGGCCTGCTCCCGCTCTGACCCAGCTTCCCGGACGCGGTGAGATCCCGACCGTCCACGACACCGCGACCGACTCGTTGCGGCGTCTCGACGTCGGCCCCGGCGAGAACCCGAAGGCCGGGGTGTACGTCTGCGGCATCACGCCCTACGACGCGACCCACATGGGCCACGCGGCCACCTACGTGACGGTGGACGTGCTCAACCGTGCGCTGCTCGACGCCGGCGCGCAGCTCGCGTTCGTGCAGAACGTCACCGACGTCGACGACCCGCTGCTGGAACGGGCCAAGCGCGACGAGATCGACTGGCGCGAGCTCGCGGAGAGGGAGATCCAGCTCTTCCGCGACGACATGACCGCCCTGTCGGTCCTCCCGCCCGACCACCTCGTCGGTGTCGTCGAGAGCATCGACCTCATCGGCCGCGACGTCGTGAAGCTCCTCGAATCCGGAGCGGCCTACCGCATCGGCGTCGCCGAGGCCGACGGGCAGGGCGCCGACGACGTCTACCTCGACCTGTCGCAGCAGCCCGAGTTCGGCCGCACGAGCGGCTTCGACGAGGCGCAGATGGACGCGGTCTTCGCCGACCGCGGCGGGGACCCGGCGCGCGAGGGCAAGCGCACCCGTTTCGACCCCCTGCTGTGGCGGGCCGAGCGCGAGGGCGAGCCGTCGTGGGACGTGGCGGGCCTGCCCGCCGGGCGGCCGGGCTGGCACATCGAGTGTTCGGCCATCGCCACGGCCTACCTCGGCCCCCGGTTCACGGTGCAGTGCGGGGGCACCGACCTCATCTTCCCCCACCACGAGATGAGCGCCGTACAGGCCGACGCGCTCTACGGCGAGGGAGCGTTCGCCCAGGTCTACCTGCATCAGGCCATGGTCGGGCTCGAGGGCGAGAAGATGAGCAAGTCGAAGGGCAACCTCGTCCTCGTCTCCCGGCTGCGGCAGCAGGGCGAGGACCCCGCGCTCATCCGCCTCGTCCTGCTCGCGCACCACTACCGCACCCCGTGGGACTGGACCGGTGACGGCGTCGAGGAGGGCCGCCGCCGGCTGGCGCGCTGGCGCTCGGCCGACGCACAGACCCGCGAGGTCGTCGGTGGGCTCGACGCCCCGTCGGCCGGACTGCTCGCCGACGTGCGTACCCGGCTCGCCGACGACCTCGACACCCCCGGCGCACTCGCCGCGATCGACGCGTGGATCGAGGCCGGAGCCGACCCGGCAGGGCTCGGCGAGGCCCCGTTGGGCGACATCGTCGACGCTCTGCTCGGCGTCCGCCTCTGACGTCCGTTCGCCGCTGACGTCCGTTCGCCTCTGACCGTCTGACACAGCGCCGCTGAAACGGACGCCGCACGGCTGAATCGCCGGCCTCAGCCGCCCTGTTGCTGGTCGTTGCCGCGGCGGCGCAGGTAACGCTCGAACTCGGCCGCGATGGCGTCGCCGGAGGCCTCCGGGCGGTCGGCCGTGTCCTGCGCCGACTCCAACGCCTGCACGTACTCGCCGATCTCCTCGTCGGAGCCGGCGAGCTCGTCGACCCCGCGCTCCCACGCCCGGGAGAGGTCCTCGAGGTCGCCGTGGGGGAGGGCCAGGTCGAGCAGACTCTCCAGCGCGTTGAGCAGTGCGAGCGTGGCCTTGGGGGAGTTGTGGCCGCCCGCGTAGTGCGGCACCGAGACCCAGCTCGAGACGCACGGCAGGTCGGACTGGTGCGCGGCGTCCGCGAGCACCCCGAGGATGCCGGTGTGCCCCTCGTACGTGCTCTCCTCGAGCCCGTATCGCTCGATGAGCTCCGGGTCCTCCGCGGTGGTGAAGACCGGGCACGGCCGGGTGTGGGGCACGTCGGCGAGCAGGGCGCCGAGGCACACGAGCAGCTCGGCGTCGACCTCGTGGGCGAGCGTGAGCAGCTCGATGACGAACGCGCGCCACCGCATCGAGGGCTCGATGCCCTGGACGAGCAGCACGTCGTGGTCGAACCCCGTGTCGCGGGCGAGCAGGATGCGGGTCGTCGGCCACGTGATGCGGCGGATGCCCTCGTGCGGCCCGACGCGCGGCCGGTTGACCTGGAAGTCGTAGTAGTCCTCGGGATCCACGGCCGCCACGGCCTCGGCTCCCCACACGTCCGCGAGGTGGGCGATGACCGACGAGGCCGCCTCGCCGGCGTCGTTCCACCCCTCGAACGCGGCGACGACGATCGGGCGTCGCAGCTCCGGCAGGTCCTCCACCTCGATCATGCGTCTTCCTCACTCATCCCCCCAGACTACGGGGCCATCCGGGGTTGTCGGCGGCGGCAACTAGCATGGACACGTTCCCCCACCGGCCTCGTGGCCGGGCCCCCCGAGCGTGAGGTCGTCACCTGTGAGCAGCCGCTCCGATCAGTTCCGTGCCCTTCTCTCCGAGCGCGTCATCGTCGCCGACGGTGCCATGGGCACCATGTTGCAGGCCGCCGACCCCTCGCTGGACGACTTCGAGCAGCTCGAGGGCTGTAACGAGATCCTCAACGTCACCCGCCCCGACATCGTGCGTTCGGTGCATCAGGAGTACCTCGAGGTGGGGGTCGACGCGATCGAGACCAACACCTTCGGCGCCAACCTGCCCAACCTCGCCGAGTACGACATCCCCGAGCGCATCGAGGAGCTCGCCGAGGCCGGCGCGCGCATCGCCCGCGAGGTCGCCGACGAGTACTCGACGCCCGAGAAGCCGCGTTTCGTGCTCGGCTCGATGGGTCCGGGCACCAAGCTCCCGTCGCTGCTGCACGCCCGGTACGCCGACCTGCGCGACGCCTACGAGAAGTGCGCCCGAGGTCTCGTCAAGGGCGGCGCCGACGCGTTGCTCATCGAGACCTGCCAGGACCTGCTGCAGGCCAAGGCCGCCATCGTCGGCTCCAAGCGAGCCCTGGCCGAGCTGGGGCTGGACGTGCCGATCATCTGCTCGGTCACCGTCGAGACCACCGGAACGATGCTCATGGGCACCGAGATCGGCGCGGCGCTCGTCGCGCTCGAACCGCTCGGCATCGACATGATCTCGCTCAACTGCGCCACCGGCCCGGCCGAGATGAGCGAGCACCTGCGCCACCTCTCGCAGAACGCGCGCATCGCGGTGGGGTGCCTGCCCAACGCCGGCCTGCCCGAGCTGGGCAAGGACGGCGCGGTCTACCCCCTCACGCCCGCCGAGCTCGCGAAGGCCCACAAGTCGTTCGTCGAGGAGTACGGCCTCTCGCTCGTCGGCGGTTGCTGCGGCACCACGCCCGAGCACCTGGCCGCCGTGGTCGAGGCGGTCGGTGGCAAGCCGGTCACGCCCCGCGATCCGCACCCCGAGCCGTCGGTGGCCTCGCTCTACACGGCGGTGCCGTTCCGCCAGGACGCGAGCTTCCTGTCCATCGGCGAGCGCACGAACGCCAACGGCTCCAAGGCGTTCCGCGAGGCGATGCTCGCCGAGGACTGGAACCAGTGCGTCGAGATCGCCAAGAACCAGACCCGCGAGGGCGCTCACCTGCTCGACGTCTGCGTCGACTACGTGGGCCGCGACGGCGTCGACGACATGAGCGAGATCGTCAGCCGCTTCGCCACCAGCTCCACGCTTCCGCTCGTGCTCGACTCCACCGAGCCGCCGCTGATCGAGGCGGGCCTGGAGCGCATGGGTGGGCGTGCGGTCATCAACTCCGTCAACTACGAGGACGGCGACGGCCCGGAGTCGCGTTTCACCCGGGTCATGCGTCTGGTGCGCGAGCACGGCGCCGCGGTCGTCGCGCTCACCATCGACGAGCAGGGCCAGGCCCGTACCCGCGAGCACAAGGTCGCGGTGGCCTCCCGGCTCATCGACGCGCTCACCGGCGAGTGGGGCATGCGCGTGGAGGACATCATCGTCGACGCGCTGACCTTCCCCATCGCCACGGGCCAGGAGGAGACCCGCCGCGACGCCATCGAGACCATCGAGGCGATCCGCGAGATCACCACCACCTACCCGGGGGTCCAGACCACCCTCGGCGTGTCGAACGTCAGCTTCGGCCTCAAGCCGGCCGCGCGCGTGGTGCTCAACTCGGTGTTCCTCGACGAGTGCGTCAAGGCCGGTCTCAGCAGCGCGATCGTCAACGCCGCGAAGATCCTGCCCATCGCCCGCATCGACGAGGAGCAGTACAAGGTCGCCCTCGACCTCGTCCACGACCGTCGCGAATGGGCCGGCGAACCGGGCGAGAGCGAGTGCACGTACGACCCGCTGGCCCGCATGCTCGAGCTGTTCGAGGGCGTCGACTCCGCCTCGCTCAAGGAGTCGCGTCTCGAAGAGCTCAAGTCGCTGCCCGTGGGCGAACGCCTCGCGCAGCGCATCATCGACGGCGAACGTCAGGGCCTGGACGCCGATCTCGACGAGGCCGTCGACTCCGGCATCCCCGCCCTCGCCGTCATCAACGACCACCTGCTCGAGGGCATGAAGGTCGTCGGCGAACGGTTCGGCGCCGGCACGATGCAGCTGCCGTTCGTGCTGCAGAGCGCCGAGACGATGAAGGCCGCCGTCGCCCACCTCGAGCCGGTCATCGAGGAGCAGGTCGCCGCGTCGGGTGGAAGCGGCCGGCAGGCCAAGGCCAAGGTGCTGCTCGCCACGGTCAAGGGCGACGTGCACGACATCGGCAAGAACCTCGTCGACATCATCCTCAGCAACAACGGCTACGACGTCGTCAACATCGGGATCAAGAAGACGGTCAACGAGATCATCGACGCCGCGGAGGAGAACGACGTCGACGCGGTCGGTATGAGCGGGCTGCTCGTCAAGTCGACCGTCGTCATGAAGGACAACCTCGAGGAGTTCAACAAGCGGGGCCTGGCCGACAAGTGGCCGGTGTTGCTCGGCGGTGCGGCGCTCACCCGGGTGTACGTCGAGGAGGACCTCGCGAGCATCTACGAGGGCCACGTCCGCTACGCCCGCGACGCGTTCGAGGGGTTGCGGCTCATGGACGCCGTGGCCAAGGCCAAGGCCGACCCCGAGCTCGACCTCGCCGACGCCCTGCCCGAACTGCGCAAGCGCCGCGTCAAGACCCGCGACGACGTGCGCTACAGCGGCGGCGAGGGCACCGACGACACGACGCCGTCGGACGTCGAGCGCCTGAGCGAGGTGCCGACCCCGCCGTTCTGGGGCACGCGCATCGTCAAGGGCATCGCCCTGGCCGACTACGCGAGCTTCCTCGACGAGCGGGCGACGTTCCTCGGGCAGTGGGGTCTCAAGCCCACTCGTGGCGGAGAGGGGCCCGGCTACGAGGAGCTCGTCGAGACCGAGGGACGCCCCCGGCTGCGCATGTGGCTCGACCGCATCAAGACCGAGGACATCATGGCGCCCGCCGTCGTCTACGGGTACTTCCCCTGCTACAGCGAGGGCAACGACCTCGTCGTCCTCTGGCACGAGGACGGCACCCACACCCTCGACGGCGAGCAGGTCGAGCACCGCAAGGGCGAGGAGCGCGAGCGGTTCACGTTCCCGCGTCAGCGCCGCGACCGGCGTCTCGACCTCGCCGACTTCTTCAAGAACAAGGAGGCCTACGAGGCCGACGGGGTGCCCGACGTCATCGCGTTCCAGCTCGTCACCATGGGCGCGCACGTCAGCGACGTCACGGCCAAGCTCTACGCCGAGAACGCCTACCGCGACTACCTCGAACTCCACGGCCTCTCGGTCCAGCTCACCGAGGCCCTCGCCGAGATGTGGCACGCCCGAGTGCGCGACGAGCTCGGCATCGGCGACCCGGTGTCGATGGACCTCGACGACGTGCTCGACGTCAGATTCCGCGGCTGCCGGTACTCCTTCGGCTACCCGGCCTGTCCCGACCTGGAGGACCGCACGACGCTCGTGCGGCTGCTCGAGCCCGAGCGCATCGGTGTCGAGCTCTCCGAGGAGCTGCAGCTGCACCCCGAGCAGTCCACCGACGCGCTCGTCGTGCACCACCCCGAGGCGAAGTACTTCAAGGTCTGAGCGCCATGGACGAGCAGACGACCACCCCGACAGGCGTCCACGACGTGTTCGGTTCACCGGCGGACGCCCGCCCGGAGGCCGCGGATTCCCAAGCCGGCGAGGGGCGTTCGCGGCTGCCCGCGGCGGTGCTGTGGGACATGGACGGCACGCTCATCGACACCGAGCCGTACTGGGCGGAGTTCGAGACCGCGCTCGTCGAGTCGTTCGGCGGCATCTGGACGGAGGAGAACGCGCTGGCGTGCGTCGGCAACCCGCTCGACGTCTCGGCGCGGTACATCCGGGAGAACAGCCCGGTCGATCTGCCCGAACGCGAGATCACCGAGCACATGCAGGCCGGCGTCATGGGGCGTATGCGGGAGCGCATGCCGTGGCGGCCGGGAGCTCAGGAACTGCTCGCGGCGCTGCGCAGCCGCGGTGTTCCGTGCGCTCTGGTGACGATGTCGTGGCGCCCCATGGTCGACGTCCTCCTCGAGGCCCTGCCCGAGGGCACCTTCGACGCGGTCGTCACCGGCGACGTCGTCGCCGAGGGCAAGCCGCACCCCGAGGCCTACCTCACGGCGATGGACGTGCTCGGGGTCGAGGCCGCCGAGTGCGTCGCACTCGAGGACTCGCGCGCGGGCGTCGGGGCCGCCCTCGCCTCCGGGGCCCGCACGATCGCGATCCCGTACCTCGTCGAGATCCCGGAGGCCGCCGGTCTCGCCCGCGTCCCGACCCTCGAGGGCGTGCGACCGGAGGACCTGTGGCGACTGTCGAGGACGTGAGGTCCGGTCGGCGCGACAGGCGCGACGGCGCGGTGAGCTGAGATGAGAGACCGAGATGCGCCGCGTGGATGGCGGGTCGGTGCACCGTGGGGAGTGCCGCTGTACGTGTCGGGCTCCTGGCCGATCTTCGCCGCCTTCATCATCCTGTACTTCGGTCCACAGATGGCGGGCGCGATCCCCGGTATCGGAACCGTCGGCGCCTATGCCGTCGCCGCGCTCTACGCGGTGCTGCTCGCCGTCTCGGTGCTCGCCCACGAGGCAGCGCACGCGGTCGCGGCCCGGCTGTTGGGAGCCAGGGTCGGCCGCGTCGTCCTCGACGTCTTCGGAGGGCACACGACGTACGAATCCGCCGGTCTCACCCCCGGTCGGTCGGCGATCATCGCCGTGGTCGGACCACTCGCCAACGGCGTGCTCGCCGTTCTCGGATCGCTCGTGCTGCCGCACCTCCCACCCGGCGTGCCGTGGCTCGTGGGCACCGCCTTCGTCCTCACCAACGCCGTGGTCGGCGCGTTCAACCTCGTCCCCGGGCACCCGCTGGACGGCGGACACCTCCTCGACGCCGTGATCTGGAAGGTCACCGGTCGGCGCGACCTCGGCATGATCGCCTCCGGCTGGGCGGGACGGCTCTTCGTCGTCGCGCTCGTGGGCTGGTTCGTCCTGGTGCCCCTCTTCGAGGGTCGACAGCCGTCGTTCGTCATGCTCGCGTGGGCGGGCCTCGTCGGCGCGATGATGTGGGCAGGCGCCTCCCAGGCCGTGACGGCCGGCCGACGGCTCGGTGCGTACTCCCGGGTGTCGCTCGACGACGTCCTGGCCCCGGCGATCGTCGTCGATCCGCGCACGCCGATGCGCGAGGTCCGTCGCCTGGCGGTGGCCGATGGCGGCGCCAATCGACCCGGCGACGAGGCTCGCGTACCCGGCGCCTACGTGCTCGTTCCCGCGCCTCACGGCTCTGCCACCTCTCCCGACTGGGATCTCGTCACCGTCCCGCAGGAGGTCGACACCGCCTCACTGGCGGACGCGCCGGCATCGGCGTTCACGGTCCGCCCACCACGGGGCTGGATCCTCGACGCGGGGCACCACCCACGCTTGGAGCACGTCATCGACCACATGCACGTGAGCACGGTGCCGATCGTCCTGCTCCGGAACGGCGATCGCCCCATCGGGGTGGTCACGGCCGAGGCGGTCAACGAGGCGTTGACGCGGGCCGGCGCCTTCTGACGCGTCGCTCGAAGGGCTGTCGGGGCCACGACCTAGACTCGCCCCCATGACCGACGCACCTGCCCAGCCCACCGGCGCCGCGTTGCGTCGCGGACCTTTCGCGGCCGGTGACCGTGTTCAGCTCACCGACCCCAAGGGGCGTCTGCACACCATCACGCTCATGCCGGGCGGGCAGTTCTTCACCCACCGGGGCAGCCTCGCGCACGACGACATCATCGGCTCGCCGGACGGGTCCACGGTCACCAACACCACGGGCATCGAGTACCTCGTGCTGCGTCCACTGCTGGCCGACTACGTCATGTCCATGCCGCGGGGCGCGGCCGTCGTCTACCCCAAGGACTCGGGGCAGATCGTGCAGATGGCCGACGTCTTCCCGGGCGCCCGCGTCGTCGAGGCCGGGGTCGGCTCCGGCGCGTTGTCGATGTCGCTGCTGCGGGCGGTCGGTGACGGTGGGCGACTGTTCTCCTTCGAACGTCGCGAGGACTTCGCCGACATCGCCCGCGGCAACGTCCACGCGTTCTTCGGCGGCCCGCACCCCGCGTGGAGCGTCGAGGTCGGCGACCTCGTCGACGTCCTGCCGCAGACCGTCGAGCCGGCGAGTATCGATCGTGTCGTCCTCGACATGCTCGCGCCCTGGGAATGTCTCGACGTCGTCGCCGACGCACTCATCCCCGGCGGCGTACTCATCTGCTACGTCGCCACGACGACCCAGCTCTCCCGCGTGGCCGAAGACCTGCGCGACCACGGCGGGTTCACCGAGCCGGCGGCATGGGAGTCGCTCGTGCGGGGATGGCACCTCGAAGGCCTCGCCGTGCGTCCCGAACACCGCATGCACGGCCACACCGGGTTCCTCATCACCGCCCGCCGACTCGCTCCCGGGGTCACGCCACCGCTGCGCAAGCGCCGACCCGCCAAGGGCGCGTACGGCGAGGACGGCGCCGGAGCCGAGAGCCCGGCGTTGAGCACCGACGACTGGAGCCCGGAGGACGTGGGCGAACGGCCCGTGAGCGAGAAGAAGATCCGCAAGATGCGCCGGGCCGCCGCGGCCTCCCGGGCCGATGAGGGCGGGGTGCCCGCCACCGACCCACCGGCCGCGGCTCTCGACGACGAGGAGACCACCCATGAGTGAGACCGGCGACGACCGCAGGCGATTCCAGACCACCGGCCCGCTCACCCAGCCCCCGTCGGACCCCGCGGCGCGAGCGGCCAGGCTCGAGACGACGGTGGCGACGCTGACGCGGCGCAACGACGAGTTGACCCGCACGCTGGAGTACGCGCGCGGACAGCTCTCCGGGCTCAAGGCGCAGGTCGAATCGCTCGCCACCCCGCCCTCGACCTACGGCGTCGTGCTCCGCCCGCCGCGCGACGGCACGGTGCGGGTGCTCACCGGTGGCCGCCCGATGCTCGTCACGGTCTCGCCCGACGTACGCGAGGCCGCGCTGGTCCCAGGGCGTGAGGTGCGGCTCAACGACACGCTCTGCGTCGTCGGGGTGGGGGAGTACGAGGACCTCGGCCAGGTCGTCGCCGTCCACGAGATCCTCGGCGACCACCGCGTCGTGGTCGTCGTCCACGGTGAGGAGCAGCGCGTCGCCCGCCTGGCCGAGCCTCTCCACGGCCAGATCCTGCGCGGCGGCGACACGGTGCTCTACGACTCGCGCACCGGCTTCGTCCACGAGATCATCCCCAAGGCCGAGGTGGAGGACCTGGTGCTCGAGGAGGTCCCCGACATCGGTTACGACGACATCGGCGGGCTCGCAGGGCAGATCGAGGCCATCCGCGACTCGGTCGAGTTGCCCTACCTGCACCCCGAGCTCTTCCGCGAGCACCACCTGCGCCCGCCCAAGGGGGTGCTGCTCTACGGCCCTCCGGGCTGCGGAAAGACCCTCATCGCCAAGGCGGTCGCGGCCTCCCTCGCCCGGCAGAGCGCCGAGAAGGCGGGTCTGTCGGAGCCCAAGAGCTACTTTCTCAACATCAAGGGCCCGGAGCTGCTCAACAAGTACGTCGGCGAGACCGAGCGGCAGATCCGGCTCATCTTCCAGCGAGCCCGCGAGCACGCCACGGGCGGCGCTCCCGTGGTCGTCTTCTTCGACGAGATGGACTCGCTGTTCCGCACACGCGGCTCCGGCCTGTCCAGCGACGTCGAGACCACGATCGTGCCCCAGCTGCTCGCCGAGATCGACGGCGTCGAGCGGCTCGACAACGTCATCATCATCGGGGCGAGCAACCGCGAGGACATGATCGACCCGGCGATCCTGCGCCCCGGCCGCCTCGACGCGAAGATCCGCATCGACCGGCCGGACGAGCAGGCCGCCCGCGACATCTTCGCCAAGTACCTGACGGCCGATCTGCCCCTGGCCGCGTCCGAACTCGCGGCCCATGACGGCTCGGCCCGCGACACCGTCGCCGCGATGATCGACGACGTCGTGCGGCGCATGTACGCCCGCACTCCCGAGAACCGCTACCTCGAGCTGATCCACGCCGACGGCACGAGCGAGATCCTCTACTTCGGTGATCTCGCCTCCGGCGCGATGATCCAGAACATCGTCGACCGGGCCAAGCGGGCCGCGATCAAGGAGTTCCTCGCCGACGGCAGCCGTGGTCTGTCCCGACGGCACCTCACCGAGGCGTTGCGTACCGAGTTCGCCGAGAACGAGGACCTGCCGAACACGAACAGTCCGGACGAGTGGGCACGGGTCTCGGGCCGCAAGGGCAGTCGGGTCGAGCACATCCGCAGGCTCGCGGCCGAACGTCGCGGGGCCGAGGCCTCCGGGCAGCGATCGCCGCGCGGTGTCGAGGACGTCGAGGTGACCGGCGAGTACGTGTAGCGCGGGTCGAGCCCGGGTCGGGTCGCCACGACGATCGGGTGAAAACCGGCGCCGCACTTCGGCCCGAACGGCTGTTCTGGACGCCTAGCCTGTCGGCACAGACCTCCACAGGAAGGCAGCGTCATGTCCGAACCCGAGAAGATCGTCATCGTCGACGGCGCCCGTACCCCCATCGGCACCTTCGGTGGTGCGTTCAAGGCCACCCCGGCTCACGTGCTCGGCGCGCACGCCGTTCGAGCCGCCCTGAGCCGCGCCGGTGTCGAGGGCGACCTGATCCAGGAAGTCGTCATGGGGTGTATCGGCCAGGTGGGCGGCGACGCGTACAACGCCCGTCGGGTCACGATCGAGGCCGGGTTGCCCGAGAGCACGCCCGCGTTCACGGTCAACCGGCTGTGTGGCAGTGGCCTGCAGGCCATCTGGTCGGCCGCGCAGGAGATGCGGTGGAACGGCCTCGACTTCACGGTCGGTGGCGGTGACGAGAACATGTCGATGATGCCGTTCCTCGACTTCGGCGCCCGCAACGGCTACAAGCTCGGCAACCGCACGCTCGTCGACGGGACGATGGGCATGCTCACCGACCCGTTCGACAACATCGGCATGGGCATCACGGCCGAGAACGTCGCCGAGAAGTACGGCATCTCCCGCGAGGAACAGGACGAGTTCGCGCTCCGCAGCCAGCAGCGGGCGGCGAGCAAGGAGGCCCAGGAGGCCTTCGCCGACGAGATCGAGCCCATCGAGACCGCCGGCCGTAAGCCCGTCCGGGTCGAGAAGGACGAGCACCCCAAGCCCGACACGACCGCGGAGGGTCTGGCCAAGCTGCGTGGCGCCTTCAAGAAGGACGGCTCGGTCACCGCCGGCAACGCCTCCGGTATCAACGACGGTGGCGCGGCGGTCGTCCTCGCCACCGAGAAGGCGGCGCAGGACCGCGGGCTCAGGCCGCTCGTCTCGCTCGAGGCCGTGGCGGTCGCGGCGATGGAACCGGGGCTCATGGGGTACACGCCGACGTTCGCCCTCAAGAAGTTGTTCGAGCAGACGGGCCTCACCCCGGCGACCGTCGACTGCATCGAACTCAACGAGGCCTTCGCCGCTCAGGCGTGCGCCGTCGTCCGCGACACCGAACTCGACATGGACAAGGTCAACCCGTACGGCGGCGCCATCGCCCTCGGCCACCCCGTGGGTGCCACGGGCGCCATCCTCACCGTGCGCCTGGCCAAGCACCTCGTCCGCAACGACCTCGAGACCGGCATCGTCACGATGTGCATCGGCGGCGGGCAGGCCCTCGCCGCGTTGTTCCGTCGCGTCTGACCCCGTTCGGCGCGTCAGCGGCGCCGGGACATCGCACAGCGGCCCCCGCCGGCATCGGCGGGGGCCGCTGTGCGTCTCGGTGACGAGCGCGCGGGTGGATCCGTGCGGATCAGACGGAGACGGACCGCTCCCGCCCACGCCGGCGCGTCACCAGGGCAGCGAGTGCCCGCCAGCCGAGGAGCAGGATCGCCGTGGCGATCGAGGCGACGACGACGAAACTCAGCGCGGTGCCCTGGCCGATCAGCGCGCGCACCGCCATGCCCCCGGCCACCGTGCACACCCAGACGACGACTCCGCCGGCCATCGACACCGGGGCCGTGCGGCGCATCGCCCACCAGAGCAGCCAGCCGATCGCGCCGCCCACGACGAACGGCCACGCCGTCGCGAGGGCCGCCGTCAACGACTCGGCGTGGGTGGCACGGCCGATCGCGGCGAAGACGATGATGAGGACGAGGTCGAGCACGGCGGCGAGGGCCGGGCTCACGTGGGCTCGGGTCGAGGGGGCCGACGTGGTCATGGCGAAGGACTCCTTCTCGGGTGTGCGGACTGGTGCGGGGGCGAAGCCACGGCTCAGAACGGCAGCTTGAGCTGCGGTGAGGCGTGGGTGGGGTCGACGCCGTCGAAGAGGCTGCTCACGGACTCGCCCACGTGGATGCGGGCGATGGCCTCGGCGAACAGGTCGGAGACCGAGACGACGATGTGCTTGTCGAGCCCCTGCGGCGGCGGCACGGTGTCGGTCGAGACCACCTCGGTGATGAGCCGGTGGGCGTTGAGTCGCTCCACCGCCGGGCCCGCGAAGAGGCCGTGCGTGCAGACGACCGCGGCGCCGGGGGAGCCGGCCGCCTCGAGCTTGTCGAGGAGCTCGATCATCGATCCTCCGGTCGCGACCTCGTCGTCGAGCACGATGGCTCGCTTTCCGTCGACGTCACCGACGATGGAGTCGATGACGACCCGGTCGTCGGCCAGGCGCTGCTTGTTGCCGGCGGCGACGGGCAGCCCGAGCAGACGGGCGAAGAGGGTCGCGTTCTTGGCGTTGCCCAGGTCGGGGGAGACGACGACGTAATCGGTGAGGTCTCGGTCGTCGCGGAAGTGGGCGGCGAGCGCGCCGATCGCGGTGAGGTGATCGACGGGGCAGGAGAAGAAGCCGTGCACCTGCGGGGCGTGCAACGCCATGGTGATGACCCGGTCGGCGCCCGCGGTCACGAGCATGTCGGCGACCAGCCGGCCGCCGAGGGAGATGCGCGAGGCGTCCTTCTTGTCCGAGCGCGCGTAGGCGTAGTGCGGGATCACCGCCGTGACATGGGCGGCAGAGGCGCCACGAGCCGCGTTGATCATCATGAGGAGCTCCATGAGGTGCTCCTGGGTGGGCGGCACGAGCGGCTGCACGATGAAGACGTCGCGCTGACGGCAGTTGACGAGCAGTTGCGCCTGGAGGCAGTCGTTGCTGAATCGTGCGATGTCCACCCCCGAGAGCGGAACCCCGAGGTGGTCGCAGATCTGGCGGGCCAGGGGCTCGTGGGCCGAACCGGAGAAGACGATCACATCGCGCACGTCGGGTCCTCGCAGGCAGGGGGAGGGGACGTCGTCATCCTAGGACCTGGGCCCGTGCCTCTCCCGCGGACTCTCCCGGCCCGGGCCCGACGGTCCCGACCAGCGGCGCCACGACCGGGATGCGGGCCTCGAGGACCCAACTTCCTTCGACTGGCCCGCTCGTGAGCGTGCCGCCGAGGAGGCGCAGGCGTTCGGCCAGGGACTCCACGCCGAGGCCGGTGGAGGGGACGCGGTGCTCGGGATCGTCGCCGAGCCGGTTCTCGACCCGCACGATCAGTTGCTCCTGACGCACGGCACAGTCGAGGTGGCAGACGGCCGCGGTCGGGGCGTGCTTGGTGATGTTCGTCGTCCCCTCACGGATCACGCGCACGGCCGTCGTCTCGGCCGCCCGCGGCAGGTCGCCGGGGGCGCCGGACACGGTGACCTGGTAACCGAGCAGGGCGAGGTGCCGTGCCGCCTCGGCGAGGGCGGCGGGCAACCGCTCCGCCTCGAGATCCCGCACGAGTGAGGGGGATTCCACGGCATCCTCGGCGCGGAGCACGACGAGCAGTCGTTTGAGTGCGTCGAGCCCCGATCGCGCCGTCTGCTCGATGGCGGCGCGCGCGTACTCCTGTTCCTCCGGGCGATCGGTCGTGCGCAACACGACCGACTGCATCGCGATGATCGTCAGATCACGGGCGACGCTGTCGTGCAGCTCCCGCGCCAGCGTCACGCGTTCACGGCGGCGCCGTTCCCGTACGTTCGCGAGCTCTTCCTCGGCACGGCGCCGGTGCCGGGTCACGGTGCCTGCGACCCATCCCGCGGTGCCCATGAGCAGCGCCAGGGGGAGAAGGAACTCGACGGTGAAACCGGAGGACCGCGGATCTCGGATCTCACAGGCGATGGTCCAGGTCAACCACCCGACCATGCCGAGAGCGAACATTCCCGGCCGCCGAGCGTAGGAGAACGTGAAGGTGAGGATGGCGACCGCGATGCTGACCAACAGCCCGGAGCCGTTGATCCGCATCTCGGGCAGCAGGTAGTCGGTCAGGGGTAGGACGAACGCCCCGAACAGCAGGGACGAACGACTGCGCCACGGCTCTCGCAGCAGCAGCGAGTAGGTGAAGAGGAGGAAGGCCAGGGGAACGGAGCCCTGCACCCAGGGCGTCCCGCCGAACAGGTCACGGACGAACCAGCTCAGGGAGACGTAGGTGGCATACAGCACGAACAGCCACAGCAGGACCTGCTGCGGCCGCAGTCGTTCGAGGCGAGACGACAGGCGGTTCTGGGCGCGAAGGAGGGCGCCGGAGGCCGCGGGCCTTCGGCTCACATCCTGCAGAGGCGAGGAAACCACTGGCACACCCAGTCGGGCACGCGCTCAGGAAGGTTGTCGGTCTCGAGCACGGCCGACGGGGCCGCCGTGGCCGAGGCGAGCGCGCCCGCCGACGCGGGCATGGGGGCTCCGACGGCCAGCGAGACGGTGAGGACGAGGAGCGTGAGGCCACGGGTGCAACGAGACAAGGCTCCTCCTTGGAGCAGAGCGGAAGTAGGACGAGCGTACCCGTGCTGTGCCCCACCTGGGGCGATAACGTGGGAATCCGCAAGCACCGTGGCGATCGACGGGGAGGATCGGAGCATGGGGGGCATCGGCGCGGCGACTGCCGGCGACGAGGGGTCGGCGAGCGTGAGCCGCGTGCTCATCGCCGAGGACGAACAGCTCATGCGGCACGCGTTGTCGATCTTCCTCCGGGGCGCCGAGGATCTCGAGATCGTCGGCACCGTCGAGAACGGCGTGCAGGCGGTCGAGGCGGCGCAGCGTCTGCGCCCCGACGTCGTTCTCATGGACATCCACATGCCAGTGATGGACGGCATCGAGGCCACCGACGTCATCACGCACGCCGATCCGTCGGTCAAGGTCATCGCGCTGACCACGCTCGGCAGCATCGACGCCGCCGTGCCGATGCTGCGGGCGGGGGCGCGTGGCTACCTGCTCAAGGACGTCGATCCGGCGACGCTCATCGACTCCATTCGGCAGGTCGTCGGGGGAGAGCCCGCGCTGTCGCCGTCGGTGACGATGTCGCTGCTCCAGGCCGTGGCCGACGGGGAGACCGATGCCGGTGGCCGCTTCGCCCCCGGCCCGGCGCCCGGCGCGCCTCGGCTGGCCGAGGCGGAGCTCGACGTCCTGCGACTGCTCGCGTGCGGCCGCAACACCTCCGAGATCGCGAGCGAGCTCGTCGTCGCCGAGGCGACGGTGAAGAGCCGGATCGCCAAGCTGTGCACCAAGTTCGGGGTCGACGGCCGGGTGCGCCTGCTCATCCGGGCGACGGAGCTCGGGTTCGTCAACCCACGTCTCGATCGTCGCGAGGGGTAGCCGCGCGGGGCGGGCCGGTCGAGGACCGCTCGTGCGCCGTCCCGATCGGTTGTCGGCGGTGCCGCCTACGCTGTCGGCCATGAACTCCTTCGGCGGTGAACAACCCGCGTCGGCCGACGAGCCGGGGTTGCAGGCGACGACGGGCGGTGCCGAGCAGCCCACGGCGGCGGTGGCACCCGGGTCGGTGCGGCGCGTCATGGGGCTGGAGACCGAGTACGGCATCGCCGTGCCCGGGCATCCGCTGCTCGACCCCGTGGTGCTGTCGGGCCGGGTCGTGCAGAAGTACGCCGCCGGGGGCCACGGGCGCACCCATCGCACGAGGTGGGACTACGCAGGTGAATCCCCGCTCGACGACGCCCGTGGGTTCACGCTCAGCCGGGCGCTCGCCCACGAGTCGCAGCTCACCGACGAGTGGGCCGACGATCCCCGCGTGGCCAACGTCGTCCTCGGCAACGGCGCCCGGCTGTACGTCGACCACGCCCACCCCGAGTACTCCTCACCCGAGGTCACCACCCCGAGACAGGCGGTCGTCTGGGACCGCGCCGGGGAGGTCGTCGTCGCCGAGGCCGCCCGGGTGGGCTCCTCCGACGTGGCGGGTGAGCCGCCCATCGACGTCTACAAGAACAACACCGACGGCAAGGGCGCGAGCTACGGCACCCACGAGAACTACCTCGTCGCGCGGGCCACCCCGTTCGAGCGCATCGTCGAGCAGCTCACCCCGTTCTTCGTCGCGCGTCAGATCCTCTGCGGTGCGGGCCGGGTGGGCATCGGGCAGAACTCGGAGCAGCCCGGTTACCAGATCAGCTCGCGTTCGGACTTCTTCGAGGCCCGCGTGGGGCTCGAGACCACGTTCCGACGCCCGATCGTCAACACCCGCGACGAGCCGCACGCGCACGCCTCCAAGTACCGGCGGCTGCACGTGATCATCGGTGACGCCAACCACGCCGACGTCGCGGGCCTGCTCAAGCTCGGCACGACGAGTCTCGTGCTCGGCCTCATCGAGTCCGGACGCATGGCGGACGATCTCTCGCTCGTCGACCCGGTGGCCGCGCTGCGGGCCATCTCCCACGATCCCGGGCTCACGACCACGGTGGAGCTCAGTGACGGGCGCAGCCTCACCGGGCTGCAGATCCTGCGCCGCTACGAGGCGATGGTCCACGATCATCTGCGCGCGGAGCTCGGCGGCGACCCGCTCGTCCTCGCCGATCACGACACGATCGAGGTGCTCACGCGCTGGACCGAGGCGCTCGACGCGCTCGAGGCCCTGGCCCGCGGGGAGTCCTCCGACGCGGGGCGGTTCGTGGAATGGGTGGCGAAGCGCGACCTGCTCGAGGGTTACCGGGCCCGCGACGGCCTCACGTGGAGCGACCCGCGGCTCACGCTCATCGACCTGCAGTGGTCGCACGGCACCCCCGGCAAGGGTCTGGCCCGTCGTCTCGAGGCGCGGGGTCGCCTCGAGCGGCTCACCACCGACGAGGAGGTGGCCCACGCCGTCGAGCACCCGCCGCCGACGACCCGCGCGTGGTTCCGCGGCGAGTGCGTCCGCCGGTACCCGCAGTCGGTCGTGGCCGCGTCGTGGCAGTCGGTGCTCATCGACCGCGCCGACGGCGGCCCTCTCCAACGGGTCAACACCTCCGAGCCGCTGCGCGGTACCGAGGAACTGACCGCCGCCCTGCTCGACCGCCATCCCGACGCGCCCGGCCTGCTCGCCGAGCTGGCCGGAGGGGGCTGACCCGCGTTCGCCGACAGCGGCACCGAACCTTCCGCGAGGTGTTCGCGCAGGCCGGGACCCATGTCCTCACCCCGCTCGAGACCCGGCCCGGCGCGAGACCCGGCCGTTATCGTGGACCCGACATCGCCGACGCCCGAAAGGCCTGGAATGAAACTCATCGATCGTCTCGTCGAGAAGGCGCTCCGTCGTGAGACACCGACGCGGGAGGAGGCCCTCGCGGTGTTGCGCACGCCGGACTCCGAGATCCTCGATGTCGTCGCCGGCGCCTACCGCGTACGCCGTGAGTTCTTCGGCAACCGCGTCAAGCTCAACTACCTCGTCAACATCAAGTCCGGTCTGTGCCCGGAGGACTGCACGTACTGCAGTCAACGGCTGGGCTCGGAGGCCGAGATCCTCAAGTACTCCCTCGCCAAGCCCGACGCGGTGCTGTCGATGGCCAAGGCCGGAGTCGAGGGTGGCGCCAAGCGCGTGTGCCTGGTGAGCAGCGGCCGTGGCCCGAGCGATCGCGACATCACCAAGGTCACCGACGCGATCGAGGCGCTCAAGGGCGAACACCCCGACGTCGAGGTGTGCGCGTGCCTCGGCCTGCTCAAGGAGGGGCAGGCCCAGCGTCTGGCCGATGCCGGCGCCGACGCCTACAACCACAACCTCAACACGGCCTCCGAGCGGTACGACGACATCTGCTCCACGCACACGTTCGAGGACCGGGTCGACACCGTGACCAAGACCCACGAGGCCGGCATGTCGGCGTGTTCGGGCCTCATCGCGGGCACCGGCGAGACCCACGAGGACCTGGTCTCGGTCGTGTTCTCGCTCAAGGAGATCGGCTCGGACTCGATCCCGGTCAACTTCCTCATCCCGTTCGACGGCACCCCGCTGTCGCAGGAGTGGAACCTCACCCCGGCGGAGTGCCTGCGCATCCTCGCGATGGTGCGGTTCGTGTGCCCGGACTCCGAGGTGCGCATCGCCGGTGGCCGCGAGATCCACCTGCGCTCCCTGCAGCCGCTCGGGCTGCACATCGCCAACTCGATCTTCCTCGGCGACTACCTCACCAGCGAGGGCCAGGCGGCCACGGCCGACCTCGAGATGATCGCCGACGCCGGGTTCGTCGTCGAGGACAAGGAGACCGAGCCGGGGCAGTTGCTCGCCCGCGGCCTGCACCGCGCCGACCTCGTCGACGAGACGCTCGCCGCCGGTGGCTGCGGCGGGCACGGCGCCGAAGGCACCGACGGCGGGTGCGGCGGCTGTGGCAGCGCCTGCGGAGGTCACGGCGCGCCGGGCGCGTCGGCCGACGCGATCGACGCGGCCGAGACCGCCGACGTCGACGCCGACCGCGCTGCCGCCGACCGGGTGCTCGCCACCGCCGCGGCGTTCCACGACGGTGCCGGCCAGCAGGACGCCCACGCCGGCCAGGTCCGGGTCCGGCGTCGGGGCATCGGCACCGAGGTCGCACCCAACGCCTGAGCGCACGGGGGGCGGCTCCACCGATGCCCGGTGGAGCCGCCCGTCCGTTTCACGACACACCGCACGGCACCACCGAAGGAGGACCCCATGTCCGGTCAGGAACAGATCCGCCCGCAGCGTCGCGAGGGCGACGACCCAGCCGACGCCACCCCGCCGCCCGCGCCGGCCACCGGGGAGCGCAAGGCCGCCCTCGACGCCGACATCGACTCCGTGCTCGACGAGATCGACTCGGTCCTCGAGGTCGACGCCGAGGAGTTCGTGCGGGGCTTCGTGCAGAAGGGCGGTCAGTGACACGCTCGACCCCGACGACCCCGGCGCCACGACGAGGCGGGCAGCCGGGGAGAGGGCGCGGGCGGCCGTAGAGTTTCGTCCCATGGACCGGCGCATCTACGGAATCGAGACCGAGTACGGGTTGACCTGCACCGTCGACGGCAAGCGACGCCTGTCGCCGGATGAGGTCGCGCGGTACATGTTCCGCAGCATCGTCGCCTGGGGTCGCTCGTCCAACGTCTTCCTCGCCAACGGTTCGCGTCTCTACCTCGACGTGGGCAACCACCCCGAGTACGCCACCGCCGAGTGCGACACCCTGCCCGACCTCATCGCGCAGGACCGCGCCGGGGAGCGCATCGTGCAGTCCCTCGCCGAGCAGGCCCGCGAACGACTGCTCGAGGAGGGCATCGACGCGTCGGTGTACCTGTTCAAGAACAACCTCGACTCCGCAGGCACCTCCTACGGCTGTCACGAGAACTACCTCGTCGCCCGCTCGACGAACCTCGACCAGCTCAGCGACGCGCTGCTGCCGTTCCTCGTCACCCGCCAGCTCGTCTGCGGGGCCGGACACGTCCTCGTCGGGGTCGACGGCGTCGCACGGTTCGTGCTCTCCCAGCGGGCCGACGTCATGTGGGAGGGCGCGAGCAGCGCCACCACCCGCTCGCGGCCGATGATCAACACGCGTGACGAGCCGCACGCCGACGCGGACCTCTACCGGCGCCTGCACGTCATCGTCGGCGACTCCAACGTGTGCGAGACGACGACGATGCTCAAAGTCGGCGCCACCGACCTCGTGCTGCGGGCCCTCGAGGCCGGCGCCGGCGCGCCCGATCTCGCGTTGGCCAGCCCGATGAACGCGATCCGCGCCGCGAGTCGCGACCTCACCGGCGAGGCGCTGCTCGAGCTCGACCGCGGGGGACGGGCGAGCGCCCGAGACATCCAGCGCGCCTACTTCGAGCTCGCGGCCGCGCACCTCGAGGCCGAGGGCCCCTCGCGGCCGCTCGACTCCGAGGTCCTCGACCTGTGGGGCCGCACCCTCGACGGGCTCGAGGCACACGACATGAGCGGGGTGTCCCGCGAGATCGACTGGGTGGTCAAGCACCGCCTCCTCACGCGCTACGCCGAGCGCGCCGGTCTCGACCTGGCCGACCCGCGAGTGGCGCAGATGGAGCTCAACATCCACGACATCGATCCACGCCGCGGGGTCGTCCAGCGACTGCGGGAGAAGGGAGCTGTCGCGACCGTCGTCGACGAGGACCAGATCTGCGCCGCACGCACGACCCCGCCGGCCACGACCCGAGCCCACCTGCGCGGAGCCTTCGTACGCGAGGCGCAACGACACCGCCGGGACTACACCGTCGACTGGAGCCATCTGCGCCTCAACGACCAGGCCGCGCACACGGTGCTGTGCAAGGACCCCTTCGCCTCGGAGGACCCCCGCGTCGATCGGCTGCTGCGTTCGATGGCCCACGGCGCCGACGGCGTCGCCGCCGCACCGCTCGTCTGACCGCGTGACGGCCGGGCACAGACCCGCCCCGCAGCGCCTTCCTCCGGCGTCCCATCGGCGTCCCTGCGGCGCCGGGCGAGGTCACGATCGTTCAACGATCCGCACCGCGGGCGTGGGTCGGTGTCGGAGAACTCCCAGGCTGTCTCGTTATGGTGGGCAGTCGCGGGTCGTTGCCCGCGCAATCCGAATTCGACCGAATCCGACCGAATCCGGCCCGATCCCACCGAACGAGAAGGCTCCCGCGTGTCACCGATCCGCCTGCGTCTGGCCGCCGCCGTGCTGCCGTTCACCCTCGTCCTCGCCGCCTGCGGAGCCAAGGACGAGAAGAGCTCGGACGCCCCGCCGCCCACGACCGCTGCGGCCGCGGCGGAGTCCTCCGAGCTCGCCCCGGTCAAGGTCGAGGGCGCCGCGGGCGCCAAGCCGTCGATCAAGCTCCCGGCGACGCCGTTCTCGACCAGCGGTCCCGGCTACCGCGTCGTGCAGCCGGGCACCGGCCAGCAGATCGGCGACCAGGACGACGTGAGCGCGCACTACCTGCTCGTCAACGGCAAGGACGGCAAGGAACTCGACGCCCGGTTCGGCAAGGAGGTCGTCGGCCTGTCGATGCAGGACGACACCCTGCAGCCGGCGATCCGCTCGGCGATGGTCGGCCAGAAGGTCGGCGCGCGGGTGCTCGTCGCGATCCCCGCCAAGGAGGCGGTGGGTGAGCAGGGCAACGCGCAGATGGGTATCGCGCCGGGTGACACGCTCGTCTACTACTTCGAGGTCACCGGCGCCAAGACGCCGCTCAAGGAGGCCACCGGCACCCCGGTGCCGCCCAAGGCCGGTCTGCCGACCGTCAAGATGGGCAAGACCTCCAAGGACCCGGCGACCTTCACGATCCCCAAGGGCGCGACTCCGCCCAAGGAGACGGTCGTGCAGCCGCTCATCAAGGGCACGGGACCGAAGGTGACCCCGGGACAGACCGTGCGCGTCACCTACACGGGCGTCACCTGGCGCGACCCGTCCAAGCCGTTCGACTACTCCGGCAAGACCCCGCAGGGGTACGCCGAGTTCGCCGTCGGCAAGGGCCAGCTCATCAAGGCCTGGGACCAGGGCATCCCCGGTCAGACCGTCGGCAGCCGTCTGCTCGTGGTCGTGCCGCCGAAGGACGGCTACGGTGCCCAGGGCCGTGAGCCGGAGATCAAGGGAACCGACACCCTGATCTTCGTTCTCGACATCCTCGACGCGAACTGACGCTCGAACGTCTGTGCGGTAGCGTTCCCTCATGCGGTCCACGCCCATGGCTGCGGCCAAGACGGAGCGTCTGCTCAACCTCGTCATCGCTCTGCTGTCGACCCGGCGTGCCCTCTCCAGGTCGCAGATTCGCGAGCGGGTGGCGTCCTACCGCGACGCCCCCAACTCCGAGGCGTTCGAGCGCATGTTCGAGCGTGACAAGGACGAGTTGCGTGACCTGGGCATCCCGCTGATCACCGAGGAGCTCGACCCGTATTTCGGCGACGAGCCCGCGTACCGCATCGACCGCCGTGAGTACGCCCTGCCCGACCTCGAGGTCACCCCCGAGCAACTCTCACTGTTGTCCCTGGCCGGCCGCACGTGGTCGCAGGCCGCGCTCGGGGGAGCGGCCGTCCGGGCACTGCGCAAGATCGAGTCGGTCGCGCCGGAGGTCCCGTCGGAGGACGAGCCGGTCGAGAACGTCGACGGGCTCGACCGCATCGAGACCGGCGTGAGCACGAGCGACCCGGCCTTCGAGGCGGTGCGTGCCGCAGTGGTCGCGACGCGGCCGGTGCGGTTCGCCTACCGGGGAAGACGCGGCGCGAGTGAGCGTCGGCACGTGCAGCCGTGGGGCATCACGGCCTGGCACGGCCACTGGTACCTCACGGGGCACGACGTCGGCCGGGGTGAGCCGAGGGTGTTCCGTCTCGACCGCATCGAGGGCGACGTCACCGCCACAGGTGCGCCGGGTTCCTACGACATCCCCGACGACCACGATCCGCGCGCCGTCGTCGCCTCATCGCTCGCCAGAGGCGAACCGGTGACGGCCCGGTTGCGGGTCCGGCAGGGCCGGGGTCACGTCCTGCGCCGGGGGGCCGACGTCCGCGCGGGCGACGACCCGGAATGGGACGTCCTCACGCTGCGGGGAGATCTCGGCGCTCTCGCCGACGAGATCGTCGGGCATGGCGCCGACGTCGTCGTCGAGGCCCCGAACGCGTTGCGCGAGACCGTCGTCGCCCGTCTGCGCGCGGTCCTCGCGGCGCACGATCCGAGCACCGCGGAACCGACGGGGGCGCTCGCATGAGCCCCGCCCGCCGTGGAGCCGGGGGAGCGGGGCAGGAGTCGGCGACCGCGCGGCTGAGCAGGTTGCTGACCATGGTGCCGTGGCTGCTGCGTCGTCAGGGCGTCGACCTCGCCGACGCCGCCGACCGGTTCGGGGTCAGCCCCGAGCAGATCGACGCCGACCTCGCGCTGCTCTTCGTGTGCGGCCTGCCCGGCGGCATGCCCGACGACCTCATCGAGGCCGAGTGGGAGTCCGGCCGGGTCTACCTCGGCAACGCCGACACGATCGCCCGGCCTCTGCGCCTCGGCGTCGACGAGGCGTTGACCCTGCTCGTGGGCCTGCGCAGCCTCGCCGACGTGCCCGGGCTCGCCGATCCGCAGGTCCTCGCCGACACGATCGCCGTTCTCGAGGACGCCGTCGACGCCTCCTCGGCCGCGCTCGCGCGCACGGCGAGTCGACGCATCCACGTCGATGCGGGCTCGCACGCCGAGACCCGCCACGTGCCCGCGCTGCGCGAGGCGTTGCGACAACGCCGCCGCGTGCACCTGCGGTACGTGGTCCCGACCCGCGACGAGGCCACCGAACGCGACGTCGACCCCATGCGCCTCACCCGATCGACGGGGCACTGGTACCTCGAGGGGTGGTGTCACCGCTCGCAGGACACGCGATTGTTCCGGCTGGATCGCATCGAGGAACTCGAGGTGCTCGAGGAGGACGGCACCCCGCCGCCGCAGGCGCACCCCCGCGACCTCACCCAGGGCCCCTACCGCCCCCAGGACGCGGCGTTCTCCGCCGGCCTCGTCCTCGAGCCCGAGGCGCGCTGGGTTCTCGACTACTACCCCCACGAGGTGCTCGGCTCGACCGACGGCGAACGGGTGACGATCCGCATCCCGGCCTCCGACCCGGCGTGGGTCACCCGGCTCGTGCGCCGTCTCGGCGGCCACGCGCAGATCGTGGACCCGCCGGAACTCGTCGAGCGGGTGCGCGACGAGGCCTCCGCGGCGCTCGCCCTCTACGACCTGCCCGTGCAGCCATCCGAGGAACGGCGGTGAAAGCGGGGGGACGCCCCCCGGCCTCGCGGTGCCCCACCGGCCCGTACGACCCGGGTGGGAACGGCCCGTAGACTGCCCACCAGAGCACCGGTTCGGTGCCGCGGCGCCCCTCGTCGATTCGTCAACCGGAGGTCTGCACGATGCCTACCCTGCCCGGCGGTCCCGAGCTCATCATCATCATCCTCGTGGTCGTCATCCTCTTCGGCTGGAAGAAGCTCCCCGACGCCGCGCGTAGCCTCGGCCGCTCGATGCGGATCTTCAAGGCCGAGGTCGAGGAGATGAAGGACAAGCCCAGCGCGGCCAGCCGTGACACCGTCTCGGGCGAGGCGCGGCGCGAGGACGTCCAGCACGAGACACTGCGACCCGAGGATCACCGACAGCCTCCGCAGCCGGGCGCCACCCCTCCGGCCGGCGAAGCCGCTGCCGGCGGCAGCCCGGTCGACGACGCGTACGCGCGTGACCATTCCCGGGACGAGAACCCTCAGTACCGCCCGCCGACGGCCTGATCGGGGCATGGCGCTCCGTCGTGCGAAGCGCGACCCCGAAGGGCGGATGACCCTCGGGGCCCACCTTCGAGAACTCCGTAACCGCCTCATCATCGCGGGCGTGGCCCTCCTCGTCGCGGCCGTGCCCGGGTGGGTCTTCTACAAGCCGCTCATCGCGGCGCTGTCTGCTCCGATGATGCGGCGGGGTGGTCAGCTCAACTTCGCCAACCTCACCGACCCGTTCGTCGTGCAGTTGCAGGTCGCGCTGTTCCTCGCGCTCATCCTCTCGAGCCCGATCTGGCTGTGGCAGGTCTGGGCGTTCATCGTTCCGGGGTTGCGCAAGAACGAGAAGCGGGTCGCCGCGCTGTTCATCACGTGTTCGGTGCCGCTGTTCCTGCTCGGCTGCTGGCTCGCCTACAACACCCTCGACGCGGCCGTGAACATCCTGCTGGGATTCACCCCGAGCGTCGGCGACAACATCATCGACGCGTCGTTCTACCTCAAGTTCGTCATGAGGTTCATCCTCGCGTTCGGGTTCGCGTTCCTCCTGCCCATCCTGCTCGTCGCGCTCAACATGGTCGGGGTGCTGCCGGCGCGCACGATGCTCAAGGGATGGCGGTGGGCGGTGCTCGGCATCTTCGTCTTCGCCGCCGTCATCACTCCGACGCCGGACCCGTGGACGATGGCAGGCCTCGCCCTGCCGATGTGTGGCCTGTACTTCGCGGCCTGCGCGGTGGCGGCCGTCCTCGACCGGATGAGGGCCAGGCGTCGACCCGACTGGGCCGACGACGTCGCCGACGACGAGGCCAGCCCCCTCTGAGGTCGGGAGTGTTCGGCGCCCGGGGTGTCGTGCCGGTGGCCGACGGGTGACTGTCGGTGGCGTGACCTAGCCTGAGGCACATGTCCTCACCTGCGGAACGTTATGCGGCATCGCGCCGCTCACAGCAGCATGCGGCCTCCCAGCTCGCGACGTTCGAGGCGGGTCTCGACTTCGAGCTCGACGAGTTCCAGGTGCGCGCGTGCCGGGCCCTCGAGGAGGGCAAGGGAGTCCTCGTCGCGGCCCCCACGGGCGCGGGCAAGACCGTCGTCGGCGAGTTCGCCGTGCACCTCGCACTCGCCCGGGGGCGCAAGGCGTTCTACACGACGCCGATCAAGGCGCTCTCCAACCAGAAGTACGCCGACCTCGTGCGGCGTCACGGGGCGCGCAACGTCGGCCTGCTCACCGGCGACTCCTCGGTCAACGGCGAGGCGCCCGTCGTCGTCATGACGACCGAGGTGCTCCGCAACATGATGTACACCGACTCACCCACCCTCGGCGGGCTCGGGTACGTCGTCATGGACGAGGTGCACTACCTCGCCGATCGCTTTCGGGGGGCGGTCTGGGAGGAGGTCATCATCCACCTGCCGCGGCACGTGCAGCTCGCCTCGCTCTCGGCGACGGTGAGCAACGCCGAGGAGTTCGGCGCCTGGCTCGGCGACGTGCGGGGCGAGACCGAGATCGTCGTCGAGGAGCACCGGCCGGTGCCGCTGTGGCAGCACATGATGGTCGGGCGCGACCTGTTCGACCTCTTCGTCGACCAGGCCGACGACTCCGGGGACGATCGGCACGAGAAGGATGCGTCGTCGCACGGGCCGCGCCACCGGCGTCGTGCCGCTCGCCGCGAGGACCGTCAGCGCGCGATCGAGGCGAGACTCGACCCCGACCTCATGGAGGCGGTCGAGGCGATGCGGCGCTCGTCGTCCCGCCACCGAGGGCGGGGGCGGCTCGAGGACGCCGGCGCGCCGCGGGGCCGACGGGGTCGCTCACGCGGGCAGCACGGCGGCCCGCACGGCCGCACCCACCCCGCGCGACGGGGTCGCCGTGAGGTCTGGAGCCCGGTCGAGGAGCAGGAGGGTCCGCGGCGCGGCTCACGCCCGGGTGGCCTGCCGAGCCGCTCCCAGGTCATCGCCGCGTTGGACCGGGCGGCGTTGCTGCCGGCCATCACGTTCATCTTCAGCCGCGCGGGTTGCGACGGTGCGGTGGAGCAGATGCTCGCCTCCGACATGCGGCTCATCCCGCCCGAGGAGGGGGAGCGCATCCGGCGCTTCGTCGACGAGCGGATCCAGGGCATCGCCGAGTCCGACCTCGCCGTGCTGGGGTACTGGAGTTTCGTCGAGGGACTCTCGCGCGGATTCGCCGCCCACCACGCGGGCATGCTGCCGACGTTCCGCGAGATCGTCGAGCAGCTCTTCACGGCCGGGCGCATCCGGGCGGTCTTCGCCACCGAGACCCTGGCCCTCGGTATCAACATGCCGGCCCGCAGCGTCGTGCTCGAGAAGCTCGTCAAGTTCAACGGCGAGACGCACGCCGACATCACCCCGGCCGAGTACACCCAGCTCACCGGGCGCGCCGGGCGCCGCGGGATCGACATCGAGGGACACGCGGTCGTCATCTGGAACCCGCACATGGACCCGGTCGCGGTCGGTGGTCTCGCCTCCACTCGCACCTATCCACTGCGCAGCAGCTTTCGCCCCACGTACAACATGGCCGTCAACCTCGTCGCCCAGTTCGGCCGCACCCGAACCCGCGAGGTCCTCGAGACCTCGTTCGCGCAGTTCCAGGCCGACCGCTCTGTCGTCGGGCTCAACCGGCAGATCCGTGAACTCACCGAGGCGATGGCCGGCTACGAGGAGGCCATGACGTGCCATCTGGGCGATTTCACCGAGTACGCCGAGCTACGCCGACGGCTCTCCGACGTCGAGAAGGAGGCGGGGCGGGCCCGGGCGGCCACGGCGCGCATCGCGGTCGACGCCTCCCTCGCCGAGCTCGCTCCCGGTGACGTCGTCCGGTTGCCCGGCCGCAACGGGGGCCGGGCGGTCGTGGTCACCGCCTCCCGGGGGACCAAGGGGGTCGCGGCCTCCCCGAACGTCGTCACCGAGGACGCGCGGCTGCGGCGGCTCACCCTCGACGACGTGTCGGCGCCGGTGACGCCGTACGCGCGTCTGCCCATCGGCAAGGGGTTCAACCTCCGGAACGCCAAGGCGCGCCGCGACCTCGCGGCGACCCTGCGCATCAAGGTGCCCGACGACATGCCGGTCGGTGACGCCTCGGTCGGGGGCACGTCGATGCCCGAGCACTACGAGCAGCAGATCACCGACCTGCGGCGCCGGCTCAAGGCGCATCCGTGTCACGGATGTTCCGATCGCGAGAACCACGCCCGCTGGGCCGAACGCTGGTGGCGGCTCGAACGCGAGCGGGCCGGGCTCGAACGCAAGGTCGGGGGCCGTACCGGCTCGGTGGCGCGTACGTTCGACCGGGTCTGCGACCTGCTCACGGCCCGGGGCTACCTCGACGAGACCGGGCAGGAGGTCACCGAGCTCGGGGGCCGCCTGCGGCACATCTACACCGAGCGCGACCTGCTCACCGCCGAATGCCTGCGCGACAACCTCTTCGCCGGCCTCATCCCCGCCGAGCTCGCGGCGGCGGTCACGTGCCTCATCCACGAGCCGCGACGCGACGAGGACGATCTCATGCCGCAGATGCCCACCCCGGCGCTCGAGCGGGTCCACGACGAGATGGTGCGGTTGTGGAGCGGCATCGAGGACGCCGAGACCGAGCACGACCTGCCGACCACCGGCTACCCCGACCCCGGGCTGGCCACCCTCGTCTATCGCTGGGCGAGCGGACGCAGCCTCGGCGTCGTCCTGCGTGACTCCGATCTCGCGGCGGGCGACTTCGTGCGCCGGTGCAAGCAGACGGTCGACCTCCTCGACCAGATCGCCGATGCGGCCCCCGACCCGGAGGTGCGCAAGTCCGCTCGCAAGGCCGTCGACGAGATCATGCGCGGGGTCGTCGCGGCCGATCGTCTCGACTGAATCCGTCCTTCCCGCGGCTCGTCCGCGGGAAGGCGGTCAGGGGCGGACACCGAGGGCGTCGAGCAGCCGGGGGAGACCGGTGAGGTGGTGGCTCTCGGCGATCTGCGCCAGTCGAGCCGGGTCGACGACGCGTGCGGGCACGGTGCCGTCGATCGCCCCCGCGAGGGGGATGTCGCGGGCCACCTGCACCACGGGGCGGGCGCGGTCGAGGTAGTCCCCGGCGTCGACGAGTCGCTTGCCCACGGCACCCCGGGGGAGGTTGCCCGCCGCGATCGCGTCCTGCAGCGCGGCGAGGCTGCCGTACTCGGTGAGGAGCTTGACCGCGGTCTTCTCACCGATGCCCTTGACTCCGGGCAACCCGTCGCTCGGGTCGCCGCGCAACAGGGCGAGGTCGACGTAGGCGTCCCCGTTCGGGATGCCGTAGGCGGCCTGCAGGAACGCCTCGTCGACGACGTCGGCTCCCCGCACCCCGCCCCGGGCGGTGTAGAGCACGACGACCCCGGCCGCGTCGTCGACGAGTTGGAACAGGTCGCGATCTCCGGTGACGACGAGCACCGGACGCCCGGCCTCGACCGCTCGCGTGGTCAGGGTGCCGATGACGTCGTCCGCCTCGTAACCGGGGTGGCCGATGCGGGGGATGCCGATCGACTCGAGCAGGTCGACGATGACCGGGACCTGCACGTTCAGGGCTTCGGGTACCTCCTCCGCGGTCCCCGTGGGCGCGCCGGCGTGCACCGACTCCTCGGCGACCCGATGCGCCTTGTACGACGGCACGGCGTCGACGCGGAACTGCGGGCGCCAGTCGTCGTCCCAGCACGCGACGAGGCCCGACGGCCGGTGGGTCTGCACGAGGGTCGCCATCATGTCGACGAGGCCGGTGACGGCGTTGCGGGGTGGCTCGTCCGGTGCGGAACGGTCGGGCACGCCGTAGAACGCGCGGAAGTAGAGCGAGGCCGTGTCGAGCAGCATCAGGGGGCTCATGGGGGTGCTCCGGGGGACGGACGGGTGGGGTCGGGGATCACCGCGAGATCGGGGCGAGGCGTGCGTCGAGCAGGGTGACGAGGTCGGTGGGGGCCAGTTCGAGGTCGAAGCCGCGCCGCCCGCCGGAGACGAAGATCGAGGGGTGGCCGAGAGCGCTGTCGTCGAGGACGCTCGGGGCGGCGGTGCGGCGACCGAGGGGGCTGATGCCTCCGACGACGTAGCCCGTGGCCCGCTCCGCCACGAGGGGATCGGCGAGAGCGACCCGCTTCACCCCGAATCCGGCGCCGGCCGCCTTGAGGTCGAGCTGCCGGTCGACGGGCAGGATCGTCACGCCGAGACCGCGGCCTCCCCCGGCGGCGAGGTCGACCACGAGCGTCTTGAAGACCCGTCCCGGCTCGACACCCAACTCCTCGGCCGCCTCGAGTCCGAAGGACTCCGCCGCCGGATCGTGGTCGTAGTGGTGTGGGGTGAACGACACTCCGGCCCGCGTGAGCGCGACGACGGCCGGGGTCGCCCCACCGGTTGTCGTCGCTTCGCCACGCCGCGCCATGCCCGGAGTCTCCCACGCCACCGCTCGCCACGCACCGAAGCTCGTTCTCGGTGGCGGAGCCCAGGAGGAGCGCCGAGCCCTCGTGGCGGACGAGACCTGCGCAGACCCGCCCCGATCGATTCGGCAGCCACTCTTGAACGAACCCTTACTTTGCCTCGGCACGCGCCCTGCCTGGGGCTTTGTCGTATCCGTGCAGGTGGGGGCGTTGTTGACTCGCCGCGCCGGACCGGTAGCGTGTAGCCGTTGTCACCGCCGGTCCCCTGCCAGGGCTGCGGTGAACGCCCTCCGAACAGGCCTGCTTCGGCCCGGTCCGGCGACGTGCGCGCGCGGTCGTCGACGCCGTCGGTGGCGTTCTCCGCTCTCCACGGATCGTGTGGTGGCTGCGAGGCCTGTACGCCCAGTAGAAAACAGGCTCGCCGTCTCCTGGCTCGGGAGTCTGGCCCCACCGGCGTACAGGCCTCGCCCACGTCTTCGGTCCGATCGGCACGCCCCTACGCTGGGGGACGTGCTGCGCCGTCTCGTCCTCGCCGTCGTGGGAGGACTCTCGATCTGGCTCGCCTTTCCGACGGCGAACGTCTGGGCCCTGGCGCCCGTGGGGGTGGCGCTGCTCGTCGCCGTCACGCGAACGGTGCGGACCGGCGCGGCCTTCGCGCTCGGTTTCGTGGGTGGGCTGGCCTGGTTCGTGCCGTACGTGTCGTGGACCGGTCTGCACGTGGGCGCGATGCCGTGGTTCGCGCTCGCGGCGCTGCAGGCCTTCTTCGTCGGGGTGTTCGGGGCCCTGATCTCTCTTTCCCATCGGCGCACGCCCCGCCGCTCGCCGGTGATCGTCGCGGCCCTGTGGTCGGCGGCGGAGTGGGCGCGGGCCTCAGTGCCGTTCGGCGGATTCCCCTGGGGCAGAATCGCCTACAGCCAGGCGGACGGTCCGCTGCTGCATCTCGCGGCGTGGGGTGGCCCGGCACTGCTCGGATTCGCCGTGGCCCTCGTCGGCGCCCTCGGCCTGAGCGTCGTCGACGCGATCCGTTCGCACGTGCCTGCGGGCCGCGGTGCCGCCGCCACCGCCATGGCCACCACCGTCACCGCCGCCGGCGTGCCGGCCGCGGTCGCCGTCATCGTCCTCCTCGGCCCCCTGCTCATCCCCGCCCCGACCGACGGCCCGTCGGCGCAGCTCATGGCGATCCAGGGCAACGCCCCGCAGACGGGGCTCGACTTCAACGCCGAACGCCGCCAGATCCTCGACAACCACGGTGCGGTCACCCGCGAGGCCGCCCGGCGCATCGACTCGGGTGAACTGCCTCGACCCGACCTCGTCGTCTGGCCCGAGAACGCGAGCGACATCGACCCGTTCGTCAACCCCGACGCCGGCCGGGTCATCGACACCGCCGTCGACGCCGTGGGGCGTCCCGTCCTCGTCGGAGCCGTGCTCGGCGGCGGTCGCAGCGACCTGACGAACACTTCGATCCTGTGGCTGCCGGGCGTCGGCGCCACCGACGAGCGGTACGACAAGCGCGCGCTCGTCCCGTTCGCCGAGTACATGCCCTACCGGGCCTTCTTCCGGGCCATCACGAACAAGGTCGACCTGCTCGAACGCGACTTCGTCCCCGGTTCGGTCCCGGGGATCGTCACGGTGCCGCAGCAGGACGGAAGCGGGACGATCCGCGCCGGGATCGGGATCTGCTTCGAGGTCGCGGTCGACCACGTCATGGACGACGTCGTGCGGGGCGGGGCCGACCTCCTCGTCATCCAGACGAACAACGCGATGTTCGACCGCTCGGCCGAGTCGGCCCAGCAGCTCGCGATCAGCCGCGTTCGCGCCGTGGAGTACGGCCGCAGCGTCGTGCACGCGAGCAACGTCGGCATCAGCGCGCTCATCACCCCCGACGGCGAGGCCCATCAGCGCACGGAGCTGTTCACCCCCGCGGTGGTCTCCGGCGCACTGCCCCTGCGCACGGCGACGACTCCCGCCACCACGCTGGGGGTGCTCCCCGACGTCGTCCTCGCGGTGATCGCCGGGTGGGCGCTGCTCCTCCCGCTGCGCCGCGGAGGCGTCGCGGCACGTCGATAGACTGGTCGTTCATCGTCGGGGGAGGAGACCCATGCCTGCATTCCCACGTCCGCGCCCGCACCCGCCGGGCCGGCTGTTCTCGCGGGAGCCCGTGCAGCGCATCCTCGTCCTCATCCCGACGTACGACGAGCGCGAGTCGATCGTGCGCCAGGTCACGTCGGTCCGCGAGACGTGCCCGCAGGTCGACGTCCTCGTCGTCGACGATGCCTCGCCGGACGGCACCGGTGAGCTCGCCGACGCGCTCGCCGCCGGCGACGAGCACGTCCACGTCCTGCACCGCGCCGGCAAGGAGGGGCTGGGCAAGGCCTACCTCGCGGGGTTCGCCTGGGCGCTCGACGCCGGCTACGACACCCTCGTCGAGATGGACGCCGACGGGTCCCATCGGGCCGAGGACCTCCCCGCGCTCCTCGCCGTCGCCGGCGAGGCCGATCTCGTCATCGGGTCCCGGTGGGTGGCCGGGGGAGCGATCGAGAACTGGCCGCCGCACCGCAAGTTCCTCTCCGTCGGCGGCAACCAGTACGTGCGGGTCCTGCTCGGGATGCCGGTCATGGACGCCACCGCGGGCTTTCGCGTCTACCGGGCCGAGGCGCTGCGGCACATCGGCCTCGGTGACGTCGCCTCCCAGGGGTACTGCTTCCAGGTCGATCTCACGTGGCGCATCATCCGCGCCGGCCTGCGGGTTCTCGAGGTGCCGATCACCTTCGTCGAACGCGACGCGGGCCAGTCGAAGATGAGCCGCGACATCTTCGTCGAGTCGTTGCGGAACGTCACGGCATGGGGAATGCGTTACAGGTATGAACAGGCACGCGGATTCGCGTCGACCCGCATACCGACGGGCAGGTCCGCACGCCACTAGGAGTCATCGTGTCCACGGCCTACCCTTCGCCGCAGCCGAGCGGACCGCAGGTCCACCGCCCCCACGGCGGCGCCGCCCCAACACCGCGCCGCTCCGGTCGGTGGCGTGGTCTGCTCCTGCTCGCGGCCGTTCTGCTGCCCATCCTCGAGATCACGGCGCTCGTCGCCACCGGGCGTGCCATCGGCTTCTGGTGGACGGTCGCGCTGCTCATCGTCGTCTCGGTGCTCGGCGTCTGGCTCATCAAGCGTGAGGGGCTGGCGTCCTGGCGAGCGCTGCGGGACGCCGGGCGCGCGGGCCGCATGCCCACGACGGAGGTCGCGAACGCGGCCGTCGTGCTCATCGCCGGTGCGCTGTTGCTCCTGCCCGGCTTCCTCTCCGACGTCGTGGCCCTTCTTCTCCTGCTGCCCGGCATCCGTCAGACGTCGGCCAGGTTGCTCCAGCGCGGGGTCGAGCGCCGGTTGATGTCGAGCGCCGGCATCGTGCGTTCGGTCAGGGTCGGCGCGCCCGTCGTGCCGGGCACCGCCACCCGACGTCCGGCCCCCGAGCAGGACGACCCGTTCACGCCGGGGCGGTCGCCGCGGGAGCTGCCGCACATCGACCTGCGTCCCGAGAACGAGCGCTGAGACGCGCGGACGGCATCGACGAAGCCGCACCACCCACGACACGACGGAGGGCGGTCACCCCGATCGGGTGACCGCCCTCCGTCGTGTGGCGTGATCTCTCAGGCCTTCGCCTTCGGCTTCTCTCCTCGCGAGACCCGCAACAGGTCGAGGCGCTCCTCGAGCAGCTCCTCCAGCTCGGGGACCGAGCGGCGTTCGAGCAGCATGTCCCAGTGCGTACGAGCCGGCTTGGTGGGCTTGCCCTCGGGCTCAGGGCCGTCGACGAGCTTGGCCTCGAGGCCGCAACGGCACTCCCACACCGGCGGGATGTCGGCCTCGACCGAGAACGGGAGCTCGCTGATGTGCTTGTTCTCGCACACGTACCGCGTGATGCGGCGCTCGCTGAGCACGACGTTCTCGTCGGTCTCCATGCTGAGCGCCGACAGGTTGGTGCCCCGCAACGATCGTTCTGCCATCGACATGTCCTCCATCGGTCCGACGCCCGCGTCGAGCGGCGCGAGCGATAGGCGTTCTCAGGTCAACGCCCGCGGGGACGTGGTTGTTCCGCGAGCGGCCTTCGGACCAGTGTCCGGCACGCCGCGCCGCACCGCCAACCCGGGTCAGCCCGCGAACTCCCAGTGCCAGGGCTCGGGCTTGGAGCCACCGGCCTGTGCCCAGGCGGGGTGGAAGAACCCGAACAGCGGTGCGTGCTGCTGCATCCACAGGTGCTGGGCGGTGCCGAAGCTCTCGATACCGCCGCAGAGGTCGACCGCGAGGCCGAGACCGTGATTGCTCGTGCCCGGCTTGGCCGCGAGCGTGGGCTTGCGCCGGCGCACGTCGATCTGGGCGGCGAGGGAGCGGTAACTGTCGGTGATGCAGAGGTTCGTGCCGTGGGCCTTGGTGTAGGCCTCCGAGAGCGCGTCGAAGGCGCGGGCCGCCGACGGTCGCAGCATGTGACCCGGCGCGGTCTGCAGCCCGCAGAGCGCGGAGCCCGGCCACTGACCGTTGGGGTAGGCGGCGTTCTCCTCGGTGCACAGGGGAGTGGTGGTGACCTTCTCCAGTGCCGAGAGATCGACGCCCGCGAGCAGCCCGCCGTCGACGCCGAGCTCGTTCAGGCGGTCCCGGCGCTCGGCCGTGAGCTTCTGCAGCGCGACGACCGACGTCTGCTGCTCGGCCACGGCCGCCGCGGCCGCCTTCTGCACCTTCTCGGCCTCGGCCGTGGCCTTTTCGCGAGCGGCGCGGGCGGCCGCGGCTCGCTGGGCCGTCGTGCGCTGCCGCGTGGCGAGCTTGCGGTAGTGCGCCTCGTCGGCGGCTCGCGTCCTGGCGAGATAGTCGGCCTTGGCCGCGGCGTCGGCACCCTCGCCCCCGGAACCGACGAGGTCGACCAGGGCGGCGACCTCACGCAGAAGTCCCGGGCCGTTGACGTAGGCGTCATAGGCCATGGCGTCGAGCTGTTGCTGGGCTGCGGTGACCTCGGCGGTGAGCTGCTTGAGCCGGGCCAGCTCGGCCGCCTCCTTGCGCGCGGCCTCGGCCTCGGCGGCGCGGGCCGCGCCGACTCTGCTCATGAGCGCGTTCGAGCGGGCAGCCAGCGTCGCGAGTTTGCGTCCGGCGTCGGCGAGGGCCGCGTCCTCCTTGCGCAGTTGCGCCTGCAGGGCGGTGGCCTCCGCGACCTGGGCCTTGACCTGCTCGGGGGTGAGCGGGGCGCGCTCCTCACCCGAATCCTTCTTCGGGTCCTTCGAGTTCGCTGGGCCGTTCTGCGACTCCTTGCCGGAGTCGGCGCCGCCTGCGGCCACGGCCGAGCCGGGCTGGGCCGGGGGCGTCGAGGGTGCGGCGGTGGCCGGGGTGCTCACGAGGACCGAGCCGATCGAGAATGCCGCGAGCAGCGTCGTCAGCCGGTGACCGCGCATGTGTGATCCGCTCCCATTCTCTCGTCCACCCCGGACCGCGCACCCGCGCGACGCCTACTACGGTAACCGATTTCGCGTCAGGGCGAACATCGCCGCCGGCGTCGGACGTCCGACTCGAAGGGGAGAAAAGACCAGGTCGCAGGCTTGCGACCGAGTCGTGACGAGTCCTGGACCATCCGCAGACGCCCCTGATGCCGCCCGTTCGAAATCCGTTCACCCGCACGGCGGCGACGCGTCGTCCGACCGGTATGGCGCAACCGAGCGGTGTGGAAGACGGGATGGCAGCGAATCGGGGGTGATCACCCCACCGGCGCTTCCATCCCATCTGCCGTCTCGCGGATGAGGGGTGGTGTGTGAGGGGATTCGGAGGCGGGTTCGACGGCGAGGGAGACGGGGGAGGCGAGATAGGCCGGGGTTGGTGCATCGCTCGGTCGGGTGTCTTCCGGGTTCGGTCGGATGTCGTTCGGATGGCGCGACCAGGCGCGCGGTCGTACCGTCGGGCGATCAACCGTCCTCGACACGAAGGAGTGGCTCATGGGTATGGGAGACAAGATCGAGAACGCCGCCCAGGACCTCAGCGGCAAGGCCAAGGAGGCCGCGGGCAAGGCGTCCGACGACCCGGCCCTGGAGGCCGAGGGCAAGGGCGACCAGATGGGCGCCGACGTCAAGAAGGCCGGCGAGAACGTCAAGGACGCCTTCAAGAAGTGAGCGGTGGCGCCGAGCGCCACCAGAACCGAGCGGCGGGGGAGTGCGTCTCCTCCGCCGTTCGCGTGTTCCCGCGCGGGTCGACGCCCCAGGCCGGTATGCGCAGCACCGAACTGCGCACCCGTCGAGATCCCCGCCCGTCGCAGCCGTATGTCGACTCAGGGGCGGCGCACGTCAGACAGGTCAGCACCCGTCAGCGCACGTCAGCGCGATTCGGTGTAGGCCGTGTGCGTCGGTGCACGTCAACGCCCACCGACGCGCTTCAACCCAACGGCGGGTCGAGGGCGATCTCCACCCGCATCCCGCGGGCGAGGGCGATGAGTTCCTCGGAGAGCGCGGTGAGGTCGACGTCCTCGCCGACCTCGAGTTCGGCCAGTACCCGGCAGTTCCGCCCCGCCGCGCCGCCCCCCTCGGAGCGGGCGTCGACGTTCGCGCTGTCGAGTCGGCGGACGTTGACCCGCGGGCGCGCCACGGCGGCGGCGAACTCCTCGACGATGCCGGGGTGATCGCCGCCGACGATCTCGACGGTGAGGGAACGGTGCCCGTCGGCGACGTCGGTGAGCCCGCGCGCCCGTTGGACGCAGACGTCGAGCATGCCGTCGAGGCCCCGCAGGTCCTCCATGAGGGCGTCGATGCGGTCGGGTTCGGCGGAGACGACGAGGTTGCCGACGAAGACCCCGCCCAGAGCGGTCATGTGGCTCGACTCCCAGTTGCCCTCGTGGTCGGAGACGATCTCGGCGAGGGCGTGCACGAGCCCGGGGCAGTCGTCGCCGGTGAAGGCCACTACGAGAACATCCACGTCGTCCACCTGTCTGATCGGACCCGTCCACAGCGCCGTCGCCGCGCACGACCGGGTGCCACCGAGCGTACCGACGATGGGGTGTCGGACGGGCCGAGTGCGCTGCTCGCTCTAGAGTCGCGGGTATGGCTGTCGATATCCGCTTCTGTCGCCGCTGCGGTACCGCCACGGAGCAGCGCGTTCCCGAGATGGAGGACAGGCCGCGCGCCGTGTGTCCGGCATGCGGGTACATCGACTACGTCAACCCGATCAACGTCGTCGGAACGATCCCGGTCTGGGACGAGGGTGGCCCGGAGGAACGCATTCTGTTGTGCCTGCGCAACATCGAGCCTCGCAAGGGTTACTGGACGGTGCCGGCCGGGTTCCTCGAGCTGGGGGAGACCCTCGCCGAGGGTGCCGTGCGCGAGACGTGCGAGGAGGCCGGCGCTCGGGTCGAGCTGCAGGGGCTGTTCAGCGCGCTCGACGTCGTGCGCGTCGGGCAGGTCCACGTCCTCTTTCGGGCGCGGCTGCTCGATCTCGACCTCGCACCCGGGCCCGAGACCATCGAGAACCGTCTGGTGACGATCGACGAGATCCCTTGGGACGACATCGCGTTCCGCACGGTGCGCCGCAGCCTCGAACTGTGGGTCGAGGATCGCACCGCCGGCTACTACGGGGTGCACACCGAAGCGATCGCGTGACGCCACCCCCGTGCGTCGTCGCCGGGCTCGCCACGCCGAGAGGCCCGCGCGTCGGTGGGAGGCCTCGACGTCCGCGGGCTCGCTCTTGCTACCGTCGCCCGGGGTCGACGCCGGAACTCGCCGCGTCGCAGAACGAGGGAAGCGGGTCGACATGAGCTGGGCAGAGGCGATCACCCTGGGCGTCGTGCAGGGGTTGACCGAGTTCCTGCCGATCTCCTCCAGCGCCCACGTCTCGATCGCGGGCCGGTTGTTCGGCGGCACCGACCCGGGCGCGGCGTTCACGGCGATCACCCAACTCGGCACGGAGACCGCCGTGTTGCTCTACTTTCGCAAGGACATCGCCCGCATCGTGCGCCGCTGGTGCGCTGCGGTCGCGGGCCGCATCCCTCACAGCGACCCCGACGCCCGGATGGGGTGGATGGTCATCGTCGGCACCTTGCCGATCGGTGTCCTCGGTCTCACGCTGAGCGATCTCATCACCGGCCCGTTTCGCAACCTCTGGGTGACGGCGACGATGCTCTTGGTGTTCGCGCTCGTCATCGCGTACGCCGACCGTCATGCGACGCAGCGCAAGCGGTTGAGTGACCTCTCGGTTCGAGACGGCGTCGCGTTCGGCTTCTTCCAGGCCCTCGCGTTGATCCCCGGCGTCTCACGGTCGGGCGGCACGATCGCCGGTGGCCTGTTCATGGGCTACGACCGCGAGGCGGCGGCACGCTACTCCTTCCTCCTCGCCATCCCCGCGGTCCTGCTGTCGGGGTTCCAGCAGCTCTTCGACATCGCCGGCGACCCCGTGCCTCCGGCCTGGGGTCAGATCGCGGTCGCGACGCTCATCGCGTTCGTCATCGGGTACGCCGTCATCGCGTGGTTGCTGCGGTACGTCTCGACGCACGACTTCACGATCTTCGTCGTCTACCGCATCGTCCTGGCCCTCGTGTTGTTCGGGCTGCTCGGCGCCGGCGTTCTCGCGCCCTCGGACGTCGCCTGAGTCGCGCCGGGTCCTCTCGAACCCCGGCCGGGGGATGACCGGGGTGTGACACAGTGGCGTGGGCGGCCGCAGCGACCCACGTCGCCGCTCGCCCCCGAGGTCCCCGGGACACGAGGAGTCGAGGATGCGCATGGATCGTCGGATCCGGCTGCTGGGCAGGATTCTGGGACGGACGTCGATCGCGACGCGAAGCGACGAGGAGATCGTCGCCTTCCAGCAGCGGGGCGTGCCACGCAACCGGTTGACCGAGTGGCTCTCCGGCACTCTGGCGGCCGGTGTCATGACGAAGGACATCACCGTCGCCGGCGCCGAGGGCGACCTGCCGGCGCGGGTGTACCGCCCCCGGCGCAGCGCGGGTGAGCTGCCGCTCGTCGTCTTCTACCACGGCGGCGGCTGGATGACCGGTGACCTCGACTCCTACGACTGGGTGACGAGCCACGTCGCGGCGCGGGCCGACGTCGTCGTGGTCTCCGTCGCGTACCGGCTCGCGCCCACTCATCGCTGGCCCGTGGCCGCCGAGGACGCCTACGCGGCCTGCGTCGACGTCGTCGCCAGGGCGGGGGAGTGGGCGGCCGACGGCCGTCGGGTCGCGGTCGCCGGCGACAGCGCGGGCGGCAACCTCTCGGCGGTCGTCACCCTCATGGCCCGCGATCGCGGTGGCCCGCCCATCACCTTCCAGGGACTGATCTATCCGGCCACCGACCTCACCGCGGCCATCGACGAGAACGACGTGCTCGCGAACGCGCCGATCCTTCCGCAACGAGACCGTCTGGCCTACGGCACCGCGTACATCCCGAACAGCGAGGACCGCCGCCATCCGCATGCCTCGCCGGCCCTGGCCGCCGATCACACCGGGCTGCCGCCGGCGCTCGTGCAGGTGGCCGAGCACGACCCGTTGCGCGAGGACGGCCTGCGCTACGCCGACATCCTGCGCGCCGCCGGCGTACCCGTCCGCACGACGGACTACGTCGGCATGCCCCACGGCTTCCTCTCGTTCCCCAACGTGTGCCGGTCGGCCCCGCAGGCCGTCGCCGAGCTGAGCGATCAACTGCGTGAACATCTGCACGGGGCCGCGAAGGCGATGGGGGCGTGAGCCGTGAGCTGCGCCGGGAGGCCCTGCAGGCCTTCTGCGACGCCCTGGACGCCGTCGCACCCGACGCACCGACGTTGTGCGAGGGCTGGGACGCCCACGACCTCGCGGTGCACCTGTGGGTGATCACGCACGACCCGCTGTCGTGGCCTGGGGAGTTCCTTCCGATCACACCCCTGCGCCGACTCACGCGTCGTCGCGCCCGCCGCTTGCGTACCGAGCGGCCGTACTCCGCGTTGGTGGCGGCGCTGCGTGCCGGGTCGGGCGCCATCGCCTGTATGCCCGGCGACGAACGCCTCGAGGGATGCCGGCACGCGATCGGGGAGTACTTCGTCCACACCCAGGACATCGTGCGCGCGAACGGGATCGAGCAGCGCCCGCCCGCGCTCGAGCTGGAGAATGCCCTGTGGCGGCGGCTCGGGGTCGCGACCCCCGTGCTGAAGTGGCGCGATCACCCCGGCCTGCTCCTCACCCGGCCCGACGGCCTCACCGCACAGGCCACTCGCGGACGGCCGCGCACGCGGGTGTCGGGGTCGCCGAGCGAACTCATGTGCTGGGTGTACGGTCGCCCGGCCGACGTGTGCGTCGAACGTCTCTGAGGGTCGGATCCGTCCGACGGTGACGGCCTGTGCGCGGCATGGCGCACACTGGACCGGGCCGATCCAGCGACAGGGAGACCACGACATGGCCGGAGCATCCGAGCACGCCGCCGACAGTCACGAGGTCATCCGCGTGCGGGGCGCGCGGGAGAACAACCTCAAGGACATCGACGTCGAGATCCCCAAACGACGGCTCACCGTGTTCACCGGCGTCTCGGGCTCGGGCAAGAGCTCGCTCGTGTTCGACACGATCGCGGCGGAGTCCCAGCGCATGATCAACGAGACCTACCCCGCCTTCGTCCAGGGGTTCATGGCGACCCTCGCGCGGCCCGACGTCGACGTGCTCGAGGGTCTCACCACGGCGATCATCGTCGATCAGGAGCGGATGGGCGCGAACATCCGCTCGACGGTCGGCACGGCCACCGACGCCAACGCCCTGCTGCGCATCCTCTTCTCGCGCCTCGGCGACCCGCACGTCGGCTCACCCCAGGCGTACGCGTTCAACGTGCCGTCGGTGAGCGGCGCCGGCGCCGTGACCATCCAGACCGGCAAGGACAAGGGCAAGAAGGAGAAGCGCACCTTCTCGATCACCGGTGGCATGTGCCCGAAGTGCGAGGGCACGGGCAAGGTCTCCGACTTCGACCTCACCGCAATCTACGACCGGACGCGGTCGCTGTCGCAGGGAGCCCTGCTCGTACCCGGTTATTCGATGGACGGTTGGTACGGGCGCATCTTCAGCGGCTACGGCTTCGACATGGACAAGCCGCTCGAGGACTACACGGCCGCGGAACTCGAGGACCTGCTGCACAAGGAGCCCACCAAGATCAAGGTCGAGGGCATCAACCTCACCTACGAGGGTGTCATCCCGAGGATCCAGAAGTCGATGCTCAGCAAGGACCGCGACGCGATGCAGCCGCACATCCGCGCGTTCGTCGACCGTGCCGTCGTGTTCCGCGACTGCCCGGAGTGCGGCGGCACCCGTCTCGCCCGGCACGCGCTGGAGTCGAGAATCGCCGGAGTGAACGTCGCCGACTGCTGCGCGATGCAGATCAGCGACCTCGCCGCGTGGGTGCGCGATCTCGACGAGCCGTCGGTCGCACCGCTGCTCAGCACCCTCGGCGACCTGCTCGACTCCTTCGTCGAGATCGGGCTCGGGTACCTCTCGCTCGACCGCCCCGCGGGCACCCTCTCCGGGGGTGAGTCGCAACGCACCAAGATGATCCGGCACCTGGGCTCGGCACTCACCGACGTCACGTACGTGTTCGACGAGCCGAGCATCGGCCTGCACCCGCACGACATCGAGCGGATGAACGAACTGCTGCTCCGCCTGCGCGACAAGGGCAACACCGTGCTCGTCGTGGAGCACAAGCCCGAGACCATCGCCATCGCCGATCACGTCGTCGACCTCGGGCCGGGCGCCGGCACCGGTGGGGGAGAGATCTGCTTCGAGGGCAGCGTCGAGGGGTTGCGTCAGGCTCACACCCTCACCGGCCGTCACCTCGACGACCGCGCGCGGCTCAAGGAGTCGGTGCGCGAGGCGAGCGGCCACCTGGAGATCCGGGGCGCGACCTCCCACAACCTCGCGGGCGTCGACGTCGACGTGCCGCTGGGGGTGCTCGTCGCGGTGACGGGGGTGGCGGGGTCGGGCAAGAGCTCGCTCATCCACGGCTCGCTCGGCGGGCGCGAGGACGTCGTCGAGATCGACCAGGGCGCGATCAAGGGATCACGCCGGAGCAACCCGGCGACGTACACCGGTCTGCTCGAACCGATCCGCAAGGCGTTCGCCAAGGCCAACGGCGTCAAGCCGGCGCTGTTCAGCGCGAACTCCGAGGGTGCCTGCCCCAACTGCAAGGGCGCCGGTGTCGTGTACACCGAACTCGGCATCATGGAGACCGTCTCGACGCCGTGCGAGGTGTGCGACGGCAAGGGGTTCCAGCCCGAGGTGCTCGAGTACCACCTCGGGGGCAAGGACATCGCCGAGGTGCTCGCGATGCCCGTCGCCCAGGCCCGGGAGTTCTTCGGAACGGGGGAGGCTCGCATCCCGGCGGCGCTGAAGATCCTCGAGCGTCTCGACGACGTCGGGCTCGGCTACATCACCATCGGGCAACCGCTGACGACCCTGTCGGGCGGTGAGCGTCAACGGCTCGAGCTCGCGACGCACATGGGCGAGAAGGGCGGCATCCTCGTGCTCGACGAGCCGACGACCGGCCTGCACCTCGCCGACGTCGAGCAGCTGCTCGCCCTGCTCGACCGGCTCGTCGACTCCGGCAAGTCGGTCATCGTCATCGAACACCACCAGGCCGTCATGGCCCATGCCGACTGGATCATCGACCTCGGCCCAGGAGCGGGCCACGACGGCGGCCGGGTCGTCTTCGAGGGCACGCCCGCCGACCTCGTCGCCGCGAAGTCGACCCTCACCGGGCAGCACCTCGCGGAGTACGTCGGCCGACGCTGAGGACACCCGCTCGGCCCACGACGACGGCCCTACCGCACAGCGCCGCGTTCACTCAGCGATGCGCGAGGATGACCCCGCTGTGAGGGATGGACGGGAACGAGTCGAGCGGAATCGTCCGATCCTGCGCAGGCAGATACAGATCGGAAGTGGACAGAAGACGCGCGGCACGCTTGAGGAGCTCGACGGTGCTCCATTCTCCCGGGCACCGATGGTTCTCCAGATGGCGTCCCGCGCCCTGAGCGATGAGGGTGTTCGGGCTCTCCTCCCAGCTCCAGCCGCGGAAGCGTTCGGGGGAGAAGCTCTCCGGGTCCTGCCAGATGCGCCGATCGTGGCACGTGCCGTACAGGTCGAGGATGACCCACTCGCCCCGCGCGAAGGAGTGGCCCCCGAACTCGAAGGGTTCGACGACACGGCCCGGCACGGCCGGGAAGAACGGGTAGTAGCGGCGGACCTCCTGGACGAACGGTTCGAGGTCGCTCTCGTCGCCGGCGGCGAAGGCCTCGCGCCACTCCGGGTGCTCGTCCAGGGCCAGGGCCGCGAAGACGACGAAGTTCGCGAGGGCCAACGTGGGCCGCAGGATGTTGATGATCTCGACGGCGGCGACCTCGGGGGAGATGAGTTCACCATTCTCGCGGTGGTGGGCGAACACCTCGAGGGCGGTTCCGGGAGCGGCTTCGAGCCTGTTCGAGCGCACCTGTTCGACGAGGCCCGCGATCCACCTCTCGGTGCCCCGGCGCCGCCACTGGGCGTACCAGTTACCCGGGCCGACGTGTGCGACCTGATCGATCATGAGGGCGAACTCGTGGGTTCGACGCCTCACCTCGTTCTCCGGCAGCGGCACGTCCGACCACCGGCAGACCGCGCGGACGAGCACCTCCCGAGCGACATCCAGGAGGCGGAATCCCCGCCGCGACGCGAGACGATTCATGGCCGCGCGCCACTCCTCTTCGAAGAGGTCTCCGAGCCGCGTCATCGCGTCGGGAGTCATGAGACCGAGAAAGGCACGTTTGCGGTGCGCGTGGGCCTGCCCGTCCAACCCTTGCACCGAACCCTTGTCCTGCAGCAGGTGCTGGACCGTCGGCGGCATCGCGGCCTGCCGCGTGAAGCGGTTGCCCTCGTAGAAGAGGCCGGCGGCCTCGGCACCCCGGATGAAGGTCACCGGTCTGAACGCGATACGGCTCGTGAAGACGTCGGTGCCGAGCGCATCGCATCGTGCCGAGATGAACGGGTATCCCTCCCGGAGGAATGCGAGGGTGCTGTCGGGCAGTGAGGGCGCCATGTCGTTCCCTTTCGTCGGATGTGGGCGATTCACCCCATCCTCGCCACGAACCCTCGGGCTGTCCTGTCGGATGAGTGCGACCGCCATCACGTCGCGAACGGCCGTCGCCTGGCGGGTTATCCGTCCCTCGTGGTGAGCAGCAAGTGTTCGACGAGCGCCGCGAGCACCCGCTCCGGTGCCTCGAGGTGAGGGGAGTGACCGATGCCGGGTAGCGACAGCTCGCGGTACGTCCCGCCGCTGTCGCGGTAGGCGTCCAGCACGGTGCGCGTCTGGGCGATCATCGGCTGCGGCGGAAGCATCTCCGCCCCGGGATACCCGGGCAGGATCCCGGCCGCGCCGAGTACCGCGAGGTCGAGGGCCGAGGCGTCGGAGACGATGCGGTCGGCGTCACCGTGGACCCAGAGCACCGGGGGCTTCGGTGACGCTCCGACGAGGTCGTCCCAGCGGCAGAACAGCGGCGCCATCGAGTTGAGGACACCGCGGCGACCCGGAGCGAACCCCGGCCAGTTCTCCGAGGCGGTCGCGTCACCCGGGTAGTGGTCGGGGCCGACCCTCGTCGTGCACATCGAGGCCACCCACATGTCCTCGTCGGGCCAGGGCTGCGCGCGAGGGGCGACGTAGACGGCCCGCAGCGTCGCCCGCGGCGAGGAGCCCTCGGGTTCGTCGCGGGTTCCCTCGCCGTCGGCGCTGCCTGCGGCGAGCAACTCGACGAAGCGAGGGTTCGCTCCACCGCCACCGGTGCCGGCCGCGTCGCCGGTCGCGAGCGTGCCGGCGACGTCGGTCGTGGCGCCGAAGCCGTACGGCGAGACGGGCGCCTGCAGGACGAGCGAGCGCACGCGCGTCGGGTCGTCGGTGGCGAGGCGGGCGACGACCCCACCGCCCATCGACCACCCCATGAGGTCGGCGACGCGGACGCCGAGCGTGTCGAGCAGCGCCACGAGATCGTCGGCGTGATCGCGCAGACCCCGGCTCGCGTCGATCGGCGCCGGCTCGGTCTCGCCGTAGCCGCGCAGGTCGGGAGCGACGGGGACGATGTCGGGCATCGCCTCGGCCAGCGCGAGCATGAGCCGCTGGTAGAAGAGCGAGGAGGAGACGTTGCCGTGGACGAGCACGAGCACCCGGGAGTCGCCGGTGATCTCGTCGCCGTCGCGGACGAGCATCCGCATCCGCAGCCGGGACGTCTCGACGTCGAGGGCGCTGATGCCTGGCAGCAGGTGGTCGGCGTCGACGGTGCGCAGCGTCATGCCGTCATCGTAGGCGCGCGTCGCCCTGAGTGGCCGGGGCAGCGGACGTGAGATACCGCCGTGGTCGGCGGGTGGTGACGAGTCCCGCCGGGCACCGCAGACGTGGCGGATCTACTCGTCGTCGTGCTCGTCGTCTTCGTCCCAATCGTCGTCCGCGCCCTCGCTGAGATCGTTCGCGACGTCGGCGAGGATCGCCGCGAGCTCGGTGGGACGGGTGATCATCGGCCAGTGACCGGAGACGATGTCGACGAGCCGCAGTCGCTCGACCTCGGCGAGTTCGGGAACCTCACCGGCGTCGATCCATTCCATGGCCTGTTCGGGAGTGAACTCCGGGCATACGACCGTGACCGGCACCTGCTGACGTGCCGGGTTCGTGAGCCGCACGGTCCCCGTCGCGACAGCCTCGGGAACGGGGATCGCGGCTGCGGCGATCCGAGCCTTCGCGTCGGCGTCAAGGTCGGCGGAGTCGGCGCCCTCGAACGGTTCCCAGCCGGGGAACGCCATCACGCCGTCGACGCAGGGGAAGAACGGCGCGTACTCGGCACCGTCCACCTCCGGAAAGCCCCCGATCAGTGCCGTGCCCGCGATCCCCTCGGCCCGGCGGTCGGCGGCGATCCACGCCAACGACGCCGCCGCCGAGTGCCCGACGACCAGCGGAGGCTCCTCGCACGCGTCGACCGCGGCGAGCACGACCTCGATCTGCTCATCGAGCGTGGCGGCGACGTCACCGTCGCCCTGACCGGACAGCGCGACAGGCACTCCACGGTGGCCTTGCGTCGCGAGCGCGGCGACGACCTCGTCCCACACGGTTGACTCCAGCCAGAGCCCGGCGATGAGCACGATGTCCATGACGCCATCCTCACCGTGGCCATTCGGCCTCGCAAGGGCGCTCGAACGCTGTTCCCGCAGTCTTCACGGTTCCGCATCATCCCGTCGACGCGCGCGGGCGGGCACCCGGTCGAGTCCCAGGTGCCCGCCCGCGGCAGCATGACGTGAGCGCACTCAGCCCGTCGTCGAGGCGTCGCCTGCCTCCTCGTCCTGTGATTGTTCGACGTTGTCGGGAGCGCCGTCGGAGACGAGGATCTCGGGCTCGCCGTCCTTCATGCCGACGGTGGCCATCTGTCCCTCGCCGAGGGTGCCCGAGAGCAACATCCGCGAGAGGCGACGGTCGAGCTCGGTGCGCATGGCGCGGCGCAGCGGCCGGGCCCCGAACTCGGGGGAGTAGCCGACGTCGGCGAGGTGGTCGACGGCCTCCGGCGTCACCTCGAGGTGGACGCCCTGCCCGGCGAGCCGGCGGCGCAACTCCTCGACGCGCAGCCCGACGATCGCGTGCAACTGCTCCTTGTCGAGGCCGTGGAAGATGATGATGTCGTCGATCCGGTTGAGGAACTCCGGGCGGAAGTGGTTCTGCAGATCGCTCATGAGCTGGTCGCGGATCGACTCGACGTCACCCCCGGCGGCGAGGATGCGCTGCGAGCCGATGTTGCTCGTCATGATGATGACCGTGTGCGTGAAATCGATCGTGCGGCCTTGGCCGTCGGTGAGCCGCCCGGCGTCGAGCACCTGCAGCAGGGCGTTGAACAGGTCGGGGTGGGCCTTCTCGATCTCGTCGAACAGCACGATGCTGTACGGGCGGCGCCGTACCGCCTCGGTGAGCTGTCCGGCCTCCTCGTAACCCACGTAACCGGGAGGGGCACCCAGCAGACGCGAGATCGTGTGCTTCTCCTGGAACTCCGACATGTCGAAGCGGATCATGCGGTCGTCGTCGCCGAACAGGGCGCCCGCGAGCGCCCGGGCTAGTTCGGTCTTGCCGACGCCGGTCGGACCGAGGAAGAGGAACGAGCCGTCGGGCTGGTCGGGGTCGGCGAGACCGGCGCGGGCGGCGCGGACGGCCTCGGCGATCGCGGTGACGGCGTCGTCCTGACCGATGATTCGCTCGTGCAGGTGATCCTCGAGTCGCAGCAACCGATCGCGCTCGGCCTCGGTGAGCTGGGTGACCGGGATGCCCGTCGAACGCGAGATGATCTCGGCGATCGACTCCGCAGTGACCTCCGGCGTGCTCGAGTCGTCCTGCATGTTCGCCAGGCGCTCCTCGGCGTCGGCGATCTTGCTGCGCAGGTCCGCCGCGCGCTCGTAGTCCTCGGCGGCGACCGCGCTGTCCTTCTCGCGCCTGAGGGCGGCCAGCTCGTCCTCGAGTTCCCTGGTGTCGGGGGTGCGCACCTTCGACTTCATCCGCACCCGGGCGGCGGCCTGGTCGACGAGGTCGATGGCCTTGTCGGGCAGGAACCGGGCCGTGATGTACCGGTCGGAGAGCTCGGCGGCGGCGTCGAGCGCCTCGTCGGTGATGCGGACCTGGTGGTGCGCCTCGTAGGCGTCGCGCAGGCCGCGCAGGATCTCGATCGTGTCCTCTACCGACGGCTCGGAGACGAGGATCGGCTGGAAGCGACGCTCCAGTGCCGGATCGGGTTCGATGCCCTTGCGGTACTCGTCGATCGTCGTCGCGCCGATGACGTTGAGCTCTCCGCGGGAGAGCGCCGGCTTGAGGGTGTTGGCCGCGTCCATCGCACCCTCGGCACCACCGGCGCCGACGATCGTGTGGAGCTCGTCGATGAAGAGGATGACGTCGCCCTCGGAGGCCTTGACCTCGTCCATGACGTTCTTGAGGCGCTCCTCGAACTCGCCGCGGTACTTGCTGCCCGCGACCATGCCCGTGAGGTCGAGCGCGATGATGCGGCGGTCCTCGAGGGTGCGCGGCACGTCACCGTTGACGATGCGCTGGGCGATGCCCTCGACGATCGCCGTCTTGCCGACGCCGGCCTCACCGATGAGCACCGGGTTGTTCTTCGTGCGGCGCGAGAGCACCTCGATGGTCTGCTCGACCTCCATCTCGCGTCCGACGACCGGGTCGAGCTTGCCGTCGCGGGCGGCCTGGGTGAGGTCGCGCCCGTACTGGTCGAGGGTGGGGGTCTTGCTCGCCTCGCCGCCCGGCGCCGGTGCACCGCCGCTCTCCTGGGCGGCGGCCGCCGGGGCGAGTCCGTCGGTGGCCAGTGACCGCAGCGCACGTCCCGCGGGGGTCTCGCGGTTGGCGGCGATGCCGAGCACGATGTGCTCCGGCCCGATGTACGAGACGCCCGCGGCGCGGGACTGCTGGAAGGCGTCGGAGAGCGCCTTCTTGGCCGCCGGACTGAGGCTGATGCTCTCGGCGTCGTCGGTCTCACCCGTGGTCACGGCCTCCCGCATCCGGTGGGCCAGTCCTTCGACGTCGGCGCCGGCCTTGAGGAGCATCTCGCGGGTCGCGGGATTCTGCGTGGCCGCGTAGAGCATGTGCTCGGGCTGCACGTCGGGGCTGCCCCACTCGACGGCCGCGTCGGCGGCCTGCTGCAGCAGCTCGCGCGCCTGGTCGTTGAGCAGGCGAGACAGATCCACGCGCTGCACGCGTTGCTGGCGCTGCATCCCACCGAAGGGATCGCCACCGAAGAATCGGCTGAAGATGTCGTCGAACGGGCTGTCGAACGGATCCATGCGCGTCATACCTCCCGGTGGGGACCGGGCCGCGCCCGGGTGACACGACCCTCGGCCTGATCCGACCCTAGGCAGATCTCCGGCCGGAGGCACTCGCAGAAGGCGATCGAGCGAGCGGTGATGTGCGCGCCCCGGCCGGACGAAGGCCGGATCGCCGCCGCCTCTCGCCGAACCGGCCGGCTCGAACGTGCCTAGGATCGGCACTGGCAAGGCCCGGCACCCTCACCGGAGGCACGATGGCACTCCTTCGGCCGCACCGTGAACGTCAGACCTCGGCGTCCGAACCCGTCGGCGTGGCGGCTCACGCCCGGGGGGTCGACGCCCTCCTGCGCTCCTACCGCGACGTTCCCCGCGACGAGACGATCCGCCTCGCCAAGTCGACGTCCAACCTCTTCCGCACTCGCGACACGAGCACCAGGGGGCTCGACGTCTCCGGGCTCACCGGCGTGATCTGCGTGGACGCGACGGCCCGCACCGCCGATGTCCAGGGCATGTGCACGTACGAGACGCTCGTGGCCGCGACCCTGCCGTACGGCCTCATGCCCCTGGTGGTCCCCCAACTGCGCACCATCACCCTCGGGGGAGCGGTCACGGGGCTCGGCATCGAGTCGACGTCGTTCCGCAACGGGTTGCCGCACGAGTCGGTGCTCGAGATGGACGTGCTCACCGGCGACGGCGAGATCGTCACCGCTCGCCCCGAGGGCGAGCACGCCGACCTCTTCGCCGCCATGCCGAACTCTTACGGCTCGCTGGGGTACACGACCCGCATGCGCATCGAGCTGCAACCCGTCGGCCGCACCGTGCGCACCCGCAACCTGCGCTTCTCCGATCTCGACCGGCTCGTCGAGGTCGTCGGCCGCATCGTCGAGACCCGCGAGTGGAACGGGCAGGCCGTCGACGCCCTCGACGGGGTCGTGTTCGCCGAGGACGAGGCCTACCTCGTGCTCGCCGCCTTCGAGGACGTCGTCGCGCCGGGCAGCGACTACACCGGCCAGGACGTGTACTACCGCTCGCTGCAGCGCTTCGAGGAGGACCGCCTCACCGGCCACGACTACCTGTGGCGCTGGGACACCGACTGGTTCTGGTGCTCCCGGGCGTTCGGCGTGCAGCACCCGCTGGTCCGACGCGTGTGGCCCCGGCGGTGGCGCCGCAGCGACGTCTACCACCGGATCGTCCGCTTCGAGAACCGCCACCACGTCGCGGCGACCGTCGACCGGTGGCGGGGCCGGCCGCCGCTGGAGCGGCTCGTGCAGGACGTCGAGATCCCGCTCGAACGCACCGCGGAGTTCCTGCGGTGGTTCCTGCGTGAGGTGCCGATGCGACCGGTCTGGATCTGCCCCCTGCGGCTGCGGGAGCCGGACGGCCCCGGCTCGGCGCGTCGCTGGCCGCTCTATCCGATCGAGCCCGGACGCACCTACGTCAACGTCGGCTTCTGGGGCAACGTCCCCGTCCTGCCCGGTCGTCACGACGGCGACGTCAACCGGATGGTCGAGCACGAGGTCGGCCGACTCGGCGGCCACAAGTCCCTGTACTCCGATGTCTACTACGACCGCGAGACCTTCGAGCGGCTTCACGGCGCGGCCGAGTACCGCGCCGTCCGGCACCGCTACGACCCCGAGCACCGGCTCACCGATCTCTACGAGAAAGTGACGACGAGATGACCCTTCTGTCATCGGATCCGGCGACCGCCACCCGTGTCGGCGATCTGATCACCTCGATGGCCACCGCACCGTTGCCCTTCCGCATCACGGCCTACGACGACAGCCAGGCCGGCCCCGAGAACGCCGAGGTCGCGTTCCACATCGCTTCCCCGGAGGGTCTGCGCTACCTCCTCACCGCCCCCGGCGATCTCGGTGCGGCCCGCGCCTACCTCACGGGCGGTCTGCACGTCTCGGGCATCCACCCGGCCGACCCGTACGCGGCGTTCAAGGCGCTGAAGACCGCGCGCTTCCGGCATCCGACCGCCGGGGAGACGGCGCGGATCGTCCGCGCCCACGGCCGCGGGATGCTCCTGCCACCCACCCCTCCGGCCCTGGAGTCGCCCCCGCGGTGGCGGCGCCACCTCGAGAAGGTGCTCGATCCGTCGGGTCGGCGTGCCGAGGCGATCTCCCACCACTACGACGTCGGAAACTCCTTCTACGAGAAGGTTCTCGGCCCGTCGATGGCTTACACGTGCGCCGTGTACACCGACCCCTCCGACACCCTCGAGGCCGCGCAGGAGCGCAAGTTCGAGCTGGTCTGTCGCAAGCTGCGACTCGAGCCGGGCATGCGCCTGCTCGACGTCGGCTGCGGGTGGGGCAGCATGGTGCGGCACGCGGTGAGACATCACGGCGTGCAGGCCCTCGGCGTGACGTTGTCGGGGGAGCAGGCGGAGTGGGCACAGGCGCGCATCGAGGCCGAGGGGCTCTCCGACCGTGCCGAGGTGCGATACCTGGACTACCGAGAGGTCCCGCCGGGGGAGTTCGACGCGATCAGCTCGATCGGGCTGCTCGAGCACGTGGGCGTCGACAACTACGACTCCTACTTCGGGTTCCTCTTCGAGCGCCTCAGGCCCGGCGGGCGCATGCTCAACCACTGCATCACGCGCCCGAACGACGCGACCAGTCACCGGCCGGACGCGTTCATCGACCGCTACATCTTTCCCGACGGTGAGCTCGCCTCCCCGGGCGAGATCATCTGCCGTGCCCACGACGCCGGCTTCGAGCTGCACCACGAGGAGAACCTGCGGATGAGCTACGCGCGCACCCTCACCGCATGGTGCGCCAACCTGCGGCAGCACTGGGACGCGTGTGTCGCCGATGTCGGCGAGCCGATGGCCAAGCTGTGGGGCCTCTACATGGCCGGGTCACGACTCGGGTTCGAGCTCAACTGGATTCAACTGCACCAGGTCCTGCTCTCACGGCCCTTCGCCGACGGCACGACGGCCTACCCGCTCCGCCCGGACTGGGAGGGCTGACGGCACGACCCCCAGGCGCTGCACGGCGGGCACTGCACGGCCGAAGAGCAACGCCGGCCCGGGTCGGGGTGTGGGGGAGCGGCACCGCTGGGCTCGCCTTGTCGTGGTATCGGTCGCGTCCGCGGGTGCGGCGCGGTCGCCGCCGTCACCCCTCCAGGAGCTGCGGATCCCGACGCACGGCCAGGACGACGAGGCCGACGACGAACCAGACGAGGCCGATCGTCAGCGCCAGGCGGGAGGCGTTCGCCAGGACGACGAGCAGGATGATCGCGCCCGCGACCGGCAGGACGACGTGCCGCCACAGGGAGCGTTCCGGGCCGGATCGGCGCACCCAGTAGTACCCGACGACGGAGGCGTGCAGCGCGACGAACGCGACCAGCGCGCCGACGTCGACGATGGAGACGAGGTGGTCCAGACCATCGGCCTGCGTCGCCGCCCAGGTCGCCATCGCGACGTTGCCGACGGCGGCGATGAGCACTCCGACCGTCGGCACGCCGGTCCGTCCCGAGACCCGGGTCAATGCAGCCGGGAGCGCCGACGTCCGTCCCATGTCCATGAGGATGCGGGACGCCGCAGCCTGCCCGACCATCGCGGAGAACGCCGCACCGGCGCCCTTGGCCAGCGCCAATGCGGTGTGCAGCCATCCGCCGAGCTGGTCGCCCACGGTCGTGTAGTAGGCCGGGCCCTGGAGTTCGGGATTCGCGGCGAGCTCGGCCGGCGTCACCGCGGTGAGCAGTGCGCCGATGTAGGTCTGCAGCATGAACAGCAGCCCCGCGACGACGAGACACGCCAGCGTCGCACGACCGACGACGCGACTGTCACCGACCGTCTCCTCGGCGAAGGTCGCGATCGCGTCGAACCCGAGATACGACAGCACGGCCACCGAGGTCGCGGCGAACACCGCCGTCCAGGAGAAGTCTCCGAAGCCGACGAACGGGCTCAGCCAGGGGCGTTGCGGACCGTGGGTCGCCAACACGTACACGCCGAAGACGAGCACGAGCGCGAGAACGATGATCTCCACGATGACGACGACGCTCGCCGCGCGGGCGGCGATCTTCGAACCCGCGAGGTTGAGGCTCGTCGTTGTGAGCACCGCCGCGGCGGTCCAGACCCAGACGGGCACGGACGGCAGGAGGGAGTTCAGGGCGATGCCGGTGAAGAGATACGCCACCGAGGGGATGAGCAGGTAGTCGAGCATCACCATCCAGCCGGTGAGAAAGCCTGCCCGACGGCCGATCCCGGCCCGGGCGTAGGCGAAGACCGATCCGGCGCTGGGGATCTCGCGGGACATCGCCACGTAGGACAGCGCCGTGAAGGCCATCGCCACGGTCGCGACCAGATACACGACCGGCACGACGCCTCGGCTCTCGGCGTCCAGGGCTCCGAAGACGCCGACCGCGGCCGCGGGGCCGATGAACACCAGCCCGTAGGCCATGAGCTCGGGAAAGGTGACCTGACGCTTGAGGCCGGGCGTCGTCGAAGCGTTCATGATTCCCTCGCTCGCGGCTGTGTGGTGGGGCCTTCCGAAGTTGATCGGGGGCGGCAATACGGTACGCCGACGTCTCGGCCCTGTCGCAGACGCCGTGCCGAGGCGGCACCGGGGGAGAGGGGAATCCGCGAGACACCGCCCGCGGGCACCCCTTTGTGTCGGTACAAATAGGCGCTCTGCGGCGCGAATGGCTGTCGTGACAAAGTATTCATCTACGCAGACTCAATGTGGCAACGCGGAGCGGTTGGTGACTGCTACGGAGCCCGCAAACTACGCGACGGCCTCAGTCGCCATCTGACCGAAGTCGGAAAGGGCCACGATCACGATGACCGATCACGGACGGCGTGTGGCGCGGATCATTCCCGCAGGCGTTCCGGCCAAGCTCAAGCAACTGGCCGCGAGCGGCAAGGCGACGCCGGCTAGTCGCCATAAGGGACGTCGCCCCGCGCCGATCAATACCCAGGGAACGATCAGCGATCTCATCGAGCAGCAGCGTCGATGATCCGCCACCTCGCCACGTCGATCCTCACGCCTCTTCTCATCGCCGATCCACCGTCGAAGACCGCGGGCAACGCTGAGACGGGCCGATCGCGTCATGAGCACACGCCTGGCCTGCCCATGGACCAATCGCGCCGATAATCTACATTATGTCATATGTGCGCCTGTGTGTTGCATCGGATGAATCAACCGCGCGCGACTGATCTACTCCCCCGCTCGCTGGGCTGAACCTCGGTCTGACCTGCGGGAACCCAGCACCGAAGCTTGTCACGGGCGCCGGACCCGACAGTCCGTGGCTCTTTCCCAGCACGCTGGCTGGCAGGCACCTGCACCCCGACACCGTGATGGACCGGCTCCCCGACGTGGGCGTCAACCTTCTCGGCGCCCACAACCGTGCCATCGGCGAGCTCGCCCTTGAACGTCCGCCCTCCCTCGCAGGCGCCCTTTACCTGAGAAAGTTGCCGGCGTCGTTGCGCGCGATGCTGACGTCGTCGGGGATGTCGTGGGTGATGGTGTCGGTGTCCCAATGCGCGACGTCGACGGCCTCGCCGGTGAGGACATCGACGGCCCGCAGAACGGCGGCTTGCGAGGACTCGGCGTCACCCCACGAGATGTGCCGGACCAGGTAGCGCCCGTTCGCCCAGGTCACCCCCAGAAAGGTTCCGGGCGAGCGAGGAAGGTGGTACCGCTCTCCGGTGTGCGCATCGAAGCGGACGAGCTGGTGCCGGTCCGCGGTGACCCCCACGATCCACCGGCCGTCGTCGGACCAGGCGTCGTGATCGAACTGCACCCCCGGGCCCGCCGGGATGCTCCGCATGAGTCTCCCGGAGGAGGCGCCCATGACACGCAGCTCGCGCCCGATGCCGGCGGCTACCTCTCGGTCGTCCGGGGATGGGAAGACCGAAGTGGCGCCGTCCAACTGGGGGAACCGCCGAACGGTCCCGGTCGCCACATCAACGGTCGAGACCTGTCCGGTTTCCAGTCCACTGGCCGGTTCGTGCGCCGGGCGTGTTCCTGCGACGAAGACGCGACTGCTGTCGCGGGACCAGCCGATCGGTCCGGCCTCGTCTGCGTCGCTGGGTACGGTGACGTCTGCGCTGGCTCCGTCGAGGGTGTCGATGAGGGTCACCTTGGCCGCCTGGCGGGAACCGACGGCGAGGTGGCGACCGTCGGGAGACACCAGAACAACGCCGTCAGCAGTAGGGGCGGTGGCGATGCCGTCACCCGTCGTGTCGCGCAGCACGGTTTGATTGGGCAGCGGGAAGTTCTCGACCGCGCTGTAGATGTGCGCGGCGATCAGGACCGGGCCGATGGGGTGGTCGGTGATGCCGGTCCCGAGCCATTGCCGACCAGGCATGAGCGACGAGGACGCGCCGGCCGGCGTGGGCTGCCGGTGGGAGGACCCGAGCATCCCTGCGCCGAGCACGAGAAGGCCGATGGCGACAGCCGCCGCCACGCCTGCCCAGACCGGCCGGGACGAACCGCGGTGGGGTCGACTGACCTTCGCCGTAGCGGTAGCGGCGGGCAGCGGAGGCGCGTCGGGGATCGGCAGACTGTCCACGAATGAGACGATCCGCACGGCCACGTCGCTGTCATGGATGCTCATGGAGGATCTCCTTCAGGCGGTTCTCGGCCCGGTTCAGGCGGGATTTGACCGTTCCGACACGGCAGCCGAGCACCTCGGCGATGTCCTCCAAAGGCAGGTCGAGGTAGTAGCGCATGAACACGGTGGCCCGTTGATCCGGGTTGAGCTGCGCAAGGGCGCGACGGACATCGACGTCGACAAGCCGGTCGGCGACGGGACCGGTGTGCTCCCATCCGTGAAGTTCGAGGTAGCGGCGCCTTGTGCCCGCCCGCCGCGCGGAGGATCGGGAGCGGTGGATGACTGCCGTGCGTAGCCATCCGGGCGGATTGTGGATCGAGGCCGCATCCCGCGTGAAGTCGACGAAGACCTCCTGGACGAGGTCCACCGCGTCGTCGAGGTCACCAGAGACGACGGAAGCCAAGCGCACCAGGTCCCCCCACTGCGCCCGGTAGATGTCCTCAACGGATGACTCTCCAGACATGCGCCCCACATCGTCGACCATCTGCACACTCGCCTGGACGCGCAACGAGCCCGTTTCGTTCCGCGCTACCGAGGTCTTTCATGTCACCGACGTTGCGCAATGTGCGCTCTTCGCAGCTGTCGGTGCAGACGTCAGCTGCTGCCGGACTCTCGCTTAGATGTCGAATGTCCTTGTGGCACGGCGCCCCCCAGATGCTGCTGCTTCGCGTTCGGCGGTACCGGTGGGGAGCGGCTGCGGTCGCGCGTGGCGGCCGAGGCCGCACCGTGGCCGCCCCACGTGCCAGGTTTTCCGCAAGCTTCGGCGCATCGCCAGTGCCCCGCCTGCCATCGGGACCGTGGCCAACGTGTTGCGATCCGGCGGGCGGGCCGCTCCCCCGAGGGCTTCAGCGCACACTCGTTGCGGGCAGGGTTCGTGACCTGGGCGCACCTGCGGGGCGCCTCGGACTGAGCCATTGCCCGTCAGACCGGCATCAGTCGATGGCGTCGCTGGGGCAATGTGTGCGGGTCCCGGAGGCGTGGAAAATCAGCGCGGACACCGACCTCGGCTTGTGATCATGGGGCTTGGTCAGCGGTGGCGGTCGGGACCGTGGCGACGCGGTGGCTGTTGGACCTCGGGGGCAGTTCTTGGCGTGTGCGTCGTTGTTCCGCGCGGACCGCCGATACCGCCTGCGCACTCGACACCTGGGCTCAACGAACCGTCTGGCACCCTGCGAACGCCACGGCCGCGATCAACCCCAGCTCGACGAACCGACTTCACCCCGTGACGTGACCTGGCTCACTATCGTGACGTCATGACCCCACGAACCCTTCTTCGCTGCGCCGCAACCGCTCTCGCGGCCGGATCACTGCTCCTCCCCCAGTCCGCGCAGGCGACCACGTCGACCGCGACCAAGGCTCCCCGCCAGAAGTGGGTGAACTGCACGTTCACCCCGACGCCGGAGAATCCCGCTGCGCGACCGGTCGACCCGCCGCCGGCGAAGACCAAGGGCGCGGGCATCGTCCACCTGCGGATCCGCACGAACTACGGCCCGATGACGTTCGTCCTCCAGCGAGACTCCGCCCCCTGCGCCGTGGCCAACATCGTCAGCCTCGTGAAGCAGGACTTCTACGACGAGAGCCAGTGCTGGCGCTTCACCGACACCGAGCGCCTCGGGGTGCTGCAGTGCGGCGACATCTACCGCCAGGAGGAGGGCGGCCCCGGTTACCGATTCGACGACGAGGTCTCACCGAGCAACACCTATCCGCGCGGCACCCTGGCCATGGGCAACCAGGGCCCGGGCACGAACGGCAGCGAGTTCTTCGTCGTCCACAGCCACGCGAACATCAAGCCCGAGTACACGATCCTCGGCCGCATGAGCAGCGGCTTCCGCACCCTCGACGCGATCGCGAAGGCCGGCACGGTCGACAAGGACGGCGACGGACTCCCGACCCGCCCGGTCGTCATCACCGACGTCTCGGTGCGCTGATCCCGAACCCCCGGCGCCAGCCGCAGGGCTCCCCGCACTCGGCGGGCGGACTCCCCCGCGCTCGCCGAGCGGTGGTGAGTGACCCGGCGCATGCTGGCAGCAGCCGTTCGTCTCAGCAGGAGGAAGCATGAGGCTCTACTCCGCCGTCGTCGACTGCGTCGATGTGCGCGCCCAGGCCCGCTGGTGGGCAGATGCCCTCGGATGGAACGTCGTCTTCGAGAGTGGTCACGAGGCGTCGATCTCCCCGCCACACGCCGAGGGCGGAGACGTCGAGGACAAGGACGAGTTCGACCGCGTCAGCACCGGCGTGTGCTTCGTCCCGGTGCCCGAGGGCAAGACGGCGAAGAATCGCGTCCACCTGGACTTCGCGCCGCACTCCTCCGAGGACCGGGACGCGATCATCGCCCGGCTTCTCGAGGCCGGCGCGACGCGTGTGGACGTCGGTCAGCCGCACGACGCGTCGTTCACGGTGCTCGCCGATCCCGAGGGCAACGAGTTCTGCATCCTCTCCGCCCGCCGGAGCTGACCGCCTCGACAGTCGTCGTCGCCCGCCCCCCGAGACGGGCGTCGACGAAACAGGCGGTTCTCACCCGCGAACCCGGTGAGAACCGCCTGTGCGAGCGATCAGGCGCTGCCGCGCGCGAGCAGCTCGGCGAAGGGCGTGACATCGGCGAACTCGTCCCGCGGCGCAACGCGGGTGCGGGCGCCGGCCGCAAGGTCGGCGAGCTCCCCGGCCGCGCGGGCGATTCGAGCATCCAAGGCCGCGCTGCCCTCGCCGCCGAAGTCGGAGGTCGCGGCGTAGACCCCGGTCGCCACGGGCATCGCCCGCAGGTGCGCGAACAGCGGGCGCAGCGCGTGCTCGATGACGAGGGAGTGCCGCTCCGTGCCTCCGGTCGCGGCCAGCACGACCGGCATCCCCCGCAGCGTGCCCTCCTCGACGAGGTCCATGAACGACTTGAACAGACCGGCGTAGGAGGCCTGGAACGTCGGCGTGACCACGATGAGCGCATCGGCGGAGGTCACGTCGTCGAGGGCGGTGCGCAGGTCTCCGGTCGGAAAGCCGGTGAGCAGGGCGTCGGTGATGGCGTGCGCGAGTTCGCGCACCTCCACGACGCGGACCTCGACCTGCTCCCCACGCGCGACGAGCGTGGCGCGCGTCGCGTCGGTGAGCCGGTCGGCGAGCAGACGCGTCGAGCTCGGCGAGCGCAGTCCGGCGCTGACGACGGTGAGACGGAACATAGTTCTCCTGTCCTGAACAGGTCGTGATGCTGATCTTGTCTGGATGCGAGTCGGCGATCCGGCCGGCCTTGTATCGGCACATTCCGACGGGGACACTCACCGCTCGCGGCCGTGGGGCGGGGAGGACGACCGTCGTCCCCGCCCCACGGTTCCGGCGTCAGAGCCGGCGCGCGGCCCCGGCGTTCGACTCCTCCGCCCGCGTGCCGGTCCACCGGTCGACGCTGGGTTCGCGGGTCTCCCCCTGCGCAGCGTCGCCACCTTCTGCGGCGCGCTTGGCGGCGAGCAGCGAGGCGTGGGTCGGCGCGTCCGGCACGTTGGCCGGGCGCAGCGCGTCGAACTCCTTGCGCAGCACCGGAACGACCTCCTCGCCGAGGATGTCGATCTGTTCCAGCACCGTCTTCAGCGGCAGACCCGCGTGGTCCATGAGGAACAGCTGACGCTGGTAGTCACCCACGTAGTCGCGGAACGACAGTGTGCGCTCGATGACCTCCTGCGGGCTGCCGACGGTGAGCGGCGTCTCCCGCGTGAACGTCTCCAGCCCTGGACCACCGCCGTAGACCGGCGCCCGGTCGAAGTACGGCCGGAACTCGCGCACCGCGTCCTGGCTGTTCTTGCGCATGAACACCTGCCCGCCGAGGCCGACGATGGCCTGGTCGGCGGAGCCGTGGCCGTAGTGCTCGAACCGCTGGCGGTACAGCCGCACCATCTGCTCGGTGTGCGACGGCGGCCAGAAGATGTGGTTGTGGAAGAAGCCGTCGCCGTAGTAGGCGGCCTGCTCGGCGATCTCCGGGGACCGGATCGAGCCGTGCCACACGAACGGCGGCACCCCGTCGAGCGGACGCGGCGTCGAGGTGAACGACTGCAACGCACTGCGGTGCTTGCCCGACCACGTCACGTCCTCCTCGCGCCAGAGCCGGTGCAGCAGGGCGTAGTTCTCGACCGCGAGCTCGATGCCGTCGCGAATGTCCTTACCGAACCACGGGTAGACCGGGCCGGTGTTGCCCCGGCCCATCATGAGGTCGAGGCGGCCGTCGGCGAGGTGCTGGGCGTAGGCGTAGTCCTCGGCGAGGCGCACCGGGTCGTTGGTCGTGATGAGGGTCGTCGCGGTGGACAGGGTGATCCGCTCGGTCACCGCCGCGAGGTGCGCAAGCAGGACCGGCGGGTTGGCCGGAGCGGCGAAAGGCGGGTTGTGGTGCTCCCCCGTCGCGAAGACGTCGAGACCGACCTCGTCGGCCTTCTTCGCGATCGCGACGGTGGCCTTGATGCGCTCGTGCTCGGTGGGCGTGCGGCCCGTGGTGGGGTCGGTGGTGACGTCGCCGACCGTGAAGATCCCGAACTGCATGACGTCCTCCTCGGGGAAGTCCGGATGTGAACACTTGCCTCAACGGCCTCGCCCGCTAGGATATTCCTAGCGATAGTTGAACGGTATACCACCGCGATGGGTGGCGCGACCGAGACCACATGGAAGGAGGGCCCATGGGCCGACACCAGCCCCTTGCTACCCCCGGGGCGACGGCACCATGCACCGACCTCGAGGACGTCATGAGCGTGCTCGGGAGGGCCTGGGCCGGCGCCATCCTCGAGGCGATGCTCGCCGGTCACGAGCGGTTTCGAGAGCTCGCACGCGCCGTGCCGGGGGTCACCGACAGTGTTCTGTCGGCCCGCCTCAAGGAGTTCTGCGCCCGTGGCCTCGCCGAGCGCATGGTCGACCCCGGCCCGCCGAGTGCGGTCGTCTACCGGCTGACCGAGGCCGGGCGGGACGTGGCTCCCGTGCTCACCGCGGTCCGTGCCTTCGGGGCCGCGCACCCTGAGGTCGTCCGCCGCCGCTGACCCGGGGCGACGCCGAGGCTCTGGTCCTGCCTCGGGGTGAGCTCGGGGCGATCCCCGATGGCCCGATTGCGCATCCTCCGGTTGACTCGAGATGTAGCCGTCGACCCTTCAGGAGGATCTCGTGACCCAGGCACTCGTTCGCACCGACCGCACGAATCGCGTCATCGGCGGGGTCTGTGGCGGGCTCGCGCGTCGTTACGGCTGGAACGCGAAGGTCGTCCGGCTCGCGTTCGTCGCCTCATGCCTTCTGCCCGGCCCTCAACTGCTGATCTACATCCTGTTGTGGATCGTCATGCCGAGCGAGCGTCGTTACTGACGCATCCGCCCGACGGCACGTGCTCGCTCTTCGTCGGGTGGGCCGCGTAGGCACAGCGGGTACTGTCGTCAGCGACGGCGCCGCCTGCGAAAGGATGGCCGATGGCGCACCCGGTGATGTTCGACGAGGACGACCCTCTGCTCGCGCGGGTGCGTGACATCTGCCTCGCGCTGCCCGACGCGAAAGAGAAGGTCTCGCACGGCCGTCCGACCTTCTACACGACGAAGATCTTCGCCTGGTACGGCGGCTCGGTGAAGGTCGGCGGGGCCTGGCGGCAGCATCCTCAGTCGGTGCTCGTGCTCCTGCCCGAGGACGAGCGTCGCGCACTCCTCGACCGTGGCGACACCTTCGTTCCCGGCTACGTCGGTCCGAGTGGATGGATCGGTGTCGACCTGGCCAAGGCGGACTGGTCGGAGATCGCCGAACTCGTCGAGGAGTCCTATCGCGCGACGGCGGGTGTGCGTCGCGTTGCCCGCCTCGAAGGTTGGCGAGCCGCGACACCCTGCGTGTGCGTGTTGCGGAGTCCCGCGCAACGTCGCAGGGTAGGGGCATGAGTGAGCAGCCCAGCGAGTACGACGACGTGCCCATCCCTCCCGAGGAGGAGGACGTCCGCATCAGCAGCGACGAGACCGACGACCTCCCCGTCTCGCCGCCCGACATGCAGCCTCGCGGGGCCGAGTACCTCGGGGAGGATCCCGCGGTCGAGGAGACGATCGACCAGCGGATCATGCAGGAGGAGCCCGACCCCGACTCCGCCTACGGCGCACCCGAGAACGAAAGCGGCCTCGACGAACCGATGCTCGGCGGTGACGACCCCGACGCGATCCCGGCCGAGCGTGACGTTCTCGCCGAGGACCGCGACATCGATCCCGTGGAGGAGGACGTCGACGACGTCGGTGTCGGGGAGCAGGTGGACGAGGATCTCGAACTGCTCGACCACGCCCCCGATCTGAAGTCTCCGGAGGAGGACGCCCTGCGCATCGAGCAGGAGTGAGGCCCCACCCGGCTGAGGATCCGGCCTGCGTCGACATGGCTCGACGCAGGCCGGATCCGTCTTCTGCGGTGCCGCGCGGCGGCGACGCTCAGGCCTCGCGCAGTGTGACCGGGGTGCCCAGGGCCACGGTGCGTGAGACGGTGCACAGCCGGTCGTGTGATGCCTCGATCGCGCGGGGCAACATCTCCCGCGCCTTGTCGCCGCCCTCCCCCTCGGGAAAACGCACCGTGAACGTCACCTCGAGATCGCGCAAGTGGTTGCCGTCCTCGTCGCTCACCTTCTCCCCCGCCGAGACCATGTCGAACTGCTCGGGCTCGGCGCGCCGGGCCGTGAGCATGTCGACGTCGATGCCGCTGCAGCCGGCGATGGCGGCGAGCAACAGCTCGACGGGTGTGAAATCGGACGAGTCGCCCGTGCCGAGGGAGATGCGCCCTCCCCGCACGTTCTGCGCCTCGAAGCGCCCCGCTCCTACCCGCGACATCGTCACGCTGCGTCGGCCGTCACGGGCCTGCTGTTCGGTCATGCTCGGCTCCTCGTTCGCTGGGGCAGTGCTGCCTGCCAGCCTACGGAAGCCGACGCGTTCCCCGCTCGAGGACGCGAGCCGGCGGCCGACACCCTGCGACGGCCCGGCCGTCGCAGCAGGACGGCCCACCCTCGTCTCACGCCCCGCGACGCTCAGTCCAGCCGGGCGACGAAGCGATCGAGCTCCTCGCGCTGCGCGAGCGTGATGCGCGAGCAGTCCGACAGCCTGGAGGAGTCCCCAGGTGTGGCGCATCGCCCGAAGAAGACGGTGACGCGATCCTCGCTCGAGGGTGGCAGCAACTCCACCAGGTGCGTAGGACCGACGAATCGGCGACTCCCCTGCCGCCTCCACTGCTTCGACACGAGAGCCGACGTCAACCGATGATCCAGCCTGCCCAGGACCTCCATGATCCTCACCCCGTCGTCCGTTCGAACCGCACTCCACTGCGGTGTGCCGTCCAGATCGGCGATTGGACGACCGTCCTGAGCGATTCTCGAGAAGTCGTCACGCGCCAGGATGGTTGCCTCCGTCGGGACAGCCGTTCGAGCGCGAGAAGCCGTGTGGCTCACGCCAGCTCATCGTGGGGCGGGAGCGCGACCTCGGCGTCGTAATCGGAGTACGCGCGGGGGTCCTCGCTGGGCTCGATGTGCCCCGTGACGATGACCCCCTCGAACGCCTCGGCGACGGCCTGTTCGACCTCCTCACACAGGTCATGAGCGTCCGCGACCGTCCACCGGCCCGGGACGAGAAGGTGGAAGTCGACGTAGCGCTGGTGGCCCGACTCCCGGGTGCGCAGAGCGTGGATGTCGACGTCGTCGCCCGTGAACCGGCGCATGAGCCGCGCGAGTTCGGCGTTCTCCTCCTTGGGCCAGGAGGCGTCCATGAGCCCGTCGATCGACTGCGACAGCAGCTTCCAGCCCGTGACGATGATGTTGACGCCGACGAGCAACGCCACGATGGGGTCGAGCGGTGGCCACTGGGTGAGCGCGACGAGCGCCACCCCGATGAGCACCCCACCCGTGGTCCAGACGTCGGTCATGAGGTGCCTGCCGTCGGCGGTGAGGGTGCTCGACCGGTAGCGACGGCCGGCGCGAATGAGCACGACGGCCACCACGCCGTTGAGCACCGCCGCCACGACCGAGATGACGAGGCCGATGCCGACGTTGTCGATGGCGACGGGATTGAGCAGGCGTTCGACGGCCGTGACGATGATGAAGACCGCCGCGACGAAGATCATCATCCCCTCGACGGCCGCCGAGAAGTACTCGGCCTTGCTGTGGCCGAAGTGGTGGCTCTTGTCGGCGGGCCTGGCCGCCACGTGCAGCGCGACGAGGGCGACGAAGGCGGCGACGAGGTTGACCACCGATTCGGCCGCGTCGGAGAGCAGACCGACCGACCCGGTGATGTACCAGGCCCCCGTCTTGAGGGCGATGGTGGCCACGGCCGTCGCGATCGAGAGCCACGCGAACCGGGTGAGATTGCGCGGTGCGGAGGTGGAGGTCGTCACGCCGTCAAGTGTGGACCACGCCACCGACAACCTCACGATCCAGCCCCCGGCCTCCGCGGGCGTTGCCGTCGCTGCCGCCGCCGTCCCTGCGGGACCCGTCGGAACTGATTCGATGTCGAAGGCCCGGCTCCTCCTCGGGTGGAGAAGCCGGGCCTTCGGTTTCGGTCTCAGCCGCCGAAGACGGTGAGGCCGCGGAAGTTGGGTGACACCGCGGTGGCCGCCATGCCGTTGCCCGAAGGACGGAGGACGGCAGCGCTTCCGTCCGCGCGGACTGCGAGGATGCGGCCCGTGCCGGTCATGCCGACGAACCGCGAGTAACCCTTGACCGAGCCGAGGGAGGACTTCGTGGCCTTGGTGAAGCGGCCGCGCCCGTCGCCGCGGTACAGGTAGGCCTGCCCGGATGCGGTGATGCCGACGAGGTCGGGCTTGCGGTCGCCGCTCCAGTCGCCCACGGCGAGGACGTGCGCCATTCCGCCCCAGGCCTGGCCGATGGCGACGCGGGAGCCGAACTTGTTGTTGCCCTTGCCGGGGTAGAGGTACATCTTCCCGTCGGACTTCTGCACGGTGATCAGATCGGCCCGACCGTCGCCGGTCCAGTCGCCCGGAGCGACGATGTGCGCCATCGCGTTCCAGCCTCCGCCGAGCGACGTGCGGGCGGCCACTCCGGTGCCGCGCCCCGGGTGGACGTAGAGCCGCCCGTCCTGACGGCCCCGCGTCAGCAGGTCGGGGAACCGGTCGCCGGAGATGTCCTGGGTGACGAGGATGCGGTCATAGCCACGCCAGCTGCGCTGGTCGAGGGCGCGCGCGTAGGAGATCGACGCGGCGCCGGCCGGGCTCACCGCGAAGAGCTTGCCCGTCGTGCCCAGCAGCATCGCGTCGGCGACGTTGAGCCCACCCGAGGGCGGCGAACCGACCGCGGGCGGACGCGTCGTGCCGCCCACCTGCGCGGATCCGCCCGTGTTGCCGAGGGACGAACCGCCCTTGAGCGCGGCGGCGCGCGTGGCCATCGCCGGCAGGTAGTTGTAGATGAGGCCGGGGCACGAGGTCTGGCCGACGTCGCGGTGGCCGCTGACGTTGCGGTAGGACTTGCCGTTGTGGGTGAACCGGCCGCGCGGGTCGAACCCGTGAATCGAGGCCTTCCAGGCGATGACGCGGGTCACGGCGTCGATCGAGGCCTGCGGGGGGTTGACGTATCGGTAGTCGCCCATGACCGAGATGCCCATGGTCACGCCGTTGAAGCCGCTGGCCTGGGCACCGACGAGGGAGCGGTTCGTGCCGCCGTAACGGCCCTCCCACACCCGGCCCCACTTGTCGACGAGGAAGTTGTAGCCGATGTCGCTCCAGCCGCGGTCCTTGACGTGGAAGGCGTAGATGCCGCGCAGGATCGCGGGCACCTGGCTGGGGCTGTAGTTGTTCGTGCCGGCCGTGTGGTGGACGATCGCGCCGCGCACGACGCCGTAGGACGGGGAACCCTTGCGGATCGACTCGTCGGCACCCCATTGGGCGCGGCTGCGGATCGTGGGCCGCGAGGCGGCGGCCTGAGCGGCACCGGCCTGGACGCCGGTGTTCGCGTCGCCCTCACCGTGGCCCGGGTCGATGACCGCGAGGGTGGGGTTGCGGGGCGCGTCGCCGGGGGCACCGAGGATACGGGCCTGCACGGCGGTCGCGCCGGTGAGAACGATGGGGTCCGAGCCGGCCCGGGTGCGCGCCTGCGACTCCACGCCGTCGCCCTCGGACGAGGTGTCGATACCCTGCCAGGCGCCCCAGCCCTTCGGGCCCTCGGTGCGGTACTGCACCGCGAGGGGGGTGTCGCCCTCCCACGTCACGCCGATGACGGCGAGCGAGGACTCGACGGCCTGCCGACCGGTCGCCCCGAGCACCGCGAGGTCGCGCTCGCGGGCCACCTCGGGGGTCTTGTCCTTGGCCAGCGCGATGTCCTGGCTGGTCGCGTAGTCGCCGTCGCCGACGGCCGGGTCGGCCGGGTCGACGAGCGCCGCGGCCTCCTGGGTCGTCTCGACGGGCTTCTGGTTGGGCTCGCCCTGAGCCGGCAGGGCCCAGAAGGCGGGAGCCAGCATCGTGGCGGCGGTCAACGTGGAAAGGCGTCGCAAACGCACGGGCAGAACTCTTCCTGTCGGACATCGGTGCACGTCACCGCTGTCTGCGGCGCGCTCTACGGGCCCCCCGAGCCGCCCTGATTCCGCTGGGAGGGAACCGACGGCCCGTTGCTCACATCGACCCGACCGATACCGAACTGAGATGTTTCGGAAAGTCCTTGAGACGTCACCGATACGCCGACGGGCCGGAACCCGAGTCATGGCGACTCGAATTCCGGCCCGTCCGTACGGCCCCGACGCTGCCCGGTGGGCGGCGGCTCAGGCGAGGTTCATCGGCTCACTGCCCGCCCGGGTGCTGACCCTCGGGACGACCCTGGCCGATCTCGGCCAGCATGTCGGCGTACCACTGCTGGCGGTAGTCGAAGGGCTTGTGACCGGCGATGCGGTCGAACTCGATGACCCGCAGGACGTCGTCGTGGTCCTCGTCGTTGCCGACCACGCCGGGCGTACCGGCGAGCGCGCTGTCGACGGCCATCGTCGTCATCTGCGAGATGAGGTCGAGGTCGTAGTCATTGGCCGGCGCGGAGCGGGAGAAGTACCCCGACTTCTGCACGAGGACCTTCTCGGCGCCGAGCTTCTCGGCGAACTGCTTGCCGAACCACTCCCCCGGGTTGATCTCGTTGAGACGCACGTGCCCGAACGCGTCGCGCGGCACCTCCTCGCCGTTCCTCTCCATGAGGTCGACGATGTCGGAGACACCCGCGCCCTCGGAGAGGAAGATCGTCACGTTGCCGACCGTGTCCATCGTGTGCTTGAGGCGCTCGGCCTCGGCGTCGATGTGGATCTCGACCTCGGGGACATACACGCCGTGGATGTCCCACGCCTCGCGCGACAGGCCGATCTCGGGCAGCCACTCCTGCTGAGCGAGCCACGCGCGGTACTCCCGGGCTGCGGCGGCGGTGAGCCAGCCGCAGTTGCGGCCCATGACCTCGTGGACGATGAGCATGCGGGGGCCGGAGTTGTGCTCGGCGAGCACGTTCTGGGCGAACCGCGAGGCCTGCTCGGCGGCCGTCTGGGCGCCGAGGGACTGCCGGATGGGCACGATGTCGTTGTCGATGGTCTTGGGCAGGCCGACGACGACGAGGTGGTGGTCGGTCTTCTCCAGGTGCGCGGCCAGGTCGGCGGCGGTCGTGTTCGTGTCGTCGCCGCCGATGGTGTGCAGCACGTCGACGCCGTCCTCGGTGAGACGCTGCGCCGCGAAGTCGAGCGGGTCGACGCCCTCGGGCACCAGGCCACGCTTCACGAGGTCGTCGACGTTGGTGAGCTTGACGCGCGAGTTGCCGATCGGCGAGCCGCCGTACCGCGCCAGCAGGCCCGCCTTGTCACGGACGGCGCGGTCGACGGTGATCGAGTCGCCCGTGAGCAGGCCCTGGTAGCCGTGCTTGTAGGCGATGATCTCGACGTCGGGGGCCACCTGCGTGTACCGCTCGATGAGGCCACCGACGGCCGCGGACAGACAGGGCGCGAACCCGCCCGCGGTCAAGAGGGCTACGCGACGAACAGCCATGACACCAACTCTCCCAGCTCGTGGATGCGATCGCGGCCCAGCCTATCGGCCGCACCCGCCGGATGCCCGAGCGCTCGCGGCCGGGGCCTGTAAGGTCCCGGATCGCCGCAGTGCGGGAGTCCACCGGCGATCAGCGCTGCGGGATCTCCCACGTGTGCACCGGCTCGTTCGCCTCACTGAGGTCGAGGTAGATCGCGAGCATGCGTCGCAGTGCCTCCGCGCGATCCAGGCCGGACTGCTCGAGGGCGAGCACGGTGTCGCGCTGCCACGATGCACCGTTCTGACGCGAGAGGGCCCGGCCCTCGATGACCGAGAGGTAGTGATCGCGCACGTCGGCGTCGACACCGAGGGTCGACAGGCCCTCCTGAGCCAGCGGCAGCAGATGCCGCAGGACGAGTTCGTCGGGCGAGATCGACGAGTAACCGGGCCAGTAGAGACGCGCCGACATGCCGTCGCGGGCGCCGTGGCGAAAGTTCGTGCTCGCGGCCGAGAAGCTCATCTGGGTCCACACCGGCCGGTCCTCGCGCGCGAGGTAGACGAGCACGCCGTAGTAGAAGGCCGCGTTGGCGATGACGTCGGTGATCGTCGGTCCCGCCGGCAGCACCCGGTTCTCGACGCGCAGGTGCGGACGCCCGCCCGCGGTGTCGTAGATCGGCCGGTTCCACCGGTAGATCGTGCCGTTGTGCAGCCGCAGCTCCGCGAGGTCCGGCGGCTCACCCTGCTCGAGCTGCTCGATCGGGTCCACGTCGCTGATCTCGGGCAACAGCGCCGGGAAGTAGCGCACGTTGTCCTCGAACAGGTCGAAGATCGAGGTGATCCAGCGGTCGCCGAAGTCGACGCGCGGACGCACGCCCTGGTTGACGAGCTCGACCGACCGTGTGTCGGCCGCCTGCGTGAACAACGGGATGCGGGTCTCGTGCCACAACATCTGCCCGGCGAAGAACGGCGAGTTCGCGGCGATGGCGAGCTGGGGGCCGGCCAACGCCTGAGCGGCGTTCCAGTACGCGGCGAAGTCGGCGGGCGCCACCTGCAGGTGGAGTTGCATCGACGTGCACGCGGCCTCCGGGCCGATCGAGTCGGCGTAGACCGACACCCGCTCCCCCGACGGCCCGCTGATGTCGATGAACATGTCCTCGCCGCGCGCCCGCATGATGGCGTCGTTGAGGGCGCTGTACCGGTTGGGCGTGCTCATCCACCCGTCGTCGGTGACGTGGGAGACCATGATCGTCGGCAGGATGCCGATCATCGCCAGGCGTGCCCCGACGCTCTGCGCGGCCCGACCGGCCTCGCCCAGGGCCTGTACGACGTCCTTCTCCAGCGTGCTGAGGCCGTCACCCTCGAGCGAGCGTGGGTCGACGTTGACCTCGATGTTGAAACGCGCGAGTTCGTGAACGAAGGAGTCGTCGTCGATGGCCTCGAGCACCTCGGCGTTGCGGAACGCCGGGTCGAGGTTCTCGTCGAGCAGCGAGAACTCCATCTCCATGCCCGTCATGAAGCGTCCGGGATCGAAGCTGCTCACCGCGAGCATGCGTTCGAAGACGTCGAGGTTCTGGCGCACCTTCTCGCGGTACTGCTGCCGTTGAGTGTTGCTCCACTCGCCGCTGCTCACCTCTTGGCCCATGGGCTCCACCGTTCGTTCGAGGTACCGGTGGCGCACACTGTACGGCCCCGGAGTGGCTCATGACGCTCCGGGGCCGTGCAGTGAGAACGCAGTTGGCGTGCCCTCGCCCTGGGGCGGCGAGGGCGCCGCGACGACGCGGTTCGGTCAGTCCTCGGACTCCTCGAACGCCTCCGGCGGCGGGCAGGAGCAGATGAGGTTGCGGTCGCCGTGCGCACCGTCGATGCGGCGCACCGGGGGCCAGTACTTGGCCCGCGGGTCGACGCCGGCCGGGTAGGCCGCGGTCATGCGGTCGTACTCCGCGTCCCACTCCCCCGCGAGGCTGTGAGCGGTGTGCGGAGCACCGCGTAGAACGCTCTTGTCGACCGCGACCTTGCCGTCGATGACGTCCTGGATCTCGGCGCGGATCGCGATCATCGCGTCGCAGAACCGGTCGATCTCGCCCTTGTCCTCGCTCTCGGTGGGCTCCACCATGAGCGTGCCCGCCACGGGGAAGCTCATCGTCGGCGCGTGGAAGCCGTAGTCGATGAGGCGCTTGGCCACGTCGTCGACGGTGACTCCGCTGATCTTCGTCAGCTCGCGCAGGTCGAGGATGCACTCGTGTGCGACGAGACCGTTCTCGCCCGTGTACAGCACGGGGTAGGAGTCCCGCAGCCGCGCCGCGATGTAGTTGGCGTTGAGCACGGCGAGGTGCGTGGCGGCGGTGAGGCCGGCGCTGCCCATGAGCCGGATGTAGGCCCAACTGATCGGCAGGATGCTCGCCGAGCCGAACGGGGCCGCCGAGATCGGGCCGACACCGGTCGAGGGGCCCGCCTCCGCCGCGAGGGGGTGGTTGGGCAGGTAGGGCGCGAGGTGCGAGCGCACGCCGACCGGGCCCACGCCGGGGCCGCCGCCACCGTGCGGGATGCAGAACGTCTTGTGGAGGTTGAGGTGGCTCACGTCGGCACCGAAGTGCCCCGGGCGCGCGACCCCGACGAGGGCGTTCATGTTGGCGCCGTCGACGTAGACCTGGCCGCCGGCCGCGTGGACGAGCTCGCACAGTTCGGTGATCGTGTCCTCGTACACGCCGTGCGTCGAGGGGTAGGTCACCATGATCGCCGCGAGGCGGTCACCGTGCTTGTCGATCTTGGCGCGCAGGTCGTCCATGTCGATCGAGCCGTCGGAGGCGGACTTGACGACGACGACCTGCAGCCCGGCCATCGCGGCACTCGCGGCGTTGGTGCCGTGCGCGCTGCTCGGGATGAGGCAGACGGTGCGTTCGTCGTCACCGTTGGCGCGGTGGTAGGCGCGGATCGCCATGAGGCCGGCGAGCTCGCCCTGTGAGCCGGCGTTGGGCTGCAGCGACACCTCGTCGTAGCCGGTGATCTCGACGAGCCACGCCGAGAGCTGCCCGGCGAGGTCGCGGATGCCCTTCGTCTGGTCGGCGGGCGCGAAGGGGTGCAGCGACGCGAACTCGGGCCAGGTGATGGACTCCATCTCGGTCGTGGCGTTGAGCTTCATCGTGCACGAGCCGAGCGGGATCATGCCGCGGTCGAGCGCATAGTCGCGGTCGGCGAGGCGGCGCAGGTAACGCAGCATCGCGGTCTCGCTGCGGTGGGCGTGGAAGACCGGGTGCGTGAGGTACTCGGAGGTGCGCGCGACGTCGCCGAAGTCGGGCTCGACGGTGTCGACGCCGGTCGGTGCCTCGACTCCGAACGCGTCACAGACGGCGACGAGATCGCCGAGCACCGTGGTCTCGTCGGTGCTGATCGAGAGGGTGTCGTCGTCGACGACGCAGAGGTTGACCCCGTTCTCGAGGGCCTTCGCGGTGATCTCGGCGGCCCGCCCGGGCACCGAGACCGTGATGGTGTCGAAGAAGCGGGCCGTGGTGACGTCCACTCCCCCGGCGGCCAGAGCCTCGCCGAGCGCCTTCGCGTGGCCGTGGGCGTGCAGGGCGATGTTCTTGAGGCCGACCGGGCCGTGCCACACGGCGTACATCGAGGCCATGACCGCGAGGAGGACCTGCGCGGTGCAGATGTTGCTCGTCGCCTTCTCGCGGCGGATGTGCTGTTCGCGGGTCTGCAGCGCGAGCCGGTAGCCCGGCTTGCCCTCGACGTCGACGCTGACGCCCACGAGACGGCCGGGCATCGTGCGCGACAGCTTCTGGCCGACGGCCATGTAACCGGCGTGCGGGCCTCCGAAACCCATCGGCACGCCGAAGCGCTGGGAGGACCCGACGGCGACGTCGGCACCCCACGAGGCCGGCTCGGCGAGCAGGGTGAGGGCGAGCAGGTCGGCGGCCGCGGTGACGAGGGCGCCGAGACCGTGGGCGGCGTCGGCGAGCTTGCGGAAGTCGCGGATCTCGCCGTCCTTGCCGGGGTACTGCACGATGACGCCGAACACCGGCTTGCCGTCGACGGCGAACGAGAGCGCGTCGGCGGAGTCGATGTCGTCGAGGTCGACGATGACGGTCTCGATGCCCAGCGGCAACGCGCGGGTCTCGATGACACCCACCGTCTGCGGCAGCAGGCGGGAGTCGAGCACGAGGACCGCGCCCTCCTTGGCCTTGGCCGCGCGGCGCATGAGGGTCATCGCCTCGGCCGCCGCCGTGCCCTCGTCGAGCATCGAGGCGTTGGCCACGTCGAGCCCGGTGAGGTCGGAGACCACGGTCTGGAAGTTGAGGAGCGCCTCGAGGCGGCCCTGGGAGATCTCCGGCTGGTACGGCGTGTACGCGGTGTACCAGGCCGGGTTCTCGAGGATGTTGCGCTTGACCACCGGCGGGGTGTGGGTGCCGTAGTAGCCGAGGCCGATCATCGAGGTGACGACGGTGTTCTCGTCGGCGATCGCACGCAGCTCGTCGATGACGGCCTGCTCGCTCGCGGCGGCCTCGATGTCGAGCGGCTTCTCGGCACGGATGCCGGCCGGGATGGCCGCGTCGATCAACGCGTCGAGACTGGACGCCCCGACGACCTCGAGCATCTCTTCGGTCTCGGCGTCACCGGGACCGATGTGACGCTCGGCGAATGCCGGGGGAACGGGCTGGGTCATCGACGACCTCCTGATGGGCGGGATCGGGCGCAGGCGCCGTCTTCGGCGCCCTCTCCCCACGAGTCACCCCCGACGTCGTGCCGTCAGCGGCTCCACGGTGCCGAGTCTCACGCGTTCCTGAAGCCTGAGAGGTTACGGGGAGTGTTGCCCCTTCGGCGCCGCCTCACCGGTGGCCGGCAGACGGTCTCTCACGCGTGAGCATGCAGCCCTCGCAGACTAACATCGCGTCCCGGGCGACTCACGGGGTTCCGGAGCAGCCGCGGCAGCCTGGGAGCAGGCGAAGCGCGCCCGGTCAGCCGGTCTTGCGACGCGCCCGGCGACGTGCGCTGAGCTCGTCGGTGACCTCCGCCGCCGGAGCTCCGGCGGCCTCCTCGTCCTCGTCGCCGAGGCGTTCGGTGGGCAGGTGGGCGAGGTCGCCCTCGACCTCGCGCCAGACGCGCCCGACCGCGATGCCGAAGACGCCCTGACCCCCCTGGAGCAGGTCGATGACCTCGTCGTTGGAGGTGCACTCGTAGACGGTGGCCCCATCGCTCATGAGCGTGATCTGGGCGAGGTCGTCGACCCCGCGCTCACGCAGCGTCGAGACCGCGACGCGGATCTGCTGCAGCGTCACACCCGTCTCGAGCAGGCGCTTGACGACCTTGAGCACGAGCACGTCGCGAAAGCTGTAGAGGCGCTGGGTTCCCGAACCGGTGGCACTGCGCAGCGACGGCTCGACGAGGCCGGTGCGCGCCCAGTAGTCGAGCTGGCGGTAGGTGATGCCGGCCGCGCGACACGCGATGGGCCCACGAAAGCCCTGGTCGTCGCCGATCGCGTCCTCCGGAGTGAAGAGCACGCCCTGGGTACCGGACACCGCGGCCATCATGCTCGGCACGTCGCGATCCGTCGAGTTCACGCTGTCCCTCCCTCTCACCGGCGGGCCGGAACGCCCACGCACTCGCGCGGATCCGTCGGCCACTCCCGATGGTACGGGGGGTGCCTCACGCGCATCAACGATCTGCGCGGCGTGCCGCGCACCGGATCCTTCCTCGCTCACGCCCACGCGACCGCTCGATGAGTCGTCGATGCGCCGTCGACGCGCAGGGATGCCTTGGGGGTGAGACGACTCACGCGCTCGGGCCGCCCTGCGGCCCACCGGAACCGGACGGCGCGCCCGGCTCGTCACCCGGCCCCTCCCCCGGCTCGTCGCCGAGGAAGTCCTCCGCCGAGACCTGGTCGAGGAACTCGCGAAACTTCTCGACCTCCTCGTCCTCGTCGGAGTCGACGATGACCCCGGCCTCGTCCATCACGGCCTCGGCCACCCGGATCGGGGCGTCGCAGCGCAGCGCCAACGCGATGGCGTCGGAGGTGCGCGAGCCCACCTCGATGCCGCCGGAGAAGTCGAGGGCGGCGTAGAAGACCGAGTCGCGCATCTCGACGATGCGCACTCCCTCCAGGGTGTGGCCGAGCGCGCGCACGATCTCGACCGTGAGGTCGTGGGTCAGCGGCCGGGGCGGCACCACGCCCTGCTGGGCGTAGGCGATCGCCGCCGCTTCGGCCGCGCCGATCCACACCGGCAGGTAGCGATCGCCGTCGCGCTCACGCAGCAGCACGATGGGGTTGTTCGTGGGCATCTCCACGCGGACACCGAGGACGTCGACATCGATCACGTCTCCACGCTAGGCGATCGGGCCGTCAGAGTCCTGCTTTGACCAGCGCCGTGTGCAACGCGATGCAGTGTCGCAGGACGTCGGCGGCCACTTCACGGCCCGCCTCGTCGGACCGGCGACGTGCCGGAGCGGAGATCTGGCGGAGCAGGCCGATCTCGCGGTCGGCCGCGGTGCGGAAGGGCCGCAGATGCCGTGGTTCGAGGCCGTAGGCGGCGAGCTCGGCGGCCGCCCGCGCCACCTGCAGCGCGCGGGCGTCGTAGTGCCCGTCGGAATCGGGAACGAGCAGACCGTAGGTGACGAGCGCATCCAGGGTCGCCGGGTCGAGGCCGGAGGAGCGGGCGAGTTCGGATGCGGTGAGCCGGAACTCGGGGTCGTCGTCGAGCAACGCCTGGGTGGACGGCACGTCGGCGTCCGGTGCGACCGCCGGCACGCGCGGCGTCGCGCTCGCGTCGTCGGGTGCGTCGAGACCGACGTCGAGGCCGCGATCACGGGCGTCGAGCGCCTCGCGGATGACGCGCAACGGCCAGAACCGGTCGCGCTGTGCGGTGAGCACGAACCGGAGACGTTCGACGTCGTCGGGCGAGAACGAGCGGTAGCCCGAAGGCGTGCGCTCCGGGCTCACGAGCCCCTCTGCCTCGAGAAAACGGATCTTCGAGATCGTGACGTCGGGAAAGTCCGGACGCAGGGCATCGAGAACCCTGCCGATGCTCATCCGGGATCCCGCCGCTCTCGCGGCCCGAGCCATCAGGCCGAGGGGCGCGGGGTGTGGAACACGAGGCGGAACTTGCCGATCTGCACCTCGTCGCCGGCACGCAGAACGGCGGAGTCGATGCGCTCACGGTTGACGTAGGTGCCGTTGAGCGAGCCGACGTCGCGCACGACGAACGTGTCGCCGTCCTGCTGGAACACCGCGTGCTTACGGGAGACGGTGACGTCGTCGAGGAAGATGTCGCTGTCGGGGTGACGACCGGTGGTGGTCATCGCCGAGTCGAGCAGGAACCGGGCGCCGGTGTTGGGGCCGCGCAGCACGAGCAACAGCGCCGTGCCGGGGCGAAGGGCGTCGATCGTGGAGGTGTCCTCGGCAGAGAGGCGCACGTCGGCGTCGGCCGGAACGTCGACGTCGGGCACACCGGTGAACCGCATGGTGGCGGGATCGGCGCGCGGCGGCTCCTGGCCCTGTGCGGGGTTCTGCGCCATGTCGTCGGTCATGACGGCTCACCTTCCTTTCGATGGGATATCTCACCCTAGACCACAGGTCGACGGTCGCGTGAACGAAGAGGGACACCGGCGCGGTCGCGTCTTCTCCCGAAGTCCCTGACGCCCAGCAGGATCGAGGTCGGCGCCGAACACCGAAGGCGACCACCGACGCGACGACGACGACGACGCGGACGGCTCCCACACCGGGAGACGCCCGCGTCGAACGGCGCTCTCGCCGTCAGTCGAGCGTCTCGGTGTAGGCGTCGGCGTCCATGAGCGACTCGAGCTGGGAGGGGTCGGTCACCTGGAGCTCGAACATCCAGCCCTCGCCGTACGGGTCGGTGTTGACGAGTTCGGAGGAGGCCTCGAGGCCCTCGTTGACGGCGACGATCTCGCCGGTGAGCGGGCTGAAGAGGTCGCTGACGGACTTGGTGGACTCGATCTCGCCGCACGTGTCGCCGGCGGTCACGTCGTCACCGACGGAGGGGAGGTCGACGAAGACGACGTCGCCCAGGGCGTCCTGGGCGTAGGAGGTGATGCCGACCCGCACGACGTCGTCGTTGCCGGTGCGCACCCACTCGTGCTCCGCCGTGTAGCGCAGTTCCTGCGGGTACTCCAGGTCGCTCATGACTCTCCTTCGACGTTGTTTCTCGTGGTGATCGGGACGCTGGTCAGGGCGATTGCGTCCCGGACGGGCTCACCGGTCGAGCGTATCGGGGCGTACTCGGGGGTCGCAATGCATTCACGAGAACCCGTGGCGCCGGATCGACCTTGATCGTCGCGCCGAGCTGTCGGGTCGATTCCTCGACGCCCCCGGGGATGGCCAGGGCGGAGGCGAGGGTGCGTCCGTCGCCGATGGCGAGGACCGTGAGAGGCCAGCGCACCGCGTGTCCGTCGACGGCGATCCCGCCGTCGCGGTCGACGAAGCTCGTGGAGGCGACGACCCGCACGTCGCCGATCTGGATGGCCTCCGCTCCGGCGTCGCGCAACTCCTGGACGAGGTCGAGCAGGACCGAGGCGGTGGGCGCCTCGGAGCCGCGGTCGAGGCTGATCCGCACACCGGGCCCCTCGGCGGGGGCGGTGCCCGCGAGGATGCCGAGGTCGTCGATGCGTTGCTGCGCCCGCTGCTGCGCCTCCTCGGAGCTTCCGTCGGACAGGCGCGCCCGCTCGGCCTCGAGCGACCTCGTCTCGGCGTCGAGGCGCGCCGCCCGCGAGGTCACGGTGTCGAGGATGCCGACGAGTTCGGTCTCGCGCAGGGATTCGAGGCCGAGGTCACGGGTCTGGTGGATCTGGGCGGAGATCGCGAGGCCCAGGCCGAGGGTGAGTACGCCCGCGAGAATCGCGGATCGGGTGGGGCGGATCGCGAGCAGTCCACGGCGGGTCCCCGGCTCCCGGCCGGTGCGGCCGTCGTCGGGCGTCGGATCGTCGGGGTGGCTCATGCGCGTCACGCCTTGAACAGGTGGCGGCGGATCGCGGCCACGTTGGAGAAGATCCGGATGCCGAGGACGACGATGACACCGGTCGAGAGCTGGGCGCCGACCCCGAGCTGGTCGCCGAGGAACACGATGAAGGCCGCGACGACGACGTTGGAGAGGAACGACACGACGAAGACCTTGTCGTCGAAGATGCCGTCGAGGCTGGCGCGCAGGCCTCCGAACACGGCGTCGAGGGCCGCGACCACCGCGATCGGCAGGTAGGGCTGCAACAGCGGGGGCACGCTCGGCTGCAGCACGAGGCCGAGGACGATCCCGACGACGAGACCGATGAGGGGGATCATTGCTTCTCCTGTGGTGCCGGAGACGGGGACGTGGGAGACGGGGGTGCCGGAGCCGAGCCGCGCGGCGTCCGTGCCCCGCCGGGGCGGTGGGCGTACTCGAGTGCGAGGGGGTCGGCCGCGGGAAGCGAGAGGCTCTGCGCCCGCTCGAGCGCTGCCCGGGCGGAGTAGGCCGTCCGCAGGTCGGCGAGATAGCGGCCGCCGTCACCTCGTTGGAAGGCGCTCCGCCCCTCGGGCCCGACGACCGCCTCGATGACATAGGGCCGGGCGAGCGGGCGGAAACCGACGAGAACGGCCGCCCCGGCGAACCGGATCGCCGTGGTCGAGGTGAGCCGGTGACCGTTGATCGCGATGGCCTCGGCGCCGGCGGCCCACAGGTCGTTGGTGATGTTCTGCAGGTCGCGGTAGACGATGCGGCCGGTGTCGTCGGTCTCGTCCCGGGGGCCGCCGCCGATGGGGTCGAGGCCGGGGGCGTCGTCGAGGGTGATCCGCACGCCCGGGCCGGTGACCGGCGTGACTCCGGCCGAGACGCGGAGTTGCTCGAGCTGCGCGGCCTCGTCGCTGTTCCGGCCGAGCGCCCCGGCCTCGCGGGCGTGGATCTCGTCGGCGAGGGCGACGTTGCGTACCGAGGCGGTCTCGATCGCCTGTCGGCGCTCCTCGATGCGGGCGACCAGGTCGGCGCGCCCGTCGCGGGATTCCGGCCCGGCGTAGGTGAGCGCGGAGGTCCCGAGGAGCACCCCGGTGAGGACCGCGGTCGCGCCGACGAGCGCGGTGTTCCAGGGGCGGCGCCGCCCTGGTGTCTCGGAGCCGCGGGCCTGCCTGGCGCGGCGGGCGGCCTCGTAGGCAGGGTCGAGCGGGCGATCCATGAGGTCGGTGAGCAGGGACATCGAGGCGTCGACGCGTCGCGTCGGCCCTGGGTGTCCGTGGCCTCCGGGTGGTGCCGCCATCACGTCGTCCGGGTGAGGTCGCGGGTCTGGCGAACGTAGTACGCGAGGGAGATCCAGTAGAGTCCGAGGCCCCACCAGGCGAAGGCCCACCCGGCGGCGAGGGCCGTGGTGTCGACCGCGCCTCCGGGCAGACGGTAGGCGAGCAGCAGGATCGGGAACGAGGCGAGCAGGGAGAACGTGCCGGCCTTGCCGAGGTCGTGGACGGGCAGCCCCCGATACCCCTCGCGGCGCACGCGGGCGACGAGGATCGAGCCGGCGACGTCGCGGAGGAGCAATGCGACGAGGAACCACCACGGCAGTGCGCCGACGAACCACAGCCCGAACAGCGTGCACAGGATGTAGAGCCGGTCGGCGACCGGGTCGAGCGACTGGCCCAGCCGCGTGATCTGATGCAGGCGGCGCGCGAGGACCCCGTCGAGGAAGTCGGTCACCGAGGAGATCACGAGCACGACCACGGCCCACCCCAGGCGGCCGTCGACGATGAGCCAGAGGAACACCGGCAGGCCGGCGAGCCGCACCATCGACAGGATGTTCGGAATCGTCCAGACGCGGTCGTACCCGGCGGGGTGCTCCTCGTTCGGGTACTCCACGTCAGCGGGTGATCCGGGCAGGTCGGAGGCCGCGTCGCCGCGCGCCCGTCCTGATGCCATGACTCCCAGCCTACGATCCGCGACTCGACGACCGCGGCGGCGCGCCCGCTCTCGCCCGCGCAACAAAGACCGGTCACAGCGGAGTGGAGGCGAGCCCGGTCGGAGATCTGCCCAGGTCACGGCGCTGACCCCGTGAGGCGACCCGCGACTGACCGGTCTTTGTTGCGCGAGTTTCGCCGGCATGGGCGGGGCGTGCACGTGGCGGGCACCTGGCGAACCCGGAATCGAGCTCCCGGGTGGCGGGGATCCTCGGCGGGATATCCACCCCGAACACGACGAAGCCCTGGTGAGACTCATGGTCTCACCAGGGCTGTGCGTCGGGATGACAGGATTTGAACCTGCGACCCCTTGACCCCCAGTCAAGTGCGCTACCAAGCTGCGCCACATCCCGGTCCGGTGTCGTCCTGCTGCGCTGTCGCGCTTCAGGGCGAACCCGAGAGTACCCCACCAGGGCCGTCCGAACCGAATCCGGGGCGGTCCGACGTCTCCTCGTGTGAGGCGCGCGGGTTCAGCCCTTGCGGCGGCGCTTCTCGCGGACGCGCACCGAGATCTCGATCGGCGAGCCGACGAACCCGAAATCCTCGCGCAGGCGGCGCTCGACGAACCGGCGGTAGCCCGCCTCGAGGAACCCCGACGCGAACAGCACGAACCGAGGTGGGCGGGTGCTCGCCTGGGTGCCGAAGAGGATGCGGGGCTGCTTGCCGCCGCGGACCGGGTGGGGGTGGGCCGCGACGAGCTCGCCGAGGAACGCGTTGAGTCGGGACGTGGGGATGCGCGTGTCCCACGAGTCGAGGGCCGTCTCCAGGGCGGGGACGAGCTTGTCCATGTGCCGGCCGGTGCGCGCCGAGACGTTGACGCGTGGCGCCCACGCGACCTGCACGAACTCCCGCTCGATCTCGCGCTCGAGGTAGTAGCGGCGCTCCTCGTCGAGGGTGTCCCACTTGTTGTAGGCGATGACCAGGGCGCGGCCCGCGTCGACGACCTGCTGCACGACGCGCACGTCCTGTTCGGTGATCGGCTCGCCGGCGTCGATGAGCACGACCCCGACCTCGGCCTTCTCCAGAGCCGTACGGGTACGCAGCGAGGCGTAGAAGTCCGCGCCGCGGGTCTGGTGCACCCGCCGCCGGATGCCCGCGGTGTCGACGAACCGCCACGTCTTGCCACCGAGCTCGATGAGCTCGTCCACCGGGTCGCGGGTGGTGCCCGCGATGTCGTCGACGACCACCCGGTCCTCACCGGCGAGCTGATTGAGCATGCTCGACTTGCCGACGTTCGGACGCCCCACGAGCGCGACCCGTCGCGGCCCACCCCGGGCGTAGGCCCCCGAGACCGCGGACTTCTCGGGCAACACCTCGAGCACCGCGTCGAGCAGGTCACCGCTCCCCCGCCCGTGCAGCGCCGAGACCGGGTGCGGCTCGCCCAGGCCGAGCGACCACAGCATCGCCGCGTCGGACTCCGCGCGGGTGTCGTCGACCTTGTTGGCGACGAGGATGACCGGTTTTCCGGCCCGACGCAGCAACTTGACGACGGCTTCGTCGGTGTCGGTGGGCCCGACGGTCGCGTCGACGACGAACATCACGGCGTCGGCGAGCTCGACGGCGACCTCGGCCTGCTCGGCGACCCGCAGGTGGATGCCCGAGGCGTCGACCTCCCAGCCGCCGGTGTCGACGAGGGTGAACCGTCGCCCCGACCACTCGGCGTCGTAGGCCACCCGGTCACGGGTGACTCCGGGGACGTCCTCGACGACCGCCTCGCGGCGGCCGAGGATGCGGTTGACGAGGGTGGACTTGCCGACGTTCGGACGCCCGATGACGGCCACGACCGGCCGCTCCTCCGCCTCCTCGTCGAACTCGGCGGGATCGTGACCCTCGAGCAGCGCGAGGTCGTCCTCCTCGAGTTCGAAGTCCTCGAGGCCGGCGCGCAACACGCGCTCGATGGAGCCGTCATCGCCTGCATCGGCATGGGTGACCACGATCGCGACGTCGTCGTCCGGACGGTCGCTCTGGCCGGTCGCGGAGGAGGACGTGCCGTCGGACGCGGTGAGGGGGGCATCCGATGCCGGGGCACCGCCGTCGTCCGGCCGGGTGGACGGATCGGTCACGGGCTCGGGGCGGGGAGTCTCGGACATTCCCTCATTCTCGCGTATGCCCCACCCCGTCGCCGCCTCGGGCCGGGAGCCTCACAACGCCGACGCCGCGCGACGCACCGCCTCGATCGCGTCGACGACGACCGCGACGGTCGACTCGAAGTCGAGCTCGGAGGTGTCGAGCAGCTGTACCCCGTCGGTGGGCACGAGGAACGAGGTCGTCATCGAGTCGTCCCGGTCACGTCGCACGACCTCGTCGCGGGTGGCCGCGAGCGCGGTCTCCCCCGCGTCCCCGTGCTGTTCGCGGGCGCGGCGCATGAGGCGGGCGTGCTCGCTCGCCGTGAGCAGCAGGCGCAGGTCGGCGTCGGGAGCGACGACCGTCGTGATGTCGCGGCCCTCGGCGATGATGCCTGGGCGACTGCCGCGGGCGATGAGATCACGCTGGATGCCGATGAGCACGGCTCGCGTAGGCAGGTGCCGCGCGACGGCCGAGACGACCGAGGAGATCCGGGTCTCGCGGATCGCGGCGGTGACGTCGGTGTCGCCGACGAACACGCGAGGATCGCCCGGGTCGGTGCCCATGCGCAGCGGGAGTCGTTCGGCGGCGGCGGTCACCGCGGCCTCGTCGCCGAGGTCGATCCCCTGATCGATGCACCACCACGTCAACGCGCGGTACATCGCGCCGGTGTCGAGGTAGGCGAGCCCGAGGCGCGCCGCGACGGCCCGGGACACGCTCGACTTGCCCGACCCCGACGGTCCGTCGATCGCGACGACCAGAGACGGGGTAGCGGCTGCATCGAGGGATTCACGGACGTCGCTCACGCCGCGCAGCCTAGCGCCCCGTCTTTCACGCCCGGGTCCTCAGGCCTCGCGGTCTTGCGACGATGAGTCCTCTGCACGGCAATCGCTGCCCGGATCCCTCCTCCGGTCGAGTCCCCGCCCACGGGACACCCCGCCACGACGACCCTCCGAAGGAACCCCATGTCCGCAGCCACGCTCCCCCATGCCCTCACGCCTGCCGCCGCCTGGCAGCTGCTCGCCTCGGGCAACGCCCGCTTCGTCAACGGCACGCCCCGCCACCCGCACCACAGCATGTGGCGACGCCGCGACCTCGCCGCGGGTCAGCACCCGTTCGCGACGGTCGTCGGCTGCTCGGATTCACGCGTCTCCCCCGAGATCGCCTTCGACCGCGGCCTCGGCGACGTCTTCGTCGTCCGCAACGCCGGCCACGTCCTCGACGACGCCACGCTCGGCAGCATCGAGTACGGCGTGCACGTCGCGGGCACCCCGTTGCTCGTCATCATGGGTCACGAGGCGTGCGGGTGCATCGCCGCCACGATGGCCGCGGCCGAATCGGGTGAGATCCCGGGGGGTTACGTCGGTTCCCTCGTGCGCCAGGTCCTGCCGAGCGTGCACGCGGCGAGCGAGACCGGCACCACGTGCGCGGGCGAGGTCATGGAGGAGCACGTCCGCCAGACCGTGCGCGGCCTGCTCTCGCGGTGCGAGCGCATCGCCTCGGCCGTCGAGCGCGGCGACCTCGCGATCGCGGGTGTCACCTACCGCCTCTCGGACGGCGCGGTGAACCTGCTCGACTGGGCGGGCAACCTCGGTCGTCCGCAGGCCGTGACACCCGAGACCGTCAACGAGGCCGAGCGCGCGATCGTCGCGCAGCAGGCGGCGGCCACCGCCGTCTCTGCGGCGGTGCAGACCGAGCAGGCCGCGGATGAGGACGACTCCGAGACTGTCGAGGCCGTCGAGGCGGTGGCAGCGACTCGCGACTGAGCGTCGTCGAACCGCGCGAGGATTCCTCGGCGGTTACTCGCTGACGTTCCAGCCCCGGGCCGTGAGCCCGGTGCGCAACGGCTCCACCTCGGCCGGCTCGACGAGCAGTTCGACGACGCCGACGAGGCGGCCGACGGCGTGCTCCATGCGGACGTCCTCGATGTTGACGCCCTCGTCGCCGACGTCGGCGAACAGGCGCCCCAGCGTGCCGGGCTCGTCGGGGATGAGCACGGTGACGGTCGCGAGCACACTCGGCGCGGCACCGTGCTTGCCCGGGATGCGTGCGTGGCCCGCGTTGCCGTCGGCCATGAGGGCGGCGAGGGCCGAGCGAGACCCCGGCGCGTCGGCGTCGGGATCGTCGGCGAGGGATTCGAGCGCGTCGATGACCGCGCCGAGCGAGAGGTGCATCTCGGTGAGCACCCGGGCCACGGCCGCGGCGTTGCCGACGAAGATCTGGGTCCACAGCGTGGGGTCGCTCGCCGCGATGCGGGTGACGTCGCGCACCCCCTGCCCGGCGAGGCCGACCGCCTCGGTGGACAGGTCCCGGAGCCGGGCCGCGACGAGGCTCGCCGCGATCTGGGGCACGTGGGAGACGGCCGCGACGGCCTCGTCGTGCTCGCGCGCCGGCATCGCCACGGGTGCGGCGCCGACCGCCCGGGCCAGAGCGGTGACCCGCTCCGCCGCACCAGGCCTGCTCGCGTCGTGGGCGACGACGACCCAGGGACGACCCTGGAAGAGGTCGGCCCGGCCCGAGATCGCGCCACTGCGTTCCCGGCCCGCCATCGGGTGCGAGCCGACGTAGCGACCGATATCGGCGCCCGAACGGGTGAGCTCGTCGAGGATCGCCCGCTTCACCGAGGCGACGTCGGTGACGACCGCACCCGGATGCGCCGCGAGCTCGGCGGCCACGACGGTCGACACGACGTCCGGGGGCGCGGCGACGACGACGAGTTCCGGCTCCGGATCCTCCGGAGTGGCGACGACGCCGGCGCCGAGATCGCGCGCGAGGGTGCAGGCCGTCGGCGAGGCGTCGGTGAGGGTGACGGGAATGCCCTGCGCGCGTAGGGCGAGCCCCAGACTCGTGCCGATGAGCCCGGTTCCCACGATGCGCACGGGCCCGGGAGTCGCGACGCCCGAACCGTTCGAGGAGTCGGCGGCCGAGGCACCCACGAAGGCAGCGGAGTTCGGCGCGGCGGACGAACGGTCGGTCACAGCCCCGCGGCCTTGTAGAGGGCGGCGACCTCACGGCCGTTGAGCGGGCGGAGCTTGCCGGGCTTGAGGTCGCCGAGCAGCACCGGCCCGACCTGCACGCGGGTGAGGGTCTCGACGGGGTGACCGACCTCCTCGAGCAGACGCCGCACGATGTGCTTACGGCCCTCGTGCACGACGACCTCGACGATCGCGCGCCCGGGTGCCGAGTCGACGAGCTTGAAGGAGTCGACCGCCACCGGCCCGTCCTCGAGCATGACGCCCTCGCGCAGCCTGCGTCCCACGTCACGGGCGACCGGCCCGGGCACGGTCGCGACGTACGTCTTGGGCACGCCGTACGAGGGATGTTGCAGCCGGTTGGCCAACTCGCCGTCGTTGGTCAGCAACAGCAGACCGTCGGTGTCGGAATCGAGCCGGCCGACGTGGAAGAGCCGGTCGTGGCGCTGTTCGAGCAGGTCGCCGAGGGAGGGGCGACCGAGGTCGTCCTGCATCGTCGAGACCACGCCGAGCGGCTTGTTGAGCGCGAAGTAGCGCCGGTCGGCGTCGAGCTGGATGCGCTCGCCGTCGACGTGCACGGTCTGGGTCGCCGGGTCGATCCGCACACCGAGCTCGCGCACGACGTGCCCGTCGACCTCGACCCGGCCCTGGCCGATGATGATCTCGCAGGCGCGTCGCGAACCCACGCCCGCGGCGGCGAGCAGCTTCTGCAGCCGCACGCCGTTCGGGTCGTGGACGTCGACGTCGGGGGTCGTGTCGCGCGGTGCCTGTGAGCCGCGAGGCGGCCGCATGCCGAAGCCGCGGTCGGGACCGCCGGGCACCTGCCCCTTGGCGCCGCCCCTCCCCCGGCGTTTGCCGGCCGCACCGGACGCGCCGGAGGTACCGCCCCGGCGCACCCCGCCGCCACCGGCCGAGCCGCCGCGCCCCGACGATGCCGACCAACGGCTCCCTCCGGCGGACTTGTCGCCCTTGCCCGCACCGAGGCCCTTGCCGCCCCTGCTCGCGCCGGAGCCCTTGCCACGGCCGGCGCCGGGGCGTCCCCGGCCGTCTCCTCGGCTGCTCATATCCCGCCCCTTTCGGCGATCTCGTCCACCTCGTGCCCCTCGGGCAGGTACGGCGCGAGCGGCGGCAGCTCCGCGAGGGAGCTCAGCCCGAGCCTGGTGAGGAAGTAGTCGGTCGTGCCGTAGAGCACCGCACCGTGGTCGGCGTCGGTGCCGATCTCGTCGATGAGCCCTCGCGTCATGAGGGTGCGCACGACCCCGTCGACGCTGACGCCCCGCACCGCGGCGATCCGCGCGCGCGAGACCGGTTGACGGTACGCGATGACGGCGAGGGTCTCCAACGCCGCCTTGGACAGCTTGGCCCGCTTCCCCTCGAGCACGAACCGCTCCACCACCGGCGCGTACTCCGCGCGGGAGTAGATCCGCCACCCCGCCGGAGTGCGACGGAGACTGAATCCCCGCATGTCCCGGTCGTACTCGGCCGCCAGATCCTCGAGATGATCGAGCACCTCGTCCGGCTCGAGATCCATGGCCTGCGCGAGCGCGTCGACCTCGACCGGCTCCTCCACCACCATGAGCACGGCCTCGATCGCGGTGCGCGCACCACCGGGCATCGCGTCGACGTCGACCTCGTCGGGCTCGACGTCGACGATTCCCTCCGCGCGCGGAGCGATCGGTTCGCTCGTGGCGGCCCCGCCGGTCTCGTCGGTGCTCGCCGACTCCGTCGGCTCGGTGCTCATGCTTCCTCCTCGGGAACAGCCGTGACGTCGCCCACCGGTGGCGCGGTCGCGTCGTCCTCCTCGTCGAAGTCGGCGCCGGCGTCGATCTCGCCGGCCTCACTGCCCGTCCACTCGACGGTGAGGTCACCGAGCGCCTCGGGCTGTTCGAACGCGACCGCGGCCTCGCGGAACAGGTCGAGCAGCGCGAGGAACCGGGCGACGATGACGAGGGTGGAGTCCGCGTCGGCGACGAGGTCGCGAAACGACATCCGGCGGGCGCCGCGCAGCCGACCGACGACGATCCGTGCCTGCTCCCGCACGCTGACGAGCGGCTGGTGCAAGTGGGCGACACCGACCTGCGGCGGGGTGCGGGTGAGGGCGTGGGCGGCGATCATCGCGAGCTGCTCGGGTGAGATGCCGATGACGAGTTCGGGCAGCAACGCCGCGAATCGGGGCTCCATCTCGGCCTGACGCGCGGTGATGCGACCCGCGGTGTCCATGCGCTCGTCGGCCCAGGCCGCGACGTCCTTGAATGCGCGGTACTGCAGCAGGCGGGCGAAGAGAAGGTCACGGGCCTCGATGAGCTCGAGGTCCTCCTCCTCGGGATCCAGCGAGGGCAGCAGTCGCGCCGCCTTGAGGTCGAGCAGTGTCGCGGCGACGAGGACGAACTCGCTCGCCTGCGAGAGGTCCCAGTCGGTGTCGGCGGCCTGCTGGGCCCGGATGTGCGCGATGAACTCGTCGGTGACCTGCGCGAGCGCGATCTCGGTGAGGTCGAGCCGGTGCTTGGCCACGAGACCGAGCAGCAGCTCGAAGGGCCCGGAGAACACGTCGAGGTGCACCTCGAACGGGCGGCTCGCGGCCCGGCGGGTGAGGACGCCACCGGGTGTGGCCTCGGGGTTCTCGGCGCCGCGTGTCTCGGACGCGGACGCAGCCGGGGCCTCGGCCGGCGGCGTCGTCGAATCGGGGTGAGCCGTCACGGCGAGCCCGGTCGTCTCGGCCGCGGCGTCAGGCAGCGCCGCCACGGGCGATGAGTTCGCGGGCGAGCTGGCGGTAGGCCTCGGCGGCACCGTGGCCGGGCGCGTAGCTCGTGATGGGTTCGGCGGCCAGCGTCGCGTCGGGGAACTTGACGGTGCGGGTGATGACGGTGTGGAACACCCGGTCGCGGAAGTGATCGACGACGCTCGCGACCACCTCCCGGCTGTGCAGGGTGCGACCGTCGTACATCGTCGCGAGGATGCCGTCGACCTCCAGGCGCGGGTTGAGCCGGTCGGTGACCTTCTCGATGGTCTCGACCAGCAACGCGACGCCGCGCATGGCGAAGTACTCGCACTCGAGCGGGATGATGACGCCGTGCGCCGCGGTGAGCGCGTTGACGGTGAGCAGGCCGAGCGAGGGCTGGCAGTCGATGAGCACGACGTCGTACTCGTCGAGCACGGGGCGCAGCACGCGGGCGAGGACCATCTCGCGCGCGACCTCACCGACGAGTTGCACCTCGGCGGCCGACAGGTCGATGTTCGCGGGCAGCAGGTCCAGGCCCGTGGTGCGGGTGTGCTGGATGACGTCGTGCACGTCGTGCCCGCGTTCGACGAGCAGGTTGTAGATCGTCAGGTCGAGGTCGTTGGCGCGCACGCCGAGGCCCACCGAGAGGGCGCCCTGGGGGTCGAAGTCGACGAGCAGTACCTTGCGACCCAGCTCGGCGAGGGCCGCGCCGAGGTTGATGGTCGTCGTCGTCTTGCCGACGCCGCCCTTCTGGTTGCACATCGCGATGACTCGTGCCGGGCCGTGGGTCGACAGCGGCTGGGGGTCGGGGAACTCGGGCATCGGGCGGCCGGTGATCCCCATGTGGCCCTGCGGTTCGGTGCCCGGCAGCCTCTCCTGCCCGCCCTGGCCGAGCCCTTCGACCGCGGCCGGACGTGCGGCGGCGTCGAACTCGCGCTCGTCGTCGTACGGACCCTCCGCCCGGTCCTCCGCGTGGGAGGGGTAGGCCGGCTGCGTCTCGTACGCGCTCATCGATCGTCCTCACTTCGGTCGCGGGCCTCCCGGGTCGATCGGCGTCGATCGCGACTCCGGGTGTGCATGCGGATCTCCCGCCCGACCCTACCAGCGCCCCTGGTCACCGACGGGCGGGTCATCGCCGGTCGCGGCTGGGGATTTCCACGGGTTCGTCACCGCAGCACCGCGATTCGACGCACGGCCGCGTCGAGCCCGCGTCGTCAGCGCGCCCGCGGGTGCGCGGCCGCGTACGTCTCGCGCAGATGCGCCGCTGTGACGAGCGTGTAGATCTGCGTCGTCGTCACGTTCGCGTGGCCGAGCAGCTCCTGGACGACCCGCACGTCGGCGCCGCCCTCGAGCAGGTGAGTGGCGAAGGAGTGGCGCAGAGTGTGTGGCCCGACGCGGCCCGTGAGGTCGGCCGAGTCGGCCGCGCGCGCGATGACGGCCCAGGCGCTCTGGCGCGACAAGGGCCCGCCGCGAGTGTTGAGGAAGACCGTGTGACCGGCGGCACGCGTCGTGCGGGTGCGAGCGGCGACGAGCGCGGGCCGGCCGCTCACGAGGTAGTCCTCCAAGGCACGGGCGGCGTAGCTGCCGAGGGGCACGATGCGCTCCTTGTCGCCCTTGCCGACCAGATGGACCTGGGCGAGGCGCTGCGCCGGGGCCGCGCGCTCGGGGCCGGAGCGGCCGGAGCCCTCGGGGCGGCCGGTGAGGCCGGCGGTGTCGGCAAGATCGGCAAGATCGTCGACGACGAGCCCGACGACCTCGCTGATCCGTGCCCCGGTCGCGTAGAGGGTCTCGACGAGCGCGCGGTCCCGCAGTCCGATCGGGCCCGGGGTCGAGCCGGCGGCCTCGATGAGCCGCTCGATCTCGTCGCGGGTCACGGCCTTGGGCAGCCGCCGAGGCGCCGACGGCGGGGAGACCTCGGCGGCGACGTCCTCGCCGACGAGCCCTTCGAGCAGCGCGAACCGGTGGAAGCCGCGCACCGCCGCGAGTGCGCGGGCCGTCGAGGACGCCGAGAGCGGGTTGCCGCCGTCGGAGCCCTCGCGTATGGCGGCGACGAACTCGGTCACGTCCGTTCGGCTGACCTCGGCGACATCGGCGCGCCCACGCGCCCCGAGGAACGCGTCGTAGCGACCGAGATCCCGCTCGTAGCTGCGCAGCGTGTTGGCCGAGAGCCCCCGCTCGATGCGTAGGTGCGCGAGCCATGACGCCTGCTCGGCGGGTAGCGAGCGCGGCGAGGTCACTCCGCGCTCACCGTTCCACCCCGCCCGATGCTCGGTCGCAGACCGATGCTGCGCAGTTCGAGCACGGCGAGGGCGTGGATCACCTCGGTGTCGCCGTTGCGCCACGCGGTGACCGGGTCGGTACAGATCGCGGCCAGCCTGGGCAGTGGCTGCCGCGACATCGCGCGCAGGGCGAAGAGGTCGAGGTCGGCCTCGGAATCGACGAACCGGCGGGCCGCCGAGGCCCGCCTCGCGAACCGTATGCGCAGGACGAGCCACGGAATGCCGAGACCGAGCGCCGGTGCCAGGGCGGTGACCAGCGCGGTCGCGAGGGCGAGTTGGCCGACGGTCGTCTCGAACCGCATCCCGGCGTCGGTCGCCTGCGCCCCGATCCCGGCCACCCGGTCGAACGCGCGTCGAAGCTCCTCGCCTGCGAAGGGGATCCGCGACACGCTCGTGCCCGCCTCCGTCATCGCCGACCCGAGGTCGGTGGCGCTGCGCTGCAGGGACCGGGCCGGTTCGGCGAGCCGCATGACGAGACCGTGGACGATCGTCGCCGCCCACACCCACGCCCCGCACCACGCGAGGACGGCGAGGTCGCCGACGATCTGGCGTGTGCGACGGGCGGGGGTGAGGGCGTAGATCACCGGCTCATCGTGGCACTCGGTCCGCGCGACACCGACGAACCCGGGCCGCGCGTCGGCCCACGCGAACGAGGGAGCCGGTCAGCGGGGGCGGATGCCGACCGTGAGGTCGTCGGCCGGGGGCATCCACTGCGTCGGGTCGGCCTCGACCTGCTCGCCGCTGCGGATGTCCTTGACCGAACCCGTCGCTCCGTCGTCACCCGGGAACCAGACGAAGGGAATGCCGCGGCGGTCGGCGAACCGGATCTGCTTGCCGAACTTGGCGGCACTGGGCGCGACCTCGCAGGCGATGCCCCGTTCTCTCAACGCGGCGGCGATGCGCATCGCGGCGGGGCGTTGCTCGTCGTTCGCCAGCGCGACGAGCACGACCGACGGAGTCGCGCGGGTGGCGTCGAGCGAGGGCATGAGCTTGGCGAGCAGTCGGGAGACACCGATCGAGATCCCGACACCCGGGTAGGTGGTGCGCCCGTCGCTCGCCAGCGCGTCGTAGCGGCCACCGGAGCAGATCGACCCGTAGGACTCGTGCCCGACGAGTTGGGTCTCGTACACCGTGCCCGTGTAGTAGTCGAGGCCGCGCGCGACCTTGAGGTCGGCGACGAGCAGACCGGGCGCGTGCTCGGCGGCGGCGTCCATGACCGCCGACAACTCCTCGAGCCCCTCGGTGAGAGTGGGGTGTTCGACACCCAGGGCGCGTACGCGGTCGGCGAACGAGGAGTCCGTGGCGTCGATCTCGGCGAGCGCGAGGCACTGCGCCGCCTGTTCGGCCGTGAGGCCCGCCTCGGTGAGCATCGTCGCGACCACCTCGGCACCGACCTTGTCGAGCTTGTCGACGATGCGCAGCACCGGCACGACCTGTTCGGGAGCGAGCCCGAGTCCGAGGTAGAACCCCTCGGGGATCTTGCGGTTGTTCACCTGGATGCGGAACTCGCCGATCGGCAGCCGGCGGAACACGTCGGCGATGACGAGCGGCACCTCCACCTCGTAGTGGAACGGCAGCTCTCCGGCGTCGACGACATCGATGTCGGCCTGGATGAACTCGCGAAAGCGCCCGTCCTGCGGCCGTTCTCCGCGCCAGACCTTCTGGATCTGGTAGCGGCGGAACGGAAAGGTGAGCTTGCCGGCGTTCTCGAGCACGTACCGCGCGAACGGCACCGTGAGGTCGAAGTGGAGGCCGAGGTCGGGCTCCTTGGCATCGCGCCCCTCGGGCTCGGCGGCGAGCCGGGAGACCGCGTAGATCTCCTTGTCGGCGTCACCGCCCTTGCCGAGCAGCCGCTCGACCGGCTCCACCGCCCGGGTCTCGATGTTGGCGAAGCCGTGCAGCTCGAACGTGCGCCGGATGACGTCGAGAACGTGCTGTTCGACGGCGCGCTCGGCCGGCAGCCACTCGGGGAATCCGGACATGGGCATGATCTTGTTCTGGATCAACGTCATTCCTTCGGTCTACGCGGACGCACCGCGTCGGCGGGCACTCGGGGTGCCGCTGCCCGTTCAGGTCAGGTGGGCGAGGAAGGGGTTCGTCGCGCGCTCACGGCCGATCGTCGTGGCCGGCCCGTGGCCGGGCAGGACGAGGCTGTCGTCGGGCATGCCGAGCACGACATCGCGCAGGCTGACCTGCATCGTCGCGTCGTCGCCACCGACGAGGTCGGTGCGGCCGATGCCACCGGAGAACAGCACGTCGCCGGCCAGCACGGTGCGGGCGAGCCCGGAGTCCTCCGGCAACGAGTCCGGCAGGTCATCGACCGTGAGCAGCGCGGACCCCTCGGTATGGCCGGGCGCATGCGCGACCGTGAGATCGAGACCCGCGAGCGACAACGTCTCACCGTCGCCGAACGTGACGACATCGGTCGGCGGACTCCACTCGAGTCCGCCGTACTGCGCCTCGAGCATGTATCGCAGCTCCTCACCGAGCTGCTGCGCCGGATCCGCGAGCCGGTACTCGTCGTCGCCGTGGATGTAGGTGGGGATCTCGTAGGTCTCCCCCAGCGGAGGCACCGAGGCGATGTGATCGAGGTGACCGTGCGTGAGCACCACCGCCGCGGGCCGCAGCCGATGGGTGCGCAGGACGTCGGTGAGGCGGTCGGTGATCCCGCCCCCGGGATCGACGACGACGCACTCGGCGTCCTCGGACGGCGCGACGACGAAGCAGTTCGTCGCCAGCATGGTCGCGGGGAATCCGATCAGGAACACGCGGACCACCCTAGCCCGGATCGCTCACCTCGGGCGCGGCCCGCAGACCGGGCGCACGCTCCCCGGCAGCACCGACCCGGGACGGTTCCCGACCACCAGAGCTGCCCGAATGCGCTGGTGGGCCAGTATCGTGGACGAGGACGTCTCCATCACGAACCGCGCAGGGCCCTCCCGGGGGCGACGCCGGTGTCCAGAAGCGAAGGTCCACGCCGTGTCCGATCAGACTCCCCACACCGACCCGACGACCACCGCAGGGGCGCCCGACGCAGGTCCCGCCGACCCGGCCGACCTCGTCAGCGAGCCCATGGTCGAGAACGCCGCTGCACCGGCAACTCCCGCCACCGATGCCCCGGACGCCGCCGAGGCGTCTGACGCCGGCGACGCCACTGCCGCCGGTGATGCATCCGGTGCCTCTGGTGGTGACGCGATCGAGGCCGCGGATGTGGTCAGCGAGCCCATGGTCGAGAACGCCTCCGCCGACTCTGCCGCTGCCGCCGACGAGGCGGGCGGGGCTCCGACCGGCGACGCGACCGAGACGGCGGAGCCCGTGAGCGAGACGATGGTCGAGAACGCCTCCGCTCCGGTCGAGCCCACCGGGGACGCGACGCAGGCCCCTGCTCCCACCCGGGACGAGGCGCCCGGCGGCGACCCGACTCCCGCCGACGACTCCCCCGGCGCGGTCAGCGAGACCGCCGTCGAGAACGCTGCTGCTCCGGCCGACGGGCCCGGCGAGGAGAACACGCGCGAGCCTCAGGCCCCGGCTCCCGCGGACGCCACGAGCCCCGCGACTGCGGAGACTCCCGAGACTGCCGCCACTCCCGAGGGCGACGCGACGAAGGCGGCCGACGTGCCCGAGGCTCCGACGCCCCCGACACCTTCAGCGCTCCCGACGCCCCCGACGCCTTCAACACCCTCGACGCCGCCGACGCCGTCGGCCCCGCCCGTGCCCAAGCCCGGCGCCACGCCCGGTGCGATCCGCGTCCCGGCTCCGTCTCCCGAGGTCGTCGCCGCCCCCGCGCGGCGCCACGCCCGGTGCGATCCGCGTCCCGGCTCCGTCTCCCGAGGTCGTCGCCGCCCCCGCACCGACCGCCCCCGCCGCTCCCGCGTATGTCACCCACGATCCGGGTCGGTTCGGGCGCGTGGCCGACGACGGCACCGTGTTCGTCCGGATCGGCGAGGAGGAGCGTGAGGTCGGCTCCTACCCCGGCGCCAGCGCCGAGGAGGCCCTCGCCTACTTCGCGCGCAAGTTCGACGAGGTCGCCGCGCTCGCCGAGTTGCTGCACCAGCGCGTCACCCAGACCGACCTGTCGGCCAAGGAGGGCGCCGACGGGCTCAAGCGCCTGCGCGACGCGGTCAAGGATCTTCGCGCCGTCGGTGACTTCCCCGCCCTCTTCGTGCGCATCGAGGACATCGCCACCGCCGTCGAGGTCCGTCGCGCCACCGAGAACCAGGAACGTAGCGCCGCGCGCGAGGAGGCGATCAAGGCCCGCGAGGCCATCGTCTCCGAAGCCGAGAAGATCGCCGGCCAGGACGAGGCCAAGGTCCAGTGGAAGTCCAGCAGCGCGCGCATGCGCGCCCTCCTCGACGAGTGGAAGAGCGCCCAACGACAGGGGCCCAAGCTCGACCGCGAGACCGAGCAGGCGTTGTGGCACCGGTTGTCGAGCTCCCGCAACTCCTTCGACAAGATGCGCCGTGTCCACTTCGCGCAGCTCGGCTCGGCGCAGGCCGAGGCCAAGGAGCGCAAGGAGGAGCTCGTCGCCCAGGCCGAGTCGCTCAAGGACAGCACCGACTGGGGGCAGACCGCGGGCGCGTTCAAGCGCCTCATGGACCAGTGGCGTCAGGCCGGCCGCGCCTCACGCGCCGACGACGACGCGCTGTGGAAGCGGTTCAAGAGCGCCCAGGACGCCTTCTTCTCGGCCAAGGACGAGATCAGCGCCGCCGAGAACGTCGAGTTCGAGGCCAACCTCAAGGTCAAGGAGGAACTCCTCGCCCAGGCGCAGGCGATCCTGCCCGTCAAGGACGTCGAGGCGGCCAAGGCGCGCCTGCGCCCCATCCAGGAGAAGTGGGACGCGGCCGGCAAGGTTCCCCGCTCGGCGATGAAGCGCATCGAGGACGGCATGCGCAAGGTCGAGCAGGCGATTCGCGAGGCCGACCAGCAGAAGTGGAAGCGCACCGACCCCGAGGTCGCCGCTCGCGCGCACAGCATGGCCACCCAGCTCGAGGCCGCGGTCGCGTCGCTGCGCGAGGACCTGCAGCGGGCCGAGGCCCAGGGCGACGAGCGCAAGATCAAGAAGGCCCGAGAGGCTCTCGAGGCCCGCGAGTCCTGGCTGGCCCAGGCCCGCGCCGGCCTTCAGGAGTTCGGCGGCTGACCTCACACCCAGGCGAGGCGACGGCCGTCGTCTCCGGCACAGCCTCCCCGGCAGAACCCGCAGCAACGGGAGAACCCCCGGGGGGCATGCGCCGGAGACGGCGGCCGTCGCCGTGTCAGGACGCGTACTTGGTCTGCTGCTTGACCCCGCCGGACACCCGGTACACGTCGAAGACGCCGTCGATGCGGCGCACCGCCTTGATGACGTGCTCGAGGTGGCTCGGGTCGCCCATCTCGAAGGTGAACTTGGAGACGGCCAGCCGATCACGGGAGGTGTGGACGGTGGCCGACAGGATGTTGACGTGGTGGTCGGAGAGCACGCGCGTGATATCGGAGAGCAGTCGGCTGCGGTCGAGGGCCTCGATCTGCAGTTGGACGAGGAACATGCTCGCCGCCGACGGTGCCCACGACACCGAGACGAGACGTGCGGGGTGGGCGCGCAGGCCGTCGGCGTTCGTGCAGTTGCTGCGATGTACCGATACATACCCGCCACGCGTGGTGAAGCCCATGATGTCGTCACCCGGCACCGGAGTACAGCACTTGGCGAGCTTGGTCTCGACCCCGGAGGTGTTCTCGACGACGACCCCGGTGTCGCTCTTGCGCCGGCGGCTCGGGCGGCCGGGCATCGTCGCCTCGGCGAGGTCCTCCTCGGCCCCGGCCTCCCCGCCGCTCGCGGCGATGATGCGTTCGACGACGCTTTGTGCCGACACATTGTTCTCGCCGACGGCCGCGTAGAGGGCGTCGATGTCGGCGTAGCGCAGGTCGCTCGCGATGGCACTCAGCGTGCCGGCGCTCATGATGCGCTGCAGCGGCAGGTTCTGCTTGCGGATCGTCTTGGCGATCTCCTCGCGGCCGACCTCGATGGCCTCCTCGCGACGCTCCTTGGTGAACCACTGCCGGATCTTGTTGCGCGCCCGCGGGCTCTTGACGAACGTCAGCCAGTCGCGTGAGGGACCCGCGCCGTCGGCCTTGCTCGTGAGGATCTCGACGACGTCGCCGTTCTCGAGTCGGGACTCCAGCGGCACGAGGCGTCCGTTGACCCGGCCACCGATCGTGTGGTGCCCGACCTCGGTGTGCACGGCGTACGCGAAGTCGACCGGGGTCGAACCCAACGGCAGCGCGATGACGGCGCCCTTCGGCGTGAACGCGAACACCTCCTGCGCGTTGATCTCGAACCGCAGGGAGTCGAGGAACTCCCCCGGGTCGGCGGTCTCGCGTTGCCAGTCCACGAGCTGACGCAGCCACGCCATGTCGGTGGGGTCCTTGGACGGGACCTCGCCGGCCCGCGGCGCCACCGATCCGCTGACCTCCTTGTACTTCCAGTGCGCCGCCACGCCGTACTCGGCCCGGCGGTGCATGGTGTGCGTGCGGATCTGGATCTCCACCGGCTTGCCGCCCGGCCCCACGACCGTCGTGTGCAACGACTGGTACATGTTGAACTTGGGCATCGCGATGTAGTCCTTGAACCGTCCCGGCATCGGCTTCCACCGGGCGTGCACCGCCCCCACCGCCGCGTAGCAGTCGCGCACGGTCTCGACGAGCACCCGCACCGCGACGAGGTCGTAGATGTCCTCGAAGTCGCGGCCGCGCACGATCATCTTCTGGTAGACGGAGTAGTAGTGCTTGGGCCGCCCGGTGACCGTCGCGGTGATGCGCGAGGCCTTGAGATCCTCCTCGACCTGCTGCTTGACCTGATTGAGGTACTCCTCGCGGGCCGGCGCGCGCTCGGCCACCATGCGCACGATCTCGTCGTACACCTTGGGGTAGAGCGTCGCGAACGAGAGATCCTCGAGCTCCCACTTGATCGTGTTCATGCCGAGGCGGTGCGCCAGCGGCGCGTAGATCTCGAGGGTCTCGCGGGCCTTCTTGGCCGCCGACTCGGCCGAGACGTAGCGCCACGTGCGGGCGTTGTGCAGCCGGTCGGCGAGCTTGATGACGAGCACCCGGATGTCGCGCGACATCGCGATGACCATCTTGCGCACGGTCTCGGCCTGAGCGGCATCGCCGTAGGTCACCTTGTCGAGCTTGGTGACCCCGTCCACGAGCATGGCGATCTCGTCACCGAAGTCGGCCCGCAGGGCATCCAGGCTGTAACCCGTGTCCTCGACGGTGTCGTGGAGCATCGCCGCCGCCAGCGTGGTCGGCGGCATGCCGAGCTCGGCGAGGATCGACGTCACCGCGAGAGGGTGGGTGATGTACGGATCACCGTTCTTGCGGATCTGACCCTCGTGCCACTTCTCGGCCGTTTCGAAGGCGCGCTCGATGACCGACACGTCGGCCTTGGGATGCGTGGCTCGCACGGCCCGCAACAGCGGTTCGAGTTCGGGATGGGCGTAGTGACGCGAGCCCAGGCGGGCGAGCCGGGCCCGCATGCTCGCGCCGACCGAGGATCCCGCGGCCGCCGGCTGCACCGGGGCAGCCGGCCTGGTGGAGGCGCCCGTCGCTCCCTCTGGCTGTCCCGTCGTACTCATGACGAGAGTGTAGGGCTCTAGACCGTCAGGACGGAGGACAGCTCACGCTCACCCAGCGCCGCGCGCCCGTCGAGGCCCGCGATCTCGACGACGACGTCGACCGCGACGACGATGCCTCCGAGCCGCTCCACGAGCTCGCACGTCGCCGCCGCGGTGCCACCTGTCGCGAGCACGTCGTCCATGATGAGGACGCGGGTGCCGGGCTCGAACGCGTCGGCGTGGATCTCGATCGTCGCGTGGCCGTATTCCAGCGCGTAGCTGGCCTGCTGGGTGGCGCCGGGCAGCTTGCCCTGCTTGCGCACCGGCACGAAGCCGACACCGAGGGCGTAGGCGGTGGCGGCGCCGATCATGAACCCGCGCGCCTCGACACCCACGACGATGTCCACCCTGTCGCGGTAGCGGTCGACGACGTCGTCGATGACCGCGGCGAACGTCGTGTGATCGGCGAGCAGGGGCGTGAAGTCCTTGAAGACGACGCCGGGTTCGGGAAAGTCCTGGACGTCCCGCAGCTTGGCAGCGACGAGCGAGGCGAGCGAGTCGGTCACGAGCCCAGAGACTACCGTGCCGCCCGGCCCCCGCTTCGAGAGCGGGCGGGCCGGGCGGCACGCGGTCTCACTTCTCGCCCTGGTCCTTGCGGCGACGACGGGCGTCGCGCCTGCCCTCGTCGCGTTGAGCGCGTTGAGCGTAGGGGTGGATCGGGCGGCCGGTGGCCGTGATCCCCCCGTCGCTCGCCGGCGACCGGGACTCCTGGGCCGACGCATCGGTCATCGAGGTGGTCACCGGCCGTTGGACGACGCCCACGCCGGAGGACGACCCACCGGGCGCAGGCCGAGGGCGGCCCTGGGTCTCGGCGACGGTCTGCTCGTAGGACTCCCCGTGCATCCGGTGCCGCTCGACCCGCTCGCGCAGCGCACGCACCGACTTCTCCCCCCGGCGCAGGTCCACGAGGATCGGCGGCGCGAGGAAGATCGAGCTGTACGTACCCACCGCGATGCCGACGAACAGCGCCAGCGACAGGTCGCGCAGGGTTCCCGGGCCGATCACGGCCCACGACATGACGAGGATGACGGCGACGGGCAGCAACGCCACCACCGAGGTGTTGATCGAGCGCACGAGGGTCTGGTTGACCGCGAGGTTGACGGCCTCGTCGTAGGTCATCGTGCCCCGCCGGAACGCCTCGGCCGTGTTCTCTCGCACCTTGTCGAACACGACCACGGTGTCGTACATCGAGTAACCGAGGATCGTGAGGAACCCGATCGCCGACGCGGGGGTGACCTCGAACCCGGCGACCGCGTAGATGCCGACCGTGAACACGATGTCGTGGACGAGGGCGACGATCGCCGCCACCGCCATCTTCCACGTGCGGAAGTACACCGCGAGCACGACCGAGACGAGCACGAGGAAGAGCAGAAGAGCCCGAATCGCGTCGTTCGTCACCGACTGACCCCACGACGGACCGATGACCGAGCTGGTCACGCTGTCGGGATCGACGTGGAACTCATCGGCCAGACCGTCGCGCACGTCGATGGCCCGCCGGTCGTCGAACCGCTCGGTCTCGACCCGCACGCTGTCGGTGCCGACCCGCGTCACCTTGGCCTGATCGACCTTGCCCACCTTTTGGACGACCGTGCTCGCCCGGGACTCGAAGTTCTCGAAGTTCGTGACGCCGGGTACACGGAAGTCCGACCCGCCGGTGAACTCGATGCCGAGGTTGATGCCGCCACGGAGGACGAGCCCGCCGATGGTGAGCAGGAGGAGCACCGCCGAGGCGACGTACCACAGCTTGCGACGACCGATGAAGTCGATCGATCGCTGCCCGGTGTAGAGGTCGTTGCCCCATTCGCTGAACCGGCTCATGCCCGCTCCCCCTTCGTTCCGGTGGCGATCGGGTCGTCGGCGCCCTCCAGGCCGCCTGCGGGGTCGAACCGGGTCGCTCCGCCGGCAGCGCCTTCTGGACGTCGGGTCGCGCCGCGGACGATGCGGCCGCGCCCGACGTAACGCGTGCGGTCGACCCCGAGAGTGTCGGCCGACAACCCCGACCAGCGGTGTCCCTGGCCGAAGAACTTCGTCCCGGTGAGCAGGAGCAACATCGGGTGGGTGAACCAGAACGTGACGAGCAGGTCGATGATCGTCGTGAGCATGAGCATGAACGCGAATCCGCGCACGTTGCTCGCCGCGAGCACGTAGAGCACCAGCGCCGCGAGGAAGTTCACCGCGCCCGAGATGACGATCGTGCGCCGCGCTCGCAGCCAGCCGGTCTGCACGGCCGACGGTACGGCCCGCCCGTCACGCACCTCGTCACGGACGCGTTCGAAGTAGACGATGAACGAGTCCGCGGTCGTGCCGATCGCGACGATCGCGCCGGTCACACCCGCCATGGTGAGACGCAGGTTGTACTGCCACCCCATGAGCACCATCGTCAGGTAGGTGACGACGGCGACGAGCAGCAGCGAGGCCGTCGTGACCAGGCCGAGCATCCGGTACTGCCAGAGGAAGTAGAGGATGACGAGGCCGAGACCGATGGCGCCCGCGACGAGGCCGAGACGCAATTGGTCGCCACCGACGGTCGGGCTGATCTGCTCGGAGCTCTGCACGGTGAACGACATGGGCAGGGCACCGAACTTCAGCTGGTCGGCGAGCAGTTTGGCCGTGTCGGCGTCGAAGTTGCCGCTGATGGCCGCGTTTCCGTCGGGGATCGGGCTGGAGAAGTAAGGGGCCGAGACGACGCGGTTGTCGAGCACCGTCGCGAGCTGGTTGCGCGGCTGCTGCAACCCGAGCATGTGCGTGCTGACGACCCGGTACAGCTCGCGGGCCCCGGGCTTCATCTCGAGGTTGACCTGGAAGCCGGGCATCGGCTGGCCCTGGTTGTTCACCTGGTTGCCCGAGGACGCGTCGGCGAGCTGGTCGCCGTCGATGACCGCCGGCCCGAGGAGGTACTTGGCCTGGCCCTCGGTGTCGCAGGCGACGATCGGCAGGTCGGGGTCCTCCTTCGTGGGGTCGGACTCGGCCGGCTGGGTGCAGTCGAGCTGCTGGATCTCCTCGACGTACTGCGGGTTCTGCAGCCACGCCTCGTTGGTCGCGTACTCGATGAGCTTCTGCGGGTCCTGCCGCTCGGCCGGCGTGATGCGGGTGAGGCCGGGTGCGACCTCCTCGAGCTTGGGCTGGTGCAGCAGGTCGGGCTTGGGGCTCGGCGCGGGCGACGGCTGCGAGGGGGCGGTCGCGGCGGGAGTCGCCGTCGGCGTCGCGGCCGGCCGTGCGCCGACGCGCTGGAGCTGCGGCGGGGCCACGGCGTTCGCCGTCTTCGTGGGCGCAGGCGTGGCCTTCGCGCTGGGCTTGGCGGTGGTCTTCGCGGTGCCGGTCGGCTTGGCCGTCGGCTTCGGGGCCGACGTGGCCGTGCCGGGCGCGGGGGTACCGCTGGGAGCCGGCGTGCCCGTGGGTGCTCCGCTCGGCGTGGGCGCGGGAGCCTGCTCGACCGGAATGACGGCGAGGACGGGGCGGAACCGCATCTGGGAGGACTGCCGCAGCGCCTCTTCCTGCGCCTTGGTCATCTCGCCGGGCACGGCGACGACGACGTTCTGGCCGAGGGTCGCGACCTCGGCCTCCGCCACGCCCTGCCCGTCCACGCGGGCCCGCATGATGTCGACGGCCTGGGCGAGCTGTTGCTCGTTGACGCGCTGCCCCTCCCCGACCTGCGGCGCGAGCACCATCTGAGTGCCGCCTTCGAGGTCGAGGCCGAGCTTGGGGGACCACTGACCGCCGGCCCACTGCACGGTGGAGAAGACGCCGACCACGAGGGCCAGGAGAACCGCGGCCATCGCGCCCAGGGCCCTCCAGGCGCTGCGGGAGGTCGAGGAGGTCGCCATGCTCAGGCCTGCTCGTCGGTGGTGTCGGGACGAGGCGACCGCTCGTGCGGGGAGGCGTCGTCGACACGCGCGGCGCCGGCACCGAACGCCGGGACGTCGCTCGTTCGACCGGAGATCGAGCGTCGGTCCACGCGAATGACGACACCGGGGCTGACCTCGACCCCGAGCAGGGGGCCCTCCACGGTGGTCAGTCGACCGACGATGCCGCCGACGGTGAGGATCTCGTCGCCCGCGGCGAGAGAGGACTGCATCGTGGCCACCTCACGCTGCCGGCGGCGTTGGGAGAGGATCATCCACACCATCACCAGCACGAGGAACAGCAGGGGTAGCAGGCCGAAAATTGAATCCATGAGGTCCTCGTCGTCGGGTCATCGGGTGTCGTGTCGGTCGCCACGCTCGTCCGGACACGCTGCGGCACCGGGCCGCCGCGCGAGGGATGAGCGCCTCCCCCGGCACCATCTGACGGTGCCCCGCAGCGAGGCACCCGGTCGAGTCTAGGTGACGCTCAGGCGCATACGCCAACGTGCCGCGCCGCGCGAGGTGAACGTCCGAGGCGGGGGCGAGATTTCCGACCGGGGCCGGATCCAGGCCGCATTCGTCCTGGTCGGGCGTCCACCGGTCAGCTCTCGTCGAGGGGAAGCGGCGGCTGAACACCGCCGTTCGCCGCGTTCGGCGACCCCGGTGGGGGCCGCAGGCCGAGGTGGTCCCAGGTCTGCGGCGTGGCCACGCGTCCGCGCGGGGTTCGCACCATGTACCCCTCGCGCACGAGGTAGGGCTCGGCGACCGTCTCGACGGTGTCGGACTCCTCGCCGACCGCCACCGCCAGCGTCGAGAGGCCGACCGGGCCGCCGGAGAACCGTCGGCACAACGCCTCGAGCACGGCACGGTCGAGCCGGTCGAGGCCGGAGTGGTCGACGTCGAAGAGGGTGAGGGCCGCCTGCGCCGCGTCGAGGTCGACGACGTGTCTGCCGTGCACCTGCGCCCAGTCCCGCACCCGGCGCAACAGCCGGTTGGCGATGCGGGGAGTGCCGCGCGACCGGCGCGCGATCTCGTGGATGCCGGCCGCCTCGGCCTCGATGCCGAGCAGGCGGGCCGAGCGCAGCAGGATCGCCTCGAGGTCGGCGGTGTCGTAGAAGTCGAGATGCCCGGTGAAGCCGAACCGATCGCGCAGCGGCGCGGGCAGCAGGCCGGCGCGGGTCGTGGCGCCGACCACGGTGAACGGCGCGAGCTCGAGCGGGATCGCCGTGGCACCGGGGCCCTTGCCGACGATGATGTCGACGCGGAAGTCTTCCATCGCGAGATAGAGCATCTCCTCGGCCGGCCGGCTCATGCGATGGATCTCGTCGAGAAAGAGCACCTCACCCTCGGTGAGTGAGGAGAGGATCGAGGCGAGGTCGCCCGCGTGCTGGATGGCCGGTCCGCTCGTCACGCGGATGGGCGCCTCGAGCTCGGCCGCGGTGATCATCGCCAGCGTGGTCTTGCCCAGGCCGGGGGGACCCGAGAGGAGGATGTGGTCAGGCGGGGCGCCGCGCCGGCGCGCGGCCTCCAGCACGAGGGAGAGCTGCTCGCGCACTCGCGGCTGACCGGGGAACTCCTCGAGTCGCCGCGGCCGTAGCGCCGCCTCGACCCGCTGCTCGTCGCCCTCGACGGCGGTGGGGTCGACGATGCGCGCGCTCGCGTCGTACGAGCCGTCGGCCTCGGACTCGATCGGGTCGTCGGGGTGGTCGTACGCGCCGTCGAGAGGGCTCATCGCCCGAGCTCTCGCAACGCGGCCTTGAGCAGGGCGGGCACGCTCGTCTGCTCCCCGTCCCGGGCGAGCACGGCGTCGATCGCGCCATCGGCCTGCCTGGCGTTCCATCCGAGCCCGACGAGGGCCTCGCGCACCGGGTCGCGCCGCGCGGCCTCCGGCTGCGGCGTGGGCGCGGCAGCCGACGCTGCGCCGACGGCCTCGGGCTCGGCGATCTTGTCGCGCAGCTCGAGCACGATGCGCTCGGCCCCCTTCTTGCCGATGCCCGGCACCTTCGTGAGCGTGCGCACATCCCCCGAGGCCACCGCCAGCCGCAACGTAGGCGGATCGAGCACGGCGAGCATGGCCAGGGCCAGCCGGGGGCCGACACCCGAGACGGTCTGCACCTTCTCGAAGAGATCGCGTTCGTCGCCCGTCGCGAACCCGAACAGCGTGAGGGAGTCCTCGCGCACGACCAGCGAGGTCGACAGCCTCGCCTCACCACCGACGCGTTGGGCCGCGGCCGTGGCAGGCGTGGCGAACACGGTGAACCCGACTCCCCCGACCTCGACGACGACGCGGTCGAGGCCGACGTGGGCGACGGATCCGGTGAGGGTGCTGATCATGGCCTGCTTCCTGGGACGCTGCGGACGCTCGTGCGCACGGTACCCGGCAGGCCCGACAACCCTTCCACTCCCCGCGCCACGATCGCACTGCCCCCGGTCTGCCCGCTCCGTCCGGCCTGACCTGCCCGACCTGCCTGACCGGCCTGACCTGCCTGACCGGAGGCTCCGGCCTGCTGTCGCTGCGCCGCCTCCCGGATCGCGGCCCGCTGCCGAGCCGCCTGGCGTTCGGCCTCCTGACGTTGCGCCGCCTGCCGGCGGGCCAGCTGGGCGGCGCGAGCCGATCGCGGACCCCCGGATGCGGCGACCGCCTCGTCGATGCGCGACTGCGCGCCGCCGCGCCAGACGTGGCAGACGGCAAGGGCGAGCGCGTCGGCGGCATCGGCCGGCTTCGGGGGGTCGGCGAGGCGCAGGATGCGGCTGATCATGGCGGTGACCTGCGCCTTGTCGGCCCGGCCGTTGCCGGTGACCGCGGCCTTCACCTCGCTCGGAGTGTGCATCGCGAGCGGCAGCCCGCGAGCGGCGGCGGCGAGCATGGGGATCGCGCTGGCCTGGGCCGTGCCCATGATCGTGCTGACGTCGTGCCGGGCGAAGACGCGTTCGACGGCGATCGCGTCGGGCTCGTACCGCTCCACCCACCGCTCGAGCTCGGCCTGCAGAGCGAGCAGCCGCTGCGGCACCGCCTCCCCGGTCGGAGTTCGTATCACCCCCACGGCGACCATGCGCAACGGCCGCCCGACTCCCCCGTCGACGACCCCGAGACCGCACCGCGTCAGACCGGGGTCCACGCCCAACACCCGCATGGTGCGCCCCTCACTCGCCGCACGCCACGGCCGGATCGATCGACGGACAACTGTTCGATCGCCACTGTACGGCGTGCCCCGGTCACGAGCCTGCACCGCCACACCCGCCCCCACGCGCCGAGACAGCCGCCGATTCCGGCCCTACCCGGCATCCGCGACGAACGCGGATGCCCGTGGCCGGAAACGGCGGCTGTCTCGGCGCGGGTCTCAGTCCTCGCCGAGCTCGGCGGCGACCTCGTCGGAGACGTCACCGTTGGCGTAGACGTTCTGCACGTCGTCGCTGTCCTCGAGGGCGTCGATGACGCGCATCATCTTGCGCGCGCCCTCGGCGTCGAGGGGGATCTCCATGCTGGGGACGAACTCGGCCTCGGCGGAGTCGTAGTCGATGCCCGCGCCGACGAGCGCCGTACGGACCGCGACGAAGTCGCTCGCCTCGGACTCGATGCGGAACGCATCGCCGTAGTCCTCGACCTCCTCGGCGCCGGCGTCGAGGACGATCTCGAGCAGCGCGTCCTCGGTGGTCTCCCCGTCCTTCTGCGCCTTGGGCACCATGACCACGCCGCGGCGGTTGAACAGGTAGCTCACCGAGCCCGGGTCGGCGAGGCTGCCGCCGTTGCGGGTGAGCGCGACCCGCACCTCGGTGGCCGCGCGGTTGCGGTTGTCGGTGAGGCACTCGATGAGCACCGCGACGCCACCGGGTGCATAGCCCTCGTACATGATCGTCTGCCAGTCGGCCCCGCCGCCCTCGGCTCCCGAGCCGCGCTTGACGGCGCGATCGATGTTGTCGTTGGGCACCGACGACTTCTTCGCCTTCTGGATCGCGTCGTACAGCGTCGGGTTTCCTGCCGGGTCACCTCCGCCGGTGCGCGCGGCGACCTCGATGTTCTTGATGAGCTTGGCGAAGAGCTTGCCGCGCTTGGCGTCGATGGCCGCCTTCTTGTGCTTCGTCGTCGCCCACTTGGAGTGACCGCTCATCGTGCATCTCCTGACTGCCGGCGCCTGCCGGCCTTCGTCTCGCGTACCTGCGGCATCGACCCCCGCGCTCGGCAGGGGGACGCCGGGGCCCGGGGCCGATCCCGGGCACACATCGAAAAGGCCTTGTCGAATCCTACGGCTCGGCACACGTACCGGGGAAACCGGCACGTTCCGGCCCGGCGCGAACCCGAGACGAGCGCGGGACGAGCCCCCGTGGCGAGCGGCCGACCGGGGTCACCGGTCAGCCGCGGGCCATCCGCAGGAACATCTCGTGGACACGCAGGTCACCGGTCACCTCCGGGTGGAACGACGTCGCGAGCGCAGCCCCCTGGCGCACCGCGACGGGTCGTTCGACGCCGTCGATCTCGACCGAGGCGAGCACCTCGACCGAGTCACCGACCTCCTCGACCCAGGGCGCCCTGATGAACACCGCCCGCAGCGGTGCGTCGAACCCCGCGTCGGCGACGTCGAGGTCGGCCTCGAACGAGTCGACCTGCCTGCCGAAGGCGTTGCGTCGCACGCGCATGTCGATGCCGCCGAGAGTCCGCTGCCCGCGGTGGGCCTCCACGAGCCGGTCGGCGAGCAGGATCATCCCGGCGCACGAGCCGTAGACGGGCAACCCCTCGGCGATGGCCGCCCGCAGAGGCTCGAACAGGTCGAACGCCCGCAGGAGCTTGTCGATCGTCGTCGACTCGCCGCCGGGCAGGACGATGCCGTCGAGCGCGTCGAGTTCCCCGGGGCGCCGGACGAGAACGGTGCGTGCGCCGCACTCGGTGAGGGCGGCGGCGTGTTCGCGCACGTCCCCCTGCACGGCGAGCACGCCGATGGTGGGTCGGTCTGTCACGTCGCAGATGGTAGGCCCCGGCGTCGAGCCGGCCGTGGCCGGGCGGCCGCGACGGACCCGAGGCGTGGCCGGAGGCAGGGCGCTGTGCCGGCCCCGGCACCCGACGGGCGGCCTCGATGTCAGAACTCGAGGTCCTGCGCGTGCTGCAGGGCCGGGTGGGCGGCCTTGTTGCGGGCGACGAACGGCCAGCAGGCGGCGACGACGATCATGAACAACGCGGCGGCCGCGAGCACCTTGAGTTGGAACCCGCCCGGGCCCGGTGAGAGCACCATGATGACGACGATCCCGGCGAGCGAGACGAGGCCGAACCACGCCGTGAACGGGGCCCCGGGCATCGGGAAGCTCGTCGGCGCGACGATGCCGGCGTCGATCCGCCGTCGCAGGGCGATCTGGCAGGCGAAGATCGTCCCCCAGGTCCAGACGATGCCCACGGCTGCGGTCGCGACCGCGATCTCGAAGGCCTGCTGGGGCAGGACCATGTTGAGCAGCACGCCGAGGAAGTAGACGAACGAGGTGAGCAGGATGCCGCCGGCGGGCACACCGCCCTTGGTGAGGGCGCGGGTGAACTTCGGCGCCTCCCCCGCCATCGACAGCGAGCGCAGAATGCGCCCGGTGGAGTAGAGGCCGGAGTTGCACGACGACAGCGCGGCGGTGATGACGACGAGGTTCATCGCGTCACCGATCCACGGAACGCCCATGGCGCCGAACGCGGTGACGAACGGGCTCTCACCGGCCTTGTACGACGTGTACGGCAGCAGGCAGGCGAGCAGGAAGATCGAGCCCACGTAGAAGAACGCGATGCGGTAGACGACGGCGCGGATGGCCCTGGGGATGACGCGCTCGGCGTCGGCGGTCTCACCGGCGGCGGTACCGACGAGCTCGATCGTCGAGTAGGCGAAGACGACGCCCTGCATGACGAGGACGAACGCGAGCACGTCGCCGTGGGGGAAGAACCCGTCGGGGTAGGTGAGGTTGTGCAGACCCGCGGTGTGGCCCCCCACCTGCGCGCCGATGACGATGAGCACGAGCGCGACGACGATGAACGCACAGATCGCGAAGACCTTGAGCAGTGCCGCCCAGAACTCCAGCTCACCGAACGCCTTGGCCGACAGGAGGTTGACGACGAGCACGATCGCCAACGCCACGAGAGCGGGAATCCATTGCGGCAGGTGAGGCAGCCATTTGGAGACATAGGTGGCGATGGCGGTGATCTCGGCGATACCCGTCATCATCCAGTTGAGCATGTACATCCAGCCCGCGGCGTAGGCCCATTTGTCGCCGTAGAACTCGCGGGCGTAGGAGACGAACGAGCCCGAGGATCGGCGGTACATGACGAGTTCACCGAGTGCGCGCATGAGGAAGAACGCCACGACACCGCAGAAGACGTACGAGAGGATGAGGGAGGGCCCCGCCGTGGCGAGTCGCCCACCGGCGCCGAGGAAGAGGCCGACCCCGATGGCCCCGCCGATGGCGATCATCTGCACCTGACGGTTGGTCAGGGTCTTGTGATAGCCCGCGTCTCCTGCGTCGGTGACGTGAAGTCCACCGTCGCCGATGTGTTCGTGTCCGGCGGGTGTGGGCGTGGCGGGAGCGACCATGGAGCACCTCATCGTGGATCCAGAATTCGAGTGCCCTGACGGTAATCCCGCCGAAATACCCGAAGCCACGCCTCCCGACGAAATTGGATCTCGAATCTGGGACGCCGGAATTCACCCGAACGGATCGTTCCCCGCGGCCGGCGCCGCCCGGCTCCCAGAGGCCCCGGGCTACCTCGCGCTACTCCCTGTTACTCGGTGCTACGCCCTGTTACTCGGTGCGGCGCTCCCCCGACAGTCGCCGCACCAACAGGTACTCCCGGGAGCCGGAGACGCTGACGACGTCGGAGTCGGCCTCCTGCAACTCGGCGACGACCCACGGGTGCTGTTCGTGGACGACCGGCTGTTCGCGGACGACCTCCCAGCCCTCGTCACCCATCTCGTTGAGGGCACTCATCGGCGAGTTGACCTCACCGATCTGCAGGCTGTGCCCGGCCCGGGTGGTCACCCGGCGAAAGTAGGTGGGGCCGCTGCGGCGGTGCGCGATGCCGACGATCATCTCTTGGTACTCGAACCGGTCGTGGCCGGAGACGGCGATGTGGGTCATACCCGCCCATCGGCAGATATGACCCACACCACGAGCCCGGACGCACAACCGGTGTTCGCCCGGCGGCGGCTCGTCCCGAGACCGGAACGACCGACCGGCGACCGGTCGTGCTCGCGTGGATTACCAGCCGCGCTCGGCGAGACGGTGGGGCACGGGGATGTCGTCGACGTTGATGCCGACCATGGCCTCGCCCAGGCCGCGGCTGACCTCGGCGATGGTGTCGGGGTCGTCGAAGAACGTCGTGGCCTTGACGATGGCGGCGGCACGCTGCGCCGGGTTGCCGGACTTGAAGATGCCGGAGCCGACGAAGACACCCTCGGCGCCGAGCTGGCGCATCATCGCGGCGTCGGCCGGGGTGGCGATGCCGCCCGCGGTGAACAGGACGACGGGCAGTTTGCCGGCCTCGGCGACCTCCTTGACGAGGTCGTAGGGGGCCTGGAGCTCCTTGGCGGCGACGTAGAGCTCGTCGGGCTCCATCGCGCGCAGCCGGTTGATCTCGGCGCGGATCTTGCGCATGTGGGTGGTGGCGTTGGAGACGTCGCCGGTGCCGGCCTCGCCCTTCGAGCGGATCATCGCCGCGCCCTCGGTGATGCGGCGCAGGGCCTCGCCGAGGTTGGTGGCACCGCAGACGAACGGCACCGTGAACTGCCACTTGTCGATGTGGTTGCTGTAGTCGGCGGGCGTGAGCACCTCGGACTCGTCGATGTAGTCGACACCGAGGCTCTGCAGCACCTGCGCCTCGACGAAGTGACCGATGCGGGCCTTCGCCATGACCGGGATCGAGACGGCCTCGATGATGCCGTCGATCATGTCGGGGTCGCTCATGCGGGAGACGCCGCCCTGGGCGCGGATGTCGGCGGGCACCCGCTCGAGCGCCATGACCGCGACGGCGCCGGCGTCCTCGGCGATCTTGGCCTGCTCGGGGGTGACGACGTCCATGATGACGCCGCCCTTGAGCATCTCGGCCATACCGCGCTTGACCCGTGCGGTGCCGGTGGCGGAACCGGCCGCGGCGGTGTCGGGGGTGGTGGGGTCGGCGTCGCGGTTGTCGACTGAGGTCACGGAAAACTCACTTCGTACGTCGGGATGGCCGGCGCGGTTCGTGCGCCCGGCCGCGTCATTCTACGTGCGGGGACCGGTCGCTCAGGTGCGGTATCAGGAACGCGGGAGGGCCTGCTGTTTGACGGCCCACATGCGCTGGACCACGGTGATCGCGCTGGCCGCGGCGAGGATGGCGAGGACGACGGTGAGCACCGTGTCGGGCCAGTCGAACAGGCCGGTCAGCCCCGTGGCGACGAGGACGACGACGAGGCGGTCGGCGCGCTCGGCGATCCCGCCTTTGGCCTCGAAGCCGAGCCCTTCGGCGCGGGCGCGGGCGTAACTGACGAGGAAGCCGAACACGAGGCAGGCGAGCGCGAACCAGGCGGTGAGGATGCCGTCGTGGTGCCCGGCGAAGTAGAGCAGGAGGCCGCCGAACACCGCGCCGTCGCCGAGCCGGTCGAGGGTGGAGTCGAGGAACGCGCCCCACGGACTCGTGCGTCCGGAGATGCGGGCCATGGTGCCGTCGAGGGTGTCGGAGAACACGAAGACCGTGACGACGATCGTGCCCCAGAAGAGCTCGCCTCGCGGGTAGAAGAGCAGCGCTCCGGCGACGACGCCGATGGTGCCGACGATGGTGACGGTGTCGGGTCCGACACCGATCTTGAGCAATGCCTGGGCGAGCGGGGTGAGGAGGCGGCGGACGAAGGCCTGCGCGAATCGGCTCAGCATGGTGGCGTCAGAGTAACCGCTCGCCATGACGCGGGCGTTTCCACGCGTGTCGCGGCGACGGGACCTCTGGGGTGGTCGGGGGGCCTGACCGGGACGAACATCGGTCGTGACCAAGGTCCTGCCCGACCCCTTCGGTCGAGGCGCACAGTGAGCTATGGGCAGACAAGACCACACCACCGGATCCCCCGTCGTCACCTCACCCGAGGCCCTGCGCAACGTCGTGCTCGTCGGACCGAGCGGGTCGGGCAAGACCCGCCTCTTCGATCATCTGGTCGCGACGACCACGCCCGGGTACCGTCCCCCGGCGCGTGACGGCAGCCGGTCGACCGCCCTCGAGGTGGCGTCGGTGACGAGCGGCGATCTGGTGGTGAACCTCATCGACACCCCCGGTTACCCCGACTTCGTCGGTGAGCTGCGCGCGGGGCTGCGCGCGGCGGACGCCGCGGTGTTCGTCATCTCGGCGGCCGAGGGCGTCGACGCTGCGACGCGCACCCTGTGGCACGAGTGCAAGCAGGTCGGGGCGCCGCTGGCGGTCGTGCTCACCAAGCTCGACACACCGAACGCCGACTTCGAGTCGGCGATCGCCGACTGCCAGGTCGCCTTCGGCGAGGGGGTCATGCCGCTCGGCGTGCCCGTCCTCGGCGCCGACAACGCGCTGGAGAACATCGTCGACCTCGTCCTCGGCGAGGTGCACGACTACACCGGCGCCGACCGGGTCGTGCGACCCACCGGCGAGGAGCACATCGGCTTCTTCGACGCCTATCACGCCCCGCTGCTCGAGGGCATCATCACCGAGGCCGAGGACGACACCCTGCTCGACCGGTACCTCGGGGGCGAGGAGATCGGCTTCGAGGTCGTCGAGGACGCGCTGCTGACGGCCGTGGCACGCGGCTCGTTCCACCCGGTCGTTCCGGTGAGCGTCACCACGGGCGCGGGGATCGACGTGCTCCTGCACCTCATCGGGGCGGCGTTCCCGCCGCCCACGGGAGCGCACCGGCCCAAGGCCTACACGATCGCGGGCGCCGATGCGCCGACGATCGAGGTGAGCGCCGACGCCCCACTCGTCGCCGAGGTCGTGCGCACGACGACCGACGCCTACGTCGGCCACGTCGCCCTCGTCCGCATCTTCGCGGGCACGATGCGCCAGGACGACGTCGTCCACGTCTCCGGGCATCTCGGCAGCTTCACCGGCCACGAGGTCGCCGGCCACCCCGACCACGACGACGATGTCCGGGTCGGGCCGCTCGCCTCCCCGCTCGGCGACACGCTCCGACCGACGGCGAGCGCGATCGCCGGTCAGATCGTCGTCGTCCAGAAGCTGCCGAGCGCGGCGACCTCCGACACGATCAGCGCCAAGGACCGCCCGGTGGTCGTCGAACCGTGGACCATGCCGGAGGCGCTGCTGCCCACCGCGGTCAAGGCCGCCACCCGAGCCGACGAGGACAAGCTGCCGGGAGCCCTGCAGCGCCTCGCCGCCACCGATCCCGCCCTGCGGGTCGAGCACAACGCCGAGACCTCCCAGGTCGTGTTGTGGACCATGGGCCAGACCCATCTCGATCTCGTTCTCGGCCGCCTCGCCGAGGAACTCGACGTGAGCGTCGAGGTCGTCCCCCTGCGGATCGCGCTGCGCGAGACGTTCGTCGGTCCGGCGACCGCCAAGGGCCGACACGTCAAGCAGAGCGGTGGTCACGGGCAGTACGCGATCTGCGACCTGACGATCGAGCCTCTCGAGCGCGGCGGCGGGTTCGAGTTCGTCGACAAGGTCGTGGGCGGCTCGGTGCCGCGGCAGTTCATCCCGAGCGTCGAGAAGGGTGTGCGCGCCCAACTGGAGAAGGGCATCGTCGCGGGATACCCGATGGTCGACGTGCGGGTCACCCTCTTCGACGGCAAGGCGCACTCGGTCGACTCCTCGGACGCGGCGTTCCAGATGGCGGGTGCCCTCGCCCTCAAGGAGGCCGCCGCGCAGGCGGGGACGACGGCGCTGCTCGAACCGATCGACCTGCTCACGGTCACCGTGCCCGACGATCACCTCGGCGCGGTGATGACCGACGTCAGCGGCCGACGTGGACGCATCCTCGGCAGCGACCAGGCCGGGCAGGAGGGCTTCACCGTCGTCAAGGCCGAGGTGCCGCAGGTCGAGCTCACGCGCTACGCGGTCGAACTGCGCTCGCTGACCCAGGGCGCAGGTTCGTTCGAACGCGAGATGATCGGCTACGAACTCATGCCGACCCACCTCGTCGCCGAACTCGCGACCGCGAGTTGATCCGACGCTCGTCCGACCGACGCGGTCCTTCGCACCGGCGAGGGGCCGCGTCGTCGCATGGTCCGGCGGTGAACCCAGGCCTCGACTGCTCTGCCCTGGCCGCGGTCGCGTCAGTCGCCCGCGCCGGAGGGGGTGGGCCAGGCGTCGACGAGCTCCTGCCGCGTGTCCTCCAGCAGGCTGGGCAGGGCCTTCGTCTGGGCGATGATCGGCAGGAAGTTCATGTCGCCGCCCCAGCGAGGGACGACATGCTGGTGCAGGTGGGCCTCCACGCCGGCACCCGCGACCGCGCCCTGGTTCATGCCGACGTTGAACCCCATCGGCTGCGAGGCGGCCTCGACGGCCCGGAGCGCGTCCTTGGTGAGAGCGGTGAACTCACTCGTCTCCTCGTCGGTGAGGTCGAGGTAGCGCGGCACGTGACGGTAGGGACAGACGAGCATGTGGCCGGGGTTGTACGGAAAGAGGTTGAGCACGACGTAGCAGGTGCGCCCGCGGTGGACGATGAGACCCTCGGCGTCCGTGCCCTCGGGCGCCGTGCAGAACGGGCACTGCGGCCGGTCGGCCTTGCTCTTGGGCCCGGGCTTGCCGCTCGGCTTGCCCTCGCCGCGGATGTAGGCCATGCGGTGCGGGGTCCACAGCCGCTGAAAGCCGTCCTTGACACGCGCGAACTTGCTGGCTTCCTCGGGTGCCTCGGGCGTCTGCATGAGCCGATCCTAGGCCGTCGGGGCATGCGTGGGCCGCAGCCCGGACACCGCCCCGGGTGCGCGGCGTCACCGCGGCGCTGCGCTTGACTAGGGGGCATGGCGCACGACGACTCCTCCCCCGGCCCGCGGTCCGCGTGCGGCGACGTGGCCGCGGTTCCCGCCCGCTTCAACCTCGCCCGGTACTGCCTGGCGGCCGCGGCAGATCCGCCCGGCGCGGCACGCACCGCCCTCGTCGTCGTCCACGGTCCGGCGGGGATCGCCGCGCTGGAGTCCGCTTCGGACCGCGCTGCCACCCACGCACCTGCGGTCGAGGCGGTCGAGGCGGCCGAGACGGTCGAACGATGGAGCTTTGGGGATCTCGACGACGCGGTGCGGGCCGTCGCCGCCGGTCTGCTCGCCGCGGGGCTGGAACGCGGCGATCGGGTGATGATCCGCCTCGGGAACACGACGGACTACGCCCTCGCGCACTTCGGGGCGATGGCCGCAGGACTCGTGTCACTGCCGTCCTCGGACCAGCTCACGGACGGCGAGGCGACCTTCCTCCTCGAGGACTCCCGCGCTCGGGCCCTCATCCACGGCGCCGGACGAGGACTGCCCGACGCGGGGATACCCGCCCTGCGTCGCTTCACCCCCGACGACATCACCGCCTGGCGGGCGTCGTCGGCGCGGGCCGAGTTCGCCGACACCGCGGCCGAGGATCCGGCGTTCCTCGTCTACACCTCGGGCACGACGAGCCGGCCCAAGGGCGTCCTCCACGCGCACCGCTCGGCGTGGGGACGGCGGCCGATGTACGACGGCTGGTACGGCATCACGGCCGACGACGTCGTACTCCACGCCGGAGCCTTCAACTGGACGTACACGCTCGGGGTCGGCCTCACCGATCCCTGGGCGAACGGCGCCTGCGCCGTCGTCTACACCGGTGAGCGCGACCGACGGGTGTGGCCGCGTCTCATCGAGGCCGCGGGGGTGACGATGTTCGCCGCCGTTCCCGGCGTCTACCGCCAGATCCTCGCGACCGAGGCCGAACCGTTGGCCCGGCTCCGCAGAACCCTGCGCCACGGGCTCGTCGCCGGTGAGGCCCTCCCGCAGAGCACCCGTGAGGCGTGGGAGGCCGCGACCGGAACCCCGCTCTACGAGGCGCTCGGCATGAGCGAGATCTCGACGTTCGTCTCGAGTTCGCCGAGCGTGCCGGTCCGACCGGGCTCGCCGGGCCGGGCGCAGCCAGGTCGCCACATCGCCGTCCTCGACGCGATGGGCGAGGAGGCCGGACCGGGTGAGATCGGCCGGCTCGCGGTACGTCGAGACGACCCCGGCCTCATGCTCGGCTACTGGAACCGGCCGCAGGACAGCCCTTTTCGTGGTGACTGGTTCGTCACCAGCGACCTGGTGAGCCTGGATCCCGACGGCTACGTCACCTACCACGGGCGCGCCGACGACGTCATCACGGCAGGGGGTTATCGGATCTCCCCCGACGAGGTCGAGACGGTGCTCGGTGCGGCCGAGGGAATCGCCGAGGTGGCGGTCACGGCCATGGAGGTGCGCCCCGACGTCCACGTCGTCGCCGCGTTCGTCGTTCCCGACCCGGGGATCGACGCCGCCGCCGTCCGCGAGATCGTCGACACTGCGGCGATCGAGCTCGCCGCCTACAAGCGACCGCGGGAGGTGGTCGTCCTCGATTCCCTCCCCCGCACCCGCAACGGCAAACTGCAGCGACGCGAGCTGCCGGCACACCGCGGATCGGCAGGCGAGCCCCTCACCCCGTGAGGCGATCGCGCCGCAGCAGACGGTCCCCGCAGTCCGTGAACCCGTGTCGCCGCAGCAGCGGCTGCGCGTCGTCGCTCGTCATGAGCTGTACCCAGAGCAACTCGGCGGAGTCGCTCCAGTGCAGGGCCTCCTCGACGAGCCGAGTGGCGAGCCCGAGCCCGCGAGCCTCCGGGCGGACGTAGAGATTGGTCATGTGTCCCCAGGAGCGCGGAATCCGACCGGGGCGAGGCAACGCCCGCATGAGCGCGATCGTGCACGCCCCGAGCGGATTACCGTCGACGGTCGAGGCGATCCAGCTCGGGTAACGGTCGCGCTCGCGCAGCCAGGCGTCGGTGAACCGGTCGAGGAACCCCTCCTCCGGGCGCCGGCCGAGTTCACGGTTGTACGCGATCTCGAGGGCCGCCAGGCGGAAGGCGTCGTCGGCCTCCGCCCGCGCCACGCGCGTGAGCTGGAACGACAGCCCCTTCAAACCGGCCATGACGGCAGTGTGACACCCGAGCGCCTCGGTTCACGGCCGGCGCGGTCGACCAGATCCCTCACGTCGACGGGGAGTGCCGCACGCAGGTGGTCCGACGGCGCGTCCCGCGAGAGTTCCCGACGGAGGATACATTCGCCGGATTGCATATATCTGTTCATCTGTTGGTCAGGTGTCCGACCGCCTTGGAGGAGCACCGTGATTCGCGGCAGCCCGACCGCACTCCACCGGGCTCGGTAGCGGCGGGGGGCCGTGTGCTGCCTTCCTTCTTCACCCCTCGAGGAGTTCGATCATGGCCATCAAGCGCACTGTCACCGTGGCGACCGCCGTCGCCTCCCTCGCCATCATCGGCGCGACCACCGCGACCGGCTTCGCCGGCGGTCACGACCGCCGCCCGTCCCCCACCCTCGACCGCGCTGCCGCAGGCGCGGTCGACACGTACGGCGGCGCCCGTCGCGTGGACGGCGACCAGCGCGCCACCATCGCCTCGGCCCTCAAGCCGGCCGGCGCGACGAACGTCATCCTCATCATCGGTGACGGCATGGGCGCCTCCGAGATCACCATCGGACGCAACTACCTCGTCGGCGCCGGCGGCCAGCTGCGCGGCCTCGACGCCCTGCCCATCACGGGCCAGATGACCCACTACAGCGTGGACCGCAAGACCGGCAAGCCGGACTACACGCCCGACTCCGCCGCGACCGGCAGCGCGTGGGCCACCGGCGTGAAGACGTACGACAACGCCGTCTCGGTCGACCGCCACGGCACCGCCCGCCCGACGATGCTCCAGCTCGCCAAGCGCTCCGGCCGCGCCACCGGCAACGTCACGACCTCCGAGATCCAGGACGCCACGCCTGCCGTGCAGGTCGCGAACATCTCGCTGCGCAAGTGCTACGGGCCGAACGAGACGTCGGCCTCCTGCCCCGAGGCCGCTCTCGAGAACGGCGGCAAGGGCTCGATCTCCGAGCAGCTCCTCGAGACCCGTCCCGACCTCACCTTCGGTGGCGGCTCCAAGACCTTCTCGCAGAAGGCCAAGGCGGGCCCGTACAAGGACATGACGCTCGCCGACCAGGCCCGCAAGCGCGGCTTCACCTACCTCACCAAGAAGGAGGACCTCGCCAAGATCGGCTCGGCCGACCAGCGCCACCCGGTTCTCGGCCTGTTCTCCGAGGGCAACATGCCGGTCAAGTTCGCCTCCCTCGTCGCCAGCAAGGGCGGTGCCGAGAAGGCTGCCGTGCAGTGCCAGGCCAACAAGGACTTCGAGAAGGTCCCGACGCTGGGCGACATGACCGGCAAGGCGATCGATGTGCTCTCCAAGAGCCGGGCGGGCCAGAAGAAGGGCTTCCTCCTCCAGGTCGAGTCGGCCTCGATCGACAAGAAGGACCACGCGGCGGACGCCTGCGGTCAGATCGGTGAGACCGCTCAGATCGACGACGCCGTCGCCGCCGCCCTCGACTTCGCCAAGAAGGACGGCAACACGCTCGTCATCGTCACCGCCGACCACGCCCACACGAGCCAGATCGTCGACGGCGCCACCCCCGGTCTCGACGCGCGCCTGCAGACCCACGACGGCGCGGACATGATCGTCACCTACGGCACAGCCCCGCTCGGGGGCAGCCAGCAGCACACCGGCGCTCAGATCCCCGTCGCCGCCTACGGCCCCGGCGCCGCGCAGGTCGCCGGCCTCATCGACCAGACGGACCTCTTCTTCACCGTTCGCGACGGCATGAACGCCTACCGCAAGCACTGACCACAGGACGTCGGGGTCGCATCGGCGACCCCACGGAGAACGGGGCCCGCACCAGGCGGGCCCCGTTCTTCGTTCGCAGGCGGGGGGGCCGTTCGGCGAGCCCCCACTCAGGCCCGCCTTCGCCGAGACGGCGACCCTCAGGCCTCGGCTGGTGCCGTCGTCACCTGCGCCTTGGACTCGATCGCCGCGACGATCTCGGAGACGGCCTCCTCGATCGGGACGCCGTTGCGCTGGCTGCCGTCGCGGTAGCGGAACGAGACCGCCCCGGCGGCCCGATCGTCCTCACCGGCGATGAGCACGTACGGCACCTTGGACTTGCTCGCGTTGCGGATCTTCTTGGGGAACCGGTCGTCGGAGATGTCGACCTCGACGCGCACGCCCGCGGCCTTGAGCCGGTCGGCGACGTCGAAGAGGTACTCGTTGTACTCCTCGGCGACGGGCACGGCCGTCACCTGCACCGGCGAGAGCCACACCGGGAACGCCCCGGCGTAGTGCTCGACGAGCACGCCCATGAACCGCTCGATCGAGCCGAACTTCGCCGCGTGGATCATCACCGGCCGCTGCCGGGAGCCGTCGGGCGCCTGGTACTCGAGCTCGAACCGCTCGGGCTGGTTGAAGTCGTACTGGATCGTGCTCATCTGCCACGTGCGCCCGATCGCGTCGCGCGCCTGCACCGAGACCTTCGGACCGTAGTAGGCGGCACCACCCGGGTCCGGCACGAGCTCGAGCCCGGTCGAGGTGCACGCCTCCTCGAGGATGCGGGTCGCCATCTCCCAGTCCTCGTCGGAGCCGATGAACTTCGAGCTGTCGGGATCGCGCGTCGAGAGCTCGAGGTAGAAGTCGTCGAGGCCGAAGTCGCGCAGCAGCGAGAGCACGAAGCCCAGCAGGTGCTTGATCTCGTCATCGGCCTGCTCGGGCATGACGTAGGAGTGGCTGTCGTCCTGCGTGAACCCCCGAAGACGGGTCAGGCCGTGGATGACGCCGGACTTCTCGTACCGGTACACGCTGCCGAACTCGAACAGCCGCATCGGCAGCTCTCGGTAGGAGCGTCCGCGCGAGCGGAAGATGAGGTTGTGCATCGGGCAGTTCATCGCCTTGAGGCGGTAGTCCTGACCCGGCTTGAGCACCTCCCCGTCCTCGTCGTACTCGGCGTCGACGTGCAGCGGCGGGAACATCGTCTCGGCGTAGTACGGCAGGTGGCCCGAGGTGTGGAACAGCCCGTCCTTGCTGATGTGCGGGGTGCCGACGTACTGGAACCCCTCCTCGATGTGCCGTGCGCGGACGTAGTCCTCCATCTCGCGCTTGATGATGCCGCCGTTGGGGTGGAACACCGGCAGGCCCGACCCGAGCTCGTCGGGGAAGGAGTACAGGTCGAGTTCGGTGCCGAGCTTGCGGTGGTCCCGCTTCTCGGCCTCCTCCAGGCGCGTGAGGTAGGCCTTGAGGTCGTCCTTGCTCGCCCACGCGGTGCCGTAGACGCGCTGCAGCTGCGCGTTGTCCTGGTTGCCACGCCAGTACGCGGCGGCACTGCGCATGACCTTGAAGCCGTTGGCGATGAGCTTCGTGGTGGGGATGTGCGGCCCCCGGCACAGGTCGCCCCAGGCCACGGAGCCGTCGCGGCGCACGTTGTCGTAGATCGTGATCTCGCCGCCGCCGACCTCGACCGAGGCCCCCTCGGCGCGCTGGTCGAGGGCGTCCTCGCTCGCCCCGCTGCCCGGACCGTGGGCGAGGCCGATGAGCTCGCACTTGTACGGCTCGTCCTTGAGCTCGGCGAGCGCCTCGTCGGCCGAGACGACCCGGCGTTCGAAGCGCTGACCCTCGTTGACGATGCGCTGCATCGTCTTCTCGAGCTTCTTGAGGTCCTCGGGGGTGAACGCCTCGGGCACGTCGAAGTCGTAGTAGAACCCGTCGCGGATGTACGGGCCGATGCCGAGCTTGGCCTCGGGCCACAGCTGTTGCACGGCCTGGGCCATGACGTGGGTGCACGAGTGACGGAGCACGTCGAGACCGTCGGGCTCGGCGATGTCGACGCCCTCGACCGTGTCGCCCTGGGCGAGCTCGTAGCTGAGGTCCTTGAGCTCGCCGCCGACGCGGGCCACGACGATGCGCTTGTCGTCCTCGAACAGGTCGGCGGCCGTCGTGCCCGCCGGCACCGATCGCTCGCTCCCGGCGACGGACACGGTGATCTCGGCTGACACGTCAGTACTCCTGTCGAAAGGGTGGATTCGCCACGCACGCGGCGTCGCGGGCCCGAAGCGGGCCGCCTTTCCAGGGTAATCGCCCCACCCGTGTCGCCTCACCGGGGTTTTCCGGGTGTCGGGCGATGCGAGCGCGTGTGTTGCGTCGGAGGGCTCAGCCGATGTGGTCGCCCACGCTCACCGTGCCCGTGCGCAGCACGTCGGCGTACACGCCGGGACAGTTCTTGGGCAGCTCGGTGACCCGCAGCAACACGCGGCCGACGTGCAACTCCTCGCCGACGAGCTGCTGCAGATCCTCGTCCGAGACGTCGAGGAAGATGTTCGCCCTCGTCACGTCGGGGTCGTTCTCGCGGCCGACGACGTGGACCGGCCGCTTCTTGCGTCGATCGCCGTCGAGCCCCTCGACATCGACCCTGGCCTCGGCAAGCGAACGCCCCGGGGCGTCCTTCTCGGGGTACACGGCGAGGGAGAGCACGGTGCCGCCGATGACCGGTCGCAGGAGATCCATGGACGTACTCTGCCAAACCGGCCCCGCCCTGCGGTAGCGAGTCGAGCGACCGACCTCGTCACCGACGCGGGAGCCTCGAACGGCCGCCCGTACCCTGAGCGCATGTCCGCGCTCCTCGACGCCGCCCCGCTCCTGCGGTGTCCCCGATGCGCCGCCGACGTCACCGTCGCAGACCGGACCCTGCGCTGCGCGACCGGCCACAGTTTCGATGTCGCGAAGCAGGGCTACGTCAACCTCCTGAGCCGGCCCCCCGGCGCCGCGGCCGACGACGCCGCGATGGTCGCCGCCCGGAACGCGTTGCTCGACTCGGGGCTGTACTCCCCCTTGGCCGACGCGCTGACGAGAGTCGTCCACGCTCTCGACCTGCCCGCCGGTGGCGTCCTCGACGTGGGGGCCGGCACCGGGTACTACACCGCCGCGGTGCTGGAGACGCTGCCCAATCGTGCAGGCGTGGCCCTCGACCTCTCGGCGTACGCCGCCCGACGCGCGGCGCGCGCACACCCACGCCTCGCCTCGCTCGTGGGGGACGTGTGGGCGGGCCTGCCGGTACGCGCCGGTGCCATCGCCCTCGTGCTCGACGTGTTCGCACCCCGCAACGCCGAGGAGTTCGCGCGCGTCCTCGCCCCCGGCGGCGCGGTCGTCCTGGTCACGCCCAGGCCCGAGCACCTCGGGGAACTCGTCGCCGCGCTCGGCATGCCACAGGTCGACCCGCGCAAGGCCGAGCGGCTCGCCGCGACCTTCGCCGGCTTCGCTCAGGGACCGGCCCGCTGCGTGCGCGAGACCTTGAGCGTGGACGGGGCCACCGCGGCATCGCTCGCACGGATGGGCCCGGCGGCACACCATGTGGCCGCCGCAGCCCTGGAGCATCTGGCCGCGTCCGAGTCGACGACCGACGTCACCCTCAGCGTCGACGTTGCCGCGTTCGTCCGGCCCTGACCGACACGCCTCAGGGCGCCGGGCAACCTCGACAACCAGGCCTCACCACCCTTGAGGCGGGGATCTCTCGCGCTGCGTCGAGCGTCGGGAGCTGCGTGACCGACATCGCGGGCGCCTGGGAAGGCCGGGGAAACGACGACGCGCCCCGCAGGTGCGGAGCGCGTCGAATGTGGGGTGGACGTAGCAGGACTCGAACCTGCGGCCTCTCGCGTGTGAAGCGAACGCTCTAACCAACTGAGCTATACGTCCGGGGAACCGAGAGGCAACCATACCCGTGCTTCGCGGCGGGCTCCAACTCGGCTGCGCCGCACGGGCGGTCTACAGGGCGAGGTAGGTGTGCATCCACTCCGTGACCTGGTCCGGGACCCAGCCCGGGACGCCCGTGAGCTTGAGCATGCCCCAGAGGAACGCGTTGACGAAGACGCACGTCAACACCGCGAGACCGGCCCGCACCGCGAACGACCTGCGGCGCACCCAGGCGTCCCATTCGCGCACCTTGCCCACGCCGTACTCGTGCAGCCTGCGCGCCCAGTGGAACTCCGAGGCCCAGATGCTCACGCCGATGAAGACGATGAGCCAACCCGGCCCGGGCAACGGCACCGCGACGAGGCCGACCAGGACGATGACGAGCCCCAGCGTCGCGATGATCGTGCGGTAGATGCGCCGCGACTGCGGGTTGGAGCGGATCCGTCTGCGCCACTCCCAGTCCCGCGGACGCTTGAGCCCGTGAGCGTGGGCCCCGCCACGACGACCGGGGTCGACGCGCTCCCGCTCGGGCGCGGTCGGGCATTCGCTGCCGGCGCATCCGGAATCGGTCGCGGTCATGTCACCCCCCAGATCGTGTCGTGGCCGTCGCCACGTCCATGATGAACGACATCATGACCGATGAGGTTCCCGTCGTCGCGATCGGAACGTGTACGTCCGGGGCCACGCGGGTGAGCCCGAAGGGCCCTGCGTTCAGTGCCAGGCGAGTCCGAGACACTCCACCGCCGACACCCGGCTCGTCTCGGCCCACTCGGGAGCGTCCCCACCCCACCAGGAGCGTTCTCGCGCCCGACGCATCGCCTCGACCACGTCGTCGGCCGCAACGGTCAGCCACGTGCCCGGCCGGTCGTCGTGCGAGGTGAGCAGAACGCTGTACAGGCGCGTTCCGACCGGGGCCATGACGCTCATGGGGGTATCAACTCCTGGGTGCGATGTTGTGGTGAAGCAGAAGGTGGCGGTGATGCAGAAGGTGGTGATGCAGAGGTCAAGCAGAAGGTGGTGGTGCGGCCGCAGGGCCCCCCTCCTGTCGGCGGGAAGGGCCCTGGCGTAAGCTGATGCGCAAAGTCGACCCGGCCACGAGGCTGCGCGGCCACGCGGGCGCACGAAAAGACCCCTGCTCGGTACGAACAGGGGGGTCTTTTGCGTGGTGGGCGATACTGGGTTTGAACCAGTGACCTCTTCCGTGTCAAGGAAGCGCGCTACCGCTGCGCCAATCGCCCGAAGAAGCGCCTGAGGTGCTTCTGAGAGGTGGAGACGGGATTTGAACCCGTGTACACGGCTTTGCAGGCCGTTGCCTCGCCTCTCGGCCACTCCACCACGGAGGCTGAATGACTGCCTTCTCGAGGGAGGCGATCCTCCGAGCGGACGACGGGACTCGAACCCGCGACCCTCACCTTGGCAAGGTGATGCTCTACCAACTGAGCCACGTCCGCATGCGATTCCGCCAGGTCGGTGACCTGCCGTTCGGCCGATCCCCACTCTTGCGGTGCTGGACGACAGTAACCGATTCCGGCGGCCGGAGTCCAACCGAGGCCGCCCCCGGGTGTCGTCGGGGTGTCGCGGACGTGGCGGGGAGACATCGAGCTCGGGCCGGCGCCCGTGACGGGGGCGACGCGCGCCGGGAGTGTTCTCGCGGGGGTTGCCGACGCGACTCGATTGGACCGCGACCCGAACACCGGTGGAACACGACGGGTCGGCCCTGGGCGCGCGGTAGGGCGGATCGCCGCGAACGCGCTACCGTTCTTCAGTCCCCGGGCGGCAACCGCCGCGCGGGGATGGGGTGCTCATGCGCCTCGACCACGGTTGCCGACCGCCACGCCTCGTGCCGAGCGGCTCCTCAGGCACGAACGACCACCACGGAGAGCAAGAAGCACCTATGGACATCTGGCCAGGAAACGCGTACCCGCTGGGCGCCACGTTCGACGGCTCCGGCGTGAACTTCGCACTCTTCTCCGAGATCGCCGAGCGGGTCGAGCTGTGCCTCGTGAGCGACGACGGCACCGAGACCCGGCTCGAGCTCACCGAGGTCGACGGCTACGTGTGGCACGGGTACGTGCCCAACCTGCAGCCCGGGCAGCGCTACGGCTACCGCGTGCACGGCCCGTACGACCCCGCCAACGGGCACCGTTGCAACCCCAACAAGCTGCTCCTCGACCCGTACGCGAAGGCCATCGACGGCCAGGTGACCGGCGACGAGGCCCTGTTCGCCTACAACTTCGGCGACGTCGACTCCTACAACGAGACCGACTCCCTCGGGCACACGATGCTGTCGGTCGTCGTCAACCCCTTCTTCGACTGGGGTCACGACCGTCCGCCGCGACACGAGTACCACGACACGGTCATCTACGAGGCGCACGTCAAGGGTCTGACGATGACCCACCCCGACATCCCCGAGGAGATCCGCGGCACGTACGCGGCACTCGCGCACCCGGCGATCATCGAGCACCTCACCGAACTCGGGGTCACCGCCATCGAACTGCTGCCCGTGCACCAGTTCGTGCAGGACGCGCACCTGCAGGAGAAGGGCCTGCGCAACTACTGGGGCTACAACACGATCGGGTTCCTCGCGCCGCACAACGAGTACGCCGCGCACAACACCGCCGGCCAGCAGGTCACCGAGTTCAAGTCGATGGTCAAGGCGCTGCACGAGGCCAACATCGAGGTCATCCTCGACGTCGTCTACAACCACACCGCCGAGGGCAATGAGTTCGGCCCCACCCTGTGTTTCCGCGGCATCGACAATGCGGCCTACTACCGCCTCGTCGACGACGCCAAGGAGCACTACTACGACACGACCGGCACCGGAAACTCGCTGCTCATGCGGCATCCGCACGTGCTGCAGCTCATCATGGACTCGTTGCGTTACTGGGTGACCGAGATGCACGTCGACGGGTTCCGCTTCGACCTCGCCGCCACCCTGGCGCGGCAGTTCCACGAGGTCGACCGCCTCTCGGCGTTCTTCGACATCATCCAGCAGGACCCGGTGATCTCGCAGGTCAAGCTCATCGCCGAGCCCTGGGATCTCGGCGACGGCGGCTACCAGGTGGGCAACTTCCCGCCCCTGTGGACGGAATGGAACGGCCGCTACCGCGACACCGTGCGCGACTACTGGCGTGGAGAGGCCGCCGGCCTGTCGGAGTTCGCCTCGCGCCTCACCGGCTCCTCCGACCTCTACGAGCACTCGGCGCGACGCCCGATCGCCTCGATCAACTTCATCATCGCCCACGACGGCTTCACGCTGCGCGACCTCGTCAGCTACAACGAGAAGCACAACCTCGCCAACGGCGAGGACGGCAACGACGGCGAGAGCCACAACCGTTCGTGGAACTGCGGCGTCGAGGGGCCGACGGACGACCCCGAGATCCGGGCGCTGCGCCTGCGGCAGGTCCGCAACTTCCTCACCACGCTGCTGGTGAGCCAGGGCGTGCCGATGATCGCCCACGGCGACGAGGTCGGCCGCACCCAGGGCGGCAACAACAACGTCTACTGCCAGGACAACGAGATCTCCTGGATCGACTGGAACCTGGGCAAGGAGCAGCAGACCCTCTTCGAGTTCGCCAAGTACGTCGTCGCGCTGCGCCTCGATCACCCCGTTTTCCGGCGGCGCCGGTTTTTCGAGGGCAGCGCCGACCACGGCGGCCAGTCGAACGTCGGCGACATCGTGTGGTGCTCGACCTCCGGCGAGGAGATGACCGAGGAGGACTGGCAGACCGGGTACGCCCGCACCCTGTCGGTGCTGCTCAACGGCGACGCGATCCAGGAGCCCGGCCCGCTCGGCCAGCGGATCACCGACGACAGCTTCGTGCTCATGTTCAACGCCCACCACGAGCCGCTGGACTTCGTCATCCCCTCCGTCATCGAGGGCGTCGAGTGGATCGAGGTGGTCGACACCGACCTGCCCACCGGAATCCCCGAGCCCACGACGGAGGCCGTCCACTCGGGCTCCACCCGCACCCTGGCGCCGCGGTCGATGGTCATCCTGCAGAGCCGCGAGATCGAGGACGACATCCTCGCCCAGGACGCCGCGGAGGCCCGTCACGAGGCCGCGGTCATGCTCGAACAGGCCGTCCACACCGGCCACGTCGAGCGCTCCCCCGAACTCACCGAGAAGGCCGCCGAGCGCGCCGCCCGCGCCCGGCAGCACGGTGAGGGCGACGAGCAGCAGGGTGAGGAGCAGCACCAGGGTGAGGAGCACGCCGACCAGGCGGATCAGCCGCAGGACGGGGAGAACCAGTCACAGGACGGCGAGCACCAGGGCTGAGCCGCCGTCACACTCACGCGAATCGCGAAGGGCGCCCCGCAACGTGCGGGGCGCCCTTCGTCCGTCGCCGGCCCTCGACCGGAGGCACTCAGCTGTCGGCCAGCCGGGCCTTCTGCTCCTCGACGTCGAAGTCGGCCGGCGGCCACTGGGGGTCGATGCGCCGCAGCGCTCCGAGCAGCAGCTGCTGCACGGCCAGGCGGGCGTACCACTTGTGGTCGGCGGGGACGACGTACCACGGGGCCTCGTCGGTGGAGGTCTTGACCAGGGCCTCCTCGTAGGCCTCGGCGTAGGCGTCCCACTTGTGGCGCACGTCGATGTCCCCCGGGTTGAACTTCCAGTACTTGTCGGGGCGTTCGAGACGTGCGGCCAGGCGTGCCTTCTGCTCGGCGTGGCCGATGTCGAGCATGACCTTGACGAGGGTCGTGCCGGAGTCGACGAGCGACTCCTCGAACGTGCGGATCTGGCCGTAGCGGCGTCGCCAGGTGGAGGCGGGGACGAGGTCGTCGACGCGGGCGACGAGCACGTCCTCGTAGTGCGAGCGGTCGAAGACGCCGATGATGCCGGGTTCGGGCAGGGCCTTGCGGATGCGCCAGAGGAACGGGTGGCGCCGCTCCTCGGCCGTCGGCTTCTTGAAGGCGTGGATCGACGTGCCCTGCGGGTCGAGCAGGCCGACGACGTGTCGCATGATGCCGCCCTTGCCGGAGGTGTCCATGCCCTGCACGACGAGCAGCACCGAGGCGCCGTCGCCGTCTCGGGAGGCGGCGTAGAGGCGCTCCTGCAGGTCGGCGATCTCGGGCTCGTACGCGCGCATGACGAGCTCGGCCTGGGCCTTGTCGCCGGTGAACGCGGGGGTCGAGGAGGTGTCGACGTCGGCGAGCCGGAAGCCCGGCCCCACACGCAGTGCCGTCGCGAACTCGCCGGGCGAGACGACGGTGGGCACGAGCTCGGGGTCGATCGCCACGCCAGGTGCCGCGGCCGCCGCCCGGGCGGCCTTGCTCGCCTTCGCTGCCGCCGTCTCGACAGCCGCCTCGGCCTCGAGGTTCGCTCGGACGGCCGCTTCTGCTGCCTCGGCCGCCTTGCGTTGGGCCTTCTCAGCCTTCTTGCGCGCCTTCTTCCGATCCTTCTCGTCGAGAGGCTCAGTGCCCGTCCCGACCGGTCCGTCACCGGTCTTCGATGCGGACTGCGCACTCTTCCTGCCGGTCTTCTCGGCCATGCTTCTCCTTCGGGTGAGACGGCGGAACGGGCGCCGACTCAGACCGGCCGGCGCGGCAGGCCCGAGACGAACTCGGTGACCACGCGGTTCCACCGGTCCGGGTCGACGTTCCACTCCTTGACATGCCGGGCATCGTCCCACGCCTCGAAGGTGACGACGTCGGGACGCAACTCGGCGAGTGCGACCGAGGCTCCGACGGGAACGACGTCGTCGTCGCGGGAATGGATGAGCAGGATCGGGCGGTCGAGCTCGTCGGCGCGCACCTGCCAGCGGGTCGTCGCGAGGTCGAGCGGCTGCTCGGCGCCCACGAGCAACCGGGAGGCCCACCGGTCGCCGAGCAGGGCACGCACGAGATCTCCGAGCAGCCGCGGCAGACGCCGCAGCCGTGCCTGGTGCTCGATGACCTCCACCCAGTCGATGACCGGCCCGTCGAGGACGAGCCCCGGGATGCGGTCGGCGAACTCGGAGTGGGCGAGGGTCTGCAACACGATCGCGCCGCCCATCGACCAGCCGACGAGCAGCACCTCCGAGGCGCCCTCCTCGATGCAGTAGCGGATGCTCGCCTCGACGTCACGCCACTCGGTGAGTCCGAGCGCGATGAGCCCGTCGGGGCTGTCCGGGGCGAGGGAGTCGTTGCGATACGACGGGACGAGACAGGTGAGGCCGAGCTCGTGCAGCACCGGCACGGCCCGTAGACACTCCTCGCGCATGGCCCCGCGACCGTGGACGAGCACCGCCCAGCGCCTCCCCGGGCCGTCGTCGTCCGCGTCGACGACCCAGGCCGGCAGGGGGCCGAGTTCGCCGTCGATGACGACGTCCCGGGAGGAGATGCCGAGTGACTTCGCCGGGCTGCCGACGTAGATGTGGCTCGTCCAACGTCCCGGGCCGGGAGCCGGGGTCCCGATGTCGACGGCGACGAGCTCGCGGACGACCGTGCGCCGCGTGTGGTCGATCTCGACGATGTCGCCGATGCGCACGTGGGTGCGGCCGCCGTCGAGCCACATGCCGTACTGCCCGCGCACGGCGGTCTCGGCGTCGAGTCGCAGCGTGACGGTGTCGTCGTCCACCTCGAGCAGCGTGGTGTTGTCGGGCTTCTCACGCTCCGGCGTGAGCAGGACGCGGGCGAAGTACCACGCGACGCCGAACGAGGCGATCACCGACGTCGCGAGAAGAGCCCCCGACGTCACCCCCGCCACCTTCGCCACCGTGCGCCAGGGGATCCTGTCCGACTTCATCTCCCCATGGTGACATCCGCGTCCGCGAACGCCGGGGTGTCCGGTTCTCCCGGCGCGGCCCACCGCCACCCGATCCGTACTCCACCCCCGCTCGAACAGGCGGTTCCACCGGGCATCCCCGCTCAAACAGGCGGTTCCACCGGGCATCCCCGGACCCGAACCGCCTGTCCGAGCTCCACCCGCGCCCAAACAGGCGGTTCCACCCGACGAAAACGCCTGTCTCAGCGCTCTCCCCCGGCTCGGTCAGGCGCTCGGGTGTCGGACACCGCGGGAGCCGTGTGTCCGACCGGAGACCCCACGCCCCGGCCCCGCGCCTCCACCCGACCCGTGCCCCACCCCCGCTCAAACAGGCGGTTCCACCGGGCGTCCCGAACCCGAACCGCCTGTCCGAGCCTCGACCCCGCCCAAACAGGCGGTTCCATCCGACGAAAACGCCTGTCTCAGCGCTCTCCCCCGGCTCGGACAGGCGCTCGGGTATCGAACACCGCGTGAGCCGTGTGCCCGACCGGAGCCCCACGCCCCGGCCCCGCGCCTCCACCCGACCCGTGCCCCACCCTCGCTCAAACAGGCGGTTTCACCCGACGAAAACGCCTGTCCCTAGCTCCTCTGTCAAGCGGCGAGGGTGAGCTGGGTTTGTTGGTCGGTGCGCAGGGCTTGGTAGACGGTGCGGGAGATGTGGCGTTTGAGGACGCGGAGGGCTTCTCGGCCGGATTTGCCGCTTTCGACGCGGCGTTTGATGAGGTCTTTGGCGGGTTGGTGGTGGCGGGCTTGGGTGAGGGCGATTCGGTGGATCGCGGCGTTGAGTTGTCGGTTGCCCGTTCGTGAGAGTCGGTGACGTGGGGTGTTGGAGGACCAGACGGGCAGTGGGGCGGTGCCGTTGTAGCTGGCGAAGGCGTCGCTGGTGGTGAAGCGGTCGATGCCTGCGGTTTCACCGACGATCTTGGCCGCGGTCAACGCGGCGCAGCCGGGGATGGCCAGCAGGGCGGGTGCGTGCTCGAGGGTGAGTTGCTGGAGTTCTTTCTCCAACTCCCTGATCGTGTGGGTGAGGTCGCGGGCTCGGGCGTTGAGGTCGCGGGCCAGGCGGGCGACGATTCCGGTTTTGTCGGCGAGCTGGCGCTCGACCAGGGTGTAGGCCTTGAGTTGGCGGAACCCGCGGGCGGTGATCTCGGTGCCGGGGTCGAGCTCGTGCAGGTGCCAGCGCAGCCTGTTGACAAGGGCGGTTCGTTCGCGGATGAGGGCTTCGCGGTGGTCCACCAGCAGGCGGATATCACGCTCTGCGCCGTCCAGGCGGGCCACCGGCAGGTCAGGTTCGCGTAGTGCCGCGCGGGCCACGGCCAAGGCATCAATGGGGTCGGACTTGCCGTAGCTGCGGGCGCTGTCGCGCACGTGGGCCATGAGCTTGGGTGGGACACGCACCAGGTCCTCCCCGGCGGCGAGCAGGTCTGCTTCCAGTCGCCGGGTCATGTGCCGGCAGTCCTCGATGGCCCAACGGCGATCGTGCCCGGCCGGGGTGACCTGCACGGCCCAAGCGAGGGCCTGCAGATGCTCGCTGGTGGTGGTCCCGATGGTGCGGGTCGCGATCTTGCGGCCCAGCTCATCGACGGCAACGATCGTGTGAGAGCGCTTGTGTGCATCGACACCGAACGTGATCATGGGAAGTGCCCTTCCTGGCCGTGAATCGGGTGGGGTTCACGGTCCGGCCGGTGGGCATATCCCAGTCAGGATGCGCCGATCACGCTCCTCTCAAGCCACGCCGGTCGGGCCGTGGTGTCCCGGCGAGCCGCACTACGGACATTAGCCACGAGGGCAGAGCGCAACAGGAGCGAACCCACCGGAACACCCCCAAGCCTTCCACTGGGAGCGCTCTTCCCCCGCTCGAGCGGGCGGGGGCGTCCGACGGAAACGCCTGTCCGAGCGCCGATCCCACCCAGACAGGCGGATTCACCCGACCAAACCGCCTGTTCGAGCGCAAGGGGCTCGCGCCAGGGGTGTGGGCGCCCGTCCGAGCCCCACCCCCGTTCAAACAGGCGGTTCCACCGGGCGTCACGAACCCGAACCGCCCGTCCGAGCTCCACCCCCGCTCAAACAGGCGGTTTCACCCGACGAAAACGCCTGTCCGAGCGCTCTTCCCCCGCTCGAGCGGGCGGGGGCGTCCGACGGAAACGCCTGTCCGAGCGCTCTTCCCCGGCTCGAGCGGGCGGGGGCGTCCGACGGAAACGCCTGTCCGAGCGCCGATCCCACCCAGACAGGCGGTATCACCCGACCAAACCGCCTGTTCGAGCGCAAGGGGCTCGCGCCAGGGGTGTGGACGCCTGTTCGAGCGCGAGGGGCCTGTGCGAGAGGTGTAGGCGCATGTCCGGGGCCGGTGCGTTCGGGCGGAGGCTCGGCCCTGGGCCGGTGCGGCGCGGCGGGTGCGGCAGGCGAGCGGTCGACCCCAGAATGTCGGCATGGATCTGCCCGTGCCCCTTCCGCTGTCGCCGATGCTCGCCAAGTCGGTCGGTGCCGTGCCCGACCCCGACTCCGTGGCGGGGGGTCTGGCGTACGAGCCGAAGTGGGACGGGTTCCGGTGCCTCGTGCTCCGCGACGGCGACGAGCTCGAGCTGGCGAGTCGGGGCTCGAAGCCGCTCACGCGGTACTTTCCGGAGCTGCGGGATCCGCTGCTCGACCTCCTGCCCGACAAGGCCGTCGTCGACGCCGAGATCGTCGTGCGTGCAGGACGGCCCGGCGCCGAGCGGCTCGACTGGGACGCGTTGTCGCAGCGCATCCACCCTGCCGAGTCGCGGATCGCGAGGCTCGCGGCGGAGACCCCTGCGGAGATCATCGCGTTCGATCTCGTCGCCGTCGGGCGGGAGTCGTTGCTCGACGTGGAGTTCGCCACTCGTCGCGCCCGGTTGGAGGCGCTGTTCTCCGGACGCACTCCGGATTCCCCGCTGCACCTCACGCGGGCGACGCGCGATCCCGACGAGGCGCGCGACTGGTTCACCCGCTTCGAGGGCGCCGGTCTCGACGGGGTCGTCGCCAAGCCGCTCGACGGGCTCTACACCCCCGGCAAGCGCACGATGCTCAAGGTCAAGCACAAGCGCACGGCCGAGGCCGTCGTCACCGGCTACCGGGTGCACAAGTCGGGTTCCGGGGTGGGGTCGCTGCTGTTGGGGCTCTACACGGACGACGGTCAGCTGTTCAACGTCGGCGGAATCGCCGCGTTCACGGCGAAGCGACGCCTCGAACTCGTCGACAAGCTCGAGCCCTGCGTCGTGCGCGACGCCGACGGCCAGATCGCCCACGCCGAGACCGACCGGTCCCGCTTCTCCGGCAGCAAGGACGTCAGCTACGTGCCGTTGCGCCCCGAGAAGGTCGTCGAGGTGGCGTTCGACCAGCTCGAGGGCCACCGGTTCCGGCACACCGTGACCTTCCTGCGGTGGCGACCCGACCGTGAGCCCGAATCCTGTCTGCTCAGCCAGATCGAGGTCGCGCCCGCCTACGATCTCGCCGCCGTCCTCGACGATCAGGCGGGATCGCGAGGCTGAACTCGAGTGCGGGACTTCGCGCGGCCCGGTGCCTCCGCCGGCGTCACCCCGTCGTCGGCCCAGTTGGCCGCGTTCTTCTTGCTCGGCTGCACCCGTGGCGGCTCGCCCGGCATCTTGGGATAGTCCGGCGGGAAGTTCAGCTCGGGCAACCCGCGTTCGACGTCGGCCTCCCACAGCCCGAGGGCAGGGCCGAGGTCGCCCACCTCGTCGTCGATGCCCGACCACGCGTCACCGCGTTCGGCGACGATCGCGGGCACCGTGCGGACGGTGAACTCCCCGGGCGTGACGTCGGCGAGCTCGTCCCACGAGACCGGCATCGAGACCGGCGCTCCGGGCAGCGGACGTGGGCTGTAGGCCGAGGCGATCGTGCGGTCACGGTTCATCTGGTTGAAGTCGACGAAGATCCGCTCGCCCCGCTCCTCGCGCCACCACGCCGCGGTGACGAGCGCGGGCAGTCTGCGCTCGAGCTCACGCGCGATGCCGATGGCCGCGTGCCGCACGTCGAGGAACTCGTGGGTCCGCCTCACCCTCGAGTACACGTGCAGACCACGGTTGCCGCTCGTCTTGACCCAGGGTGTGAGGCCCAGCTCGAGCATGAGCTCTCGCAGCGCGAACGCGGCCTCGCGAGCCTCCGCGAACCCCGTTCCCGGCTGCGGGTCGAGGTCGATCCGCAACTCGTCGACGCGGTCGGTGTCGTCGGCCCGCACCGGCCACGGGTGGAACGTCACGGTGCTCATCTGCACGGCCCACACGGCGGTCGCGATCTCGTCGACGACGAGCTGGGGGTGTCGCCGACGGCTCGGGTACGTGCACTCCACCGTGCGCACCCAGTCCGGCGTGCCCTTGGGCGGGTTCTTGGAGTAGAACTCCTCGCCGTTCACTCCCCCGCGAAAGCGCTGCAGCGTGACGGGCCGGTCGCGGAGGGCACGGAGGAGTCCGTCCTCCACGGCGACGACGTAGTCGGCGAGGTCGCGCTTGGTGATCTCACCGGAGTCCTCGCCGGCCGGCCAGACGGGCTTTCGCGGGTTGCTCAACCGCACGCGCCGCTCCTGGCCGTCCGGGCCGGGCAGGGTGAGGATCTCCTCGGTCATGGGCCGAGCCTACGAGAGTGACCCCGATCCGTGGCGCGCGCGGGAACCGATCGGGCCCGCCCGGTGTTGAAACCGGCATGACCGAGAACACCGCCCCGTCCTACCCCGTCCAGCGCACCGACGCCGAATGGCGTGAACTGCTCACCCCGGCCGAGTACGCCGTGCTTCGTCAGGCCGGTACCGAACGCCCCCACATCGGGGAGTACACGAACACCACCACGAAGGGCGTCTACTCCTGCCGCGCGTGCGGCGCCGAACTGTTCCGCAGCGACACGAAGTTCGGCAGCCACTGCGGGTGGCCGAGCTTCTACGCCCCTCTGGCCGAGGACCGCGTCGAGTACGTCGAGGACAACACCCTCGGCATGAAGCGCGTCGAGGTGCGGTGCGCGAACTGCGGCTCCCACCTCGGGCACGTCTTCGAGGGCGAGGGCTACGACACCCCCACCGACCAGCGCTACTGCATCAACTCGATCTCCATGCGCCTCACCGAGGACTGATCGGCGAACCGAGCTCTCGGCGTCATCGGTTGCCGGCGCGGCCCGGACTCGGGCGCGACCCGGCTCAGGGCAGCCCGTGCACCAGGGTCGAGGCGTCGACGCGCGGCCCGGTGTAGAACGGCGTCTCCTCCCGCACGTGCAGCCGAGCACGGGATCGGCGCAGCTCACGCATCATGTCGACCATCTGGGGCAGGTCGTCGGACTCGAAGGCGAGGATCCACTCGTAGTCGCCGAGAGCGAAGCTCGGGATCGTGTTGGCGCGCACCTCGGCGTACGGACGAGCCATGCGGCCGTGCTCGGCGAGCATCTCGCGGCGCTCGTCCTCGGGGATGACGTACCAGTCGTAGCTGCGCACGAAGGGGTAGACGCAGACGTAGTCGCGCACGCGCTCCTCTTTCATGAACGCCGGCACGTGCCCCCTGTTGAACTCCGCCTGCCGGTGCAGCGCGATCTGGGACCACACGGGTGAGAGGTGGCGGCCGAGGGTCGTGCGACGAAACGTCTTGTACGCCGCCTGCAGCGCCTCGACCTCCTCGGCGTGCCACCACACCATGACCTCGGCGTCGGCACGGAACCCGGCGACGTCGTACAGACCCCGCGGGGTGACTCCCTCGGCACCGAGGGCCTCGAGGAAGCCCTCGAGGTCGGCCGCGATGCGGTCGCGCTCGGACTCCTGCTCGGGCAGCGGGGTCGTCACCCGGAACACCGACCACATCGCGTACCGGATCGTCTCGTTGAGAGCGCGCAACCGCGCGGCGTTGCTCATCGCGGTCTCGGAGGGGCCGGTGGTGGGCGTGTCGGGAGTCGTCATGGGGCCATTCTTCACACGTTCCCGCGTGCATCGCCCCCGGCCCCACCACGAGCCCCACCGGCGCCCTCGCGGGAGCCGGACGAGCCGCCGGGTGAGTTGTCGCGGACGGCGTCGAGCCATCGCATGGCCGGGGTCGCGGCCACGCCGTGGAGGACGACCGACAGCACGATCGTGAACCCGACCGTCGACCACAGCACCTCGGCCTCGGGGAAGTGGGCGTGGCCGAGGGCGTAGGCGACGTAGTAGATCGACCCGATGCCACGCACCCCGAAGAACGCGGTGACGAGCCGTTCGCGCGGGCCGAGGTTGCCGTCTCCGGCCTGGTCGACGTCGGCCTGCCGCCCGAGGGCGAGCCACGCCGTGACCGGGCGCACGACGAGCACGAGGGCGGCGCCCACCACGATCCCCTGCCACGTGAGGTGACCGAGCAGGCCGTCGCCGAGCGCGATGCCGAGGGCCAACAGCAGCAGGAGGGTGAGCAGAAGCTCGAGACGTTCGACCATCTCGTGCATGACGCCGTGGTAGTCGCTGCGACGTTCCTCGGCGCGCAGTCGTAGCGCCGCGACGAACACGGCGAGGAATCCCCAGCCGCCCACGAGTTCGGTGAGCCCGTAGACGGCCAGCGTGCCCGCGAGAGCGAGGAGCGGCTCGCCCTGCTCGGCGAACCGGAGTACGGAGGCGCGGCTGCGGAACGCGACGCGTCCGAGCAGCATCCCACCGATGTACCCGACCGCCGCTCCGATGAGGGCCTTGCCGATGAGCTCCCAGCCGATCCACCGCCACCACCACTCCTGCAGCGGGCCCTTCTCGGCGAGGAAGATCGCGGCGTATACGAACGGGAACGCGAGCGCGTCGTTGAGGCCGCCCTCGGAGGTGAGAGCGAAACGCACCTCGTCCTGTTCGTCAATGTGTTCGCGCTCATCGGTCGTCGGCCCTTCGACCTGGACGTCCACGGCAAGGACCGGGTCGGTCGGGGCGAGCGCGGCTCCGAGCAGCAGGGCCGCGGCGGGTGAGAGCGCCATGACCCACCACCCGAGCACTGCGACACCGAGGATGCAGAGCGGCATGGCGATGGCCAGCAGCCGCCATGTCGAGCGCCAGGCACGCCACGAGGAGAGGGTGCGTTCCAACGGCCGGTCGAGTGAGAGTCCGACGCCCATGAGCGCGACGATGACGCAGAGTTCGGCGGCGTGTTCGGTGATGGTGGGGTGTTCCAGTGGCGAGACACGTGTGGTCTCGAAGGGCGGCAGCAGGCCGACGACGAAGCCGGTGGCGAGCAGCGCCATGGGGGCCGAGAAGGCCCAGCGTTGCAGGAGAGCCGGCAGCACGACCGCGAGGACGAGGCCGATGCCGACGACGAGGTAGGCGGCGTCCGCGGTCATGACGTCAGAATGACAGCAGGAGAACCGGGAGCGTGAATCCGCAGGTCGCGACGTCGACGAGGGCGATCGGGGCGAGAACCCCTCACACGCCGCAACCACTTCCCGATCAGCGGGCCACGAGCATCCGAGGAGGCCGGCCCCGGACACAGGAGCCCGCGGCGTCAGTGAACGCCGCCGACGCGCGAAGTGCGAGCTGCGTCATGCTGTCGTCCATGTCGCGTCGTCGTATCCCCGCCGGGCGGTGGGCCAGGGCCGGTGATCGTCCGCAGCTTCTGCAGATCGGTCCGGTGGAGCAGCTGCGTGCCGGTCGGTTGCCGCTCCGGTTGGTTCAGCTCTTCGTGGGTCTGTCGTTGTTCGGTGTGTCGATGGCGATGATGATTCGTGGTGTGCTCGGGCTCAACCCGTGGGATGTGTTCCATTTCGGTGTGGCGCTCCACGTGCCGTGGTCGTTCGGCATGGTCGTCATCGCCTCGAGCTTCGTCGTACTGCTGCTGTGGATCCCTCTGCGGCAGATGCCTGGGCTCGGCACGATCGCGAACTCCGTCTGGATCGGTGCCGCGACCGACGTGACCCTGGCCGTGCTCGTGGAACCGCATGGTCTGCCTGCCCGCATGGGGCTGATGCTCGGCGGCATCGTGCTCAACGGCCTCGCGAGCGCCCTGTACATCGGCAGTCAGCTCGGCCCGGGCCCGCGTGACGGACTGATGACCGGTCTGCACCGCCGCACGGGGACCAGCCTGCGTATCGTGCGTACGGGCATCGAGATCGGGGTTCTCGTGATCGGCTGGCTGCTCGGCGGCACCGTAGGGGTGGGCACGGTGATCTACGCGCTGGCCATCGGCCCGCTCGTGCAGTTCTTCCTCCCGCTCTGCACGGTGCGTCTGGACTAGGCGCTGTCGTCGCCGAGGGAGTGGACGAGTTCGACGACGCGCGTGAGCATGGTCGGGTCGGTGGTGGGCAGAACCCCGTGGCCGAGGTTGAAGACGTGGCCCGGCGCCTGGCGGCCTTCATCGACGATGCGGCGGACCTCGCGTTCCACGACCTCCCACGGCGCGAAGAGCAGTGCCGGGTCGAGGTTGCCCTGCACCGCGTACCGGCCGCCCGTGCGTTCGAGCGCGTCGAGGAGGTCGACGCGGTAGTCGACCCCGATGCACTCGGTTCCTGCCTCGGCCATCGATCCGAGCAGCTCACCGGTGCCGACGCCGAAGTGGATCCGCGGGACCCGGCCGGCGACGGCCTCGAGCGCGCGGGCCGAGTGCGGTCGCACGTATCTCTCGTAGTCGGCGCGGGAGAGGTAGCCGACCCACGAGTCGAAGAGCTGGATCGCGCTCGCCCCCGCGTCGATCTGCACCGTGAGGTACGCGCCCGCGATCTGCGCGAGCCGGGCGCACAGGTCGTGCCACAGCTGCGGGTCTCCGTGCATGAGCGCCTTGGTGTGCTCATGGTTGCGGCTCGGGCCGCCCTCGACGAGGTAGCTGGCGAGCGTGAACGGGGCGCCGGAGAACCCGATGAGCGGGGTGGCGCCGAGTTCGGCCACGAGCAGTCGCACCGACTCGGTGATGTCGGGCACGAGGTCGGGGGTGAGCTCGGGCAGGCGGGCGAGGTCGGCGCGACTGCGGAACGGCTCCTCGACGACCGGGCCCACTCCGGCAACGATGTCGAGATCGACGCCGACGGCCTGCAGGGGAACGACGATGTCGCTGAAGAAGATCGCCGCGTCGACGCCGTGGCGGCGCACGGGCTGCAGGGTGATCTCGGTGACGAGGTCGGGGCGACGGCACGACTCGAGCATCGTCGTGCCCTCACGCACCTCGCGGTACTCCGGCAGCGAACGCCCCGCCTGACGCATGAACCACACCGGCGGACGGTCGAGCCGCTCGCCTCGGGCCGCCCGTACGAGGAGGCTGTCGGCGGGGCCGGGAGTGGGCGTGGCGGGAGTGGTCGCAGGCGTCGTCACGGGCCGATCTTCGCACGGGTCGGCGTGGGAGACCCATGGCTGTCGGTGCCGCGCCGTACTGTGCGCGATGTGACGATTCGCCGCGCGACACCCAGCGCCGCCTCGGATTTCGCCGAGGCGATCGACGCGCTGCGCGCCCTCACGTTGCGTCCCGAGATCCGGCTCGCCGAGATCCCGGCACCCCAGCGCATCGCCCTGCACTCGGCGGCGCTCTCGGCCGAGGTCGTCCTCGATTCGGAGGAGGAGCCGCTCGCCACGGGCCGGCTCATCGTCCTGCACGACGACGACGCCCCCGACGCGTGGGAGGGCACCTGGCGCATCGTCACCCTCGCCCGAGCCCAGCTCGAAGCCGAACTGGCGAGCGACCCCCTGCTCGGCGAGGTGGGCTGGTCCTGGCTCACCGATGCCCTGCACACCGGCGGCATCGCCCACCGCGCGCTGGGCGGCACGGTCACGCGGGTCGTCTCCGAGAGCTTCGGGGCCCTCGCCGACCGAGAGTCCTCCGTCGAGATGGAACTGCGTGCATCCTGGACTCCCGACGGCGACGACCTCGCCGACCATCTGACCATCTGGACCGACGTCCTCGCCACCATCGCGGGCGTTCCCCCGGTCCCGCAGGGCGTCACCTCGCTCAGCGGCCGGTTGCGCTGAGAGAACCGCCGAATGACCTACCTCACCGATCCCTTCGCCGTCCCCGAGCTGCCCGCGCAGCCCGAGCGGCCGGCGTCCCGCGAGCACGAGCCCGCCACGCCGCACCGAGCGCCCGAGCAGGCCGCGCCGGAGGCCGCCGAGGCCACAAGTGCTCCGAGCGCTCCGGACAGCCCGAGCGCTCCAGATGCCCCGAGCGTCCTGAGTGTCCCGAACGCTCCGACCGCTCCAACCGCTCCCAGCGTCCCGACCGGTGACGACATCGAGGTCGAAGCGCCGGCCCCCGTCGTCCTCACCCAGCCCGCGGATGGCCTGCCCGACGTCGTCACCGAGGAGACCGGGCTGCTCGAGGCCGCCGCCGCCTTGCGCTCGGGCACCGGGCCGTTCGCCGTCGACGCCGAACGCGCCTCCGGTTACCGGTACGGGCAGCGCGCGTACCTCGTTCAGGTGCGTCGCGAGGGGGCCGGCACGTGGCTCATCGACCCGGTCGCCTGCCCCGACCTCGGCCCCATCGACGAGGCGGTCGCCGGCGTGGAGTGGATCCTCCACGCCGCCACCCAGGATCTCGGGTGCCTGCGTGAGGTGGGCCTGACGCCGAGTGCACTGTTCGACACCGAGCTCGGCGCCCGGCTCGCCGGCCTGCCCCGGGTCGGTCTCGCCGCGGTCGTCGAGCACTACCTCGGTGTCTCGCTGGCCAAGGAACATTCGGCCGTCGACTGGTCCACGCGCCCCCTGCCCGAGGACTGGCTGCGCTATGCCGCGCTCGACGTCGAGCTGTTGGCCGACGTGCGAGACGCCATGGCCGCCGATCTGGAGCAGCAGGGCAAGGCCGAATGGGCGCGCCAGGAGTTCGACGCCCTGACCTCGTTCACGGGCCACCCCGTTCGGGTCGACCCGTGGCGTCGCGTCTCCGGCCTGCGCCGGCTGCGCACACCACGCATGGCCGCGATCGTGCGCGAGCTCTGGTACGCCCGCGACGACCTGGCCCGCGCCCGCGACATCTCCCCCGGCCGCGTCGTCCCCGACGCCGTGCTCGTCGCACTCGCCACGGCCGCGCCCACCGACGTGCGCGCCGCGCACGAGGCCACGACCCACCGCGTCGTGCGTCGCCACCCCGAGGTGTGGGTCGAGGCCGTTCGACGAGCTCTCGACCTGCCGGAGTCACGCCTGCCGGCCACGTCGCTGCCCAACCAGGGGCCGCCGCCGCCCAAGTCGTGGGCCGACCGCGACCCGCTCGCCGCGGCCCGGCTCGCCATGGCCCGCGAGGCGCTGGGCGCGTTCGCCGAGCAGCACCGGCTACCCCTGGAGAACCTGCTCTCCCCCGACACCCTGCGCCGCGTCGTGTGGACCCCACCGCAGCACCTCGATGAGAGTTCCGTCCACGACGAGCTGCGCGAACTCGGCGCCCGCCCGTGGCAGGCCGACATCGCCGCGCCCGTGCTCGCGCACGCCTTCGCCACCGCTCGGCCGGTCTGAGACCGTAGCCCCCTCACGCGCGACCGGGCGCGGCCCTGGCGGCGCGACGACGTGTCCGGCAGGATCGAGCGCGTGTTCCACGTCTCGTCTCCCGGCTCACGACAAGTGGGGTACTGGTCAGTAATATCTGGGGGACATGACTCCGGCGTGCGATGACGCTCGCCTTCGAGCCGACAGGAGAACCTTCGTGTCACGAACAGAGGTCGTCTTCGTCGACGGTGTGCGAACGCCGTTCGGCAAGGCGGGAGACAAGGGCATGTACGCCCAGACCCGAGCAGACGACCTCGTCGTCGCCTGCATCCGCGAACTGCTGCGCCGCAACCCGAACCTCCCGCCCGAGCGTGTCGGTGAGGTCGCCGTCGCGGCCACCACCCAGATCGGTGACCAGGGACTCACTCTCGGCCGCCTGGCCGTGATCCTCTCGGGCCTGCCGCAGCAGACGCCCGGCTACTCGATCGACCGCATGTGCGCCGGTGCGATGACCGCGCTGACGACGACGGCCGGAGCGATCTCCTTCGGCGCCATCGACGTCGCGATCGCGGCCGGCGTCGAGCACATGGGCCGCCACCCCATGGGCGAGGGCATCGACCCCAACCCCCGGCTGCTCAGTGAGAAGCTCGTCGACCCCGAGGCGCTCTCGATGGGCAACACCGCCGAGAACCTCCACGACCGCTTTCCGCAGCTCACCCGCGAGCGCAGCGACGCCTACGCCAAGACGAGCCAGGACAGGACGGCGGCTGCCTACGAGGCCGGCAAGATCCAGCCCGACCTCGTGCCCGTGGCCATCCGCACCGACGAGCTGGGCTGGGGTCTCGCCACGAAGGACGAGCCCCCGCGCGCCGGGGTGACGATGGAGGCGCTCGCCGAACTGCGCACCCCCTTCCGGCCGCACGGCCGCGTGACCGCGGGCAACTCCGCCGGCCTCAACGACGGCGCGACCGCGGCGATCATCGCGTCCGAGGAGGCCGCCAGGGAGCTCGGACTGCCGATCAAGATGCGCCTGGTCACCTGGGCGTTCGTCGGCTGCGAGCCCGAGGTCATGGGCTACGGGCCCGTCCCGGCCGCCGAGAAGGCCCTCGCCCAGGCAGGCCTCGCCATCGACGACATCGGCCTCTTCGAGATCAACGAGGCCTTCGCCGTGCAGGTCCTCGCGTTCCTCGACCACTTCGGCATCCCGGACGACTCCGAGAAGGTCAACCCCTACGGGGGCGCCATCGCGGTCGGCCACCCGCTCGCGAGCTCGGGAATCAGGTTGTGCACCAACCTGGCCCGTCAGTTCGAGGAGCACCCGGAGGTGCGCTACGGCATGACGACGATGTGCATCGGCATCGGCATGGGCGTCGCCGTCATCTGGGAGAACCCGCACCACACCGACACGAACAGCACCGACACGAACAGCGAGGCCCAGCGATGAGCATCGACTTCGCCGCCATCTTTCCCGACGAGGTCGTCGCCTCCTCGCTCGTGCGCGACGTCGAGCTGCCCGGCGGCGGGGGCACCTTCGCCCTCATCACGCTGGACAACGGCCTCGACCACACCAAGCCGACGACGCTCGGCCCGCAGACCGTGACGGCCCTCGGCGAGGCCCTCGATGCCCTGGCCGAGCGCGCGAAGGCCGGGGAGATCGTGGGCGTCGGCATCACCGGCAAGCCGTTCATCTTCGCCGCCGGCGCCGACCTCTCCGGCATCGGGGCGGTGCAGCAGCCGGGGCAGGCTCGCGCCATCGCCGAGCTCGGGCACCGCGTGTTCTCCAAGTTCACCGAGCTGGGGGTGCCGAGCTTCGCGTTCGTCAACGGGGTCGCCCTCGGTGGCGGCCTCGAGATCGCGCTGAACTGCGACTACCGCACGATCTCCTCCGACGTCGGTATGATCGCGTTCCCCGAGTGCTTCCTCGGCATCCTGCCCGGCTGGGGTGGCACGTGGCTGACGCCCAACCTCGTGGGAGCCGAGAAGGCCGTGACGATGATCATCGAGAACCCGCTCGCGCAGAACCGCATGATCGACGGCGCGAAGGCGCACGCGCTCGGCCTCTTCGACGAACTGTTCGAGCCCGCCGACTTCCTCGCGAGCTCGCTGCGTTGGGCGGAGGGCGTCATCACGGGCGCCACGACGGTGCAGCGTGCCGAGGTCGACCGCGACGAGGCGACGTGGGAGGCCGCCGTCGCCAAGGGTCGTGCCGTGGCCGACGCCCGCACCGGCGGATACTCCCCCGCCCCCTACCGTGCGCTCGACCTCATCTCGACGGCGCGGACGACCACGAAGGCCGAGGGCCTCGCCGGCGAGGCCGACGCCCTGGTCGACCTGCTCATGGGTGAGGAGTCCCGCGCCGGCCTCTACGCCTTCGACCTCGTGCAGCGCCGCGCCAAGAGGCCGGCCGGGGCACCCGACAAATCCCTCGCCCGCCCGGTGAGCAAGGTCGGCATCGTCGGTGCGGGTCTCATGGCGAGCCAGCTCGCCCTGCTGTTCGTCCGGCGCCTGCAGGTGCCGGTCGTCATGACCGACATCGACCAGCAGCGAGTCGATGCCGGCGTGGGGCACGTCCACGCCGAGATCGACAAGCTCCTCGCCAAGGGACGCCTGAACGCGGACAAGGCCAACCGTTTCAAGGCCCTCATCACGGGCTCGACGAGCAAGGACGGGTTCGCCGACGCCCAGTTCGTCGTCGAGGCGGTCTTCGAGGAGATGTCGGTCAAGAAGCAGGTGTGGGCCGAGGTCGAGGCCGTGGTCGGTGAGGAGTGCGTGCTCGCGACCAACACCTCCTCGCTGTCGATCACCGAGATGGCGGCCGACCTGCAGCACCCGGAGCGTGTCGTCGGCTTCCACTTCTTCAACCCCGTCGCGATCATGCCCCTCCTCGAGATCATCTCGGGCGAGAAGACCGACGACGCCACGCTCGCGACGGCCTTCGCGGTGGGCAAGAAGCTGAAGAAGACGACGATCCTCGTCCAGGACAGCCCGAGCTTCATCGTCAACCGCCTGCTCGGGCGTTTCATGAGCGACATGGCCCGCATCGTCGACGAGGGCACACCCATCGAGGTCGCCGACGCCGGATTCGCCGGCATCGCGCCGATGCCACCGTTCCAGCTCATGGGGCTGGTCGGCCCGGCGATCGCGTTGCACAACAACGAGACCCTCGCCGCGGCGTTCCCGGAGCGGTACTCCGTCTCCGACACCTTCCGGCGGATCGTGGAGATGAAGAAGCCCGCCTTCTACGTCGAGGCGGACGGCGAACAGGTCGTCGACCCCGAGATCAGAGCGCTGTACGAGGAGTCGTCGCTTCGCGGCACGCCCCTCACCCCCGAGCAGGTGCGTGAACGGGTGCTCTCGGGCCTCGCCGAGGAGGCCCGGCTCATGCTCGACGAGGGCGTGGTCCAGGCTCCGATGGATCTCGACCTCGGCATGATCACCGGGGCGGGCTTCCAGTTCTGGAACGGCGGCCTCACTCCCCTGCTCGACCGAACCGGCATCGCCGAGAAGGTCACGGGCGCCCGATTCCTCCCCCCGGGAGCGGCGAGTCTGCCGCTCTGACCGCACCTTCGGTGAGACGCTCGACGACGGGTCGTGAGATCGGTTGCGGCCCGTCGTCGGCGTGCCGGGCGCGGCGTGGCAAGGGGAACATGGCACACTGGGACGAGCGTCCAATTGCGAAGGCGCGATCACGGATCGCCCGATGTGCGCGTTATCTCACATGTGAGTTATCATCGAGCTCATGAAAGAGGACTACCTGGCCCGCATCGGCACGCTCATTCGAGAAGCTCGGAGGCACCAGGGCATGACGCAGAACGAACTTGCCGATCTGCTCGGCACGTCGCAGAGCGCGGTCGTGCGCATCGAGCAGGGCAAGCAGAATCTCAGCCTGGAGATGCTCTCGCGGATCGGTGAGAACCTCGATTCCCAGTTCGTCTCGCTGGGCACCTCGGGCCCGCAGCACCTGCGCATCGAGGGCGGCACCAAGCTGCACGGGTCGATCGACGTCAAGACGAGCAAGAACGCCGCCGTCGCTCTGCTGTGCGCCTCGCTGCTCAACAAGGGCCGCACGACGCTGCGCAACATCGCACGCATCGAGGAGGTCAACCGCATCCTCGAGGTTCTCTCGAGCATCGGCGTGAAGACCCGTTGGCTGCCCGACAGCAGCGACCTCGAGATCGTCCCGCCGGCACGCCTCGACCTCGCGGCCCTCGACGAGGCCGCGGCCAGGCGCACGCGCACGATCATCATGTTCTTCGGCCCGCTGCTGCACGAGTTCGACTCGTTCTCGCTGCCGTACGCCGGTGGCTGTGACCTGGGGTCGCGCACGATCGAGCCGCACATGACCGCCCTGCGCCACTTCGGGCTCGACGTCGAGGCCACGCACGGCGCCTACCACGCCACCGTCCACGAGGGCATCGCCCCGACCCGGGCGATCGTGCTCACCGAGCGCGGCGACACCGTCACCGAGAACGCGCTCATGGCCGCGGCGCGGTACGCGGGCGAGACGGTCATCCGCAACGCGAGCCCCAACTACATGGTTCAGGACCTGTGCTTCTACCTGCAGAAGCTCGGAGTCCAGATCGACGGGATCGGCACGACCACGCTCACCGTGCGGGGTTGCAGCGAGATCGACGTCGACGTCGAGTACCACCCCAGCGAGGACCCGATCGAGGCGATGAGCCTGCTCGCGGCGGCCGTCGTCACCGAGTCCGAGATCACCATTCGCCGGGTGCCCATCGAGTTCCTCGAGATCGAGCTCGCGCTGCTCACCGAGATGGGCATGAAGTACGAGCTCAGCGACGAGTATTGCTCGGCCAACGGCGAGACCCGTCTCGTCGACCTCACGACCCACCCCGGGCCGCTCAAGGCGCCGATCGACAAGATCCACCCGATGCCGTTCCCCGGGCTCAACATCGACAACCTGCCGTTCTTCGCGCTCATCGCCGCCTGCGCGGAGGGCCGCACGATGATCCACGACTGGGTGTACGAGAACCGCGCCATCTACCTCACGGAGCTGACGAAGGTCGGCGCTAAGGTGCAGCTGCTCGACCCGCACCGGGTGCTCATCGACGGCCCCACCCGGTGGCGCGCGGCCGAGGTCATCTGCCCGCCCGCTCTGCGCCCGGGTGTCGTCGTGCTCATCGCGATGCTCGCCGCCCCCGGCACCTCGGTGCTGCGCAACGTCTACGTCATCAACCGCGGTTACGAGGACCTCGCGCAGCGTCTCAACGACCTCGGCGCGACGGTGGAGACCTTCCGCGACATCTGATCCCTGATCCCGCGCCGAGACAGCCGCGGATTCCGGCCTCGCTCGCGTTCCCTTGTCAGGAACGCGGACATGGGCTCGGAATCCGCGGCTGTCTCGGCGTTCTGGGCTCAGACGACGGCGGGGCGCAGGGCCGCGACGACGGCCTCCGCGACGGCCGGAGCGGTGAGGCCCGCCTCGGCGAGGATCTCGCTGCGGCTGCCGTGGTCGAGGAACCGCTTGGGCAGGCCGAAGCGGTGGACCGCGACCGGCTCGCCCGTCTCGGCGAGCGCGGCGTCGAGCGCGGCGGCGATGCCGTTGGCGGCGACGTGGTCCTCGATCACCCCGACGTAGTGCGCCGTACGCGCGGCCGCGACGAGGTCGTCGGAGACCGGCAGCACCCAGCGGGGGTCGACGACCTGCACGCGGGCTCCGGTCTCGGCGATGACGGCCGCCGCGTCGACGGCGACCTGGGCCATGGCCCCGACCCCGACGAGCAGGACGTCGACCTGTTCGGACGGGTCGAGGTCCGGCAGGTCGGTGATCTGCGGCACCGAGGCGTCGCTCGCCTCCTGCACCTCCCCCGCCTGGCCCGCGGGGGCCGGGTACCGGGCGATGACGTCGAGGTCACCGAGGCGCGCGACCGCCGGGATGGTCTCGGGCTCGGAGCCCTTGGGAAAGCGGAGGACGGTCGGGCCGTCCTCGACGGCGACGGCCTCACGCAGCAGCAACGACACCTGTTCGCCGTCGCGCGGCGCGGCCACGCGGATGCCGGGGACGATCGAGGTGAGCGCGAAATCCCACATGCCGTTGTGCGAGGCCCCGTCGCTGCCGGTCACCCCCGCGCGGTCGAGGACGAACGTGACGCCCTGGCGGTGCAGGGCGCAGTCCATGAGCATCTGGTCGAAGGCCCGGTTGAGGAACGTCGAATAGATCGCGACCACCGGGTGCATCCCGGCGTAGGAGAGCCCCGCAGCCATGACCGTCGCGTGCTGCTCGGCGATGCCGACGTCGAAGACCCGCTGCGGGTGCGCGTCGGCGAAGCCCCGCAGACCGACGGGGATGAGCATCGCGGCGGTGACCGCGACGATGTCCGCCCGTTCCTCGGCGAGCTCGCAGAGCGTGTCGGAGAAGTTCTCGGTCCAGCTCCGACCGGCGATCTCCAGCGGCAGTCCCGTCTCGGGGTTGATGACGCCGACCGCGTGGAACTGGTCGTCGTCGTTGTTGCGGGCGTGCTCGTACCCGCGACCCTTCTGGGTGATGGCGTGGACGATGACCGGGCCGCCGAAGTCGCGCGCGCGCCGCAGCGCCGTGGTGAGCGCGTGCACGTCGTGACCGTCGATGGGACCGAGGTACTTGAGGCCGAGATCCTCGAAGAGCACCTGCGGCGCGATGATGTCCTTGAGGCCCTTCTTCATGCCGTGGAGGGCCTCGAACGCGCGCTGCCCCACCACCGGGGTGCTCGTGATCGTGCGCCGGCCCCACGACATCATCTGCTCGTAGCTACGGGTCGCACGCAGCACGGCGAGATGCTCGGCAAGGCCACCCGTCGTGGGCGCGTAGGAGCGTTCGTTGTCGTTGACGACGATGACGAGCGGCAGGTCCTTGTCGGCCGCGATGTCGTTGAGCGCCTCCCAGGCCATGCCTCCGGTGAGCGCGCCGTCGCCGATGACCGCCACGGTGTGCGTGCCGGTCTCGCCCGCGAGCCGGCGACCCTTGGCGATGCCCTCGGCCCAGGCCAGGCTCGTGGAGGCGTGGGAGTTCTCGACGATGTCGTGCTCGGACTCCCCCCGGCTCGGGTAGCCGGAGAGCCCGCCCGCGGAGCGAAGCCGGTCGAAGTCCTGCCGCCCCGTGAGCAGCTTGTGCACGTAGGAGATGTGGCCGGTGTCGAACACGATCGAATCGTGCGGGGACTCGAACGCCAGGTGGACCGCCATCGTCAGCTCGACGACACCGAGGTTGGGGCCCAGGTGGCCGCCGGTGCGAGACACGGACTCCACGAGGAACGCGCGGATCTCGGCGGCGAGCTCGGTGAGCTGTGCCGGAGACAGCGAATCGAGATCTGCGGGGGTCGTGACGGAGGCGAGCAGGCTCAACGGACGGTCCTTTCATGACGGGTCCACCAGGCGACGATACGTCGTCGGGCCTGGAACGACATGTGCGGGGACTGCGTGGATGCCGAGCGCGACGACGTGGCCGTCGTCCGCGCCGATCCCCGTGTCGGTGTCCATCCCGCAGACGACCTCGAAGGCCGGTGGAACCTCGTTCCTACACTGCCGCCATGGTCGTCAACGCCCCTGCTCAGGCATCCGCGCACCCCACGACACCGGACCCCGAACAGCACGAGGCCCAGCACTCGGCGGCACTACGCCGTGACCTCGACCTGCTCACCGAGCTGCACGAGCAGGTACTCGACGAGGCCGGCGGCGCGTCACTGGTGCGCACGGTTCGCGCGTTGGTGGACGCGTGCCGTGAGAGCGACAACGGGCGGGTCGGTTCTGCGGCCGACGCCATCGTCGCGACACTCGATGCGGCCACCACCGCCGAGGTGGCCCGTGCCGTCACCGTCCACCTGCACCTCACCAACCTCGCCGACGAACGGCAGCGGGTGCGCTCCCTGCGCGCCGAGGACGGGGAGTTCACCGGTGGGATCGAGTCCGGTGGAGTGGCCCCGGCCATCGCCGAACTCGCCCGTGGGGGGACCTCGCTCGACGCGCGGCTGCAGGAGCTGCGCATCCACCCCGTGCTCACGGCGCATCCCACCGAGGCACGCCGCCGGGCGGTGACCTCCGCTCTCGTGCGCATCGCCGCCCAGCTCGACCGCTACGACGACTCGCACAACGGGGCGAGTGAGCGCGCGCACGCCCGGCGGCGGCTGCTCGAGGACATCGGGATCCTCCAGCGCACCTCGACCCTGCGCCGAGACCGGCCCGAGCCCCGTGACGAGGTCAAGACCATGCTCTCGGTGTTCGACCAGACGCTCTTTCGGGCGGTGCCACGCCTCTACCGCACGGTCGAGACCGCGCTGCCCGGCGAGTCGGGCCGCGACGCCGAGCCGGTGCCGGCCTTCGTGCGGTTCGGCACGTGGGTGGGCGGTGACCGCGACGGCAACCCCTACGTCACCGCCGCCGTGACCCGCGAGACGCTCGCCACCCAGGCCCGGGAGGCGCTCACCCTGCTCGCCGCGCACGCCGACCGAGTGGCCCGCACGTTGACGATGGACGTCGTCACCACTCCCCCCTCCGACGAACTGCTCGCCTCGCTCGAGGCCGACGCGGTGGCCATGTCTGCCGCGTTCACCGAGATCGTCAAGAACTCCCCCGGTGAACCCCACCGCCAGAAGCTGCTCGTCGTGGCGGCCCGGGTGGAGGCGACGCTCAACGAGCAGGTCGGTCTCACCTACGCCGGCCCCGAGGAGATGCTGGAGGATCTGCGCCTCGTGCAGCGCAGCCTCGACGCGGCCGGGGATCACCGCACGGCGCGCGGCGAACTGCAGACCCTCATCTGGCTCGTCGAGACCTTCGGGTTCCACCTCGCCGAACTCGAGGTGCGCCAGCACAGTCACGTGCACGAGGCCGTGCTGCTCGACCTGCTGGAACAGCTCGGCACCGAGCACGTCGCCGATCCGCAGGCCGCGCTGACCGACGCCGAGTTCCTCGACCGACTCGCCCGCGAGGGCTGGCCACGGCACGTGCAGCCGACGACCGATCAGGGCCGCGAGGTGCTCGACACGATCCGCGTCATCGCGTGGCTGCAGCGGCGGTGGGGCGAGCGCAGCTGCGGGCGGTACATCATCAGTTTCACGCGCCATGCCGCCGACGTCGCCACCGTGCGAGCCCTCGCCCGCCTCGCCGTGGGCGAACGCCCGCTCACGCTCGACGTCATCCCGCTCTTCGAGACCGGTGAGGACCTGCAGAACGCGCCCAGGATCCTCGCCGACCTCGCGACGTTGCGGGGCACGCAGCAGATCTGGGACGCGCGCGGTCGCCGCGTCGAGGTGATGGTCGGGTACTCCGACTCGGCCAAGGACGTCGGACCGGCGAGCGCGACCCTCACCCTCGACCGGGCCGAACGCGAACTCGTCGCCTGGGCCCGCGAGAACGACGTGGAGCTCACGTTGTTCCACGGTCGCGGCGGCTCGCTCGGCCGCGGCGGCGGGCCTCTGCACCGCGCGATCCTCGCCCAGCCGAGCGGCTCGGTCGACGGTCGCTTCAAGGTCACCGAGCAGGGGGAGGTCATCTTCGCCCGCTACGGCGACGTGATGATCGGCCAACGACACCTCGAGCGCCTCACCTCGGCGGTGCTGCTCGCCGACGCACCCGACATCGCCCGCGAACGCGAGGAGGCCGACGCCCGTTATCGGGACCTCGCGGCGACGATCGACGCGCAGAGCCGCGGGTGCTACCGCGCCCTCGTCACCCAGGAGGGGTTCGCCGATCTCATCGCCGCGGTGAGCCCCCTCGATGAGATCGGAGAGTTGCGGCTCGGCTCGCGGCCGTCGAGGCGCAGCGGCAAGGAGAGCGGGCGCAGCCTGGACGATCTGCGTGCGATCCCGTGGGTGTTCTCGTGGGCCCAGACGCGGGTCAACCTGCCGGGTTGGTACGGCCTGGGCAGCGGGTTGGCCGCGGTCGGCGACGTCGACCTGTTGCGCCGGGCGTACGCGCAGTGGCCGCTGTTCGCGTCGATGATCGACGTGGCCGAGATGAGCCTCGCCAAGGCCGACCGTGCGCTGGCCGAGCGATTCCTCGCGCTGGGCGAGCGACCGGATCTCGCCTACCAGATCCTCACCGAGTACGACCTCGCCCGCCGGCTCGTGCTCGAGGTGCTCGACCAGAAGGAACTGCTCGAGCACAAGCCGCACCTGCAGACGGCCGTGAGCCTGCGCGCGCCGTACATCGACGCGTTGAGCCACATGCAGCACCAGGCGCTGCGCGTGCTGCGCCTGCCGACCGATCCACGCGCGGACGCGCGCCCCGACCGGGCGGCGTGGACCCATGCGCTGCTGCTCACCGTCAACGGTGCCGCTGCCGGGCTGCAGAACACCGGCTGACCCGCGCCTCCTCGCTCGTCTCGCTCGCATCGCCGATCACCGCCGTCGATCACAGCCGCGGCACGTAGGTCTTGCCCCGGAGGGCGTCGGCGACGAGCGAGACGGCGCGCGAGACCGCGCGCAGTCGCAGCCCCTCGGCCTCGAGCGCGGCGAGCACCTCGGGCATGGCCTCGGGCTCGAGATGATCAGCGAGGCCGACCCGTGCCGTGCGATAGCACGTGCGCATGGCCTCGACCTGCGCCTCGACGTGGTGGGTGGCCACCCAGGCGAGCGCGACGGGGTGGCGCCGCCACACGGGTTGGCCGCGGTGGTCGGCCGGGCACTGATCGAGCAGCCACGCCACCGCGGTCTGCTCCCAGCCGCCGGCAGAGGGCGGCGGAACCTCGGGAGGCCAGCCGGGCGGCACCGCTGCGTCGTTCATACGCCCCACCCTCACCGAAGCCACCGACAACCCTTCGACCTCGTCGCTCCCGGGCCCGTGAAATCGCCCACGGCACGGCATCTCGAACGGCGTGCGCAGGGCGAGACGCCGCAGGCGTGTCTCTCCTAGGGTGGCGTCATGACGACGATCTTCACCCGCATCATCGACGGCGAGATCCCGGGCCGGTTCGTGTGGTCCGACGACCGCTGCGTCGCGTTCCTCTCCGCCGGCCCGATCACGCCCGGTCACACGCTCGTCGTACCCCGCGCGGAGGTCGACGCGTGGACCGATGCCGAGCCCGACCTCTTCGCCCACCTCGCCACCGTCGCCCAGACGATCGGCCGCGCGCAGCTCGCCACCTTCGCGTGTGCCCGCACGGTCGTCGCGATCCAGGGTTTCGAGGTGAACCACCTCCACGTGCACGTGTGGCCGGCCGACTCCCCCGCTGACTTCGACTTCGGCAAGGCCCAACAGGATCCCGACCCCGCGATGATGGACGACGCCGCGGCTCGCCTGCGCGCCGCGCTCCGCGAGGACCCCGCCGCTGCCGGCCACGTCCCCGACGAGGACGCCTGACGCTGCTCAGCACGCGAGCGGCCTCACCGCCGCGGGCGGGACCGCCGTGACGACGCGACCTGCGCCCGAGCCCGGCGGCGGGCCCGGGCGACGAGAATCCCGGCCGTGACGAGTTGCAGGACGACAGGGACGACCAGGACGACGGCCCCGAACCAGAGCTCGGAAGCCGGGGGCGAGACCGACGGTGCGCATGGCTGCGCGCTTCCGACGACACAGTCGTCACCGGTGGCGCCGCCCTCCACGAAGGCCAGGCCGGCCGCGTTCCAGAGCAGCAGACCGAGGGGAAAGGCCGAGGCGAGCACCGCACCCCCGAGAGCCTTCTCGATCGTCCGCCAGAGCGACGACCGGACGAAGAGGACGAGGCCGACGACCCACGCGACCAGCGCTGCGGGCCACATCACGGCAACCAGCCCGGCGGCCAGGAGCAAGGCGACGGCCGCGATCGCCGCTCCCAGTGACGTTTCTCGGCCGCGGCCGAGGTCGGCCCCGGTGGCACCCCCAGGCACGACTCCGGCACTCTCCGGCATCGCGTCGGCCACGAGATCGGCCGGCTCGCCCAACCGATCCAGCACGTCTCGCACCCGCGCCTCGGCCCCCGGCGACTCGGGGTCGACGTCGGCCAGGGCCACGTCGAGATGCTCGCCGATGTCGGCAAGGAGATCGGCCGCGGCGTCGACCGGCAGGACGCGCGCGGCGGTCTGCAACCGGTCGAGGTAGGCGACGGTCAGGCGGTGGGCGGTCGCGGTCATGACCGTTCCTTTCCGGAGGACGTGTGGAGAACGGAGTCGACCGAGGCGCTGAACTGCGCCCAGGCCGTGCGGAACTCGGCGAGGGCGGCCGCGCCCGTCGAGGAGATCCGGTAGTAGCGCCGTGGTGGCCCCGAATCGGACTCTCGCCACACCGTGACGACGAGGTCGTCCTTGCGCAGCCGGCTGAGCAGCGGGTACACTGTGCCCTCGCTCGCGACCAGGCCGGCCTCCGACAGCTCCGAGACGAGGTCGTAGCCGTACCGCTCCTCGTGTTCCAACAGGGCGAGCACGGCATGCTCGAGCACACCCCGCCGCAACTGCGTCATCGCGGCATCGCCCCTCGCTGTCATGCCTCACAAGGTACTCGCGGTTACCTTGCCGCACAAGGTACCGACGGACACACGAGGGCAGACGGCAGAGCCGACCCCCTCGCGAAGGACTCGGACGCGCGGCACGAACCCGGACGATCAGGTCTGAGCGGCCCTGCCCACGTGAGAACACGCCCGCCTCCGCCGCACTCGAGCCGCGGCGGAGTGTGGCAAACGAAGCGCAAGGAGCGCGGCGACACCTTCCGACATTCCCGTCGAAAACCCTGCTAGGTTAGCGTTGCCTCAGTAAGGCACCCCTAATTTCCCTGATAGGAGTCCTCGATGCGTCGCGTCGCCCCTGCCGTGCTCTCCACGGCCCTCGCCCTCACTCTCGCCGGCTGTGGTTCGGCCGCTTCAGGTGGGGGCGGGACGGAGCAGGCCGCCCGCGCCGCCCAGTCGCCGTCGGCCCGCCCCGCCACGATCACGGTCGAGGCGAACAACGGCAAGGTCGAGGTCCCCACCGACCCCCAGCGCGTCGTCGCCCTCGACAACTCCTCGTTCGAGACCCTCAAGGCCTTCGGCATCACCCCCGTCGCCGCCCCCAAGCAGCTCCTGCCCGAGAACCTCAAGGAGTGGGCGGACGACGGCGACATCCTCGACGTCGGCACCCACCGCGAGCCAAAGCTGGAGGTCGTCGCCCAGGCGCAGCCGGACCTCATCGTCGGCGGCAAGCGGTTCCAGAAGGTCACGGCGAACCTGCAGAAGGTCGCGCCGGTGATCGACCTGGCCCCCAGCACCGAGAAGGCCGGCTACGTCGACGCCCTGAAGAAGCAGACCCGCACCCTCGGCGAGATCTTCGGCAAGCAGGCCGAGGCGAACAAGCTCGTGGCCGACCTCGACGCGGCCGTCGCCGCCGCAGCCGAGAAGAGCAACGGACAGACCGCGTTCCTGGCCAACCACAACGGCGGCAAGATCGACAACGGCGCCGGCCGCATCGGCGTGCTCCTGCAGCCGTTGAAGGTCACCGACGTCTTCGGCACCGCGGCGAACAACGAGTCGGTCCACCAGGACTCCGGCCTCGCGCCCGAGACCGTCGCACAGAAGAACCCCGACCTCATGATCGTCATGGATCGCGACGCGGCCGTCTCCTCCACCCGTGACACCGCCACCCCGGCGAGCCAGACCGTGGCCGCCCAGAAGGCCTGGAGCGACACGACGTTCATGAAGAACGACGCGATCGTCTACCTCGCCGACAACTTCTACGTCACCGAGGGCATCCAGGCCTACACCGACGCCTACACCAAGATCGCCGACGCCCTCGGGGTATCCGCGGGCGCCACCTCCTGATGACCACCGGCACCACCATCCGAGAGCGGCCGGATTCGTCCCCGGCCGCTCTCGGCCGTCCCCGGCGGGCGCACGTCCCATTGCTGCTCGCCGCGCTGTGCGTCGCGGCCGTCGTGCTCACCCTCGCGTCCCTGTTCGTCGGCGGTTACGACATCCGCGTCACCGAGTTGCTGCACGACCAGGATCAGGCGCGGATGTTCCTCATCTCACGCATCCCCCGCACCCTCGCCCTCATCTTCGCGGCGACCGCCATGAGTGTCTCGGGCGTCATCATGCAGATGATCACGCAGAACCGGTTCGTCGAACCCACGACCGCCGGCACCAGCGACTGGGCCGGTCTCGGGATCCTGCTCACCCTCATCCTCTGGCCGGCCGCGCCGGTGATGGCACGGATGGTCCTCGCGAGCATCTGCGCGTTCGTCGGCACGATGGTCTTCCTCGCGATCCTGCGGCGCATCGCCGTTCGCAACTCCATCGTCGTCCCGCTCGCGGGCATCATGCTCGGCGCCGTCGTAGGGGCGATCTCGACGTTCCTCGCCGGGCGGTTCGACCTGCTCCAGTCGATGTCGGCGTGGCGATCGGGTGGCTTCAGCTCCATCGTCGAGGGCTTCTACGAGCCCCTCTGGGCCGTGGCCGCCATCACCCTCGCCGCGTGGATCGCGGCCGACCGGTTCACCGTCGCCGGTCTCGGTGAGGAGACCTCGACCAACCTGGGCGTGAACTACCACGCGGTCGTCCTCCTCGGCACCGCCCTGGTGGCCCTCGCCACCGGCATCACGTCGGTCGTCGTGGGCTTCATCCCCTTCCTCGGGCTCGTCGTCCCCAACCTCGTGTCGATGCTCCTCGGTGACGACCTGCGTCGGAACCTGCCCTGGGTTGCCCTCACCGGCACCGTCCTCCTGCTGATCTGCGACCTCGTGGGCCGCACGATCGTCGCCCCGATGGAGATCCCGGCGTCGGTGATCCTCGGGGTCGTCGGCGCCGTCGTCTTCGTCGCCATCGTCGTGAGGAGCCGCTCTCGTGTCAGCGCCTGAGACGACCGCCACCAGGCCGCTGGTGCGCGCTCCCCTGGACCGCCGCGACCGCGCAGCCCGCCCGTGGCTGCGGATCCTCATCGCGTGGTCCCTCGCCGTGGCCGCCCTGTCGGCCTACCTGTTCGCCTTCGTCGTCGGACCGGTGGAGTTCGCCTTCTCGCTGCGCTTTCCCACGGCCGGCGCGATCCTCGTCGCGGCGTTCACGCAGGCGCTGGCGACGGTGCTGTTCCACACGGTGACCGACAACCGCATCCTGACCCCGTCGATCATGGGGTTCGACAGCCTGTTCGTGCTGTTGCAGACGGTGCTCGTCACCCTGTTCGGCGGTCTCGTCCTCACCGAACTCGAGGGCATCCCCATGCTGCTCGCGCAGACGGCGGTGATGGTGCTCTTCGCGGTGCTCCTCTACCGGTGGCTGTTCTCGGGGACGTTCGGCAGCATGCACGTGCTGCTGCTGGTCGGCGTCGTCATCGGCATGGCGTTTCGCAGTGCTTCGACGTTCCTCGAACGCCTTCTCCACCCGACCGACTACGACCTGCTGTCCGTGGAGCTGTTCGGCCGCATCACCGACGTCGACGCGAGCTACCTGCCGCTCGCCTTCGCCGTCTGCCTCGTCGCCGGGGTCGTCGCCTGGCGCCGGCGTCACATCCTCGACGCGTTGCTCCTCGGACGGGACGCCGCCCTCGGCATCGGGATCGACCATCGGCGAGAGATGACCGCGGCTCTCGTCCTCATCGCGGTCCTCGTCTCGTTCTCGACGGCACTCGTCGGACCGCTCACGTTCTTCGGCTTCGTCATCGCCACCCTGGCCTACCAGCTGACCGGCACCTACCGCCACGCCGCCGTCGTACCGATGGCCACCGCCCTGGGCGTGATCGCCCTCGCCGGCGGCCAATTCCTGCTCCAGCACGTGTTCTACGCCGCCGGGTTCCTCACGACGATCATCGAGTTCGTCGGCGGCATCTGCTTCCTGTACCTCCTGCTTCGAAGGAGAAGCCTGTGATCCGCTTCGACGACGTCACCAAGACCTACGGCGACCTCACCGTTCTCGGCCCCGTCTCGGGCGAGATCCGCGCCGGCGGTGTCACCTCGCTCGTCGGTTCGAACGGCGCAGGCAAGTCGACGCTGCTGACGATCATCGGTCGCCTGTTGCAGCCCACCTCGGGCCGCATCGAGGTCGGCGGGCTGGACGTCGCCAACGCCTCCCGCCGGGAACTGGCCCGCACCCTCGCGATCCTGCGGCAGGAGAACCACCTCACGGCCCGCCTGCGCGTCGAGGAGCTCGTCACGTTCGGACGCTTCCCCCACACCGGCGGCCGCGCCACCCTGCAGGACCGCGAGCACGTCCAGCGTGCGCTGGAGTTCCTCGACCTCGTGCCCTTCCGCGATCGGTTCCTCGACCAGTTGTCCGGTGGTCAACGTCAGCGCGCCTTCGTCGCGATGACGATCGCCCAGGACACCGACTACCTGCTGCTCGACGAGCCGCTGAACAATCTCGATCTGGCGCACGCCGCCAACATGATGCGGCTGGTGCGGCGCGCAGCGGACGAACTCGGCAAGACCGTCGTCATGGTCGTCCACGACATCAACGTCGCCGCGGCGTACTCCGACCGGATCATCGCCCTGCGCGACGGGCGCATCGTCGCCGACGGGGGCCCTGCCGAGATCATGACCTCGGCGACCCTGGCCGACGTCTTCGGGCTGCACATCGACGTGCACGAGATCGACGGTCAACTCGTCGCGATGCACCACACCGGTGTGCCCCTGTCGGTCGTCGCCTGAGAGCCGTGCCGGGCCCGGCGGGTGAGCAAGCGGCCCCGGGACTCCGTGAGGAGTCCCGGGGCCGCGTCGGTGCGTCGCGTCAGTGCGTCACCGGCCGACCAGCGACCGCAACACGTACTGCAGGATGCCGTCGTTGAGGTAGTACTCGCGCTCTCCGGGGGTGTCGATACGCACGGCCGCGTCGAACTCGACCGTCTCGCCGCCGTCCTTCGTGGCGGTGACGTGCACGCTCTTGACCTTCTCGGAGTTGAGCTTCTCGATTCCCGAGATGTCGAAGGTCTCGGTGCCGTCGAGGCCGAGGGAGTCGGCGTTCTCACCCTCGGGGAACTGCAGCGGCAGGACGCCCATCCCGATGAGGTTGGAGCGGTGGATGCGCTCGTAGCTCTCGGCGATGACGGCCTTGACCCCGAGCAGTCGGGTGCCCTTGGCGGCCCAGTCGCGCGAGGAGCCGGAGCCGTACTCCTTGCCCGCGAGGACGATGAGCGGGGTGCCGGCCTCCGCGTAGTTCATCGCGGCGTCGTAGATGCTGCTCTGCTCACCGCCGTTGGTGAAGTCGCGCGTGAACCCGCCCTCGACGCCGTCGAGGAGCTGGTTCTTCAGGCGGATGTTGGCGAACGTGCCACGCACCATGACCTCGTGGTTGCCGCGGCGCGACCCGTAGGAGTTGAAGTCCTTGCGGTCGACGCCGTGCTCGGCGAGGTACTTTCCGGCGGGGCTGTCGGCCTTGATCGAGCCCGCCGGGCTGATGTGGTCGGTGGTCACCGAGTCACCCAGCTTGGCCAGCACACGCGCACCCGAGATGTCCTCTACCGGCGTGAGCTCCATCGACATGCCCTCGAAGTACGGGGGCTTGCGCACGTACGTCGACTGAGCATCCCACTCGAACGTGTTGCCCGACGGGGTGTCGAGGGTCTTCCACCGCTCGTCACCGGCGAACACGTCGGCGTACTGCTCGACGAACATGTCGCGGTTGATCGAGGAGTCGATCGTCGCCTGAACGCTCTCGGCGCTGGGCCAGATGTCCTTGAGGAAGACGTCGTTGCCCTCGGAGTCCTGCCCGAGCGCCTCGGTCTCGAAGTCGAAGTCCATCGTGCCCGCGAGCGCGTAGGCGATGACCAGCGGCGGGCTCGCCAGGTAGTTCATCTTGACGTCGGGGTTGATGCGACCCTCGAAGTTGCGGTTGCCCGAGAGCACCGAGACGACGGCGAGGTCGTTGTCGTTGACGGCCTTGGAGACGTCCTCCGGCAGCGGGCCGGAGTTGCCGATGCACGTGGTGCAGCCGTAGCCGACGAGGTGGTAGCCGAGGTTCTCCAGCGCCGGCCAGAGACCCGCCTTCTCGTAGTAGTCGGTGACGACCTTCGAGCCGGGCGCCATCGACGTCTTGACCCACGGCTTGACCTCGAGCCCCTTCTCGGAGGCGTTCTTGGCGAGCAGGCCGGCGGCGAGCATGACCGAGGGGTTGGACGTGTTGGTGCAGCTCGTGATCGAGGCGATCGCGACGTCGCCGTGGTCGACCTCGAAGCTCTGGCCGTCGCGGGTGACGGTGACGGGGTTGGTCGCCCGGTCGATGCCCTTGCGCAGCGGGGGCGAGAGCACCGGCGCACCGTCGGCCTCGGAGACGTCGAACACGTCGTGCGAGGGGGCGTCGGAGGCCGGGAAGGACTCCATGAGCTCGGTGTCGACGCTGCTCTTGTCGATGCCGTTGCCGTCGATGACGTAGTTCTTGAGGTCGGCGGCGAACTGGGCCTTGGACTCCGAGAGCAGGATGCGGTCCTGCGGGCGCTTGGGCCCGGCGATGCTCGGGACGACCGTGGACAGGTCGAGCTCGAGCTGCTCGGAGAAGCGGATCTGCGCGCTCGGGTCGAGCCACATGCCCTGCTCCTTGGCGTACGCCTCGACGAGCGCGACCTGCTCGTCGCTGCGGCCGGTGAGGCGCAGGTAGTCCAGGGTGACGTCGTCGATGGGGAAGATCGCGCAGGTGGAGCCGAACTCCGGGCTCATGTTGCCGATCGTGGCGCGGTTGGCCAGCGGGATCGAGGCGACGCCCTCGCCGTGGAACTCGACGAACTTGCCGACGACCCCGTGCTTGCGCAGCATCTGGGTGATCGTGAGCACGACGTCGGTCGCGGTGACGCCCGAGGGGATCTCGCCGGTGAGCTTGAAGCCGACGACGCGCGGGATGAGCATCGAGACGGGCTGGCCGAGCATCGCGGCCTCGGCCTCGATGCCGCCGACGCCCCAGCCGAGCACACCGAGGCCGTTCTCCATCGTCGTGTGCGAGTCGGTGCCGATGCACGTGTCGGGGTAGGCCGTGGTCACCCCGTCCTGCTCGCGCGACATGACGACGCGGGCGAGGTGCTCGATGTTGACCTGGTGGACGATGCCGGTGCCCGGGGGGACGACCTTGAAGTCGTCGAACGCGCCCTGGCCCCAGCGCAGGAACTGGTAGCGCTCCTTGTTGCGCTGGTATTCGTACTCGACGTTCTTCTCGAACGCGTCGCGGCGGCCGAAGACGTCGATCTGCACGGAGTGGTCGATGACGAGCTCGGCCGGCGAGAGGGGGTTGACCTTCTCGGCGTCACCGCCGAGCTCCGCGGCGGCCTCACGCATGGTCGCGAGGTCGACGATGCAGGGCACACCGGTGAAGTCCTGCATGATGACGCGCGCGGGCGTGAACTGGATCTCGGTGTCGGGATCGGCCGTCTCGTCCCACCCACCGAGGGCGCGGATGTGCTCCTCGGTGATGTTGGCGCCGTCCTCCGTGCGAAGGAGGTTCTCGAGGAGGACCTTGAGGCTGTACGGGAGGGTCTGGCTGCCCTCGACCTTGTCGATCCGGAAGATGTCGTACTCGCGCCCGCCGACGGCGAGAGTGCTCTTGGCCTTGAAGGTGTCCTGGCTCACCTGTGCTCCTTCGCGTTGAGTCCTACGCGCAATGCGTGACAGGTGTCTCGTCGAGAGCGGCGCCGGAGCGCGAAGTCTCTCGACATCGAGACAACTGCCTCTATTCAACCACACGGGCGTGCGCGACCGCGTGCGGCACACGTCCGATCCTCTCGCAGTTCCCTGCCGTTCGCCGCCGAACTCGCCGTCGGGTTGCGGCGGCCGGCCGTGGCCCGCGAACGGACCGCACACCAGGCGCGCCGTTCAGCGCCGTTCAGCGTCGTGCGGGCTCGAGCAGGGCGATGGTCTCGACGTGATGGGTCATGGGGAACGCGTCGAAGCCGGTGATGTCGGTGGCGACGTACCCGTGCTCGGCCGCCGTCGCGAGGTCGCGGGCGAGGGCGGCGGGGTCGCAGGCGACGTACGCGATCGCGCGCGGGCCCATCGCGCAGAGGTCGGTGACGACCTCCGCCCCGGCTCCGACCCGGGGTGGGTCGAGGACGACGAGGTCGACCTCGTCACCGCCCTCGACGAGCGGGGCGAGCGCGGTGCCGACCGCGTCGTGTCGGACCTCGAGCTGTTCGAGGTCGGCCGCGTCGGCGGCGAGCGAGGTGCACGCCCGTTCGTCGCCCTCGACCGCGAGCACCGCGCCCTCGGGCCCGACCGCGTCGGCGATCGCCCGCGCGAACAGGCCGACACCCGCGTAGAGGTCGAGCGCACGCTCCCCCGGGCGCGGCGCGAGCAGGTCGAGCACGTGGTCGACGAAGGTCGCGGCCGCTCCCGGGTGCACCTGCCAGAAGCCGCGGGCGTGGACCTCGAACTCGCCGGCCCAGCGCTCACCCTCGACGCGTTCGACGACGAACTGCTCGGCCGCCGGTACGCCGTCGACCTCCACCTCGATCTCGTCGTCGGTGGGGATCGGCACGAGCACGGCCTCCCCCACCGACGGTGCGATGACGTCGACCGCACGCATGCCCGGCCACTCCTCGGCGAGCACGCCCGTGCCGACGACCCCCGGCGTGGCGATGGGGCAGTCGGCGAGAGGGATGACGTCGTGGCTGCGCTGGGGCCTCAGCCCGGCCCGGCCCTGTTCGTCCACGGCGAACTCGACTCGCGTGCGCCACCTCAGGCCGTCCTCGTCGCCGGGGACGGGCCGCACCTCGACCCGCCGATCGAGACCGGCGAGGCGGGCGAGCTGCGTCTCGACGACGTGCGCCTTGAGCTCGCGCTGGTACGGCAGGGCGACGTGCTGGAAGTCGCAACCCCCGCACCCTCCCGGTCCCGAGACCGGGCACCGCGGCTCGACCCGGTGCTCGGAGGCCCGCAGCACCTCCACGGCGTCGGCGAAGACGAACCGGTCGCCCTCGCGGCCCTTGGTGACGACGATCCGCACCCGCTCACCCGGCAGGCCGTGGCGCACGAACACGACCTGGCCCTCGACCCGGCCCACGGCGTGGCCCCCGTGCGCGATGTCGGTGAGGTCGACCTCCGACTCGGCGCCGACGAGCGACTCCTTCGGGCGGCCGCGTCGCGATTCCGAACCGCCCCTGGGCTCCCTCGCTGCGCTCATCGCCGCCCCCGTCCCGGCCCGCGGACCGACGAGGTCGAGGACCGACCGCCGGTGAACCACTCCTCGGCCCCCTCGGAGGACCGCAACTGCCACGGGACGCTGACCACCATCACCCCGGGAGTGAACAGCAGGGCCGCCTTGAGCCGCAAGGCGCTCTGGTTGTGCAGCACCTGCTCCCACCAGTGCCCGACGACGTACTCGGGGACGTAGACGGTGACGACGTCCCGGGGGCTCGAGCGGCGGATCGACTTGACGTAGTCCACGACCGGCCGCGTGATCTCGCGGTACGGCGAGTCGAGGACCTTGAGCGGCACGGGGATGTCGAGATCGTCCCATTCCGCGATGAGGTCGTCGGTGCGATCGGGCTCGACGGCGACCGTGAGCGCCTCCAGCACCGACGGGCGGCAGGCCCGCGCGTAGGCGAGGGCCCGCATCGTCGGCTTGTGGATCTTGCTCACGAGCACGACGGCGTGCACGTGCGAGGGCAGCGCTCGCTCCTGGCCCCGGTCCGCGGAGAGCTCCAGCTCCTCCGACACCCGCCGATAGTGCTTGTCGATCGCGAGCATGATGAAGAACAACACGACCATCGCCGCGATCGCGAAGCCGGCGCCGCGCACGAACTTGGTCGCGAGCACGACGAGCAGCACGGTGCCCGACATCGCGGCACCCACCAGGTTGATGACCCGCGAGCGGTACACCCGACCGCGCTCACGCGGGTCGACGACGTCGTCGAGGTACCGGTTCCAGTGCCGCACCATGCCGATCTGGCTCAGGGTGAACGAGACGAACACCCCGACGATGTAGAGCTGGATGAGCTTGGTGACCTCGGCGTCGTACAGGAAGATCAGCAGCATCGCCGACCCGGCGAGGATGAGGATGCCGTTGCTGAACGCGAGCCGGTCTCCCCGCTGGGAGAGCTGGCGGGGCAGGAACCCGTCCTTGGCCAGCACCGACGCGAGCACCGGGAACCCGTTGAACGCCGTGTTGGCCGCGAGGATGAGGATGACGCCCGTGCACACCGCGATGACGACGACGCCCAGGGGGAAGTTGTCGAACACGGTGTGGGCGAGTTGCCCGATGATCGTCTCCTGCACGTAGTCCGCGCCCACCGGCCGGCCGTTCTCGAAGAGCTGCGTGGCCGGGTCCTCGGCGAACTGCACGCCGGTGCGCCGTGCGAGCGCGATGATCGACAGGAGCATGACGACCGAGATCGTCCCCATCATCACCAGCGTCGTCGCGGCGTTGCGGCTCTTGGGACGTTCGAACGCCGGCACGCCGTTGCTGATGGCCTCGACGCCGGTGAGGGCCGCGCACCCCGAGGAGAAGGCCCGCAGCAGCAGGAACACGAACGCGATGCCGGTGAGCATCTCGTAACCGGGCTCGGGGCGCAGCTCGAAGTGGGCGCTCGGTGCCTCGGGCAGGGTGCCCATCGCCGCACGCACGTTGCCCCACAGGGCCATGCCGATGATGCCGATCATGAACGCGTAGGTGGGCACCGCGAACGCGGAACCCGACTCGCGCACCCCGCGCAGGTTCATCGCGGTGAGCAGCGCGACGAGTGCGAGCGCCACCCACACCTCGTGCCCCCGCAGGAACGGCATCGCCGCGGCCGCGTTCTGCACGCCCGAGCTCACCGACACCGCCACGGTGAGGACGTAGTCGACGAGCAGCGCACTCGCGACCGTCACCCCCGCCTTGGGACCGAGGTTGACCGTCGCGACCTCGTAATCGCCGCCGCCCGACGGATAGGCGTGGACGTTCTGCCGGTAGGAGGCCACGACGACGACCATGACGAACACGACGCCCAGGCCGATCTGCCAGGAGTGCATCGCGGCGAACGCCCCGCCGGCCAGGGCGAGCGTCAGGAAGATCTCGTCGGGAGCGTAGGCGACCGACGACAACGCGTCGCTCGCGAAGACCGGGAGCGCGATCCGCTTCGGTAGGAGCGTCTCCCCCAGGCGGTCGCTGCGCATGGCGCGGCCGACGACGAGGCGCTTGAGGGCGCGGGTCAGATCTGACACGGGCAACAATGTAGGCCCGACGGGCGCATCCGCGTGCACCGGTGAGCCGCAGTCGTCGTAGCGTGGCCTCGTGCACTTCGTCATCATGGGCTGCGGCCGCGTGGGGGCCGCCCTCGCCGGCAGCCTCGAGGCCCGCGGCCACGACGTCGCGGTCATCGACCGCGACAAGGACGCCTTCCGCCGCCTCGGCCCCGACTTCCAGGGCCGACGCGTCACCGGCGTCGGATTCGACCGCGACACCCTCGTGCGCTCCGGCATCGAGAACGCGTACGCCTTCGCGGCGGTGAGCAGCGGCGACAACTCGAACATCCTCGCCGCGCGCGTCGCCCGCGAGACCTACGGCGTCGACAACGTCGTCGCCCGCATCTACGACCCAGGCCGCGCCGAGGTCTTCCAGCGTCTCGGTATCCCCACCGTCGGCACCGTGCGATGGACCTCCGATCGCATCATGCGCCGGCTGCTGCCCATCGGCGCCGTCCCCCAGTACACCGACCCCACCGGGCGCGTCGTGCTCGCCGAGGTGCCCGCGCACGCCCAGTGGATCGGTCACCGCATGGCCGAGATGGAGCAGCGCAGCGGGGCGCGCATCGCCTATTACACCCGGCTCGACCAGGGCCACATCCCCGGGCCGGACACCGTCTTCCAGGAGCTCGACGTGCTCCACGTCATCTGCGAGTCCGAGGCCCTGCACGCCGTCGAGAACGTCCTGCTCGAGCCCCCGGCCGAGCGCGACTGACGGCCCGAACCGCCCGACTCGAAAGGACACCCATGCGCGTCGTCATCGCCGGAGCCGGCAGCGTCGGCCGGTCCATTGCCCGCGAGCTCATCGCGAGCGGTCACGAGGTGCTGCTCATCGACAGCGACGCCGCCGACGTGCAGTCCTCCCGGGTGCCGGATGCCTCCTGGCTGCTCGCCGACGCCTGTGAGCTCACCTCCCTCGAGGAGGCGGGGCTGGAGAACTGCGACGTCGTCGTGGCCGCCACCGGCGACGACAAGGCCAACCTCGTCGTGTCGCTCCTCGCCAAGACCGAGTTCGGGGTGCCCCGCACGGTTGCCCGCGTCAACAACCCCAAGAACGAGTGGATGTTCGACTCCGCCTGGGGGGTCGACGTCGCGGTCTCGACCCCGCGTCTCATGACCGCCCTCATCGAGGAGGCCGTGAGCGTCGGCGATCTCGTGCGGATCTTCGAGTTCCAGCAGTCGCAGGCGGTACTGGTCGAACTCACCCTCCCCGAGGGCAGCCCGTGGGCGACCTACCGGGCGGGCGACGTGCCGTGGCCCGCCGACACCGTGCTCACGTGTCTCGTGCGCCAACAGCGGGCCATCGCTCCCAGCACCGACGACGTGCTCGAGGTGGGCGACGAACTCATCCTCGTCACCGCCACCGACCGGGAACACGAGCTCGAACGCCTGCTCAACCCCCACGCGCCCGAGCCGAAGGACGACGACGAGGAGTGAGCCGACGGCGAGAGGATCGTCGTCCGGTCGCAAGCCGAGACGCGCGCGACGGTGCCCGCCGCCGCAGTCGTCTCGGTCGCCTCAGTCGGTGGGAAGGAGCTCGTACCGCGGGTTGAACATCGTGCGCACCCCCGCGCGGTACGTGATGCGGCCCTGCACGCGCAGATGGACGCCGGGACGGATCCCCGGGATCGCGCGGCGGCCGAGCCACACGACGTCGAGCGCGCCCGTGCCGTCGTAGAGCGAGACGACGAGTTCGAGGGGACCGACCGACGCCGGCGGGTGGGTGAGCGAGCGCACGACCCCGCCGACGTCGACCGACTCCCGGTCGGGAGCCTGCGCGATGGAGGTCGCGCCGAGCGCGTGACGGCGCTGCTCCAACTCCTGCGCGTCGTCGCTGCCGGGGCTGGACCAGTGACGCAACCGGTCGACGAACTCCATCTCGGCTCCCCCTCCGGGCGGCGAACGAGCGGTCAGCGGATCTCGGTGATCTCCGGGCCACGCGTGAAGGGATCGAGGTCGGAGGCGCTGCGCCCCGGGTCGCCATCGGTTTCGGAGGCCGAGTCGTCGTTCGGCAACGTCAGCGGCAGCAGCTCGCGCGGACCCATCGGCTCGTCCCCGCGGTCGACGACGAGGTGGGTGAAGAGCTCGCGCAGCGGCGCGGCGGCGGCGGGATCGACCGCGGCCCGGCCGCTGAGGACACCGCGGAGGAACCAGCGCGGGCCGTCGACGCCGACGAAGCGCATGACGCCGCTGCCGGTCTCGACGACGAGCTCGGTGCCGAACTCGCCCGTCTCCTCGGTGGCCGACGATCCCTGGGCGCGCAGCCCCTCGGCGATCTCGTCGCGGATCTCGTCCCAGATACCCGCCGAGCGGGGGGCGGCGAAGGCCTGCAACTGCAAGGCCGAGTCACCGCGCACGACCTGGACCGCGGTGACGAGACTCTGGCTCTGATCCATCTCGAAGGTCAGCATCATGCCCTCGACCGCCGGCAACCAGATCGCGCCCAGGCGCAGGTAGCCCTCGTCGGAGGTCACGTCACGCGCATCTCGGGGGCTGTGCTCGGGCGCGGGGCGCGACTCGAGTGTGCCGTCACCCGACGCGTCGGTCGTGTCGGCCGGGGTGGCGCCAGCCCCGGAGTCTGCACCGGCGCCGGGTGCGGTGGACTCGGCTGTGGGCGCGTCCTGCTGGGCGTCGTCCTGTGACGACTTCGCGCCCTTGCCGCGGCGGAACCAGGCCATGTCTACTCCTCGCGTCGTGTGCGGGCCGGTGGGCCCTCGACGGCGGAACGGCCCGTCGTCGGGCCGAATCCACCACTGTCGCCGTGTCCAGTGTCACCCCTGGGGGTGTCGGAAAGCACATCGGCCTCGACGAACTCCACTCGCGGCACCCGGGCGAACAGCAGTTGGGCGATGCGGTCGCCGCGGCGGACGTCGAAGGTCTCGTCGGGATCGAGGTTGACGAGGTCGACCTTGATCTCGCCTCGATAACCCGCGTCGATCGTGCCGGGTGCGTTGAGCACCGTGATGCCGTGCCGCGCGGCGAGTCCGGAGCGCGGATGCACGAGCCCCACCCACCCCTCGGGAATCTCGAGGGCGATGCCGGTCGGTACCAGCACACGGCGTCCGGGTGGGATCGTCGCGTCCTGCGCCGCGTGCAGGTCGACCGCGGCGTCACCCGGATGGGCCCGGCGGGGCATCGGCAGATCCGCCGCGAGCCGCCGCAGGCGCACCTGCAGCGGCTCGTCGTCGCGTCGGCTCGTCGGTGGCTCGGCTCGCGTCATCGGCGGGTCAGCTCGCGCATTCCTTGCAGACCGGCAGGCCGTTGACCTCCTTGGCCAACTGGCTGCGGTGGTGCACGAGGAAGCAACGCGAGCACGTGAACTCGTCGGCCTGCTTGGGCACGACGCGCACGGAGTACTCCTCGCCGGACAGGTCGGCGCCCGGCAGTTCGAAGCTCTCGGCCTGCTCGGCCTCGTCGACGTCGACGCTGGAGGCCGACTTGTCTACACGCCGCGACTTCAGCTCCTCGATGGAGTCCTCACCGAGCTCGTCGTCGTCGGTCTTGCGTGGGGCGTCGTAGTCAGTGGCCATCCGGCTCGTCTCTCCTCAAGGTGTCTGCTTCGCCGGCCCTGCTCGAGGGCCGTATCGGACCAACGCACGGACACGCGCAACGATTCCGACGCCGGGGATTCTGCACCATCGGCGGCTCCGGAGCACACCCACCGCCCCGACGAGTTTCTCGTGGCTCGGTGGCCCGGGCCCGAACACCTGTGGTACCCGCGCACCTGGACGAGTGACCAGGAGGCGGGCGGGCGGCCCCGGGCACGGCGTTACGCTCTCGCGCGAGATGTCACCGAGTCGTCATCCACAGGACACCTCGCGATTCTCGACGACGCCGAGAAGCGTTTACGCTCATCGTGGACGACCGTCCGTCACGTCCCCGGCGCCGCCGGCGGACCAGCCGAGAACTCCCGCAGGAGGTGGGTCATGACCGAGCTTCAGACACAGATCGTTCACCGGGCGACCGAGGCGCTGGCATCGTTGCAGCGTGCCGAGGAGAACGACGAGCAGCACCTCGTCCACGTTCACACCGGTGAACTGGAATCGTTGGCCCGCACGGCCCACGACCACGACCTCGACGTTCCCCAGCTGCGTCCCTTCGTGCCGCAGGTGGCCTGACCTCGAGAGGCGGCCGCCGCCGCGCGGCCCGAGGGTCGGTCACGATCGCTCCATCACGGGCGGGCATCCGGATCATCCGGGTGCCCGCCCGTGCGTTCGCCTCTTCGTTCGCCTCGGTGTTGCCACCGCATCGGCACGCGTTCTCGACCGGGACCTTGGTCCCGGCCGACCTCACGCCCGGGGGGTGCCCTCGCGGACGATGTCGACGACGCCGTCGACCAGAGCAGCGAGTTCTGCGTACACGCCAGGCCCGGCGGCGATGACGCAGTCGGTCGACGGCGGTTCTCCCTGCGCGCCGGTCAGCGTGCCGCCGGCCTCGGTGACGACGAGCCAACCGGCGGCCATGTCCCAGGGGTTGATCCCCATCTCGTAGTAGCCGTCCACGCGCCCCGCCGCGACGTGGCAGAGGTCGAGGGCGGCCGAGCCGCCGCGTCGGATGTCACGGATGTGGGAGACGATCTCGGCGAGCGCGAGCGCCTGACGCCGGCGCTTGGCCGCGTCGTAGCCGAAGCCGGTGGCGACCAGGCTGGTCGCGAGATCGGTGGCCTCGCTCACCGCGAGTCCGGTCTCGGTGCCGTCGGCCCTTCGGGTGTGTGCGCCGCCCCCGAGGCGGGCGTGGTGGACGACCCCGGCGACCGCGTCGGCGACCGCCCCGACGATCGGACGCCATCGCCCCGGCACGGTGGGGTCGCCCTCGACGAGGGCCACCGACACGGCGTACTGGGGGTAGCCGTAGAGGTAGTTGACGGTGCCGTCGATGGGGTCGACGACCCAGGTCAGACGCCCCTCCCCGGGCCCGGAGTCCGAGGGGGCCTCCGGTGCGGCGGCGTCCTCCTCACCGAAGAACGCGTCCTGGGGCCGGGCCTCGCGCAAGCGGCGGGCGATGAGCTCCTGGCTGCGGGAGTCCATGACCGTGACGATGTCGACGTCGGAGGACTTCGTCGTCACTTCGAGCTCGACGGCCCGGCGGTCGACGACGAACCGGGCGGCCTCCGCGGCGACGTCGACCGCGAGGGCCTCCAGCCGTGCGAGCTCGGCGTCGTCGGGAACGAGCGGCGTGGGGTTCTCGGTCATCGGGACTCCTCGCAGAGCGCGGGGCGCTCGCCCCGCAGGTTGGGACAACAGCCGGGTGCGCACACCGACGGCAACGGCTCCTCCGACACGCTCACGGGCGTGACGACCTCGCCGCGGGCCTCACGAGCCCGCTCCTCGAGGAGGTCGACGAGCCCCCGCACGAAGCGCGGATCGTCCTGCACCGTGGGGACACGCGTGAACGCGAGGCCGAGTTCGGCGGCGATGCCGGCGGCCTCGGTGTCGAGGTCGTGGACGACCTCCATGTGGTCGGCGACGAACCCGATCGGGCTGACGACGACGCCGTCGACGCCGTCCGCCGACAGCGCGCGCAGGTGGTCGCCGATGTCGGGCTCGAGCCACGGCTGCCGCGGTGGGCCCGAGCGCGAGCAGTACACGAGGCTGTGCTCGATCGGAGCGATCTCGCGGACGCGTGCCATGACCTGCTCGACCACCTCGGCGTGGCGGTGGAGATAGGCCCCGCCGTGCGGGCCGGAGGTGCGTTCCATCTCCACCGGGATGGAGTGGGTGACGAACGCGAGGTGCGGGCGGCTCGGACCGTGCTCGGCGAGGAACGCCCGCAGCGTCGCCACCGTGCGGTCGGCGGCGGCCTCGACGAACCCCGGGTGATCGGAGTACGGCCGCACCTTGTCGATGCGCAGGCCGGAGCCCACACCGGACTGCGGGTCGGCCTCGGCCGCGATCTCCCCCACGGCCTCCGCGAGGTCCTCGCGGTACTGACGGCACCCGGAGTACGACGGATACGCGCTGGTCACCACGACGACGATGCGACGCGCGCCCGCCTCGCGGAGAGCGTCGACGGTGAACGGCGCGGCGTGGCGGTTGCCCCAGAGGACGGGCACCGACTCTCCGCGGGCCGCCAGTTCGTTCTTCAGGGCGGCGATGAGCCGGCGGTTCTCGTCGTTGATCGGGCTCACGCCACCGCGCATGTCGTAGTGATGGGCGACCTCGGCGAGGCGGGAATCGGGGATCCCCCGCCCACCGGTGACGTGCCGCAGGAAGGGCATGACGTCCTCCGGGCTCTCGGGGCCTCCGAAGGACAGGACCATCACGGCGTCGTAGGGCGCGAGCGTGCTCACGATCCTCCTCGAACTGCGGGAACGGGTTGGGACGTCTCGACATCGCCCGGACACGTGATCGGCAACCGTCACGGCACGTCCGGGGTGCCGACGCTCGTGCTCACGCTATCGTGGCCACGTCTGTCGACCGGTCGCGCACACCCCCTCTCGCTCGGGGTTCGCCCGCCGAGCCGGTCCACGCGATGGGAGAGACTCGATGCACGCACTGCGCCTCGCCGGCGTCACGGAGGACGGAACCCACCTCATCCTCACCGGTGGTGACTCCGACTACGTGCTGCCGATCGACGCGGCGCTGCGTTCGGCCCTGCGGCGGGACACCGGCCGCCAGGTGCTCCCCGGTCACGTCGCGGGCACTCCGATGAGCCCGGTGGAGGTCCAGGCACTCATCCGCGGCGGCGCCGACGCGGAGGAGGCCGCAGAGCGCGCCGGGTGGAGCGTGGAGAAGGTCCACCGCTACGAGGGCCCGATCCTCGCCGAACGCGAGCACGTCGCCCGCATCGCGACCGCCGCGCGTCTGCGTCCGCGCGGGCCGGCCAGCGGATCGCCCACCCTGCTCGATCGCGTCACCCGGCGACTCTCCGACCGCGGGGTCTCGATCGACGACGTCGACTGGGACTCCTGGCGCGACGCCGACGGCCGCTGGGTCCTCGAACTCGACTTCACCGAGGGCGAACACCGTCGCCGCGCCTCGTGGAGCTTCGTCAAATCGTCGATGTCGCTCGCCCCCCTCGACCGCGAGGCGGCTCGACTCTCCGACGACGACCCCGATCTGCTCGACCCGGGCCCCGACCACGACCCGGTGACCGGCAGGTACGAGGGACACGAAGGCTACGAGTCGTACGAGCCCGCCGGGCACCGCGCCCTCGAGCGGCCGCACGTCGACGAGGGCTCCGACCTCATGGCGACGTTGCGCTCGACCTCCCGCGCCCGCAGCCGTCGCCGCGGTGTTCGCCGCGCGACGGCCTCGCCCGCCACGGTCACCCACGAGGACCCGATGCTCACCGAGGAGACCGCCGACCCGGCCGAGGCCGAGGGTGCGCTGACGGGTCGCGCCGGAGCGGCACGGGTCGAGATCGAGGTCGGCGAGGCCGAGAACGTCGAGGCCGAGAGCACCGCGAGCAGCGAGGTCACCGAGAGCACCGAGAGAGTCGCTGACTCAGCTGACTCCGTCGACGCCGTCGGCACCGAGCGCGCGGTGGCTCAGGAGTCGGTGGACGAGGGTGAGGTGCGCGACCCCGGTCTGGAGGAGGCCCTCGGGGCCCCGGCCGGCCGACAGGTAGAGAAGCCCGCGGGCGGTCGCTTCCCGACCGACCCGGATTCCCCTGCTGCCGACGAGCCCGTCGCCGACGGACGGGCGACTCCGTCCGACGCACCGACGGCGCCCAGCGACGAGCGGGTAGCGGCCGCCGACGCACAGGTGAGGAGCGAGAAGCAGGTCACGCCTGTCGATGGCGAGGCAGGCACCCCCGCCCCCGACACCGCCCCGGGCTCTGCCACGACGCCGCGCCGCGACGGGCCGGCGTTCACGGCCGAGGGCGTCGGTGACGACGCCCGCCCGGCCTCCCTCGCACGAACGGACGAAAATCAGCGCCGGGATCCGGGACTCGCCGAGGCCCTGGCTGCGGGAGCCCGCGACGGTCGGCAGGCCGACGACCCCTTCCCCGCCGACCCCGAGGCGCCGACGACTCCGACTCACGAGGAGCCGCACCTGCCCTTCGACGAGGACGACGCGGCTGTCACCACTCCCGCCGCTCCGGCCGCTTCCGCGCCCGCCAAGCCGGGCACGTCGACGTCGGCCGCCCCGACCGAGCCCCCTGCGGCGGTGGAACCGACGGAGTCGGCGACGCCACGGGCGACCGAGCCCGCGACCGACGCGCAGGCCGAGACCTCCCCGTCGGCGCGCGCCGCCGCCTCCGCGGCGCGGTCGACCGATGCTCCGACCGGCACTCAGGCCGACGCTCCGACCGCTGCCAAGCGCACCCGGCGACGCACGAAGAAGTCGGCAGCACGGCCCGCGGCGCAGAGCCCCGCGAGCGCGCCGGCGACGGAGACCACCGCCTCGCCGCAGCCCGCCGACCGGGCCGCGATGCCGGAGGAACCGCGCCCGGCCGAGGCACCCGCCCCGCGTTCGCCGTCCCGGCCCGACGCTCGGCCTCGATCCACTCAGCCTCGATCCACCAAGCCGAGATCCACCCAGCCTCCGACGAACCAGCCCCGTTCCGAGACGCCGCCGAGCGACGGCACCTCCCCGCAGCCGCGTCCCGACACGACCCCGAAGCCGGCTCCCCCGCGCAAGCAGTCCTCCGCGCGGCGACGCGGGCGCGCGAGCGTTCCGGCCTGGGACGACATCATGTTCGGGGCCAAGCCCGGCGAGGAGTGACTCAGCGAGGAGCGACGCAGCGCGGAGTGACGCAGCGCGCCGGCGACCTCGTCAACGATCGAGGTGAACGCGCCGCGCGGATCGCAGAACTCAGCGGCGCGGAGGGACGACGAGGAAGGGGATCGTCAGCTCGTCGGCGGTGAGTGATCCGTGCAGGCCGAGCAGGCTGCGCACCTCCTGGCGCTGGGTGCGCGAGTCGACGATCGCCTCGTCTCCGCGCATGACGGCGACGACGTCGGGCAGCCGGTCGCGCATGTCGTCCTCGACGGTGCCGAACAACTCCTCCGCACGTGAGCCGGGGACGACCCAGGCTCGGTCCTCGAGCCGCGCGGTCCACGTGGCGAGGACGTCGTCCGTCGCGCCCGGTTCGCAGAAGAGTTGCAGCGCGCGCGGTTCTCCTCCGGCGTGGCGGACCCCCGCCGCGAGCTCGGCGTCGGTCGCGAGGTCGATGCGCTTGTCGAGGGGGCTCGTGACCATGCCGTGGTCGGCCGTGACCACGATGGCCGTGTCGTCGGGGACGAGCGCGGCGAGGCGGCGCAGCTCGCCGTCGACCGACTCGAGCTCGGCCCCCCACTGCCAGCTCTCGGGTCCCCGGACGTGACCGATCTTGTCGACGTCGCCCCAGTACAGGTAGACCAGCGCCCGCGGATCCTGACGCAGCGCCGCGAGGGAGGCGTCGACGCGATCGGCGAGAGAGCTCGCTGCGACGAACCCACCCCCGCGCAGGGCCGCGTTCGTCAGGCCTGACCCGTCGAAGTACCCGGGCCCGACGCGGGTGACGGCCACCCCGGCCCGCTCGGCCTCGAGGAAGAGCGTGGGCCGCGGCTGCCACAGGTAGGGGTCGGGCCCGTCCTCCCAGCTCAGCTCGTTGAACAGCTTGTCGGCACCCGGGACGAACACCGTGTAGCCGAGCATGCCGTGCGCGCCCGGCGGCAACCCGGTGCCGAACGTGCCCATGCTCGTCGCCGTCGTCGACGGGAATCCCGAGAGCAGCGTGCGGCCGCCCGGCAGCAGTGAGCGCAGGAACGGCGCGTGTCCACTGCGCCGTCGCAGCAGCGCATCGCCGAGACCGTCGACGAGCACGACGACGGCTCGGCGGCATTCGGGGACCGGCAGGCGTCCGACGACATCGGGGACTCCCAGCGCGTCACACACCGACGGCAGCACGTCGGCGAGTCCGCCGCCGTCGTAGGCGGGGAACGGAGACAGCAGGTCGGCGGGAACGGTCACGATCAGCGCGCCGTGGCCGACTGCAGGGCGGAGGCGAACGCGACGGCCTGCGAGAGCGCGGCCTCACCGTCGGCGACGGCGCTGACGCGCAGGCTGATGTCGTCGGCCGTGAGGGTGCCTTCGTAGCCGTGGTCGGCGTCGCAGCCCGGATCCCCGCAGGTGGCGGGCAGCAGGTCGACCCGGCTCACCGAGCCCCACCCGATCGTCACGGTGATCTCGTGCCCGAGTACGCCGGGCCGGTAGGAGGCCGGATCGGCGACGACGTGGGTGAGCATGACACCGCGCACGCCCGACAGCGGCACGCTCTCGGTGGTCGCGGTCGCCGTCCCCACGGGCGCCCCCTCCTCGACGTGGTCGTCGGCGTGGGCGACGACGAGCCTGGTGCGTGTGAGCACGAGCACCGTGACGTGGCGTCGGACGGAGTCGTGGTCGAACGTCGTCTCCTGGTGGACGAGGTGGGAGACCACCTCGTCGCCGGCGAGCGCCGTCCGGACCACGTCCTGGACGAGGGCGGGGTAGTACCCGGCGCGTTCGATGTCGCGGCCCACCTCGGGCGGCAGCGCACCCTGCGCGGGCGATCGTGACGAGAAACTCATTCCCCCAGTGTCCCCTGACGGCCTGCGCCGGTTCATGTGAGGGCCCGCCGTCCGGCGTCGGTGCGCATCCCGGCGGGTGCGAGCACGATCTCGGCGCCGAGCACGTCGGCCCCGCCCGGGTGGGCGTTGACGGGGTTGAGCTCGAGCTGGGCGACCTCGGGGACGTCGTCGGCGAGGGCCGAGACGCGCACGAGCACGTCGGCGAGCGCGGACAGATCGGCCGGCTGGGCGCCGCGGTATCCCTGCAGGATGGGTGCCGACCGGATGTCGGTGAGCATGCCCTTGGCGTCGACGTCGGTCAGCGGCGGGATGCGGTGTGAGACGTCGTCCAGCAGTTCGGAGACGGGACCGGAGACCCCGAAGGAGACGACCGGCCCGAACAGCGGATCCTCCACCGACCGGACGACGGTGGCGACTCCCACCGGTGCCATCCGTTGCACGACGAGCATCGGGTCACCGGCGTAGGCGAACTGCTGGGCGAGCGCCTCGTACGCCGCGGCGACGGCGGCGTCGTCGTTGAGCCCGCCGCGGATGCCGCCGGGGATCGACCTCACGGCCGGCAGCATCGAGCGGATGACCACGTGGCCCTCGAAGCGGCGGGCGGCGTCGACGGCCTCCTCGGTGCCGGCGACCGGGATCATCGGCCACACGTCGAGCCCGTAGGCGGCGAGCAACGTCGTGGCCTCGTCGGCGTCGAGGGCGCGTCCCTGCGGGGACTCCTCGAGCACGCGGTCGACGATGTGCCGGGCCGCGGTCTTGTTGAGCCCGTCGGGGCGGATGACCGTGCCGCGTTCGCTGTCGCGCCACCGGGCGTACTCCGTCACCCGGCCCAACGCGGCCACGCCGTCGAGTGGCGTCTTGTAGGCCGGGACGATGTAGCGGCCGCCGCTGGAACGCGGGCGCCCGGCCCGGTGCATGATCTCGGTGACGTCGCGCATGCCGAAGAACGTCGCGATGCACGGCTTGCCGTAGGGCCACGCCGTGTGCGCGATCGCGCTGGCCACCTCCTCGTCGCTCGACTTCATCGGTGCCGTCACACACACGACGACGCTGTCGACCTCGGGGTCGGTGAACGCCTTCTCGGCGGCGTCGGCGAGCTGGGTGGCGGTGCTCACCGTCGGAAGGGTGACCGGCCCGTGGGTCACCTTGAGACCGGCCCGCACGGCCGCGTCGGCGACCACCTGCGCGAGGCCGAGGGCGTTGCCGACGATCGCGATCCGCGGCCCGGCCGGCAGCGGCTGGTGGCTGACGAGTTCGGCGATGTCGACGAGTTCGTGGATGCTCGCGGCGCGGATGACCCCCGCCTGGTCGAGCAGCGAGGCGATCGCCTTCTCCCCCACGCGGGAGGCGCGGGCGCGGTGGCCCGGCGGCACCGTGCCGATGCTGCCGGTCTTCACGGCGATGACGGGCTTGCGTTTGGCGAGCTGGCGGGCGATGCGCGAGAACTTGCGCGGGTTGCCGATGGACTCGAGGAACAACCCCACCGAGGCGGTGTGGTCGTCGTCGATGAAGTACTGCATGAGGTCGTTGGTCGACACGTCGACGCGGTTTCCCGTGGAGGCGAACACCGAGACACCGAGCCTGCGGCGGGTGACCGAGGCGAGCAGACCCACACCGATGCCGCCGCTCTGACTGCACAGACCGAGGGAGCCTCGCGGCGGGACGTGCCGCGTGATGGTGGCCACCAGGCGCACGTCCGGGTCGTTGTTGACGACGCCGAAGGAACGGGGTCCGAAGACCCGCATACCGTTCTCCCGCGCCCGGCGCAGCAGCTCGGCCTGCCGTTCCTCCCCCTGGCGCCCGGCCTCGGCGAACCCCGAGGAGACGACGACGAGCACCTTGACCCCGGCCTCGGCGCAGTCGTCGACGACGTCGAGCACGCGATCGGCCGGCACCGCGATGACGGCCATGTCGACCGGCCCGTCGATGTCGGTCACCCTGGAATGCGCCGGCAGGCCACGTACCGAGGTGGTCTCGGAGTTGACGAGGTACACCTCGCCGGCGAACCCGGCGTCGAGGATGTTGTCGAGCACGAGCGAGCCGATGGCATCGGGCCGGCGACTGGCGCCGACGACGGCGACCGATCTCGGCGCGAGGACCCCGGCCATGCTCTGTGCCTCCGCGCGATGCTCGCGGGCGAGCTGCACCGCGAGGCTCTTGTCGGTGGGGTCGATGGGGAACTCCACGGCGATGACGCCGTCGTCGAAGTGGTGCTTGACCTCGTAGCCCGCATCGATGAAGACGTTCATCATCTTGCGGTTCTGCGGCAGCACGTCGGCGACGAAGCGGCGGATCCCGCGCTCCTGGGCGATGGCCGCGAGGTGCTCGAGCAGGACCGAGCCGACGCCCTTGCCCTGGTGGTGGTCGGAGATGTTGAAGGCCACCTCCGCGACGCTCGGGTCGTCGAGGCGGTCGTAGCGGCCGATGCCGATGATCGTGTCCTTGATCGTCGTGACGATCGCGGCCCGGGCGTCGTAGTCGACGTGGGTGAAGCGGTGGACGTCACGGTCCGAGAGCTCCTTGATCGGCGCGAAGAACCGCAGGTAGATCGATTCCTCGGACTGGCCGGCGTGGAAGGCGCGGATGCCGGCCGCGTCGGCGGGCACGATGGGCCGCACGTTGGCCACGGTGCCGTCGCGCAGGACGACGTCGGCCTCCCATTCGGCGGGGTAGGACTCGGGACGCTCCTGGGGCGACGGGGCGGGTGCGGCTGCGCCCTCGGCGTCGGTCTCGGCGGGTCGGGGGGCGTCGTCGGCCATGACACGATCATTCCACGCAGCACCGCTCCGGGGCCTGCGACGAGCCGGGATCGGACACGCCCGACGCACTGCCGCCCGAAGATGTTGTTACGGACAGATTCGTTTGCGAAAACTCTGGGCAAACGGGCGCACCCCCACTATCGTCGGGCACACCATCCGGACACGAGGAGCGCATCGATGCACCAGCACGAGCGACACACGTTCATCGTCGACCTCGCGCGGCGCACGACCCGGGTCGAGGTGGCCGACCTCGCCGACTCCCTCGCGGTCACACCCGAGACGATCCGCCGCGACCTCACGGTGCTCGAACGGCACGGCCTCGTCCGCCGGGTGCACGGCGGCGCCATCGCCATCGAGCGCCTCGGGTTCGAACCCACGCTCGAGACCCGCGCCCAGCACCATCAGGCCGAGAAGGAGCGCATCGCCCGCCTCGCCGTCGACCTCGTGCCCGAGCACGGCGTCGTCCTCCTCGACGCCGGGACCACGACCGCCGCCGTCGCCGAGCTGCTCCCCCAGGGCCGTGAGCTCACCGTCGTCACCGACTCGATCACCATCGCGGGCATCCTCGCCCGGCGCACCGACATCGACCTGCACCTGCTCGGCGGGCGGGTCCGCCCCCGCACACTCGCGGCCGTGGGCCCCTGGGCCGTCGACGCGCTCGCCGACGTGCACATCGACGTCGCGTTCATCGGGACCAACGGGCTCACGGTGGCCCGCGGCCTGACGACCCCGGAGGAGTCCGAGGCCATGACCAAGCGCGCGATGATCGCCGCCACCACCCGGGTCGTCGTCGTGTGCGACCACTCGAAGATCGGCACCAACCACTTCCACCGCTTCTGCGAGCTGGGATCGATCGACACCATCGTCACCGACTCCGGCCTCGACACCGAGACGGTGACCGAGCTCGCCAACCGCGGACCGGAGGTCCTCCTCGCATGATCGTCACCGTCACCCCCAACCCGAGCGTCGACCGCACGATCGGCGTCGACGCCCTGCGTCACGGAGAGGTCAACCGCGCGAGGACGACCCGTGTCGACCCCGGCGGCAAGGGCATCAACGTCTCGCGTGCCATCGACGTGCACGGCGGGGCCACTCTCGCGGTGCTGCCCGTCGGGGGCGCGCACGGCCGCATGATGACCGAGCTGCTGCAGGCCACCGGCGTGCCGGTGCTCACCGTCCCCATCGCCGAGTCGATCCGCGCGAACGTGGCGATCGTCGAGCCCGGTGGTGCGACGACCAAGGTCAACGAACCCGGCCCGCTGCTCGCCGCCGACGAGGTCGTCGCCTTCCTCGATGCGGTGCGCGATGCCGTGCGCACCGCCCCCGGTGCGTGGATCGTCGGCTGCGGCAGCCTGCCCGGCGGGGTCGCCGGCGACTTCTACGCCGACCTCGTGAGGCTCGCCCACGAGAGCGGCTGCCGGGCGGCGATCGACACCTCCGGCGCCCCACTGTCCGCCGCGGTCCCCGCGGGCCCCGACCTCATCAAGCCCAACCGCGTCGAACTCGGCGAACTCGTCGGCGCCGACCTCGGCACGATCGGCGAGGTCGTCGACGCCGCCCGGGATCTCATCGCCGGCGGCATCGGCGAGGTCCTGGTCTCCCTGGGACGCGACGGCGCACTGCTCGTCACCGCCGAGGAGGTCGTCCACGCCTCCGCGCAGGTCGAACGGCCGGTCTCGACCGTCGGTGCGGGCGACTGCACCCTCGCCGGTCACCTCCTCGCCCTGGACCGGGGTGCCGGGTCGACCGACGCGCTCGCCCAGGCCGTGGCGTTCGGCGCGGCCGCCGTCGCCCTCCCCGGAACGGAGGTCCCCTCGGTCCCCCACGTGGCCGCCGTCCGTGTCAGGCTCGACCAGGACCCCGCTCGGAGCGTCCTGCTCACCGACTGATCCGCTCACCGATCACCGACTGATCCGCTCACCGACCGAATCGAAGGAGCATCTCGTGAACAACCCCCTCATCTCCGCGGAACAGGTCATCCTCGGCCTCGAGACCGACGACCGGCAGAAGGCCACGCGCCGTCTCGCCGAGACCCTCGTCACGACCGGGCGCGTCACCGACCTCGACGGGTTCCTCACCGACGTCGCCGCGCGCGAGGCGCAGATGGCCACCGGCCTGCCCGGCGGCATCGGCATCCCGCACTGCCGCAGCGCGCACGTCTCCGTTCCCTCCCTGGCCTTCGGTCGCTCCGAGAACGGCATCGACTGGGGTGCCGAGGACGGCCCGGCGCACCTGATCTTCCTCATCGCCGCGCCCGAGGGCGGTGGCGAGGACCACCTCGCGATCCTCGCCAAGCTCGCCCGCAAACTCATGCGCAGCGAGTTCAAGGACGCCCTGCGCACCGCCACCGACCCGGAGACCGTCGTCGACGTCGTCGATCGGGAGGTCGTGAACGCATGAGACTCGTCGGAGTGACCTCCTGCCCCACCGGCATCGCCCACACGTACATGGCGGCGGAGGCGCTCGAGCAGGCGGCCGAGGAGGCCGGCCACGAGATCGTCGTGGAGACCCAGGGCTCGGCGGGTTCGACGCCCCTGGACCAGGCGACGATCGACGCCGCCGACGCGGTGATCTTCGCCCACGGTCTCGAGGTCAGGGACAAGGAACGCTTCGCCGGCAAGCCCACCGTCGACGTCGAGGTCAAGAAGGCGATCGGCGGTGCCCCCGGGCTCGTCGCCGAGGCCGTGCGCCTGGCCGAGGAGGAGCGGGCGCGAAACACCGACGCCACCGCCGCGGCGGGCGCCTCCCCGTCGACGACCGAGGACGCCTCCGTCCCGCTCCGGCTCGTCGGGGTCACCTCGTGCCCCACCGGCATCGCCCACACGTACATGGCGGCCGAGGCGCTCGAGCAGGCGGCCGAGGACGCCGGGTACGAGATGGTCGTCGAGACCCAGGGCTCGGCCGGCTCCGAGCCGCTCGACCAGGCGACGATCGACGCCGCCGACGCGGTGATCTTCGCCCACGGCCTCGAGGTCAAGGACAAGGAACGCTTCGCCGGCAAGCCCACCGTCGACGTCGAGGTCAAGAAGGCCATCGGCGGCGCAGCCGAACTCGTCGCCGAGGCGGCCGAGAAGGCCCGCGAGGCGCGAGCCGCCCGCACCGCGGCCGGTGCCACCCCGCACTCGACGGGTCAGCGCCCTGCTGCCGGTGCCACCGCAGCGACCGCGGCGACCTCGGCCACATCGGCCGGGACGACAGGCTCCCGTTCCGGAGGCCCCTCGGGTGCCGGCGTCGGCACGAAGATCCGCCAGTGGCTCATGACCGGCGTGTCGTACATGATCCCGTTCGTCGCAGCGGGCGGAATCCTCATCGCGCTCGGGTTCATGCTCGCCCAGTTCTTCGGTGGCGAGACCGGCGCGATCGACGTGACGAAGAACTACGCCCTCGTCGACACCGACGGCGCGGTCAACATCGTCGCGAACTTCGACCCCACCAGCGGCATGCAGTGGGCGGCCCTGCTGTTCCTCATCGGCGGCGTCGCGTTCGGGTTCCTCGTGCCGATCCTCTCGGGTTACATCGCCTACGGCATCGCCGACCGCCCCGGCCTCGTGCCCGGCATCGTCGGCGGCATGATCGCCTCGACCATCGGCGCCGGGTTCCTCGGCGGCATCGCCTCCGGCTTCATCGCCGGGTTCGTGGCCCGCTGGATCTCCGGCTGGAAGGTGCACAAGGGCGTTCGCGGTGTCATGCCCGTCGTCGTCGTGCCGCTGCTCTCGACGCTGGTCACCGGCGCAGTGATGATCCTCCTGCTGGGCCGGCCCATCGCGGCGCTCATGACGGCGATGACGAACGGCCTCAACGGCATGTCCGGCGCCAACGCCATGCTGCTCGGGCTCATCCTCGGCCTGATGATGGGCTTCGACCTCGGCGGGCCCGTCAACAAGACCGCGTACGTCTTCGCCACCGCCGGTCTGGCCTCCAGCGGCGAGATGCCGATGCGCATCATGGCCTGCGTCATGGCCGCCGGCATGGTCGCCCCGCTCGCCATGGCCCTGGCCACGACGGTCCGGCCCAAGCTGTTCACCGTTCCCGAACGCGAGAACGGCCGCGCGGCCTGGCTGCTCGGCGCCTCGTTCATCTCCGAAGGGGCGATCCCCTTCGCCGCCGCCGACCCGATCCGCGTCATCGCCGGCTCCCTCGTCGGCTCCGGCGTCACCGGCGCGCTCGTCATGGCGTTCGGCTCGACGCTCCGCGCACCACACGGTGGCATCTGGGTCGTGCCGCTCATCGGCAATCCGCTGATGTTCCTCCTCGCCGTCCTCGTCGGCACGGTCGTCATGGCGCTCGTCGTCGTCGCGCTCAAGTCCACGGCCCGGCCGGTCGCGCCGGTCACCCCCTGAGCCCTCCACCACACCGGCTCACGGCTTCACACCCGAGATCCTCACCTACCCCTCACCCCTTCCTCCTCAGATCCGCCCCCTCAGATNGTCACCGGCGCGCTCGTCATGGCGTTCGGCTCGACGCTCCGCGCACCACACGGTGGCATCTGGGTCGTGCCGCTCATCGGCAATCCGCTGATGTTCCTCCTCGCCGTCCTCGTCGGCACGGTCGTCATGGCGCTCGTCGTCGTCGCGCTCAAGTCCACGGCCCGGCCGGTCGCGCCGGTCACCCCCTGAGCCCTCCACCACACCGGCTCACGGCTTCACACCCGAGATCCTCACCTACCCCTCACCCCTTCCTCCTCAGATCCGCCCCCTCAGATCCACCACCCCCTCCAAGGAGAACCCCATGGCATCTCGTCAGGTCAGCATCGCCTCCTCCGTCGGCCTCCACGCCCGCCCCGCGGCGCTGTTCGTGCAGGAGGCCACGGCCACCGGTCTGCCCGTCACCGTCGCGAAGGAGGGCGGCGAGCCGGTCGACGCCCGCAGCATCCTCGCCGTCATGGCGCTCGGCGCCAAGCACGGTGAGACCGTGACCCTCGAGGCCGAGGGCGAGGGCGCCGAGGCCGCGCTCGACACCCTCGTGGCCCTGCTCTCGCGCGACCTCGACGCGGAGTGACGTCGTGACCGTCCCCTCCTCACCCCAGCCCGCCGGCGCCCCCGGTCACGAGATCCTGCACGGCATCGGCGTGTCTGCGGGGACGGCCTCGGGCCCGGCGGTGCAGGTACGACCGGCGCCGGGTCCCGACACCTCCGAGCCGCCGACGACCGACGCGCAGGAGGCCTCCGCACGGGTTCGGGAGGCACTCGACGCCGTCGCCACGAGCCTCACCGAGCGGGCCGGGCGAGCGAGCGAACACGCCCGACCGATCCTCGAGGCCACCGCGATGATGGCGAAAGACCCCGGGCTGGCCTCGGGCATCGACACCCAGTTGAAGAACGGCGTCGGTGTCACCCAGGCGGTGCATCAGGCCGTCGAGGAGTACTGCGTGATGTTCGCCTCGCTCGGCGGCTACATGGCCGAGCGGGTCACCGACCTGCGCGACGTGGGCGATCGCACGATCTGCCGGCTGCGCGGGGTCCCCGAGCCCGGCGTGCCCGAACTCGCCGAGCCCTCGGTGCTCGTCGCTCACGACCTCGCGCCCGCCGAGACGGCCACTCTCACCTCGCAGACCGTGCGCGGCATCGTCACCGCCGCGGGCGGGCCGACGAGCCACACGGCCATCCTCGCCGCCCAGCTCGGCATCCCCGCGGTCGTGCAGGTCAAGGGCGCGATGCTCATCGACGCGGGGACCGAGATCGCCCTCGACGGCGGCGTCGGGGAGGTCATCGTCGCCCCGACGAAGGAGGAGAAGGAGCAGCTCGCCGAACGCAGCCGCCGCCGCAGGGCCGCTCTCGCGGGCAGCAGCGGCGAGGGCGCGACGCGCGACGGCAAGAAGGTCGCGTTGCTGGCGAACATCGGCACGGCCGACGACGCCGTGAGCGCCGCGGCCCAGGACCTCGAGGGATCGGGGCTGTTCCGCACCGAGTTCCTCTTTCTCGAACGCGATCAGGCGCCCTCGCTCGAGGAGCAGACGGCCACGTACACACGGGTGTTCGAGGCGTTCGGCGACCGCCGGGTCGTCGTGCGAACGCTCGACGCCGGAGCCGACAAGCCCCTGACGTTCGCCGATCTCGGTGAGGAGGAGAATCCCGCGCTCGGCCGCCGCGGCCTGCGTCTGGGGATGATCCGCGAGGACCTGCTCGACACCCAGATCGAGGCCCTCGGCGCCGCCTACCGCGCCACCGGCGGTGACGTGCGGGTCATGGCGCCGATGGTGGCGACCCTCGACGAGGCCGAGTACTTCGCGGAGAAGGTTCGGGCTGCGGGGCTGCCCAAGGTCGGGGTCATGGTCGAGATCCCCGCCGCTGCCCTGCGCGCCGAGCAGATGCTCTCGATCGTCGACTTCGCCTCGATCGGCACCAACGACCTCTCGCAGTACACGATGGCCGCCGACCGCATGCAGGGCGAGCTCGCTCCCCTGCTCGATCCGTGGCAGCCCGCGTTGCTGCAGCTCGTCAGGCTCACCTGCGAGGGCGGTCGAGCGACCGGCAAGCCCGTCGGGGTGTGCGGCGAGGCCGGCGGCGATCCGCTCCTCGCGCTCGTGCTCGTCGGCCTCGGTGTCTCCTCGCTGTCGATGGCGCCCGGGCGCGTCTCCGCGGTGCGCGCCGCCCTGCGTCTGCACGACTACTCGACGTGCCAGCAGATGGCCGCCTACGCCGTCAACGCCCAGACGTCCGTCGCCGCCAAGGAGGCCGTGCTCGCCCTCGCGCACCCCAACCTCATCGACCTGCTCTGAGGCGCACTCCTCTCGCGACGAAGCGCGTCTCCCGACCGGAGTCGACGAGATGGAAGATGGGATGGCAGCGACACCGGGGTGATCACCCCTGTTCGGCTGCCATCCCATCTTCCATGTCGGCGAGGGCTGCGGGACGAAGTGCGCGAGGTGACGGCACTCAGTCGAAGGGCCACGCCTCGACCATGCCCGCCTCGCGGCCCGGCTCGATGTAGAACTCCCGCCCGAAGCCGGTGCGAAAGTGCTCGATCGGGATGGCGAGGAACATGCCGATGTCGGTGACCTGACTCGCGTGGCAGGCGAGCGCGGCGCGTTTGGCGTCGACGGCGTCGCTGATGTCGACGGCCCAGTGGATCTCCGATTCCGGTGTGCCGAACGGATTCCCGTCGTCGGCCGGGCCGTCGACGTCCATTCCACGACCGTCGGCGGGCAGCAGACCTGCCTCCGCGGCCATCGCCATGACGCGTCGCAGGTGGTCGCGGTTCATCGTCGACTCCAGCACGCGGGGGCGGCGGGCCGCGAGGTCGGCGGCGCGGTGAGCGACCTGGTGGGCCTTGACGTGATCGGGGTGGCCGTAGCCGCCGTGCCAGTCGTAGGTGACGAGCACGTCGGCGTCCTCCTCGTCGAGGATCGCGGCGAGGCGCCCGGCGGCCTCGTCGAGGTCGGCGGTGTGGAAGCTGCGCTTGCCGGCGTTCTGCTCCCACCCCGTCATACCGGAGTCCTCGTAGCCGAGCCACGCCAGCCGTGCGGTGCCGGTGACCAGGGCGGATGCCTCGGCCTCCTGTCGGCGGCGCGCGACGAGGCTCTCCCCGGGAGCGAGGTCGTCCGGCACCTCCCCGTGATCGCCGTCGGTGCCGTACACGACGACGACCCGGTGACCCCGGCGAGAGGCGAGCGTCATGGTTCCGGAGGTCTGCGAGGCCTCGTCGTCGGGGTGGGCGTGGAAGAACACGATGGTCGACACGTTCCCCATGATGCGCGACCGGGCAACCGGCCCGTCAGCGTCCGCGGATCTCCGACTCCAGGCGGCGGTCGGGGATGAACCACAGCAGCGCCACGGCGACGTAGCACCCGATCGCGACGACCGAACCGGCCCCCGCCGGCAGGACGACGTCGTCGAGCAGCGCTGCCACGATTCCGGTCGAGTAGAGCACGAGCGACATCCTGTCCTTGCCTCCGATGCCGACGATGCTCGGCGAGTCACGTCGGAGAGCGCGGTGAGCGGGCGAGTCCTCCCCGGCCCCGTGGGACAGCACGACCTCCAGCAGGATGTAGGCGGCCGCCGCGAGCAGCAGGACGATGCCGTACACGAGGACGGGGGTGCGGGCGAAGTCGCTGCCGTCCATCCACCCGGTGGTGAAGGGGATGAGGCTCAGCCAGAAGAGGAGGTTGAGGTTGGCCCACAGGCCCGGGCCGCGCACGGTGTCGACCGCATGGAGCAGATGGTGGTGGTTGTTCCAGTAGATCCCGACGTAGGCGAAGCTCAACAGGTAACTGAGCAGACCGCCCCCGGTCGAGCTCCACAGCGAGGCGAACGTGTCGCCCTCGGGCACCTTCAGCTCGAGCACCATGATCGTGATGATGATGGCGAGCACGCCGTCGCTGAACGCCTCGAGGCGCGTGGTCGGCATGGTCTCTCCTCGTGTGGTCGAGCGGCGTCCGGTCGCCGGGCCGGACGCGCGACACCTCATCCTGCACGTCCGCGGCGTCATCGCCGATGCCTCTGCCGTGCCGCGCGGGTGCACTGTGGTCGCGTTCACGCTCCGGCGGAGTGGCTCGGCGATAGGGTCGGTACGACTTCGAACGCGGTGCGTCGGTACGACTTCGAACGCGGTGCGCACCTCGCCCCGCGCCCGCCCCGATGATCCCCCTTGAAGAGCCCCGAAGACACGAGGAGCATCCATGCAGATCACCCCGCAGACCGTCGCGATCATCACCGGCGGAGGGTCCGGCCTCGGGGAGGCCACCGCGCGCCGGCTCCACGCCGACGGCGCCGCGGTGGTCCTTCTGGACCTGCCGACGAGCCAGGGTGAGGCGGTCGCCACCGAGCTCGGTGACCGGGTCCGCTTCGTGCCGACCGACGTTCGCGACGAGGCCCAGGTGCAGGCCGCGATCGACGTCGCCAGGGAGCTCGGCGAACTGCGCATCGCCGTGTGCTGCGCCGGGGTGGCGACGCCGGGGCGCATCATCGGGCGCAAGGGCCCGCTGCCGCTCGAGACGTACAAGACGGTCATCGACATCAACCTCGTCGGCACGTTCAACGTGCTGCGCCTCGCCGCGAACGCGATGCTCGACAACGAGCCGGTCGACGGCGACCGCGGCGTCGTCATCATGACCGCCTCGATCGCCGCCTGGGACGGGCAGGTCGGTCAGGCGGCCTACGCGTCGAGCAAGGGCGCGATCGTCGGGCTCACGCTGTCGGCCGCGCGCGACCTCGCCGACAAGCACATCCGGGTCATGACCATCGCCCCCGGCACGATGGAGACGCCGATGATGGCGAGCCTGCCGCAGGAGACCAAGGACAGCCTCGGCGCGATGGTCCCCCACCCGAGCCGCCTCGGACGCCCCGAGGAGTACGCCGCCCTCGCCGAGCACATCATCGCCAACGGCATGCTCAACGGCGAGGCCATCCGCCTCGACGGCGCCCTGCGCATGCCCCCGCGCTGACGCACGGGCGCGGCCGCACACGCGCGCATCACGCGCGAACCCCGTCGACGTGCGCGGTCGACGTGCACGGATCGCGCATGGGTCTCGCCGAGGTGCGCGATCGAGCGCGTGACGCGCGAAGAATGCGAACGTGTGCGACATGACGACGCACACCTACGAGCTCGAGTTGGAGTGGACCGGTGACCTCGGTACCGGCACCTCCGGTTACCGGGACTACTCGCGCGACGTGCTCGCACACAGCGAGGGGCGGCCGACGTTGGAGCTCTCGGCAGATCGGCCGTTCAGAGGCGACCCTTCTCGCTGGAATCCCGAGGTGCTGCTGCTCGCGGCGTTGAGCGAGTGCCACCTGCTCTCGTTCCTGCACGTCGCGGTGATGCACGGGGTCACCGTCGTCGCCTACACCGACACCCCCGTCGGTGAGATGGAACAGTCGGGCATCGGCGGCCACTTCACCCGCGTCCTCCTGCGTCCCCGGGTGACGATCACCGACCCCGGGCACGCCGAACTCGTCCCTCGCCTGCACGAGGAGGCCGGAGCCGCGTGCTTCATCGCGAGCTCGATGAACTTCCCCGTCGAGCACGAGGCGATCACCGTCGTCCGCGACTGATCGGCATCGTCGTCCGCGACCGACCGGCACGGTCGTCCGCGACCGATCGGCCGTGGGAACGCCTCCCGGCGTGCCGGTATCGGCGCATGTGGACCGGTGCGCAATGATGAGCGGTCGAGTGCAGCCCAGCAGATCAAGGAGGCCGCCGCGTGGCGCGCAAGGAGCCGTCGCTCCTCGACGAGGACTTCGAGGAGAACATCGTCGACATCGACGTGCAGGACGAGATGGAGGGCGCGTTCCTCGAATACGCCTACTCGGTCATCTACTCCCGCGCCCTGCCCGACGCCCGTGACGGTCTCAAGCCCGTGCAGCGCCGCATCCTCTACGGCATGCGCGAGCTCGGGCTGCGTCCCGACCGTGGTCACGTGAAGTCCAGCCGCATCGTCGGTGAGGTCATGGGCAAGTACCACCCGCACGGAGATTCGGCGATCTACGACGCCCTCGTGCGCCTCGCCCAGCCGTTCACGATGCGCCTGCCGCTCATCGACGGCCACGGCAACTTCGGCTCGCTCGACGACGGCCCGGCGGCGGCCCGCTACACCGAGGCGCGGATGAGCCCGGCGGCCCTGCCCATGGTGGCCGGGCTCGACGAGGACACGGTCGACTTCGTCCCCAACTACGACGACCAACTCCTCCAGCCAGGAGTCCTGCCCGCGGCGTACCCGAATCTGCTCGTCAACGGCGCGAGCGGCATCGCGGTCGGTATGGCGACGAACATGGCACCGCACAACCTCGTCGAGGTCGTCGGTGCGGCACGGCACCTGCTCGACCACCCCGATGCGACCCTCGACGACCTCATGCGGTTCGTGCCGGGCCCCGACCTGCCCGGTGGCGGTCGGATCATCGGCCTCGACGGCATCCGCGACGCCTACGCCTCCGGCCGCGGCAGCTTTCGCACCCGCGCGACCGTGCGCATCGAGAACGTCACCCCACGCCGCAAGGGCATCGTCGTCACCGAACTGCCCTACCTCGTCGGACCCGAGAAGGTCACGACCAAGATCAAGGAGCTCGTGCAGGCCAAGAAGCTGCAGGGCATCCACGACCTCGTCGACCTCACCGACGGCGAACACGGGCTGCACCTCGTCATCGAGCTCAAGAACGGGTTCAACCCCGAGGCCGTGCTCGAGAAGCTGTACAAGCTCACCCCGCTGGAGGACTCCTTCGGCATCAACAACGTCGCGCTCGTCGAAGGGCAGCCGCGCACGCTCGGGCTCAAGGAGATGCTCAGCGTGTACGTCGAGTTCCGTCTCGACGTCGTGCGCCGCCGCACCCAATACCGCCTCGACCGCGCCCTCGAACGGCTGCACCTCGTCGAGGGCCTGCTCATCGCCATCCTCGACATCGACGAGGTCATCCAGCTCATCCGCGGCTCCGACGACGCGACCACCGCGCGGGCGCGGCTCATGGACGTCTTCGACCTCTCCGAGGCCCAGGCCACCTACATCCTCGACCTGCAGTTGCGCCGCCTCACCAAGTTCAGCCGGCTCGAGCTCGAGCGCGAACGCGACGAGCTCACCGAGCGCATCGAGATGCTGCGCCGCATCCTCGGCGACGATGCCGTTCTGCGGAGCGTGACCTCCGAGGAACTCGCCGAGGTCGCCCAGGAGCTCGGAACCCCGCGGCGCACCGTGCTGCTCGAGTCCTCGGGCGAGAAGACGACCTCGGCGGCCACTCCCCTGGAGGTCGGCGACGACCCGTGCTTCGTGCTGCTCTCCTCGACCGGCCTGCTCGCCCGCACGAGCGACCGCAGCAGCTTCGCCGCGGACGCTCCCCGGGCCAAGCACGACGACGTCGCCGCCGCCGTGCCGACGACCGCGCGCGGGGAGGTCGGACTCCTCACCTCCACCGGCCGCGTCGTGCGGCTCTCGGTGCTCGAGCTGCCCACTCTGCCCCCGACGAACGGTGCCGCCACCCTCGCGGGCGGCACGCCGGCGTCGGTGTACGTCGACTTCGCCAAGAACGAGGAGCCGGTGACGATCATCGGCCTCGACGAGCAGGCCGCGGCTCGTCCGGGCGTGGCGCTCGGCACGGCTCACGGCGTCGTCAAGCGCGTCGTGCCGGAGTACCCGGCGGGTCGGGACGAGTTCGAGGTCATCACCCTCAAACCGGGTGATGCGGTCGTCGGCGCGCGTGAGCTCGCCACGGGCACCGAGGAACTCGTGTTCGTCACCTCGGATGCGCAACTGCTCCACTTCGGCGCCGACAAGGTGCGCCCGCAGGGCCGCCCGGCCGGCGGAGTCGCGGGTGTCAAGCTCGGTGCGAAGGCCCGGGTCGTCCACTTCGGCGCCTACGACCCCACCGATGCCGGGAACGTCGTCGTCACCGTCGCCGGCTCGGCCGGTGGCAGCGCGAACCAGGCCGGCAGCGTCAAGGTCACCCCGCTCTCGGAATACCCCGGCAAGGGCCGTGCCACCGGTGGGGTGCGGGCGCACCGGTTCATCCGCGGCGAGGACGTGCTGCTCGGCGCGTACGTCGGTGCCCTCCCGATCCGAGCGGCGGGCAAGACGGGCAAGGCCCTCACGCTGCCGACGGAGTTCGGCCGCCGCGACGGCTCGGGCGTCGCCGCACCCGGCGTCATCGCCGGCCTCGCCCCAGGCAGCGCGACGGCGATGTGGACGGGCGCGACCGACACCGCAGGGGATGCGTCAGACACGTCAGGTGAGGGAGGCGCCTCCAGGGGCGTCAACGACGCCGCAGACGCGCCCGCCACGGCGAGCGGCTCCCCCGCCGACCGTCGTGTGGCCGGTCGGGTCACCGGGCTCGCGGCCGGAGACGTGCTGCCGGGCTTCGACGAGGCGTCGACCCCGCGCCCCCGGCCGCAGGTCGACCGCGACGACTACGACCCCGACTCGCTCGACGACGTCGTCCAGACCGGCGAGGAGTGAGCGCCTCGGGCACGACGCCGCCGGCCGTGCCCGAGGCCTCGATCGCTCAGCGCACCACGTAGAGGCGCCGGGCGAGCAGGAGGCCGCCGATCGACAGCACGGCCACCGCCATGTAGTACAGGCTCGGCGCCTGCAGGCTGTAGGTGACGAGCCAGGCCAGCACCGACGGTGCGAAGCCGCCGAGCAGGGTGACGCCGATGTTGTAGGCGAGCGACATGCCGGTGGTGCGGATGCGGACCGGGAACATCTCGGCGAGCAGCGACGGCAAGGGCGCGAAGTACGCGGCCATGAGAACTCCGAGGACGACCTCGACCACGATGAGCGCGCTCACCGACGGCGCGGCGGTCAGCACGGCGAACATGGGCCAGGCCACGACGAGCCCCACGACGGCGGCCACGAGCATGATGATCGACTGCCCGACGCGGTCGGCGAGCGCGCCGACGAAGGGTGAACCGACGAGCGCGATGAGGCCGGCCACCGCCGCTCCGGCGTACCCGCTCCACGGCGGCAGGCCGAGGTTCTTCTGCGCGAAGGTGGGCAGGTACGTGATGAGGTACACGCTCATCGTGGCCACGCCGACGCAGGCGGCGGCGGTGAGCACACGAGGCAGATGCCGGGCGAACGTCTCACCGAGAGGGGATGCCGCCTTCTCGGCCGAGGCGAACTCCGGGGTGTCGTCCATGCTCATGCGGATCCACAGACCCACCGGGCCGATGAGCAACCCGAAGATGAACGGGAGGCGCCACGCCCACGCGTGGAGGGTGACCGGGTCGACGAGGGTGTTGAGCAGGAACCCCGCGGAGGCCGCCATGAACATCGACGCGCCCTGGGTGGCCACCTGCCACGAGGCGTAGAACGCCTTGTGCTCGGCCGCGTTCTCGGTCATGAACGCCGTCGCCGATCCGAACTCGCCGCCCGCGGAGAATCCCTGGATGAGGCGCGAGACGACGATGAGCAGCGGGGCCGCCACGCCGATCGTCGCGTACGTCGGGGCGAAGGCCATGAGCGCGACGCCGAGCGTCATGAGCGCGATGGTCAACGTCAGCGCTGCCTTGCGCCCGTGCCGGTCACCGTGGTTGCCGATGACGATCGCGCCGAGAGGGCGGATCAGGTAGGAGACCCCGAAGAGGCCGAACGTGATGATGAGCCCGATCGGGTCCTCGAGTTCGGGAAAGAACAACTTGCTGATGACCGGCGCCATGAAGGCGTAGACGATGATGTCGAACCATTCGAGCGCGTTTCCCAGGGAGGCGGCGAACACCGCCTTGCGGGCGCGGGCACGCTCGTCCGGTCTCAAGGCCGGGGCGGCGCTCACGCCTCACCGCCCTGCGACAGGTGCGCGAGGAGCCGGCTCATGAAGGCCTCGCACTCCTCGATCTGGGCGAGTTCGACGTACTCGTCGGCCGCGTGGGCCTGCGCGATGTCACCCGGACCGCAGACGACGGTCTCGATGCCGGAGCCCGAGAACTGGCCGGCCTCCGTGCCGTACGTGACCTTGCCCTCAGACGGCACGCCGCCCCAGGCCGCCACATCGCCGATCGCGGCGGCGTCGGCCGGGGTGTCGAGCCCCGGCACCATCGCGAGGATCTCGAGCTCGGCGTCGGCAGCGGGGTTCTCCGCCTGCATGCTGGCGCGCAGATCGTCCACGGTCGTGCGGAGCCGGTCGACGACGTCGGTGGGTTCGACGGCGGCGATGGAGCGGAACTCCATCTCGACGACGCACCGGTCGGGCACGGTGTTCTGCGCGATGCCGCCGTCGATCCGGTTGACGCTCATCGTCGTGTACGGCACCGGGTACGCCTCGTCGAACGGCCCGTTCTCGCGCCAGTCGTCGGCCATCCGGCGGGCGGTGGTGACGAAGCGCGCGGCGTACTCGATGGCGTTGACGCCCTGAGGGGTGAGCGAGGAGTGGGCCGCGACACCGGTGAAGACGATGCGCAGGACGTTGATCGACTTGTGAGCGCGGATGACCTGCATCGTCGTCGGCTCGCCGACGACGCACAGCCTCGGGGCGAGGCCCAGATCGGCGATCTGCTTGACGATCTGCGCTCCCCCGAGGCAGCCGACCTCCTCGTCGTACGACAGCGCGAGGTGCAGCGGCTGGGCGAGCTCGGCCTCGACGAACTGCGGCAGCAGCGTCAGCGCCACCGCGGAGAACGCCTTCATGTCGCACGTTCCACGGCCGTAGACGCGGCCGTCGCGCACGGTGGCGGTGAACGGGTCGGACTGCCACTTCTGGCCGTCGACGGGCACGACGTCGGTGTGACCCGAGAGCATCACGCCGCCGCTGCGCGAGCCGTCCGCGGCCGGCACCGTGACGATGAGGTTGGCCTTCGTGCCCCCGTCGTCGTGGAAGATCTGCGGCTCGAGGCCGAGCCCACGCACGCGCTCGGCGACGAGCTCGATCAGGGGGAGGTTGGAGTCGCGGCTCGTCGTGTCGATCCCGACGAGCTTCTCGAGCCAGGGCCAGGAGGCGGGCAGGGCATCGGTGGAAGGGGTTTCGGTCATGCCGGCGATTCTTGCAGCCGGCACCGACAACGCCGGCTCACGTCCACCCCGGCACGTCGGGGCTCAGTCGGTGTCAGTCGGTGTCCTCGTCCACCCAGTCCAGCGTCTTGGTCACGGCCTTCTTCCAGTTGCGCAGGAGCCGGTCGCGCTCGCCCTCCTCCATCCGAGGCTCCCATCGCTTGCCCTCGGCCCAGTTGTCGGTGACGTCCTGCTCCCCCTCCCAGAACCCGACGGCGATCCCCGCCGCGTACGCCGCACCGAGCGCGGTCGTTTCCGCCACCTTCGGTCGCACGACCGGCACACCGAGGATGTCGGCCTGGAACTGCATGAGTTCGTCGTTGGCCGTCATCCCCCCGTCGACCTTGAGCTCGGAGAGCTCGACGCCCTCACTCGCGGCGTCGGCGATCATCGCGTCCATGACCTCGCGGGTCTGGAACGCGGTGGCCTCCAAGGCCGCTCGGGCGATGTGGCCCTTGTTGACGTACCGGGTGAGCCCGACGAGCGCCCCGCGTGCGTCCGAGCGCCAGTGCGGGGCGAACAGCCCTGAGAACGCCGGCACGAAGTACGCGCCACCGTTGTCGTCGACGGTCGCCGCGAGGCGCTCGATCTCGGGGGCGCTGGAGATGAGACCGAGGTTGTCGCGCAGCCACTGCACGAGCGAGCCGGTGACGGCGATCGACCCTTCGAGCGCGTAGACGGCATCGGCGTCGCCGATCTTGTACGCCACGGTCGTGAGCAGGCCGTTCTCGCTCGTCACCGCCTCCTCACCGGTGTTGATGAGCATGAAGTTGCCGGTGCCGTACGTGTTCTTGGCCATCCCCTTCTCGAAGCACGCCTGCCCGAAGGTCGCGGCCTGCTGGTCGCCGAGGTCGCCCGCGATCGGCACACCGGTGAGCAGCCCGCGGGAGCGGCCGGTGCCGTAGACCTCCGAAGAGCTCTTGATCTCGGGCAACATCGACATCGGGATGCCCATGTCGGCGCAGATCGACTCGTCCCAGGAAAGCGTGCGCACGTTCATGAGCATCGTGCGGGAGGCGTTGGTGACGTCGGTGACGTGGACGCCGCCGTCGGTGCCGCCGGTGAGGTTCCACAGCACCCAGGTGTCGGTGGTGCCGAACAGCAGGTCGCCGTTCTCGGCCCGTTCGCGCGCGCCGTCGACGTTGTCGAGGATCCACTTGACCTTGGGCGCGGAGAAGTACGTCGCGAGCGGCAGGCCGCAGATGTCCTTGTAGCGGTCCGGGCCCTCGTCGCCCGCGAGCTCATCGCAGATCTTCTGGGTGCGGGTGTCCTGCCAGACGATCGCGTTGTAGACCGGCTCACCGGTCGACTTGTCCCACACGACTGCCGTCTCACGCTGGTTGGTGATGCCGACCGCCGCGATCATGTCCCTGTTCGCCTCGCCCTGCGCGAGGCACCGGGCCGTGGCCTGGCGGATGTTCGTCCAGATCTCCTCGGGATCGTGCTCGATCCACCCCGCTCGGGGAAAGATCTGCTCGTGTTCGAGCTGGCCGGTGGAGTGGATCGTTCCCTCGTGGGTGAAGAGGATCACGCGAGAGCTCGTCGTGCCCTGGTCGATGGCGAGGACGTACTTCTTGTCGGTCGTGCTCATGGTGGGGCTCCTTGGGTCACGTCGTCGTGAGGAAGGGCTGAGGTGGTCAGGCCGGGATGAGGACGGCGGCGGCGAGTCCGGCGAGTGCGCCGCCGACGAGGGGGCCGACGATCGGCACCCAGGCGTAGGCCCAGTCGCTGTCACCCTTGCCCTTGATGGGCAGCACGGCGTGGGCGATGCGGGGCGGGAGGTCACGAGCGGGGTTGATGGCGTACCCGGTCGGGCCGCCGAGCGAGAGGCCGATCGCGACGACGAGCAAGGCGACCGCGAGCGGGCCGAGCTGCGTGGGGGTCTGTCCGAACGCGAGGATCACGTAGACGAGCACGAACGTGGCGACGATCTCGGTGAGCAGGTTCCACCCGTAGGAGCGGATCGCCGGGCCCGTGCTGAACACGCCGAGCTTCACGCCCGGCTCGGTGGGCTCGTCGAAGTGTTTCTTGTAGACGAGGAAGCACGCGACCGCGCCGAGGAAGCCGCCGAGCATCTGCCCGGCCAGGTAGGTGAGCGTGCTCGCCGGCGTGATCGGCACCATCGGGGCGTACTCGGCGGCGCCCTTCGCGAGCAGCCCGATCGTCACGGCCGGGTTGAGGTGGGCCCCGGAGAGCCACGCGACCCACACTCCGCAGTAGACGGCCAGACCCCAGCCGAACGCGATGACGATCCAGCCGCTGTTCTGCGCCTTCGAACGCGGCAGGGTGACGGCGGCACAGACGCCCCCGCCCAGGAGGATGAGGACGGCGGTGCCGAGGACCTCGGAGACGAAGACGTCTCCGAGCCCGGGAGGTGCTGCGGCGGCGTTGGCGAGCACGGTCACGGTGGTTCCTTTCGTAGCCGGGGACGGCCCGGACGACGATCGAGGGGTGGAGCGACCGGACGCGCGGACGTCCCCCCCGAACACGTCGAGGACGTCGTGCAGGCCGAGGAGGTCGTGCGCGCCGGGTCGAGGATGAGGCCTAGCGCTTGGCCTCCCCCGGTGTGCGCGGATCGGTCTCGGTCGCGCTCTCCTGCGGGGCGTTCGAGTCCGTGAGCAGGACGTCGACGAGATCGCCAGCGCGGCCGCGGACGGCCGAGGCGGAGGCGTCGTCGTGGCGGCGCGCGGCGGCGTCCTCGGCCTCGCACCGGTCGCGGTAGGCGCCGATCTCGCTTCGGGTGGTCGTCTCGTCCCAGCCCAGCTCGGCGGCCGCGAGGGCGGCGATCTCGTCGATCGCGTCGAGTGCGTGACCGCGGACCTCGTAGGTGAGTCGAGTACGCGTCACCATGAGGTCGGAGAGGTGCAGCGCGCCCTCGTGGGTGATGCCGTAGACGATCTCGGCGCCGATGTAGGCGTCGGCTCCGGGCAGGGGACGCGCGAGCTCGGGGCGGGCGTCGACGAGCTCGAGCAGCTCGGGGAGGCTGGATCCGTAGCGGTGCAGCAGGTGCGCCATGCGGAACCGGTCCCAGCCGTACTTCTCGCCGATGCCGTCGGCGCGGGTCGCGAAGGCCGCGAACCCGACCGCGCCGATGAGGGGGGTCTTGTGCGACAGCGACGGCCGCTTCTTCGCCTCCTCGTCGCCGAGCACGAAGTCGACGGCGTCCTTGGCCATGACCCGGTAGGTCGTCAGCTTGCCGCCGGCGATCGACACGAGACCCGGGGTCGACTCCATCACGGTGTGCTCTCGGGAGACCTTCGAGGAGCCGCCGCCCTCGGTCTTCGGCTGGAGCAGCGGACGCAGCCCCGCCCACGTGCCGATGACGTCGTCGGGGGTGAGGGGGTCACGCAGGATGCGGTTCGCCTGGCCGATGACGTAGTCGATGTCCTCGACCGTCGCGACGGGGTGCACGAGGTCCTCGTGGTAGGCGGTGTCGGTCGTGCCGATGACCCAGTACCGCGACCAGGGGATGATGAACAGCACCGAGGTCTTGGTCTGCAGGATGATCCCGGTCGTCCCGTCGATGCGATCCCGAGGGACGACGATGTGGATGCCCTTGGAGGCGAGCACCTTGAGGCCGCCGTCGGTGCCGGCGAGCTGCTGGGTGCGTTCCGTCCACACGCCGGCGGCGGCGACCACGGTGCCGGCGCGGATGTGGAACTCCTCGCCCGAGATCGCGTCGCGGACGCGCGCGCCGTCCACCCGGCCGGAGACGTCCTTGGTGAGCTCCAGCACCTCGGTGTGACTGGCGGCGGCCGCGCCGTAGGAGACGGCCGTCCGCACGAGCCCGAGCACGAGACGGGCGTCGTCGACCTGGCCGTCGTAGTACTTGATCGCCCCGACGGCGACGTCCGACCTGATGCCGGGGAAGGCCTTCGCCATGCCCGGACGCCCGAGGTGACGATGCGTCGGCACGGCGCGATTCTCGGTGCCCACCGTCGCGAGGATGTCGTAGAGGCCGACGCCGGCAGCGACGTACGGACGCTCCCACTGGTGCTCGAGGGGGTAGAGGAACGGCACGGCGCGCACGAGGTGGGGCGCGAGCCGGTCGAGCAGGAGGCCACGTTCGACCAGTGCCTCAGCGACGAGCTTGAAGTCGAGCATCTGCAGGTAGCGCAGGCCGCCGTGGACGAGCTTGCTCGAACGGCTCGAGGTGCCGGCGCCCCAGTCCTGAGCCTCGACGAGCGCGACGTCGAGACCGCGGCCGGCGGCGTCGAGCGCGATGCCGGCTCCGGTGACGCCGCCGCCGACGACGAGGACATCCACCTTCTCCCTGCTCATCCGTTCCAGGGACTCCTCCCGCTGGGAGCGGTTCAGTCGATCGTGCGCCATGGTCGTCCTCCTGAAAGTCGAGGTCCTCTCGGCCGGAGCGGCCGGCGGCGGCCGCGGTCCGGCCCTGGTGTGCACCGCTTCTCGGCCCCGCCACTCCCCACTCTGGCGCCTGACGGCCATGCGTGCATCCTGTGTGCACGAACGTGCACCTAGACTCCTGACCCGTGAACGAAAGCGATCTCGTCGACGTCGCCCACGCCTATTACGTGCGGCGAGAGACGATGACCGCCATCGGTCGACGGTTGGGGGTCTCCCGATCCACGGTCTCCCGGATGCTCGACGAGGCCCGATCCCAGGGCGTCGTCCAGATCACGGTGCGCAGCCTCGGACGTGCCCCCGCCGAGCTGCGACGACACCTCGACCGGCTCGGCGTCACGTGCCACGTCGTCGACGTGCGGCCGGGCGCCGCGCCCAGGGCCCGCCTCGAGGCGGTCGCCCGCACGGCCGGCCACCTCGTGAGCTCGCTCATGGACGACGGCCACTCCCTCGGGATCGCCTGGGGCACGACGACCTCCGCGGTCGTCGACCACCTGCAGGCCAAGCCGCTGCGCGAGGCCACCGTCGTCCAGCTCAACGGGGCCGCGAGCAGCTGGAGCAGCGGCATCACGTACGCGGGAGACATCCTCACCCGGGCGGCCGCCGCCTACGATGCGCACGCCCACCAGTTCCCGACCCCGGCGTTCTTCGACGACCCGGAGGTGCGGCGCCTGCTGTGGCGCGAGACGTCGGTCCGACGGATCCTCGAGCTGCAGCGTCGTCTCGACGTCGCGCTGTTCGGCGTCGGCAGCCTCACCGCCGAACTGCCGTCCCACGTCTACGCCGCCCACTACCTCACCGATGCCGACCTGCGAGAACTGCGCGAGCAGGAGGTCGTCGGCGACGTGTGCACCGTGTTCGTCCGCGAGGACGGCACCCACGCCGACATCGCCCTCAACGAGCGTGCGAGCGGCCCCACCCCCGAACAGCTGCGCGAGCTCCCCCGCCGGGTGTGCGCCGTCAGCGGGCCCGCCAAGGTTCCGGCGCTCGTCGGCGTGGTGCGATCACGGGCGATCACCGACCTCGTCGTCGACACCCCGACCGCGGCGGCACTGGTCCGGCACCTCGACAGCCACCCTCGCGCCGCGGCTAGGCTGACGGGATGAGCGAGCGCCGCCCCCGCATCCGTCACCGCGCACCCGCTCCTACCTCGTGCGCGGGGATGTGGGCGGGTGCCGCCGAACCCGCCTGGGGTACCGCCGCGCCCGCGACGTTCTGGGTGGCGCTCGAACAACGCGGCCCCTGGGGGCACAAGGCGCTCACCGAGTCCCGCCTCGATCCCGCGATCGGCCGCGCCCTCGAGCGGTCCTGCGCCGCCGCCGGCGGCCGCGCCCTGCTCATCCGGCGGCCCGACGACCACCGGCTCGCCGAGGACGTGCCCGAGCGACGTCGGCTCTACGTCTCCGGCGGCATGCCCGCAGGTGCGCCGTGGCTGCTCACGGCCGACATCGAGGATCCGGCGGTCGTGCTCGACCTGCCCTTCGAGCTGCTGAACGAGGCCGACCCCGAACCGGTGATCGCGGCGATCCCGGCCCTGCACCGAGACGTGGACTCCGTGCTGCTCGTCTGCACCAACGCCCGACGGGACGCGTGTTGCGCCGTGCTCGGACGACCCGTCGCGCTCGAGGCCGCCACGCTGCGCCCCGACCGGGTCTGGGAGTGCACGCACACCGGCGGTCACCGGTTCGCCGCCACCGCCGTCGCTCTGCCCACCGGCGCCACGCTCGCCCGCCTCACCACGGATCTCGCCGTGGCCGCGGTCGACGCCACCGCGCGGGCCGAACTCCCGCCCGAACTCCTCCAACCGCAACACCAGCGGGGCCTGTCGCACCTCTCGCCGCCGTGTCAGGCGGCCGACGCCGCGATCCGGTTCGCCGTCGAGGAGACCGACGTCCTCGGCCTGACCTCCTGGGTCGTCACCTCCGGCCCGGAGCCGAGCGACCCGATGACCATCGCCGTCTCGCGTCGCGACGGCCGCGAATGGCTCATGCGGGTCGTCAAGGAGTACGACGCGAGCACCCTGCGCAAGAACTCCTGCGTCACGGCCGCGGTGCCCGCTGAGAGCTGGCGCGTGACGCTCGCGGCGATGACGTAGATCAGGAGTACGGACGACCCTCGCGCAGCCGCTTGAGCTCCTCCTGCTGCAGACGCAGCTTGGTGACGCTGTCGGGGGTGTCGTCGCGACCGATGCCGAACGCCCGCGTGATGCCCCAGAGCACGACGCCGATGACGAGTAGCACCCCGCCGACGACGTAGTCCTGGGTCTCCCGCCCGCTGAACGGGCTGGCGAGGAACCCGGCCGTGAGCGCGCCGAGCACCGAGACGATCGTCGGGCACTTGAAGTGCTCGTGCTCGACCTTGTCCTTGCGCAGGACGAGCACGGCGACGTTGACCACCGTGAACACCACGAGCAGGAGCAGCGACGTCGTGCCGCCGAGGGCCTTGAGGTCGGCGAACCACACGAGCCCGATGGCGAGGATCGTCGTGAAGATGATGGCCACCCACGGCGTGCGCCGGCTCGAGAGAACCTTGCCGAGCCCACGCGGCAGCACGCCCTCGTGGGCCATGCCGTACAGCAGACGCGACGCCATGAGCATGTTGATGAGCGCGGTGTTGGCCACGGCGAACATCGTGATGATCGCGAAGATGCCGATGGGGAACGCCGGCGCACCTGCCTCGACGACCTTGAGCAGCGGGGTCTCACCCTCACCGAGCTCGGCGACCGGCACGAGCGTCACCGAGGTGATCGCGACGAGCACGTAGACCACGCCGGTGATCGTGAGCCCGGTCAGCATGATCTTGGGAAAGATGCGCGCCGGGTTCTTGGTCTCCTCGGCCATGTTGACCGAGTCCTCGAACCCGACCATCGCGAAGAACGCGAGCGCGGTGGCCGCCGTGACGGCACTGAACGCGCTCTCCCCCTCGGGAATCTCGATGTGGCTGAGGGTGGACACGTCGCCCTTGCCGCCGGAGAGGGCAATGACGCCGATGGCGATGATGATGAGCAGGCCCGAGAGCTCGACGCACGTGAGCACGACGTTGACCTTGACGCTCTCGCTCACACCCCGCAGGTTGATGATCGCGACGAGCAGCACGAAGCCCACGGCCACCGCGAGCTTGAGCAGGTCGGCCCCGTCGGGCGACCACCCGGCCGCGGAGGCGAGGTTGCCCGCGAACGCCTTGGCCGCGCTGCCCGCCGAGGTCAGGCCCGAGCACATCACCGTGAACGCGACGAGGAACGTGACGAAATGGACGCCGAAGGCCCGGTGCACGTACACCGCGGCGCCACCCGCCTTGGGGTACTTGGTGACGAGCTCCAGATAGCTCATCGCGGTGAGGAACGCGACACCGAACGCCAGCAGGAACGGCAGCCAGACGGCCCCGCCGACCTCCTTGGCGACCTTGCCGGTGAGCGCGTAGACGCCGGTGCCGAGGATGTCGCCGACGATGAACAGCAGCAGCAGACCCGGCCCGATGCGGCGGACGAGCCCGGGCTCACCGCCTCGGCCATCCCCGGCCTCGGCCGGGTCCGCACCTCCGTAGGCGGCGTTGACGTCGTCGGTGTCGCTCATGGAAACCCCAGTGTTCTCGATGATGTGCAACGGCGGGATATGCCAGGCGGACGATCTGCCCGAGATGCGACGCTATCAGCGCCCTGCCGCCTCACGGGGCTTCATCACGCGTCGATTCGTTCACGATCGAGGTAGTCGGCGGCGTCGACGAGGAAGTCCTTGCGGGGGGCGACCTCGCTGCCCATGAGGAGGTCGAACGTGCGCTCGGCCCGTTCGGCGTCGGCGAGGGTGACCCGGCGCAGGGTGCGCAGCCGCGGGTCCATCGTCGTCTCGCGCAACTGCGCGGCGTCCATCTCCCCGAGACCCTTATACCGCTGGATCGGCTCCTTGTAGCGGCGGCCCTTCTTGGCGAGCGAGGCGATGGTGCGGCGCAACTCGTTCTCGTTGTACGTGTAGACGAGTTCGCTCTTGCGAGCCCCCGAGCCGAGCACCTCGATGCGGTGCAGGGGCGGCACGGCGGCGTACACCCGGCCGGCGGCGACGAGGGGCCGCATGTAGCGGAAGAACAGGGTGAGCAGCAGCGTGCGGATGTGCGCCCCGTCGACGTCGGCGTCGGTCATGATGATGACCTTGCCGTAGCGGGCCGCCGCGAGGTCGAACGTGCGCCCCGAGCCCGCGCCGATCACCTGGATGATCGAAGCGCACTCCGTGTTCTTGAGCATGTCGGCCACGCTGGCCTTCTGCACGTTGAGGATCTTGCCGCGGATGGGCAGCAGCGCCTGGAACTCCGAGCGCCGCGCGGCCTTGGCCGTGCCCATGGCGCTGTCGCCCTCGACGATGAACAGCTCGGTGCGGTCCTGGTCGTTGCTGCGGCAGTCGTACAGCTTGCTCGGCATCGAGGAACTCTCGAGCGCGTTCTTGGTGCGCTGGTTCTCTCGGTGCTGGCGAGCCGAGATACGGGTCTTCATCTCGGCGACGACCTTCTCGAGCAGCGTCGTCGACTGCGTCTTGAGGTCGCGTTTGGTGGAGGTGAGCACGGCGGTGAGCTCGCGTTCGGTGACGCTCGAGACCACCTGGCGCACGGCCGAGGTGCCGAGCACCTCCTTGGTCTGGCCCTCGAACTGCGGCTCTGCGAGGCGTACGGTCACCACCGCGGTGAGGCCGGCGAGGATGTCGGCCTTGTCGACCTTGTCGCCACCGACCTTGAGGCGGCGCGAGTTCTCTTCGAGCTGCTTGCGGAACACCTTGAGCAGCGCCTGTTCGAACCCGGTGTAGTGGGTGCCGCCCTTGGGCGTGGCGATGATGTTGACGAACGAGACGACCTTGGCGTCGTACCCCGTGCCCCACCGCAGGGCGATGTCGACCTCGCACGTGCGCTCGACGTCGGTCGCGGTCATGTGACCGCGCTCGTCGAGCACCGGCACGGTCTCGGTGAACGACCCCTGCCCCTGCAGACGCCACACGTCGGTGACCGGCGGGTCGGCGGCGAGGAAGTCGGTGAACTCCGCAATGCCGCCTTCGTAGCGGAAGACCTCCTCGTGCGGGTCCTCGGCCCCCGGGGTCTCGGGCAGACCGCGCTCGTCGCGCACGACGATGGTGAGCCCCGGCACGAGGAACGCCGTCTGTCGCGCCCGTGAGACGAGCTCGTCGTAGGAGAAGTCGGCGTTGCGCAGGAAGATCTGGCGGTCGGCCCAGTACCGGACCCGCGTGCCCGTGACCCCGCGCTTGACCTTGCCGACGACGTCGAGCTCGCCGCGCTCGACGAACGGCGTGAACGTGGACTCCGGCGACGGGCCCTGCGGCCCGTCCTCGAACCGGCCGGGCTCACCGCGGTGGAACGTGAGTCGGTGGGTCTTGCCACCTCGATCGACCTCGACGTCGAGGCGCGAGGACAGCGCGTTGACGACGCTCGCGCCCACACCGTGCAGCCCGCCGGAGGCCATGTAGGAGCCCCCACCGAACTTTCCACCGGCGTGGAGCTTGGTGAACACGACTTCCAGCCCCGACAGGCCGGTGCGTGGTTCGACGTCGACCGGGATGCCGCGGCCGTCGTCGCGCACCTCCACCGAGCCGTCGGCGTGGAGCACGACCTCGATACGCGAGCACACGCCGGCGAGCGCCTCGTCGACGGCGTTGTCGATGATCTCCCACAGGCAGTGCATGAGCCCACGGCCGTCGGTGGACCCGACGTACATGCCGGGACGCTTGCGGACCGCCTCCAGGCCCTCGAGGACCTGAAGGTGCCGCGCGGTGTACGACTCGCCAGTGCTCAACGACGTTCCTCCTGCTCGTTCCCGGCCGTTCTGCAGCCGGTGGTGAGGGTATCCGCCGCCACCGACAACCCCTCGACAGGCTCGCCGACGAGGGCGAACGGGCCGGTGTCCCGACGGGGATCGAGGGGCGCCGCCTCAAGGTCGGTGGCGACAAGGTCGACAAGGCCGACATCCTCGCCGGCCTCACCGCGGTGGTGACCGTACGCCTCGCAGAGCCGCAGTTCGAGGGCCCGAAGGGTGGGGAACAACTCCGCATGCTTCACTGTTGAAGCAGGCGACAACAGCCCGCGCCACCGGCGCCCGACCATGACAAGGAAGGCTTGACGTGACAGCTGCACTGGCCCCTAGCCTGACCACGGCCGACCGTTGCGACCGCTGCGGCGCTCAGGCCTACATTCGTGCCCGCCTCGAATCGGGCGGAGAACTCCTGTTCTGCGCACACCACGGTCGCGCCCACCTGCCCAAGCTGGCAGACGTCGCCACCGAGATCGTCGACGAATCCGACCGGCTTCTCGACGACGCCACGGCCTGAGTCGTATCGACCACGAAGACCCCGTCGGCGGGCCGCTCCTCCTGGTGAGGGGCGGCCCGCTCGCATGTCCGCCGGGGGCTTCTCGTCGTCCGTGCACGCACCATGGACGCGAGCCCGTGCGGGTAGGGTGCCATCGTGCTCATCGCCGCCACCGTCATCGCCGGACTCGCCATCGCCGTGGGCCTGGTGGGAATCATCGTCCCCGTGCTGCCCGGCCTGCTCCTCGTCGTGGCGGCCGTCGTCGTGTGGGCGCTCGTGGCGCAGCACGCGATCGCCTGGGGGGTGCTCGTCATCGCCCTCGCCCTCGCGGCCGCCGGCTGGACCCTGCAGTACATCGTGCCCACGCGGCGGATGCAGGCGTTCGGAGTTCCCGGACGCACCCTGCTCATCGGTGCGGTCGCCGGCGTCGTCGGCCTGTTCCTCCTGCCCCCGCTCGGCCTGCCCATCGGCTTCGTGCTCGGCGTGTTCGGCGCGGAGTACGCCCGCCTGCGCTCGGCGGAGGCCGCCTGGCCCTCGGCGATCCACGCCCTCAAGGCCGCCGCGATCAGCTACGGCATCGAGCTCACGACCGCGTTGATGATCGGCATCGTCTTCGCCATCGGCGCCTCCCTCGTGCTCAGCGGCAGCCTCGACGCCGTGCCCTCCCCGGCGGTCTGAGCGCCGTCGGCACACGCCGCCCGAGGAGTGGATCGACCTCAACCCCCTGACCGGCCAGGGCGACCTACGCGTCACCGCCGCGAGGTATACCTCGGCCGTGGTGGCGACCACGGCGCTGGAGACGCTGCTGCCGGACTCGCCCCTCCGAAGGCCGGTGGCGAACGTGCTCGCCGCGGGGCTGAGCGTCCTCGACCTCGTCGCGTCCGGCCGCGAACGGCAGAGGTGGCTCGGGCCCGTCTACCTGATGAAGGTCGCCGGCGGGCACGCGGGGATTCCGCGGCAGTCGACCCGCGTGCGCCGGTGGCCGTGCCGTCAGGCGGGCGCCCCGACGTCGGACTGGATGAGGCTAGGCCCGAGTCCGGCGGAGGGCATCGTCGATCACGACCGTCGTCTCGGCCTCGGCATCGACCAGCGGCAGAACACGCGCCGCGCAGTCGGCCGTCTTCCTCTCTACCGCATCGAGCCCGCCGTGGGCGTGTGTCCCGGCGAGACGGCGGATCCCCCGCCTCGCTCGAGGAGACGGGGGATCCGAGGTAGGTGTCGGGTCGGCCTCGGTCAGTAGGCGTCGCCGCGTTTGCGCTCGTCCCAGCGGTTCTCCATACGCTGCATGAAGCTCGAGGAGCCTCCCCGCGTCTTCGGAGTACGGCCGCGACCGGTGCGACGGCTGCGGCCGGTCGAGGTGTCGGTGAGGGTGCGGCCGCCCGCCCCGAAGGCCCAGGCGACCCCGGCGACCATGACGGCGAACCCGGCGCCCCCGAGCCAGATGAGCTTCTGGCTGACCCCGGCGACGATGAGGGCGAGGCCGACGAGCGCGATGCACAGGCCCGTGATGAGGCGCTTGCGCGGCGGGCCCCCGCGGCGCTTCCCCTTCATCTGCGAGGCGAACTTCGGGTCTTCGGCGTAGAGCGCGCGCTCCATTTGCTCGAGCAGCTTCTGCTCGTGCTCGGACAGTGGCACCGTGACCTCCTTCATCCAGGACGGCCCATCGAGGAACGGAACAGGGGCCGAGGTCACTGTGGACAACGCCGCCGCACCTCGGAAAGTTCCTGGCATCGGTGGATCGGCCAGACTGCAATTCACCGATGAGATCAAGAGTACGGCCCCATCGGGGGTCCTGGTAAGTCGAGCGGTCGGCCCTCTGAAGAGGGCCCGTCGCGGGAGGTCTGCGGGCCGACGAGCGAGGCGGGGCGGACGGCCCCGACGCCGAACCTGGCCCGTGCTCGGTCCATCGCGAGGTCGGCGTCGCGCCAGCCGTGTTCGGGCTCGTCGAGCAGCCCCTGAACGGGGGTGGCCGAGACGTCGGTGAGCCCTTCGAGGCGCACCCCGACGAGGCGGATGCGGGCACGTTGCAGACCGAGGGCGTCGAACAGGTCCTTGGCCGCGAGGTAGATGTCGCGGCCGACGTCGGTGCTCTCGCGCAGGGTGCGTGACCTGGTGATCGTCGTGAAGTCGGAGAACCGCACGCGGATCGTCACGGTGCGTCCGGTCATCCCGGCGTCCCGGGTGCGGCCGCCGACCTTGAGGGAGAGCCCGAGCAGACGCCGATGGATCTCGCGGGGATCGTCGATGTCGGCGGCGAAGGTCTCGTCGGCCCCGATGCTCTTCTCGGTGCGAGTGGGGGTGACCTTGCGAGGATCTCGTCCCCAGGCGAGGTCGTGCAGGGCGGCACCGTGCTCCCCCAGCGCCTTGCGCAGGGTCGCGACGGGGGTGTGGGCGATGTCGGCGACGGTGGTGAGGCCGAGGCGGACGAGCTGCTCCTCGGTGCGATCCCCCACCCCCCACAGGGCGCCGACCGGGAGCTGTTGGACGAAGGGGACGACGTGCTCGACGGGCACGACGACCATCCCGTCGGGTTTGGCGAGGCCGGAGGCGAGCTTGGCGACGAACTTCGTGGGCGCGACCCCGACCGAGCAGGTGATGCCCTGCTCGTCGGCGACGGTGTCGCGGATCGCGGCGGCGATCGTCGCGGGTGAGCCGAGCCGGCGCACCGCGCCGGAGACGTCGAGGAACGCCTCGTCGAGCGAGAGGGGCTCGACGTAGGGCGTGATCTGACGGAACGTCGCCATCACCGCGCCCGAGATGCGGGAGTACAGCCCGTGCTCGGGCGGCAGGACGGTCGCCTGAGGGCACAGTCGGCGGGCCCTCGACATCGGCATGGCCGAGGTGACCCCGAACTCACGGGCCTCGTACGTCGCCGAGAGGACGACTCCGCGGTTGCCGCCCCCGATGATCACCGGGGTGCCGACGAGGTCGGGGTGGGAGAGCAGGGTCGCGGAGGCGTAGAAGGCGTCCATGTCGACGTGGAGGATCGTGCACCCGGTGTCGTCGAGGTGCTCCGGCTGCTCGGGGCGGGCGAACCGGCGACGGCTCATGGGATCACCCCCTGGGCGGGTCGTGCGAGGTGCCGGCGCGAGTGGTCAGTCGGCGCGGACCGCGAGGACGTGCAGACCCGCACCGAGACGGCCGAGGAACGCCGCGGCCTGACGCTCGGCGACGGCCTGTTCGAGGGCGAGCAGACTCGCTCGGTCGGCCTCGGAGTCGAGATAGGCCGAGGGGACGAGGTCGGTGAACACCCGCACGCCCTGGGTCGAGACCGGGGTGAGGCCGCTCGCGACGAGGCGTTCGTGGATCTCCTCGACGTCGAACCGGCGCGGCAGCGGGTCGGTCGGGCCCCAGCGCCCGTCGGTCGAGACGAGCGCCGTGCGGGCCGCGTCGAACTGGCCGGCGAGCGCGCGGGAGAGTACGGCCGCGAGGCGCTGGGCGACGAGGAGGCTGACGACGCCACCGGGTGCGAGGGCGTCGCGCAGGGCCGCGATCGTCGCGCTCGGGTCGTCGACGTACTCGAGTACGCCGTGGCAGCAGACGAGGTCGACGGGCTCGGCGACGGCCTCGCCGAGAGTGTTCGAGTCACCCTGGAAGCCCCGCACACGCTCGCCGACGCCGGCCTCGCCGGCGCGCCGGTCGAGCGAGGCGAGCGCATCGGGGCTGGGGTCGACGACGACGACGTCGTGGCCCGCCTCGGCGAGGGGAACCGCGAACCCGCCACTGCCGCCACCGAGGTCGAGCACGCGCAACGGGCGACCCAGCTGCTGCTGCTGTCGCCCGGTCGAGGCCGCGACGACCTGCCACACGGCGGCGGTGCGGATCGACGAGTCGACACCCGTCCGACGGATGCGCTGGTCCTCGGGCATGCGGGTCCTCCGGTGCGGCGGTATCGGTCGAGGCCCACCGTGGGTCGCGTCCCTGCTGTGGGCCCCGCTGTGGGTCGTGGCCCCACTCTAGAGCGTCGGGTCCTCATCGCCCGGCGCTGCCCGGGCTGGCGTGCCACAGCTTGCGCGAGGGGGTGCGCCGGGCCCCGGCCACGGCGGCGAGATCGTGCCCGGAGCGCACCGAGCCCCCCGCCGGGGCGATGTCGGCGTACGGCGACTGGGTGAACCCCGAGGGGTGTCGCAGCACCCGCCGCGGGCGGGGCCGTGCCTCCGGCGCACCCGCTGCACCCGCGACGGTGAGCGGGGTCATGACCGCCCGCGCCGCCTCGACCCCGCCGGCCGACCATGCCTCCCACACCTCGGTGAGGTCGAAGGCCGCCGTGGCACGCAGCGACACCCCGCGTGGCCCGGTACGCCGGGTCACTCCCCGCACGAGCAACAGCCAGTGGTGGAACACCGTCATCGCGTAGTCGCCCTGGACGTCTTCGAAGAACGTCGCGTCGACGGGGCCGGTGGAGTCGTCGAGGGTGGCGAACACGACCCGGCGGCCCGAACGCACGGGCGGGGTCTGGGTCGCGACCTTGACCCCGGCCACGAGGATGTCACTGCGGGTGCGAACCTCGCGCAGGTCACGAGCCCGCACGACGCCGAGGTCGGCGAACATCGGTTCGTACGGCTCGAGCACGTGGGCGCTGACGTCGAGCCCGAGCACGTCGAGCTCGGCCTGCACCCGCTCGGCGGCGTCGAGCTCGGGCAGCCCGGTCGCGGGAGTGAGCACCGGCCCCATGTCGAGGGCGAGCTGCACCGTGCGCGCTTCGGCGTCCTGGGCCGGCGCCGCCCCGCGGGACTGGGCCGCCGCCCGCGAGCGCACGTCGGCGGACGGGGTCTCTGCCGCGCGACCGCGCCGGGCGCGGCCACTCCCCCGTTCGGCCGCGCGGTTCCAGCGGTCGAGTTCGGCGACGTGGAGCAGCAGGTCGCGCCGCGTGATCGAACCCCGCCGGCCGAGGCCGGCGCGGGAGGCGACGTCGATGCCGTAGAGGTCGTCGAACGCCCCGGCGAGGACGAGCCGTTCGAGCACCGCCTGGTTCGGCCGCGCCCGCCGCGCGAGATCCTCGAGACCCGAATAGGGCTGACCGGCGACGATGCGCGAGACCTCCTCCGCCGAGATGCCCTTGACGTCGGCCAGGCTCACGCGGATGCCGAACACGGGCGGGTCGTCGCTCTCGTCGCCGTTCTCGTCGTCGTCGCTCTCGTCGTTCTCGCTTTCGTCGTCGTTCTCCCCCTCCTTCCTCACGTCCTCGTCGAGACCGCCCGTACCGGTGGCACCTCCCACCCGCTCGATCCGATAGGTGTCGCCGGAGGCGTTGGCGTCGAGACCGAGCACGGGGATGCCGTGTGTACGGGCGTCGTCGAGGATGAGGCGCTTGGGGTACATGCCGGGGTCGTGGGTGAGGACGCCGGCGAGGAACGCCGCGGGGTGATGGGCCTTGAGCCAGGCGCTCTGGTAGGTGGGTAGCGCGAACGCCGCGGCGTGCGCCTTGCAGAACCCGAAGCTCGCGAACGCGGCGAGCACCTCCCAAATGCGGTCTCGATCCTGCGCCGAGTAGCCGCGGGCGGTGGCCTTCTCACGCCACCACGTCTCGACCTGGTCACGTCCGGCGATGCTGCCCAGGGCACGGCGTACCTCGTCGGCCTCGGCGAGACTCACGCCCGTGGTCACTGCGACGATGCGCAGCACCTGCTCGTGGTAGACCACGACCCCGCACGTCTCGGCGAGCGCCGGCTCGAGGCTCGGGTGGAGGTACTCGGGCTCGCTCCACCCCTGCCGGGCGCGCAGGAACGGGGAGATCATGTCGGACTTCACCGGCCCGGGCCGGAACAGCGAGATGTCGATGATGAGGTCGTCGAAGGTCTCGGGGCCGAACTTGCCGACGAGCTCTCGCTGGCCGGGGCTCTCGATCTGGAAGCAGCCGAGGGTGCGGGTGGAACGCACGAGCTCGAACGTCGCCTCGTCGTCGAGCGGCACGCAGGAGCGGTCGTCGAGGTCGACGTGGACCCGCTCGACGCGGGCGATCTCGTCGACGGCGTACGCCATCGCCGACTGCATGCGGATGCCGAGCACGTCGAGCTTGAGCAGGCCGAGGGCCTCGACGTCGTCCTTGTCGAACTGGCTCATCGGAAACCCGAGCCAACTCGCCTCGACCGGAGTGCGGTCCAGCAACCCGAGGCCGGAGAGCACCACCCCGCACGGGTGCAGTGCGATGTGACGCGGCAGGCCGTCGAGACGCTCGACGAGTTCGAAGAGCACCTCCATGCGGGGCGCGGTAAGCCCCATGCCGGAGAGCTCGGGCAGCTCGGCGATGGCCGAGCGGGCGTCGCGGGCACGGATGTGGGGAAAGGCCTTGGCGATGACGTCGACCTCGACGGCCGGAAGACCGAGCGCCGAACCGACGTCGCGGATGGCGTGGCGCACCCGGTAGGTCTCCATCATCGAGACGCACGTGACCCGTTCGCCGCCGAAGTGATTGAGGATGCGCTCGTACATCTCGGTGCGGCGGGCCGATTCGATGTCGATGTCGATGTCGGGCAGTTGCGCCCGCAGCGGGGTGCAGAACCGCTCCATGAGCAGGTCGTGCCGGATCGGGTCGATGCCGCTGATGCCGAGCAGGTGGTTGACGAGGCTGCCCGCCCCGGAGCCGCGGGCGGCCACCCGCACCCCGGCGTCGCGAATGAGGTCGCAGACGAGCGCGACCGTGAGGAAGTACGTCGCGTAGCCGAGGGAGGCGACGACGCCGAGCTCGTCGTCGAGGCGGTCGGTGATGCGACGCAGCTCGGCCTCGCCCGCGTGCGGGTACCGGGTGGCGAGGGCTCCGCGGCACCGGTGCGCGAGCACCTGCTGCGGGTCCTCCCCCGGTGCGAGCCCGAGCACGTCGGCCTCGGGCAGGTGGATCGAACCGAGCCCGATGTCGCGTCGTGGATGCTGCACGCATTCGCGCGCGACGGCGACGGTGACGTCGAGCAGCATCCGCGCGTCCCGGGGGCTTCCGGTGATGCGCTCGGCGATCGCCGCCATGCGCGGGGCCGCCGCGAGGTGCCCGGCCGTGCTCACCCGGTCGAGGTGGCGCTCGTCGAGGATCGTGAGCCGCCGCGCCGCGTCGAGTACGTCGACGGTGACCGCGCCCTCGGGCGTCACGTGCCGCACCGCGCCGGTGAGGACGCACGGCACCCCCACGTCGTTCGCGAGTCGCCACAGACGGCGGGACTGGGACGCACTGCGGATCTGCCCGGGCGGCGCGTCGTGGCAGGTGAGCTCGACGACGAGTGCGTCACCGAGCAGCGTCTTCCACCGCAGCAGCAGCTCGCGGGCACGGTCGGGGCGATCGAGAATCACCCGGCCGACGTCGGAATCGGGGCCCACGAGCACGAGCAGCGGCGACGGCGCGCCGGCCGTCTCGGCCGTCTCGCCCGTGAGCGGCGCGGCCGCCGCGGACGAGGCGGAGGCCCAGGAACCGGCCTCCCGGGTGAGGACCGCCTCGGCGAGGAGGCGCGGTGTCACCCGCGGCCGCCCGCGTTCTCCGCCGCCGGGAAGGTCGGGTCGCAGGTGGGCCGCGGTGACGAGACGGCACAGGGCCGCCCAGCCCATGCCCGGGCCGATCCCCGCCCCCGCCCCGCGGGCGAGGACGACGACTCGCGGCGCCCGGTCGTCGACGAGCTCTCCGCCACGCACCGGGGTCCGCGGCGCCGAGGACCGGGTCGGGACGGAAGGCGACATGCGCGATCGTCGTCGGATCGCGTCGGCATCCTCGCCGGGGTGACCGTCGTGCTCGACGGCGAGGTCGACGCCCAGGACGGGGTCGATGCCCGCCTCGTCCGCGGCTCGCACGAATCTGACCGCGCCGTACAGCCCGTCGCGATCGGTGAGCGCGAGGATGCCCTGCCCCGCGGCCGCCGCGGCCTCGACGAGAGCACCCGGTGATGAGGCGCCGTAGCGCATCGAGAAACTCGAGGCGACGTGCAGGTGCGCGAACGACGCGCCCGCCACGGAGGGTGCGCCCCCCGTTCGCGTCGCGGGCCCCGCGTCCTCGGCTCCCCGAGCGCCGATGCCGCTCGTCGCTGCCGCCATCTCTGTTCCCCCTCACGGATACTCGTCGGTGATGCCGCCGCTGCGACACCTCACCTGTCGCGCCTGCCGAACAGACACGCTGTTCGCGGCGTGTCGATGCGCCACCGTGTGGCGTCTCGATGTCTCGATGTGGCGGTGCCTCGCCACGCGTTTCATCCCCGCCCGGCGACGACCAGCCCCTGCTCGGCGACGTGACCGTCGAACGGGAGCCCCAGTGCGGCGAGGGCGAGACCGTGAAAGGTCTCGGCGTCGCGCAGCAGATCGTCGGCCTCACGCGGACTCGCGATCTGCCCCGCCTCGAGCGCGCCGCGGCGTTCACCGCAGAGGGCGAAGTAGTCGGCCCATTCGGTGAGTTCGGGCGCGAGGGTGGCGAGCACCGTCCACGTGTCGCGCATCGGAGCCACGCCGCGGCCCCTGCCCCGCCCAGGATGCCGACTCGTTCGGGCCGGGGTGCGATCGGCGACGACGGCGGCGGCCGAACGCAGGGTCGCGAGGTGGGCGTTGATGTAGCGGTCGTTGGTCGTCTCGCTGCGATGAGCGAGGACGAGGGTGGCGTGGGCGCGATCGAGCAGGTCGAAGGTGGCGGTGGCGGTCATGCTCGGGCCTCTCTCACGGGTGACTGGATCTGGCGAACATGGAGGTCGGGAACGGGACGGATGGGAGCGCCGGCCCGAAGCGCGCGGCGGTCCAGAGGCGGACGACGCGGACGAGGCGGACGGGGCCTGCCGATGAAAAGGCCGGCGGGTCAGTCACCGACGCGCAGAAGACGCCACTGACGGCCACGGGCGAGGTCGTAGACGCCGACGCCGGCTCCCCGGGCGACGGCGCTGACCCGCCACACGTGCTCGTCGAGCAGGTCGGGTTCGAGCGCCCACGCCCCGCCGTCGGAGGCCAGGGCCCGACGCCACCACGGTTGCCGCAGGACCCACCGGTCGTGCACCGCATCGACGTCGTACACCCGCCCGTGCCAGATGAACCGGCGCGGGCTCGCCTCGTGCTCGGGGACGCCCTCGTCCGCGGTCTGGACCTGTACCGGCTCGTCGTACCTGCGCACGGTCACCCCTCCTTGCTCTTTCGGGCCTGCTCTTTCGGGCCTGCCGCGCCACCGCCTCGAATGCCTCGGGCGGGGTTCTCGGCAGGCGAAACGGCAGCAGCACCGCATTCATGAACACGTGTTCGAGTTCGAACGATTGTTCGATGAAAGAAGGTTACACCCCGCCACCGACAACCTGTCAACAGTGACGAATGCGCTGGTCAGCGGCGTGTACCCAGCGATGCGTACACATGCACGAACGTCCTTTCCAGACGCCCCGACCCTGGGACCGTCAGCCTGCCCACCGCGTGTCCGACGCACTCCACCGATGGACGCCGGCAGCCCCCGCGCAGGGGTGTCGTAGGCTCGGCGGAGCCACGAGGAGGTCCGGTTGTCCACTCACGAGCCACGTACGTCTCCCGACGTGTTCCGGCCCGCGGCGCACGAGACCGCGGAGTCGAGGGGTCACGGCGACGTCCTCGATCTCGACGCGTTCCGCGCCCTCATCCAGGCCGAGCTCGACGACGAGATCACGCGGCAACGCGGGGTCCTGGCTCCGCTCGGCAGCGACGTGGTTCCGCTCGTCGACGCCGTCGCAGACCTCCTCGCCGGCGGCAAACGGCTGCGGGCGGCCTTCTGCGAGTGGGGTTATCGCGGCTTCGGAGGCACGCACACCGACGGCATCGCCACGGTGGCCGCCGCGATGGAGATGTTCCAGGCCGCGGCACTGCTCCACGACGACGTCATGGACGACTCACGCACCCGTCGCGGCCGCCCGACGGCGCACGTCGCGTTCGCCGACGAGCACGTCACACGCGGCTGGGCCGGCCCTCCCGAGCGGTACGGGCTCGCCGGGGCCGTCCTCGCCGGCAACCTCTGCCTCGTGTGGTGCGACGAGATGTTCGCCCGTGCCGGCCTGCCGGACGACGAACTCGTTCGCGCGCGGGTCGTCTTCGACGAGATGCGCAGCCATCTCATGGCCGGGCAGTTTCTCGACATGCACGTCGCCGTGACCGGCTGGACCGACCTCGACGAGGCCGCGCGCGTCGCGCGCAGCCGGTCGGTCGTGCGCTACAAGAGCGCCCAGTACAGCGTGGCGCATCCCCTGCTCATCGGCGCCGGCGCCGCGGGGGTGTCCGATGCCGATGCCTCTCACCTGCGCGAATACGGTCTCGCGCTGGGTGAGGCCTTCCAGTTCCGCGACGACGTGCTCGGAGTCTTCGGAGACCCCGCCGCCACCGGAAAACCCGCCGGCGACGACCTGCGCGAGGGCAAGCGCACGGTGCTCCTCGCCCTCGCGCTCGGGGCCGAGGACTCCCCCGGCGCGCGGCTCCTGCGAGAGCGGGTGGGCGACCCCGACCTCACCGAGGACGAGATCGCCTCGATGCGGCAGGCGATCCTCGACGCCGGCGCCGTCGAACGGCTCGAGCGGCTCATCGACGCCGGCACCGCCACCGCTCGGGACCACCTGGCCCAGGTCACCGGCCTCACCTCCGAGGGCCGCGCCGCGCTCTCCGCCCTCGTCGACCTCGCCACCCGTCGCGACGCCTGACCGGTCGCGTCGGCGTCAGAACCGACGTCAGAACCGACGTCAGAACGCGGTCTCCATGGCCCGGCGCCGAACCTCGGTCTTCTGCCCGGCGAGCAGGGCGCTCATGGGAGCGCCGTCGCCGACGAGTCCCTCCTGCGGGGTGAAGAGCCACGTGAGGAGCTCGAGGTCGTTCATGCCGCCGTCGGCGAGCACGACGATCGTCCCGTGCAGGTTGGCGAGCGGACCCTCGGCGGTGACGAACGCGGCCGGGATGTACACGGCGTTGTTGGGGCCGCGGCGTACGGCGACGAACTCGCGATCCTTGATCTGGGTGCGCACGGCCGAGAGCGAGACGCCCTGCAGCTCGGCGGCCTCGGGCACGGAGATCCAGGCGTCGACGAGGGTCTCCAGCCCGGCGAGCAGGTCGGCGTCGGTGGGGAACTGCTGATCGGTCACCCCACCAGAGTGCCAGAGCGGCTCCGCGCGCCGCACAGCCGTCGACCGCACCGGGCGCCCTAGACTGCCGACCGTGGCGAGCGTGGAGCAGGACGAGCTCGTCGGCCGCACGGTCGACGGCCGCTACACGGTGCTCACCCACATCGCCGACGGCGGCATGGGCAGTGTCTACGCCGCCCTCGACACGCGCCTCGACCGTCAGGTCGCCCTCAAGGTCATGCGCCCCGACCTCGCCCGCGATCCCGATTTCGTCACCCGGTTCCGCCGCGAGGCGCGGGCCGCGGCGAGGCTCTCGCATCCGAACGTCGTCGCGGTCTTCGACCAGGGCGAGGACGACGGCCTCCTCTTCCTCGCGATGGAGTTCGTCGACGGCCAGACCCTGCGCGACCTGCTCGCCGACCACGGAGCCCTCACCCCGCGAGAGGCCCTCGACATCGCCGCCGACGTCCTCCAGGCCCTGCAGGCCGCCCACCGCAAGGGCATCCTCCACCGCGACATCAAGCCCGAGAACGTCCTCGTCTCGTGCGACTCACACGACTCACACGACCCGCACGATCCGCACGACCCAGACGACGACGACTCCCCCGAGCCCGGCGATGAGCACTCAGACGACGGCGTTGGCCGACACGACGGAGCCCGCGGCGGCACCTCCGGCCACCGCCACGTCAAGGTCGCCGACTTCGGGCTCGCCCGCGCGATGGGGACGAGCACCGCCACGGGACGCACGGGCCCGCTCCTCGGCACCGTCGCGTACCTCGCCCCCGAGCAGGTCGAGCACGGCCGCTCCGACGAACGCACCGATCTCTACACCGCCGGCCTGGTGCTCCACGAGATGCTCACCGGCACGCCCGCCGTCGAGGGCGACTCCCCCATCCACATCGCCTGGCAGCACGTCAACGGCACCCTGGCACGGCCCTCGGATCAGGTACCCGAACTCCCCGGCGCCCTCGACGAACTCGTCGCCCGCGCCACCCGCACGAACCCCGACGATCGCTACGCCACCGCCGCAGACTTCCTCGCGGCCGTGCGCACCACCCGGCTCGGGCTGCCGACGCAGGTGCTCGACCACCGCCCCGACCGGATGGAGGCCACCGGCGCGGCTGCTGCCGAGGAGGCCCACGAGAAGTCCTTCGCCGGGGTCGGCGCCGTCACGCGATCCCGCGAGCAGCACCTCACCCGTCCCCTCCGCCGCGAGACGCAGACGATCCCCCGACTCGCGCGCTCCGGCTCGTCCGCGGCCGCCGCCGGAAACCCCGCCACGACCGCCTCCGGCCCGGCCGAGAACACCGACCCGTCACCCCCGGACGCCCCCGACGCCACCCGACGACACGGCCGCCGCACCGCGCTCCTCCTCGCTCTCGCCGCGGCCCTCATCGCCGCGGGCGGCGCCGCGTACTGGTGGTTCGGGCCTCCGGGAGAGCGCACCGTCCCGACCCTCACCGGTCTCGACACCGTGGCGGCCGAGCAGGCGGTGCGCGACAACGACCTCGTGCCGGTCACCGAGCAGCAGTTCTCGGAGACTGCGCCGGCCGACTCGGTGATGAACACCGACGTGCAGCCGGGCACGGTGGTGCGCCGAGGAACCCCCGTGACGATCGTCGTGAGCAAGGGTCCCGAGCGCTACGACGTGCCCGACGTCACCGGTCTCGGGGTCGAGCAGGCGAGAGCCGCCGTCACCGAGGCGCATCTCGCGCCGGCCGCCACCGTTCGAGAGGTCTACGACGACGAGGTCCCGAAGGGCGAGGTCGTCCGCACCGAGCCCGCCAAGGGCACCTCGTCCAAGCCCGACACCACCGTCACCCTCGTCGTGAGCAAGGGACGCCAGCCGGTGCCCGTCGACGACATCCCCGGCATGCCGTTGGCCGACGCGCAGGCCCGGCTCGAGAAGTTCGGCATCACCGTCACGGTCGCCGACGAACGCGTCAACAGCCGCACCGTGCCCGCGGGCTCGATCGTCTCGACCTCTCCCACCGGCACCCTCCACAAGGGCGACGAGATCACCCTCACCGTGAGCAAGGGCCCGGTCATGGTCGCGGTGCCGCCCGTGCAGGGCCTCAGCGAACGCGAGGCCGTGGCCAAGCTCAAGAATGCGGGGTTCGAGGTCAAGGTCAACCGCATCCTCGGCGGCGTGCTCGGCCTGGCCCGCTCCACCGAGCCCCAGGGCGCCACCGCTCCCCAGGGCAGCCGGGTCGTCCTCAACGTCGTCTGATCGAGATCACCCGAGCGAAGCGCCTGGAGAGTCGCCTCACTCCTGGTGGGCGTACCGCTCCTCGCGCCACACGTCACCGGTGAAGTGATAGCCGCGTTCCTCCCAGAACCCGCGCTGCGGTGTGGCGAGGTACTCCAGCGCCATGAGCCACTTGGGCCCCTTGAACCCGTACAGGTGTGGGAGGACGAGCCGCATCGGCCACCCGTGCTCCGGTGCGAGGGGCTCGCCGTCGAGATGGGTGGCGAGCAGCGAACGCGACGACAGCAGATCGTCCACGGTGATGTTGGCGTGGTAGCCGTACGCCGCCGACGCGAGCACCCACTGGGCCTCACGCGCCGGCGGCGCGAGCTCGACGATCGCCCGCGCGGGGATGCCTCCCCAGACGAGCCCCGTCGTACTGCGTCGTGACACGCAGTGGTGGTCGGCGCGGACCTCGATGTGCGGCAGCGACTCGAGATCCGCCCATAGCAGCCGTGTCATCGACCCGTCGACCGTGGCCCCTTCGATCGTCAGGGACCACGAGGCGAGGTCGACGCGCGGCACCCGCCCGTAGTGCATCGGGCGTAGCGGCACCTCCCGCTGCCCGGGCGGCAGCGGGGTCGGGTCGCGTAGCTCGTCGAGCGGATCGCTCACGGCGCCGGCTCAGTCCCCCGGCTCGTCGGCGGCGATCCCGCCGGTGCGCTCGGCGAGCATCTCGGCGACGACGAACGCCAGCTCGAGGCTCTGCTGGTGGTTGAGCCGCGGGTCGCAGAGCGTCTCGTAGCGTCGCTCGAGGTCGGCGTCCTCGAGGTGCATGACTCCGCCGAGGCATTCGGTGACGTCGTTGCCGGTCAGCTCGACGTGGAGGCCGCCGGGGTGGGTGCCCACCTGGGCGTGCGCCTCGAAGAAGCCCCGCACCTCCTCGACGATGTCTTCGAACCGGCGTGTCTTGTACCCGTTCTCGGTGGAGAACGTGTTGCCGTGCATCGGATCGCACACCCACGTGGGCAGGTGACCGGAGGCCTTGACCGCCTCGAGGATGGGCGGCAGCGCCTCCCGGATCTTGTCCTGCCCCATTCGCGTGATGAACGTGAGCCGGCCGGGGTCGCGATCGGGGTCGAGCCGCTCGAGCAGCTCGACGGCGTCCTCGCCCGTGGCCGTCGGCCCGAGCTTGACCCCGATGGGGTTGGTGATGCGCTCGACGTAATCGAGGTGCGCGCCCTCGCGCTCACGGGTGCGCTCACCGACCCACAGGAAGTGCCCGGAGGTGCCGTAGGGGCGCCCGGTGCGCGAGTCGATGCGGGTCAGCGGCTTCTCGTAGTCGAGCAGCAGCGCCTCGTGACTGGCCCACACGTCGACCCGGCGCAGCGCCTCGAAGTCGACACCGCACGCGTTCATGAACCGCATCGCGCGATCGATGTCGCGGGCGATGCGCTCGTAGCGCTTGTTCGCCTTGTTCGACATGAACCCGCGGTTCCAGTCGTGCACGTGCCGCAGGTCGGCGAAGCCACCCTGGGTGAACGCGCGCACGAGGTTGAGCGTGGCCGAGCTCGCGTGGTAGGCGCGCAGGAGTCGCTGGGGGTCGGGGGTGCGCGACGCCTCGTCGAACGCGAAGTCGTTGACCATGTCGCCGCGGTAGGCCGGCAGCTCGACGTCGCCGCGCGTCTCGGTGTTCTTGCTGCGCGGCTTGGCGTACTGCCCGGCCATGCGCCCGATCTTGACCACCGGCAGGCTCGCGCCGTACGTGAGCACGGCGGCCATCTGCAGGATCGTCTTGACCCGGTCACGGATGTTGTCGGCTGTGGCCGACGCGAACGTCTCGGCGCAGTCGCCGCCCATGAGGACGAACGCCTCGCCGCGGGCCGCGTCACCGAGGCGACGGCGCAGGATGTCGCACTCGCCGGCGAACACCAGCGGCGGATAGGTCGACAACGTGCGCTGTGCGGCGGCCAGCGCGTCGGCGTCCGGCCACACCGGTTGCTGGCGTGCGGGCAGGTCGGCCCAGGTGAGGGTGTCGTTCGCAGTCACCCGGCCAGGGTAATGGGAGCCGGCGCACGCCAAGCCCACGGGTTCGCCCACCGGGCATACATCAGCGATCGAGGCGGGTTTCCCCCGGGGACGGCGCCGGGCCGGCAGGGGCTCAGCCCGTTTCCTCGGCGTCGACGATGCCCTTGGCCACGGCGTACCGGGCGAGCTGCACCCGGTTGTGCAACTGCAGCTTGCCGAGGGTGTTCTGCACGTGGTTCTGCACGGTGCGGTGGCTGACGACGAGCGTCTCGGCGATCTCGCGGTAGCTCATGCCCGTGGCGACGTACCGCAGGATCTCGGTCTCCCGCGGCGTGAGCTCCGGCGCCGGATCCTCGGCCACCGGTTCGACGGCCAGCCGGCGGAACTCCCCGAGCACGAGGCCGGCGAGTCCGGGGGTGAACACGGCCCGGCCGTCCGCGGTGCGTCGCACCGCGTCGAGGAACTCCTCGCGGCTCGCCGACTTCACGAGGTACCCCGTCGCCCCCTCCTTGACGGCCTGCAGCACGTCGTCGGCCTCGCCACTCGCCGAGAGCACGAGGATCCGCACCTCCGGCACCGCCTCCTGCAGGCGGCGACACACCTGCACCCCGTGCACCACGGGCAGGTTGAGGTCGAGCACGAGCACGTCGGGGCGCACGGCGATCGTGCGGTCGATGGCGGCCCGCCCGTCCGCGGCCGTCGCGACGACCCGCATCCCGGCCGACTCCAGATCCCGGGCCACCGCGTCCCGCCACATCGGGTGATCGTCGGCGACGACCACGGCCGGCGCCTGTCCCGCCGCTGTTGCCCCGCCCGCTCCGTCGTTCGCGTCGGTCATCCGGTCCTCTTCCTCTCGTGGGTCTCGACCTGCTGCCCCTGCTCGACGCCCCCGGCACTCCCCAGCGGCTCGGAGGTGCCCGCGGGTGCGGACACCGGCGCCCGCAGCACGACCTGCGTGCCGCTGCCGGAGGACGTGATGTCGGCCCGGCCGCCGAGATCACGCATCCGGCTGACGATGCTCGAGCACACTCCCAGACGCCCCTCGTCGCGAGCCTGCGCCAGCCGCCCCGGCGGTATGCCGACCCCGTTGTCGCGAACGGTGACGACCACCTCGGAGCCGAGGCGCTCGAGCAGGATCCAGGCGCGGGCCTGCGGGCCGGCGTGCCGTTCGACGTTGTCGAGCGCCGCCGTCACGGCTGCGTCGATCTCTCGGGCACGGCCGCGAGGCATGACGACACGATCACCGGTGTCGACGACGCTGACCCGATCGCCCGCGTGGGCGGTGAGCAGCAGGGCGAGATCGGCCGTGCCGCCGTCGGCCTCACCGGTTCGGGACGAGCGTGCAACGGGATCGACGGGCACGCGGAGGAGCTCACGCAGGTTGCGCTCCTGCTCGGCGGCCAATCGGCCGAGTTCACCGGTCTCGCCGCCGATCTCGAGGCCGCGGCGGTGGACGAAGCTCAGCGCCTGCAGCACCCCGTCGTGGACGCTGCGCGCCAGCCGCTCCCGTTCGAGCGCCCGCGCCCGCACGGCCTCGGCCTCCTGCGCGATGCGGTGTCCCTCGCGCACGAGCTCGGCGCAGTAGCCGACGAGCGAGCCGAGCAGCAGCAGGATGACGATGTTGTGAAAGGTGATCGCGTTCGGCGTGCGCACGAGCACGAGGTCGGCGATCGCGATGGCGAGGGCCGCGCAGGTACCGCCCAGTGGGCCGCCGAGCACGGCCCACGACAGTACGGTCGCCGAGGGCCACATGCCCGGCACCGTCGGCGCCCCCGCCTCGATGACCGCGGTCGAATCCGTCCAGCCCGAGGCGAGGATGCCGCCCACGCCGATCGCGAGCTCGACGGCGAGCCACCCCGCCGTGCGTCGACGGACGAACAGCGTGGCGAGGGTCCAGGCGGCGAGCACCGCGAGGATCGTCCAGCCCACGGCCGGATGCTCGACCTGCTCGAGGCGACCGACGTACTGATGCACGACGTAGATCAACACCAGCGGGCGCAGCAGATCGAGCGCCGACCAGAACGCGAGGATGACGCGCGCGTCCGCCGGGTCCGCCGTCGACGCCTCCGCGACGGACGGCATCCACCGCCCGGGCGTCATCCCGCGGGCGGGGTCGCAGGAGGCGGTGCGTCGCCCGAATCTGCGGAGTCGGGCGTCGAGGCGCCGGCGGCTCCACGAGCTCCGGGAGCACGGTCGGCGTCCTCCGCACGCGCGGCCCGCCGTCGCTGGACCTCCTCGCGGGCCGCGGCGATGAGCTCCTCGGCCCGCGCCTGCGCCTGCGCACCCTCGGCCTTGGCCGTGTTGACGAGGTTCTCCGCAGTGGCCTGGGCCCGTGCCTGCGCCTGTGCTCCTTCGGCCTTGGCCGCCGCCACGAGGTGCTCCGCCTTGGCGGCGAGCTGCTCCTTGGCCTGGGCGGCGAGGCGTGCCTTGACCGTGGCCGCGTACTCGTCGACGTACTCCTGACCCGACAGCCTCGCGAGCGCCGCCATGATCTCGTCGGTGACGCGACGGAGCACCTCGCGATCTCCGGCCTGCCCGGCGTACTGCGAGAAGTCCATCGGCTCGCCGAAGCGCATCCCCACCCGCATGATCCTCGGAATCTTCTGGCCGGTCGGCTGAGCCTTGTCGGTGTCGATCATCGCCACCGGGACGACGGGGACCCCGGCCTTCAGGGCGAGCCTGGCGATGCCGGTCTTGCCCCGGTAGAGGCGGCCGTCGGGAGACCGCGTGCCCTCGGGGTAGATGCCGAACAACTCGCCCCGGCGCAGCACCGCCAGACCCGCGTCCATCGCCACCTGGCTCGCGGCTCCGCCGGAGCGGTCGATGGGGATCTGCCCCGTGCCGCGGAAGAACGCGGCCTTGAGTCGGCCGATCAGCCCCGGCTGGGTGAAGTAGTCGCTCTTGGCCGGAAACGTGATCCGCCGCGGGCACATGAGCGGCAGGAAGATCGAATCGCTGAACGAGAGATGGTTGCTCGCGAGGATGGCCGGGCCGTGCGCGGGAACGTTCTCGGCCCCCTCCACCCACGGGCGGAACAGCAGGCGCAGCACGGGTCCGATGAGGACCAGTTTGAAGAACCAGTACAACATCGAGAACCTCCTGATCGGCCGGGCAGACTCTACGGTACGGAACTCCGGAGCGCGCCGAGCGATCAATCGAGAGCGCGGCGACGCCCGATGTCGTGGCGATGGAGTGGCGGTGCGGTGGCGACGGAGTGGTGGCGCGACCACGAGGGGACGGGGGTGCACCGCGGCCGCCCGCCGAGAGATGGTCTCTGCAAGAATCGACCCGGTGGGAGGTGCACGATGACGACGAGCCCCGGCGGCGGTGAACGCGACGACATCGACGCGCTGTTCGCCGACATCGTCGCCCGCTGGGACGACCCGCCCGACGAGGCTCGAGCAGGCGCTTCGACCGAACGGCCGGCACCGCCTCTCGACCCCGCATCACCGCGACCGCGCGACCCCGCGGCGGGGCACGACCCCTCGTCGGCCGACGCCTCGTCGGCGGACTCGCCCCCGGTATCCGATGTCTTCCCGGCGTCCGATGTCTCTCCCACGTCCGAGGCCTCCCCGACGTCCGACGTGTCTCCGACGTCCGGCGCGACCCCGGCACACGAGCCGATGCCCCAGCCGGCCGAGACCGCTGCGTGGCGGCAGCACGTTCCGCCGGAGGACGACGACGAGGAGGGGTTCGTCCCCCCGCCGCCCTCACCACTGCCGCCGGTGCTCACCGACTGGTCGTTCTACCTCGCGCTCGTCGGTCTCGTGGGCGGGCCGCTGTGGCTGCTCTACCTCGTGTTCGTCACGCCCACCGAGCACCGACAGATGTGGGCCGCGGGTGCGCTCACCATCGCGGGATTCGTCACGCTGGTGCTGCGCCAGCCCCACGATCGTGACCCCGACGATGACGACGACGGAGCCCGCGTCTGACCCATCGTGCAGGATCGAGCTCAGGTCCCCCCGCGGGCGAGGTCGGCGGCGCCGATGAGCCCGGCATCGGGCCCGAGGGCGGCCTCGACGATGCGCGCCTCGGGACGGTACCCGCGCCCGGGTAGGCGTCGGCGGTAGCTCTCGCGGGCGGGCTCGATGAGCAGTTCCCCCGCCGCGCTCACGCCGCCGCCGATGACGAAGATCCCCGGGTCGAAGGCCGCCGCGAGCCCGGCGATCCCCACCCCGAGCCAGTGGCCGATCTCGGCGAGCAGCTCCCGGGCGGTGGGATCGCCCTCCCGGGCCGCCTCGGTGACGAGCGGGCCGGCGAGCCGGGACGGATCGCCGTGCACCCGCGCGAGCAGATCCTGCGCGACGGGCGAGCGCGCCGTCATGAGGCCGCGGGCCTCCCGGACGAGCGCGTTGCCGCTCGCGTACTGCTCCCAACAGCCGCGGTTGCCGCACTCGCAACGGATGCCGTCGGGCACGACCTGCATGTGCCCGAACTCTCCGGCGATGCCGAACTGGCCGCGCCGCAACTCGTTCTCGATGATCAGCGCGCCACCGATGCCGGTGCCGAGGGTGATCATGACGACGTGGCTCTCGTCGCGAGCCGCGCCGAAGCGGGATTCGGCCCAGGCGGCCGCGTTCGCGTCGTTGTCGACCGTGATGGGTCGGCCGATGCGCCCACCGAGGGAGTCGCGCAGCGGCTCGTCGCGCCACGACAGATGCGGTGCGAAGACGACCGTCCCCCGGTCGGCGCCCACGAACCCTGCGGCACCGATGCCGACGGCCTCGACCTCACGGCCCTCACCGTCGGCCCAGGCCAGCAGCTCGTTCACGGCGTCGGTGATCGTGTCCTCCACCACCCGCGGGCTGCTCGAACGATCCGGGGTGTCGCGCCGGGTGCGGTGCAGGATGACACCCTCGGCGTCGACCAGTCCCGCGGCCACCTTGGTGCCGCCGATGTCGACACCGATCGCCAGTTCGTCGTTCACCGGCGGCCCGCCTCCCTCGCGAGGGCGGCGGCGCCCATGACCCCGGCGTCGTCGAGCAGGCCGGCGAAGAGCATCGTGCCGTAGGGGCGGAATCCGCGTCCGGTGATGTTCTCGGCGAACGCCTCGCGCGCCGGCTCGAGCAGCAGGTCACCCGCCGTCGAGACGCCACCGCCGATGAGGATGATCTCGGGGTCGAGCACGGCGGTCAGCGACGCGGCGCCCGCGCCGATCCATCGTCCGAGCTCCGCGATGAGACCGATCGACGCCGGGTCCTTCTCCATCGCGGCCGCGGTGATGTCCTGCCCCGTCAACGCGGAGGGATCGCCGCCGCACATCTCGGTGAGGACGGCCGCCTCGGGCGCCCCGGAGTCCACGAGCCGGCGGGCCGACCGAAGCAGCGCCGTCCCCGACGCGTACTGCTCCAGGCAGCCGTGCACTCCGCACCCGCACAACCGGCCGTCGGGCACGACGCGGATGTGCCCGACCTCGGCCCCGACACCGAACGCCCCACGCAGGAGAGCACCGTCGGTGACGATCCCGCCGCCGACCCCCGTGCCGATCGTGAGGAAGAGCAGGTCGTTCGCCTCCGCCGCGGTGCCGTGGACGAACTCGCCCCACGTCGCGGCGTTGGCGTCGTTCTCGAGTACGACGGGCAGCCCCACGAGGTCGGCGAGCCGTGCCCGCAGGGGCTCGTCGCGCCAGGCGACGTTGGGCGCGAACAGCACCCGTTCCCGCGCCCGATCGAGAAAGCCGGCCACGGCCACCCCGGCCCCGGCCACATCGTGGTCGGCGGCGAGTTCGGCGGTGAGATCCGCCGCCGCCGCGACGATGCCCGCGGGATCCTGCGCCGGCGTGTCCCGGCGTCCGCGCGTCAGGATCGTGCCGTCCTCCTCGACGAGCGCACCGAGGATCTTCGTGCCGCCGATGTCGAGTCCCACCGTGATCATGCCTGCTCCTCGTATCGCTCCTGCACGTGTCGATCTTGTCGATCTTGCGGATCCCCCAGACCCTGCGGATGCGGTGAACGCCACGGGCCTGGCCGCGGCGGCCACTCCTCCTGCCGCCCCTCCGGTCGCTCCCCCGGCTCGCCTTGCGCGGATCGCGCCCGGCTCTCGGCCCCAGCCTCCTCGACGTGGTCGGCGAGGACTCGCAACCCGTCGGAGACGAGGGCAGTCGCGTCGGCGAGGTTACGCAGCAGCTCGGGCCCGCGCTCCTGGATCCAGCGCGACGCCACCGTCGCGCGGCCATCAGGCGTGCCGTTGGCCTCGTCCGTCTCGTTCGTATCCGTCGGGCCGGCCTCACGCCCCCAGGCCCGGCCCAACGCCTCGGCGAGCAGCTCGGCCTCGCGCTCGACGGCCGAGGCCCCCTCGCCGCTCATCCCTCGACGCGCTGCTTGAGGCCCGTGAGCGCCGTCGAGACGATCTTCTGCTCGGCCTTGCGACGCAGCATCCCCGGCACCTTCATCGCGGTCTCGACCGACATCGTGTAGGTGACGAGGGTGCCGTCACCGTCGGGAGCGATGACGTAGCTACCGTCGAGCGCTTTGAGAGCGTCGGAGCGCGCCAGCGTCCACGAGACCGTGCCCGCCCCGTCTACGTCGACGTCCCACGTGTAGTCGAGGGTGTAGCGCTCGCTGGAGAACCCCGCGTCGACGAGGAACTCGACCTGCAGCGGCCACGACTCCTCGTCCTCGGTGAGCACCGTGACCTCCCGCATCCCCGCCGACCACTCGGGGTAGGACTCGACATCGGCGACGACGTCCAGCACCTCACCCGGGGGTGCGTCGATGCGGATGGACTCCTCGGTGCGTGACGGCATGACCGTAGGCTATCCACCGGCGCGCCGGTATGGTGACGCGACGTCGGAGCCGTCCGGCCTCATCCACTCCCCCGCGTGAAGAGGAACCGATGCGCGAATCGATCAGCCCGCCGGTCGTCCCGCCCACGACGCAGGGGACCCTGGCCGATCTGCCCGTGCGAGGCGCCGCGCGGCGTCCCGACCGTGTCGTCTTCTCCGTGAAGGGCGACGACGGGTGGCGCGATGTCACCGCGCGTGGATTCGCCGACGAGGTCGCCCGACTCGCCAAGGGGTTCGTCGCCGCGGGCATCGAGGCCGGTGACCGGGTCGCGATCATGAGCCGCACCCGATACGAGTGGACCCTCGCCGATTTCGCCCTGTGGACGGCCGGAGCCGTGCCCGTGCCGGTGTACGAGACGTCCTCGGCCGGGCAGTTGAAGTGGATCCTGCAGGACACGGGCACGCGGGCCCTTCTCGTCGAGAACGAGACCCACGCCGCAGTGGCCGCGCAGGTCCGCGACGACTGCCCCGATCTCGAGCACGTGTGGTCGATCGAGGGTGGCGGACTGGAGGATCTGCTCGCGGCCGGTGCCGACGTCGACGACGCGACGCTCGCCGCGCGCACCGCGGGGCGTGACCGCACCGATCTCGCGACCGTGATCTACACCTCGGGCACCACCGGCCGCCCCAAGGGGTGTGAGCTCACCCACGGCAATTTCATGGACCTCTCCGACAACATCTGCGTCGAGCTCGACGTCATCGTCGGGCCCGAGGACGCCTCGGTGCTGCTGTTCCTGCCGTTGGCGCACGTGTTCGCGCGCCTCATCGAGGTGGTCGCCGTCGACGCGATGATGCGCGTCGGGCATGCGCCGGACATCAAGAACCTCACGGGCGACCTCCAGGCGTTCCGCCCGACGTTCCTCCTCGCGGTTCCCCGCGTGTTCGAGAAGGTCTACAACGCGGCCGACCAGAGCGCGCGCAACGACGGCAAGGGAGGAATCTTCACGCGGGCCACCCGCACCGCCATCGCCTACAGCCGAGCCCTCGACGAGCCCCGCGGGCCCTCCCTGCGAGTGCGGGTGGCGCACGCCGTGATGGAGCGGCTCGTCTACCGCCGACTTCGAGCGCGCCTCGGCGGACACATCCGCTGGGCGGTCTCCGGCGGCGCTCCGCTGGGCGAGCGGCTCGGCCACTTCTTCCGGGGCGTCGGTATCACGGTGCTCGAGGGATACGGCCTCACCGAGACCACAGCCCCCGTCGCGGTCGGCACGCCCGACAACCTGCGCATCGGGGCCGTCGGGCTACCGATCCCGGGCGTCGGGATGCGGATCGACGAGGACGGCGAGTTGCTCGTGTGCGGCGAGGGCGTCTTTCGCGGATACCGCGGCGATCCCGAGGCGACCCGTGCCGCCTTCACCGACGACGGCTGGCTGCGCACCGGCGACCTCGGCAACATCGACGAGGACGGGTTCCTCTCGATCACCGGCCGCAAGAAGGAGATCATCGTCACCGCCGGCGGCAAGAACGTCGCGCCCTCGGGACTCGAGGACGTCGTCCGCGCGCACCCCCTCGTCTCACAGGCCGTCGTCGTCGGGGACGGACGCCCCTTCGTCGGTGCCCTCCTCACCATCGACACCGACATGCTCGAATCCTGGGCCACCTCGCACGGGCGCCCCGACCTCACACCCGAGCTGTGCCTCACCGACCCGATGGTGCGCGAGCACATCCAGATGGCCGTCGACCGCGCGAACGCCACCGTGAGCCGGGCCGAGAGCATTCGCAAGTTCCGCATCATCCCCGGCGACTTCACCGAGGACAGCGGCCACCTCACCCCGTCGCTGAAGCTGCGACGCAAGGAGATTCTGCGCGACTTCGCGGGCGAGGTCGAAGCCCTCTACAGCTGAGTGGAACGCAACGCCGCCTGCTGCAGTTCGTGCCGCCACTGCGGCAGGAACACCGCCTCGAGCTCGCGGAAGGAGCCCGGCCCGGGAGCCCCGGGCCCGGTCGTGACGAGCCGAAGCAGCGCCGGTTCGCCGTACAGATCGGCGTAGACGGCGGCCGCGCTCGAGGCCTCGGCGTACGCGCCCAGCACCTGGGTGAGGTCGCCGTGGCCCACCTCGAAGTCGGCGTCGGCCGGGAAGGACGCCGGGGCCCCTTCGCGGGCGACCCGTGCGAACAGCGGGGCGAGCACCTCCTCGCGCCTCACCGCCGCGTCGCGGTAGGCGACGTACTCGGCCGTTCCCTCGACGAGCCAGGCCGGTGCGGCCGGCCGGGCGCGAGCCGCGAGGGCCACGTGGACACACTCGTGTGTCAGCACGACGCGACGCCCCTTCTCGGTGAGCGCCGCCCACCCACGGGGGTCGAGGTGCACCCGGACCCGCGCCGAGGGCGGACGGCCGGCGACGACGGTGGTGGCCACGGCCTCCACGGGAGCAGAAGACGGCCGCGCTCCCGTCGGGGTGCCGGGAGCCTCGCCCGCGGTCTCGGGAGAGGACGCGAGGACGACGACGAGCGGCGGGACGTCCTCGGCCGCGGGCCACACGGCCCGGCAGCGGCGCCACGCCTCGTCACCGGCCGCCGCGACCTCGCGCAGGCTCGCCGCAGTCGCCGGTCCGGCGACCACCGTGGCAGCGGAGGTGAGGACCTCATCGGTGGGCCGCTCGCGCCGGAGGCGGGCCGCCGCAGAGGCGACTCGTCCCGCGACACCGGGTCGGGGCGCAGCCGTGGACGCCCCGCTCGACCCGCTGCCGGTGGCGCCCCCGGCCTCCGTCGAGGCTGTCGGCGCCGGCGGTGTCGAGGACCGGCTCGAACCTGGAGCCGCCACGAGTGCGGCCTCGCTGGGAGGCGGGGCCGTCGCATCGAGCCCGGGCGGCGTCGGCCCGCCGCCGCACGCGCTCAGACCGAGGACGAGGGCGAGCGCACCGGCCGGCAGCACCGAGCGACGGGCGAGAGGAGCATACGAACCCACGCGTCGGGCGTGCATCGATCGCCTCCGTTCATCCGGCCACGCGTACACCCTCCCACGGATGCACCTCGGCGGTGAGGTGCGCCGCTCGCTCCGCGTCGATGAGTCCGGCGCCGACGAACGCGTCGACGGCCCGGCGTTCCACCGGATCGAGACGCAACCCGCCCAGCGGGACGTCGAGCAGGACTCGCACGGCACAGTCGGCGCATGCCGCCCCGGAGACGGGGCACGTGCCACAGTCCACGATCATCTCGGCCTCCTCGACCTCGACCGCCGGAACACCTCGTCCCAGCTCGCCCCGGACGTTACGGCTCGGCACCGACAACCCTTGCGACCTGCGACGACGCGCGAGAGCAACGGTTGTCGGAGGGCCCTGCCATCCTCGGCCCCATGCACGACGACACGACCCTCCTCCCCCTGCACGCGGGGCCCGGCAGCCCACCGGCCGCGGCGTCCACGACGCCCGCGGCGGGCAGCACCGGCGCCGGATACGTCCAGGGAACGCTGGACGAGCTCGGCACCCCGTTGTCGCAGGTCACCTTCGTCGTCGTCGACCTCGAGACCACCGGCGGCAACCCCGCCGACTCGCACATCACCGAGATCGGGGCCGTCAAGGTGTGCGGCGGGGAGGTCCTCGGCGAGTTCCACACCCTCGTCGACCCCCAGGTGCCGGTGCCGCCCTTCATCCGTCTCCTCACCGGCATCACCGACGAGATGCTCGCCGGAGCCCCGCAGATCGACGACGTCCTCCCCCGCTTTCTCGAGTTCTCCCGGGGGGCCGTGCTCGTGGCCCACAACGCCCCGTTCGACATCGGGTTCCTCCGCACCGGCGCCCGCCGGCTCGGTCTCGCGTGGGGATCGCCCACCGTCGTCGACACGGTCACTCTCGCCCGCCGGCTCGTCACCCGTGACGAGGTGCCCAACCACAAGCTGGGCACCCTCGCAGAGCTGTTCGGCACGGCCGTCATCCCCGACCACCGGGCGTTGCACGACGCCCGGGCCACGGTCGACGTCCTCCACGGCCTGCTGGCCCGCTGCGGCGGTACGGGCCCCCTCGCCGCCCGCACCCTGGAAGAGCTGCAGGTGCTCGCCTCCCGGGTGCATCCCGTCCAACGCCGCAAACGCCACCTCGGCGAGGGCCTGCCCTCGGCCCCCGGCGTCTACATGTTCACGGGCCTGCGCGGCAAGGTGCTCTACGTGGGCACCTCCACCGACATCCGGCGTCGTGTGTCGTCGTACTTCACCGCCTCCGAGCAGCGCGCCCGCATGACCGAGATGCTCCAGGCCGCCGAGCACGTCGTCCCCGTCGTGTGCGCCACCCGCCTCGAGGCACAGGTGCGCGAACTGCGTCTCATCGCCGAACACGACCCGCCGTACAACCGCCGCTCCAAACGGCCGGCCTCACGCGCCTGGGTCAAGGTCACGATCGAGCCGTTCCCTCGGCTCTCCGTCGTCACCGCGGTCAAGAACGACGGCGCGGCCTACTGCGGGCCCTTTCCCCGGCGACAGAGCGCCCTCGACGCGATGGCGGCGGTCCACGAGGTCATTCCGTTGCGGCAGTGCACGACCCGCCTCGCCCGGCTCGCCCGGCAGGCCTCGGCCTGCCTGCTCGCCGAGATCGGCCGGTGCGGCGCACCCTGCCGGGGGCGGCAGAGCGTCGAGGAGTACGCCCCGCTCGCGAAACGTGCCACGGAGCTGCTCACCGGCGCCGACCGTGCCCCCGTCGAGACGCTGCGCCGACGCATGCGCGACCTCTCCGCCGACGAGCGTTACGAGGAGGCCGGTGCCGTCCGCGACCGGGCCGCCTCTCTCGTCGACGGGCTCGCGCGCGCCCAGCGGCTCGCCCCGCTCGCGGCGGCCCCGGAGATCGTCGCGGCCCGCCGACGGGACGAAGGGGGCTGGGAGGTCGTGACCATTCGGCACGGCCGCCTCGCCGGGACCACCTGTACACCCCCCCGCGCCGATCCCATGCCGTTCATCTCGGCCATGCGTGCCACGGCCGAGGTCGTCGCCGCACCGATCCCACCCGCACCGGCGACCCACCCGGAGGAGACCGAGATCCTCCACCGTTGGCTCGTACAGGCCGGGGTGCGCCTCGTCGACCTCGTCGGCACGTGGAGCTGCCCGGTCGGCGGCGCCGAGGGCATCCCGAGTCTGCGGCCCTCGAGCACGCCTGCCGAACGGGCCACGCTGACTACAGTGGAGAGGTGATCACCGCCATCGTCCTCATCAACGCCGACGTCCACCGCATCCCCGAGGCCGGCCAGGCCATCGCCGAGATCGACGGGGTCACCGAGGTGTACTCCGTCACCGGGAGCTGCGACCTCATCGCGGTCGTCAGGGTGGCCCGGCACGAGGATCTCGCCGACGTCATCGCCGACCGCATCAACAAGGCGGAGGGGGTCACCTCCACCGACACCCACATCGCCTTTCGCACCTACAGCACGAGCGACCTCGACGCGGCGTTCAGCATCGGCCTGGACTAGTCCCGGCACCGGGTGGCCATGGCAACGCCGCCCTGCTGACCGCAGCGCGCCGAATCGCGCTGAACTTCATTGACTCTCGCCGGCTGCGCCCGTTCGAGCGCACCCGCAGGAGTCACCCCGGCTCGATCGCCCCTGCCGGGCTGCACCCGTTCGATCGCACGCGGTCAGACGCGCCGTACCGTCGACTCCCGCCACTCCTCCAGTCGGCGGGCAGCCGCTCCACCGTCGATCGCCTCGACAGCCCGGGCGATCCCCCCGCGCATCGCGGTCTCGAAGGTGGTCTGGTCGACGACCCGGTCGGCGTCGTACACGAGCGCCAGCGCGATGCCGGCGTTGAGCAGGACGGCGGTGCGCACCGCGTTCATCGTGCCGTGCGTACGCCGCTCGACCAGGTTGCGCACCACGCCGGCGTTGTGCGCCGCGTCACCGCCACGCAGGTCCGCCAACGGGTAGCGCGACAGGCCGAACGCCGCGGGATCGACGACGTAGCGCGCCACCCGCCCGTCGTGCACCCACCAGACGTCCGACAGCGTCGACACGGTCAGTTCGTCGAGCCCGTCCTGCCCACGGAACACCACCGCATCCTTGCCACGCTCGGCGAAGACGCCGGCGACGAGCGGAGCGGCGGGCGCGAACGCCACGCCCACGGCCGCGAACGTCGGCTGCGCCGGGTTGGTGAGAGGGCCCAGGAGGTTGAACACCGTGGGCACGCCGAGTTCCCGGCGCGTCGCTGCGGCGTGACGCATCGAGGGGTGGAAGTCCTGGGCGAAGCAGAACGTGATGCCCGTCTCGTGCGCGACCTCGACGACCCCGTCCGGGCCGAGGCTGAGGACGACCCCGAGGGCCTCGAGGCAGTCGGCGGTGCCGGAGGAGGACGACGCGGCCCGGTTGCCGTGCTTGACGACGGTGGCGCCCGCGGCCGAGGCGACGATCGCCGACATCGTCGAGATGTTGACCGTGTTCTGCCGGTCACCCCCGGTGCCGACGATGTCGAGGCTCGGAGCCGGCACCTCGATGCGCCGCGCGTGACCGAGCATCTCGTCCGCGATCCCGACGAGTTCGTGGGTGGAGACACCCTTGGCCTGCAACGCCATGACGAACCCGGCCACCTGGCTCGGCGTGGCCTCGCCGCTCATGATGCGGCCCATCGCCCAGGAGGCGGCCTCGGCGGTGAGGTCGTCGCCCTCGACGAGGCGGGTGAGAACGTCGGGCCAGCTGTGCGCGTCGGCCACGAGGATCAGTCGTCCGCGAGCGTGCGCGCCACGTCGACCACGGCCTGCGACATCGTCAGGGCGTCGAAGGGCTGGGGCACGGCCGCGTCGGCGTAGGACCACGAGGCGAGCCACGCGTCCTGGGGTCGCCCGGTGAGAACGATCACGGGCGGGCACTCGTAGACCTCGTGCTTGAGCTGGCGGCACAGGCCCAGACCACCGAGAGGCGCGGCCTCACCGTCGAGGATCAGCATGTCGACCTGACCCGCCTTGACGGCCTCGACGACGGCCGGGGCCGTGGCGAACTCCTGCCACGACTCGATCTCGACATCCGGCGCGGGGCGCCGGCCCACGGCCAGGCGCACGGCGTCGCGAACGCTGCGGTCGTCGCTGAACAACAGGAGGCGCACGGCCCGCGCACCGCGGGACGGGCGAGCGGTGGAGGCGGTGGTCGTGTCGCTAACGGGGCCAGTCATGTGCCGAATCCTACCGACCGCGCGCCCGAACGAGGCGCCCGCGGTGCCCTCGCCGCGCCGCAGGCATCACCGCCCGGGCCCCAGACCTCGTCCGCAGGGTCGCGCCTCGGAGACGACGGCCTCCCCGCGCTGCTCACCGGGCAGCGCGGCCGGCGTCCGCCGGGTCTGGAGAAGGGGGGTTCGGCGACGCGTCGGGGTCCCAACGTCCCATTCCGCCTCCGTTATGGCCATAATGGCGCCCGTGGCGACTGTTTCCTCTGCACATACGCACTCACCCAGACCTCGGCCCGAGACTGCCCCGGGACACGGTCCGGTCACCCGACCCGACATGGCCTCCGTGGGCACCATCGTGTGGCTGTCGAGCGAACTCATGTTCTTCGCAGGACTGTTCGCCATCTACTTCACGCTGCGTTCCGTACGGCCCGACCTGTGGGACGCCGGCACCGCTCACCTCAACGTGCCGTTCGCGTTCGTCAACACGACGATCCTCGTGATCAGCTCCGTCTGGTGCCAGTTCGGAGTGGCCGCGGCCGAGCGGGGCCAGGGCTCACGCACCGGCGGTCTGCTCCAGGTCAAGAAGTGGGGCATGCGCGAGTGGTTCGTGCTGACCTACCTCTTCGGTTCGGTCTTCGTCGCGGGTCAGATCCTCGAGTACGCCGAGCTCATCTCACACGGGCTCACGCTCTCGGCCGACGCCTACACCTCGGCGTTCTACATCACCACCGGATTCCACGGCATCCACGTGATCGGCGGTCTGCTCGCGTTCCTCTTCATCATCGGCCGCAGCATGACCACGACCCGGTACACCCACCGGCAGGCCACCGGCGCCATCGTCGTCTCGTACTACTGGCACTTCGTCGACGTCGTCTGGATCGCTCTGTTCGCGGTCATCTACATCCTCCAATGAGCCTCGGACGCACCACCGACCGGACGCTCCGGCACCGACCGATCCCCGACCCTTCGATGTCAAGGATGGCCTCGTGACCTCCTCACCCGTGACCCGACGCCGACACCCCGCGCTGCTGTTCGCGCTGCTCGTCGTCGCCCTCACCGCCGTCGGCGGCGTCTACGCCCTCGTGGCTCCGGGGGGCGCGGCCACCGCGGACACCCGCCCCTACACGGCGAGCGACGTCGAGGCCGGTCAGCGCCTGTTCAAGGCCAACTGCTCGACGTGCCACGGTCAGCAGGGCCAGGGCACCAGCGACGGCCCCTCGCTCGTGGGCGTCGGCCCGGCGTCGGTCGACTTCCAGGTCGGCACGGGCCGCATGCCGCTGGCCGGGCCCGCGGTGCAGGCGCAGCGCAGCGAGAACGTCATGTTCGACGACGAGCAGATCCGTCAGATGGCCGCCTACGTCGACTCCCTCGGCCCCGGTCCCCAGCTGCCCGACGAGAAGTACGCCAGCGGCGTCGGCGGCGACGTGGCCCGCGGCGGCGAGATCTACCGCGTCAACTGCGCCATGTGCCACAACTTCGCCGGCTCCGGAGGTGCGCTCACCCGCGGCAAGTTCGCCCCGCCGCTGCACAACATCGAGGGCAAGCACATCTACGAGGCGATGCTCACCGGGCCGCAGTCGATGCCGGTCTTCGACGATCTCAACATCGACGCCGAGGCCAAGCGCGACGTCATCGCCTACCTCCACCACCTCGATCAGAACGAGAACTTCGGCGGTCTCAGCCTCGGCAACCTCGGCCCCGTCGCCGACGGCTTCTTCTTCTGGGCGTTCGGGATCCCGCTCATGCTCGGTGCCGCCGTCTGGCTCGCACGCAAGGCCGCCTGACCCCCGTGACCACCTCCCGCCAGCACGACAGCGACAGGAACGTAGACATGAACGAGAACGGCAGCATCCCGGAGGACGGGGGCGGCGCGCACGGCCACCCCGGCACCCCGGCACGCCGTGACCTCGGTGACCGGCACTCCACCGCCGTGGAGCAAGCGCCCGAGCGATTCGAGAACCCCGGCTTTCCGCCCCACATCCCGCGTCACTCGGACGTGGACCCCAAGGCGGCCAAGCGTGCCGAACGGCAGGTGCTCGCGCTCTTCACGCTGTCGGTCCTCGGGTCGATCGGCTTCGTCGTCGCGTACTTCGCGCTCGACCCGAAGTCCATGGTTCCCGTCCCGGTCTTCGGCCGCATCAGCCCCTTCCACACCGTGCTGGGCCTGTGTCTGGCCGCCTCGCTGCTCGGCATCGGAATCGGTGCGGTGCAGTGGGCCAAGACCCTCATGCCCGACACCGAGCAGGTCGAGGAGCGGCACCGCACCGCCTCCTCCCCCGAGTCGCGGGAGGCGTTCCAGGAGACGATGCAGGAGGGGCTGCGTTCCAGCCAGCTCGCTCGTCGTCCGATGATCGGCGTGCTCGGGGCCACGGCGCTCGGCATCTTCGCCCTGCCGCCGCTGTTCCCGGTCATCGGCGGCCTCGGCCCCATGCCGGGCCGTCAGATGCACCACACCTTCTGGCAGACGGGTATGCGCCTCATGCGTGACCCGCAGATGACCCCGATCCGCGCCGACGAGGTCCACCAGGGCGCCGTGTTCCACGTGCTCCCCGAGGGCATCGACGGCCCCGTTCTGCACCCCCAGGACGGCCAGAAGTTCGAGCACGACGAGGACCTCAACCTCCTGCAGCGCAAGGCCAAGGCCGCCGTGCTGCTCATGCGTCTGGACCCCTCCCTGTTCAAGAGCGACAAGGCTCGCGACTGGGGTTACGAGGGCATCGTCGCCTACAACAAGATCTGCACCCACGCGGGCTGCCCGGTCGGTCTGTACGAGCAGCAGACCCACCACCTGCTCTGCCCGTGCCACCAGTCCACCTTCGACGTGACGCAGGACTGCAAGGTCATCTTCGGACCGGCCAAGCGCCCCCTGCCCCAGTTGAAGATCACCGTGGACGACGAGGGCTACCTCGTGGCGGCCCAGCCGTTCATGGAGCCCGTCGGACCGAGCTTCTGGAGTCGTGAACGATGAGCACCCAGGCCACTGCCCGCGCAGCCGACCGGCTGCGCTCCGACGCCCGCGACGACGGCGCCACGACCCCCCGCGGACGCGGCGGACGGGGTGCCGCGGTCGCGAGCTGGTTCGACGATCGCACCGGCCTCGCCGGCCCCGTGCGCTACCTCATGCGCAAGGTCTTCCCCGACCACTGGTCGTTCATGCTCGGCGAAGTCGCGATGTACTCGATGATCGTCGCGCTCCTCACCGGTGTGGCCCTCACCCTGTGGTTCGTGCCGTCCATGGGCGAGGTGCACTACGAAGGCCCCTACGCGCCGCTCAACGGCGTCGAGATGAGCGAGGCGTACGCCTCCACGCTCAAGATCTCCTTCGAGGTCCCCGGTGGTCTGCTCATCCGTCAGGTCCACCACTGGGCGGCCCTGTTCTTCGTCGGCGCCGTCGGCCTGCACATGGCCCGCGTGTTCTTCACCGGCGCGTTCCGCAAGCCGCGTGAGATCAACTGGGTCATCGGCTGTGTGCTCCTGCTGCTCGCCATGATCGAGGGGTTCGCCGGCTACTCCCTCCCCGACGACCTGCTCTCGGGCACCGGTCTGCGGGTCATGGAGGGCTTCGTCGAGTCCACCCCGATCCTCGGCTCGATCATGAGCTACCTCATGTTCGGCGGCGCCTTCCCGGGCGAGCTCATCATCCCCCGCCTCTACATGGTGCACATGCTGCTCGTGCCGGCCATCCTTATCGGCCTGTTCACGGCTCACCTCGTGCTCGTCGTCGTGCACAAGCACACGCAGTTCCCCGGGCCGGGCCGCACCAACGAGAATGTCGTCGGCTACCGGGTCATGCCGGTCTACGCGGCCAAGGCGGGCGGCTTCTTCTTCATCGTCTTCGGCATCATCACGCTCGTCTCGGCGCTCGTGACGATCAACCCGGTGTGGGCGTACGGCCCGTACGACCCGTCCCCGGTCACCGCGGGTGTGCAGCCCGACTGGTACATGGGCTTCGCCGACGGCGCCCTGCGTCTGCTGCCGGGCTGGATGGAGTTCGTCATCGCCGGCTGGACGTTCTCGCCGAACGTCGCGCTCGGGTCGATCGTGCTGCTGCCGCTCGTGTTCACCATCGCCGGGCTCTACCCCTTCGTCGAGGCCTGGGTCACCGGTGACAAGCGCGAGCACCACCTGCTCGACCGTCCCCGCAACCGCCCCACCCGCACCGGTATCGGTGTGGGCGCGATCATCGCCTACCTGGTGATGTTCTTCGCGGCCGGTAACGACATCATGGCCATCAAGCTGGGCCTGTCGATCAACGACATCACCCACGTGCTGCGGTTCCTGTTCTTCGCGGGCCCGATCCTCGGGTTCATGATCACCAAGCGCATCTGCCTGTCGCTGCAGCGCGCCGACCGCGATCTCGTCCTCCACGGCAAGGAGACGGGCCGGATCGTGCGCACCGCCGGCGGTGAGTTCCGCGAGGTTCACCAGCCGCTGGACGTCTACGAGCAGTGGGACCTCGTCGGCCACGAGTCGCCGGCCCCGCTGCAGCTCACCGACGGCAAGGACGCCCACGGCGTGGAGTCCCCCACGGCACGCAGCGAGAAGCGCCGCGCCGCGTGGTCCCGGTTCTTCTTCAAGGACCGCGTGCCGGTGCCGACGCCGGAGGAGGTCGCCGAGGCGCGCGCCCACAACGAGCACGAGCTCGCCCTCGACCGCCGCCTGCTGGCCGACGCCGATCACACGCACGACGAGATCGAGCACGAGGCCGCGGTCCACAAGGAGATCGAGCACGACAAGAGGCTGGACCAGGACGCCCAGCGCTGACCCTCGCTGGCTCCGACGAAGGGCCCCGCACGATGAATCGTCGTGCGGGGCCCTTCGTCTGTCACGTGCCGCGGTTCGGCTCTCGAGAGCCCTTCAATGCCTCGAGCCGCTCGGTCACCGCGCGGTGCGACTCCGGCGACACATCGAGTTCGAGCACCTTCGAACGAGCCGTGGCGCCCGTGACGAGCGTGACGTCGCGTCGACGAAGGCCGAGGGCCGCGGCCACCGCGTCGATGGCGGCCTGCGTCGCCGAGCCGTCGACCGGCCGCGCGGTGACCGCGACGACCAGTGTGTCCTCGCCGTAGCGCCCGCCGACCTTCGTGCGCGACGCACCCGGTCGCACCCGGATGTCGATCCTCATCGCCGTCCTCCGTCCGTCACCATGGAGCCATGCACGTGTCAGCCGATCGATTCGAGGAGCTCGTCGCCGACGCGCTGGACCAGGTTCCCGCGGAGCTGCTCGACATGCTCGAGAACGTCGTCTTCCTCGTCGAGGAGGAGCCGGAGCATGGTGCGGACATCCTCGGCCTCTACGAGGGCGTGCCGCGCACCGAACGGACCTGGGGTGATCTCGGTCTGCCCGACCGCATCACGATCTTCCGAGGCCCGACGCTGCGCATGTGCGACGACGAGCAGCAGGTCGCGGACGAGGTGGCCATCACGGTCGTTCACGAGATCGCCCATCACTTCGGCATCGACGACGCGCGCCTGCACGAGCTGGGTTGGGGCTAAGGGGTGTTACTTCGACGCCAGCGCACTACGCGCATGCCAGGCCTTGGCGTCGAACAGCCAGACCGACAGCCCGTCGCCGGGCTGCATCTTGCGACCTGATCCCACGAACTCCACCACGTCGCCGACGATCGACTGACGGAACACCGCCGCGGCCGCCGACGGCCCGAGGTTGATGCAGCCATGGCTGACGTTGCGTCGCCCCTGTGCCCACACCGACCACGGGGCCGCGTGGAGGAACTCCCCCGTGTTCGTCACGCGCATCGCGTACTTGACCTCGGTGCGGTAGTAGTTGGGGTCCTCCGCCTTGACCCCCACCGTGGCCGCGTCCATGACGTAGTCGGCGTGCTTCTCGGTGATGATCTTGGTTCCGCTGCGCGTCTCCCATTCGGCGGTGGGCTTGCCACCACTGATGGGGTAGGTGGCGATCGTCTTGCCGTTCTCCCGCACGGTCATGACGTGGCTCGACAGGTTGACCACGCTCACCCGCGCGCGATCGGAGATGTCGAACTTCGCGCCCTTGTCCTGCACGATCCACTTGTCGTCGCCGGTCTGGACGCCGGTGAGCGGCGCCGCGACGGTGATCTTCGTGCCCGGCTTCCAGTAGGAGTCGGGTCGCCACATGAGCTGCCGGTCGTCCAACCATCCCCAGGAGCCCTTCTGCGCCGGGGTGACCTTGAGCTTCATGCGCCGCTCGACGTCGGCTCGCAGTTTGGGTGAGGTGACGGCACTGTCGAACGTCACCATGACCGGCATGCCGACGCCCACCGTGTTGCCGTCGGGGGTCACCCGGTAGGTGGCGCTGATCTTGGGCTTCAGGGTGGTGATCCGCATCTCCTGCTGCTGGACCTCCCCCGCGGCGTTCTTCGCACTCGCACGCCAGGTGTACTGGGAGTCGGGAACCAGCCGGGTATCGGCGGAGCTCGTCCACACCCCGTCGGCGACCCGGCCGGGCACGGTCTTGCCATCGGGGCCGACGAGCCGGACGTTCACCAGCGTGCCGCCCTCGGCACCGACGCTCAATCGTTGATCGGGTCTGACCGGCTGCTTCGCGTCCTTGACCGAGAACGTCAGCGATGCCGGCGGAACCGTCGGGGTCGGGGTCTCATTCCCTCCACCCACCCCGGGCACATCGGCGTTGCAGGCCGTGACCAGAAGCACGGAGGCAAGTGCCAGCGACATGCCCGCGTGGCGCGTTCGATTGTTCGTCTGACCCACCGTGTACCCGTGTTCCTCCCTCGAGCCGGACCGGCCGTTCGCCGCCTTCTGCGGCCCGATGCCGCCGCCCCCACCGATCACCTTCCGCGGCACGCCGCCGCCCCCATCAATCAATGGTGGCCGAAATCGCCGCCCGGCGCCAGCGGCGCCGCACAACGAGAACGCAACGAAGCGCGAACCCCGCCGGGATCCGGCGGGGTTCGCGCTGATCGAACGATCGGTGGCGCTCAGATGGGCATGTCCTGGCGGAAGTACTCGAAGACCCACCCGATGAGGGACAGGATGCCGAGAATCGCTCCGACGAGGAACACCCAGAGGCCGAGGCGAAGGCCCAGGAAGATGATCATCGCGGAGGCGGCCAGCGGAAGCGGCCACCACGAGTGCGGGCTGAAGAACCCGTACTCGCCCTCCTGCATCCACTGTTCACCGCGCGCGTCGTCGGACGGGTCGCGGTCGAGGCGCTTCATCGTGGCGCGCAGGTACAGGCCGACCATGAGTCCCATGATCCCCAGCAGGGTCATGGCGACGGTGCCGACCGGCTCGCTCCACTTGGTGAAGATGCCGTAGATGATCGCGACCGGGATGAAGAAGACGGCTGCGCCGTTGAACAGGGCCGAGGCCTGCCTCATCGAATGTCTCCGTTCTGCGAGCGGTCCGAGCGGCCACCGGCGGACTGACCCTCGAGGTCGGGCTCACCGTACAGCTCGTCGAGCACACCCTTGTCGGGGGTCGGCGTGTCGAACGCCGCCACCTCGGGGTGGTTGAGGTCGAAGACCGGGCGCTCGGAGCGGATGCGCGGCAGCGCGTCGAAGTTGTGCCGCGGCGGCGGGCACGAGGTCGCCCACTCGAGAGAGGCCCCGTAGCCCCACGGGTCGTCGACCGTGACCTTGGGCGCGTGGCGGTAGGTCTTCCACACGTTGATGAAGAACGGGATCATCGACGCGCCGAGCAGCGTGGCGCCCACCGTGGAGACGATGTTCCACAGCTCGAAGCCGTCCTCGACCATGTAGTCGCCGTAGCGGCGGGGCATGCCCTCGACGCCCAGCCAGTGCTGGATGAGGAACGTGATGTGGAAGCCGAAGAACAGCATCCAGAAGTGGATCTTGCCGAGACGCTCGTCGAGCATCTTGCCGGTGATCTTCGGCCACCAGAAGTAGTAGCCGGAGAACATCGCGAACACGACGGTGCCGAACACCGTGTAGTGGAAGTGCGCGACGACAAAGTAGGTGTCGGACAGGTGGAAGTCGAGGGCCGGGCTGGCGAGGATGACGCCGGTCAGACCACCGAAGAGGAACGTGACGAGGAAGCCGAGAGCCCACAGCATCGGGGTCTCGAACGTGAGCGAGCCGCCCCACATCGTGCCGATCCAGTTGAAGAACTTCACGCCGGTCGGGACCGCGATGAGCATCGTCATGATCGAGAAGAACGGCAGGAGGACCTGGCCGGTGACGTACATGTGGTGCGCCCACACCGTGGCCGAGAGGGCCGCGATGGCGATCGTGGCGAAGATGACGCCCTTGTAGCCGAAGATCGGCTTACGGGAGAAGACCGGGAAGACCTCGCTCACGATGCCGAAGAACGGCAACGCGATGATGTACACCTCGGGGTGACCGAAGAACCAGAACAGGTGCTGGTAGAGGATCGGGCCGCCGTTCGTCGGGTCGTAGACGTGCATGCCGTACATGCGGTCGCCGGCCAGCGCGAACCACGCGGCGGTGAGCACGGGGAAGACCATGAGGACCAGCAGCGAGGTGACGAGCGCGGTCCACGTGAAAATCGGCATGCGGAACATCGTCATGCCGGGCGCACGCATGCACACGATCGTCGTGATGAAGTTGACCGAGCCCATGATCGTGCCGAAACCGGTGGCCGCGAAGCCGAGGATCCACAGGTCGGAGCCGAGGCTCGGCGAGAACGTCGCGTTCGACAGCGGGGTGTAGGCGAACCAGCCGAACGACGCGGCACCGCCGGGAACGAGGAACCCTGAGACGGCCGTGAGACCGCCGAACAGGTAGAGCCAGTAGGCCAGCATGTTGAGCCGCGGGAACGCGACGTCGGGGGCGCCGATCTGCAGCGGGATGAGCAGGTTGGAGAACGCGGCGAACAGCGGGGTCGCGAAGAGCAGCAGCATGATCGAGCCGTGCAGCGTGAACATCGAGTTGAACTGCTCGAGGTTCTGCAGCACCTGCAGACCGGGAACGGTGAGCTCGGCGCGGATGATGAGGGCGAGGACGCCACCGAGGGAGAAGAAGAACATCGTGGTGGCGAAGTACAGGTTCGCGATGACCTTGTGGTCGGTGGTCGTGAGGACCTTGACGACCTGGCGGCCGAGCGACGTGGTGGCCTGTGGCTCGGGGCCGTGCCCCGTGTGCTCCGGCCTGGTGACGATGGTGGCCATCAGTTTCCACCTCCTTGAGGCTGGTACTGCTGGTAGCTGGGCTGACCCGGCTCCAGGTGCTGTCGGCTGAGGGAGTTGTCGAGCATTCCCGTCTGACCCCGGGCCTTGAGGTCGGCCATGTGCCGGTCGTACTCCTCACGGGAGACGACCTTGACGTTGAACAGCATGGTCGCGTGGTAGGCGCCGCACAACTCGGCGCACTTGCCCTGGAACGTGCCCTGCTGCTGGGTGTGGACCTGCAACTTGTTCACCTTGCCGGGGACCATGTCGAGCTTCTGCTGGAAGGCCGGCACCCAGAAGGAGTGGATGACGTCGCGCGCGGTGAGCACGAACGTCACGCGGGAGTTCTCGGGCAGGTAGAGGGTGGGGAGGGTCTCCTCGACGCCCGGCTTGCCCGTGAGCTGGGCCTGCACGCCGGAGTCCCAGACCTTGTCGTCGACGTAGTTGAAGTCCCAGCTCCACTGCTTGCCGACGACGTTGATCGTCACGTCGGGCTCGGCGCTGGTGTCGAGGAGGACGGCCTCGTCGCGGGCGGTGAAGAAGAAGATGACGCCCACCATCATCACCGGGATGACGGTGTAGAGGATCTCGATCGGCACGTTGTACCGCAGCTGGGGCGGGAGGCCGACGTCGTCCTTCTTGCGGCGGTAGCGGACGATGCACCAGATCGTCAGACCCCAGACGAGGCATCCGACGGCCAGCGCCGTGATCCACATCGCGATCCAGAGGGCGGTGACGCGGTCTGCTCCGGTCGAGGCGCCCCTGGGCAGGAACCCTCGCGAGAGCGCGTCGGAACAGCCGCTGAGCGAGATCGCGGCGAGTGCCGCGAGACCGCCGAGCGCGACGCGTGAACGTCGGCCGCGCCTGGGTGAGTCATCGTGCCGAGGCAAGGTACACCTTCCGGTTCGGTTGTGGCACCCCGCTGGTCGTGAAGGGTGCCGCCCCGAGCGACCGTGGTCGACGGGGGTCATGGACGTCGCCAGCATAGACCAGACGACTTCTCGATTGCGTGTAGCGGGGTGGCCGGTCGAGGTGGGATCCCGCGGGGTTCGCCGGCCTTACGAGGCGGGGCGGCGCAGGCCGATGGCCCACGCGGATCCGTCAGGAGCCGCGCCCCTCCTGCCACGCGTCGAGCAACGCGGGTGCGATCGGGGCCTCGAGGGCCCAGGCGAGTCTTCGCAGGTAGTCGACCCGGGGAATGTCGACGACACCGAGCGAGGCCAGATGCGGCGTCGACCACTGGGTGTCGATGAGCCGGCGCGGATCGCGGTCGGCGTACAAGCACTCGACGAGGGCGACGAGCGCGACCTTGGACGCGTCGGTGACCCGGTGGAACATCGACTCACCCGCGAAGAACCCGCCGATCGCCACCCCGTACAGGCCGCCGACGAGCTCGCCATCGCGGCGGACCTCGACCGAGTGCGCCCAACCGAGGCGGTGAAGACGCACGTAGGCGTCGGCGACGGCTCCCGTGATCCATCGGCCCTCGCGCCCGGGGTCGGCGCACCCGGCGACGACCCCTTCGAAATCCGTGTCGACGGTGACGTCGAAGCGGCGCATCGACTTGCGCAGCGACCTCGACACCCTCAGGCGACCCGGGAGCAGGACACCTCGCGGGTCGGGCGACCACCACACGAGGGGGCCCGCGCCGTGCCGGCCGACCCCCATCGGGAAGACCCCTTCGCGGTAGGCGGCCAGCAGCGTGCCCGGCTCGAGATCGGCCCCGACACCGGCCACCTCCTCCCCCCGGTCGCTCAGCGGGTCGAACGCGAACCGGCTGGGAGGAGGCTCGACGGGGCGGGGTGGGTCGTCAGACACGACTCTCTGGAAGATGGGCGGCGATCGCGTCGGCATCGGCGTCGCCGTAGACCTCGGCCAGGCGGGCCCGCAGACCCGTGAGGTTCTCGGCGTACTCCTGGGTGCCCACCGTCTCGACGACATGCGTCGCCATGACGGCGCCGAGCTGCGCGCACTGCCGCAGCTCCAGCCCCCAGCCCAGCGCCGCGAGGAACCCGGCCCGGAACGCGTCGCCGACACCGGTGGGGTCGGCGACAGTCCGGGCGGGCACCACGCCCACGGAGATCGGCTCCTCGCCCCGGGTGAACACCGTGCAACCCTCGGCACCCCGGGTGATGACGCGCGTCTGCACCCGCTCGGCGATCTCCGCGGCGTCCCAGCCGGTCTTCTGCTCGGCGAGGTGCGACTCGTACTCGTTCGTGAAGAGGTAGGTGGCCCCGTCGATGAGGCGGCGGATCGCCGGGCCGTCCATGAACGCCATCTGCTGGCTGGGGTCGGCGGCGAACGGAATGCCGCGTTCGCGGCACTCGTCGGTGTGGCGCAGCATCGCCTCGGGGTCGTCGGGGCCGATGAGGACGAGCTCGAGTTCACCGACGCGCTGGGCGACCGGGGCGAGTTCGAGGTCACGCGCCTCCGACATCGCGCCGGGATAGAAGGTGGCGATCTGGGCGAGCACGGCGTCGGTGGTGCAGACGAAGCGCGCGGTGTGCGCGGAGTCGGAGATGTGGACGGACTCGCAGTCGACGCCGTGCCGCTCGAGCCACGAGCGGTAGTCGGCGAAGTCGGGGCCGGCCGCGCCGACGAGCACCGGGCGCAGCCCGAGCACGCCCATCCCGAAGCTGATGTTGCCGCCCACTCCCCCGCGGCGGATCTCGAGGCCGCTCGCGAGGAAGGAGAGCGACACCTGCTCGAGCTGCTCGGCGATGAGGGAATCGGCGAAGCGTCCCTGGAAGGTCATGAGGTGATCGGTCGCGATGGACCCGGCAACGGCGATAGGCACCCGACCAATCTAACGTGCGGGTCGCTCGCATCTCCGACGACATCGGGCGGCGCACGCGTCGGTACTTGACCAAGTCGAGTACCTGAGAACATCATGGAGCATGTCCTCGCACGATCCGCAGATGCTCAAGGGGGTCCTCGCCCTCCTCCTGCTGCACGAACTCGCACGGGAGGACAGCTATGGATACTCCGTCCTCGCCCACCTGCAGAGCCGGGGCTTCGACGACCTCGGCGAGGGCACCGTGTACCCCGCGCTGACCCGGCTGGAGAACTCCGGCCTCGCCGAGAGCTACCTGCGCCGCTCCGAGACCGGCCCCGCCCGCAAGTACTACCGGCTCACCGAGGCGGGCCGCGCCGAACTCGGCCACCGCACCTCCTCCTGGCACGCGCTCGTCGAGGCCGTGGACCGCGTGCTCGATCGACCCATCCAGACCCCGCTTCCGCCGAAGGAGTGATCCGCCATGACGTTCGCCGATCTGTGGCGCCGTGAGAACGCCGTCCAGACGCTCGACTTCTGGCTCGACTACGAAGGCGTGCCCAGAGCACGCCGCAGGACCGAACGCCGTGAGGTCAGGACCATGCTCGACGACCTCGCCCGCAGCGAGGGGATGCGGGCCGCCGTCCGCAGCCTCGGCCCGATGCGCGACCTCGCCCGCACCGTCGGTGAGGGATACCCCGGCCGGCCGCGATGGAGCGTGGGAGCGGCCGTGGCCCTGCCGGTCTTCGCCGTGTTGCTCTACAGCTACTTCTTCAGCGCGATGGCCTTCCTCGAAGGTGTACGCGCGAGCGGGGTCACGGGCCGCGAGATCGATTCGAGGACGGTGGCCCCGTGGTTCGGGGCCCGCTTCACCGCGTTCGTCGAGCCCGACGGCGGCGCGTTCTCTGTGGGCGGCGACTCGTTCCTGATCGTCCTCGTCGTGCCGCTGATCGTGTTCCTCCTCGCGGCGCGTCCGTGGCGACTGTTCACGAGCGGTCGCGAACCGGCTCACGCCTCCCCGGCGCTCTGAGGGGCCTGAGGGGTCTGAGGGGTTGAGGGGGCGGAGCGCTCACACGGCCGCCGCACACGCGACGGCGCCGCCGCCCCGATCGGGGGCGGCGGCGCCGTGGTGCGAATCAGCGGGAGGGCGTCCCGCCGGCGACTCAGCTGAAGGAATCGCCGCAGGCGCAGGAGCTGCCCGCGTTGGGGTTGTCGATGGTGAAGCCCTGCTTCTCGATGGTGTCGGCGAAGTCGATGGTCGCGCCGTCGAGGTAGGGGGCGCTCATGCGGTCGACGACGACCTCGACCCCCTCGAAGTCGCGGACGGCGTCGCCGTCGAGGCTGCGCTCGTCGAAGTAGAGCTGGTAGATGAGCCCCGAGCAGCCACCGGGCTGGACGCCGACGCGCAGGCGGAGGTCGTCGCGACCCTCCTGCTCGAGCAGGCTCTTGACCTTGCTCGCGGCCACGTCGGTGAGCAGGACACCGTGCTCGGGTGCCTTCGTCTCGTTCTGCACAGTCATGTTGCTCCCTAGTCGTGTCGTGCAACGGGCCGAGCGCGGCGGCGCGACCCTCGGGGTGAGGCTACCCTTCACAACACCGTAGACCGCGCCGGTGTTCCCGCGCGAGGGGCTCACGCATCGCTCCCATGAGGTTCAGGGCGACTCAGGGCGACTCAGGGCGACCACGTGCCGGCGACGCGGGCCGCGCGAGAGCGCAGCGATCCGACCGGGTCGGCCATCAACGCCGCCACCTCGCCCGGGCGTTCGACCAGCGCGTACACCCCGGAGACACCGAGCGCCATGGTCTCGCGGCGACCGACGGTGACCTCGCCGGCGAGGACGACCACGGGAAGGCCGCGGGTCGACGCCAGTCTGGCGATGCCCGCGATCACTCCTCCGCGCAGCGACGACCAGTCGAAGAGTCCCTCGCCGGTGAGGACGAGGTCGTGCCGGTCGAGGAGGGAGTCGACGTCGCGGGCACGCTGGATGACCTCGACGGCGCTCTCGACGTGGGCGCCGAGCACGAGCAGGGCGTAACCGATTCCGCCACCGGCACCCGCCCCCGGCTCGCGGTCGAGCCGCCGGGGCAGGCCGGTGAGCAGGTCGGGCGCCGGCGGGCAAGTGCGGGTGACGACGTCGTGGAAGCGGCCGAGCGCCGTCTCCAGGGCCTGTGACTGCTCCCCCCCGGCGCCGCGCTCGGGCGCATCCAGGGCCGAGGTGCCGTCGAACCCGAGGAGCGGGCAACGTTCCTCGGTGGCGACGACGACCTCCACGCCCGCGAGCAACGCCTGGGCCTCGTCGAGGCCGGTGAGGGCGTCCTCGGCCATCTCGTGCAGGGCGCCGCCGCCGCGGGCGAGCCGAGCGGGGTCGCCCACCCCGAGCGCGCAGAGCAGCCCCGCTCCCCCGTCGTTGATCGCGCTGTCGCCGACGGCGACGACGATGCGCGAGACGCCCTCCTCGAGCGCGGCCCGAACGAGCTGCCCCACACCGAAGGAGCTCGTGACGAGAGGTCGTCGTTCGTCGGCGTTGAGCAGATGCAGGCCACAGGCCTGCGCCGCCTCGACGTACGCCGTACGAGTGCCGCCGCCGTCGTCGACGACGAGCAGGGACGCCGGCACCGGCCGTCCGAGGGGGTCGCTCACGGTCGCCGCCACGGCCTCGCCGCGGACGGCCGTCGACAGCGAGGAGAGGAACCCGGGACCGCCTGCCGAGAGCGGTGCGAGGGTGAGCTCGTCACCGGGCGCCCGCTGCCGCCATCCCTCCGCCATGGCCTCGGCCGCCTGGACCGCGGTCAGCATCCCGGGAAAGGACTCGGGGCAGATGAGCACGCGCACTGAGACGTCTCCTCGTGTCTTCGATCGGTTCGTGGGCTCGATCAGGGCGTCGCGTACGCGTCGTCCTGCCGGCCGAGCCGGTCGAGCAGCAGCGCCTCGGCGAGGCAGGCCTTCTCGAACTCTGCCAGGTGCAGGCTCTCGTCGGCGCCGTGGGCGCGGGTGTCGGGATCCTCGACCCCGGTGATGAGGATGGCCGCCTTCGGGAAGGCCTCGGCGAACTGGGAGATGAAGGGGATCGACGCGCCCAGGCCGACGGCGTTGGGCTCGGCCTGCCAGGCGTCGGCGAGCGCTCCCAGCATCGTCCGCGCGACCGGGCCCTCGGTGGAGGCGGTGAACCCGGCTCCCTCGTCGACGAGTTCGACGCTCACCTGCACGCCCCACGGCGCGTGCCGTTCGAGGTGGCGGCGCAGGGCCTCGTACGCGGCCAGCGGATCCTGCTCCGGGGCGATGCGCAGCGAGAGCTTGGCCCGGCACGACGGCGTGAGCAGGTTGGCGGCCACGTCGACGGCCGGTGCGTCGATGCCGATGACGGTGAGCGACGGCTTGCTCCAGAGGCGGGAGGCCAGGGAGCCGGTGCCGACGAGGTCGACGCCGTCGAGGATGCCGGAGTCGGCGCGCAACGACTCCTCCGGATAGTCGACCCCCGGGTCGGCGCCGTGGACGAGCCCGTCGACGGCCACGTCACCGGCGTCGGTGTGCAGCGTGGCGAGCAGACGACACATCGCGGTGATCGCGTCGGGCACGGGGCCACCGAAGATGCCGGAGTGCAGCCCGTGGTCGAGGGCCCGCGTCTCGACGACGGCCCGCACCTGGCCGCGCAGTGTCGCCGTGAGGGAAGGGGTGCCGACCGCCCAGTTGGCCGAGTCGGCGATGACGATCGCGTCGCAGTCGAGCCGATCGGCGTGGGCCTCGAGCAGCGCGGGCAGCGACTCCGACCCGACCTCCTCCTCGCCCTCGACGAACAGCCGCACCGAGACCGGTGGCCTGCCGTCGTGCGCGCGCAGAGCCGCGACGTGCGCCATGACCCCTGCCTTGTCGTCGGCCGCGCCGCGGCCGTACAGCCGCCCGTCGCGCTCGGTGGGCTCGAACGGCGAGGACCGCCAGTCGCTCTCGTCTCCCGGGGGCTGCACGTCGTGGTGGGCGTAGAGCAGCACGGTGGGGGCGCCCTGCGGCCCGTCGATGTGCCCGATGACGGCGGGGTGGCCGCCCTCGACCTGCACGATCTCCGCGCTCGCCCCGGCGTCGGTGAGCAGCTCGACGACCCTCTCCGCGCTTCGGGTGACCTCGACGGGATCGAAGGAGTCGAGCGACACGCTGGGGATCCGCACGAGTTCCTCGAGGTCGGCGCGCACGCCGGGCATGAGGTCGGCGATCCGGCGCCGCAACTCTTCGGTCCTGGTGTCGGCGGTGTCGCTCGTCGGCTCGCTCATCGCACCAGGGTAACGAGCGCATTCCGTGGCCGGGCGGGGTCACGGATAAGGTGTGGACGTGTTCGGTCGGAAGAAGCAGGAAGAGGCCACGGTGACGCCCGCACCCGTGGTCGAGCAGCGTCCCGGGGCGAAGAACCGCCCCACCCCCTCACGCCGGGAGGCCGAGGCGGCCAGGCGGCGCCCGATCGTCCCCGCCGACCGAGAGGCGGCCAAGAAGGATTCCCGCCGACGCGAGCGCGAGGAGCGCGCCAAGTACCGCGAGGCCATGTACCGCGGCGAGGAGTGGGCGCTCGGACCCCGCGATCGGGGCCCTCAGCGGCGCTTCGTCCGCGACATGGTCGACTCCCGGTGGAACGTCGGAGAGTTCCTGCTGCCGCTCATGATCATCGCGCTGCCGATCAGCATGCTGCCCTACCGATGGGCGTACATCGCCGGGTTCACGGTGCTCTACGGCATGATCGCGCTCACCGTCCTCGACGTGCTGCTCCTCACCCGCCGGGTCAAGAAGGCCGTCCGGGAGAAGTTCGGCGAAGAGCCCGCCAAGGGCACCGCCTGGTACGTCTTCTCCCGCTCGGTGCAACTGCGCGCCGGTCGGATGCCGCGACCGCAGGTCACCCGCGGCGGTCGCGCCAAGGCCTGACGGCCGTCGGCCGAACGGTCAGCCGCCCGCGAGGCTCATCGGGCCGTAGACGACGCGATCACCCTCGAGCAGGCTGACCTGCTCGACACCCGCATCGGCGAGTTCGGCCCAGCTCTCCGACAGCCAGGCCTCGGCCTCGCCCTGCCCGGGGAAGCCGGAGGTGGGTACGACGTCGCTCTCGACGCTCGTGCCGCTCGCGTCCTCGCATCGCCAGGTCCATGCGTTCTCTGCAGCCATGTGCCGACCTTAGCGACGACTCGCACCGGCCGGCGCCGTGGCGCGGTCAGGATCGGGCGAACCGCGCGACCTCGCCGATGACGGTGACGGCGGGCGCGGTGACCTCCGGCGGGGCTCCGTCGGCGAGCGCCGCCAGCGTCGAGACGTGAACGCGCTGGGTCGGCAGTGCCGCGTCCATGACCGACGCGGTGGGGGTCTCGGCCGGTCGTCCCGCCTCGATGAGGGCGCGGGCGATCCGCGGCAGGGTCTCGACGCCCATGAGCACGACGAGGGTGACGCCGCTGCGCCCGAGTGCGTCCCAGTCGACCGTGCTGCGGGGGTCGTCGGGGGCCGCGTGGCCGGAGATCACCGCGAACCCCTGCACGAGGCCGCGATGGGTGACCGGGATACCGGCGAGCTCGGGCGCCGAGACGGCCGACGTCACCCCGGGGACCACCTCGCAGGCGACCCCGGCCTCGGCGCAGGCGATCTGCTCCTCCATGCCGCGGCCGAAGACGAACGGATCTCCGCCCTTGAGCCGCGCGACCCGCCTGCCCGCGCGAGCCCGGTCGACGAGCACGGCGTTGATCTCCTCCTGCGGGGTGAACCGCCCGCGCGGGATCTTCGAGACGTCGACGACCTCGACCTCGGGACCGAGTTCGTCGAGCAGTGCCAGGGGTGCGAGGCGGTCGACGACGACCACGTCGGCCGAGAGGACTGCCTCCCGGCCCGCGACGGTGATGAGGCCGGGTGAGCCCGGACCGCCGCCGACGAGGACGACGGATCCCGCCGCGGTCTGCGGCGACGCCGGGCGATCCTCGTGGCGAGCCGGCTCGGGAGGCTCGAACGACTGGGTCTCCGCATCGAGCGCTGGGCGCGCGTCGTCGTCCCGGGGCCGGCCGCGACGGGCACCCGCCATCGCCAGCACCCCCGCGGTCTCGGCGTCGAGGAGCACGGCGGCGTCGGTTCCCTCGCTGCCGCTCGCGGCGGCGACGACGAGCATGCCGTCGAGGTCGCGGCGTTCGTAGTCGCGCGGGGTCCACGTGAGCAGCCCGCGGTCGGCGAGATCCTCCAGCGAGGTCGCGAGCGCGGGCGCGACGACGGTGACACGGGCTCGCGCCCGCAGGAGCCGCCCGACGGGACCGATCGCCGCCGGGCCGCCGCCGACGACGAGCGCCGGCCGGCCGGCGAGCAACACCTCGACGGGATCGGGACGGGCGGGGGCGCCGTGCTCGGTCGCCGGAACTGCCTGCGGCAGAGGTTCACTCGTCACGTTCGGCCACCCCGGCGCTCTCGAACGTCGCACCCTCGGCGAGCACGCGCGCGGCCCCCTGCAGCAGAGGAACCGCGCAGACGGCGCCGCTGCCCTCCCCCAATCGCATGCCGAGGTCGAGGATCGGGCGCAGCCCGAGCTGCTCGGTGGCGTGGCGGCAGGCCGGCTCGGCCGAATGGTGGCCGGCGAACCAGTACTCACGGGCGTGCGGGGCGAGTTCCGCGGCGACGAGCGCGGCCGACAGCGCGATGACCCCGTCGAGGATGACCGGCGTGCGCAATGCCGCGGCCCCGAGCAGAAATCCGACGAGTCCGGCGTGCTCGAACCCGCCCACCGCGGCGAGAGCGGCGAGCGGCTCCTCCCGTCGCGCGTCATGGCGGTCGATCGAACGCCGCACGACGTCGGTCTTGTGGCCGAGCATCGCGTCGTCGATCCCGGTACCGCGTCCGGTGACCTCCTCGGCACGCCGGCCGGTCATCGCCGCGACGAGAGCTGCCGACGGCGTCGTGTTGGCGAGGCCGAGGTCTCCGGTGAGCAGGAGGCGGTTGCCCTGCGCGACGAGATCGCGGGCGACATCGATGCCCGCCTCGACGGCCTGGCGGCACTCTCCCGGCGTCATCGCGGGCTCGACGGTCATGTCCTTCGTGCCGCGGCCCACCTTGCGCACGAGCACGCCCGGCGCCTCGGGGAGGTCGCCCTTGACACCCATGTCGACGATCGCGACCTCGACGCCGACGCCCCGGGCGAGCACGCTCGTCATCGCGCCGCCGCCCATGAAGTTGAGGGCCATCTGCATCGTCACCTCCTGCGGCCACGGGGTGACGCCCTGGTCGTAGACCCCGTGGTCACCGCAGAACACCGCGAGCGCGGCCGGCTCGGGCACCGGCGGCGGGCATTCGCGGCTGATCGCCGCGAGCCGCACCCCGATGTTCTCCAGCTCTCCCAGCGACCCGGCGGGTTTAGTGAGCAGTCCCTGCCGCGCGAGCGCCTCGTCGCGAGCGGCCTGGTCGACGGGGCCGATCGCGGCCACCGTCTCGTCGATGAGAAACATCGGTGCTCCTCCCGGGAGGCGACGCTCGCCCCAGGTGTCGTGGTGGACCGCCCACGCGAGCGGGCGGCGACGGGCCCACCCGGTGAGCGCGAGCTCGGGGGCGGGCGGAAACTCCTCGACGTGGCCGATGCACAGGTAGGCCACGACGTCGAGGTGCTCGGGCAGACCGAGCTCGGCGCGCAGGTCGGCGGGGTCGAAGAAGCTCACCCAGCCGACTCCGAGACCCTCGGCACGGGCGGCCAGCCACAGGTTCTGCACCGCGCACGCCACCGAGAACGGGGCCATGCGCGGATCGGCGTGCCGTCCGAGCGTGTAGGGGCCGCCGCGGGTGGGGTCACAGGTGACGACGATGTTGAGCGGCGTCGAGAGGATGGCCTCGACCTTGAGGCCGTCGAAGCTGCGGGCTCGACCACCCGGTAGGGAGGCCGCGAAGCGCTCGCGCTGTGCGGCGGCGAGTCGCTGGACGCGGGTGCGCACCTCGAGATCACGCAGGAGCACGAAGTCCCACGGCTGGGAGAATCCGACGCTCGGCGCCTGGTGCGCGGCCTGCAGCACGCGGGTCAGCGCGGCCTCGTCGATCGGATCCATCGTGAACCCGGTGCGGATGTCCCGCCGGTTCGCGACGACCTCCGCGAGCCCGGCACGGGTGGGCTCGGGCATCGGCGGGGTCGGGGCCGTGCCGTTCGCGGTGTCGACCGAGGCGTTGGTCGAGGTGTCGATCGAGGTGCTGGTGGGCGTCATCGGACCTCCCGGTCGGTCTCGGGGGTGTCGGCGTGGTCGGCGCCGGCGGTGCGCAGAGCGTCGAGCAAGGTGGCCGTCGTCGCGGCGTCGCGCACGGCGATACGCAGCCACGTGTCGTCGAGGCCGGGAAAGGTGTCGGCCCGGCGTACGGCGATGCCGGCCTCGCGCAGCCTCGACCTCAGTTCGGCGGCGCGGGGGTGGTGTGCGAGCACGAACGGTGCGGCGGCCGGGCGCACGACGTCGAACCCGAGGCCGGTCAGGCCGTCGACGAGCAGAGCGCGATCCGCGGCGACCCGGGCGGCGACGTCGGCGACATGCGCCACCCCGGCCCGGGTGCAGATCGCCTCGATCGCGGCCAGAGCGAGGGAGTTGACCGACCAGTGCGGCTGCGCCCGGGCACACGCCTCGATCCACGCCGGCTCGGCGACGACGAAACCGGCACGCGCCCCCGCGAGTCCGAACGTCTTGGTGAGGCTGCGCACGACGAAGACGCCCTCCCCGGCCGCGGCGTGACGCAGCACCGTGTCCTGCTCGCGCGGCACGGTGTCCATGAACGCCTCGTCGACGACGACCAGCCGGCCCGGGCGTCGCAGGCGCAGCAGGTCGGCCGCGGGATGCAGCCGCGAGGTCGGGTTGGTCGGGTTGCCGACGAACACGAGGTCGGCCTCGGCGTGCCGGGCCTCGAACGACTCGGCGTCGAACGCGAAGGCCGGCGCCTCGAGCACGTGGCGGCCGGGGGCGAATCCGGCGGCTCTGAGCGCGGTCTCGGGCTCGGTGAACTGCGGGTGCACGACGACGGGGTGCCGCCACGGCTCGGCGCGGGCGATGAGGTGGAACGCCTCGGCGGCGCCGTTGACCAGGAGCAGACGCCCCGTGGGGAGCCCGAGGTGGTCGGCCAGGAGCGCGGTCGCGGGTCCGGCGTCGGGGTAGGCGGCGAGGTCGGTGATCGCGTCGGCCATCGCGCTCGCGAGGAACTCCGGCGGCCGCTCGACCGCGACGTTGACGGCGAAGTCGAGCATGCCGCGCGCCTCGACGTCGCCGTGATGCGCGAGCAGACGGTCGTCGATCATGCGCACTCCCCCGCTCCGATCGCCGCCGCGAACGAGGCCGCGACGCGCGGGGCTCCCGCCCAGTGCAGGTGGAGGTAGGAGGCGTGCACCCGACCGGTGATCCAGCCGTCGCGACGGCGCTCGCCCTCGGAGTCCTGCCATCCCCACGCTCGGGCGACCGTCTCACCGCTGCTCGCTCCGATCGCGGGTTCGACGACCGTGCGGTGGAACTCATGGCCGGTGACCCGCGTTCCCTCGGGGCCGAGCACGCTGCCCGCGAGCGCCACGGCGTCGCGGTAGCCGAGCGTGAGACGCGGGGTCATGCGCCCGGTGACCGGTAGCACGCCGCACATCGGGTGGTCGTCGAGCGAACGCGCGAGGTAGAGCAGGCCGGCGCATTCGGCCGACACGACCCCGCCACCCGCGACGAAGCCCGAGATCTGTTCGCGCAAGGTGGTGTTCGCCGAGAGCCGGGCGGCGTGGACCTCGGGAAAGCCGCCGCCGACGAGCAGGCCGTCGATGTTCGCGGGCAGCGAGTCGTGCAGCGGGTCGAACGCGACGACCTCCACGCCGGCCGCCTCGAGCAGTTCGGCGTTCTCGGCGTAGGAGAAGGTGAACGCCTCGCCACCGGCCACGGCGACGCGCCGGCCTCGCTCGCTGTGGGCCCCCGATGTCCAGCCGGCGGCGCGCAGTTCGGCGACCGGGTCCCACGCGTCGACGCCGGTGATCTCGGGGGCGGTGCGGGCGAGCGCGAGCACCGCGTCGAGGTCGACGTGTTCGCCGACGAGCGTCGCGAGCGCGGCGACGGCCGACTCGGCCTCGGGTGCACGCTCGGCGGCGGGGACGAGCCCGAGGTGACGGCTGGGCACGACGACGTCGGTGCGGCGCGGAACGACACCGAGCACCGGGACCCCGGTCTCGGCGATGCCCGCCCGTGCCTCGCGCTCGTGACGCGGGGAGGCGACGTTGTTGAGGATGACGCCGCCGATGCGGATCGCCGTGCTGAACGTCGCGAACCCGTGCACGAGCGCGCCCGCGCTGCGGGAGGTCGAGGCGCAGTCCACGACGAGGATCACCGGAGCGGAGATGAGTTCGGCGACGTGGGCGGTGCTGGCGAACCCGTCGCGCCCGAGCGCGCCGTCGAACAACCCCATGACGCCCTCGACGACCGCGACGTCGGCCGGCTCCGGGGACGTCGCACCGTGCAGCAGCAGGGGGACGATGCGTTCGACACCCTGCATGTGCGCGTCGAGGTTGCGCCCGACGCGCCCGCAGGCGGCGGCGTGATAGCCGGGATCGATGTAGTCGGGCCCGACCTTGTGCGGGCTCACCCGCAGCCCGCGCGCCCGCAGGGCGGCGAGCATGCCGGTCGTGAGCATCGTCTTGCCGCTGCCCGAGGCGGGAGCTGCGATGACGACCCTCGGCAACGCCACGGGTGACGCGCTCACGCCGCCATGCGCGACGGGCACGGCGGGCGCGATGCGCGGCGTGCTGGGCATCGACACGTACGGCCTTCCTCCCGGGATCCGCGTCCCGAGGCGGCTTCCAGGCCGACCGGAGTTCCTGGCTCCCACACCGCACGGCGGGTGGTCACAGTGGCGGGACCGCACCGGTGTCGCACCGGTTTCCTCCGAAACGTCGACCTGCGACGAAGCGCCGGCCCTTGTGGACCGGCGGCGGTGAGCCTATCAGCGGGCGGGCGTCGCGCGTGAGCCGTCGGAGCGCGGGGTGACCTCGGTCCCGGAACGTGGGTCGCGGGCAGCATCGGGATCCCGCTCGCACGTGGCGTCGGGTGCGGCGGGAGAAGCTGCGTCCCCGCCCGTATCCGCCGCGTCGGCCGGGAGGTCGGCGGCCGCCTCCGACGGCTCGCCGACCGTGCCCGACGCCGGCTTCTCGACGCGGTCGGAGAGGGCCTCGAAGTGGGCGTCGCTCGACCTGGGCAGGGCGCGACGCAATCCTTCGCGCAGCCGCAGGATGCGGGTGGCCGCGCTCTCGCTCGGACCCTCGTCCGCGGCCTCCCGGCGCCGCCGGCGATGCTCGCTCGCGTACTGGCCGTCGTAGTCGAAGGTGACCTCGACGTTCTGAAAACCCTTGAGGCTCTGGGCCCGCACCATGCGGGCGTACGCGAGCTGGTCGGCCTCGGTGAGATCGACGCGGTCGGTCATCGGGGTGAGCAGGGAGCGCGGGTAGAGACGCCGGGCGTAGACGATGTTCGTCTCGAGGCAGAAGACGAGGCAGATCGCGCCGATGTACAGCCAGGCCACGAGGCCGAGGACGATCGCGAACGCACCGTTGGTCACCGACGAGCGGGCGACGACCGTCGTGACGAACGTGCCGCCACCGGTCTGCAACGCCTGCCAGGCGAGCGCCGCGAGCAAGGCGCCCGGCACGAGTTCGGGAATCTCCGGGGGCTCCGCGGTGCCGAGCCGGCAGATGATGACGAAGGCGAGGGCCGAGAGCACGAGGGACCCGACGGTGAAGATGACGGTCGAGGCGTCCCTGCCCATCGGCAGGCTCGAGTCGACGAACGCGCCGATCTGGGAGATGAGGGTCGTCGCGACGACGAAGACGCCGAGTACGCCCAACAGCCCGAGGCTGCGCAGCCGGCTCGTCACCGGGTTGGGTCGCTCGTTGCGGCGTACACCCCAGGTGACGTTCATCGCGTTCTGGATGGCCTGGGCCACTCCCAACGATCCGAACACCGCGGTGGCGATGGCCACCGCGACGGCCGTGCCGCTGCCCCGGAGCTGCTGCGTCTCGATCTGCTGACCGATGACCGGGATCTGACGGGCGGCGGACTCGAGGATCTCGGCGCGCAACCCCGCGTCGTTCTCGAGTGCGAACCCGAGGATCGTCGAGAACAGCAGGAAGAGCGGGAACAACGAGATGAAGGCGTAGAAGGCGATGAGGGCCGAGAGGTAGAAGCCCTGATCGTCGAAGAACTTGTAGACGACCGCCAGGGGTGCCCCCAGGATCGGATGCCGCCGCTGTTGTCTGTCGAGCCACCCGACGAAACCGCTCATGACCTCACCTCCTGCCCGGGTGGATCATCCCACGCCCACGCTGCGCCGCCTTCGTGACACCACGGCCCGCGACGTCGGCTACGTCGGCGAGATGCCGTCCACGTCATAGCAATCCACGTCACAGAAACGCCGCTCGCACCCACACGATGTGAGGAACGACGGACCCGTACTCCCGGAGCCGCACCCAGACGAAGGATTCCGCCATGACGATGACGAAGACGGTCGTGACCACTGTGGTCGTCGCCGCGATCACGAGCGCCGGAGCAACCCTGCCCGCCGCTGCCGCCACCCCGGCGAGAGGCGACGTGCGCGGCACCGTCACCTACGTCGCCGACGGCGACACCGTGCACGTCCGCGTGGGCGCCAAGGTCGAGAAGGTGCGGCTCATCGGCGTCGACACCCCCGAACTCGCGCGGCGCGACTGCTACGCCACCCAGGCCAAGGCCGCGACCACCCAGCTCGTCAAGGGCCGCACCGTCTACCTGCGCGCCGACCGCACGCAGAAGAACCGGGACTCCTACGGCCGCCTGCTGCGGCACGTCGTCCTCACCGACGGCACCAAGCTCGCCCAACGCCTCATCTCCAACGGCTTCGGCCGCGAGTACACCTACGCCCGCGCCTACGCCGGCCGCCCGACCTACCTCAAGGCGCAGGCCACCGCCAAGACGAAGAAGCGGGGACTGTGGGGCCGCTGCGCCGGCACGAAGGCCGCGGCGGTCTCCACGAAGAAGAAGCCCGTCGGCAAGAAGACGACGGCCACCGTCAAGGGCTGCACGATCAAGGGCAACATCAGCGGCTCCGGTGAGCGGATCTACCACATGCCCGGACAGCGCTACTACTCCGCGACCAAGATCGACGTGCGCAAGGGCGAACGCTGGTTCTGCTCGCGCGGCGCCGCCGAGAAGGCCGGGTGGCGCCCCGCGAAGGTCTGACCCCCGCCGAGACAGCCGCCGTTTCCGGCCCTTCTGACACCGCGGAAGGAACTCGGATACCTGGGGCCGGAAACGGCGGCTGTCTCGGCGCGGCGCGCGCTCAGCGCTCACCACTCGATGCCGCGTTGGCCCTTCTGTCCGGCGTCCATGGGGTGCTTGATCTTCGTCATCTCGGTGACGAGGTCGGCGGCCTCGACGAGCCTGGGGTCGGCGTCGCGGCCGGTGATGACGACGTGCTGGCGCCCCGGGCGCGAGGCGAGGGTCTCGACGACGTCGTCGACGTCGACCCAGCCCCATTTCATCGGGTAGGCGAACTCGTCGAGCACGTAGAGGTCGTGGCGCTCCTCGGCGAGGCGGCGCTTGATCTCCTCCCACCCCTCACGCGCGTCGGCGGCGTGGCGCTCCTCGGTGTCCTCGCCCTGGCTGGAGCGGGTCCAACTCCATCCCGACCCCATCTTGTGCCACTCCACCGGGCCACCCTCGCCGGTCTCGTCGTGCAGGCGGCCGAGCCTGCGCAGGACCTCCTCCTCGCCGACCTTCCACTTCGCCGACTTGACGAACTGGAACACCCCGATGTCCCAGCCCTGGTTCCAGCCGCGCAGGGCGAGCCCGAACGCGGCCGTCGACTTGCCCTTGCCCACGCCGGTGTGCACGGCGAGGATCGCGCGGTTGCGGCGCTGGCGAGTGGTGAGTCCGTCGTCCGGCACGACCGCCGGCTGACCCTGGGGCATGGAGGCTCCTTCGTCTCGTTCGGGTGGCTCCGCCCGACGCTACCGCCTGCCACGACCGCTCGAACAGGCACTTCCGACCCGCCCGAGTGCTCGAACAGGCACTTTCATCCACGGTTGAGCGAGCGAACCGCCTGTCCGACCGCCCGAGCCGGCGCTTCCACCCACGCCGACAGAGCGCACACCCCCACACACACGCTCGAACAGGCGGTTCTACCCGCGCCGACCGGGGCGGAGCCGGCCGTGGAGGGCGGTGATCTGGTCGGGTGAGACCCGGCAGCAGCCGCCGACGATGCGGGCGCCGGCGTCGACCCAGTCCTCGGCGAGGTCGGTGAGCGAACGTCCGGGTCCCGTCCAGCGGCGAGCCGTGGCGTCCCATCCCTCGCCGCTGTTGGGGTAGACGACGACCGCCCCTCGGGTCGCGCCGTGGGCAGCGGCGACCGCGTCGAGGACGTCCGCGGGGTCGCAGCAGTTGACACCGACGGCGACGATCTCGTCGATGCCGCGGGCGAGGGAGAAGGCCTCGTGGAGAGTCTGGCCCGCGCGCGTGGCCGTCCCCTCGACGGTGTAGCTGAGCCACGCGGGATGCCCACTTCCGCGGAGAAGCTCGACAAGTGCGGCCGCCTCGTCGACGTCGGGGATCGTCTCGATCGCGAGGAGATCGGCGCCGGTCGGGCCGAGTGTGTCGGCGAGGACGGCGAGGCGGCGCTCGTGCCATCGCCGCAGTTCGGTCACGGTGAGGCCGTAGCGCCCGCGGTACTCCGACCCGTCGGCGAGCGCGGCGCCGTACGGGCCGATCGAGGCGGCGACCCACGCCGTCCGCCCGGTCTCGCTCGCGTGGCGGTCGACGGCGTCCCGGGCGAGAGTCACCGACAGCCGCATGAGCCGCTCGGCCTCGGAGCCGTCGATGCCCGCCTCCGCGAAGCCCTCGAAGGACGCCTGATAGCTCGCCGTCGTCACGATCTGCGCCCCGGCCCGCAGGAACGCCAGGTGGGCCTCGATGATCGCCGCCGGGTCGTCCCGCAGGAGACGCGCCGACCAGAGGTGATCGGACAGGTCGTGCCCCACGGCCTCGAGTTGCGTGGCCAGTCCACCGTCGGACAGCAGAACTCCATCGGGAAGGGTGTCGAGCGCAGTCACGGCCCCATCGTCCACCAGCGGTTCGGAAGGCCAGCGGCGGCCTCGTGTGCTCAGGCGGGGCGTGCGTGTCCCACCAGGGACCCACCCAACTCGGCGAGGTCGACGTACTCGGCGCCGAGACGGCCTGCGAGGTCGCGCGCCAGGCCGAGTCGGAAACCCGCGCGGGCCGATTCGCAGTCGACGACGACGGTGCCGAACTGGCCGGTGCGGGCCGCGTCGGCACCGATGCCGTCGGCGACCCGGTGGGCACGGGGCAGCGCGGTGCGTCCGCCTGCGCTCGCGCGTCCGTCGGTGAGGACGACGAGCAGGGCACGGCGATGGGGATCGCGGACGCGTTCGCGGCGGAGGACCTCGTACGCGCTGGTCAGGCCCTCGGCGAGCGGTGTGCGTCCGCCCGTCGGCACCTCGGCGAGCAGACGCTCGGCGAGATCGACGCTGCTCGTCGGCGGCAGCACGACGCGGGCCTCCCGCCCCGAGAACGTGACGACCGCGACCTTGTCACGCCGCTGATAGGCGTCGAGCAGCAGAGAGACGCACGCGGTCTTCACCTGACGGATGCGTTCGGCCGCGCCCATCGACCCTGAGGTGTCGACGGCGAAGACGACGAGGTTGCCCTCCTTGCCGCGACGCACGCTGCGCCGCAGATCCCCCGGCCCGACCTCCACCTCGCACCGAGACGGCCGCGCTTTCCGCGCGGAGTCACCGTCCAGACGCGACGCCGCCGCGACGATCGTCGAGGTGAGCGCGAGCCCGCGGCCACGCGGATCTTCCGGACGCACGGCCCGCACGTGACGGCCCGTCGCGACTTCGGCGGAGGACCGACGCCCTGCCACCCCCGCCCCGGCGTGCGGGAGCGCGAACAGGCGAGTGCGATACGGGCGGTCGGGTCGAGTCCCCTGGGTTCCTCGTGAGCCGGCGGAGTTCGGCCGCGGCGGGCTCTGGGCCTCCTCGGCCTCGCTCGTCCCGGTCTCCCCCGCGTCGCTCGAGTGCTGGGGCTCGGGCGTCTCCTGTGGTTCGGGGGGTTCGGTCGGCTCCGGCGGGGCGCCGCGGTTGCCATCGCCGCCGTCGTCGTCACCGTCATCGGAGCCATCCCCGGCGCCGTCGTCGGGCCCGCCGCCCGGCGGGTCGTCGTCGGGGCCGGCCGGGTCGTCGTCCGGCGGCTCCGGCGGTTCCTCGCCGAGGGTCTCGTCGAGGATGTCCTCGAGGTCGTCGCCGCTGTGGTCGTCGAACGGAGACCGACGGCGCCGGTGCGGCGGGGCGAGCCGGGCCGCGACCCGCACGTCCTCGCCGGTCACCTCCGTGCGTCCGCACCAGGCCGCGTGGGCGCACGCCGTGCGTGCGGTGACGAGGTCGCCGCGCATGCCGTCGACGTCGAACTCCGCACAGATCGTGGAGATCTGGCGCACGGCCGCATCGGTGAGCACGACCTGCGGCAGGAGGTGTTCGGCGCGGGCGATGCGGTCGGCGAGTTCGCGTTGCTCGCCGGCGTACCCCGCGACGAACCCCGCCGGGTCGGCCTCGAACGCCATCCGGCGGCGGACGACCTCGACGCGCACGTCGACCTCCCGGCTCGCCGCGACGTCGACCGCGAGCCCGAACCGGTCGAGCAACTGCGGGCGCAGCTCGCCCTCCTCGGGGTTCATCGTGCCGACGAGCACGAACTGCGCCGCGTGCGAGACCGACACACCCTCACGCTCGACCCGGGCACGTCCCATCGCCGCGGAATCCAGGAGGGTGTCGACGAGGTGGTCGGGCAGGAGGTTGACCTCGTCGACGTAGAGGATGCCGCGGTGCGCCTGGGCCAGCAGGCCGGGCTCGAACTCGACCTTCGACCGTGAGAGCAGCTCGTCGAGGTGCAGCGAGCCGACGACGCGGTCCTCGCTCGCCCCGACCGGCAGCTCGACCAGCCGCACGGGCCGGGTCAGCGCGTCGACCGAGGAGTGCCGAGCGAGGTCGGGACACGCCGGATCGGGCCGGCGTGGGTCACACGCGAACCGGCATCCGCCGATGACCTCGACCGGCGGCAACACGGCCGCGAGGGCCCGCACCATCGTCGACTTGGCCGTGCCCTTCTCACCGCGCACGAGCACTCCGCCGATCCCCGGCGAGACCGCCGCCAGGCACAGCGCGAGGCCCATGTCGTCCATGCCGACGACCGCCGAGAACGGAAACGTCGACGAACCGGTGGTCTTCGACCCCGGGTCGCCCGTCGAGGTGGACGCGTCCGGCGCGCGATTCTCGCTCATCGGCGCCTCCGCCCCCGCGCCGCGCCCCGGACGTCCGAGGTGGCGGCACCGGACTCCTCCTCGTCCTCGTCGGCGCCTTCCAGATCACCCTCGGAGTCGAGGTAGGCCTGGCGCAGCTCGGCGAGGACCTCGGGGTCGGGTTCGGCCCACATCTTGCGGTCGACGGCCTCGAGCAGCCGCTCGGCCATGCCGTGCAGGGCCCAGGGGTTGGAGGTCTCGAGGAACGCGCGGTTGACCGGATCGAGCACGTACTCGCGGGTGAGCTTGTCGTACATCCAGTCGTCGACGACGCCGGTGGTCGCGTCGTAACCGAAGAGGTAGTCGACGGTCGCCGCCATCTCGAACGCGCCCTTGTAGCCGTGCTCGCGCATCGCGGCCATCCACTTGGGGTTGACGACCCGGGCCCGGAAGACGCGCGAGGTCTCCTCCAGCAACGTGCGGGTCGCCACGAGCTCGGGACGCGTCGAGTCGCCGATGTACGCCTCGGGATCGGAGCCGGTGAGCGAGCGCACCGCCGCGACCATGCCGCCGTGGTACTGGAAGTAGTCGTCGGAGTCGGCGATGTCGTGCTCGCGGGTGTCGACGTTCTTGGCCGCGACCCGGATGCGCTTGTACGTGCGTTCCATCGTCTCCCGCGCGGGGACGCCGTCGAGGTCGCGCCCGTAGGCGTAGCCGCCCCACACGCTGTACACCTCGGCCAGGTCGGCGTCGGTGCGCCAGTCGCGCGAGTCGATGAGCTGCAGCAACCCGGCACCGTACGTGCCGGGCTTGGAGCCGAACACGCGGGTACGCGCGGAGCGCTCGTCGACCCCCGCGGCGACGTCGGCCTGCACGTGCGCGCGCACGTAGTTGTCGGAGTCCCCCTCCTCCTGGGCGGCCGCGAGCGCGACCGCGTCGTCGAGCAGAGCCGTGGCGTGGGGGAACGCGTCGCGGAAGAAGCCCGAGATGCGGAGAGTGACGTCGACCCGCGGGCGGCCGAGCTCCTCGAGCGGAATCACCTCGAGATCCTTGACGCGGCGGGACGCGTCGTCCCACACCGGCCGGATGCCCATGAGCGCCAGGGCCTCGGCGATGTCGTCACCCGCCGTGCGCATCGCCGAGGTGCCCCACAGCGACAGCCCGACGTTGGCCGGCGGCTCGCCGTGGTCGGCCACGTACCGCTCGACGAGGGAGTCGGCCAACGCCCGGCCCGTCTCCCACGCGAGGCGGCTCGGGATGGCCCGTGGGTCGACCGAGTAGAAGTTGCGACCGGTGGGCAGCACGTTGATGAGGCCGCGCAGCGGCGATCCCGACGGGCCCGGGGGGACGAAGCCGCCGCCGAGCGCGTGGAGCACTTGGTCGATCTCGTCGGTCGTGCGATCGAGGCGCGGCACGACCTCGGTGGCGGCGAAGCGCAGGATGGCGGCGACCTTCTCGGGGTCGAGACCAGCACCGACGCCCTCGGCACCACGCACGCCGGCCGCGACGAGTTCACGGGCCCGGGGGGCGATCTCGTCGACGGCCTCGACCGCCCACTCCCGCTCCTCCATCGCCTCGACGAGCCCCCGGGCGGCGGCCTCGACGTCGTCGGTCGCCTGTCGTTCCCTGCTGCCCTCGTTCAGGCCGAGGGCCTCGCGCAGGCCAGGAAGCGAGTGCTCCCCGCCCCAGATCTGCGCGGCCTGGAGGATCGCGAGCACGAGGTTGACCCGCGCCTCCCCGGTCGGCGCCTCGCCGAGCACGTGCAGACCGCCGCGGATCTGCACGTCCTTGATCTCGCACAACCAGCCGTCGACGTGGAGGACGAAGTCGTCGAAGAAGTCGGTGTCGTCGAGTTTGTCGTCCAGAGCCCGTTCGCCGGTGAGCCCGAGGTCGTGATCGAGTCGCGCGGCCTGGATGAGGGTCCAGATCTGCTGACGCACCGCCGGCACCTTGGCCGGATCCATGACGCTGACCTGGGCGTACTCGTCGAGGAGCTGCTCGAGCTTCGCGATGTCGCCGTAGGAGTCGGCGCGGGTCATCGGGGGCACGAGGTGGTCGACGAGGGTGGCGTGGGCGCGGCGTTTGGCCTGGGTGCCCTCGCCGGGATCGTTGACGAGGAACGGGTAGATCAGCGGCAGATTGCCGAGCACCGCGTCGGGGCCGCACGTGGCGGCCATGGCCGTGGACTTGCCGGGCAGCCACTCGAGGTTGCCGTGTTTGCCGAGGTGGACGACGGCGTGGGCACCGAAGCCGCCCTCGTCCACGGGGGCCTCGAGCCAACGGTAGGCCGCCAGGTAATGGTGGCTGGGAGCCATGTCGGGGTCGTGATAGATGGCGATGGGGTTCTCGCCGAAGCCGCGCGGCGGCTGGATCATGACGACGACGTTGCCCGCCCGCACCCCGGCCATGATGAGGGATTTCTCGTCGTTGCCTCCGCGGCGGGCGGAGGTGTGCGCATCGACGTACAGCTCGCCGGGCGCCGGACCCCAGGCCTCCTCGACGAGGTCGCGCAGGCCCTGGTCGAGCCGGGCGTACCACTGCTCGTACAGACCCGCGGGCACCCGAAGGGGGTTCGACGCGAGTTGCTGCTCGGTGAGCCACGCCTGGTCGTAACCGCCGGTCGCGACGAGGGCGTGGATAAGATCGTCGCCGTTGCCCGACTCGACACCGGGCAGCGAACCCTCGCCGGCGAGTGGGCCGATGTCGTAACCCGCGTCGGCGAGACGGTGGAGCAGCCGCATGGCGCTGGCCGGGGTGTCGAGCCCGACGGCGTTGCCGATGCGCGCATGTTTGGTGGGGTAGGCCGACAGGACGATCGCGAGCCTGCGCTCCTGCGGCGGGGTACGACGCAGCGCGCCGTAGCTGACGGCGATACCCGCGACGCGCGACGCACGTTCGGGATCGGGGACATACCGCGGCAGCCCGTCGGAGTCGATCTCCTTGAAGCTGAACGGCACCGAGATGATGCGGCCGTCGAACTCCGGAACCGCGACCTGGGTGGCGCAGTCGAGCGGGGTGACGCCGTCGTCGCTCTCGAGCCATTCCTCGCGGGAGGATCCGAGGACGAGACCCTGGATGATCGGCACGTCGAGCGCGGCGAGAGCTCCGGCGTCCCAGGCGTCCTCGTCACCGCCCGCCTGCGCGGCCGAGGGCACGGTGCCGCCGGCGGCGAGGACGGTGGTGACGACGGCGTCGGCGCGCCGCAGGGTCGCGATGAGGTCGGCGTCGGGCTCGCGCAACGAGGTGACGTAGAGCGGCATCGGCACGCCGCCCGCGCTCTCGATCGCGTCGCACAGCGTGTGGACGAACGCGACGTTGCCGCTCATGTGGTGAGCCCGGTAGAAGAGGACGGCGATCGTGGGCTTCGAAGGGTCGTCGCCGTGTTCGGCCTGTGTCGTCCACGCCCGGCAGGAGGCCTGCCCGCAGTTCGGCCGATCGGCCGCGGCCGTGGCGAGACACGCCCCCGTGCAGCCCAGCGATCCCCAGGCCGGCGTCGCCTGCGGTGCCGCGAACCCGTGCCCGGTGAGCAGCACCGTGTCGGAGAGGAACGCGCCGAGCTGGGCGAGGTTCGCGGCCCCACCGTGAGCGAGATAGGCGTGGGCCTGCGTGGCGACACCGACCGGCACCGTCGAGGCGGTCATGAGCTCGGCGTCGGGAGCCTGCTCGCCGGTGAGAACGACCACCGGCCGCGGCTGGCCCTCGGCGAGCAGCAGGGCGAGTCCGTCCTCCCAGGCACGCCGCCCGCCGAGCAGCCGGACGACGACGAGATCGACGCCCTCCATCAACTCCTCGAGCTGCGCGGCCAGGTGCTCGCGCTGTGAGGCGGCATCGTTCTCCTCGCCCTGGGCGAGGTGCAGGCGGTCGAGCCTGACGGGGTTGGCGTGGCGCCACGGCACGGGCGCACCGCCGTCGGCATGAAGGTCGTTCGCGGCGCGCGCGCTCAGCAGATCGGTGTCGGAGGTCGACAGCAGCAGGAACACGGGGATGTGGCCTCTCTCGGGGTCCTCGCCCCGGGGTGGCTTCGGACGACCGGAGTTCCTGACTCCCCCGCGCGCTCGAGACGACCGCACGAGGACACAGTGGCGGGACCGCGCCGGCATCGCACCGGCTTCCTCCGCAATGTCGTTCGAAGAGGTGGCTGACCGGCGCATTCACCGGCCACGAGGCCCTACCTCGGGCCTCGCGAACGAGACTAACAGCGGCCTCCGACAACACGGCGATCGTGCTCGGATCGCGCTGGGATCACGCTCGGATCGCCCTCGCGATCCCACTCGGACCCCAGGCCGGGCGGCGAAGTGACCGCAGGTGGGATCACACTGGTCGGCATGTCGATTCCCCGGGCCGTCGACGCCGCGAACAAGGCGAGGCTCTCACCCCACGCGGCCTTCCTCGTGGTCGTCGCCGTGTTGCTCACGTTGGTGAGTGCCTCGACCTACGGAGCACACGAGACCTACGAGGGCGTCGCCGCGGGTAACGGCATCGAGACGTTCGACATGCCCACTCTCGACGCGGTCCTCGCACTACGCCGGCCGTGGCTGACCGACGTCGCGGTCGGACTCACCTACCTGGCCGGGCGTGCCGGCACCCCGCTGCTCGGAGTGCTCGCTCTCGCCCTGTTCACGTGGCGACGACGCGACTGGGCGCCGACGGTCCTGCTCGTCACCGGCCTGCTGGGGTCGCTCACCATCACGGTCGTCGGAAAGCGCATCTCCGACCGCGCGCGTCCACCCCGGCAGTTCGCCCTCCCGCCGTTCGAGACGTCGCCGTCGTTCCCGAGCGGCCACACGCTCAACGCCACGGTGTTGGCCGTTCTCGTCGGATACCTCGTGTTCATCACGGTGCGGCCGTGGCTCGCGCGCTGGGTCGCGGTGGGGGTGTGTGCGCTCGATCCGGTGTGCGTGGCGGCGAGCCGCGTCTACCTGGGGCAGCACTGGCTCACCGACGTCATGGCCGGACTCCTGATCGGCACCGCCTGGGCGTGCGCGGTCATCCTCGCCCGTCGGCTCTGGGTCCAGATGCGGCGCTACCGGGCCCACCGAGGCGTGCCCCTCGAATCGCCCGCACCGCCACCCGGCGATGCACACCACGGCGGCGCCACGGCCGCCTCGTGACCTCGACGACCGAGCGCGAGACGGCACTCGCGCACGCCGACGACCGGATCGGATCGTCGCCGCCGCAGGCCGTCATCGCCGGTGGAGGCGATACTGCTCTCGGCCCGTCACTCATCCGCCGTCCTCGGCAGGCAGCGCCTCGCGCACGACCGCCAGCGCCTCCTCGCCGGTGAGATCGCCGACGAGCACGCGCACCGCCAGGCCGTCGGCGATCGCGACGAGCGCGCGCGCCCGTTCGCGGCAGGCGTCCGGGCCGCCGGCACCGCGTCCGTGAGCGTCCGGGTCGCCACCGGGTCCACCACCTGCCTCGGCGAGCAACCGGGCCACCTCGTCCTCCTGGCCGCGTTTGGCCTCGGCGAGAAGGCGGGCGAGTTCGGGATCGGAGACCGAGGCCGCGACGTAGGCGAGCCAGACCGTCGCCCCGACGCGTTGTGCGTCGGTCATCGGCACGACGTGCTCGACGGCGAATCGCAACGCCTCCGACGGCGGGCGCGCGTCGTAGAGCGCCTCGGCGCCCGCGAGCATCGCCTGCGCGCTGACCCGCACGAGATCGCCGCGGCCCGCGAAGTAGTGCTGGATTCGGCCGACCGAGACACCGGCCTCGGCCGCGACCCGGCGCATCGTCACCGCCTCGATGCCCTCCCGTGCGATGAGCGACCACACCGCCTGGACGATCTCGGCGCGGCGCTCGTCGTGGTCGACCTGTCGGGGCATGCACAGATCGTAGCAATACGTTCGTATTGAATCGTGTTAGGGTGCCTACGTTCCGAGAAGCCGAGCCCGGAGGCCGCCATGCCCCGCCGCCGACCACGCCTACGACTGCTCGTCACGATCATCGTCCTCGCCCTCGCGGCGATGACCCTCGTCCGCCCTTTCACGAGTTCTCCTACCGTCGGTCATTGGCGTTCGGTCGAGGGGCGACAGGCATACCTGTCCGCGTACGACGAGGCCATGCGCGCCCTCCCGGCACCGACCGCGACGCGCGAGGTACCCACGCGCTACGGCACGGCGGATGTCGCCGCGTGGACCTCGCCGGACCACCGCGGGCGCACACCGGTGGTCCTTCTGCCCGGCACCCGTTCGGGCATCCCCATGTGGGCCGAACAGGTGCGGGAGATCTCCCGCCATCGCGACGTGTACGCGTTCGACGCGGTCGGCGACGCGGGCCGCTCGACGCAGACCGTGCCGATCACCGAGCAGGCGCAGCAGGGCGACTGGGTCGAGGACGCCCTCGCCGGCCTCGGACTGGCACGAGTCCACACCGTCGGCCACTCCTTCGGCGGGGCGACCGCCATGGCCCACGCCCGCAGCCATCCCGGCCGCGTCGCCGGCCTGACCCTGCTCGAGCCCGCGTTCACCCTCGCCTACCCGCCACCCGCGATCTTCCTCTGGGCGACGGTGGCCACGCTGCCGTTCGTCCCCCAGTCGTGGCGGGATCACGCCCTCGCCCGGATCGGCGGCGTCGACGTCTCGGAGGTACGCAGCGACGACCCGATGGGCCGCATGATCGATCTCGCCACGGCCCACTACAGCGGTCACGCCCCCACGCCCGCCCCGGTCGGTGAGGACGTCCTGCGCTCCCTGCCGATGCCGGTCTACGTCGCCATCGCCGACCGCGACTCTCTCGCCGGCGGTGAGAAGGCGGCCGAGCAGGCCCGACTCATCCCTGGCGCGACGGTGCAGACGTGGCCGAACACGACCCACTCCCTGCCGATGCAGGCGGGCCCGGCGCTCACCGACCGCCTGGAGAGCTGGTGGTCGGTGCTGAAGTGAGGTCCGCAATCGGTGGCGGACGCACGCTCCGAGGCGACGGGGACCGGGCCGGGCCGGCGCCGATGTCCACGCCCCGCGCCGGGTGCCTAGGCTGGCCGCGATGCCGACCTCCGAAGCACGCGCCGAGACATCCGCCGTGACGACTCCCGAGCCGACCCCGGCGCGCGAGGTGCTGCGCCGCGTGTGGGGGTACGACGACTTTCGCGGTGACCAGGCGGCGATCGTCGAGGAGATCCTCGCCGGGCGGGACGCGCTCGTCCTCATGCCGACCGGCGGAGGCAAGTCGCTGTGCTACCAGGTGCCCTCGCTCGTGCGGGCGGGCACGGGCATCGTCATCTCCCCGCTCATCGCGCTCATGGCCGACCAGGTCGACGCGCTCTCGGCGCTCGGGGTGCGCGCCGGGTTCCTCAACTCGACCCAGCTCCCCCACGAGCGTGCGGCCACCGAGCAGGCGTTGCTCGCCGGCGAGCTCGACCTGCTCTACCTCGCCCCCGAACGACTGCGGGTCGCCGAGACCCAGCGCCTCCTCGACCAGGCGCGCATCGCGCTGTTCGCCATCGACGAGGCCCACTGTGTCTCCCAATGGGGTCACGACTTCCGGCCCGACTACCTGCGCCTGTCGATGCTGCACGAGCGTTGGCCCGACGTGCCGCGCATCGCGCTCACGGCCACGGCGACCGACGCCACGCGCCGCGAGATCGCCACCCGGCTCGACCTCACCGGGGCCCGCCAGTTCGTCGCCGACTTCGATCGGCCGAACATCCAGTACCGCATCGTCCCCAAGAACTCCCCCCAGCAACAGCTCCTCGCATTCCTGCGCACCGAGCACCCCGGCGAGTCGGGCATCGTCTACTGCCTCTCGCGCGCCTCGGTCGAGCGGACGGCGGCGTTCCTCGAGAAGCAGGGCATCCCCGCGCTGCCGTACCACGCCGGCCTCGACCGGCAGGTGCGCAGCGACAACCAGGCCCGGTTCCTCCGCGAGGACGGCCTGGTCATGGTCGCGACCATCGCGTTCGGCATGGGCATCGACAAACCCGACGTGCGGTTCGTCGCCCACCTCGACCTGCCGAAATCCGTCGAGGGCTACTACCAGGAGACCGGACGTGCCGGCCGCGACGGGCTGCCCTCGACGGCATGGCTCGCCTACGGACTCGCCGACGTCGTACAACACCGCAAGATGATCGAGACGAGCGAGGGCGACGCCGCCCACCGCCGCAACCTCGGGCGCCACCTCGACGCGATGCTCGCCCTGTGCGAGACGGTGACCTGCCGGCGCGAGCAACTGCTCGCCTACTTCGGCCAACCCGGCAGTGGGGCGTGCGGCAACTGCGACACGTGCCTCGAACCACCGCAGACGTGGGACGGCACGATCCCCGCCCAGAAGCTCCTCTCGACGATCGTCCGGCTCGACCGGCGTGGGCAGCGTTACGGGGCAGGGCATCTCGTCGACATCCTCCTCGGCCGCGCGACCGACCGGGTGACCTCCCTCGGCCATACCGACCTCACGACGTTCGGCATCGGCACCGAGCTGGACGAGCGGGGCTGGCGTGGAGTCGTCCGTCAGCTTCTCGCCACCGGGCTCGTCGGCGTCGAGGGCGACTACGGCACCCTCGGGCTCACCGAGGCCTCCGGCGCGGTGCTGCGCGGGGAGCGTGAGGTACCACTGCGCACGGAGCCGGAGCCCCGCCGCTCGCGCGCGAAGGCATCGGGCCGGTCGAGGTCGGCATCCGGGGCGACCGCCGAGCTGTCGGGCCCGCAGGCCGAGCTGTTCGAACGGCTGCGCGCCTGGCGGGCGGCGACGGCGAAGGAGCAGGGCGTGCCCGCCTACGTCGTCTTCCACGACGCGACGCTGCGCGCGGTCGCCGCGCAGGCTCCGACGACGACCGGGGAGCTCGGCACGATCAGCGGCATCGGCGCCGCCAAGCTGGAACGCTACGGCCCCGGGCTGCTGGCGACGATCGCCGGGGAGAACCGCCCCGACGACTCCTCCCGGTGACGCCTGGCACGGCACCGATCGGGACGGGGGTCACACCTGGGCGATCGGCTGGGGTGATGTCGGAGGTGGCCGATATCCTCGCGGACATGGAGCCCGACCCCTTGACCCCGGCCCCGCAGACCTCGGACGACCGCTGTCCCGGCGCGCTGCGGCTGCACGAGGCGGCCGACGGCCTGCTCGCGCGCGTTCGCGTGCCCGGCGGGCTGCTCACGGCCGATCAGGTCGTCGCGCTCTCCGACGCGGCGCGCACCCTCGGCGACGGGATGCTCAGCATCACGGCGCGCGGCAACGTCGAGATCCGCGGGCTGCACGGTGACGACGTGGCGGGGCGGCTGTCGCGACTGCTCGCCGCCGAGGGGCTGCTCCCGTCGATGTCCCACGAACGAGTGCGCAACATCGTCGCCGGCCCCGCCGCCGGGCTCGACGGCCGCGGGTTCGGCAGCCTCGTCGAGGCCGTGAGCCGGCTCGACCGGGCGCTGTGCTCCACCCCGCGCACGGCAGATCTCTCCGGCCGGTTCCTCTTCGGCCTCGACGACGGGCGTGGCGACGTGCTCCCCCTGCAGCCCGATCTTCTGGCCCGATGGATCTCGCCGACGCACGCCGAACTGCACGTGGGCCGAACTCCGGTGGTGCGGCTGCCCGCCGAGCAGGTGCCCGAGGCGCTCGTGGCCGCTGCGGTCGCCTTCCTCGATGCCCGCGATGCGGCCGGCGAATCCGGCTGGCGCATCGCCGATCTCGGCCACCCGGAGGCGGTGGCCGACGCCATCGCCACCGCCGTCACCGAGCGGTTCGCCGAGGCGCACCGCATCGACGAACCCGAACCCCAGACGGGCACCGACCTGCCGCACCCGGGCCCGATCGGCGACGACGCTGTCAACCTCGTCCTGCGTCTCGGTCGCGCGCCGGCCGCCACGTGGATGGCGCTGGCCTCACGCGCCCGGGCGGGCGACGGCCTCGTGCGCACCACCCCGGCCCGCAGCATCGTCCTCGCCGGCCTGAGCGCGGACGTTCGCGCGCACCTGCTCACCGACGCTTCGGCGCTCGGGCTCATCGCCGACCCGGCCGACCCCGCGTACGGCGTCACCGCCTGCACCGGTCTGCCCGGCTGTGATTCCGCCCGTGCCGATGTGCGCGCCGACGTCGTCGCCGACCTCGCCGAGATCGACGCCCACGCCGCGGCCGGCGGCGAGTCCTCCGAGGACCGACTGCCCGTCCACGTCAGTGGATGCGAACGCCGGTGCGGCCACCCGCGACACACGCACCACGAGGCCGTGGCCCGCCCGCGGGACCCGGAACGCGACGCCGCCGACGAGTCCGCTTACGCCACCGCGGTGGTGCACGGTTCTTCCGCCGCGGGCGCGCCGCTGCCCGACGGTCACGACCCCCTGGCCGCGCTGCTCAGCGCCCGGCACGAACCGGCGTGACCCGCGCCTCCGGCTCCCGCCTCACGCACCCACCCCTGACCCCACCGACGAGGACGAACCGTTGACGCACGACTACATCACCGACGGCGCCGAGATCTACCGCCGCTCGTTCGCCATGATCCGGGCCGAATCCGACCTCGCCCGGTTCTCCCCCGACGAGGAGCGCGTGGCCGTACGGATGATCCACTCCGCCGGTGAGGTCGACCTCGCGAAGGACATCGTCTTCTCCCCCGGCGCGGCCACGGCGGCACAGAGCGCCCTGCGCGCCGGCGCCCCGATCCTCGTCGACACCAACATGGTCGCCAGCGGCGTCACCCGCACCCGCCTGCCCGCCGACAACGAAGTCGTCTGCCTGCTGCGCGACCCGCAGGTCGCCGACCTCGCGCGGCGCATCGGCAACACCCGCACCGCCGCGGCCGTGGAACTCTGGGGCGAGCGCATCGACGGCGCCGTCGTGGCCTTCGGCAACGCCCCCACGGCCCTGTTCCACCTGCTCGAGCTGCTGCACGACTCACCGTGGCGACCCGCGGTCGTCCTCGGCATGCCCGTCGGCTTCATCGGCGCCGCGGAGTCCAAGGAGGCCCTCATCGAGAACGACCTCGGCCTCGAACACATCGTCGTCCGCGGCCGCCGGGGCGGTTCGGCCATCACGTGCGGCGCCCTCAACGCGCTCGCCTCGACCCAGGAATGAGCGATTTGATGAGCGACAGCGCGCCCAGCGTCGCCAGTGCCGCCAGCGCCCCCAGCACCTCCAGCGGTCGGCTCTTCGGGGTGGGCGTGGGGCCCGGCGATCCGAAGCTGCTCACCGTCGCAGCGGTCGAGGCGATCCGCGACGCCGATGTCGTCGCCTACCACCAGGCTCCCGGCGGAACCTCGAACGCCCGCAGCATCGCCGCGCCCTACCTGCGCGATGGTCAGGCCGAGGAGGTGCTCGAGTACCCGGTGACGACGGGACGCACGGATCACCCCGGCGGTTACCGCGCGGCGATCGACGAGTTCTACGACGAGGCGGCCGCGCGCCTGGCCGCCCACCTCGACGCGGGGCGTGACGTCGCGATCCTCGCCGAGGGCGACCCGTTCATGTACAGCTCCTACCAGCACATGCACGAACGTCTCGCACACCGCTATCCCACGACGGTCATCCCCGGCATCAGCTCGGTCACGGCCTGCGGCAGCGCTCTCGGCCGTCCTCTCGTGGAGGACAAGGAGATCCTCACCGTCCTGCCGGGCACCCTGCCGCAGGAGCGTCTCACCGAGGCCCTCGCCGAGGCCGATTCCGCGGTCGTGATGAAGCTCGGGCGCACGTTCGGCAAGGTCCGCGACGCGCTCGAACAGGCCGGGCGGCTCGACGACGCCTGGTACACCGAGCGGGTCTCGATGGGCGAACGCGAGGTCGTCCGCCCGCTGCACGAGGTCGATCCCGACTCGGTGCCGTACTTCTCCCTCGCGGTCGTGCCGAGCCGGGTCGGTGCCGCGGACTGGATGCCGAGCGCTGCCCGAGCCGCCGGGTCGCACGACGAGCCGGGCGCGCCCGCACCCGGCTGCGACGGCGTCTCCGAGACGGGCTACGTCGAGGTCGTCGGGCTCGGCCCGGCCGGTCCGCAGTGGCGCACGCCGCAGGTGGACGAGGCGCTGCGCCGAGCCACCGACGTCGTCGGATACACGACCTACGTGCGCCGGGTGCCGGATCGGCCGGGTCTGGTCAAGCACGACAGCGACAACAAGGTCGAGTCCGAGCGCGCGGAGTTCGCGCTCGACCTCGCCGCCCGCGGGCGTCGGGTCGTCGTCGTCTCCTCCGGCGACCCAGGGGTGTTCGCGATGGCGACCGCCGTGCTCGAGGTGGCGGGCGAGCAGCGGTACGCGGGCATCCCGGTGCGGGTGCTCCCGGGCATGACGGCGTCCCACGCGGTCGCCGCGGCCGTCGGCGCCCCGCTCGGCCACGACTTCGCGACGATCTCGCTGTCGGACCGCCTCAAGCCGTTCGACGTCGTCCGTGAACGCGTGCAAGCCGCGGCCCGTGCCGATCTCGTCATCGCGATGTACAACCCGGCGAGCACCGAGCGACGCACGCAGGTCGCCACGATCCGGGACGATCTGCTGTCGATCCGCTCCGCGTCCACGCCGGTCGTCGTCGCCCGCGCCGTCGGCGACCCCGCGGGTGAGCGCATCACGGTCACGACCCTCGCCGAACTCGACCCCGAGGTCGTCGACATGCGCACGATGCTCGTCGTCGGGTCGAGCCGCACGCGCGTCGACCACCGTCACGCGGGCCCGTCCTCGGTCGGCGCGCACGCCCGAGACGAGAAGGGCGACGACGTCGAGCTCGTCGTCTGGACTCCGCGCCGCTACCCCGATGAGACCCACCTCGACCCGACCCCCGCCTGAGGCAAGGAGACTCACATGCTGCGTCACATCCCCCGGGTGCTGTCACCCGACCTCGTCAAGGCCCTCATGGAGATGGGCGAGGGCGACGAGATCGTCCTCGCCGAGGCCAACCTGCCCGCGCACAGCATCCACCACCAGGTCATCCGGGCCGACGGCGTGCCGATGACGACGCTGCTCGAGGCGGTGCTGCACCTCATGCCCCTCGACGAGACCGCCGAGGAGCAGGTCGTGCTCATCGAGCCTGAGGGCGGCGACCGGCCGGCCGGGTGGGAGAAGTACACCGCCGTCTGGGGAGAGGGCGTCGAGGTCGAACTCCTGCCGCGCCCGGCGTTCTACGAGAACCTCGTCGGCACCGCTGTGGTCGTCGTCACGGGTGAGACGGCGCGCGATTCGAGCATCATCCTGCGTAAGGGTGCGCTCGTCTGAGACGCTGGAGTGCATGACTGCCCTCCCCGATTTCTCGGCGAGGACGCTCGACGGTGAGATGCGTGCCCTGTCGGTGTACGCAGATCAGGTCGTCCTCGTCGTCAACACGGCGAGCAGGTGTGGCTTCACCCCGCAGTATCTGGGTCTGGAAGATCTGTGGCAGCGGCGCCAGCACCAGGGCTTCGCCGTCCTCGGCTTTCCGTGCAATCAGTTCGCCCGACAGGAGCCGGGCACCGACGCCGACATCGCACAGTTCTGCATCACCGAATACGACGTGACGTTCCCCGTGTTCTCCAAGATCGACGTCAACGGCCCCCGCGCGCACCCGCTGTGGCGGTGGCTGCGCGAGAGCCGGCACGGCTGGTTCGGCAACCGCATCAAGTGGAACTTCACCAAGTTCCTCATCGGGCGCGACGGTCAGGTCATCGACCGCTTCGCCCCCGTCATCAAGCCTTCGGCCATCGAACGCCACATCGTCACCGCGCTCGCGGCCTGAGCCGGCTCAGCGGTCGATCACCAGAGGCGGGGGCAGCGGGCTCTCGCGGCGTTGAGCCGCGCACGCGGCGGAGTAGAGGTGGGAGTCGCCGAAGTCGCCGGCCTGCAGAGCGCGGCCGACGAACAGCAGGGCGGTGCGGCGGATTCCGCGCCCGCGCACCGTCGTCGCGAGATCGGCGAGCTCGCAGCGTGCGACGATCTCGTCCTCCCGGCTCGCCATGGCGACGACCGCGGCCGGGCAGTGCTCGCCGTAATGCGGCACGAGGGTCTCGACGACGTGCTCGACGAGGTTGGTCGCGAGATGCAGCACGAGCAGCGCCCCGGTGCGCGCGAGCTCGTCGAGCTCCTCCCCCGGCGGCATGGCCGTGGCGTTACGGGCGGCCCGCGTGAGGATCACCGTCTGCCCCACGGTGGGCACCGTGAGCTCCTGCCCCAGCGCCGCCGCCGCGGCGGCGAACGCGGGCACGCCCGGTGTGAGCGAGTACGGCACTCCCGCCGCCTCGAGCCGGCGGATCTGCTCGGAGACCGCCGAGAACACCGACAGGTCGCCCGATTGCAGCCGCGCGACGTCCTCACCCCGTTCGTGGGCGGCGACGAGTTCGGCCGTGATCGTGTCGAGGTCGAGGTCCGCGGTGTCGACGAGCCGGGCCCCCTCCGGGCAGTGGTCGAGCACCTCCGGCGGCACGAGGGCGCCCGCGTAGAGACACACCGGGCTCGATTCGAGGATGCGCACGGCACGCAGCGTGAGCAGATCGGCGGCACCGGGGCCGGCGCCGATGAAGTGCACGGTCACGAGGACTCCTTCTCGTCGGAGGTCGACGGCGCAGCGGACGGCCGCGCGCATGGTGGCGTGGTGAGCCCGACGGCGATGGTCGAACCGGCCGCCGAGTGTTTGGGGACGATGAGGCGCGCGCCGGTGGCGACGACCGCGGCCTCGGCGACGCTGGCCGTGCCGAGGGCTCGCACGACTGCGGAACCGCTCGACGACCGCGTGGGCACGGGCTGGGCGTCGAGCAGCGTGGCGGGAAAGGTGCGTAGCTCGGCCACCAGCTCGGCCGACAGATCGGCCACCCCACCCTCGCGGCGGGCGTCGATCGTCGCGACGACCTGCACGCGGTTCGGCTCCAGGCCGTGCTCGGCGAGGACCGAGGCGAGGTGCGAGCGAATCTGCGCCGCACCGGCACCGGATCGGGCGCCGATGCCGACCACCAGGGGTGCCGTGGCGTCGCTGACGGTCTCGTCGTCCACGCGCGCAGCCCCCGCGGCCGTCGGGCCGGCGCTCGTCGCCGAATGATCGTCCATCACGACCGCCGGCGAGCGAGGAAGAGGTAGGGGCCGGGGTGAGGGCGTTCGTCGTGCGAGCCGTCGAGCGTCGTCGCGACCGGCACCGGCAGAACCCGGGTGTCGAACGCCTCGCCGAGCAGGACGAGCACCGATGCGGCCCGGTCGTATCCCGCGTCGTCGGTGACCATCGCCACCCCCCGCGCGAGCTCGCCGGCACCCGCGTCGGCGACGAGCTCGACGTCGGGCCAGACACCGCCGGTGAGCGAGACGCAGACGACGTCGGCCCGTTCGAGGCGGGGCAGCCGCCCGTGCGCCGTGACGACGGGGCTGGAGGCATCGACGCCGCCATCGACCCGCATCACCGCTGCCCCCCGCTCGGCCACTGCTGCTCCGAGAAGGTCGATGCCGTCGCCTGCCAGCCCGACGAGGTCGCCCGGGCCGATGCCGAAGGCGCCGGTGACGAGAGCGGAGAGCACGTCGTCGCGCACTCGCGCGGCGTCAGGATGAGCACCACGATCGCCCAACCGCCACGGCATGCCGGACCCGGCGGACGGGCCGAGTGAGGTTTCCGAGTTCTCGGGCCAATGCTCGTCGGCCGCTGCCACGACGACGTTGGGCTCGGCGATGTCGGCCGGATCGAGGTCGAGGGCCTCGGCCACGGTGAACCATCGCACGCGCTCGTCGGGTTCGCCGATGCGCTCAACGAGCGCGAGACGCCGGGGCCACGCCTCGAGACCGGCGGCGATCTCACGCAATCCGGCTCCCACGGTGGTCATCACCGCGACGAGGCGGTGGGCACGAACGACGTTGAGCGCGCGGCGCAGATCGCGGCCGACCGTCGAGACGACCTGTGCCTCCTCCCACGGCTGCCCGAGCCGGCCGAACGCAACCGCGCAGGCGGAGGGACCGGGCTCGACGACGATCTCCACACCCGCGGCGCGCAGGCGTCGAACGATGCCGAAGAACCCCGGATCTCCGCTGGCCACGACCACCGCCCGGCGCGGCCCACGGCTCCGCAGGGTCTCGATGGCCGGATCGAGGGGGCCGAGGACGACCCGCCTGCTCGACGGCACGTCGAACGCCTCGAGGTGGCGGCGGCCGCCGACGACGAGATCGGCCTCCGCGATGGCCCGCCGCGCCGAGGCGGACAGGGGCGCGGCCTCGCCGATGTACCCGAGAACCCTCACCGGGAGGGCACGCTCACTCCTCGGATGCCCGTCATCGGTCGAGCCCGCCCCGCTCGGAGCCGCCTCACCCGCCGGACTCATCGGCGGCGGTCTTCGCGAGCGGCCGGGACGATGACCGTCGTGGCGTGTGAGGACGGCGGCGACGCGAGCCCGGCCGGGCCCTCCCCGTGCGAGGCGCGGTCGAGGGCGGTGATGCACTCGTCCGCCAGACCGACGTGCTCGCCGAGCACCGCCCCGTCGAGACGGCCTCGCCGGCTGAGCTCGCCGTGCATCGCCGCGAGGTAGCGGCCACCCCGGTAGGCGACGACCGTGTCGGAGTGTTCGAGCGCGTCGGTGAACGTCGCGAGCCCGGCCGTCGCGGGTACGAGGGTGAGGGACTCGGTGCCCTCCACGAGCGGTGTCCGGCTCGCCGCCGCGAGTGCCTGCATCGCGGTGATGCCCGGCACGACCTCGACCTCCACCCGTGGATCGCGGTCGAGTACCGCCCGGGTCACACGCCCGAACACCGAATAGACGCTCGGATCTCCGAGCGTCGCGAAGACGACGGTCTGCGTGCCCGCGGCGAACGCGCGAGTCACCGCCTCGACGGCCCCCGACTCCAGCGCGGAGTCGACCACCTCTTCGGACTCCTCGCCGGCGGGCACGTCGAGGGCCACGACGGGCGCCGCCTCACCGAGGTGGGAGCGCACGACGGTCTCGGGCAGCCCCGACGCCTCCGTCTCCTCCCCCGGGGGCACGAGCACGAGCCCGGCCTCGCCCAGCACGCGGATCGCGCGGCACGTGAGCAACTCGGGATCACCCGGGCCGAGACCGACTCCGACGAGGCGGCGGACGTGCGACATGGGCTCCTCCTGGCGGCGATCGTGCACTGCTTCTCTCCATCCTGCACTGCCACACCGACAGCCCGTCACCTCGGCCCCGGCCGTCCCGCCCCGCGCCGACGTCCGCACCACGACACCCGAGCCGTCACCCCAGCCGGCACCCGAACCGCCACCCGAACCGCCACCCGAGATGGAAGACGGGATGGCAGCGGAACAGGGGTGATCACCCCGGCTGCGCTGCCATCCCATCTTCCGTCTCGATCAGGGCGAGCACGCTCAGGCCAGTGCCGCGCCGACCACCCTCACCTCACCGGTTCCCCATAGGCCGGCGGCTAGTCTGACGCCGACCGACCCGGCGACGACCGGCCCGGCGCGGCCCTCGCGAGGAGGCACGAGATGAGCACACTGCCCACCCTGCCCGACGACTGGAACACCGCCCTCGTGGTGGTCGCCCACCCCGACGACATCGAGTACGGCCTCGCAGCGGCCGTCGACCGCTGGACCAGCGACGGCCGCACGGTCACCTACCTCCTCGCCACGCACGGCGAGGCCGGCATCGACACGATGGACCCCGCCGAGGCCGCCGTCGTGCGTGCACAGGAGGAGCGCGACGGCGCCGTCGAGGTCGGTGTCGACGTCGTCGAGTTCCTCGACCACTCCGACGGGGTCCTGGAGTACGGCCTCGACCTGCGCCGCGACATCGCCCGGGTCATCCGGGCCCGCCGACCGGAGGCGCTCTTCTGCCTCACCCACCGCGAGCGGTTCGCCGGCGGCGGCACCAACCAGGCCGATCACCGCGTCGTCGGGCAGGCCGCGATGGACGCCGCCCGCGACGCCGGCAACCGGTGGGTCCACCCCGAGCTCAACACCGACGACGAGCCCTGGGGCGGGACGAAGTTCATCGCCTACGCCAATGCGCCCCAGCCCACCCACGCCCTCGACGTCACCGGTCACTTCGACGCCGCCGTCGCCAGCCTCGAGGCGCACCGCCAGTATCTCGACGCGCTCGGCGAGGACTACCCGTCGCCGCGCGAGCTGCTCACCGGCATCCTCACCGGCGGGGGCGCCCTCACCGGTACGCAGCACGGCGTGGGGTTCGAGGTCTTCGACCTCTGAGCTCAGCGCATCACGACCTCATCGGCGTCAGGGCACGAGTCGTCGCGCGACCCAGTCCACGGCTCCTTCGGGATCGGGCACGCACTGCAGCCCCGGCGGCAGCGGCGGCCGGCGCACGATGACCACGGGCAGCCCGAGCTCGCGCGCGGCCGACATCTTCGCGACGGTCGCCCCGCCGCCGCTGTTCTTCGTCACCAGGCAGTCGATGCGCCGGTCGGCCATGAGCGCGATCTCCTCCGGAACGACGAACGGCCCTCGGGCGAGCAGGATCTCGTGCCGCGCCGGCAGAGGCGGTTCGGGTGGGTCGACGCTGCGCAGCAGGCACCACGCCCGCACCCCGGCGAAGGCCTGGGCCTCCTGACGGCCCGTGGTGACGAAGAGGCGGGTGCCGATCGAGTCGGCGAGCCGCGCGGCCTCGGCGACGGTGTCGGTCTCGTGCCAGCGGTCCCCGGCGCGCGGCTTCCACGCCGGCCGGTCGACTCGCACGAGGGGGACTCCGACGATCTCGCTCGCCTTGGTCGCGTTGTGGGTCATCTCCGCGGCGAACGGATGCGTCGCGTCGATGACGAGATCCACCTTCTCGGCGAACAGATGCGCCATGAGGCCGTTGACACCGCCGAACCCCCCGACCCGCACCTCCCCGGGCAGCGCCTCCGGGTGGCGCACCCGGCCCGCGAGCGAGCTCGTCAACTCGACCCCCGGCAAGGTCACGAGATCACGGGCGAGGGCGCGGCCCTCGGTCGTTCCTCCGAGCAGCAGGACACGTGTCGATGCCATGCCCTCCAGTGTCTCAGCCGCAGGTGGCCGCCCCGCCCACGTGCGAACTCCTGCGGCGCGCCGCGGTACCGGGCGGTCGTAGGCTGGACCCATGCCCCGACGCGTTCCCCACTCCCCCGGCGTCCGCCTCGGGCTCACCCCCGGCCTGCCCGACGACGCCTACGCGCACGACGGGCAGATCACCAAACGCGAGGTCAGGGCCGTCACCCTCGCCGCCCTCGCACCCGCCCCGGGCGAACTGCTCTGGGACGTCGGCGCCGGCTCCGGGAGTATCGGCATCGAATGGATGCGCGCGCACCCGCAGTGCCGGGCGATCTGCGTCGAACCCGACCCCGACCGCGCGGCCCGCATCGGCGAGAATGCGGCCCGGCTCGGCGTTCCCGGCATCGAGGTCGTCCTCGGCCGAGCGCCCGACGCGCTCGCGGGCCTGCCGACTCCCAACGCGATCTTCGTCGGCGGCGGCCTCACGAGCCCCGGACTGCTCGACCTCTGCCTCGACACCCTCACTCGCGGCGGCGGACGGATCGTCGCCAACGCCGTGACCTTCGAGACCGAGGCCGTCGTGCTCGAAGCCCACCGCCGCCACGGTGGCGAGCTCAGCCGCGTCGCGGTCGAGCGGGTCGGCCCGATCGGCTCGTTCACCGCCTGGACGCCGGCGCGGGCGGTCACGATCTGGTCTGCGACGATCACCCCATGAGCGCGGCCCTCGTCGACCAGATGCTGCTCCTGGGGTCCACCCCCGAGGGTCGGCACGCGCTGCGCGACCTCCCCACGCTCGTCGCCGGCGCCGCGATGGCCGACCTCGCGGCGCGCGGCCGCATCTCCTGCCCCGCTCGCACCGTGCAGGTCGACGACGACACCCCGACCGGTCACCCCGTCCTCGACAGGCTGCTCGCGCGTATCGCCGACACCCGGCGTGGACGCGCCCCCTGGCGGTGGATCTTCGACACCGGGCGCTCGATCACGCAGGCCGAGCGGGAGCACCTCGTCCAAACCGGTGTCCTCGGCACCGAGGAGGACGTCGTGCTCGGCATGCTGCCGCGTACCCGTCACCCGCTGCGCGACCTGGCGGCCCGTGAGCAGGTCGTCGAGCGCGTGCGCTCGGTCGTGCTCGCTGCGGACGTGCGTGCCGCCGCCGAGGCCGCCGATCCGCAGACCCGGATGCTCGTCGACCTGCTCGGCACGGCCTACCACTCCCGTCGCACGGCCGCCGCGCTCTTTCCCGAACTCGACGCCCGTGCTCTTCGCACCCGCCTCAAGACGGCCCCCGGCAAGCACTGGGTCGTGACGGCGACTGCCCACGCCGTGCGGCTCGTCAACGCCGCCCGCGCCTGATCGTCGGCCATGCCAAGACTTTACGAACTCCCTACTCTTCCCAGGGTTCCGGCTGTCCCGAGCACAAGCCCCGGCTCGTAGCCTGGCAGTGGTTCGTCAGCCTCCCCCCGGCTGTGCAGACCCAGCGGCCCCGGTCCCCCCCACCGGGGCCGCCGTCATGAGTGGGGGCCCTCGATGCGCCGATGACCTGAGGGGGCCAGGCGCCCGAGCCCGGCCTGCCCGGGCCGTCCTCAGCGGACGAGGATGCCCTCGGCGGCCATGGCGCGCTTGACCTCGTCGATCGTCATGTCGCCGAAGTGGAAGACGCTCGCGGCGAGCACGGCGTTCGCCCCCGCCCGTACCGCCGGCGCGAAGTGCGCCGTGGCTCCCGCGCCTCCGCTCGCGATGAGGGGCACCCCGATCCGACCCCGCACGGCCTCGATGAGCTCGAGGTCGAACCCGGCCTTGGTGCCGTCGGCGTCGATGGAGTTGAGCAGGATCTCGCCCGCACCGCGCCGCGCGGCCTCCTCGCACCACGCGAGCGCGTCGATGCCGGTTCCGCGACGGCCTCCGTGGGTCGTCACCTCGAACCCGCTCTCGGGCCGCTCGCGGTCCCCGGCCCCCGCCTCGGTCGGTCGCCACCGGCGCACATCGGCGGAGACCACGAGCACCTGCGCGCCGAACCGCGCGGCGACCTCGTCGATGAGCTCGGGCCGGGTGAGCGCGGCGGTGTTGACCCCCACCTTGTCGGCGCCCGCCCGCAGCAACCGGTCGACGTCCGCCACGGTGCGCACCCCGCCACCGACGGTGAGGGGGATGAACACCTGCTCGGCCGTGCGGGAGACCACGTCGTAGGTCGTCTCTCGGTTGCCGCTGCTGGCGGTGACGTCGAGGAACGTCAGCTCGTCGGCGCCCTCGGCGTCGTAGCGCCGCGCGAGTTCGACGGGATCACCGGCATCGCGGAGGTTCTCGAAGTTGACGCCCTTGACGACGCGGCCGCCGTCGACGTCGAGGCAGGGGATGACACGGGTCGCGAGGCTCACGCGTCCAGTCTAGGGAGGTCGGTCAGGTCGTCGGCCCGTCGCTCGCGCCATCCGGTCTGCCCGGGACCGCGCGCCTACGATGAGGCCGTGCACGTGCCCCACACGAGTGAGCTGTACGCCGTTGCGGCCCGCCGCGCCGCCGCGGCCCGCCGTCGCGGCCGGGCATCCCTCCAACAGCGGTGGCGGCGCCTGCGCGAGCGCCTCTTCTTCATCACCCAGATCGCGGTGTCGGCGGCCCTCGCCTGGTTCATCGCGGGTCGCGTCCTCGGGCACCCGAGCCCGTTCTTCGCCCCGGTGGCCACGGTCGTCGCCCTCGGTTTCTCGTTCGGGCAGCGCATCGAGCGGGCCGTCCAGATCGTCCTCGGCGTCGCCGTCGGGGTCCTCGTCGGCGACCTCGTCGTCTGGGTGGTGGGCAGCGGGTACTGGCAGCTCGCGCTCATCGTGTTCGCGTCGATGGCGATCATGACGCTGGTGGACGGACGCGTGCTCACGACGATCCAGGCCGGCCTCCAGTCGGCGATGGTGACGATCCTCGTCGCGGGGCCGAACCAGGCGTTCTCGCGGTGGATCGACGCCGTCGTCGGCGGGCTCGTCGCGCTCGTCGCCGCGACCATCACCCCCGCGGCGCCGTTGCGCCGTCCGCGTCAGCACACCTCCGAGATCGTGCGCGACGTCTCCGACCTGTTCGCCGAGACCACCGCCGCGCTGCGCGAACGCGACCTCGGCCGTGCCACCGCGGCGCTCGACCGCGCGCGGGACGCCGAGAGCATGCTCGACACCCTGAAGTCGCTCGCCGACGACGGCCTCGCGGTCATCCGCTCCTCACCGTTCCGCCGCGGTCACCTGCCCGCCGTGCAGGAGATCGCTGACCTTCACGAGCCGCTGGAGCGCGCGATGCGCAACCTGCGGGTGCTCATCCGGCGCGCCACCATCGCGCTGCGCCAGGGCGAGAGCGTGCCCAAGAACTACATCGACATGGTGAGCGAACTCGCCGACGTCACCGCGGGCATGGCCGACGATCTCGGCCGCCGCGAGCTCCCCGCCGGCCACCGGGCCGAGCTCTACCGCCTCGCCGAGGCCACGACGTACGTCACCTCCCGCCCGACCCTGTCCTCCGAGGTCATCCGGGCCCAGGTGCGCTCGATCGTGCTCGACCTGCTCATGGTGAGCGGACTGCCGTTCGAGGAGGCGATGATCGGCATCCCCTCCTCCTACAGCCTGCACGGCGAGGAGGACGAGATCCTCGGTGACGACTTCGACGGTCGCGACGACGAGCAAGAGCACGACGAGCACGACGACACCGCAGGAAGAACGGTCGGAGACTCCGCGCAACACGAGGGCCTCATGGAACACGACGACATCCCGGTGCACGGCACCACGGAACGAGGTCGAGACTCGGAGCCTCGCCGCGGTGGCGGGAAGGAGCGTTAGCGGAAGTCCTGCGGGGGATCCTGCGGTTCGTCGTTCATGTGCTGATCTGTGGGCCCCGGTTCACCCTCGACCGGGCCACCGGCTCGCGTCGGCCCCGCTTCCCCCGGCTCCCGACCGGCGTGGAAGTCGATGAGCGCGGCGAGCCGGGCCGCCTCCGCTCGGCCGAAGGCGCCGTCAGCCTTCTGAATCGCCATCACCGGCACCGTGTCGGCGTCCCACGTGTCGAGGTAGGCCCACGGCGATCCCCCGCCGAACTGCAGACGCACGATCTCGCTCCACTCCAGGCTGCGGGTGAGCAGGAGGTTGCGCACGACGATGCCTTCGCGACTCGGAACGGCGCGGATGAACGCGAAGCGCAGGAGGAACGCGGCGATCGCGATCCCGAGCAGGAACATGAGCAGCCGATCCGAGATCGCCCAGTCGTTCTTCTGCGCCGCCTGACCCGGCACGAACACCGCCGACCCGGTGAAGACGAGCACCACGAACACCGCCGCGACGATGGGCACGACCCGACCCCGCCGCGGGCGGATCTGGGCGTACGGGTTGCGGCGGGGGGCGGCGCCGCCGACCCGGTGAAGACGAGCACCACGAACACCGCCGCGACGATGGGCACGACCCGACCCCGCCGCGGGCGGATCTGGGCGTACGGGTTGCGGCGGGGGGCGGTGGTCACGGCTGGTCCTCTCGGGGGTGCGTCACAGCCGGCAGGCGGCGATATCGGTGACGAGGATGCCGCGGGCCCCGAGGCCGTACAACTCGTCCATGACCCGGTTCATCCCCTTGCGCGGCACCATGGCCCGCACGGCGGCGTACTGGGCGTCGTGCAGCGGCGAGACGGTCGGCGACTCGATGCCCGGGGTGATCTTCGTGGCCCGGTCGACGAGTTCGACGCGGATGTCGTAGTCCATCATCACGTACGTGCCCGCCGTGATGACGCCGGAGAGCCGACGTTTGAGTACTTCGAGCCGGTCGGACTGTTCGGGGTCGGGGCGGGCGATGAGCACGCCCTCGCTGTGGAGGATGGGCTCACCGAAGGTGACGAGGCCCTGGTTGCGCAGGGTCGTGCCGGTCTCGACGACGTCGGCGATGACGTCGGCGACGCCGAGGGTGATCGAGGTCTCGACGGCCCCGTCGAGCCGCACGACCTCGGCCTCGACGCCACGCTCGGCGAGGTGGTCGCGCACGAGCCCGGCGTAGGACGTGGCGACGCGCTTGCCCTGCAGGTCGGCGGCCGACTCGGCCACACCCGGCCGGCCGGCGAAGCGGAACGTCGAACGCGCGAAGCCCAGCGGGAGCACCTCGTGGGCGACGACGCGGGAGTCGAGCAACAGATCGCGGCCGGTCACACCGGCGTCGAGAGTGCCCGCACCGACGTAGACGGCGATGTCGCGAGGACGCAGGTAGAAGAACTCGATGTCGTTGTCGGAGTCGACGAGCACGAGCTCCTTGGAGTCACGACGAACGGAGTAGCCCGCCTCCTTGAGCATCGTGGCGGCGGACTCGGCGAGCGAACCCTTGTTCGGGACGGCGACGCGCAGCATGGCTGGTGGGATCTCCTGGGACGTGGCGAGACGGTGAGGCAGGTGCCGGCGGCATCACTGGGCGCGCGGCGGGGCGAGTCACAGGTGGCGGTAGACGTCCTCGAGCGAGATGCCCTGGGCGACCATGAGCACGAGCGTGTGGTAGAGCAGTTGGCTGATCTCCTCGGCCGAACGGCTCTCGCCCTCGTGCTCGGCGGCCATCCAGACCTCGGCGGCCTCCTCGACGACCTTCTTGCCGATGAAATGCACGCCGGCGTCGAGTTCGGTGACGGTGCGGGAGTCGGCCGGACGAGTGGCGGCCTTGTCGAGGATCTCGGCGTACAACTGCTCGAAGGTCTTCACGAGCCGAGACTATCGGGCGTCGTGGGCGGCCCCGGCACGCGTTCGCATGGCGAAAGTGCGGAGCTGCTCGTGCCGGGGCAGTTCACCCCTTCGCTCACGAGCGGTGGTGGCGTCCGAGGATACGGGCCGTCGCGATCGCCGCCGTGGCCGCCTCGTGCCCCTTGGACTCTTTGCTGCCGGGCAGACCCGCCCGGTCGAGGGCCTGCTGCTCGTCATCGCACGTGAGCACCCCGAACCCGACCGGCGTGCCGGTCTCGACGGCGACCTGGGTGAGGCCCATGGTCGCGGCCTGGCACACGTAGTCGAAGTGCGGCGTGCCCCCGCGGATGACGACGCCGAGGGCGATCACCGCGTCGTGGTCCTCGGTGAGGGCGCGCACGACGACCGGCAGTTCGAAGCTGCCCGGTACGCGCACGACCTCGACGTCGTCGCAGCCGGCCTCGTCCAGCGCCTGCTGCGCGCCGGCGATGAGGCCGTCCATGACCTGCGTGTGCCAGGAGGAGGCGACGATCGCGACCTGCAGGCCGCTGCCGTCGACCTCGATGGAGGGGGATCCTGCGCCGCTCATGCGTTCCGTCCTTCGGGTGGAATCGTGGGGATGGTGGGAATCGAGGAAACCGTGGGGGTGGCCGTCACGCCGGAGGTGAGATCGGAGGGCGTGTCCGGCACGAGCGGCGCCTGCGGTACACCGCCGTCGACGAGGTCGTCGGCCGCGAAGAGGTGGCGCATCCGGTCGGCCTTGGTGCGCAGGTAGCGCACGTTGTCGGCGTGGACGTCGGTGTGCAGACGCCTGGTCGTCACGTCGGCGAGCCCGAGGTCGGCGAGTCCCTCGGCCTTCGCCGGGTTGTTCGTGAGGAGCTGGAGCCGTTCGACGCCGAGGTCGGCGAGGATCGCGGCCGCGGCGCCGTACTCCCGCGCGTCGATCGGCAGGCCGAGCCGGGTCTGGGCCTCGACCGTGTCGGCACCCGCGTCCTGCAACTCGTAGGCCGACAGCTTGGCGAGGAGCCCGACCCCGCGTCCCTCGTGCCCACGCAGGTAGACGATCACCCCGCCCTCGTCGGCGACGATGCGTCGAGCGGCCCGAAGCTGTGGGCCGCAGTCGCAACGCCGCGAGCCGAACGCGTCGCCGGTGAGGCACTCCGAGTGCACCCGGGCGAGCACCCGGCCGTCGGGCTGCCCGTCGACACGCAGGCCGCGCGGGCTGACGAGCGCGACGTGCTCGTCCCCGGTCACCAGGTCGCGATACCCGAGCATCGAGAACACGCCGTCGTCGGTGGGCAGGCGCGTCGTCGCCGTGCGCACCACCCGGTCGTGGCGGGCGCGGTGGGCGGCGAGCTGCTCGATGGTGATGACCGGCAGCCCGGTTCGCGCGCCGAGAGCGAGCACGGCGGGCGCGCGCATCATCGTGCCGTCGTCGTGGACCAGCTCGGCGATGGCGCCCACCGGTGGCAGCCCGGCGAGGCGGCAGAGGTCGACGGTCGCCTCGGTGTGACCGGGCCGGGTGAGCACCCCGCCGGCACGGGCGCGCAGGGGCACGACGTGGCCTGGGCGGACGAGATCGCCGGGGCCGCTGGCCGGATCGCCGAGGATCCGCACCGTGCTCGCCCGGTCGGCGGCGCTGATACCGGTCGTCACGCCGACGGCCGCGTCGCAGGTCACGGTGTACGCCGTGCGCAGGCGGTCCTCGTTCTGCGCCACCATGGGCGGCAGGTCGAGCCGGTCGGCGTACTCCTCGGGCATCGGCGCGCACACGTAGCCGGAGCTGTGCCGGATCAACCACGCCATCCACGCGTCGGTCAGCGTGGCGGCGGCGACGATGACGTCCCCTTCGTTCTCGCGGCCCTCGTCGTCGAGGACGAGCACGGGGCGGCCGGCGCGCAACGCCTCGAGCGCCTCCTCGATGCTCGCGAACCCACCGGCGGCGTCGAACGGCTTCTCGGTCACGGTCATGCGTCTGCTCCCTTGCGATCGACCACGGTTCGCGCCGCGGTCCTGCTCTCCTGCGCCGCCGCGCGCTTCCACACGACGAACCCGTACACGACGAGGGCCCCGTAGACGGCGTACAGCACCGCCGAGGGGTAGTAGTGCGATACCCACAACAACGGAACTCCCACCAGGTCGACCGCGATCCACGCCAGCCAGAAGTCCGTCCAGCCCCGCGCCATCGCGTACGTGGCGAGGATCGAGCCGACGAAGATCCACGCGTCGGCCCAGTGGTACCAGCGTGGGGCGGGCCACCCGGCGCCGATCTCGGCGAAGGCCCACTGGGAGAGGAGGATCCCGACCGCGGCGATGAGCAGGTAGCGGGTGCGCTCGCTCGCAGTGGCCCAGCGCGGGGTGATGGCCGGGGCGTCGGGGGCACGCCCGCGCCGGCTCCGGTCCCACCGCCACCAGCCGTAGACGCTCGTGATGATGAAGAACACCTGCCGGAAGGCCTGCCCGTACAACGGATGCCGGCCGTCGGGCAGCGCGAAGGCCGCCCCGATGAAGACCGTGAACAGCAGGGCGTTGCCGACGATCCCGACCGGCCAGGCCCATACCCGCCGCCGCAGGCCTCCGATGGCCGAGGCGAACCCGAAGAGGTTGCCGACGATCTCCCGCCAGTACAGCGGGTAGCCGGCCACGTCGATCGACGCGTCGAACAGGCGCAGGAGCTGGTCGGTCATGCCCGGGGCTCCTCGCGCGAGACTTTGTCGGCCGACGGTGTGACCGGGCGGGTGGCGGCATCGGCGAACAGACGCTCGACGTACTTGGCGAGGACGTCGACCTCGAGGTTGACGACGTCGCCGACGGCGAGCGTGCCGAGGATCGTGCGCTCCAGCGTCGTCGGGATGAGGCTCACGGTGAACGTGCCCTCTCCCACCGAGGCGACGGTGAGCGACACCCCGTCGATCGTGATCGAGCCCTTCTCGACGACGTACCGGGCGAGTGCGGGCGGCAGGTCGAACTCGAGGACCTCCCACCGATCCCCCGGCGCACGGGCCCGCAACGTCGTCGTCCCGTCGACGTGACCCTGAACGAGGTGGCCACCGAACCTGCCGTCCGCGGCCATCGCGCGCTCGAGGTTGACCGGAGATCCGACCTCCAGCGCACCGAGACTGCTGCGACGCAGGGTCTCGGCCATGACGTCGACGGAGAAGGCCTCAGCGTCGTGTTCGACGACCGTGAGGCACACCCCGTTGACGGCGATCGAGGCCCCGTGCTCGGCGTCGGTGACGACCAGGGGGCCCTCGATCCGCAGGACGGCCGAGTCGGCGCCGTGCTCGATCGCGGCCACCCGGCCGAGCTCCTCGACGATTCCGGTGAACATGTCAGGACCTTCCTTCGGGGTGTCCGGGATGCGATAGCGCGCCGCTCGTCGCGGTCTCCCGCGGGTCGTGGTACGCCCGGTCGCCGGCAGGGCGCGGCAGAGGTGCGGCGACGAGGCGGACGTCGTCGCCGACGAGCCGGACGTCGGTGATGCGCAGCCGGGTTGTCTCGGCGATCGTCGTGATGCCGAGATCGCCGACTGCCGCCGGCCCGGCGCCGAGCAGCGCGGGGGCGAGGTAGGCGACGATCTCGTCCACGACGCCCGAGCGCAGGAACGCCGCCGCGAGCGTCGCCCCTCCTTCGAGGAGGACGTGCCGCACGCCGTGGGTACGCAGCTCGGCGAGCGCGGCGTCCGGGTCTCGGGTGGGCAGGAACAGGGTCGGGGCGGAGCCGTCGCGCAGACGAGCGGTTCTCGGCAGTTCCTCGCACCGCTCCCCCATGACGACCCGCAACGGTTGCGCACCCGTCGTGCGGCCGTCGGAGTCCCGCACCGTGAGGGCCGGGTCGTCGGCGAAGGCGGTCCCGGTGCCGACGAGGACGGCGCCGACGCGAGAGCGCAACTCGTGCACGTCGTGCCGAGCGGCCTCGCCGGTGATCCACCGGCTCGTGCCGTCTGCGGCGGCGGTGCGCCCGTCGAGGGTCGAGGCGACCTTCCACGTGACGAAGGGGCGCCCGGTGCGCATCGTGTGCAGCCATTCGCGGTTGAGGGCCTCGGCCTCGGCGTCGAGCAGGCCGGTGCGGGTCTCGACGCCGGCCGCACGCAACCGGACCAGTCCTCCGCTCGCGACGGGGTTGGGGTCGGAACCCGCGACGACGACGCGCGCGACCCCTGCATGGATCAGAGCGGCCGAACACGCCGGAGTGCGGCCCACGTGGTCGCAGGGTTCGAGGGTGACGTAGCACGTACCGCCGCGGGCACGCTCGCCCGCCTGCTCCAGGCCGACGGCCTCGGCGTGCGGGGTTCCCGCGCCACGGTGGAACCCGACGCCGGCGACCTCGCCGGCAGCGTCGAGCACGACGGCCCCGACACAGGGATTCGGGTCGGCGAGCGGACCCTGCGCGGCCAACTCGAGAGCACGACGCATGAACGCCTCGTCACGCGTCGCCGACTCCCGCGCGGCACGTGCGTCGTCCATCCGGCCTCCTACCCGAGCTCCTCCGGGGACGGAGTACGGGGAGGCCACGACAGGGTGCGGGCGAGACGGGACGCCGACGGCAGCCCTGCCACGCGCGAACACCCGCGCGACGTGCGCCTCCCATCCGGACTTTCACCGTCGGTCCTGGAGTTCCACCAGGTCAACCGGCCGGTCCCCTCCCGAACGGGAGCGTCACCGACGCGGGTCGCGGACTGTCACCGCCGGCTCGGAATTACACCGACCCCGGAGCACGTGCCGCAAGTATGCCACGCGCCCCCACCGCGCTCCGGGCCGCGGTGCGTGCGCTGGCAGGACCCGCGGGCCCGCTCACCCCGGCCTCGTTTGCACACGCGACGCTCAGATGGCCCGGGGCCGGCCGAAAGGTGGGCGTGCCATCCGATCCCGTGCCCGCGCCCGCGCCCGCCACACCCGGCCTGCTGGGGGTCCTCCCGCGCGGCCAGCAGCTGACCGAGCGGGAGTTCTCCCAACGTCACCGCGTCATCACCGCGCTGCTGTACCTGCAGTTGCCGATCATCCTGCTCGTCGCGGCATTGTCGGGCCACCTCGGCCACGCCGTGCTCTGGGTGCTGCTGCTCGTCATCGCCGTGCTGGGGATCGCCTCGACGCGAGTCGGCTCGCAGCCCGTGCGCGCCACGCTCATGGGCGTCGCCATGCTCATCGCGTGCTCGATGCTGCTGCACGTCGGTGGCGGGTCGACGCACCTGCACATCTGGTTCTACGTCGTCTTCGCCGCCGTCGCGCTGTACCAGATGTGGATGCCGTTCATCGTTGCCGTGCTCTTCGTCGCGGTGCACCACATCGTGATGAGCCTGCTCAGCCCGACGATGGTCTTCTCCGACGCGGCCGCGCAGCAGAACCCGCTGCCCTACGCCCTGCTCCACGCCGTGTTCCTCCTCGCCGAGGCCGCGGCCCTCGCCTACGGCTGGAAGTTCACCGCCGACGCCCAGGACGCCCGCCGTGCCGAGCAGGAGCGCAACGAACTCGTCCTCGCCGAGCAGATGGCGGCCCAGGAGCAGCTCGCCGCCGAGCGGCGACGCCAGGCCGACGAGTCGGACCGCCGACTGCAGGAGCGCGAGGAGCGCGCCCGCGCGGCCGAGACGAGCGTCGAGCGTCTCCACGAGATCGACGCGCGGCTGCGCCAGGATCTCGAGCACGCCCTCGGCATCTTCGACGGCCTCGCCCGCTCGACCAGCGACATCGTCGGCGCCTCCGAGTCCGCGAGCACGACCGTGGACGCCGCGCGGGAGCGCGCGAACACCGTCACCGACGTCATCGACCGGATGCGTCGCACGATCCAGGACATCGACTCCATCGCCTCCGCCATCGAGGGCGTCGCCGAGCAGACGAACCTCCTCGCGCTCAACGCGACCATCGAGGCCGCCCGCGCCGGAGAGGCGGGCAAGGGATTCGCCGTCGTCGCCGGTGAGGTCAAGGACCTCGCCGGGGAGACGACGAAGGCGACCGAACAGATCCGTCAGGTCCTCGAGACCGTGCACGGCGACGTCGGCGACGTCGCCTCCGCCATCGAGGGCATCAACGAGGTCATGGACGAGGTCGTCACCTCACAGCGCTCGATCGCGACGACCGTCGAGGGCCAGGGCAAGGCGTCCGCCGACGGGCGCGCCGCCGTGGAGGACGTCTCGACGCAGGCGCGCGAGATGTCGACCGAGATCGAACGGCTCGTCGCCACCCGCTGACGCGCGTCCCAGGCGGAGGCGTCTCCGAAGCGGAGGCGCTTCCGTGGCGGAGGCGCGTCCGTGGCGAGGCGCGTCAGTGGCCGTGGCCGGTGACGAGCCGACGCAGCTGCTCGATGTTGTTCGCCGCGCCCTCGGCGTTGAAGACGGCCGATCCGGCCACGAAGACGTCGGCCCCGGCGTCGGCGCACTGCTCGATGGTCGAGGCGGAGACGCCGCCGTCGACCTGGATCCAGACCTCGCCGCCGTGTCGCCGGACGGACTCTCGCACCGCGGCGACCTTGGGCATCATGTCGGCCATGAACGTCTGGCCGCCGAACCCGGGCTCGACGGTCATGACGAGCACCATGTCGAGCTCCGGAAGCAACTCCTCGTAGGGCTCCCACGGCGTCGCCGGCTTGAGCGCCATGCTCGCGCGAGCGCCCTGAGCGCGGATCTCGCGGGCGAGCGTGCGCGGGTCCGCGGCGGCCTCGACGTGGAACGTCACCGACTTCGCCCCCGCCTCCGCATACGGCGGCGCCCAACGGTCGGGGTCCTCGATCATGAGATGGCAGTCGATCGGCACCGGGCTCACCGCGAGCAGCGACTCCACCACCGGCAGCCCGAGCGTGAGGTTGGGCACGAAGTGGTTGTCCATGACGTCCACGTGCGCCCAATCGGCGGTCGAGATGGCGTCGAGCTCGGACTCGAGGTTGGCGAAGTCGGCGGCCAGGATGCTGGGAGAGATCTGCACGAACCGAGGGTATCGCCGGCGTGCGGTCATGCGGTCATGCGGGCACGCGGGCACGCGGGCCTGCGGTCATGCAGGCATGCGGTCATGCAGGCATGCAGGCATGCGGGCGGGCATGCAGGCACACGAGCGCTCTCGGGCAGTCGAGCGCGTGGGGCACACGGGTGCGTTGGGCACACGGCGCCTTGGCACACGAGCGCTCCGACCTCACGAGCGACACCGGCACACCGGTGACACGCCGACAGCCGCCGCCACCGGCCGCCCTGCGTGTGGGAAGTACACACGACGGGGCCGGCCGGTGACGGCGGCTGCCGAAGACGGGTCAGCTCGACTCGAGCACGCTGCGCGTCACGGCGTTCTGCTCGGTGAGCACGCCGGAGATGATGTTCTGCGCATCGTTGATGCGCTCGACGGTCTCGGCGACCTGCTGCAGGGCCGAGACGACGGAGCCGGCGTCGGTCTGGATGGCCGAGACCTTCTCGTCGACCTCCTCGGTGGCCTTCGCGGTCTCGCGGGCGAGGTCCTTGACCTCGTTGGCGACGACGGCGAATCCTTTACCGGCGTCGCCGGCGCGGGCGGCCTCGATGGTCGCGTTGAGCGCGAGGAGGTTGGTCTGCTCGGCGATGCTCGTGATGACCTTGACGACGTTGCCGATCTCGACGCTGCTCGTGTTGAGGCGGCCGACGATGACACTCGCGTCCTGGGTGAGGCGCTGGGCGTCGTTGGCGACGGCCGTGGCGTCGAGCACGTTCTTCTCGACCTCGGTGATCGAGCTCATGAGCTCCTCACCGGCGTTCCGGGTGCGGGCGGTCGCGCGGTTGCGGTCGACCGCGCTGGAGAGCACGAGCGCCGTGTTGCGCAGGGCGTTCTCGCGGTCCTTGGTGAGGACGAGCTCGCGTGTGGAGAAGAAGTCGATGGTGCCGACGATCTGCCCGGCGACGACGATGGGCATCGAGACACCGGACTTGACGCCCGCGCGCTGGGCGGCGGGGGCGCGCACGCAGTCGGTGACGACGCCGATGTCGGGCTCGAAGACGAGATCCCGGCTCGACCAGGTGCGGCCGGCGAGGCCGACGCCCTCGGCGAACGACGCCGCGCGGGTGACCTCGCGGAACTCCTCGCCGGCGCTGCCCGACTCCATCGAGTTGCGCAGCACGCGTTCGTTCTCGTCGATGAGCCAGTAGGAGCCGTACTCCCAGCCGAACTCGGCCCGGATCGTGTCGAGGGCGATGCGAACGGCCTCCTCCTCGCTGCGCGCATCGTTGACGCGCTTGACGACCTCGTTGATGGCCGCCATGTCCTTGTCGGTCTCCTTGCGCCGATCGGCCTGCAGCACGCGCTCGATCGCCTGGGAGACGAGCTTGCCCACGGCCGACAGCACCGTGAGGCGTACGGGGCCGGGAGTGTGCTCGGGGTCGGCCATGAAGTCCATGGTGCCGACGACCTCACCCTCCTGGATGAGCGGCATGGCGACCGCCGACAGCACCCCACTGCGCGAGGCGACGGGGGCGCGGACGCAGTCGGTGACCTGCGCCAGGTCGTCGGCGAAGATGAGCTTGCCGCCCGACCAGGCGCGACCGGCGAGACCGACACCGCGCGCGAACGACGCCTCCTGCGTCACCCGACGAAACTTCGGACCGACCTGGCCGGACTCCGAGCGGAACGTGAGAACCGTCGAGCCGGGCTGGATCCACCAGCAGGAGGCGTACTGCATGTGGAACGCGTCCCGCACGATGTCCATCGCCGTCTGCAGCACCTCGTCGACCGACCCCGCCTGGGAGGTGCGGTCGGCCACCAGTTCCAGGGCCTCGACGTAGTGGGCCAGCTCGTCGTCCTTCGACATTCCGCCGGAGGCCAGTGCCTCGTCTCGGGTTCGCAGTAGTCGCATTGATTCTCTCCGCCTCGTGTACCGGACCCGCACCTCGTGGGCGCGGTCGACGGAGTGTCGGCGGATCTACCGCGCTGACCACCTATCGGCAGGAGGCAGGGTTATTTGACCGGTCGACCAAGTCACTCGGCGTTGCGCCGAATCAACGCGAGAAACATTGCGTCAGTAGCGTGCACGTGGGGCCAGAGTTGCGCAAAAGGCCGGTTCTCGGCGCGTTGAGGCAGTCGTGTGGCGTCGATCACCACGTCCCGGAGGAAGGCATTCGCGTCGAGCAGTTGGACGTCGTCACGATCCCGGAGCACCCGTTCGACGACCTGACGGGTCTCCGCGTCGTGCGGGCTGCACGTGGCGTAGCCGAGCACGCCACCCGGCCGTAGGGCGTCGAGCCCGGAGGCGAGCAACTCCTCCTGGAGGGCGATGAGATCGGCGACGTCGGCAGGTGTGCGCCGCCAGCGGGCGTCCGGACGACGACGCAGCGCGCCGAGCCCGGTGCATGGCGCGTCGAGCAGCACGAGATCGAACGAGGCCGGCTCCTCGGCGCCGATCGTGCGGCCGTCGCCCACGCCGACGAACACCTCGGCGCCGGCGTCCATCGCGGCTCCGACGGCGGATTCGACGAGGTCGGCTCGGTGCTCGCCGATCTCGTTGCAGAACAACGTCGCCCCGCGAGGAATCGCGAGGGCTGCGAGCAACGCGGCCTTGCCGCCCGGGCCGGCGCACAGATCGAGCCAGCGTGCCGCCTCGGCGGGAGGTGCGGTGCTGGGCGTTGTCGTGGCGGCGGCGATGCTCGCGTCGTAGGCCGCGACCAGCGCGAGCACGAGGAGCTGCGAGCCCTCGTCCTGCACCGCGGCCCGGCCCTCGCGGACGGCGGGGAGTCGACCCGGGTCACCGCCGCTCTTGAGGATCGCGCCGACGGGCGAGAGCGCGCCCGGTCGTGCACCGGCGTCGAGCAATTCGTCGAGTTCGGCCAGGCCCGGCCGGGCGACGAGGGTGACGTCGGCCGGGGTGTTGTCGGCCTCGAGAAGTTCGAGCAGGTCGGCGTCCACCGAGTCGGTCGTGCTCACCCCGTCGGCCAGCAGAGCCTGGCGCAGGGCTCGGACGATCCACACCGGATGGCTGTAGGCGACGGCCACGTCGTCGAGATTCAGTGGGCCGGGCGGTGCCGCGCTCGCGTCCGGGGTCGTCGGCGATTCGGGTGCCCCGGCCGGGTCGAGATTCGTCGAGGACGCGACCTCCGCGACCGAGGACGTCGTCCCGGCCGCAACCGGTGATGTGTCGGTCGGCGTCCACGTCGTGCCGGTCGGTGACGAGGCCGTATCGGTCGGTGACGAGGTCGTGTCGGCCGGCGGTGGCGCGGTGGGGGCGACGATCGCGAGCCACTCGTCGAGGGACTTCTCGCTGATCCGTCGGAGCACGGCGTTGGTGAACGCGGAGGCTCCCGCGCCGACCGTGCCCCGGGCGAGGCCGACCGTCGCGTCGACGGCCGCGTGGGCGGGTACCCGCATGCCGAGCAACTGGTGGGCCCCCAGGCGGAGTACGTCGAGCACGGGCGGATCGATCCGCTCCAGGGGGCGTCCGGCGCACTGCGCGATGATCGCGTCGTAGCGTCCGCGCAGGCGGGTCACGCCGTAGACGAGCTCGGTGGCGAACGCGGCGTCACGAGCGTCGAGTCGAGCGCCGCGCAGTCGTTGGGGCAGATCGAGATTGGCGTAAGCCCCATCGGCCACGGCTCGCAGAGTGTCGTAGGCGAGCCGCCGCGCCGGATCGCCGTGCCGCCCCCGCTCGGAGGGGCGCTGTGCCGAGCGTCGCCCCGGCTCGCTGCGCCGGGCCTGCCCCCCGTGACGGATGCGGCCGGTCCCCTCCCGCTCGCCCCGGCGTTCCGGCCGCGGCCTGCCGCCACGGTCGTCGGCGCCCGGACCACGTCCGGTGCCTTCTCGTCCCCTGCGGGGAGCGTCATGACGACGCCCCCGTCCCGCGTCACGCCGGCCGACCTCGCCGGAGTCGTCGCGGCGAGCATCGTGGCGGCGAGGATCGTCATCGCGACGGGCGTCGTCGTCGTGACGGACGTTGTCATCGCGGGCGCCGTCTTCGCGGCGGCTCCCCGCGTCGTCATGGCGTTCACCCCCGCGGTGGTGCATCTCACCCCGGCCGGGTCCCTGAGCGTCACCCCCGCCTTGACCTCGGCCGGGTTCGTCGCGGGATTCGGGCCGTGGCTCGGGGCGTTCGGCGTCACTCATCGTCGGTCTCCTCATCGAACCTCTGGCCGTCGACGCGGGCTCCTCGCGCCCAGTCGGCCGCCGCCATCGCCTTCTTGCCCTGCGGCTGGACCTGCACGAGTTCGACCGCGCCGTCACCGGTTTCGACGTGCACGGAGGATCGCCCGGCCCGGATCCGCCCCGGCTGCAGCCCGTCGTCCACGACGCCCTGAACTGCCCCCGGAACGGGGTCGATCCGGAGGATCTTGACGGGGGCACCGTGCAGCGTCGTCCACGCCCCGGGGGCCGGGGTGCATCCGCGCACGAGGTTGCGGACGCGGCCGGAGTCGGCCCGCCAGTCGATCCGCGCGTCGTCGCGGGTGAGCTTGGGGGCCAGGGTCGGTGTGCCCGTCTGGGGGGTGGGTCGCGCGGTGCCGTCCTCGAGAGCGTCGAGCGAGCGGAGGAGCACCTGAGCACCCGAGGTCGCGAGCCGGTCGAGCAGCTCGCCGGCCGTCTCGTCGTCGCCGACGTCGACCGCGAGCGTGTCGATGACCGGGCCGGTGTCGAGGCCCTCCTCGAGGACGAACGTGCTCGCACCCGTGCGCGTGTCGCCGGCGATGAGCGCGTGCTGCACGGGCGCGGCGCCACGCCAGGCGGGCAGCAGCGAGAAGTGGAGGTTGATCCACCCGTGTCTCGGGATGTCGAGTGCGGCGCGCGGTACGAGGTTGCCGTACGCGACGACCGGCGCCGCGTCGGGCGCGATGGCGGAGAGGCGGTCGAGGAACTCCGGATCGCGGACCGTGGTCGGCGTGAGCACCTCGATGCCCGCCTCGAGGGCTCGCTGCTTGACCGGGCTGGGGCGCAGGCCGCGTCCTCGGCCGGCCCGCGCATCGGGGCGTGTGACGACCGCCGCGACGTCGTGCCGAGAGTCGAGAAGTGTCTCCAGGGAGGGCAGCGCCACCTCGGGAGTACCGGCGAACACGAGACGCATCAGCGGCTCCCCCCTCGCGGCCGCTCGTCGTGCGGGCTGCTCTTGACGACGGTCTCGCCCGCCCATTCGGCCGAGCGGATGATCTTCAACGCCCGCCGGCGCTCGTCGCTGTCGAGCCGGTCGATGAACAGCACCCCGTCGAGGTGGTCGGTCTCGTGCTGGAAGCACTGGGCGAGCAACGTGCTGCCCTCGATGCGCACCGGTTCGCCGTGCTGGTCGAAGCCGCGTGCGACGGCCCGCGGCGCGCGCGGCGCGAGGGCGGTGAGACCGGGGATCGACAGACACCCCTCGTCGGTCTCCTCGAGCTCGCCGTCGAGGGCGAGGACGGGGTTGACGACGTGACCGAGCACGCCGTCGACGTGGTAGGTGAACACGCGCAGACCGATCCCGATCTGAGGTGCCGCGAGGCCCACCCCCGGAGCGTCGAGCATCGTGGCCGTGAGGTCGGCGACCAGCCCGCGCAGTTCGGCGTCGAAGTCGACCACCTCGCTCGCCCGGGTGCGCAACACCGGGTCTCCGATGCGGCGGATGTCGAGGATCGTCACGAGCGTGCCTCCGTAGGGACGAGCGGCGGGTGAGAACAGTCGGTACTGCGGGCGGGGCGCGAGCAGGAGCGCACGGGCGGCGTCGGCCCCGCGGCGGCGTGCCCTCGCGGCCTCGGAGAGCCGCGATCGCACGCCGTGAAACCGGTGGCCGCCCGAGTGCTCACGCGCCGGATGGTTCGCACGGCGGTCTCGAGACCGTCGGCCCGGGATCGGCCGGAGCAGCCGGCCCCGCGAGCGTCCCCGCCCTGATCCGGGCCGGGCGATCAGTCTATTCACGTCACGTCGGCCACCCCCAGCCGGACCGACGCGGCCTCCCTGTCCTTGCGGGCGCTGCGGGTGCGCCGCACCGCGCCGAGCGCCGCGATGGCCTCGGCCGCTCGGTCCCACGACACGCGCAGCAGCAGGTGTGCCTCCTCGCCGACGGGGATCGGCCCGAGCCGCTCGACCGGCGTCTCGCCGTGGTCACGCATCGCCGCCACCATGTCGTCGCCGAAGCCGCGGACCGCGGGCAGGCTGCCGGTGACCCGTGCCATCCAGACCGCCGGGGGCAGCGTGAGCTCGGCGCGTTCGGCGAGCTCACGGCGTGCGAACCACTCCGGTGCCCACCGCACGAGGGCCTCGACCACGGGCAGGGGATGGTGCAGCGGGGCTCCGGCGAGCACGACGACGCCCCCGTCGGCCGCGTCGCGGGTGAGGGCGGCCGCGGTGAGCCAGCGTCGCAGCGCCTCCTCCCCCGCGTCGAGGGCCGGCCGGTCGATGCTCGCCCACGCGTCGAGCAGCAGTGTGGCCGCGTAGCCGCCCTCGGCGTAGGGTTCGGCCCCCGGAGTCGCGATGACGAGCGCCGGCCGACCGTCGACGACGTCGATGACCTCGGGAGCGCCGGAGGTGCGCACGGGTGTGCCGGGGAACGCGCGACCGAGTTCCTCGGCGGTGCGGTGCGCCCCGACGACGCTGCTGCGCAGCCGGTGTGACCCGCACTGCGGGCACGTGTAATCGGTGGGCGTGCGGCCACACCAACGGCACGACGGCGCGGCGTCGGGGCCGGGCAGCGCGAGCGGCCCGTGACAGTGCGGGCAGCGGGCCGGAGCCCGGCAGGTCTGGCACGACAACGCGGGCAGGTATCCCCGCCGCGGCACCTGGACGAGCACCGGGCCGGAGTTCAAGGCGGCGTGCGCGGCGCGCCACGCCGCCGAGGGCAGGTGGGCGCGAGCACCGGGGCCGTCGCGTTCCTCGTCGTGGCCCTCGCCCACGACGTGGACCCGGGCCAGTGTTCGCCGCGCCGAGACGTCCGAGACGATCTCTCGGACCATCCCCTGTGCGACCCACTGCTCGACCGCGACCGACCTGGCGAACCCGCCCACGAGCAGCGCCGCCCCCGTCTGCTGTGCCCGTAGACGCAGCACGTCGCGCATGTGCGCGTAGGGCGCGCGGGGTTCGGCGTGCAGGTCGTCGCCGTCGTCCCACCAGGCGACGAGCCCCAGGTCGTGCACCGGCGCGTAGGCGGCCGCACGAGTGCCGACGACGCAGCGCACATGACCGCGGAGCACCGACAGCCACGCCGTGTAGCGCGCCTGGGGCCCCTGGTCGGCCGTGAGCCGCACGTGCCGACCCTTGCCGAGCGCCTCGGTGAGGGCTGCGTCGACGCGCGCGACGTCACGGTGATCGGGAACGACGACGAGCGCGCCGCGTCCCGAGAGGAGCGTGGCGGCGGCCGCGGCGGCGATGGCCGCCGGCCAGTCGAGGGCCGGGTCGGTGGTGGGCAGAGCCGACCACGCCGCCCACGGACCTTCACCGGCACCGATACGACGCAGAAAGCTCGGCCCGGCCGGGTAACGCTGCCACGGTGCGGGTTCGACGGCCGGCTCGCCCGCGGGGGCGGCCGGGGGTCGCGCGGTGAGGGCCTTCTCGGCCTGGGCGTGGCGTGGTGGCACCGCGAGTCGCAGGACGTCGGCGAGGGAGCCGGCGTGCGCGTCGGCGACCGCCCTGGCCAGTGTGGCGACCTCGGGGGTGAGCACGGGCTCGTGGCTCACCACACGGCGCAACGGCGACAGCGTGCCCGAGTGCTCGGCCCGCGGTCGGCGTTCGAGGATGAACCCGTCGACGTCGCGCCCCGAAAACCGGACCTTGACCCGCGACCCCGGCACCGCGTCCTCGTCGAGGTCGGGGGGAACCCGGTACTCGAATCCACGGTCCAGGTGCGGCAGTGGCACCTGAACGGCGACGAGCGCCACGGGTAGCTTCGGTGTCTCTCCGCTCTCGGGAGCGGGTGAGACCTCGTCCGTCACGAGCGCCTCTCCCGCCGCCGACGAGCCCGCGACCAGACGGGGGTTCCCCGCGCCGCCGGTTCCATCGCCCGGATCACCTCGCACGTCGTCCCCGGCAGGCCGGTCGGACGCTGCGCCCACCGACGCCGGGGCGGGCTCCATCTCGGCAGGCGAGAGTTCAGCCGGTGTTCCGGTCGCCTCGATCGGCGGGGTGGGCCCGGTGAAGATGGCGGGCACGGCGAGCAGCGCGTCCTGCGCATGGCGCTGGACGGCGCGGGCGCTGCTCACGTCGTCGGTCATGACTCATGTCTACCCCGCGCCCCCGACAACCCTTCGCAGGCGCCTCGTCGCGGGTCCGCCGTGCGCCGCAGGGGGTTGGGCGGTAGAAAAGTCCGCATGCGTGCTCCTCATGTGCTCGCCCTCGTGCTCGCCGGCGGCAAGGGCAGCCGCATGGACGTGCTCACCCGTGAGCGTCCCAAGCCGGTGCTTCCGTTCGCGGGCACGCACCGGCTCATCGACATTCCGCTGTCCAACCTGCGGCACAGTCGGATCGACGACGTCATCGTGTGCGCCCAGTACCACGCGTCGATGCTGGAGCGGGCCGTCGGCAACGGTCGGCCGTGGGATCTCGATCGCACGCGGGGCGGGCTGTTCGTGCTGGGCCCGGAGGAGGGCCGCGGTCCGGAGCGTTCGGGTTTCTCTCAGGGCAACGCCGACCTGCTGCGTCGGTCCCGGCACGAGATCAGGGCGGCGGATCCCGATGCCGTCCTCGTGTTGTCGTCCGATCACGTGTACGCGTTCGACTACAACGATCTCGTGCGCACCCACCTGGACTCCGGTGCCGACTGCACGCTGCTCACCTACGACCTGTCGAAGACGGAGGCCGTGCATCATGCGGTCCTCGACATCGCGGGCGACCCGGCCGAGCCCGGCGCTGTCGTGACGGGGGTGGAGTACAAGCCGTCGAGTCCGAGGTCGTCGATCGTCGCGACGGAGGTGTTCGTCTACGACCCCGACGTGTTGCAGCGCACCCTCGGCATCCTGCACGCGGATGACGAGAGTTCGGAGGCGGGTGACACCGGGCTCGGTGATTTCGGCGACAAGTTGCTGCCGTATCTCATCGAGCACGGCCGGGTCGTCTCGCACCCGTTGGAGGGGTACTGGCGTGATCTCGGGCGACCGGCGTCGTATCTGCGGGCCCACCGCGATCTCGTGGCGGGCCGCATGGACGTGTTCGATGATCGGCGGTGGCCGATCGTCGGTGTCAACCTCACCCGTCCGGGGGCGATCGTGCGAGAGAGCGGACAGATCGTCGACGGCGTCGTCTCTCCTGGTTGCGACGTGTCCGGGCGGGTGGTGCGCAGTGTCCTCGGCCCGGGTGTGGTCGTCGAGGAGGGGGCGGAGGTCGTGGACTCGGTGGTGTTCGAGGATGTGACGATCGGGCGCGGCGCGTTCGTGGGGACGGCGATCGTCGATCACCTGGTGACGATCGAGCCGGGTGCCCGCGTCGGTGTGGAGACGGGCCGGCGCCTCCCGACGGAGGACGACATCACGCTGGTCGGGCGAGAGAGCACGGTCGGTGGAGGCGCGGATCTCCCGGCCGGGAGCCGCTTGGAGCCAGGCGCCACGGCCTGAGCACGACGCCGAGACACCGACCCCGTGCACAGTGCGCGCCGCGCGAGACGCCGAGACACCCGCCACTTCCGCCGTCGTGTGTAAGAAAAAGGTCTCGACGTACGCGCGAAGTACGGACCACAAGGAGCAAAACGTCTGTCTCGGCACACGCGCGCAAAGCGCGGACACGAGCCGGCGACGGTTGCCTCGGCGCAGGAGCAACCCGACAGACCCACAGCGACCAACCGCGAGAACACGAATCCCCCGCTCCCGAGAAGCCGGAAACAGGGGATTCGTGTTCTCGCCGTCGATTCGAGCGAGCGAAGCGAGCTCTTGAATCGACGGAACCAAGAAAGCGCCGCGGCGAAGCCGCGTCCGAGCGGCCGTCGCTTCCGCCCCAGCGCGAAGCGCCGGGCGTAAGCGACGGCCGCAAACCGCGCGAAGCGAGGGGGGTATCAGCCCCCGATCGCCCGCTGCAACTCCTCGACTCGGTTGGTCTTTTCCCAAGTGAAGGGGTTGCTGATGCCGTCGGCGGTGCGGCGGCCGAAGTGGCCGTAGGCGGCGGTGGGCTGGTAGATGGGGCGGAGGAGGTCGAGTTCGTCGATGATGGCGGCGGGGCGCAGGTCGAAGACGTCGGTGATGGCCTTCTGGATGGCGTCGAGGGGGTGGTTCTCGGTGCCGAAGCATTCGACGTAGAGGCCGACGGGCTGGGCTTTGCCGATGGCGTAGGCGGTCTGGACCTCGCAGCGCTTGGCGAGGCCCGCGGCGACGACGTTCTTGGCGACCCAGCGGGTGGCGTAGGCGGCGGAGCGGTCGACCTTGGAGGGGTCCTTGCCGGAGAAGGCGCCGCCGCCGTGGCGGGCCATGCCGCCGTAGGTGTCGACGATGATCTTGCGGCCGGTGAGTCCGGCGTCGCCCATGGGGCCGCCGACGACGAACTTGCCGGTGGGGTTGACGAGGAGTCGGTAGTCGTCGAGGGCGAGGTCGACGCCGGAGTCGGCGAGTTCGGCGAGGACGGGCTTGACGATGAGCTTCTCGACGTCGGGCTGGAGGAGGGCCTCGAGGGAGACGTCCTCGGCGTGCTGGGTGGAGAGGACGACGGTGTCGAGGGAGACGGCCTTGTCGCCGTCGTAGCCGATGGTGACCTGGGTCTTGCCGTCGGGGCGCAGGTAGGCCATCTGGCCGGACTTGCGCACGGCGGTGAGGCGCTCGGCGAGGCGGTGCGCGAGGAAGATGGGCAGGGGCATGAGCTCGGGGGTCTCGTCGGTGGCGTATCCGAACATGAGGCCCTGGTCGCCGGCGCCCTGCTTGTCGAGGGGGTCGACGCCGCCGGTGCGGTTCTCGTAGGCGGTGTCGACGCCTTGGGCGATGTCACGGCTCTGTTCACCGATGGAGATCTCGACGCCGCAGGTCTTGCCGTCGAAGCCCTTGATGGAGCTGTCGTAGCCGATGCCGATGATGGTCTTGCGCACGAGGCTCGGGATGTCGACGTATCCGCTGGTCGCGACCTCTCCGGCGACGTGGACGAGGCCGGTGGTGACCATCGTCTCGACCGCCACGCGGGCGTGGGGGTCCTGGGTCAGCATCGCGTCGAGGATGGCGTCGGAGATCTGGTCGCAGATCTTGTCCGGGTGACCCTCGGTGACGGATTCGGAGGTGAACAGTCGGGACACGGGTGGGGGCTCCTCACTGGTGGTGACGACGCGGCCGGCCTGGTGGCGCGGCACGCCGGTGGTCGAGTCTACAAACGCGCGGGATCACCCGCGCAGGGCCTCTTCGACGGCGTCCCAGACGACGGCGGAGGCCTCGGCCTTGCTGGTGGGTCCGGCTTCGGCGAGGACGACGCCGCCGGGTCCGAGGACGTGGACGGTGGTGTCGTCGCGGCCGAAGGTGACGCCGACGCCGACCTCGTTGGCGACGAGAAGGTCGCAGCCCTTGCGGGCGAGTTTGGCGCGGGCGTGGTGAAGGACGTCGCCGGTGTCGTCTCCGGTCTCGGCGGCGAAACCGACGATGAGGGGTCGTCGGCGTGCTCCGCCCGTCTCGGCGGCAAGGGCGTCGCGGTCGCGGACGAGCCCGGCGAGGATGTCGGGGTTGCGCACGAGTTCGATGACCGGCGCGTCGTCGGGTTCGTCCTCCCCCGGCGCGCCCTGGGTCTTCTTGATCTTCGATTCGGCGTAGACGGCGGGCCGGAAGTCGGCGACGGCGGCGGCCATGACGACGACGTCGGCGTCGCGGGCGGCGTCGCGCATCGCCTCCTGCAGTTCGCGTGCGGTCTCGATGCGCACGATCTCGACCCCCTCGGGGTCGGGCAGTGACGCGCTGGTGACGAGCGTGACGCGGGCGCCTCGGGCGGCAGCCGCGGTGGCGAGGGCGTACCCCTGCTTGCCCGAGCTGCGGTTGCCGAGGTAGCGCACCGGGTCGAGCGGCTCCCTGGTGCCGCCCGCGCTGACGACGATCCGGCGGCCGCGCAGGTTCGAGGCTCCGCCGAGGTCGGTGAGGGGGCCGGCGCCGGGTTCGTCGGCGAGGGCGTGCGAGGTCTCCGCTCCGCCGGACCCCGTCGGCTCCTTCGGTGCGGCCGCGAGGATGCGCAGGCACTCCGCGTGGATGTCCTCGGGTTCGGGCAACCGGCCCGGGCCGGTGTCGGCGCCGGTGAGGCGCCCGGAGGCGGGATCGATGACGTGGACGCCCCGCTCGCGCAGGAGGTCGACGTTGGCTCGCGTGGCCGGGTGCTCCCACATCTCGGTGTGCATCGCGGGCGCGAACACCACCGGGCAGCGCGCGGTGAGCAGCACGTTGGTGAGCAGGTCGTCGGCGAGGCCGTGCGCGGCCCGAGCCATCAGGTCGGCCGTGGCGGGGGCGACGACGACGAGATCGGCCTCCTTGCCGAGGCGCACGTGCGGCACCTGCTCGACGCGGTCCCACACGCCGTCGGAGACCGGCCGGCCCGAGAGCGCCTCCCACGTCGGAGCACCGACGAAGCGCAGTGCGGCCGCGGTGGGCACGACGGTGACGTGGTCACCGGCCTCGGCGAACAGGCGCAACAACAGACACGCCTTGTATGCGGCGATACCCCCGCCGACGCCGAGCACGACCCGACGCCCGCCGGTGGTGGGTCGCACCGACGACGGCTCGTGCGAACGACCCGGCTCCGGCGAGGGCGTCGTGGTCACCGGTGTGGACCTCAGCCCTCGGTGGGGGTGGAGGTGAGCAGGCCGTCGTTGATCTCACGCAGGGCCACCGACAGCGGCTTCTCGTGGATCTCGGTCTCGACGAGGGGCCCGACGTACTCGAGCAGGCCCTCGGAGAGCTGGCTGTAGTACGCGTTGATCTGGCGCGCGCGCTTGGCGGCGTAGATGACGAGGGCGTACTTGGAGTCGGCGATCTCGAGGAGGTCGTCGATCGGGGGGTTGGTGATCCCCTCGGGAGCCGGAGCGGTGGCAGTCACGTGCGCAGTCTCGTTTCGTGTGGTCGTTCGGTGTGATCGGGCGGGCCGTCGCCCGCCGGGGCGTCCGGGACACTCGTTCCCGCGCCTCGCGGGCCGGGATCGGCCGCGACGTCCATCAATGATACGAGTTCACCGGCCGCACGCCGAACCTCGTCGTTGACGACGACGATGTCGAACTCGTCGGCCGCCGCGAGTTCGACCTTGGCGGTGGCGAGCCGGCGGGCCCGCTCGTCGGCGTCCTCGGTGCCGCGGCCCTCCAGGCGGCGCACGAGTTCGTCCCAACTCGGCGGCGCGAGAAAGACGAACAGCGCGTCGGGCATCGAGCGGCGCACCTGCCTCGCTCCCGCGAGGTCGATCTCGAGGAGCACCGGAGCGCCCTCGGCGAGCTTCTCCTCCACGGCCCGTCGCGGCGTGCCGTACCAGTTGCGGCCGTGCACGACCGCATATTCGAGGAACTCGCCGGCCCGGACCATGTCGGAGAAGGTGTCGGCGTCGAGGAACCGGTAGTGACGGCCGTCGATCTCACCGGGGCGAGGCGGGCGGGTGGTCGCGGAGACCGACAGCCACACCTCGGGGTGGTGTTCGCGGATGTACGAACTCACCGCGCCCTTGCCGACCGCCGTGGGACCGGCGAGGACGACGAGGCGACGCGGTGAGGGGGCGGGCTGGGCGATCACTCGGTGCCGAAGCGCTCCAGCAACGCCGCGATCTGGTTGGCGCCGAGGCCACGCACGCGCCGCGTCTCGGAGATGCCGACCTCGTCCATGATCTGACGGGCGCGCACCCGCCCGACGCCGGGCATGGACTCGAGCAGCGAGGAGACCTTCATCTTGCCGATGACGTCGTCCTTCTTGCCGTCGGCGATGACCTTCTTGAGGCTCGTCTCGCCGGTCTTGAGGGCGTTCTTGATCGAAGCCCGCTGGCGACGAGCCACGGCAGCCTTCTCGAGAGCCTCGGCGCGCTGCTCGGGTGTCAGCTGGGGAAGTGCCACGTTGTCTCCTCGGCGCGAAAAAGTAGTCGAACGGACGGCTGGTGTGTCAGGTCCAGGTCATACGCAGGTCTGAGCCCAGTCAGGTCGAACCTAGCCAAATCTAGCGGCCCTGTGCAACGAAACCACTCGATCACCTGCCGAAATCCCGATTCGAGGGGCTTGTCCAGAGTCAGTCGATCGTCCAGTTCGGCGACTGACCACGCCCGGACGCATCGGGCGCCGCCGGATCGGCCGGGAACGACTCGTCCGACCCCGCGCGAGGACCGGCTCCCCCGGGTCCCGTTGCGGCGGCGCCGTCCTCACGGCCCTCCTTGCGGGCGATGTCCCGGTGGTGTCGGATGACCTCCTCGACGAGGAACCCGAGGAACTTCTCGGCGAAGTCGGGGTCGAGACGCGCTCCGGCGGCCAGCGAGCGCAGCCGCTCGATCTGCACCGCCTCGCGCGCCGGGTCGGCCGGCGGCAACCCGTGACGCGCCTTGAGGCGCCCGACCCGCTGGGTGTGGCTGAACCGTTCGGCGAGCAGGTGGATCAGCGCGGCGTCGATGTTGTCGATGCTGCGCCGGATCTCCAGGAGCTCGGCCGGCAGTGCGGTGGCGGCTTCGTCGGCGGACTTGCCGACGGGCGGCTCGGGGGACGTCGAGGCGCCGGAGGAGGTCATGGCGTGGTCGTCGGGCGTCACGCGCCCAGCATGGCACGCACGTCGGCGGCGACCCGGCGGGCCCGCTCGCGCAGCTCCCCCGCTCCGGGACCGGCGGAGAGCACGTCCCGGCTGCTCGAGGCGAGGACGTTGCCCAGGGCGGGGCCGAAGACCGTGCGCAGGTCGGCCGCCGTGGCCCCCTGGGCGCCGACTCCCGGCGCGAGCAGCGGCGCGTTCGCCGCGGCGAGGTCGAGGCCGAGATCCGAGACCGCCGAGCCGATCGTCGCCCCGACGACCATCCCAACGCTGCCCAGACGTCCCTGCGCGGCCGCCTCGGCGTTGTCGGCCGTGACCCCCGCGACGACGGAGCCGGCCACCGACTCGTCGCCGGCGCCGCCACGCGCGTGCTGAACGCTCGCGCCCTCGGGGTTGGAGGTGAGGGCGAGGACGAACACCCCGCGCCCCTCCTGAGCGGCGAGGTCGAGTGCGGGGCGCAGCGAGCCGTAGCCGAGGTAGGGGCTCACGGTGATCGCGTCGGCGCGCAACGGCGAGTCGGGGCCGAGGTAGGCCTGGGCGTATCCGCCCATCGTCGACCCGATGTCACCTCGCTTGACGTCGAGGATCGTCAGGGTGCCGGCCTCGCGCAGGTCGCTCAGCGTCCGCTCGAGCACCGCGACGCCCGCCGACCCGAAGCGCTCGAAGAACGCCGACTGCGGTTTGACGCAGGCGACCGTTCCGGCGAACGCGTCGACGCAGGTCGCGGCGAACCTCGCCAGACCGTCGATGTCGTCGTTCAGGCCCCACGAGGACAGGAGGGCGGCGTGCGGATCGATCCCCGCACACAGCGGGCCGTGAGTGTCCATCGCCGCGCGCAGGCGCGAACCGAAGGGGGTAAGGGGGGTCATGAAGGCTCCTCTCGTGGGCCGCTGTCCGATCGCCGTCGTCAGCCGTGGGCGGCGCCGACGACCTCGCGCACCGAGGCGAGACCGCGACGGTGGAGGGCGAGGGCGAGCTCGTCGCGCACGCGAGCCGGGGCCTGCGGGTCGTGGAAGGTCACGGTTCCCACCTGCACGGCGCTCGCGCCGGCGGCGAGGAACTCCAGAGCGTCCTCCCCCGTCGCGATGCCACCGACGCCGATGATCGGCGCGACCGGTAGGGCTCCTGCGAGCATCGCGGCCCGCAGTTGCCACACCGCGCGTACCGCCACCGGGCGAATCGCCGGGCCGGAGAGTCCTCCGGTGATGCCGCCGAGGTGCGGGCGCATGCGGGTGGTGTCGATGCGGATGCCGAGCAGCGTGTTGATCGCGGTGAGGCCGGTGGCGCCCGCGTCGAGCGCGGCACCGGCGATGCCCACGATGTCGGTGACGTCGGCCGTGAGCTTGGCGAACGTCGGCCAGTGCGCGGGCAGTTCCGCGGCGACGGCCGACACGACCTGCGCCGAGGAGGCCGGGTCGCAGCTGAACACGAGGCCCCGGTTGGCGACGTTGGGGCAGGAGATGTTGATCTCCACACCCGCGACGGCGGCCGCCGCGTCGCAGTCGCGCAGCACCGCGGCGACGTGGGCGAACTCCTCCGCGTCGTTGCCGGCGATCGAGACGAGCACGCGAACACCGCGCTCGGCGAGCCACGGCAGGTCCTGGGCGCAGAACGCCTCGATGCCGGGGCCCTGCAGCCCGATCGAGTTGAGCATGCCGCTCGCGGTCTCGGCCATCCGCGGGGTGCCGCGGCCGGAGCGCGGGTTCGCCATGACGGTCTTCGTGACGAACGCCCCGAGCGTCGAGACGTCGAAGAACCGGTCGAGCTCGCGCCCGTTCGCCGCGCATCCCGACGCGGTCATCACGGGGTTCGCCAACGGGGCACCGAGGCCAGGCACGAGGTCGACGCTCAGGTCGACGGCACCACGGGCCGCGGCGAGGTCCTGATCCCGCGAGCGGCCGGGCTCCTCCCCGCGGCCGGGTGTGCCCTGACGAACGGGACGCGGCGTCGCGGTGCTGCCGGCCGCTCGGGCCGGAGCCGCCGCGGCCTCGTTCTCGGTCTTCTTCTCACCCTTGAGCCACTCGAACATCAGCGCTGGTCCTCCGTGCTCGTCGCGGTCTGCGTCGCGCCCGCGCTCCGGGGCGCATCCGGCGCCCGATCACCGTCGTCGGCGGCCGGTTCGTCGACGGCCGTCTCTGCGGGGGTGCCGGCGGCGTGGGGATCGGGCACGACCGACTCCGGCGGGCCGTCGGGCAGCCCCGTCGGCACCGACACCAGATCGTCGTGGTCCTCGGCCCGGCGGTCGAGCTCCACTCCCCCGTCGACCGGGGTCGAGGGCACGGCCGGCGTGGGAGCGCCGAGCGCGTCGTCGGGCACCACGCAACGGCCTCCTCCGATCGCATCCCACCGCAGTCGGTCGCCGCGGAACACCGGCCCCTCGACGCACGAGCGCACCATGCGGGTGACGCCGTCGTTGCCGACGACCGGCAGGACACACGTCATGCACACGCCGACACCGCAGGCCATGGCCTCCTCGACGGCGAGCTGACTCACGGCACCGGCCTCGGCGGCCACCCGGGCGACCGACTCGAGCATCGCCATCGGTCCGCACGCGTACACCACGGAGGCCTGCGAGCGCGAGATCACCTCGGGCAGTACGTCGCTCACCCAACCCTTGGTGCCGGCGGAGCCGTCGTCGGTCGTGATCGTCACCGCGTCGGCGTACCGGTCGGCCTTGTAGGCGCCGAACAGTTTGTCCTCGGTCGCCGCCCCGAGCACGAGCTCGACGTGGCAGCCGCGGTCGCGCAAGGCCATGGCCAGCGTGAACAACGCCGCGCTGCCGTACCCACCGCCGACGAGGACGCACGCCACCCGCTCGCGCGGGATGGGGAACGGCCGACCCAGAGGGCCGACGAGGTCGACGACGTCACCGATCTCGCGAGTCGTCAGCCACTGCGTGCCCGGTGCATGAGGGGCGATGACGAGGTCGAGGATGTCCTCCTCGCCCTCCTCGCTCGCGGGACTCGCGGCGTGGATCGAGAAGCTGCGGCGCAGGAGCAGCGACGACGTCTCGCCCCCGACGGTGAGCGCGACGAACTGCCCCGGCCGGGCGAGGGCGGGAACGCCGGGAGCGGCGAACGTCATGTACTGGTAGGCGCCCTCACGGCGGGTCGCGACGACCCGCGCCTCCACCTGGCGGACCCCGCTCTCCCCGCGTTCGCGGGCGGCGTCGCTGCTCGTGCTCGTGCTCGTGCTCGTGCTCGTGCTCGTGCTCGTGCCAGGGTCGGTCATGACGTCTCCTCCTGCGTGGCCGCGGCGTGTCGCAGCCGTTGCGCGTGTTCCTGCAGCGATGCCACCGACACGGCGCCGGCGAGCAACGCCTCGATGCCGTGCACGGCCGCCCCGAGCTGCTGGACCGTCGTGATGATCGGCCGGTCCATGCTCGTCGTCGCGGTGCGGATCGTGTAGCCGTCGCGTCGCGCGTCGCCCGTCCCGGGGGTGTTGACGACCATGTCGACGTCGCCGGCGAGGATCTGGGCGACGATCGTGGGCTCGCCGTCGGGACCGGGCCCTTCGGCGTGCTTGCGCACGATCGTCGAGGAGATTCCGTTGCGGTGCAACACCTCTGCCGTGCCGCGCGTCGCGAGGATCTCGAAGCCGAGCTCGGCCAGTCGCTTGACCGGGAACACCATCGCGCGCTTGTCGCGGTTGGCCATCGAGACGAAGATCCGCCCGCTCGTGGGCAGACCCCACAACGAGCCGAGCTGCGTCTTGGCGAACGCGGCCCCGTAGTCGTGGTCGATGCCCATGACCTCGCCGGTGGAGCGCATCTCGGGGCCCAGCACCGAGTCGACCACGCTGCCGTCGGCGGTGCGGAACCGCTTGAACGGCAGGATCGCCTCCTTGACCGAGACCGGTGCCTCCAGCGGCAGTCGGCCCCCGTCGCCCTCGGCGGGCAGGAGCCCTTCGGCCCGCAGCTCGGCGATGGTCGCGCCGAGCATGATCCGGGCCGCGGCCTTGGCGATGGGCACCCCGGTCGCCTTGGCGACGAACGGCACGGTGCGGGAGGCACGCGGGTTGGCCTCGAGCACGTAGAGCACGTCGCCGGTGAGCGCGAACTGGACGTTCATCAGGCCGTGGACGCCGATGCCCTCGGCGAGACGCCGTGACGATTCCCGCACCCGCTCGAGTTCGCCGGGGCCCAGGGTGACCGGCGGCAGCACGCAGGCGGAGTCGCCGGAGTGGATGCCGGCCTCCTCGATGTGCTCCATGATGCCGCCGAGGTACATGTCGTGGCCGTCGTAGAGCACGTCGACGTCGATCTCGACGGCGTCGTCGAGGAACCGGTCGATGAGCACCGGGTGGCGGGTGTCACCGTGCGCGAGGGCGGTCGCGTTCTCGATGTACCGCCGCAGCGTCGCGTCGTCGTAGACGATCTCCATGCCCCGCCCGCCGAGCACGTAACTCGGGCGCACGAGCACCGGGTAGCCGATGCCGCGGGCGATCTCGACGGCCTCCTCCGGCGCGTAGGCGATGCCGTGGCGCGGTGCGGGGAGCTCGGCCTCGACGAGGATGCGCCCGAAGGCACCCCGGTCCTCGGCACGATCGATGGCCTCCGGGCTCGTGCCGACGATCGGCACCCCGGCGTCCTTGAGGGCCGCGGCGAGACCGAGCGGGGTCTGCCCGCCGAGCTGCACGATGACGCCGGCGACCGGGCCGGCCTGTTGCTCGACGTGGACGACCTCGAGCACGTCCTCGAGCGTGAGGGGCTCGAAGTAGAGCCGCGAGCTCGTGTCGTAGTCGGTCGAGACCGTCTCGGGGTTGCAGTTGACCATCACGGTGTCGAACCCGGCGCCGCGCAACGCGAAACTCGCGTGCACGCACGAGTAGTCGAACTCCACGCCCTGCCCGATGCGGTTCGGGCCGCTGCCGAGGATGATCACCGCCGGTCGCTCGCGCGGCGCGACCTCGTTCTCCTCGTCGTAGGAGGAGTAGTGGTACGGGGTGCGGGCGGCGAACTCCGCGGCACACGTGTCGACGGTCTTGTAGACCGGGCGGATGCCGAGGGCGTGCCGCACGCCGCGGACGACCGTCTCGTGCATGCCGGCGATCTCGGCGATCTGACGGTCGGAGAACCCGTGGCGTTTGGCGAGGGTGAGCACCTCGGGGCTGAGGGTGCGAGTGCTGCCGACGACCTGGGCCACGTGCTCGGCGACCTCGTCGAGCAAGTGGATCTGGTCGAGGAACCACGGGTCGATGCCGGTCGCGTCGTGCACCTCCTCGACGCTGCAGCCGCCCCAGAGCGCCTGCTGCACGAGCAGGAGGCGCCCGTCGGTCGGGGTGACGGCCTGCTCGAGCAGCGCCCGCGCCTGTTCGCGGCCGGGCCGCTCGCCGCGGCGCCAGTGGAACGAGCCGCCCTTCTGCTCGGTCGAGCGCAGGGCCTTCTGCAACGCCTCGGTGAAGTTGCGGCCGATGGCCATCGCCTCGCCGACCGACTTCATCGTCGTCGTCAACGTCGGGTCCGCCGCGGGGAACTTCTCGAACGCGAACCGCGGCACCTTGACGACGACGTAGTCGAGGGCCGGCTCGAACGAGGCCGGGGTGAACTCGGTGATGTCGTTGCGCACCTCGTCCAGGGTGTAGCCGATCGCCATCTTCGCGGCGATCTTGGCGATCGGGTAGCCGGTGGCCTTGGACGCGAGCGCCGAGCTGCGGGAGACCCGGGGGTTCATCTCGATGACGATGACCCGTCCGTTCGTGGGGTCGATCGCGAACTGGATGTTGCAGCCCCCGGTGTCGACGCCCACCTCTCGGATGACGGCGATCGCGATGTCGCGCAGTCTCTGGTACTCGCGGTCGGTGAGGGTGAGGGCGGGCGCGACCGTGATCGAGTCGCCGGTGTGCACGCCCATCGGATCGAGGTTCTCGATCGAGCACACGATGACGACGTTGTCGGCGTGGTCACGCATGACCTCGAGCTCGTACTCCTTCCACCCGAGGATCGATTCCTCGAGCAGCACGGAGTTGGTCGGCGAGTCGTGCAGCCCGGCGCCGGCGTAGCGTTCGAGGTCCTCGGGGGTGTGCGCGAACCCGGAGCCGAGGCCGCCCATCGTGAAGCTCGGCCGCACGACCATGGGGTAGCCGAGCTGCTCGGCCGCCGCCCACACCTCATCCATCGTGTGACAGATGCGGCTGCGGGCCGATTCGGCGCCGCAGCGTTCGACGACGCCCTTGAACGCCTCGCGGTCCTCGCCGAGCTGGATCGCCTCGACGTTGGCGCCGATGAGCGGACAGCCGTACTTCTCGAGCACGCCGTTGTCGTGGAGGGCGATCGCGGCGTTGAGCGCGGTCTGCCCGCCGAGGGTCGCGAGGACGGCGTCGGGACGTTCCTTGGCGATGATCTGCTCGAGGATTCCCGGCTCGATGGGTTCGACGTAGGTCGCGTCGGCGATCTCGGGGTCGGTCATGATCGTCGCCGGGTTGCTGTTGACGAGGATGACCCGCAGGCCCTCGCTGCGCAGCACACGGCAGGCCTGGGTGCCGGAGTAGTCGAACTCGGCGGCCTGGCCGATGACGATGGGCCCGGAGCCGATGACGAGGACGGACTCGATGTCGGTGCGCTTGGGCATCAGGTGTCCTCGCTGGTCGCGTCGCCGGCGTCCGCCATGAGGTCGACGAACCGGTCGAACAGGTACTCGCTGTCGTGGGGGCCGGCGGCGGCCTCGGGGTGGTACTGCACCGAGAACGCCGGGCGGTCGAGCAGACGCAGCCCCTCGACGACGTTGTCGTTGAGGCAGATGTGGCTCACTTCGGCGCGCCCGAACTCCGTGTCGATCGGCGTGAGCTCCTCGTTGGGCCATGCCACGGCGAACCCGTGGTTCTGCGCGGTGATCTCGACCCGGCCGGTGGCCCGGTCGAGCACCGGCTGGTTGATGCCGCGGTGCCCGTACTTGAGCTTGTAGGTGCCGAGCCCGAGAGCCCGGCCGAGGATCTGGTTGCCGAAGCAGATGCCGAAGAACGGGATTCGCGCGTCGAGCACCTCTCGCAGCAGCGCGGCCTCGGTCTCTGCGGTCGCGGGGTCGCCGGGACCGTTGGAGAAGAACACGCCGTCGACGCCGAGCGAGCGGATCTCGTCGAACGGCGTCGTCTGGGGCAGCACGTGCACCTCGACGCCGCGGTGGGCGAGCAGGCGGGGGGTGTTGGCCTTGATGCCGAGGTCGATCGCGGCCACGGTGAACCGCTTCTCCCCCTCGGCGGGCACGACGTAGGCCTCGGGCGTGCTCACCTCGGCGGCGAGGGCCGAGCCGGTCATCGCCGGGGTCTTGCGGACGTGCGCGACCAGGCCGTCGATGTCGTCGGAGAGCTCGCGGCCCGAGAAGATCCCGACCCGCATCGCGCCGGCCTCGCGCAGGTGGCGGGTGAGGGCGCGGGTGTCGATGCCGCTGATGCCGACGACGCCCTGTTCACGCAGGTCGTCCTCGAGCGTGCGCCGGCTGCGCCAGTTCGAGGGCCGCAGCGCAGGGTCGCGCACGACGTACCCGCTCACCCAGATGCGGGCGGACTCGGTGTCCTCGTCGTTGACCCCGGTGTTGCCGATGTGCGGCGCGGTCATGACGACGACCTGACGGTGGAAGCTCGGGTCGGTGAGCGTCTCCTGGTAACCGCTCATGCCCGTGGAGAAGACGGCCTCGCCGACGGTCTCGCCCAGGGCCCCGTACGCGTCGCCGCGGAACGTCCGGCCGTCCTCGAGCACGAGGACGGCCGGGGTGCGGGAGAGGAGGGTCACGGGACTCGCGCCCCGACCGGCTCGAGGTCGGCGACGGCCCCGTCGACGTAGGTCGGAACTCCGCGCAGGATCGTCGTGACGACCCGGCCCGTGAGCTCTCGGCCGTGCCAGGGGTTGTTCCGCGAGAGCGATTCGCTCTCGTCGCGGTCGACGACGACCGTGGCCGTCGGGTCGACGAGCGCGATGTTCGCCGGCTCCCCCGCCGCGATCGGACGTCCGTGGCCCTCGAGACCCGCGAGCCGGGCCGGGCGCACCGACATCGCCTGGGCCACGTCGGCCCAGGTCATGCGGCCGGTGGCGACGAGGTGGGTCGAGACGACCGACAGCGCGGTCTCCAGGCCGAGCATGCCGAACGTCGCGATCTCGAAGTCGTGCTGCTTGTCGGCCAGACCGTGCGGGGCGTGGTCGGTGCCGACGACGTCGATCGTGCCGTCGGCGAGACCGGCGCGAAGGGCCTCGACGTCGGCCTCCGAACGCAGCGGCGGGTTGACCTTGTACACGCTGTCGTAGCCCTCGAGCTCGGCGACCGTGAGTGCGAGGTGGTGCGGGGTCACCTCGGCGGTGACGTCGACGCCGATGCTCTTGCCCCAGCGGATGAGCTCGACCGAGCCGGCCGTCGAGACGTGGCAGACGTGCAGGCGCGAACCGGCCGTCTTCGCGAGCATGATGTCGCGGGCGACGATCGACTCCTCGGCCACCGCGGGCCACGCCGGCAGGCCCAGTCGCCCGGAGTACGGGCCCTCGTCGCAGCAGGACATGTGCGGGGCGAGGCGCGGGTCCTGCGCGTGCTGGGCGACGACCCCGCCGAAGTCGATGACGTACTCCAGCGCCCGCCGCATGATGAGCGGGTCGTGGACGCACTTGCCGTCGTCGCTGAACATGCGCACGTGCGCGCGGCTGCGGTGCATGAGTCCGAGTTCGGCGAGTTCCTCGCCGCGCAGGCCCTTGGTCACCGCGCCGATGGGGAAGACGTCGACGTGCGGCGCCTGCTGCCCCTTGTCGTAGACCCACTCGGCCGCGATCGCCGTGTCGGTGACCGGGGTCGTGTTGGCCATCGCCATGACCGCGGTGTAGCCGCCCGCCGCCGCGGCGCGGGCGCCGGAGGCGATGGTCTCGGTGTCCTCGCGGCCCGGCTCACGCAGGTGCGTGTGCGGGTCGACGAACCCGGGCAGCGCCACGAGGGACGAGGCGTCGATCGTGCGAGCGCCCTCGGGGGCGTTCAGGCCCTGGCCGACCTGCGAGATCACGCCGTTCTCGACGAGGATGTCCTGCCGCCCCTCGCCGAGGATGCCGGCCCCGGTGATGAGCAGCGCGTCGGTCGTCTCGTGGCTCATTTCGTCTCCTCGCGCTCGCTCGTGGTGGTGGGGGCTGTGGTGGCGGCCGGAGCGGCCGGGGCGCGCGTCTCGTCGGACCCGCCGCTGAAGAGGTGGAACAGCACCGCCATGCGCGTGCTCACCCCGGCGTTGACCTGGTCGAGGATGAGACTGCGGGCGTGGTCGGCCGCCTCCGGGGCGATCTCGAGGCCGCGGTTCATCGGGCCGGGGTGACAGATGACCGCGTGCTCGGGAAGGCGCTTCAAACGCTCGCGCGTGAGCCCCCAGCCCTCGGTGTACTCGTTCTCGCTCGGAAAGAACCCACCGCTCATGCGCTCGCGCTGGACCCGCAGCATCATCAGCGAGTCGACGGTCGGGACGACGTCGTCGAGATGGGTCGTGATCTCGACGCCCTCGTCGACGTTCGGCCAGTCGCGGATGCCCTGCGGCAGCAGCGTCGGCGGCGCGACGAGCGTCATCTTGGCACCCAGGGTGCGCAGGCACGTGAGGTTGCTGCGCACGACCCGGGAGTGGAAGAGGTCACCGACGATCGCGACGTGCCTGCCCTCGAGGTCACCGAGCGCCTTGCGCATCGAGTAGGCGTCGAGCAGGGCCTGGGTGGGGTGGCCGTGCATGCCGTCGCCGGCGTTGACGACGGGCAGGCCCGTCCAGTCCATCGCCCGCTGCGGGGCGCCGGAGCCCTTGTGGCGGATGACGAACCCGTCGACGCCCATCGCGGCGATCGTCAGCACGGTGTCGCGCAACGACTCGCCCTTGGAGGTCGACGATCCTTTGCCCGAGAACGCCATCGTGTCGGCCGAGAGTCGCTTGGCCGCGAGGTCGAAGCTCATCTTGGTGCGCGTGGAGTCCTCGAAGAACGCGTTGACGATCGTCACGCCGCGCAGCGCCGGGATCTTCTTGACCTCGCGCTGCCCGACGGCCTCCATCTCGACCGCGGTGTCGAGCAGCGTGGTGATCTGGTCGCGGGAGAGCCCGTCGACGGTGAGGAAGTGGTCGAGCTTCATCAGCGGTCGCCTCCGGAGATCGTCACCTGGTCGCGGCCGTCGTATTCCTCGAGGTGCACATCGACCCGCTCACGGCTCGAGGTCGGGAGGTTCTTGCCCACGTGATCGGCACGGATGGGCAGGTCGCGGTGTCCGCGGTCGACGAGCACGGCGAGGCGCACCGCGCGCGGGCGACCGATGTCGCCGAGTGCGTCGAGAGCGGCGCGGATCGTGCGGCCGGAGTAGAGCACGTCGTCGGCGAGCACGACGACCTTGTCGTCGATGCCCTCGGCCGGGATCGTCGTGGGCTCCATGCGCCGGGTGGGATTGCGACGCAGGTCGTCGCGGTAGAGCGTGACGTCGAGGGTGCCGACGGGGATGTCGCGGCCCTCGACCTCGCTCATGAGCGCGGCCAGGCGCCGGGCCAGCGGGACTCCGCGGGTCGGGATGCCGAGGACGACGAGGTCGTCGCCGCCCTTGTTGCCCTCGAGCACCTCGTGGGCCATGCGTCGCAACGCACGAGCGATCTCGTCGGCGCCGAGCACGACGCGGGTGCTCGTCTCGGGCCGGTCGGAGGATGCGGAGGCGGGGGCGCCGGTGGAAAGCGACTCTGCCCCCTTCTCGTTCGTCGATGGGGTGTGTGCTGAGTCGGGTCGCGTCACCGCGCCTGACCTCCTTCCCCGCCTCACAGGACGGTGGTTAAAGGACGTCGAACGCGAGGCAGCCTACCGGCTCTCCGGTCGGGCCCGCGCACGGGGCCGGCGTGCCCGCGACAAGTGGCGGATCTCGCACGCACGCCTAGGGTTGCGTGCAACGAGCCGGCATCACGTCGGCCCTTTCCCACCCCGTAGGAGGATCCATGGGCCAGCGAGTCGTCATCGTCGGAGCGGGCTTCGGCGGCCAGCACGCGTACCACGAGCTCGCCAAGGCCGGATACGACGTCACGCTCGTCGACCGGCACCCCTACACGACGTTCCAGCCGTTGCTGTACCAGGTCGCGACCGGCGGCCTCAACCCCGGAGACATCGCCTTCCCACTGCGCCGCTTCGTCTCCCGCTCGAAGGGCAGGACGAAGTTCCGCCGCGCCACCGTCACCGGGATCGACGCCGAGAACAAGCGCGTCCTCACCAACCGCGGCGCTCCCATCGAGTACGACACCCTCGTGCTCGCCCAGGGCGCCGGACCGAACTTCTTCAACATCCCCGGCGCCCACGAGAACGCGCGCACGATCTACTCCCGAGCCGAGGCCCTGCAGGTTCGCGACCTGCTGTTCTCCGGTCTCGAGCAGATGACCACGGAGCCCAACCACGGCCAGCACTTCACGGTGCTCGTCGTCGGCGGCGGCGCCACGGGCGTCGAGATGGCGGGCACGCTGGCGGAGATGAAGTCCGAGGCGATCCCCGTCGTCTACCCCGAGCTCAGCCAGGACAGCCTGCGCGTCATCCTCGCCGAGATGGCCGACACGCTGCTGGCCCCCTTCGAGCCCAGGCTGCAGCGCTACACGCTGCACGAACTCCGCAAGCGCGGCGTCGACGTGCGCCTCGGCACGGCGGTCAAGGAGGTGCGACCCGACTCCGTCGACCTCTCCGACGGCTCGACCCTCGGCGTCGATCTCGTCATCTGGGCCTCCGGCGTCGGCGCCCACCCCGAAGTCTCCGAATGGGGCGTGCCGCAGGGCAAGGGCGGCCGCATCGAGGTGGAGCCCGACCTGCGGGTCAAGGGCCACCGCGACATGTGGGCGATCGGCGACTGCGCCGTCGAGCCCGACAGTCCGCTGCCGCAGCTCGCGCAGCCGGCGATGCAGATGGGCACGCACGTCGGCAAGCAGATCATCGCCGCCGACCGCGGCGAGGAGACCACGCCGTTCGCGTACGACGACAAGGGCACGATGGCGACGATCGGCCGCAACGCCGCCGTCGTCCAGTTCCCCAACGGACGCACGGTCACCGGATTCGCCGCCTGGGCGCTGTGGGTGGGCGTGCACCTCGCCACCCTGCTCGGCGGCCGCAACCGCCTCCAGGCCATGGTCAACACCGCGTTCCGCTACTTCGCGTGGCCCCAGTCGGCGACCAACATCGTCGGCGACGCCGTGGCCGAGGACGATTCCGCCGTCGACCCCGACAGCGGCCGCCCCCGCCAGCCCCACCAGGCGGAATGACGACCCTCGAACAGGCCCTTCCACCCGACCCGGGGACATGACCACGCTCGAACAGGCCCTTCCACCCGGCTTCACGACGCTCAAACAGGCACTTCCAACCGGCTTCACGGGCTGAAGACGCTCAAACAGGCGCTTCCACCCGGCGCCGTGCGGTGAAAACGCCTGTTCGAGCGGCCGAAGCGGGTGAAAGCACCTGTATCGGCGGCATCCCGTCTCCGCCCTCCCCGCTCAGACAGGCGCTTCCACCCGACCCGGGGGAATCACCACGCTCAGACAGGCGCTTCCAACCGGCCTCGTGCGGTGAAAATGCCTGTTCGAGCGGGCGGGGCGGGTGAAAACGCCTGTGTCAGCGGCATCCCGTCCCCTCCCCCTCGCTCAAACAGGCGGTTCCACCCGAACCCGGGGGAATCACCACGCTCAGACAGGCGCTTCCAACCGGCCTCGTGCGGTGGAAACGCCTGTTCGAGCGAGCGGGGCGGGTGAAAACGCCTGTGTCAGCGGCATCCCGCCTCCTCCCCCTCGCTCAAACAGGCCCTTCAACCCGACCTCGTGCGGCGAAAGCGCCTGTCTGAGCGGCCGAGGCGCGTGAAAACGCCTGTGTCAGCGGCATCCCGTCTCCTCCCCCTCGCTCAGACAGGCACTTCCACCCGGCCTCCTGCGGTGAAACCGCCTGTTCGAGCGACCGAGGCGGGTGAAAACGCCTGTGTCAGCGGCATCCCGTCTCCTCCCCCTCGCTCAAACAGGCCCTTCCACCCGGCCTCCTGCGGTGAAAACGCCTGTTCGAGCGGGCGGGGCGGGTGGAAACGCCTGTTCGAGCGCTCGTCTGGCGCCGGGTCGAGACGGACCCCACGATGGAGACATGGGTATCGACGTGCGTGAACCCGCCGTCGCGGGTCTGTTCTATCCGGCCGATCCCGTCGAGCTCGCGGGCACGATCGACGAGATGATCGTCGCCGCCGCCGACCGGGTGCCGATCGACCGCCACGAGGAGGTGCCCGAGCGGCTCAAGGTGTTGCTCGCCCCCCACGCGGGATACGTGTACTCCGGGCCCACGGCCGCAGCCGGGTACCTGCGCGTCGCGGATTCCGCGGTGACCAAGCGCGTCGAGCGGGTCGTCCTGCTCGGCCCGGTGCACCGGGTGCCGATTCGGGGGCTCGCGCATCCGGGCTGTCGAGCGTTCCGTACGCCCCTGGGTGAGGTGCCCGTCGAGCCGGTTCCCGACGACGTCCGTGCCGCCCTGCCGCAGGTGATCGACAGCGTGGCGGCACACGCCCAGGAGCACTCCCTCGAGGTGCACGTGCCGTTCCTCCAGCAGGTGCTCGGCGACTTCACGCTGCTGCCCCTCGCGGTGGGAGCGACGACGCCGCAGCAGGTCGCCGACGTCCTCGACGTGCTCGAGGGCGGCGACGACACCCTCGTCGTCGACAGCACCGATCTCTCGCACTACCTCCCGTACGACGAGGCCCGCCGCGTCGACGCGGAGACGATCGAGCAGATTCTCGACCACGACGACACGATCCCCACCGAACGCGCCTGCGGTGCCCACCCGACCAACGGCATGCTGCTGCAGGCCCGGCGTCGCGGTCGCCGCCCTCGGCTCATCGAGGCCTGCAACTCCGGTGACACGGCCGGAGACAAGAGCCGGGTCGTCGGGTACACCTCGGTGACGTTCGAGGAGCCCGGATGAGCGGACGAGCAACGGCACACCTCCCTGCCGGGTTCCCGCCCGATGCGGGGCGCATCCTCGTCGACCTCGCGCGCACCGAACTCGGCGCCTACCTCGGGGTGGATTCCGGCGGACCGGCCAGTACGCAGGGCGGGCCCCGAGCAGACCTCGACGCGGTGTGGCTGCGCGACGACGGCGCGTCGTTCGTCACGCTGACCGCACAGGGGCGACTGCGCGGTTGTATCGGTACATTGGAGGCCTACCGATCGCTCGCCGAGGATGTGCGCGGGAACGCCGTCTCGGCCGCCGTGCGCGATCCGCGATTCCCTGCGATGACCGGGGACGAGCTCACGAGCACGAGCATCGAGGTGTCGGTGCTCTCGACCCCGCGACCGCTCGAGGTCGCCACCCTCGACGAAGCGCTGTGCGCGCTGCGGCCACACGTCGACGGGGTCGTGCTCACCGCCGGACGCCACCGCGGCACGTTCCTTCCGCAGGTGTGGGAGCAGGTGCCCGACCCCCGCGACTTCCTCGACCACCTCGTGGTCAAGGCCCGCCTGCCGCGCGGATACTGGGGGGACGACGTGCACCTGTCGACGTACACCGTCACCGCGTGGCACGAGCTCACCCCGGGAGGCGACGTAGACCTCGTCGACTCCCCCGATCGGCAGCACTGACCACCTCGACGACCTCGCGGCGTCGAGCACCTGACAGCTGATCACCCGGATAACGGGAGGAATCCCATGACGAACCTCTCCCCCGACCTCATCGGCGCCGCGGCCGGACTCCCCACCCCGACCGGGCAGCCGGCGCACTACTGGCACACGACCGGTGACGGCCGGGTGCAGTGCGACCTGTGCCCTCGCGAGTGCCGCCTCCGGGAGGGCCAGCGCGGGTTCTGCTTCGTGCGGGCACGAGCGGGCGACGAGTTGGTGCTCACCACCTACGGCCGCTCGTCGGGATTCTGCATCGACCCCATCGAGAAGAAGCCCCTCTCGCACTTTCTCCCCGGCACCAGCGTGCTCTCCTTCGGCACCGCCGGTTGCAACCTCGGATGCAAGTTCTGCCAGAACCACGAGATCAGCACCTCGCGGCAGATGGACTCCCTCGCGGCCGAGGCGAGCCCCGACGCGATCGCCGTGGCCGCGCAGGAGTGGGGGTGTCGCAGCGTCGCGCTCACGTACAACGACCCGGTGATCTTCGCCGAGTACGGCATGGACGTCGCCGACGCGTGCCGGGCCCGGGGTATCGCCTCCGTCGCCGTGACCGCGGGTTACGTCCAGGGCGAGGCGCGCACCGACTTCTTCTCGCACATGGATGCCGCGAACGTCGACCTCAAGGGTTTCAGCGACTCCTTCTACCGGCAGCTCACGGGAGCGCGCCTGCAACCGGTGCTCGACACCCTCACCCACCTCGTGCACGAGACCGACGTGTGGGTGGAGCTGACGACTCTGCTCATCCCGGGCAGCAACGACTCCGACGAGGAGCTCACCGCGATGTGCGAGTGGGTGGTTCGTGAGCTGGGCCCGGATGTGCCGCATCACTTCTCGGCCTTCCACCCCGACCACCGGATGCCCGACGTGCCTGCGACGCCCCTGTCGACCCTGACCCGCGCCCGCGACATCGCCCACGCAGCCGGAGAGCGCTACGTCTACACGGGCAACGTCGTCAACCGCGACGGCGAGGCCACCCGCTGCCCCGGCTGCGGCGCCACCGTCGTCGAGCGCGACCGCTATCGGCTGCTCGATCACCGCATCGTCGTCGACGCGGACGGAGTCGGGCACTGCCCCGAATCCGCCACGGTCATCGCCGGGCGTTTCGAGCCCGAGCCCGGCGACTTCGGCCCCCGACGTATCCCGATCGCGATCCGGCCGGTCTGAGGCTGGTGCCCTACGGCTGCGGAGGCACCGCTGAGTCCGACCGTCAGGACGCGTCGTCGTCCGGCAGTCCGTCGAGCACGGCGCGGGTGCCGGACAGCCCGAGGCGGGTCGCGCCGGCGTCGATCATCGCGAGCGCGGCCTCGGCGGTACGGATGCCGCCGGAGGCCTTGACTCCGAGCCGGTCGCCGACCGTGCGGCGCATGAGGGCGACGGCGTGGACGCTCGCACCGCCCGCGGGGTGGAACCCGGTGGAGGTCTTGACGAAGTCGGCGCCCGCTCGCTCGGCCGCCTCACAGCAGGCGACGATCTCCGCGTCGGTGAGCGCGGCCGATTCGATGATGACCTTGAGCAGCACCGGGCGCTCCCCCGCCGGCGGGCACACGTCGCGGACCGCGCGGATCTCCCGCTCGACCTCCGCGAACCGGCCCTCTCGCACGAGCCCGAGGTCGACGACCATGTCGATCTCGTCGGCGTCGTCGCTCACGGCTCGCGCCGCCTCGGCGGCCTTGATCTCGGGAGCGTGGGCGCCGGTGGGAAACCCGCACACGGCGGCGACGCGCACGCCCGCGGGCGCCTCGACCGGCAGCCTCGACGGCGAGACACAGACGGCGAAGGCGCCGAGCTCACCCGCCTCCGCGGCCACGTCGGCGACCTGCCGGTGGGTGGCCTCGGGCGTGAGGAGCGTGTGATCGACGAGGCGGGCGACCTCGCGGCGGCTGGGCACGACGGAACTCCTCGGCGTCGACGGCGCGGCCGCGATCGGCGACCGCCATCCGACCCTACCGACGCCGGCGATCGCCGCGGCGTCCACCGCGTCACCGGGACGCCGGAGGGGCGACGTGACCGACGTCACCGTGAAAGCCATGCCGCACTCTGCATAACCATCGACAGTGCACAGCGGGTCCTGGGTTCGGACCGCATGATCACTCGCCCTACCCGCGCTGACCTCGTCGAACGCCCCACGAGCCGGCTGCGCGAGGTCTAGCGTCCCGGGTGAACACGCGGGTGGACGGGACGCTCTTCCCCCGCGTGGCACACGCCGGGTGGCGCGCGAGAACACGCGAGAACGACACTCCACGCCCGCTCCACGCCCTCGCCCGGTGACGGTCGAGAGAAGGGTGCCTCACATGAGCAAGGCGTACGTCGGATCGGAGGTCGGGCAGCTCCGACGGGTCATCCTCCATCGCCCGGGGATCGAGCTCGCGCGGCTCACGCCGTCCAACAAGGACGCGCTGCTCTTCGACGAGCTGCCGTGGGTGCCGCGCGCCCAGGAGGAGCACGACGAGTTCGCCGACCTCCTCCGCGGCCTCGGCGTCGAGGTGCTCTACCTCGAGCGGCTCCTCACCGAGACGATGGACGTGCCGGGCGCTCGTGAGTACCTGCTCACGAGCCTGCTCGACTCCCAGGTGTTCGGCCCGGCGGCGATCGACCCCCTGATGTCGATCCTCGACGGCATGTCGAGCGCGGAGCTCTCCGGAGTGCTCATCGGTGGCCTGAGCAAGGAGGAGGCGCTCCGGCGCGTCGACACGGACCCGCAGTCGATGGTGCTCAAGACGCACGCCGGCAGCGACTACCTGCTCGCGCCACTGCCGAACCACCTCTTCACGCGCGACACCTCGTGCTGGGTGTACGGCGGGGTCTCGGTCAACTCGATGCGCATGGTGGCCCGCATGCGGGAGTCGATGAACTACGAGGCGATCTACCGCTACCACCCGGAGCTGTCGAAGACCGATACGCCGTTCGAGTACTGGGGCGGCGGTCTCGGCACCGGTCTGGCGACGATGGAGGGCGGTGACGTGCACGTCATCGGCCACGGCGCCGTACTCGTCGGCATGAGCGAACGCACCACCCCGCAGGCCGTCGAGCGTCTCGCCCAGCAGTTGTTCAAGCGCGGAGCCGCCCGCCGGGTCGTCGGGCTGCAGATGCCCAAGTACCGGGCGGTCATGCACCTCGACACCGTGATGTCGATGGTCGACGATCACTCCTTCACCAAGTACGCCGGCCTCGGCATGCTGCGCAGCTACACCCTCGAGCCCGACGACGCCGAGCACGGCTTCCGCGTCACCGAGCACGCCCCCGAGGACATGCACCGCGTCATCGCGGACGCGCTCGAGGTCGACGAGATCCGCACGCTGACCGCACCGCAGCCGCTGGGCAACGCCGAGCGCGAGCAGTGGGACGACGGCTGCAACGTCCTCGCGGTGCGTCCGGGGGTGGTCATCGCCTACGAGCGCAACACGGTCACGAACGCCTACCTGGAGGAGAACGGCGTCGAGGTGCACACGATCTCCGGTGGCGAGCTCGGCCGCGGCCGCGGCGGACCCCGGTGCATGAGCTGCCCCATCGAGCGGGACGACATCTGAGCCCTCGGGCTACGACCCGTCCGGCGTCGATCGGGGCGGCCGGTGTGTGACTCGCATCGGCGCCGGGCGCGTCGACCGGGATCAGGCGGTGCCGGTCGCGATCAATCGGTCGCCGGGCCGGCGAGGGCGGCGAGACGGTCGACCATGGCGCGGGCGGCCTGCTCGTCGGACATGACGAGCAGGACCGTGTCGTCGCCGGCGATCGTGCCGAGGATGTCCAGGCCCGGAGTCGTGTCGAGTGCGGAGGCGAGGTATTGGGCCGCGCCGGGCGGGGTGCGCAGCACGACCTGGTTGGCGGCCGGCACGGCCGAGACGAGCAGGTCGCCGCACACCTTGCGGATCCGCTCCCGGACGAACGCGGAGTCGGGCGCGGGGCGCGGCGTCGGGTCCCCGCCGAGCCCCGGTAGCGCGTAGACGAGGGCCCGCCCGTGCCGCACCTTGGTCGCGCCGAGCTCGCCGAGGTCGCGCGACAGCGTGGCCTGGGTGATCTCCACGCCCTCGGCGGCGAGCAGGTCGAGCAGCTGCCCCTGCGAGCGCACCGCCGAGCGAGCGAGGATCTCGGCGATGAGCCCGTGTCGTGCCCCGCGGCTCTTCGGCATCATGTGGGCCCCCTTCGTCGTCCCTCCCATTGTGCCGGTGACCTGCGAGCGGGCCGTCGACGTGTCGGCCGGCTCGAGCCGGAGACGCCGGCAGGCACTCGCCGCGGCCGCTGCGGATGCCCGCCGCGGACCCGGTCGCGCGGCCGGGCGGCGTCACTAGGCTGGGCGTCGAGGCGCCCGTCGACACCGGCGCGTACGCGAGCGAAGGGAACTGCGAATCCATGAGTACCCCGATCGACCCGACCGAGACCGCCGCCTGGGCCAGGCTCTCCGAGCTCGAGGCGTGGATGGATCCCGACCTGCGGCGTTGGTTCGCCGAGGACCCGCAACGCGCCGAACGCATGTCGTTCCAGGCCGGTGACCTGTTCGTCGACCTCTCCAAGAACCTCGTCACGCACGATGTCATCGAGGCGCTCGTCGCCCTCGCCGAGGAGGTCGGGCTCACCGAGCGCCGGGACGCGATGTTCGCCGGGGAGCGCATCAACGTCACCGAGAACCGCTCGGTGCTGCACACCGCATTGCGCCGGCCCAAGGGCGCGACCCCCGAGCTCGTCGTCGACGGGCAGCACGTCGACTCCGACGTCCACGAGGTGCTCGACAAGGTCTACGCGTTCGCCGACAAGGTGCGCTCGGGTGAGTGGACGGGCATCACCGGCAAGCGCATCGAGACCGTCGTCAACATCGGCATCGGCGGCTCCGACCTCGGGCCGGTGATGGTCTACGAGGCACTGCAGCCGTACGTCATGGAGGGCCTGACGTGCCGGTTCATCAGCAACATCGACCCCACCGACGTCGCGGAGACCACCAAGGACCTCGACCCCGAGACGACCCTGGTCATCGTCGCGAGCAAGACCTTCACCACGCTGGAGACTCTGACCAACGCCCGCATGGCCAAGGCGTGGCTGCTCGACACCCTCGAGGCCTCCGGCGCGATCTCGGGCGCGGACGACCATGCGTCCGCCGTGGCCAAGCACTTCGTCGCGGTCTCCACCGCGCTCGACAAGGTCGCCGAGTTCGGCATCGACCCCGACAACGCGTTCGGGTTCTGGGACTGGGTCGGTGGCCGTTACTCCGTCGACTCCGCCATCGGCACGGTGCTCGCGGTCGCGATCGGCCCGGAGCGCTTCACCGAGATGCTCTCGGGATTCCACGCGATCGACGAGCACTTTCGCACCACCGAACTCGCCCGCAACGTGCCCGCGCTCATGGGTCTGCTCAACGTGTGGAACGTCGACTTCCTCGAGGCCGAGACCCACGCCGTGCTGCCGTACGCGCAGTACCTGCACCGGTTCCCGGCCTACCTCCAGCAGCTCACGATGGAGTCCAACGGCAAGTCGGTGCGCTGGGACGGATCTCCCGTCACGTGCCTCACCGGCGAGGTGTTCTGGGGCGAGCCGGGCACCAACGGGCAGCACGCGTTCTACCAGCTCATCCACCAGGGCACCCGGATCATTCCCGCCGACTTCATCGCGATGGCCAACCCCGCCCACCCGTTGAAGGACGGCGACGCCGACGTCCACGAGTTGTTCCTCGCCAACTTCTTCGCGCAGACCGCCGCGCTCGCGTTCGGCAAGACCGCCGACGAGGTGCGCGCCGAGGGCACCGACGAATCGGTGGTCCCCGCGCGGGTGTTCGAGGGCAACAAGCCGACGACGTCGATCATGGCCCCGGCGCTCACGCCCTCGGTGCTCGGTCAGCTCATCGCGCTGTACGAGCACATCACCTTCGTGCAGGGTGTCGTCTGGGGCATCGACTCCTTCGACCAGTGGGGCGTCGAGCTCGGCAAGCAGCTCGCCAAGGAGGTCACCCCCGCCGTCGCCGGTGACGAGGAGGCCCTCGCCCAGCAGGACCCCTCCACCCAGGGCCTCATCCGCTACTACCGCGACCACCGCGAGAGCTGACGGGCCTTCCACGACAGCGCAGCGCCGGCGTGCGACCGAGGTCGCGCGCCGGCGCCGTGTCGCGGACGGCCAGGTGTCTCAGGCGTGCCCGTCGGCCTTGCCGCTGCCCGGCTGCACGGTCCACTCCGGCGGGACGTCCTTGCCCGACTCCTCGTCGCGCTCGGCGTCCTCGGCCGTGGCCTGCACGATGCCCTGCGCGTGGTGCGACGGCGCGTAGACCGCGTACACCTGCATCGGCTCCGAGCCGGTGTTGATGACGTCGTGCCACTTGCCGGCCGGCACCTGGATGGACCAGCCGTCGGAGACCTCCTGCTCGAAGCTCAGGTCGTCCTCGCTGTCGCCCATGACGCACTTGCCGGTGCCGGCGTCGAGGCGCAGGAACTGGTCGGTCTCGGGGTGCACCTCGAGACCGATGGAGGAGCCGACGGGGATCGACATGAGCGTGACCTGCAGGTACTTGCCCGTCCACGCCGTCGTGCGGTAGTTCTCGTTCTCCTTCGTGGCGGTCTCGATGTCGAAGGCGTTGGGCTGCGGGCCGTTGTCGGTGATCTTCATGGGATCGCTTCCTCTCCTCGTGGTGGGCTGTGCGCGAGCCGAACGGTTGGGGTCGTCGCGACCCCGAAGCGTTCGCCGCGCGGCCTGTACCGCCATCCTGCCGCACCCCGCGAAGCGCGCCTCACGCAGGCGGACGAATTGGACGGCGCACATCGGTGGCCGGTGACGCCTCGGGGCGGCAGACTCGGGCCATGAGCCGTCTGCGTGCCGCCCTCGCCCTGCCCGCCGCCGCTGTCGCCGGCCTGGCCGTCCACGACGTCTTCCAGAAGAAGCACTCGCTGCTTCGCGCGTTCCCGGTCATCGGGCACGGCCGCTACTTCGTCGAGGAGATCGGTCCGGAACTGCGCCAGTACATCGTCGCCGGCAACGACGAGGAACGCCCGTTCAGTCGCGACGAGCGCCGATACATCTACAGCGCGGCCAAGGGCGTCAACACCTACTTCGGGTTCGGCACCGACAACGACCTCGACCACACCGAGGGCTACCTCATCATCAAGCACCGCACGTTCACCGGGAACGAGCCGTCGACGGCCACCGCGCACAGCCATCGCAGCGATGCGCAGGTGCCGTGCGCCAAGGTCATGGGCGCGGCCCGCGGCAGGCGCAAGGCGTTCCGGCCGAACTCGATCGTCAACATCTCGGCGATGAGCTACGGCAGCCTCTCGAACAACGCGATCCACGCGCTCAACGCGGGCGCCGCGGCCGCGGGCTGCCTGCACAACACCGGTGAGGGTGGCCTGTCGATGCACCACCGTCAGGGCGGCGACCTCGTCTTCCAGATCGGCACGAGCTATTTCGGCTGCCGCGACGAGAACGGCGATTTCGACCTCGACAAGCTCGTCCGCGTCGTCGAGGGCGCTCCGGTGCGGGCCATCGAGATCAAGCTGAGCCAGGGAGCCAAGCCTGGCCTCGGCGGGGTGTTGCCCGCGGCCAAGGTGACCGAGGAGATCTCCGAGATCCGCGGCATCCCCATGGGCAAGGACTGCATCAGCCCCTCCCGCCACACCGCGTTCCACGACATCGACACGATGCTCGACTTCGTCGAGCGGGTCGCCGACGCCACCGGGCTGCCGGTCGGCATCAAGTCGGCCGTCGGTGACGAGTCGTTCTGGTACTCCCTCGCCGACGCCATGAAGGACGGCTCCCGCGGCGTCGACTTCATCACCATCGACGGGGGTGAGGGCGGTACCGGGGCCGCACCACTCGTGTTCAGCGACAGCGTCTCTCTGCCGCTGCGCGTCGGGTTCCCGCGCGTCTACCGGGCGTTCGCGCAGGCGGGTGTGAGTGACCGCATCGTCTTCATCGCCTCCGGCCGCCTCGGGCTGCCCGACAACGCGATGTTCGCGTTCGCCCTCGGCGCCGACATGATCAACGTCGCCCGCGAGGCCATGCTCGCCGTCGGGTGCCTGCAGACGCAGAAGTGCCACACCGGCCACTGCCCGACCGGAGTCGCCACTCAGAACCCCTGGCTCGTGCGCAGCCTCGACCCGGAGGGCAAGGCCGAGCGCGTCACCGGCTACATCACGACCCTGCGCCGCGATCTCGTCAAGGTCGCCGAGGCCGCGGGCCTGCCTCACCCCGCCCTCATCAGCGGGGAGGACGTCGAGATGCTCAGGTCCGCCGGCAGCACCGCGACCCTGGGCGATCTCTACGGTTATGAGCCTTGGTGGGGGCAGCCGTCCGAAGCCGACCGGCGCGCGATCGTAGCGATCATGGACCAGTTGCAGCAGGACTCCCCCGACGACCGCAGTACCACCCAGACCGAGAGCGGCGAGATCCCGGCCGGAGCCACCGAGGACGAGGGTCAGGAGAGCGGGGAGTCGATTCCCGCGGGCGACAAGGGCGGCGTGAGCTGATCGCGGGCAGTGCCGGGACGCGCACGGCTGCGATGAGCGACGGACACCCGCTCGAATCCGCATAAGCCCGCATTATGGAAGCCATGTTGCGGCGTTAGGGGTCTGTGACGCATCATGGGGATGCCCGCCCGCCGACCGGAGGAGTTCCGTGATGACGCCCTCGTTCCGAGCACCTCTGCTCGTGCGGCGTCGCCACGTCGATCTCATGCGCCTGCGCGCCGATCTGTGTCGGTGAAGGCTTCCCCGGCCGCGATGTCGCCGCGTGTGACACGAGGTCGCTGACGGCGCTCCACGCACCACCCCCGCCGCACCTCGATGCCTCGCTACGGCACTCGGCCTGCGGTGTCCTTTTCCTCCCTTTTCTCCCAGGAGTTCCCCCGCATGATCATCACCGGACTGCTTCTCGGTGCCGTGCTCGGCTTCGTCCTCCAGCGCGGGCGCTTCTGCGTCACCGGCGCGTTCCGGGACGTCTTCGTCACCCGCAACACCAAGTGGCTCACCGCGTTCCTCATCGTCATCGCCGTGCAGAGCATCGGGATCTTCGCGATGACCTCTGCCGGCCTGATCACACCGAAGTCGGCCGATCTGCCCCTGCTCGCGGTGGTCGTCGGCGGGTTCGTCTTCGGCTTCGCGATCGTCATGGCGGGTGGTTGCGCCACCGGCACGTACTACCGCGCCGGCGAGGGCCTCGTCGGCAGCTGGCTCGCGCTGCTCACCTACGCGCTGTTCTCGGCGTTCATGAAGACGGGCGTGCTCGAGCCGTTCAACACGTGGATGCGTGACCAGACCGTGCCCGTGCGCAACGTGTACTCCACCCTCGGCGTGAGCCCGTGGATCCTCGTCGCCGTGCTGTGCGCCGCCGTCGCCGCCGCTGCGTGGCACCACCTGAGCAAGCCCAAGCGTGTCGTCGCCGCCCTGCCGCCGCAGCGGCGTGGAGTCGCGCACGTGCTGCTGGAGAAGTCGTGGCACCCGTTCGCGACCGCGCTCGTCATCGGCGCCATCGCGATCGCCGCCTGGCCGCTCTCGACCGCCACGGGCCGCAACGACGGCCTCGGCATCACCACCCCCAGCTCGAACCTCACGAACTACCTCGTCAGCGGCGACGGCAAGTTCCTCGACTGGGGCGTCATGCTCGTCGTCGGCATCCTCGTGGGCTCGTTCATCGCCGCCAAGGCGAGCGGTGAGTTCCGCGTCCGTGTCCCCTCGGCACAGATCGCCGTGCGCTCGGTCGTCGGCGGCGCGCTCATGGGCGTCGGTGCGGCGCTGGCCGGCGGCTGCACGATCGGCAAGTCCATGCTCACCAATCCACGTCCCATACGGTAGAACCCTGAGATGGCATCCGCAAGAGGGCGCCCTGCTGCACCCATCGAGCTACGTCACGTCTGGCACGAGGGTGCCCCTCCTTTGCACGGAGCGTCCTCCGTCCGCTGCAGACATGCGCAGCCACCCACAGAACCATGAGGGCCGATCGACCGGCTCAGCTCGCCCCCGCTCGATCCCTCGTCTCCCTGCCGCCTCTCAGCCACCACGTGGACCGGACGCCCCCTCACGCCCCTGAGCGTCCGGCACAGACGCTCTCAGCGCGTCCCTCGTGGGCGTGAGCTAGTCCCCTTGCCTCGTGCCCCATCGTCGCTCACGGCTCGCCTGCCCCCTCGTCGTCCACGTGAGGCACGAGCCGCCCCCCTGCGTGCCATAGGGCCCCTCTCGGCCCGATCGTCGCTCAGCGTGGCTCACAGCGCGGCTCGTGGCGTTAGCGGACGGATGACGCTCCGTAGGGACGCTCAGTCCCTCGCGTTGGCGGACGGATGACGCTCCGTGGCGGACGCTCAGCCCCTCGCGTAAGGGACGCTCAGCCCCTCGTCGCACAGCTCGACGTGTGGTCGCACAGCTCACAGCGCACAGCTCACAGCGCACAGCTCAGCCCTGCTCGCACGTTGCATTGCACGTCTCGTCTCGCTCGTTATCTCGTCTCGCTCAACATCTCTCGTCACATCTCGTGAGTGTTAGGCATTGATGTGCGAGTCCACAAAGATTCTGTGATGCATTGCGTTGCGATGTGATGACGAGGTGACATGAGCAAGTGCATTGCAAGCGATGTTCTTTCAGTCAAAAGATGAATGCCCTTTCTCATGCCCAATGACCCCCGCACCCCGGGGGTAGGGCCCCGTTCGCTGCATCTCCCCTATCGGAGGGTGATTGCAGCTCTGGTCGCGCGCACCCTTGGTAAGCCCATGTAATGACATATGCTTCTCTCTAGGGCACCCCAATGGGCACAAAAAAAGCACCCCCCGCTAAGCCATATCGCATGACCTAACAGGGGGTGCCTGTGCTGCTTAATCGGACTTCATACCCTTCTTACGCTGTCGATAAGCCCGCGTCCCATTCCGAAGGTTGTACCGATTCCGCAGGGTTGTGCACTTGCCTTCATGCACATCACGTCTGTGGTGTGCATCGTCAGGCAATGGCTGTTCACACACGATGCACAGACCTTCATGCAACAGTCGCCTCACGGTCTCCTCGTCTGGTCTCTCCCACCTTTTTTGCACCTTGACCGGCGTTGCTTCATTCCGTGGTTCCGTGTCGTCACCACTGATCAGCAACGCGAGAATCGCACGTCCTGCATGCACCGGCTCGCCAGACGTCGGGGTCCACTTCCGATCTAGCCTCACGTGGCATGCTCTGCACAGCGGCACGTAATCATGGGCACTCTCTGAGTACAGCATCCCTTTCTCGTGGTCGCTCACAGCTACTCTCCCAGCAATGCCACCACTGCCAAGGTATGCCCAATCGAGTGCAGGATTATCGCAGAATGCACAACGGTGCTCTCCTGCTCTGCCCTTCTCGCTGATGAGCTTGACCCGATGCTGTGTCGAGTAGCTAAACCCTTGATCCATGACGAGAGGGTGTGGGTGCCTGTGTCGCTCACCGCATGAGCTGATAAGCCCATTGGCCACATAGCTAATGCGACCTTCATACTTCACACCACACGTGCAGAGAAAGAGACCATTCGTCCCGCCGTTCTTCCTGCCGGTGTACTCAATGAGGGTCGAGCCATTGTCGAACACATGCCCCGGCTTGTACTTGCGCCGTCCGTCGGCCAGTCCGTTAGCCTCTCGCCAATGCTTCTGACAGAGGCGATCCTTGCCCCATTGGAACCTAGTTGTGCAGCCGTCGATCCTACACGTTCCAGGCACACCCCCTCGCTTCTTTGGCACATGTTCCTCACAAGTCGTCGGCGGACGCCCCTGTGCTTTCGCTGGCCGTCGTGGCTTAGTGCATCCCTCTCGACAACATATCCGAGAGTCGCCCTTGCGCAGCCCTACCTGTGGCAGCTCGACCAACTCATAAGGTACAGCCTGATTGCCCCTATGCTCGTCTTCCATTGTTTCCCAGCCCTAGAATCGTTCTCTTTGCCATGAAGGCATGCGATGTTTGCTTAGGTGCTGCTCTCGATGTTCCACTGAGCAGAACGAACCTGTAACGCCCGTCCGGTGCGGGTAAGTGACCCGCTGGCAGACCAGGCATGTAACAGTCTTCTGTTTGCCATAGCCACCCATTAGAAAAAGTACCCCTTCGGGCGCGTGTAGCTGTAGTCGCTAGGGTGCTTGCCTTTGAGCCTCATCTGTGGGGGTTTATAGGCTTCATGGCGCCCGCTGGGCAATGGCTTGTCGTCCAGCGCATCGTCCTTGGCAGCGTCGCGCTCGTCGGCCTCATGTGCGAGCCGTCGTGCCTCCCGTTCGACCCAGCGCGCCTCGTCTCGTGCAACCTGCCATTGGTTAGTCATCGTTGCTCTCCTCGCCGCTGACAGCTTCGATGGCGTCATCTAGCTCAATAAACTCGATCAGGCCACGGGTGATGGTGAAGCTGCTGAGCGTGGAGTCCTCAGTGAGGAATCCCTGTTCGCTGGCAATGCGAACGTTCTTGGCGAGCGTATCTTCTCGCCAGGGTGCTACACCCTTGTAGGGGCCGACTTCCTGCCGAAGCTCTTCAACGTCACCCTTAAAGGTGCCGCCGCTCTTAGCTGCCACGAGGGCAAGCTTCATCGGTAGTGGCAGTCCGCCGACGTTGAGCAGGTACTTGATGATGCTTGGGTCCATGACCGCGACGGTGCTCATGCAGCATCATCCTCTCGTGCCTCGTCGCTGTCGCTGTTGGTGCTGGAATCGTGGGGCGCTTTCCACACAGCGACGTTGTCATGGTTCAACGTAACCCTCGTGGGCGTCGAGCCGGGCATGGCGTAGCCGTACGCGATGAGGGTATCGAGGATTCTCTGGTCTGCATTCTCTCCAACAAGTCCGAATGACTCTCTGATCTCATCCGAATTGAATGCGGCTACTCCATCCTCGTTGCACTTGAGGATGGCAAGCGACATGAGCCGCAGCCAAGCGGGCACCCGCTGGTTGTTTCGCAGGTTCACCCAAAGCTTGCGCTTCACTGCCGCCGCGTCCGTCTTCCGTGTCATCGTTAGTTCTCCTTGTCGTCGTCGTGGTTGTGGCATTGCACGGTGGCATCGATAGGTGCCCACTCCGTGCGGTGGCACTCGGGACATTCGAATAGGCCGCCTGAGCCGTGTGTGTAGCCAAGCGTCATTGGCGTGCCGTTGGGAACGCCATCTTCGCTGGCGAGCCAAGGCATCGGCCTTGCATAGCGGGACGGCATGATGCCGCCGTTGTTGAGGATCATTTATCCTTCCCTTCTTTCAGAAGCTTCATGCGATACTCGACGGGCAGAAGGTTGCTCTTGGACTTGTTACACCATGAGCACAACCACTGGACGTTACCGATCGAATGGCTGCCATTGCGTGCAATCGGGATGATGTGGTCCAGGTGAACACTCTTTGGTGCATCCGTGAACGGCTCGCTGCACAGAGCGCACTGGTTGTTCTGCCGGAAGTATCGCAGCCTGTTAAGGTCACGTAGGGTGATCACATGCTCAGACGTTCCGCCGCGCCGTCGGTAGAGCCCTGCCGTACGTAGGTGGGGGTTTGCCTTGTGATATTCGGCATGCCATTCAGCTCTGTGCTCGCGATTGGCTGCATACCATTCAGCCAGGTACTCACGATTAGCTGCATACCATTCGGCCGCGTACCCAGGATTGGCCGCACGCCATTCAGCCATGTACTTCGACCTGCGCTCCTTGTTGGCCTGATACCAGGCTGCACTCGATCGCCGGTCACATTCCCGGCAACAGAAATACAGCCCATCTCCTTTGCCTCGGTCCTTGCTGAAATCACTAACGGGCAACGTCCGCTGGCATTTATTACACCATTTCATCCCTTCCGCAATGACGCTAGGCTTAGCCGCGCTAGGCCTGCGCCCAGCTTTCCCCTTCGGGGGAAGATCTACAATCTCAAATGCAGTGCTCATCGTTCATCCGCCGTTTTGGTGAACGCCTGCACGGTGAAGCCACGGCCATGCGCGGCCGTGATTACACCAAGGTTCGGAATGGCACGCCCCTTATCCTGCATTAGGAATGCCGCTGCGTGATGCCCGATCGCCTCCGTGTAGCGTCGAATCTCACCACCGTCGGTGTAGCCGCCCATGAGCTTGGGAACGAACGTTGCAACCGTCGTCCGCACCTCATCACCGTTATGCACGTCCACGTTGTGTCGTGCTGTGAAGTCAAACAGCACGCGTCCTCGGTCATCACGAGCGAGGGCCACTGGGACGTCCCGTGCGAGCAGTGCAGCTTCGGCGTCCTTGAGTGCGGACTCGGCGAGCGCATGCAGCAGGTCTCGATCCGGCTGATCGGCAACCGTGGGCAACCCTTCGGGTGCGTACGAATGAACATCGAGCTGCACACCCTCACGGCTTCCGCGCTTCAGTGAACGAATCTCGGCGAACACACCTTCAGCTCGCAATGCGCTGTCCAGCGCTTCGGTGTCGAGGCCGAGGGAAAGCTTCACTGCATCGCGAAACAACAGCACCTTCCCACTGAGCACGCCACTGTTAACCTCGATCTGCCCGCTGGGCACGAGAGTGAGCCCGTTCCCATCATCGGTGCGGGCAACCTTGACGGTCTCACCGAAGATGTTGCTGACCACTTCACTAAGTGCCATTGCCAAGCGAAGGTCGCTGGGTCGAGCACGTTCGATGTTCGCAAGGTCATTCTTTGCTGCACTCAGCAGAGACGAGAGCCGCTTAACGTCCGCTTGGGCGATTGCGTAGTCTTCCGCACTGCTAGCATCCTCGCCACGTTCCCAAGCATCCTCGATCGCATTGACTGCAAGCTCTGCATCTCCGTGCTGCATGGTCAAGTCATTGTGCTTGTCAATGGCTTCGTCATAGGCCTTGATCCAGTCGGTCATCATCTTGTCTTCAGTCATGTTGCTTCTTCCTTTCATCTCAACCACATTGGTGGACTTGCTCTTCGTGTTACCAGACATATCTGTCTTCCTTTCTCTCGTGCGCCGTTATTGGCGCGTTTCGTTTACGTGCTCCGTGTTGAGCACGAGCTTGTGTGGCATGTGTGATCGCGGCTGACCGTCGAGAGCCACGAGGTGCAGTGCCGAACGGACCCTAGGAACACCTACCGACAACCTCGGGGCACCTCGGGGCAGGGGAGCGGGAGCATTCGGCGGGAGGGCATCCCCCAGGGCCGTCAGACATGCCGCTTCCCGCTGCCGCTAGTCGCGGTGTGCGGCGTCTTGTGGGTGTCCTGGTGTCCTGGTGCCTTCAGGCGCCCAGGGCGCGTGAAAGGCGACTAGCGGTAGCTCAGAGCATCGGTGAGGCACGTCGCCACACATGCTCTCCCGTCACAGGGTCAGATGTCTTGGCTAAGCCCTTCATCGTGCGGGGGTCCGCGCAGGTGAGGTTCTTACGGTGCATCTCGAATGCACGTGTTCCGCCGAACGTCCGATGACATGCGGCACAATGGGCGGTCCTTTTGTCGGTCCAGCGAGAGCCGCACGAGTGGGTGATGATGTTGGTCATTGTTATTCCTCCTTATTTGATTGCGGGTCGGGACTCGACCCTTATTGCGTGTTGCAGTGCCGAGCGGACCTTAAGAACACCTACCGACAACCTCGCGGCGCGCCCGCACGAGACCGCGCGCCGTCGTCGGACATGCCTCTAGGAGCTAGCGCTGGTTGGGCATTTAGGCCCGTTCGCGGCTCCCCGGTGCCTTGGGGTGCCCCAAGGTGCCCAGCGCGCGTGAACGGCGACCCCCGCTAGCTCAGAGCAGGACGCGCCCGCACGGGCGACGAGGGCCGGGCGTGCCGCTGAGACGCCATGCGTCAGGCTCAGAGGGCAGAGCAGGCGACGCAGAGGGGACGGACACGGGACATGCCTCTCTGACCATCTGCTAGTCGCTGTCTATGCGCCCCTCGTGGCGTCCTGGTGTCCTGGTCCCCCAAGGCCTCACGGACGCAGAGGCGGCGACTAGCAGTAGCTCTGAGGGGACACCAGGGCGAGCGCCGTCGTTGGACATGCCTCTAGGAGCTAGCGCTGGTGGGGCACTTAGCGCCGTTCACGGCCTTGGGCACCTCACCTACCCCAAGGCGCCCAAGGCGCCCTGTCAGCCGTTCTGAGCGACGTTCATGCGTCAGGGGTCCGTAGGCACCAGGACGGGCTCTGCGTGGCTCACAGACGCTCTCAGGGCCCTTCCTGGCCACGAGAGCGGATGAGCCTCGTCGGCTGGGTCGGTGCCGGATGCTCGACGTGATGCCGGGCAAGGACGCTCTGCAAGCCCCTGAGAGCCGTTCTGCGGGCCGTTCAGCGCTCCAGGGTCCGTAGACACCAGGACGGGCTGTGCGTCGCTCACAGACGCTTACGGAGCGTCCTCCGTCCGCTACAGAGGCTTCTAGGGGCATATCTCGCCCTGGGCCCGGATCACCCTGCCCTCACGATCACGGGACATGCCTCTAGGAGCTACCGCTGGTGGGGCATTTAGCGCCGTTCGCGGCCTTGGGCACCTCACCTACCCCAAGGCGCCCAAGGCGCGTGAAAGGCGACTAGCGGTTGCTCTGAGGGAACACCAGAGCGAGCGCCCCACGCGAGCATGCCCCTCTGAGCCGGACCGTGTTGACAGTGGACATCCTTGAACCGGGAGCACCCGGCACGGGCGGTGGTGCCAGTGCCGTCGAGTGACGGTCAGAGCTGCGTTAGCTCTTAAAGGTACTTCGATTGGTAGCCTGAGAAGGTTAATAGCTATGTGCTGTGACTCTTCTCGTTGAGCATCTGCTCAATGGCAAAGTGATGATCGGTGGTTCAATGGCAGATAGATGATGTGACAGTCCGTTAAGGACTTGCGCTAGCAAGTCTTTGGACTCTGCACATCGACACGACTGATCGTTAGGTCAATGGCGGACAACTAAGAGGTCTAGTGTCCTCTGATCTTTTCCATCGTTTAGCTCATCTAGTCCTTAAAGACTTGGGCAATGGAGACCCCCCCCTAAACGGGGGTCTCCTTCAATGGCAGAATAATAATGATGAAGAACATCTCTTGATCTTGCCGTTGGAGTTTAAACCTCTGTCATCTAACGTGACGGTTCTACGAAAGACTGCTTGCAGTCTTGAGGAACACTTGACGTTGACACGACTGTTGCTAACGTTAGTCTCTTGATCTTGCCGTTGGAGTTTAAACCTCTGTCATCTAACGTGACGGTTCTACGAAAGACTGCTTGCAGTCTTGAGGAACAGGTGACGTTGACACGACTGTTGCAAGTGACTTAAAGAGCAATGGCAGAATCATGAGAACTATGACTAGACCCCAGTTATCTTGCCTTTGCCGTTCTTATACTCAAGTCATCTAACGTGACCGTCCTTCGAGAGACTGCGCTAGCAGTCTTGAGGGACACTTGACGTTGACACGACTGTTACTAACGTTGAATGACTTAAGTGGCTCTTATTTAGACTATAAGAGAACTAGAGAACATTAGTGACCTTAGCTCTCTTAACCTTGCCGTTGGGAAGACCCCCTTTTTAGGGGGGGTCTTCTTATGACTTACATCGACTAGTGTGATGAGTCTTAGCTAGCGAGCTTGCGAGCTAGCAGACTGTAGACACTGATGTGATGTGTAGATAGATGAGAGAACGTTAAGTGTCATGGCGTGACCGTTCGGGGTCCGGTAGGACCAGAACGCTGACGCCGTTAGCGAAGGGCCGGTGACGGGTCGCCGACGACCTGCCAAGCAGGTCTGGCCAGACCCAGGGGGCGGGCCCCTTATTTTGGCCACAACTTGTCCCATACCCCCTCGTGGCAAGCATCCTCGCAGGTCAGACCCCGTTTTAGCTGTGACATGAGCACCGGGCCGGTAGACCGGCCGAAAGTGCCCACTCGTCGGCCTCTGTGTGGGCCCACGGATGCGACCCAGCGGGGCCCAATCCCGGGTCGTTGGCGGGCTCACCGATGCTGTGATCATCACTAGCCAAGGGCTGCCAAGTCGCCATGTCGTGCTCGATCAGGACATCGTTCATCGGCACGTCGAGAGGCCCTGGCATGAGTCGGTAGACGTTCGGTTGCCCACCCTCGCCATGTTCCACCTCCAGCCACTCAGCCTTAACGAGTGCCTTAATGCCAGATTCGACATACGACCTAGCACGCCCTTCACTGTCGGTCAGGCCAACAGCGTCAGCAAGTGAACGCTCAGAGATAGTAACCACCGAATCTTCACCGCAGAGTCTCGCTAGCTGACGAGCAACGTCTCTTCCGGTCGGCGGCGCGAGCTTGGCTACGTCCATGTACCAACCAAGTGCCTGCCCAGTCGGTGCATCCATCTCCGCCGATCGCGGCACTCCACCACGCCGCTTCAGTGCTGCATGATGCCGTTCGACCCGATCCGACCACGACTCACCTTGAGTGCTCGCTTCGCTGCCCGCACGCCGCTGCGCTGCACGCCGCTGTGCTGCACGACGCTCATTGTCGCAGCTCTTGCACGAGGTCTTGATCTTGCCGCCGCTCAAACGTGCAAACCGTTCAGCCTTAACGATGCTTCCACACTTTGAGCACCTGTACATCACATCGTCAACACCGCACCCCTTGAGGTGCTCCATTAGGTCACGGATGGTCGTGGTCGTCCCTGATCCGCTATCGAGCATGGCGTTAAGTGCTTCATCCTTGCCCATCACTTTCCCATCTCCTTTCCAGTCATCTTGCCTATCTCCATCATGTGATCCACGTCGGATACCTACATCCTCGTGGTCTCGCTCATGCGCGCTTGTCATCGTGCTAGGTGGATGTTGAGCGTCCGCCCATTCCTGCTAAGTCGAATGGCGTTCTTCAGCCCGGCTCGTGCAATGGCGTCGAGCAGAGCAACCGTGCTCACACCCAGCCGGTCCGCCACGTCTGCTGCATGCTCGATGCCGTCGAGTCCTAGCAGGATCGAGAGGGTCGCTCTTGTTTCGATATCGACTTGCTCGAAACTTGTCATGGCAAGCTCTCGCAGCACTTCATCCCTGGTCGCGCCGTCGAGCTGCATTGCGAGCTTGTCGTCAATGGAGAGCGTCACGTCTAGGTCGTCTCGATAGCTCTCGTGCTCGGTCATGCGGCCTTCCCCAAGACACGGCGTTCCTTGGCCCGGCATGCCTCCACCCTTCGCTTGATGCTTGGGTAGGCATCGCAGAGGCGCATGAGGTTGAACTTGTCCCTCAGCCCGCCGCATCGCCATTCCGGCTCGGCCCCGTTCACATGCGAGGGCGCAGCTTGGCCGATGGTCTGCCTGATCATGTCGATGTGCCATTGGGGCAGGGGGTCCACCAGTTCAAGTCCTGGCACCGGCTCTTGCTTATCTAGATCAATCGTCCTCATGTGCAATCCTCTCTCTTAAAATGTCCTAACATGACAAAGGCCATGCCCCACGATGGAGACATGGCCTTTGGTGTGCTGCCGTGTTTCTAGGTGCTCGTCAAGTAAGCATCACTTCCCCTTGCCGGTACCATCGCGTCGTCTGTAATCCACGGTAAGACCCCCGCCGACAATCGATCGCGCACGACGACCGGCCCTCTGGCGTTCCCTCAGAGCAACCGCTAGTCGCCGTCTCTGCGCCCTAGGCGCCTTGGGGCACTAGAACACCAGGACGCTCCCGAGACGCTGCAAACCGCGACTAGCGCTAGCGAGAAGGGGCATGTCCGCCCCTCGTGCGCCCGCGCCTAGCTCAGCGGTTTCGAGAGCACGTCGGGCATGCGAGCCGTGACGCGGTTCACGAGCGCCGGAGGTGCGTCAGCTTCACGCAGCACGGGTGCCTGATACGGCTCCGGTGCACTCTTTCGAGGACGCTCGCTCACGCTCACGTAGCGGCCATGTTTGTCACGCGGCCACTGCATCGCCTCTGGAATGTCGCCCTCAGACGAGGTGCCGTGAGTCTTCTTGCTTTCGTCAATCCACATAATCAATATCCCTTCCTAAGTTAGGTGATGCCCGCATAGGCATCTGTTGCTGCTAGCTGCTGTTAGCGGTCATTGGCTCGTGCCCATGCCAGCACATCGCTAGCCATGTACACGTACCGTCCACCGATGCGGTGGAACGTCGGCCCACGTCTTCGCGCACGCCATGCGCGCATAGTTACTTCCTCCACATCGAGAAAGCGTGCCGCTTCTTTGGTGCTCATAAGCTGAGGCAGGTCGTCTTCGTTCATTGGCTCTTCACCCCTCTCATCTTCACTACTGAATCGTGTGCTTCAAAAGAAAGAGGGCCGACGTTCCGTGACTGGAACAATCGACCCTTGTTATGCGCAGCGTGTAACGCTTCTGTCTGGGAGAATCGCCCAGGTCGGGCGGGGCATCCCCGCCCAGGGCGTAACGCTTTCTCCCATACCAAAGAGAGCCCTGATCTGGAAGGGCAGCCCCGCAGTGTGACGCACCTCACACCATGCCATGTCAGAACAAGCGGCGATGTGCTGACATGCGGGCACCTCGTGCCCCACACGCGGCCCCTCGTCGGCCAAGCTCGCCGCATGGACGATGCCCAGCTCGACGCTCTCGATCCGCTCGGCGCACTGCTCAGCTCACGGCACGTCGTGGCGTTCGGCGGCCTCGTCGTGTGCCAGGTCTGCGGAGCCGTCCTCGTCTCGACGGCTGCTATGGGCATCGCCGCTCGTGTGATCCGTGAGCACCTGCACGAGCACGAGCACGAGCTGTGAGAGGGCATCGACGGCAGACATGCCCCGTACGGCCTCTGTGCGCCTCTGTGGCGGCCTCTGGCGTGCTTCGGGCGCAATCCCCCATCGACCCGCTCAGCGGCCCGCAGATCGACTCACAGCGACTCACGCGCTCGATCCCCTGGGCCCGCTCAGTCGATCGGTTCCACGTCGCCGGGCACCTCGTGGCCCAGCTCGTCGTGCTCGACCAGCTCTCCGTACCTCTCGCTCATCGTCACGCCACCAGCACGACGCACCGGCACGAGTCCCCACACCACCAACAGGCGCGACACATCGAGCCCCTTACGTCCGGGGTGCTTGCTCTTCTTGACTCGCAGTGTCGGCAGCACACTTGCGATAAGGGCCCTCCTACCGTCCATGTCTGAGTCTGCATAGGCCTCTCGGTACGTCCTCCCTGTCGGCACCCATGCTTCCCTCGTGCCCGTTGGCAAGCTCGCTTCGCGCTGTTTCATCTCCTGCAACCGTTCCATGAGCTGTGGCAATTCATCGCTAGTTGCGCCCTTCATGCGAGCTAGCACCGTCTCAATGGCACTGGTTAGCTCGGCTCTTTCGGTTGCGCCTTCATCGAGCACCGTGAGCCTAAGCTCGTCTCTGTCTCCATATCCTCGGAGAAATTCACTCTCGATGTACTGTTCCAGTTGTCTCGCTGCAATCGAAACGGCGGCACGACAGACTCTCCCGCTGCTGCGTGCTTGGCATCGGTACACATGGCTTCTGCCATTCGACCTTGGCTCGTAGTGCAACGCTGTGCCACACCCTGCACATCGTGCAATGCCACTGAGCAATGCCGATGCTTTGCGTCGTGGCTCAGTCAATGGCGTCGGTTCGATCATGGCTCGCATTGCCTGCCATGCCTCCACAGTGACGATAGGCTCCCATGCTTGTGCGGGATATCCCTCGGCATCGGTAACTACGTTCCCCTTGTGTGTCATCCTGCCGATAATGGCTTGCCCCAACAGCACGTCTCTTAGAACCTTGATCGACCACCGTCCGCCGTTCTTCGATGGAATCTCACGTGCGTTCAAGTCATGCACGATGCGGTAGAGAGTCTGCCCAGCGATGACTCGCTCTGTGGCCTCTCGAATCACTGACGCCTCATCTGGAATGACCACAAGCGTCCTGCCCTCCCCTGACGGGTGCGGGCCCGATGTGTAGCCAAAGGGCAGCTTGCCACCCTTCCATCTGAGCTGTTGTGCCATGAATGCCTGAGACGAAGCGACGCGCGCCGTGATCGCCTCACGCTCTGCTCTCGCCACCTCGGAGAGCACGGCAGCAATAAGCCTCCATGCTGTCTGGTCCGACCTGAGCCCATCCATGTGCGCGACGAACAGCCCTCGCTTGTCGAGCACGTCCACCAGGTCGGCAATGGCGGACAGTCCCATGCGTGACCACCGATCGAGCTTCCACACACAGAGCACGTCGGCTTCATCATTGGCAAGCATCCTCAATGCCCGGTCTGCATTAGCGCGTCTCTTGCCACCTGAGATCCCCTCATCGACCAGCACGTGAGCAACGTCCCATTCTTCGCGGGCGCATAGGTCTCTCAGGTCTCGCTCTTGGCGTTCAATGCTCGTGCTCTCTTCGGTGGCCTTGCTGAGTCGCAGGTACAGGACTGCCCTCATCGTTCATGCCCTCTCCATCGCACGAGAGGCGAACCCGGATCGCTCCCGGCTCGCCTCTCGGCCCTCTCTCATTGTCTCAGTGGTTGCGCTGTGCTGCCCATTCGATTGCATCGCTGAGTGCATCGGCGAACAGATGAGCAACGATGTGGTCGGACTCTAGCCAAAGCTCGATTGCCCCCACGACATCTAGATTGGCCATCATCCGCACAGCATCGTTCACCAGGACATGCTCTCCCATCGACGGTGCGACGGCATCGAGCCTCACCGGCTCCCCCTCCACGTCTGCCAATGCCTGCATCATCTCGACACCCTCTGAGCCCAAAGCATCCCATTCCCTCTCGTCGGTCAGGCTGTGTTTATCGGTGATGACACGAACAGTGAGCCTGGGATTCCACGCGCTCTTACCCGCTCGTCGCGTGGCGTCCATCGTCCATGCCTGCCGCATAACCCTCTCCCATCCTGTCTGCACGTCGGCCTCTCCGAACCGTGCTGTGGTGTGGATTGGTCACGCTTGGGAACGCGATGGTCCAGACCGCCCAGTTCACCTACCAGGGCTGGCTCGCATTCGCGTTCATGCTCCTCGGCACCGGCGCCGCCGCCAAGGTCTTCATCATCGGCCACAAGCGCGCCGAGAGCGTGCGCCCCGGCACCGCTCGCGCGGAGGTCGCCTCCGGTCAGATGACCGCCGGCGTCTGAACCACGCACCCCCGTCATCGACACCCCCACCCGAAAGGAGGCCGCCATGGCCACCCACGTTCTCGAGACCGAAGGCCAGGTCTGCCCGTTCCCCCTCGTCGAGGCCAAGCAGGCGATGGCCGACCTCGCGATCGGTGACGAACTCGTCATCGGCTTCGACTGCACCCAGGCCACCGAGGCCATCCCCACCTGGGCCGCCGACAACGGCTACCCGGTCACCAACTTCGACCGCACGGGCAACGCGAGCTGGACCATCACGGTGCAGAAGGCCTGAGACCGCTCGCCCCGCCCACCACGCGTGCCTGGTGCCCTCGCCCGTTTCGGGCGGGGGCACTCGCGTGTATCCGGACGATCACCGTCGGCGAGACGAGTCGGAGCTTGTGACGAAAGGGCCTGTTCGAGCGGGAGGAGGCGGGGCGCGGTGGGGTTTCAGGCCTGTTCGAGGAGGTCCGGATCGCGGGCGACCCGGACGAGAGCGGCGGCGAGGCCCGCGAGATCGTCGTCGCCGACGAGACCGGCGAGCTTGTCGGGGTCGTCCGGCAGACCTGCCCGACGAGCGCCCTCGAGTACGAGGTCGTCGGCGAACGGGCGGACCCCCGACCAGACGGCCTGCACCTCCCGCAGGAAGATGTTCGCTCCCGTCGGGCCGATGCCGATGAACTCCTGCAGGCCCTTGCTGATCCGTCCCACGTCGCCCTCGCTCTCGTCGCGGAGTTCGCGCAGGTCGCCGTGCCACCGATCGAGCAGGAGCCCGGCGTTCTCGTCGAGCCGGGTCGCGGTGCTCTCGTCGTAGCGGCGATAGCCTCCGCGGCCGAGCGCATCGACGCGCTGCTGCCACGTGCTCTCCCGCAGATGCTCCGGGGTGCGCCAGCCCGCCTGCCACAGCTCGCGCGCCGTCGCGACGGCGATGTCGGAGCTGATCCGCGTCGAGAGCAGCTGACTGAGCACGAGCAACTGCCACAACGGAGACGGCTTGTCGCGCAACGTGATCCCGGCGTCGCTCGCGAACGTCGTGCCGTGACGCTCGAGGAGGCGGCGGGCGAGGTCGTGCTGATCGGTCATGGCTGCGCCATACCCACCTCGACGCCGGCGCACGCGGTCACCGAGACCGTGGACGTCTGCGCGACGACCGACGACGTGGCCCTGACCCCGATCGCTACCCGCAGCAACGGCAGATTCGGCATGGCCGGTACTCATCGCGAGGCCCTCTGACCGGCCCCGATCGTGCCGGACGGGTGATCCTGGCCTCCTCCTCCCGAACTCCGGGGCGGGCGTCGCGGCGGCGCCCTAGCGTGGTGATCACGGATCCACCGTCCACGGAAGGAGCACGACCATGCCTGCCATGACCTTCTCCGCGACCGCAGAGGCGGCCGACGGACTGACGACGCGCTGCACGGCTCGCGGAATGACCATCACCATCGACGAGCCACCGTCGCTGGGCGGCACCGACCAGGGCATGAACCCCGTGGAGGCACTCCTCGCCGCGCTGGCCTCGTGCAAGTCGATCGTGGCGCGTGCCTTCGCCCGCAAGCACGGCATCGCGCTCCGCTCGGTTCGCGTGGACTGCGAGGGCGTGCTCGACCCCGACGGGTTCCTCGGCAGGAACCCCGAGGCCAAGATCGGCTACTCCGAGATCGAGACGATCTACCACATCGAGGCCGACAACACCCCCGAGGAGATCGCCGCCTTCGTCGAGTTCATCGAGGGCAACTGCCCCGTGGACGACACCCTGACGAACACTCCGAAGCTGATCTACCGCATCGTCTGACGAGCGCGACCGAGACGTGACCCCCGGCCCGGCCTCAGGATCGGACGATCAGGAGGCCGGGCCGGCGTTCATGTCGGCGACTTCGGCCGGTCGGCGCGCCGCAGGCGGGAGTGCGAGCCTCACGCCGGCCGGTTGCGATGAAGCCCACCCGGCCCGATGCTCGGCCGGTCAGCCGTTGCCGCGGCCCGTGGCCTTCTGGAGCCGATCGATGTGCTCGGAGGCCTCGGCCTTGGTGAGGTCGGCCGGCAGGGTCTCGCCCGCCTCGCGCGCGAGCGTGTCGAGGTAGCTCTTCTGAGCCCCGGTCATGGGTTCGTCGCCGGTGACCCACGTCTCCGGGTCCTTCTGGGTCGTGCCCGGGCCGGAGTCGGCCCCGATGACCTCGCCCTCGCTGGTCGTCGGCGCCTGGCCCCGCTGGTCGGGCTGCGCGGCGCCCGCAGCAGGGTTTCCACCGGCCACGGCGTTGCCGCCGCCGATGACGTCGTCGGGAGTCTGAACGGTCTCGTCGCGGTCGGGCCGCGGAGCAGTGTTCTCGGTCATGGGCGTCACCCTAGAGGCGACCACCGACAACCGCTCGCCAGAGCTCCGACCTGCGCGAATGCCGGCAGGCGATGCCGGCCGACCGGCTCAGGCCGTCTCGGCGATACGCGACAACAGGCCGTTGACGAAGCCCGGGGAGTCGTCGGTCGAGAGCACCGTGGCGAGCACGACTCCCTCCGAGACCGCGACGCCGCCCGGCACGTCGGGGTTGTGCAGGATCTCCCACGTGCCCACGCGCAGGATCGCGCGGTCGACCGCGGGCATGCGTTCGAGCCGCCACCCGCGGCTGTAGGTCTGGATGGTCTCGTCGATCTCGGCCCAGTGTTCGACGACGCCACGCACCGCCGCCACCGTGTAGTCGCGCAGCGGCACCTGGGTGGTGGGGGTGGCGAGACGGTCGGCCAGGAGGTCGCCCGCGTTCATCCCCCGCTGTTCGGCCTCGAACAACAGCTCGACCGCGGCCTTGCGGGCCTTGCTCCGCGCCGATGTCAGGCGGCCGCGGTCCGAGCGGCGGGGCGGACGGTCGTCGAGAACGGCGCCCTCGGGCAGCGAGGACGGCACCGGCAACGGCGCGGAGGACCACCCCGAGGGCTCGTCGAAGTCCGCGTCCGGGGCGTCGTCCCCGGCCGCGGGCCTCGTCGAGTGTTCGGCGGGGTCGACCATCAGTTGACGCGACCGAGGTAGCTGCCGTCGCGGGTGTCGACCTTGACCTTGGTGCCCTGCTCGAGGAACAGCGGCACCTGGATCTCGGCGCCGGTCTCGAGGGTCGCGGGCTTGGTGCCACCGGTCGAGCGGTCACCCTGCAGGCCGGGCTCGGTGTAGGTGATCTCGAGCTCGACCGAGGCCGGCAGCTCGACGAACAGCGGCGTGCCCTCGTGGGTGGCGACGACCGCCTCCTGGTTCTCGAGCATGAACTTCTCGGCGTCGCCGACGATCGCGGAACCCACGTGGACCTGGTCGTAGGTCTTGCCGTCCATGAAGACGAAGTCCTCGCCGTCCTTGTACAGGTACTGCATCGTGCGCTTGTCGACGTTGCTCGTCTCGACCTTCGTGCCCGCGTTGAAGGTCTTGTCGATGATCTTGCCGGACATGACGTTCTTCATCTTGGTGCGGACGAAGGCCGGGCCCTTGCCGGGCTTGACGTGCTGGAACTCGAGCACGGTCCACAGCTGGCCCTCGATCTTGAGCACCATGCCGTTCTTCAGGTCGTTCGTGGTCGCCACGTGCGAATCTCTCTGTCGTCGGATCAATCTGGCCCGGCGGAGTCTCGCCCTTCGAGGCGGTCGCGCCGGTGCCGCGAGGTCGGTCGCGGCGGGAACTCGCTGATTCTAACGAGCGCGCGGGGGCGCTCCGTCGCGCCGTCCCCGTTGTTCGCTCGCCGGTGCGCGACTCCTGCAAGAATCACGAGGCGAAGAATCACGGGGCGACTGGCGAGGAGGGCGAAACCGTGTCACGGCACCGCGTCGGGCTCACGGCCATGATGGCCCTCGCGCTGGCCGGCTGCACCTCGGGCCCGACTCCGGCACCGGCCCCCTCGACGAGCCACACGCCGCAGGCCGGTGATCCGGTCGTCGTCAGCACGCTCGCACTCCCGGCGACCTATGACCCCACCGACACCGACGACCGCCACGCCACTCGCATCGCCGGGCTGCTGCAACGTGGACTGTTCCGCTACGACCCCAAGGGCAAGACCGTGCCCGAGGTCGCGACCTCGGTCGAGACCACCGACAACCGGGTCTTTCGTGTGACGCTCGATCCGGGCTGGCAGTTCTCGAACGGCGAGCCGGTCACCGCCGACTCGTTCGTCGACGCGTGGAGTCGCGCGGCCGATCCGGCCCACCCGAAGCTGCGCCGCGACCTGTTCGAGCCCATCGACGGGTTCGTGCCGTCGACACAGATCGACGCGAGTCACCGCGCCGCGGCGACTCGGCCCGCATCGGCGTCCGCGGCGGCCTCGTCACCGCAGCCGACCGCCGCTTCCGGTGCGGCGACCGGCCGTTCATCCCGTCTGCGCGGGCTCACGGTTCTCGATCCGCACACGTTCACCATCACGTTGTCGCGCCCGCACCCGGGCTTCGAGCAACGGCTCGGCCACGTCGCGTTCGCCCCGCTGCCCGATCTCGCGTTCACCGACCCGGCGGAGTTCGGCAGGCGCCCGGTCGGCAACGGGCCGTACCGGCTCGACGGCGCGTGGAACGAGAGCGGTGTCGTGCGGCTGCGCCCCCGGCCGGGGTACACGGCCGGCGATCCCGCGCAGAACTCCGGGCTCGTTTTCCGCACGTACACCGACCCGGCAGTCGCCCTCTCCGACGTCGAGGCCGGCCGTCTCGACGTGCTCGACACGCTGCCCACCGAGGCCCTGCCCACGTACAAGAGCACGTTCGGGGAGCGGGCCGTCAATCAGCCCGTGGGCCAGGTCGGCGGGCTCGTCTTCCCGATCACGAGGGGACCGTGGACCGGGCCCGCCGGCAAGGCCCGCCGGCAGGCGATCTCGATGGCGATCGACCGGGACGCGCTCGCCGCCCGCGTGCTCGCAGGCACGCGCGACGTGGCGACCGACCTCGCGGTGCCGCTCGTCGAGGGCCATTCTCAGGATCTCTGCGGCACGGTCTGCCGACTCGACGCCGACACCGCGACCGAGGCCCTGCAGACCGGTGGCGGCCTGAGCGGCGGACTCGAGATCGGGTACGCCGCCGACGCCGACCAGGGCCCGGTCGCGAGCGCGATCTGCGCCGACGTCACGAAGAACCTCGAGATCCCGTGCACGGGGCGCGCCTACGAGACCACCCGAGCACTGCACGAGGCGTTGTCCTCGGGCGCTCTCACCGGCCCCGCCCTGCTCACGCGACAGATGGACTACCCCCTGCTCGAGAGCTTCCTCGTGCCCCGGTTCACCCGCGGCGCCCTCACGAACGACTCCGGCTACGGCGATCCCGTGACCGACGCGGCCCTGAGGCGGGCCGCCACCGACCCCGCCGAGCGCACGACCCGGTTCCAGGCGGCCGAGCAGCGCATCCTCGCCGACCTGCCGGTGGTGCCGCTGTGGAACGGCCACGCCGTCGCCGTCTGTTCGACCGGTGTCCGCGACGTGCGCTACGACGTGTTCGGCTCCCCCGACTACACCCACATCACCCGGCCGCGAGACAAGTAGCGCGACCGCACGACGGGGCCGACTCACCCGGCGAGGTGTCCCCAGCGGGAGGAGAGCTCCGCCCAAGGGCCGACCGCGGCCACCCGTCCGTCGACGACCACCACGACCCGGTCGGCCTGGGCGAGCGCCGCCCGCTTCGAACTCGCGCCGACGACGGTCGTCGAGCGCTCGCGCAGCGCCTGCCACAGCTCGATCTCGGTGCGGGCGTCGAGAGCGGAGGACACGTCGTCGGCGAGCAGCAGCTCGGCGTCGGCCGCGAGCGCCCGTGCCAGAGCGAGCCGCTGCACCTGACCGCCGGACAGGCGCACGCCGCGGTGGCCGACGATCGACAGCGGTCCGCCGGCCTGTTCGACGTCGAGATCGAGGCGGGCGTCGCTGACGGGCCGGTCGAACGCGCGGTCGAAGCCGAGCTGGACGTTGTCGGCGAAGGTGCCCGAGAGAACACGCGGCACCTGGGCCACGTAGGCCACCTGCCCGGGGCGCAGGAACAACTCCGGGTCGTCGACGTCGACGCCGTTCCACCGCAGAGCCCCGCGGTGGTCGGTGAGCCCGGCCATGGCCCGCAGCAGGCTCGACTTACCTGCCCCGACCTGCCCGACGAGGAGCACGAGTTCGCCGCGGTCGATGTCGAGGTCGACGTCCTCGATGCCGATCGTGCCGTCCTCGTGCACGGCCGACATGCCGCGCAGGGAGAGCCGTTCGAGCGGCACGCGCTCGACGGCCGGGGGTTCGGGCGCCTCGCCGGTGAGCAGATCGACACCCGGTGGGAGGTCGACGAGGTCGGCGCCGCCCGCGAGACGACTCGTCGCGACCTGCCAGGCGCGGGTGCCGGGCGCCTCGGTGACGACCGCGCCCGCGACCCGCCCGAACCACTCGAAGCCGTTGACGGCGCTGACGACGAGCAGTGCCGTCGCGAGTCCCCACTGACCGCCGAGGACACCGACCCAGGCGGCGACGGCCCCGGCCTGGATCATGAGGGTGGGCACCCCGTCGAGCAAGGCCTGGACCCGGTGTTCCCTGACCGCGGCCTCGACACGCCCCGCGTCCACGTGTCGCAGGTGGCGGCGCACGTCGGGCGTGCGTCCGGCGAGCTTGACCGTGCGCGCCGACTCCAACACCGAGACGAGCGCGCGGCCGAACCGCGCCCGGGCCGTCGACGCGAGCGCCGCCGAGCGGCCGGCGACGGGACGCCCCAGCGCCGACGCCGCGGCCGAGGCCACCATGATGACGAGGAGCACCAGCCCGGCGAGCCAGGTGCCCGCGGCGACCGCGGTGACGAGTGAGACGAGCAGACCGTTGACGAAGTCGACCCAGCGGTCGGCGTAGCGGGCGTACCGGTCGGAGTCCATCGCCCGGGCGACGACCTCGCCGGCCGGAACGCGCTCCAGGCGTCGCTGGGCGGTCTGCCCGACGAGGACGGACATCCGCACGCGGAGCATGACCTCGATCCACCAGCGCGGATAGCGGATGACCCCCGCCGAGAGCATGACCGGGCCCAGCAGGACGAAGAACACGACGAGCGCGACCCAGACCCACGGCGCGTCACCCCGCTCGAGCGACTCGACGGTGTGCCCCCAGGCGTAGCCGGTGAGGCTGCCGACCGCCCCGCTCAGCGAGAACACGAGGAACAGGACCACCGAGCCCACGCCCCACGTCGGGCGCACGAACAGGGCGTGGGCGATCCCGCGTGCGAGGGACGGCCCCTCACCGGTGTCCCGCATCGACGGAGGCTCGCCCCGTCGGCGTGCCGTGCCGAGGGCGGTCGCCCCTCCTGACCGGGGTCGGTCCGCGGCGACGACCTGCCCGGTGGCACTCGCGGAGGCGTTCGGGGAGGTCGAGCGATCGGTGCGGACGGGAGCCGGCGGCTGCGCGATCTCGGCCGCGGCGAGGAGTTGCTTGAAATGACCCTTGTCGGCGGCCAGCCGATCGTGCGCACCGAACTGGACGACCCGGCCGTCGCCGAGGACGGCGACGAGGTCGGCTCGGGCGATCGTCGAGAGGCGGTGGGCGATGAGGATTCCGGTGCGTCCACGCAGGAGCCGGTCCGAGGCGGCGACGACTCGGGCCTCGGTGAGAGGGTCCATGCGGGCCGTCGCCTCGTCGAGCACGACCACCTGCACGTCGCGCATGAGCAGCCGGGCGAACGCGAGCAGTTGCTCCTCGCCGGCCGACAGCATGGTGCCGCCGGGGCCGAGGAGGGTGTCGAGTCCGTCGTCGAGCCCCGCGACCCAGTCGGTGAGCCCCAACTCGGCGACGACCTGCTCCACCCGCTCGCGAGGCACCTCGGCGAACAGGGTGATGTTCTGGGCGAGCGTGCCCGCGAGGATCTCGGTGCGCTGGGTGACGACGCCGACGGCGTGCCGCAGCGCCTCCAGGTCGAGATCGAGCACGTCGACCCCGCCGAGCAGCACCTCACCCGGCCGCGGGTCGACCGCGCGCGAGACGAGGGAGGCGAGCGTCGACTTGCCGGATCCGGTCCGGCCGACGAGCGCGAGGGTGTGCCCGGCCGGCACCACGAGATCGACCTCACGCAGCGCGAAAGCGCCCTCGGCGTACGCGAACGAGGCGTTGCGGAACTCGAGTTCGAGCGACCCCTCGCCCAGGACGCGGCCGCCGGTCGGCTCGGGCTCGACTTCGAGCATCTGCCGCAACCGGATGACGGCGCCGAGCCCGGCCTGCAGATCGGGCAGCTGATCGGCGACCCGACCGATGTAGCCCACGAAGGTCGAGGTGATCATGAACAGCGTGACGAGTTCCCCGACCGCCATGCGGTGAGTGGCGGCGAGCGCGACGCCACTCACCGCGACCACGACGAGCAGCCCGTGCAGGATCGTGCCGGTGCGCAGGGTGACCGTGCTCTCGAGTCGCAGCACGACGTGGAAGAGGCGGTGCACCTCGGCCGAGAGCGCCGCGAGCCGGCGTACCGCGAACGCCTGCCCGAGGCTCGTGCGCAGGTCGTCGCGCCCGGCGATCCCCTCCTCGAGAGCGGCGGCGTGATCGGTCCATGCGGCCTCCTCGACGACCTTGCGCTGGGCGATCTGCCCGAGCAGACGGCGCACCGAGAAGAACGCCGCCAGGGCGAACAGCGGGAACACGACGATCGAGGGCCACCACGTGATCGTCGCGACGACGAGCATCGGCAGGATCGACACGACCGCCCGCAGCACCATCCAGAACTGGAGACGCACGAGCGAACCGACCTCACGCGTGTCGTCGTCGATGCGGTCGAGGATCTCGCCGACGGCCTGCTCCGAGAGCGCGGGCAGCGGCTGCGCGAGGGCCGCGTCGAGCAGGTCGTTCCGCAGTCGCCCCTCCGCGCGGTCGGAGACCCCGGCCCACAGGTATCGGCCGATCGTGTCGACGGCCGCGCCACCGACGACGCACAGCGCGAGCAGCCCGACCAGCGGCCACGTCACCTGCTCGGCGAGGCGGCCCGCGACGACGGCACCCGCCGAGGAGCCCACGGCGCCGACGGCGAGGGCGAGCAGCGCCGCGGTCGCGGCGGGAGCGCGCAGGCGGCGCCAGGGGACGGGCCTCGTGGCGTCGACGGCCGCGCCACCGACGACGCACAGCGCGAGCAGCCCGACCAGCGCCCACGTCCCCTGCTCGGCGAGGCGGCCCGCGACGACGGCACCCGCCGAGGAGCCCACGGCGCCGACGGCGAGGGCGAGCAGCGCCGCGGTCGCGGCGGGAGTGCGCAGGCGGCGCCAGGTGACGGTCCTCGTGGCGTCGGCGGAGGTGGTCGCCGCGGGTGGGATCGTCGTGCCGCCCGGAGTGTCGGGAGGAGTCACGTGGCTCGACGATACGCGAGCACATGCGTTCTGGAACCTCATTTTTCACCTGCGGCGATGCACGTCGGCGCCCGACCACCGGGTCCAGGGCGACCGTCGACCTTGGTCGGTGCGCGAGTCGACCTTCGACGGTGCCGGGAGGACGGGCGGCCTCCGTACGCTGGCAGCATGCCCGCCACTGCAGCGTTCGACCGTCCGAGCCGACTCGGCAGTATCGGGCGGTACGGCGTGGTGTTCGTCGTGACGATCGCGGCCTGGTTGGTGACGTTGCCGCAGGAACTCGACGCCGTTCCCGACGACGTGGCCCCGTTCATCATCCTCGACCTCGGGATCGGCATCGCGGTCATGGCGCTGTTGCCGTTACGACGCCGGTTCCCGCTGGCGGTCGCGGTCACGATCGCCGTGGTCGGTGTGCTCTCCTCGGCCGCCTTCGGCTCCTGGATCCTCGCGGCGGTCTCCCTCGGAACACGTCGCCGGGCGTGGCAGGCCGCCGTCGCCGGCCTCGTCTCCATCGTGACCACCCTGGTGTCGAACGCCTGGAACCCGGTGTCGCTGTACATCGAACGCGTCGAATCAGCCGCCCCGATGTCCTGGTGGTCGCTCGCCCTCTTCGCGCTCCTCGTCAACACCCTCGTCATGGCCGTCGGCTTCTACCTCGGGGCGCGTCGTGACCTGCTGAGGTCGTTGCGCGAACGCGCTGAGACAGCCGAACGCGAGCAGGCATCCCGGGCCGCGCAGGCCCGGTCCGCCGAGCGCGCCCGCATCGCGCGCGAGATGCACGACGCCCTCGGCCACCGCATCTCGACCGTGGCGATGCACTCCGGCGCCCTCGCCTACCGCGACGACCTCACCGCCGAGCAGGTGCACGACACCGCCCAGCTCATCCAGGAGAATGCCCACGGCGCCCTCGTCGAACTGCGCGACATCCTCGGCGTCCTCCGTGACGATGCCGGGGGTGGACCTCCGGCCGAGGAACCCCCGCAGCCGACGATCGCCGACCTCCCGATGCTGGTCGAGGCGGCCGACGCGGCGGGCCAGGACGTGAACCTCGCACTCGGCGTCACCCCCGAATCCGTGCCGACGACCCTCGGACGGCACGTCTACCGGGTGGTGCAGGAATGCCTCACCAACGCCCGCAAGCACGCCCCGGGAACGCCGGTGGAGGTTCAGGTCACCCGGGTCAGGCCGTGGCTCGGCCGAGGCGACCTCGTCGTCGAGGTGAGCAACCCGTTGACTCGAGAAGCGGGCGTGGGAGGCGGCGCGGCCTCTGGTCGACGTCACGACCTGTTCAGCGCCCTGCCCCCCGGGGACCGGCTGGAGGCTTCGGTACCGTCGAGCGGTGTCGGCCTCCTCGGCCTCGCCGAACGCGCCGACCTCGCCGGCGGGCGTCTCGAGCACGGGCCCGAGAACGGCCGTTACGTCACGCGATTCACGGTTCCCTGGCCCGAACGGAGCGACTCATGACCCACGACGACACCGGTGCCGACCAGGTGGCGGAGGACGACAGGGGCATTCGCGTGGTCGTCGTCGACGACGATGCACTGGTCAGGCAGGGTCTCGGTCTCATCCTCGGCGGACGGGGGCCGGTCGAGATCGTCGGCGAGGCCGCCGACGGGATCGAGGCCGAGGAGGTCGTCGCGCGGTGTCGCCCCGACGTCGTGCTCATGGACATCCGGATGCCCCGACGCGACGGCATCGCGGCCACCCGCGCGCTGCTGGCGCACCCGAACCCGCCCCGGGTGCTCGTCCTCACCACGTTCGACGGTGACGAGCTCGTGCTCGACGCGCTACGCGCCGGGGCGAGCGGGTTCCTGCTCAAGGCGACCAAGCCGGAGCGCATGGTCGAGGCCATCGTCGGCGTCGCCGCAGGTGAGGCCGCGTTCTCGCCGACCGTCATCGACCAGGTCGTCGCGGCCGCCACGCGCGACGACGGCGGTGAACGACGTCGCGCCGCGCTCGGCGACCTCGACGTGCTCACCGAGCGGGAACGCGAGGTCGCGGTCGCCGTGGGTCGAGGATGGTCCAACGCGCAGATCTCCGCCGAGCTCTTCATGAGCGTCGCCACCGTCAAGGCCCACGTGTCGAAGATCTTCGAGAAGCTCGAAGTCGAGAACCGCGTACAGATCGCCATCCGGGTCCACGACGCCGGCCTGTTGTGACCGCACTCCGCGCCCGGCGTCCCAGCCGCGGGTGAGGAGTTCTGACCAAGCCCACCGACCGACGTCCGTGAGCGCCGCTCATGTCGCAAGCTCCGGTGACCACCGCCGCGGCGCAGACCACGAGGATTCGGGGAGGCTACGACGCCCCCGACACCGCGTCGTAGGCACCGCGGAGGTGCTCGGGATCGGGCCCGACGAGCCGGGTGGGCCGCCCCACGGCGTCGAGGACGACGAACCGCAGGGTCGAGCCCCGCGTCTTCTTGTCCCGACCCATGACGACCATGAGATCGTCGAAGCTGCCGCCCTCGTAGCGTGTCGGGAGCCCGAGCGACTCGAGCACCCGCCGGTGCCGGGCGACGGACGCCTCGTCGAGATGCCCTGCGAGCCGGGCGAGCTCGGCCGCGAACACCATGCCGACGGAGACCGCGTCGCCGTGCCGCCAGCGATACGACTCCGACTGCTCGATCGCGTGACCGAACGTGTGACCGTAGTTGAGGATCTCGCGTAGTGAGGACTCCTTGAGGTCCTCGGTGACGACCCGGGCCTTGACGGCGATCTTGCGTTCGACGAGTTCACGCAGCACGTCGCTGCGTGGGTCGAGTGCCGCCTCCGGGTCACTCTCGATGAGATCGAGGATGGCCGGGTCGGCGATGAAGCCACCCTTGACGACCTCGGCGAGGCCGGCGGCGAGATCGGCGCGCGGCAGCGTGTCGAGCGCGTCCAGATCGCACAGCACACCGACCGGCGGGTGAAAGGCCCCGACGAGGTTCTTTCCCTCGGCGGTGTTGATGCCCGTCTTGCCCCCTACCGCGGCGTCGACCATGCCGAGCAGCGTCGTGGGCACGTCGACCAGCGCGACCCCCCGCAGCCAGGTGGCGGCGACGAACCCACCGAGGTCGGTCACCGCTCCCCCACCGACCGCGACGACGGCGTCGGTGCGCGTGAACCCCGCCTGCCCGAGCACGCTCCAGAGGCGCGCGGCGACCTCGACCGTCTTGGCCGCCTCGGCGTCGGGCAACATCTCGACGTGGGTCTCGACGCCGCGCGCCTCGAGCGCCGCGGCGACGTCTCGGGCGAGGCCGGCGACGGGCTCGGCGTGGACGACGAGCGCTCGCGTCGATGACTCCGGCACGAGTTCGGTGACCCGGCTCGCGACGCCACGCCCGACGAGCACGTCGTAGGCGCCGGGGGTACCTGCCTCCCCGCCGACGTGGATCGTGGTCACATCGCTCATCGCTCCCCCGTTTCGTCGTCGCCCAGCGCAGCGACGATCTCGTCGACGATCTGCTCCACCGGCTTGTCGTCGGTGTCGACCCGCAGCCAGGCCACGCGCTCGTAGATCGGCCGGCGATCGGCCATGAGCTGCAGCCACTGCCCGCGTGGATTGAGCGCGAGCAGCGGACGCCCCTGGTCGAACCCCGAACGCCTCGCCGCGTGCCGCAGACTCACGTCGAGGAACACGACCCGGTGGCCGTCGAGGAGCCGCTGGGTGTCGGGGTCGAGGATCGCCCCACCACCGAGGGCGACGACACCGCGATGGGCGGCGACGACGTCGGCGACGGCAGCCTTCTCGAGCTCACGAAAGTGCTGCTCGCCGTGGTCGACGAAGATGAGCGGCACGGGAACGCCCGCTCGCTGCTCGACGACCTCGTCGGTGTCGACGACCTCGACGCCGAGCCGCTGAGCGAGCGCCGCACCCACCGTCGACTTACCGGCGCCAGGTGGGCCGGTGAGGACGACGATCGGGCGGGTGCCGCCCGGCGTGGCGGCTGCGTCGAAAGCACCCTCGACACCCGTGGCGCTCTGCTCGCCGGCCGGGTCCCGCGTCTCGTCGGTCACCACGACCGCATCCCCTCGGGAATCGCGGCGAGGTAACCCTCGACGTTTCGGCGCGCCTCGGCCACGCTGTCGCCCCCGAACTTCTCGGCGACCGCGTCGGCGAGCACGAGCGCGACCATGGCCTCGGCGACCACGCCCGCCGCGGGCACGGCACAGACGTCGGAACGCTGGTGGATCGCGGTCGCCGCGTCGCTCGACGTGACGTCGACCGTCGCCAGCGCACGCGGCACGGTGCTGATCGGTTTCATCGCGGCCCGCACCCGCAGCACCTCACCGGTGGACATGCCGCCCTCGGTGCCGCCGGCCCGGCCCGTCGCGCGCCGGATGACTCCGGTCTCGTCGCGGACCATCTCGTCGTGCGCGGCCGAGCCCCGGCGCGCCGCCGTGCGGAACCCGTCGCCCACCTCGACACCCTTGATGGCCTGGATGCTCATGAGCGCGGCCGCCAACCGCCCGTCGAGCCGCCGGTCCCAGTGCACGTGCGACCCGAGCCCCGGCGGGCACCCGTACGCGAGCACCTCGACGACCCCGCCGAGGGTGTCGCCGTCGGAATGAGCGGCGTCGACCTCGGCCACCATCGCGGCCGATCCCGCGGCCTCGAACGCCCGCACCGGGTCGGCGTCGAGTGCGGCCACGTCGCCCGGGCCCGGGAGTGGCGCGCCGTCGGCCACCCCCGCCGCCCCGATGGCGACGGTGTGGGACACGAGCCGGATGCCCGCCACTTGGGCGAGGTAGGCCGAGGCCACCGCACCGAGCGCCACCCGCGCCGCCGTCTCGCGGGCGGAGGCCCGTTCGAGGACCGGCCGGGCGTCGTCGAAGTCGTACTTCTGCATGCCGACGAGGTCGGCGTGCCCGGGGCGGGGCCGGGTGAGCGGCCGGTTGCGGGCGATCTCCTTCGGTGCGTTGACGTCGTCGGCCGCCGCGTACGCCGACGCCTCGACCGGGTCGGGACTCATCACGGTCCGCCACTTCGGCCACTCGCTGTTGCCGATGCGCAGCGCGAACGGCGAACCGAGCGTGACCCCGTGCCGGAGGCCGCCGATGATCTCGAGCTCGTCCTGCTCGAACTTCTGCCGGGCGCCACGGCCGTAGCCGAGGCGACGACGCGCGAGCGCCTCGCGGATGTCGGCGCTCGTCACCTCGACTCCCGAGGGCAGCCCCTCGAGCACGGCGACGAGCGCGGGCCCGTGTGATTCTCCGGCGGTCAACCAACGCATGGCCGTATGGTTCCACGGCCCACCGACAACACCCGTGACCGGCCCATTCGCTGGACGACCCCGGGCACGCGTGTCAGGCGTCGCGCGCCAGCACTCGAACCGGCGGTCCTGCCGCGCCGATGGCCCACCCACCGGGTGCGAACCCGCACGACCGGTGAACCGTGTACCAGAACCGCCTGTTCGAGCGCGTCAGTGCGGTCAGGGGCAGCCGGCCCGATCCCCCAGTGCCTCGGCCAGCGCCGCTCGCATCGCCGCCAAAGGCGCGGAGCGACCCGTCATGAGTTCCACCTGGGCGGCCGCCTGATGCAGCAGCATCTCCGAACCCGGCACGACCGTGGCCCCGCACCCCGCCGCCCACCGCGCCATCGGCGTCGGCCAGTCGGCGTAGACGGCGTCGAGCACGACCGTGCCGTGCAGATCCGCGTCGGCCGGAAAGCCGGCCTCGAGACCGAGTGGAGCCCCCGCCGGCAGGGTCGACACGACGACGTCGGCCCGCGCTGCGACGGCCCCCACCTCGTCGGGGCGGGTCAACGGCACCACATCGACCGTCATCCCCAGCCGCGCGGCGAGGGCCCGGGTCTGGGAACGCACCTGGTCGCGCACGACGAACGTCACGTTGCGCGTCCCGAGACGGGCCAGAGCGTCGAGCGCCGAGCGGGCCGTGGCCCCCGAGCCGAGGACGACACCGCGTGAGCAGCGACGCACCCCTGCCTCGACGAGCGCGGCCACGATCCCGTCGGGATCGGTGTTCGAGGCCACCCAGCCGTCCTCACGACGCACGAGCGTGTTCGCCGCCCCGATGCGTCGAGCCTGCTCGGTCGCGGCCACCGCGAGGTCGAGCGCCGCCTCCTTGTCGGGCATCGTCACCGACAGCCCCACCCAGTCGGGCCCGAGGCCCTCGACGAACGTGCGCAGGTCGAGTTCGCCCTCACCGCCGATGCGGTGGCGTTCGTACCCCCAGCCGTGCAGGCCGAGTGCGCGGTAGGCCGCCTCGTGCAACACCGGTGAGAGCGAGTGCTCGACCGGGGAGCCGACGACACCGGCCCGGTGGGTCAGCACTTGCCCGGGTTGGCCTGGCACCACGCCTGGAACTTCTGCACGTTCGCGTTGTGCTCGGAAAGGCTCGAGGCGAAGAGGGTCTCACCGGACTGCGGGTTCACCGTGACGAAGTACTTCCAGTCGCCCTTGGCCGGGTGCAGGGTCGCCTCCACCGCGTTCGCGCCCGGGTTGTTGATCGGCCCCTTGGGCAGCCCCGGGTGCAGATAGGTGTTGTAGGGGTTGTCGTGCCGGCGCTCGGCGTCGGTCGTCGTGAGCGTGCGCTTACCCACCCCGTAGGCCACCGTCGAGTCCATCTGCAGCGCCATGCCGGTGCGCAGCCGGTTCTCGATGACGGCCGCCACCTTCGGACGATCCTGGGGCAGCCGTCCCTCGGCCTCGACGATGCTCGCGATCGTGATGACCTTGCGCATGTCCTTCTCGGGCACTCCCATCGTCGAGTACCGGGCCTTGGCCTGGCTCACGAGCTCCTCGAGCTGCCCGGCGGCGCCGGTCTTGGGGCCGAAGGTGTAGGTGGCCGGGAAGAGGAAGCCCTCCGTGCTGCCCTGCGCCGCCGCAGGCAGGCCGATCTCCTTGGTGTTCTTGGCCGCCTTGACGTAATCGGCGACCGGAGCCCCCGTGGCCTTCGACAGCTCGGCGTAGATCTCCGCGGCCCGCAACCCCTCCCGGATCGTCACCGTCACCTCGTCGCGAGCCTTGCCGCTGCGCAACGCGCTGAGGGCGTCGCTCGCCTTCATCTGCGTGGGGAGGACGTAGCTGCCCGGCTGGATCTCGTCGCCGGGCTGCTTCTCCAACGCGTCCTCGAACGCATCGGTCGTCTTGACGACGCCGGCGTCGACGAGGGTCTGGGCGATGACCCGGCCGCTGTCCCCCTGATGCACGACGACGGCGGCCTTGCCGGTGCCGGGCCCGTCGTAGTCCTTGCTCGCGAACATGTCGGCGACGATCGGCGCCACGAACTGGAACGCGAGAACGATGCCCAGAAGGAGCACGACCAGCGCACCGCCCAGGATGGCCAGGCGCCGGCGTCGTGCCGGATCCCGGCGCGCATCGCCGGAGTGGCGCTCGTCGTGCTCGTCCTCCTCGAACACGGGGTGAGACCCGTCGTTCTCGTCGTGGTGCCCGGAGTCGTGCCCGGCGAGGAGGGCGGAGTACCCGGGACCGCGGTCGTGATCGTCGTCCGGATGCACCTCGTCGGGATACCCGCGCTCGCCGCCCCCGTTCACGTCGGCGTCGTCGTACCCCCCGTCGTACTCCTGCTCGTACCCGCCGTCGTACCCGCGGTCGTGCCCGCCGTCGTCGGCATGACCGCCGTACTCGTCGTCGTACCCCAGATAGCCGTACTCCTCACGGCCGTCGTCGTTGCGGTGACCGTTCTCGGCCGGGGCGTCGAGCCCCCCGTCGTCCTCGACGGCCTCCTGGTCGAAGACGTCTCCGCGCCGCGCATCGGCGCGCCCCTCTCCGGACCGGTCGTCACGGCGGTGTCGGTCGGTCATGCGTGGCGTCCTTTGTGTCGGGGTTTTCGTGTCGTGACCACCTCACCGGGAGGCAGGCCACGCGCACGTTCGGTGTCGAGCGCGGTCTGGAGGATGAGCACGGCGGCCGCCTGGTCGATCACCTCTCGATGCCGGCGCCCCGAGCGGCCGCTCTCGTGCAGGCCACGGTGGGCGTCGACGGTCGTGAGCCGTTCGTCGACGAGACGCACGGGCACGGGCGCGACGGCCCTGGCGAGCGCGCGCGCGTACTGCCGAGCGCTCACCGCCGCCGGGCCCTCGTCGCCGGAGAGCGACCTCGGGAGTCCGACGACGACCTCGATCGCGGCCTGCTCGACGACAGCGTCGGCGATACGTGTGAGGTCCTCACCGTCGAGGCTCTCGGCACCCGCGCGGGGCAGGGTGGCCACAGGGGTCGCGAGCACGCCGGCCGGATCGGACATCGCAAGCCCGACCCGTGCCGACCCCACGTCGACGCCCATGCGCACTCCCGTTCTCACAGGTGCATCATCCCGCAGTGCCCGCCACGGAGGTCTCGATCGCCGTCAGCGCGTCGCCGGCCTTCGTCGCGTCGGAGCCGCCGCCCTGGGCGACGTCGTCCTTACCGCCTCCGCCGCCACCGAGAACTCCGGCGGCGACCTTGACGAGAGCGCCCGCCTTGACGCCCTTGTCGCGGGCGCCGGCGTTGGTGGCGACGATGACGACCGGTCGCTCCTTGCTCACCGCGGTGAGCGCGACGACGGCCGGGTGGGCGTCACCGAGGCGGCTGCGCAGGTCGAGTGCGAGCGTGCGCAAGTCGTCGGCCGTGACCGCGGCACCGATGTCGTGGGTGAGCACGCGGATGCCGGCGATGTCCTTGGCCTGGTCGACGAGCGAGGCCGCCTGGGCGAGCACCTGCTGCTGACGCATGGCGTTGATCTCGCGCTCGGCGTCCTTGAGGCGGGTGAGCATCGCCGAGATGCGGTCGGGCAACTCGTCGGGGCGAGCCTTGACGATGTCGGTGAGCTGGGAGAGCACGGCGCTCTCGCGCGCGAGGTGGGAGTACGCGTCGGCACCCACGAGTGCCTCGACGCGGCGCACGCCCGACCCGATCGAGGACTCGCCGAGCAGTTTGACGACGCCGAGCTGGCCGACGCTCATCGCGTGCGTGCCGCCGCAGAACTCCTTGCTCCACGTGCCGTCGCCGATGGAGACGACCCGCACCTCGTCGCCGTACTTCTCGCCGAACATCGCGAGTGCGCCCGACTCCAGCGCCGCCTTCTTGTCCATCACCTGCGCACTGACCGGCTGATCGCTGAGCACGACCTCGTTGATGCGGCCCTCGATCTCGCTGAACAGCGTCGGCGAGACCGGCTGGCCCCAGCTGAAGTCGAACCGCAGCCGACCGGGCGCGTTCTCGGAGCCGGCCTGGGTCGCGGTGCTCGACAGCGCGTCGCGCAGCGACTGGTGGAGGATGTGCGTCGCCGTGTGGGCGCGCGAGACCGAGCGTCGGCGGTCGACGTCGATGCTGCTGCGTGCGCGGTCGCCGACGCCGACCTCACCCTCCTCGACGACGCCGCGATGGACGATGAGCCCGGTGATGGGCTTCTGCACGTCGGTGACCCGGACGCGCGCGCCCTCGAGTTCGATGACGCCCTGGTCGGCGAGCTGGCCGCCGCTCTCGGCGTAGAACGGGGTGGCGTCGAGCACGAGCTCGACCTCGTCGCCCGCCTTGGCCCGGCGGTCGCTGTTGCCGCCGACGAGCAGGCCGGCGACCCTGCCCTCCCCGGCCACGCTCTCGTAGCCGAGGAAGTCGACGGGCGCGCCGAGAGCGTCGGCGATCTCGCGGTACTGGTGGGTGTCGACGTGACCGCTCTTCTTGGCCTTGGCGTCGGCCTTCGCGCGGTTGCGCTGCTCGGCCATGAGCGAACGGAAACCCTCCTCGTCGACCGACAGGCCCTGCTCGGCGGCCATCTCGAGGGTGAGGTCGATGGGGAACCCGTAGGTGTCGTGGAGCTGGAACGCGTCGTGCCCACCCAGCTTCGTGCCCCCGGCGGCCTTCGTGCGGCTCACCGCGGTGTCGAGGATCGTCGTGCCCGAGACGAGCGTGCGACGGAATGCCTCCTCCTCGGCGTACGCGATGTCGCTGATGCGCGACCAGTCCCGCTTCAGCTCGGGGTAGGAACGGCTCATCTGCTCCATCGAGACCGGCAGCAGCTCGGGCAGGCAGGGTGCCTCGACGCCCAAGAGGCGCATCGAGCGGATCGCCCGGCGCAGGAGCCGGCGCAGCACGTAGCCGCGGCCCTCGTTGCCGGGGCGCACCCCGTCGCCGATAAGCATGAGCGAGGAGCGCACGTGGTCGGCCACGACGCGGAATCGCACGTCGTCGGCGTCGTTCGCGCCGTAGGAGCGCCCGGAGAGCTGTTCGGCACGTTCGATGACGGGGTAGACCTCGTCGATCTCGTACAGGTTGTCGACGCCCTGGAGCAGGTAGGCCACGCGCTCCAGACCCATGCCGGTGTCGATGTTCTGGGCCGGCAGCGGCCGCACGACCTCGAAGTCGTCCTTGGCGTTGACGTTGGTGATCTCCTCGGTCTGGAACACGAGGTTCCAGATCTCGAGGAACCTGTCCTCGTCCGCCTCGGGGCCGCCGTCGACGCCGTACTCCGGCCCGCGGTCGATGTAGATCTCCGAGCACGGGCCGCCCGGGCCCTCGACGCCCATGTGCCAGTAGTTGTCCTCGAGCCCGCGGCCCTGGATGCGCTCGGCCGGCACGCCCACGTCGAGCCAGTGCTGTCGGGCCTCGACGTCACCGTCGGGATAGTCGGGGTGCACGCCCGGGCCGAGGACCGTGACCCACACCTTGGCGGGGTCGAATCCGAAGCCGCCCGCGTCCTGGCTGCCGGTGACGAGCTGCCACGCGAACTCGATCGCGCCCTTCTTGAAGTAATCGCCGAACGAGAAGTTGCCGTTCATCTGGAAGAACGTGCCGTGCCGCGTGGTCTTGCCGACCTCGTCGATGTCGCCCGTGCGCACGCACTTCTGCACGCTGGTGGCGCGCTTGTACGGCGGCGTCTCCTGCCCGAGGAAGTACGGCTTGAACGGCACCATGCCGGCGTTGACGAACAACAGGTTGGGATCGTCGTAGAGCAGGGAGGCGCTGGGGACCACGGTGTGTCCCTTGCTCTCGAAGAAGCGGAGCCAGCGGCGCCTGATCTCGGCGGTTTCCATGAGTCGTCCTTCTCGCATCGATTACCGCGGACTGCACGTCCGCGGTCTGGGCCAAGCGTAAGACGTGGCGCCGACATCGCCTCGGCGTGACCCGGCCCGGGGGCGCGTCCGCGCCGGTCGGAGGCCGTGCCGCCGGCCGCTCGGGAACATCTCGACAGCAAGATCACGATTGGGTCACGACGGCGACATTGTCTCGAAGTGCGCGCGCGGGCCGCTCCGATGGCTCTACCTTGGGGCAACGCCTTAGGGCGCCGACGTCGCACCGGACATCTCGGGCGGCCTCACCCCCCGCAACGAACCACCCGGCCGCGCCGACCAGCCCGGCCGGAGCAGGAGGTCACGACCAATGCAATCCAAGACGCGCGCGGCCCTGGTGGCCTCTCTCTCCGCGACGGCTCTCCTCGCCGCCTGTGGCGGCGGCGGTGGCGACGCCGGGGGCGGTGGCGGCACCGCGGGTGGCGGTGGTGCCGGCGGTGGCGAGATCGTCGTCCGTGGCTGCCAGCCGCAGAACCCGCTCATCGGCGGCGACACCGGCGAGTCCTGCGGACACGACATCGTCGAACTGTTCGCCTCGACCCTGTTCAGCTACGACCCCAAGACGGGCGAGCCCCGCCCCGACATCGCCCAGTCGGTCGAGAGCGACGACAACCAGCACTTCACGGTCAAGATCAAGGGCGACCGCAAGTTCTCCGACGGCACCCCCGTCACGGCCAAGAGCTTCGTCGACGCGTGGAACTACACGGCCTACGGCCCGAACGCGCAGTACCTCTCCTACTTCATGAGCCCCATCAAGGGCTACGAGGACGTCAGTTCTGAGGACCCCGACGGCGAGGACGGCCCCAAGAAGGCCCCCGAGCCCAAGGCCAAGACGATGTCCGGCCTCAAGGTCGTCGACGACACGACGTTCACGATCGAGACGACCGAGCCGATCTCCAACCTCCCCGTGCGCCTCGGTTACACGGCCTTCGCGCCGCAGCCGGAGTCCTTCTTCAAGGACCCGGAGGCGTTCGGCAAGGCCCCGATCGGCGCGGGCCCCTACAAGGTCGACACCTACGAGCAGGGCCGCCAGGCCGTCCTCTCGAAGAACCCCCAGTACAACGGCGAGTTCGGCGGCAAGGTCGACAAGATCACCTTCCGCATCTACCAGGACAGTGAGGCCGCGTACAACGACCTCATGGCGGGTAACCTCGACGTCACCGACGAGATCCCGGCGAGCGCACTCGTGGGCAAGAAGTACCAGCAGGACCTGCCCGACCGCTGGGCGCAGGAGGCCTACCCGGCCATCCAGACCGTGACGTTCGCCCCCGAGAAGGTCTCGCCGGAATACGCCAACCCCAAGCTGCGCCAGGCGATCTCCATGGCCATCGACCGCCAGAAGGTCATCAACGACCAGTTCGACGGCGCGCGTCAGCCCGCCGACGGCTGGGTGGCCCCCGGTGTCGAGGGCTACAAGGCCGGCGCGTGCGGTGAGTTCTGCAAGTTCGATCCGGCCAAGGCCAAGCAGCTCCTGCAGGAGGCCGGCGGGTTCAACGGCAAGCTGACGATCTCCTACAACGCCGACTCGGCGCACAAGGACTGGGTCACGGCCACGTGCAACTCGATCCGCACCAACCTCGGTATCGACTGCGTCGCCACCCCGGTCACCGACTTCGCCACGTTCCGCGACCAGATCGGCTCGGGCAAGATGAAGGGCATGTTCCGCTCCGGTTGGATCGCGGACTACCCGCACATCGAGAACTTCCTCACGCCGCTGTTCAGCAAGGGCGGCTCGAGCAACGACGGCAAGTACGACAACCCCGAGTTCGACAAGAAGCTCGTCGAGGCCGGCAAGCAGCAGGGCGACGCCTCGCTCGCGGCCTACCAGGAGGCCGAGAAGATGCTGGCGGCCGACATGCCGGCCATCCCGATGTGGTACTACACCGCCACCATCGGTTGGTCCGAGAAGGCCGGCAACGTCTCGATCAACAAGGCCTCCGGGCGCCCTGACCTGCTTCAGGTCACCGTCAACCAGTGACGATGTGAGTCAGCACCGGCCCGGCTCGATCCCTGCTCCGGCACGATCGGGCCGGGCGGTGTCGTCTCGGTGAGCCGGTCGACCCCCGCGCCGACCGGGTCACCACCTTCGATCCATCCCCTGCCCCGCCCCACAAGGGCTGCCCACGACCATGGAGGTGTCCATGGGCAAGTACGTCGTCCGACGCTTTCTCCAGATGATCCCGGTGATCCTGGGGACGACGTTCATCATCTACGCGATGGTCTTCGCTCTCCCGGGTGATCCCTCGGCCGGCAAGTGCGGTGACCGCGCATGTCCCCCGGCCGTCGTCAAGCAGATCCGCGAGGAATACAACCTCGACGACCCCCTGCCCGTCGCCTACGTCAAGTACCTCGGCAAGCTCGCCACCGGCGATCTCGGTGAGAACACGTACGGTGTGCCGGTCATGAAGGATCTGGCGCAGCGCTACCAGATCACGGGCAAGCTCGCGCTCATGGCCATCGCCATCGAGGCGGTGATCGGCATCGCCGCCGGCGTGCTCGCGGCGATCAAGAAGGGCTCGTTCCTCGATTCGCTGGTCCTCGTGAGCACGCTCGTCGTCATCTCGATCCCCGTCTTCGTCCTCGGTGTGCTCGCGCAGTACTACCTCGGCGTCAAGTGGGGGCTCTTCCCGGTCACGGTGACGAGCAAGAACCCCTCGATCTACCAACTCGCGATGCCGGCCCTCGTGCTCGCGTCGTTGTCGATGGCCTACGTCACCCGCCTCACGCGCACCAACCTCGCCGAGAACCTGCGGGCCGACTACGTGCGCACCGCCAAGGCGAAGGGCCTCACCCAGCGGCGGGCCATCGGTCTGCACGCCCTGCGCAACTCGATGATCCCCGTCATCACGTTCATGGGTTTCGACTTCGGCGCGCTGCTCGGCGGCGCGATCGTCACCGAGCGCATCTTCAACATCCAGGGCATCGGTGGCTACATCTTCCAGAGCATCAACCACCGGGACGGCTTCGCCGTCGTCGGCGCGGTCACCGCCCTGGTCATCGTGTATCTCATCGTCAACCTCATCGTCGACCTTCTGTACGGCGTGCTCGACCCGAGGATCAGCCATGACTGACAGCACCCAGGCTCAGGCCCCCACCGCGGCCTCGGGCGTCGCACCCGAGATGGCGATGGAGGTGGAGCAGTCCGACACCGGCCCGGCAAGGTCCCTCACCTCCGACGCGTGGCGGCAGTTGCGTCGCAAGCCGGCCTTCTGGTTCGCGAGCGTGCTCATCGTCGTCTTCGTCCTCATGGCCGCATTCCCCTTCCTGTTCACGAGCATCGACGCGCGGCAGACCTTCGACGTGCGCATGCGCCCGAGCTCCGAGCACTGGTTCGGCACCGACGGCCAGGGCTACGACATCTACGCGCGCACGATCGAGGGTGCCCGCGCCTCGATCCTCGTCGGGGTCTTCACGACGATCTTCACGACGCTTCTCGGCGGCACCATCGGCATCCTCGCCGCGTACCGCGGCGGCTGGATCGACGCCCTCGTCTCGCGGATCACCGACGTGTTCTTCGCGATCCCGCTGCTGCTCGGCGGCATCCTCTTCATGAGCGCGTTCCCCAACGACCAGTCGACGCCCTACCTGCTCGTCGTGTTCAAGGTCGTCGCCGCGTTGACCATCCTCGGCTGGCCGAGTCTCGCGCGTCTCATGCGCGGTGCGGCGCTGCAGGTGCTGCCGAACGACTACATCCAGGCGGCCCGTGCTCTCGGGGCCAGCCCGTGGCGGATCGTCACCGAGCACGTCCTCCCCAACTCACTCGCGCCGATCCTCGTCGTCGCGACGATCAACCTCGGCGGCTACATCACGGCGGAGGCCACCCTGAGCTTCCTCGGCATCGGTCTCGTGCCGCCGGCGGTGTCCTGGGGTGTGGCGATCAGCGAGGGTCTGCTCTTCCTGCGCACGTTCCCCCACATCCTTTTCTTCCCCAGCCTCTTCCTCAGTCTCTGCGTCCTCGCCTTCATCATGTTGGGCGACGCCGCACGTGACGCGTTCGACCCCAAGTCCCGATAGGGCAGGAAGCGAACCCATGAGCACAACCACCACCGGATCGACCTCCGGGAAGACGCCCGGGGCCGCACCCGGCACCGCCACGCATCCGGAATCGGAGTACAAGCCCGGGCCGGACGGGCTGCTGCTCGAGGTGGAGGATCTCCACGTCGAGTTCCACACCGACGACGGCGTCGCACGCGCCATCAACGGGGTCAACTTCGACCTGCGGGCCGGGGAGACCCTCGCCATCCTCGGCGAGTCGGGCTCGGGCAAGTCGGTCACGGCCCAGGCGATCATGGGCATCCTCGACATGCCGCCGGCCAAGATCCCCCAGGGCTCGATCCGCTACTGCGGGCAGGACCTGCTGACGATGCCGGAGGACAAGCGGCGACGCACCCGCGGCCCGGAGATCTCGATGATCTTCCAGGATGCCTTGAGTTCGCTGAACCCTGTGTTCCCCGTGGGCTGGCAGATCGCCGAGATGTTCCGCAAGCACCGCGGCATGAACAAGTCGGATGCGCAGGAGAACGCCATCCGCCTCATGGAGCGCGTGCAGATCCCCGCGGCCCGGCAGCGGGTCAAGGCGTTCCCGCACCAGTTCTCCGGCGGTATGCGCCAGCGCATCATGATCGCGATGTCCATCGCGCTCGACCCGGCGGTGCTCATCGCCGACGAGCCGACCACGGCCCTCGACGTCACCGTTCAGGCGCAGATCATGAACCTCCTCGCCGAGTTGCAGGAGGAGCGCCAGATGGGGCTCATCCTCATCACCCACGACCTCGGTGTCGTGGCCGACGTGGCCGACCGCATCGCGGTGATGTACTCCGGGCGCATCATGGAACGGGCCGACGTCCACGACGTGTACTCCAACCCGGCGCATCCGTACACGCTCGGTCTGCTCGAGTCGATCCCCCGCCTCGACCAGAAGGGCCAGGAGCTCGCCGCCATCGGCGGTCTGCCACCGAATCTGCTGCGGCTGCCCAGCGGCTGCGAGTTCCACCCGCGGTGCCGGTTCGCGCAGGACATCTGCCGCCGGGATCGCCCCGAGCTGGCCGAGGTCGCCCCTGGTCGACTCTCCGCCTGCCACTTCTCCAAGGAGGTGCTCCACCGTGGCTGAGCCGATCCTCGTCGCGAAGGACCTCGTCAAGCACTACCCGATCAAGGGTGGCGTGCTGCGCACGACCGTGGGCCACGTGAAGGCCGTCGACGGAGTGAGCTTCGAGCTCGGCCGGGGTGAGACCCTCGGCATCGTCGGTGAGTCGGGCTGCGGCAAGTCGACGCTCGGCCGCTTGCTCATGCGTCTGGAGGAGCCCACCTCTGGCTCGGTGGTCTTCGACGGCGCCGACATGTACTCCCACAAGGGTGCCGAGATGCGCAAGCTGCGTCGCGACATCCAGATCGTGTTCCAGGACCCGTACACCTCGCTCAACCCGCGCAAGACGGTCGGCGACATCATCGGCGAGCCCTTCGACATCCACCCTGACGTCGTGCCCCGCAAGGGCCGGCGCAAGGCGGTACAGGACCTGCTCGACATGGTCGGCCTCAACCCCGAGCACATCAACCGCTACCCCCACCAGTTCTCCGGTGGTCAGCGGCAGCGCATCGGCATCGCGCGCGGCATCGCGCTCAAGCCCAAGGTGCTCGTGTGCGACGAGCCCGTCTCGGCGCTCGACGTGTCGGTGCAGGCCCAGGTCGTCAACCTCATGGAGAAGCTGCAGAACGAGCTCGGTCTCAGCTACATCTTCATCGCGCACGATCTGTCGGTGGTCCGGCACATCTCCGACCGCGTCGGTGTGATGTACCTCGGCAAGATGGTCGAGCTCGGTACCGAGGACGAGATCTACGAGCGCACGACCAACCCGTACACGCAGGCGCTGCTCTCGGCGGTGCCGGTGCCCGACCCGACGCTGCGCGGGCAGCGCAACCAGATCGTCCTCACCGGTGACGTGCCCTCCCCCGCCAACCCGCCGACGGGGTGCCGGTTCCACACTCGGTGCTGGAAGGCGCAGGAGAAGTGCAAGGTCGAGGAGCCGCTGCTCGTCGACCGCCCCGACGGCGCGGGGGGCCACCGCAGCGCATGTCACTTCGCCGAGGTGCGCCAGGTCATCGAGACCGTCGACGTCTCCGGGCAGTCTCCCGAGGAGGCGGCGACGATGTCGGCCCGCGGCGGCGCGGTGGGCGCCACCGCGACGGTGCTCGACAAGGCCAAGGAGGCCGTCTCCGACCTCAAGGACAAGGTGACCGGTCAGAACGACGACGGCCTCGACCCGCGTGCGCCGCAGGCGCAGCAGGCGTACGGCAGCCCGCAGGCTCCTGGCGCCGGACGATCGCACGGTGACGGGGACGCGACCGGCCCGGACGTACCCGGGGATCCCCACACGCGCTGAGGTCCTCCTCGACGTCCTCTGCCCGGCTCCGCACCGCGGGGCCGGGCAGAGCCGTGCGTGGGGCAGCGTCACGAGCGCGGTGCCCGAACGATCCGGGTTCTCGGCGTTCACCGGCGTGTGTCGGTGGGCTGCGGTAGACAGGCTCCATGACCGAGGGCTACCTGCGTTACCCGCACCTGCACGGCGACACCATCGTCGCCGTGGCCGACGACGACCTCTGGCTCGTCCCGACCGAGGGCGGCCGGGCCTCGCGCCTCACGGCCGATCACGAGCCGTGCACGTTCCCGTTCTTCTCCCCCGACGGCTCACGCATCGCCTACTCGAGCGTGCGCGACGGTGACTGGGAGGTGTTCGTGCTCGACCGCTCGGCGGGCACGGCCGAACGGCTCACGTGGTGGGGGCGCCCGACGACGCGGGTGCGGGGGTGGCTCGACGACGAGCACGTGCTCGTCGCCTCCGACGCGGGTGAGCCGTTCTCGCAGCGGCGGCGACTCTTCTCCGTCGGCCTCGACGGCAGCATCGAACGTCTGCCCTACGGGCATTCGATCTCCCTCGCGGTGTCATCTTCGGGTGCCGAGGCCGTCACGTCGCCGAACCACCGCGACGCGGCGATGTGGAAGAGGTATCGCGGCGGCACGGCGCCGATGATGTGGCTCCGGCCGGACGCGGCGGCCGAATGGCGCCGGGTCCTGCCAGATGAGGAGGCCGGGCTCTGGTCACCGGCGTGGGTGGGCGACCGGCTGGTGTTCACGAGCGACCTCGGAGCCGGCTTTCCCGACCGGGGCGACGAACAGGCCCAGGTGTGGTCGGTCGACGCCCAGGGCGGCGACCTGCGTCAGCACACGTCGCACACCTCCGACCTCGGCTACGTGCGAGACACGACGACCGACGGCCGGCGGGTCGTCTACCACGCCCGTGGACGCATCTACGTCATGGACTCCCTCGATGCCGAGCCGCGCCTCGTGGAGGCCGACCTCGGCCCCTTGCCGCGTCCGCGCCGGGTCGTCACGGCCGAGGACCGCCTGCTCGCGCTGCGACCCGACGACAAGGCGAACGGATCCGTGGCCGAGTGGTATGGGCAGGCGTGGTGGCTCACCCACCGCGGGGGTCCCGCCCGGCACCTCCTCGGTGACGACTCGACGCGCATCCGTGAGGCTCGGGTCGCCGGTGACACGGTCGTCGCGGTCACCGACGAGGGCGGGGAGGACGCGCTCGTCGTCACGCCGATCGACGGCGGTGTCGATGCCCACGGCGGCGGCTCCTCCGCTCGCCGCGTGGCCGCTGGTCGCCTCGGTCGCGTGTTGCACGTTGCCCTCCCGCCGGCTGCCGACGTCGCGGGCGTCGTCTCGCACGACGGGCGCGTGAGCCTGGTCGACCTCGGTGAGAGTGCCGACGACGAGCCGGTGCGCGAGCTCTCACGCTGTGAGCACGGCGAGCCGGTCGACCTCACGTTCTCTCCCGACGGTCGCTACCTCGTGTGGTCCGAGCCGCTGGCCACCGAGGGCACCCACCGGCTCATGGTCGCCGACCGGCAGGCGCTCGGCGACGACGCGACTGCGGTGCGGGCGTTGACCTCGGGGCGTTTCCACGACTTCTCACCGGCGTTCACCCGTGACGGCAGGCACCTCGTCTTCCTCTCGGCACGCACTCTCGACCCGCATTACTCGGCGTTCGGGTTCGATCTCGCCTTCACCGATGCCACCCGCCCCTGGCTGGCCCCGCTCGCTGCCGACACCCCGGCTCCCCTGGGTCCGGCCGCCGACGGGTGGCCGTTGGAGGAGGTGACCAAGAACGACGCCGACGCCGCCGATCGCGCCTCGGCGGGCACAGCAGGCACGACCGCCAAGAACGGCGCCGTCACGTGTCCCGACCTCGACGCCGGCGGGTTCGAGGATCGCCTCGTCCCACTGCCGGTGGCCTCGGGAGACATGTCGTCGCTTCGCAGCGCCAAGGACGGGGTGCTGTGGATCCGGCACGCCGCGGGCGGCGAACTCGGCACCGTTCGGGCCGGTCTCGACGACGAGCTCCGCGACCAGCTCGAACGTTTCGACCTGGCCACGCGGACCGCCGAGACGCTCGGCGACGTCGACTCCTACGAGGTGAGCGGCGACGGCACGCGCATCGTCGTTCGCGACCGCGACGCCGTCCGCGTCGGCCCGGCCACCGAGAAGGTGGACTCCGACAGCGAGAAGCTCGTCACCGTCGACACCTCGCGTCTGCGGCGCGAGGTCGATCTGCGCACCTCGTGGCGGGCGATGTTCGACGACAACGGCCGCATCATGCGCGACCACTTCTGGCGCGACGACATGAACGGCGTCGACTGGGACGCCGTCCTCGATCGTTATCGTCCGGTTCTCGACCGCATCGCCACGCACGACGATCTCGTCGACGTGCTGTGGGAGACCGTGGGCGAGCTCGACACCTCGCACGCCTACGTCCAGCCCCGCCCGGGTGGGCGCGACGACGCGGTGGCGCACCTCGGCATCGACCACACCCACGACGCGGGTGGTGCCGTGGTCCTGCGCATCCTGCCCGGTGAGTCCTCCGACCCCGACGCCCGCTCCCCGTTGCGTGGGGCCGGCGTCGACGCCCGCGATGGCGACCGCATCGTCGCGGTCGACGGGCGCTCGGTCGACGGTGTGCCCCTGGGACGGCTGCTCGCGGGCCGGGCCAAGAAGGCCGTCGAGCTCACTCTCGAGCGCAACGGCACGAGACGGCGCGTCGCGGTGGTGCCGATCCTCGACGAGGAGGTCCTGCGCTATCAGGAGTGGGTGGCGAGCCGTCGAGCGTACGTCGATGAGAAGTCCGGTGGTCGCCTCGGCTACCTTCACGTGCCCGACATGGTGTCGAAGGGATGGGCGCAGTTCCATCGTGGGCTCGACGAGGCCACGGCCAGGGAGGGGCTCGTCGCCGACATGCGGTACAACCGGGGCGGGCACACCTCTCAGCTCGTCGTCGAACGCCTCATGCGCAGAGTCATCGGGTGGGATCTCGTCCGGCACGGCACGCCGGTGACGTATCCGGCGCAGGCCCCGCGAGGGCCGGTGGTCTTTCTCGCCAACCGCTGGTCGGGTTCCGACGGTGACATCGTCAACGCCGCCGCCCGCATCCACGGCATCGGTCCGGTCATCGGCGAGCGCACGTGGGGTGGGGTCATCGGCATCGACGGCCGCTTCGACCTCGTCGACGGTACCGGCGTCACCCAGCCGCGGTACGCCAACCACTTCGAGCAGTTCGGCTGGGGCGTGGAGAACCACGGCGTCGATCCCGACATCGAGGTGATCTTCTCCCCCGCCGACGCCGAACGCGAGCTCACGGTCGATCCACAACTCGACCGCGCGATCGAGGAGTTGCTCCGCCGCCTCGATGAGAAGCCCGCTGCCACGCCACCCCCGATGCCGCCTCCCCGCCGCCGGTGATATTGCGGCATCGCGACAACCGGGATTCAACGGCTAGACAGCGACTATTCTTGTCTCATCTTCACGAGCCACGCGCGTGCTCCAAGGAGCAGAACAGCGGCCGCAATACGCCACGACATACTCCTACGACCTCTTGAGGTCTCCTGCGGAGACCTCTCCCACGTGGTCCCAACCGGCAGTGAAGCACTCCCGTCCAGAATGGTCGAGTACAGCCTGAAGCGGCTCACGCTAGCTCGCGCCGCGGCTAAATTGGCGACGCAACGATCCAAGCGCCAAGCAGCCCACCAAGAAGAGCGCCGAAATGCGAGTGGAATGATCCACGGCAAAACCGCCGGGAGGGCAATAAGCCCCGCGCCCCACCCGTTCTGCAACGCAGCCAAGAACGCCATCGCTATCCAAACAACGTTACCCAGAGAGAAGAGTATCAATTTCACGACGACATCAGACCTGCTTCTGACCCAAGAGGAAGGGAGTTCCGCGACGATCCAAAGGGTGGGCATCGAAAGAGCACATAGAAGCAGCAGGACAATCCAGACCACGACGAGGGCAGCTCCAAAACGTAAGGGTTCCCTAGAAGCCACTTCTACCGCGTCCATTTCAGGTAGCGACACAAGGAGCAGGCAGGCAGCGACTGCGCATGAGAGTGCGTAGATCCCGGTCAGCCAACCCCAGCGAGCGCGTCGGTGATCATCAAGCGGCGACCTGCGTTCATCACACAATAGCCTTAGCTGCGTGAACTTCGCCTCCAGTCGTTTCAGCTTTTCTGCTTCCTTTGTTTGCGCCTCGAGCCAATATTCGGGCGGCACTTGCGACATGCCACTCAAGCACAAGAGCAATCCGCCCATCAGGATCAGTACAACTGCCGCGACTTGCCTCCCGGCGTCGCCAGGGAGCATGAAGGACGCCCACACCACATAGGCAATCGCGAGCAACCTTGAGCCTTTGTCAACGATAAGGTCGAGCATGCGCCTTCTGGCCGCCTCCGATGACCCCTCCACCACGCCGTACCTGTTGAAGGACGTGGCGACAAACAGTGCGACCATAATGGCCGCCACCGCGATACTCAAGGCCACGGATTCGCTTCCAGAAGGAAGACTTCGCGAGATCCCTGTTACCGCGTCGCGATACTGATGAGCCCCCTGCGCCGAGAACCCGTCAGCGCCGTTGCCGAGGATGAAGACGGCGAGGTGTGCTGCAATTGGCAGAGGGGCCATGCCGATCATCATCACCAGTATCGAATCCCGCATTCGTCGATACTCGGCATCAGCACCGCTAACCCCTGGCTGATTGACCCCGTTCACTTCAGACCCCCACCGCGCAGCCTCTCGCGCAGCCACCGCCAGCGTTCGACCATGCGGGCCTCGAAACCCCGTTCCTTGGGGTGGTAGTAGTCGGCGTTCTGCAACGAGTCGGGCAGGTACTGCTGCGCGGCCACCGAGTCGGGCTCGTCGTGGGCGTACACGTACCCGCCGTGCGCGTCGCCGGCCTTGCGCGCCGAGCGCGTGTGTCCCGATCCGCGCAGGTGCGTGGGCACCGGTCCGCTCTTGCCGGCTCGCACGTCGGCGACGGCGGCGTCGATCGCTCGGTAGCTCGCGTTGGACTTGGGCGCGAGGCAGTTGTGCACCACGGCCTGAGCGAGGACGATGCGTGCCTCGGGCATGCCGATCTGGGCGACGGCGTGCATGGCCGCGACGGCCGTCTGGAGCGCGGTCGGGTCGGCCATCGCGATCTCCTCACTCGCCGAGATGACGATGCGCCGAGCGATGAACCGCGGATCTTCGCCGGCCTCGAGCATGCGAGCGAGGTAGTGCAGCGCCGCGTCGACGTCGGAGCCGCGCATCGACTTGATGAACGCGCTGGCCACGTCGTAGTGCTCGTCGCCCGCCCGGTCGTAGCGCACCGCGGCCTGCGCCACCGCCTGCTCGACGTGAGCGAGGGTGATCGGTGCCGGCTCCGCCTCGTCGGGGTATCCACGTCCTCCCGGCAGGTCGTTCAGGGCCACCCCGGCAGCGGCCTCGAGTTCGGTGAGCGCCCGACGCGCGTCTCCCCCCGACATGCGCACGAGATGCTCCCGCGCGTCCGGTGCCAGGACGAAGGCCCCCGCCAGTCCGCGCTCGTCGGAGACCGCAGCGTCGAGCACCTCACCGATCTCGTCGTCGGAGAGCGACTCGAGCGAGACGAGCACCGATCGCGACAACAGCGGAGCGATGATCGAGAACGACGGGTTCTCGGTGGTGGCCGCGACGAGGATGACCTGGCGGTTCTCGACCCCGGGCAGCAACGCGTCCTGCTGCGCCTTGCTGAACCGGTGGATCTCGTCGAGGAAGAGCACCGTGGCCCGGCCGTACATGTCGCGGTCGCGGGCCGCGGCCTCCATGACCGCGCGGACGTCCTTGACCCCGGCCGTCACGGCCGACAACTCGACGAAGCGGCGTCCCTCGGCGTTGGCCACGAGGTGGGCGAGTGTCGTCTTGCCGGTACCCGGCGGCCCCCAGAGGATCGCCGACATCGGCCCCACGCGCCCCCCGCCCTGGCCGCCTTCGACCAGACGCCGCAGGGGGCTGCCGGGGCGCAGGACGCCGGCCTGGCCACGCACCTCCTCGAGGGAGCGAGGCCGCATGCGCACCGCCAGCGGCGGGCGCACGTCGCCTTCGCGGCCCGAGCGAATCGCATCGTCACCCGTCTCGTCGGCGAGCTCGCGGCCGGCTGCGAACAGATCGTCACTCACGCCCGCCACGCTAGTCGGCGCCACCGACAGTCGTTCCCTCACGCCGCGCCGGCTGCGAGTGTCCACTCCTCGACACGAGGTTTCCGCCGAACCCTGCTGCAGCCCAGGCGCACCCGATCCGACCTGCGCTGATGTGCTGGCAGACGTCCCCATCGGCGCCGTACCGCCCCTAGACTGCGCGCGTGCTCGGACTCTGGGGGGAGCGCTCGCCTCGTGATCTCACGACGGCCGAGATCGTGGCAACCGCATTCGTCGTGGCCGTCGCGGCCGGCGACCTCACGCTGTACCCGTTGATCCACCTTCGTGCGGCGACCCTCGTTCCGGTGGCCGTCGCCGTCGTGGCTCTGTGGGTGGCGCGCCACGCGTCGTGGCGTCGGTCGCCGCCTGCCTCGTTGCTGCTGCTCGCGGCCGTCGTCGCGATCTGGGTGCCGACCGCGCTGCTCCGGGCACCGGACCCGGTGGCAGGACGTGCCGAGGCGCAGGGTCTCGTGGCCGGAGTGGCCGTCGCGGTGGGGGTCGTCGCGCTCACCCGGGGCAGCGCGTGGGGACTGTCGGCGGTGCGTCGTGGCTGGTCACTCGCGCTCCTGCTCTCGGTCGTCGTCGGCACGATCGAGCTCGTCACGCATCGCCACCTCTGGGTCGGTGAGGGCCTGGCCTGGGCCGAGGCGGAGCGCACGATCCTCGCCGGCGCGTTCCGCAACCCCAACGACTTCGCCATCGCCCTGACCGCGATGATCTCGGGCACGCTGGCCGACGCCGCGAGCCGCCGATCACCGTGGCGTGGTGCGTTGTTCGCGCTCGTCGTGCTGGGCGCGATCGGGGTGGCGCTCACCGAGAGCCGCTCGGGGATGCTCACCCTCCTCGTCGTGCTCGCCGCGCACGCGTGGTCGGCACTGCGCCGGCGCGGGACGACGATCCCGCGACGCACCGCCGTCGTGCTCGCCACCGGCGTCGGTGCTCTGCTCGCCGCCTCGTTCCTCGTTCCCGCGTTGGCGGCGCGCAACCCCGTCCTACGGGCGCTCGTCGCGACGACGCAGCCGGGCACCGCACGCTCCGACGAGCTGCGTCTCGACCTCATCCGCGCCGCCCTGCGGTATCTGCGAGACTCCGACGGGCTCGGCACCGGAGCCGCCTCGTTCGAGGTGCTCCTCATGAACGACCCGGCTCCCGGGGTGGCGATGCGCACGTGGCTGCACAACTCCTTCGTCGAGATCGTCCTGCAGTACGGGGTCGTGGTGGCCGCAGCGCTCGGACTCGTGATGATCGCGGTCATCGCCGCGCTGTTCCCGCGTCCGCGGTGGGCGTCCTCCTCGACGGCCCGCGTCGAGGGCGCCGGGGCTCTCGTCGCGTACGTCGCCCTCGGGTGCGCGGCGGCCTCGGCCGTGACGACCCCGATCTGGTGGCTCATGCTCGGCCAGGCCGTGGCGTCCACGTGGTGGTTGAGCGCGCGTCCGGCACCGCTCGAGCTGCCGGGAGCCGCGCGGCGAGGCACTCGCCCCGGTGCGACGACGGCGACGACCTGACAGGCGGCGCCGCGCCCCGCTGCGGCGGTCGGCATGCTGAGTCCATGCTCATCGACCTGCGCTCTCGCGCCGAACTCCGGGCGCTCACCGGCCCCGGCGACGCCTTCGCCCGCCTGGACCCGAGCGAGGAGTTGCGCGGCTGGGGGCAGGCGGACGGGACGGTCGCGGTGATCCGGGCGTCGAGCTTTCGCCCGCCGAGCCTGTTCGTGTGGGGACCCGACGTCGCCGGGCTCCTCGACGCGCTGATCGACGAGGACGTGGTGGGCCGGTTCGAACTGGCCGGGGTCTCCGTCCCGTATCCGGCCCGCGACGAGGTCACCGCCCGTTTCGCGGTCGCCGGCGGCGGAGACTGGGACTGGATGTGGACCGACCGTCCGACCCCGCGCGCGCCGGGTTCGCACGTCCCGCTCGTCGCACTCGACGACACCCGCGACGCCGCCGAGATCGCCGCCCTCGGCGCCGAGAATCCCCGGTTCGAGGGCGTGCCCGGCCAGGGCTACAACGATCGTTGGCTCGGGGTACGCGACGCCGACGGAACGCTCGTGGCCTGTGGAGCGGTCCAACGGCTTCCTGCCGGCACCGCCCATCTCGGCGGAATCCTCGTGGCCTCCGATCACCGCCGCCGCGGGCTGGGAACCGCCATCAGCGCCGCCCTCACCGACGACATCGTGCGAGCCGAGGGCGTGTGCACCCTGGGCATGTACTCCGACAACGACGCCGCCCGTGCCCTGTACACACGCCTGGGCTACACGACCGACAAGAGCTGGGCCAGCAGGAGGCTCGCGTGACCGTGACCTCACCCCGGTCTCCCACCGCGAGCGGGCCGCGGATCCGACCGGCCTGTCCGGTCCGCCGCCCACCTCGCCTCCGTACGCTGACGCCATGACCTCCACCCCCGATGCCCTCGTCGACCCGGCCGCCTGGCTCGCCGCCGCGTCCATCTCCCCCGAGGTCGCCGAGCTGCGGCCGGACTACCGCTGCGTGCTCGTCACGGCTATCGGTCTGGAACCGGGCCCGTCGGACGAGGTCAGCGACGCGCTGCTGTCCGAAGCCGAGCAGTCGGCACGGGCGGAGATCGGGGACGGCCGGGTCGAGGAACTCGGTCATGTCGCGGCGTGGAGGGAGGCCTTCCGCGCGTTCGGCGCCAAGCCACAACGCACGCGCAACAGCGCAGAAGCGCTGCTGCGCCGGGTGGCGGACGGCCTTCCGCGCACCAACCGCCTCGCCGACGCCTACAACGCGGTCTCCGTGCGATGCCAGGTCCCGTTGGGCGGGGAGAACCTGCGCGCCTACGACGGCCCCCTACGTCTCGTGAGGGCCACAGGCGAGGAGGAGTTCGGCACGCTCGCCTCCGGAGAACAGGCCGTCGAGCACCCCGACGCCGGCGAGGTCGTCTGGCGGGACGACGCGGGCGTGACGTGTCGTCGCTGGAACTGGCGGCAGGGCCACCGCACCCGGCTCACCGACGACACCGCCGACGCGATCTTCATCTGCGACGTCCTCGACGTCGAACCGGGCGACGCGCCGGCCCGCGCCGAGCAGGTGCGCGACGCGCTCGTCGACGCCCTGCGCCGTGTGGGGCCGAACGCCTCGATCGAATCGCGCATCGTCGCGGCGACACCTGCCGAGGACGATGACGGTCCACGGTGACCGAGGGCGCATACTGCGAGGGCAGGGGTTCGCATCGCGACGAGCCGCGGACGAAGAGCAAGGACGTCGATGGGATCCAGCGTGGAGCACCCCGAGACCGACGAGTCGGATTCCACGGGTGCCTCGGCGACTCCGCCGCAGCGAACCGGCGCGCTGCACGGACTGTGGGTGTTTCTCCGCGAGGTCGTCATCGTCGTCGCGTTGGCGCTCGTGCTCTCGCTGGTCCTCAAGACCTGGGTGGTGCAGAGCTTCTGGATTCCCTCGGGGTCGATGGAGAACACCCTGCGCATCCACGACCGCGTCGTCGTCAGCCTGTTCACTCCGCGGTTCGCCGATCTCGAGCGCGGCGAGATCGTCGTCTTCACCGATCCCGGCGGCTGGCTCGGTGCCCAGCCGCCCGCCGAGGCACCCGCCACCGGGCTGCCGGCGGCCGTCGAGCAGGGTCTGTCGTGGGTCGGCATCCTGCCCGAGGATGCCGGTAATCACCTCATCAAGCGCGTCATCGGACTCCCCGGCGACCGGGTGGCCTGCCAGGGGGACGGGTCGCCGGTCACGGTGAACGGCGTTCCTCTCACCGAGCCCTACCTCTACCCCGGCGCGGCGCCGAGCGATACGGCGTTCGACATCCGCGTTCCCGAGGGTCACGTCTGGGTCATGGGCGACCACCGCAACGACTCGGCCGACTCCCGCGAGCACGACCACCCGGGCGAGAACGGATCCGCGGGGTCGGTGCCGATCGACGACGTCGTGGGCCGGGCCGTCGCCGTCATGTGGCCGGTCTCGCACCTGGACTGGCTGGGTGTGCCCGAGACGTTCGAGTCCGTGCCGCCGCCGGCGGCGGGCTGACCGCTACTGCTTCCCTCAACGCGACACGCTTACCCCCTGGGGGTATGTTCGGGACATGACGACCTCAGCGCGTAAGGAGCGAATCATGTTCAGCCGCACTCTCGTCCGTTCGACGATTCTCGCCGCCGCCGGCGTCCTCGCGGTGGCCGGGTGCTCCTCTCCCCCGACCGACGACTCGGCGCAGAGCCCGACGAGCTCGGCGTCTGCCTCGTCGTCCGCAGCCTCCTCTCCGGCGGCCTCGCCGACGAGTTCCGCGCCCACCAGCTCGGCATCGGCCGGAGGCGGGCACGAGGGGCACGAGCAGGACGGCGGCCCCGCGCCGGCCGGGATCAAGCCCGCGGCATCGCCGAAGTTCCCCGTGGGCAGCAAGGTCGTCCTCAGCGCCGACCACATGCCCGGCATGAAGGGTGCCGAGGCGACCGTCGTCGGTGCGTTCGACACGACGACCTATGCCGTGGACTACACCCCGACGAACGGCGGCGCGCCGGTCGAGGACCACAAGTGGGTCGTCCACGAGGAGCTCGTCGGTGTCGGCGACACCCCGCTGAAGAAGGGCGATCGGGCGACGATGTCGGCCGAGCACATGCCGGGCATGAAGGGTGCGGAGGCGACCATCGTCGAGGTCACGACCCAGCCCGTGTACATGGTCGACGTCGACGCCGACGGCATGATGATGAAGAACCACAAGTGGGTCGTCGAGGACGAGATGTCACCGGCGTCCTGAGTGTCCGCCGTCTGATCTCAGACGCCGGGCACTCCCGCCTCACGCAGGATCCGCGCCAGATCGTCGAGACCACGATCGTCCGCCGAGGCGTGGGTGTCGTGGACGAAGGCGGTCAGCCCAACCGATCGGGCCGCCTCGACGTTGTCCTCGCGGTCGTCGACGAAGATCACCCCGTCGGGACCGCACCCGAGGTCTGCGAGGACGGCCTCGAAGTACCCCGGATCGGGCTTGGCGATTCCGAGATCGCACGAGAAGAACGTGCGGTCGAAGCGCTGCGCGTAGCCGAGATCAACCATGATGTCGCGCCGGAACCGCTGCTGGTTGGAGGCGAGGCAACAGCGGGTCCCGGCCGCGCGCACGCGATCGACGAGTGCGAACGCGTCTTCGAAGATCTCGATCATGGCCCACGCCGAGAGCACCTCTTCGACCGCGCGCGACAGTTCCTCACCGGAATGGCCGCGGTCGCGCAGAACGCGTTCGACGCAGTCCTGGATCGTCACGGCGCCGGTGAGGGCCGGTTGCTCGGCGAGGAACATCTGCCGGACAAACCCCTCGAGGTCGTCACCGGCGTAGGGCCGCCACTTCTCCAGCCAGCCGTCGGCCGGCCACTGCAGCACCCCATCCGCGTCGAGGAGCACGGTGTGGACGGCCCCGGCAGCCCGGGAGGCGGTCAGATCGTTGCTGGTCATCGGGCTCCTCGGTGTGCTCGCGCTGGCAACTGGGCGGTACGCCCCGCGCACCGCTCAGACAGGCGCTTTCGTTCACGTCGACCATGCGCGCATGCGTGAAGACGCCTGTCCGAGCGGGCCGGGGGGATCAGCTCTCCTTGGGAGCGACGGCGGAGGTGTCCTGGGTGCCGGCGCCGGCCTTGGCCTCGTCGTCCTTCTTCTTCGGCTTGGCGTCGACCCCGGCCTCCCGGCGCTGCTGGATCGTGATCGGCGCGGGAGCGTCGGTGAGCGGGTCGTACCCGCCGCCGGACTTGGGGAAGGCGATGACGTCGCGGATCGAGTCGTAGCCGCCGAGCAGCATGACGATGCGGTCCCACCCGAACGCGATGCCACCGTGCGGCGGGGCTCCGAACTTGAAGGCGTCGAGGAGGAACCCGAACTTCTCCTGCGCCTCCTCCTCGCTCAGCCCCATGACGGCGAACACGCGTTCCTGCACGTCGCGGCGGTGGATACGGATCGATCCGCCGCCGATCTCGTTGCCGTTGCACACCATGTCGTAGGCGTAGGCGAGCGCCTCACCGGGGTCGGTGTCGAACGTGTCGAGGAACTCCGGCTTGGGTGAGGTGAACGCGTGGTGCACCGCCGTCCAGGCGCCGGACCCGACCGCCACGTCACCCGCGGCCGTCGCGTCACCGGTCGGCTCGAACAGCGGAGCGTCGACGACCCAGAGGAAGCTCCACGCGTTCTCGTCGATGAGCTCGCAGCGTCGGCCGATCTCGAGCCGGGCCGCGCCGAGCAGCGCACGGGAGGGCTTGGCCGCGCCGGCCGCGAAGAAGATGCAGTCCCCCGGCTTCGCGCCCGTGCGCTCGGGCAGCGCGGCGAGTTCGGATTCCGAGAGGTTCTTGGCCACCGGGCCACCGAGCGTGCCGTCCTCACCCACGGTGATGTAGGCGAGTCCCTTGGCCCCCCGCTGCTTGGCCCACTCCTGCCACGCGTCGAACTGGCGTCGAGGCTGGCTGCCGCCGCCGGGCATGACGACCGCGCCGACGTAGGGCGCCTGGAACACGCGGAACTGCGTGTCGGCGAACAGGTCGGTGCACTCGACGAGCTCGTTGCCGAACCGCATGTCGGGCTTGTCGGTGCCGAACCGGCGCATCGCCTCGGCGTACGTCATCCGAGGGAACGGGGTGGTCAGGTCGACGCCGATGAGCTGCCAGATCTCGCGGACGATCGCCTCGCCGAGCTCGATGACGTCGTCCTGGTCGACGAAGCTCATCTCGATGTCGAGCTGGGTGAACTCGGGCTGACGGTCGGCGCGAAAGTCCTCGTCGCGGTAGCAGCGTGCGATCTGGTAGTAGCGCTCCATGCCCGCGACCATGAGGAGCTGCTTGAACAGCTGCGGGCTCTGCGGGAGTGCGTACCACGACCCGGGTGAGAGGCGCGCCGGCACGAGGAAGTCACGGGCGCCCTCGGGCGTGGATCGCGTGAGGGTCGGGGTCTCGATCTCGACGAAGTCGCGCTCCTCGAGCACGCGGCGGGCGGCCGAACTGACCTTCGACCGCAGGCGGATCGCGTGTCCGGCGTTGCGGTCGCCGGGACGCCGCAGGTCGAGGTAGCGGTGCTTGAGACGCGCCTCCTCGCCCACGGTCGTCCGCTCGTCGATCTGGAACGGCAGCGGCGCGGCCTCGGACAGGACCTCGATCTCGGCGGCGACGACGTCGATCTCGCCGGTGGGGATGTTCGGGTTGACGTCCTTGGGGTCGCGCGGGGCGACCTCGCCGGCGACCTTGACGCAGTACTCGTTGCGCAGGTCGTGCGCAGCTCCGGTGAGGACCTCGTCGCGGGCGACCACCTGGACGGTGCCCGAGGCGTCGCGCAGATCGATGAACGCCACTCCGCCGTGATCACGCCTGCGCCCCACCCATCCGGTGAGCGTGACGGTCGTGCCGGTGTCCTCGGCACGCAGGGTGCCGGCGGTGTGGGTGCGGAGCACAAGTATTCCTTTCTCGCCCCCGCATAGACGGTGCGGGAGGCCGACGGGTGTGAGCCGCAGGTCGCGGGCCCGCAGCCCATGGTACGGACACCCCTCGGTGGCCTCCAACGGCTTTCGGACAGGACGGTGACTCGTCAGCCTGCCGATCCGTAGGACAGGCGGCGCAGGACCACTTCGGCGGGCCCGCGCGACCCACGCGAGTCCAGCCAGTGCGCGATCGGCAACGACGAGACCCACACCAGAGCCGCGATCGCCAACGCGCCGGCGGTGCCCAGGTGGGCGCCGAGCCCCAGCCCCCACCCCGACAACAACGGGGCCAGGATCACGGACTGCCACAGGTAGAAGGTCAGCGATCGCCGACCGACGCTCGCCGTCAGTCTCCAGAACGTGGGCAGGGAGCGTTCCCCTCCCTCGACAGCCGCCGCCCCGGGGCCCCTCTCCAGTCGCACCGCGAGCAGACCGAACAGTGACGCGTACCCGACTCCGGCGGCCAGGCCCGTGAAGAAGGTGAACATGAGGAAGGTCCAGAACAGCGCCGGATGCAGGGGCAGGAGGCCGGCGTGATGCATCGCGCCGGGCAGACCACCGAGCCACCCGATCGCGAGCCCACCGATGGCCAGAAGACGCAGCCGGGGGATGTGGTTCCACGGCTCGTCGAGCAACCGGTGTCGCGCCGCCAGCCATCCACTGAGGACGCAGACGGGCACGACGAGCAGCAACCCCTGCAGGCCGATGAACACCCAGGTGCCCAGCCGCGCCGTGATGGATGCCGGATAGGCGACGTCTCCGGCCGCGGCGTCGCGCATCGACGACACGTCGGCCCCCTGGTTCGCCCTGGCCATCTCCTCCAGAACCTCGGGCGAGGACATGTTGGTGACGAGCCCACCGAAGATCGACAGCGCCGCCAACGCGCCGATCAGCACGAGGAAGACACCGATCCACACGGCGAGCGTCACGTCTTTGCGTTCGAAGAACACCCAGACCAGCACGAGCCCAGCCAGGCCGTAGGCGCCGACGATGTCACCCATGAACAGCAGTGCCGCGTGGAGCGCTCCGATGAGGATCATGGCCAGGTGGCGTCGCATCAGGAACCGCCGCACCATCTTCTCGTCGATCCCCCGGGCGAGGCGGGACCGGGCGAACTGCACCATGCCGTAGCCGAACAGGAACGCGAACATGGGAAGCGCCCTGGCGTCCACGACGACCATCATCACGAACTGCAAGACGGCATCGAGGGGGCTCGTCGCCGGGGGGTGGGCCAGCGCGCCGTCGCCGGGGCGGCCCCACAAGTACCAGGAGACGTTGGCGAGGGCGATGAGCAGGAGCATCATCCCTCGGGCGATATCCGGGGCGAGCGACCTGGCGGGCATCGTCCTGGCGACCTGAGTGGATGTCGTGGACACGCGGACTTTCCCCCGAAGACGGCGTCGTGCTGAGCCTCCCACGGTATCCGGGCGTGGCCGTCCTCGAGACAGGTCCTCCGAAAACGGCTGCTCAGGCCCCCTCGGACGCCTCCGGCGGCAGGATGCAGAACTCGTTGCCCGAGGGGTCGGCGAGGATCGTCCACGGCACATCCCACTCGTGATCGACCTCCCACGCGCCGAGAGCGAGGGCGCGGGCGACGGCGTCTCCCATCGTCATCTCGGCAGGCGTGCGCACGTCGAGATGGAGGTGGTTCTTGCCCGTCTTGGGGCCGAGCTCGGGGCAGAACTCGAGGAGGGGCCCGCGACCGCTCGGGTGCCGCAGGGAGGGCACGATCCCGGCGCACGGCTCCCACCCCACGAGCGCCGACCAGAACTGTGCGTCGCGCTCGGGATCGGCGGAGTCGATCGGCACTCCGGCGATCGGCCCGGAGTCGGCGTACTCGGGGCGAAACTCCATGACGCAGAACGGGTTGGACTCCGGGTCGGCGAGCACGACCCACGGCACCGTGCCTTGCCCGATGTCGAGGCGGGTCGCGCCGAGAGCCAGCAGACGCTCGACCACCGCGTCACGCTCCGCGCCCCCCGCGAGGTCGAGGTGGGCACGCGGCGAGGAGTTGTCGATCTCGGGGATGCGTGGCAGACAGATGTCGAGGACGGGACCGCTCGGGATCGAGAGGCGCACCTCCACGAGCTCGTCCTCCCAGCTCAGCGTCTCGGCGCCGAGCGCATCCCGCCAGAAGGCCCCGAGGGCCTTGGGCTCGACGGCGTCGATGACGATGTTCTCCAACTGCATGCATCCATCATCCCGCTCGTGTGTGCAGACGGTTCAGGGGCCCCTACAGCGTGAGCCCGAACGCCCAGACGAGCAGCGTGGTGGTGGTCAGGGTGACGAGCACGATGCCGATGAGGTTGAGCCACAGCCCACCCTTGACCATCTGGCCGATGGTGACGTACCCCGAGCCGTAGGCGATGGCGTTCGGCGGCGTGGCGACCGGCAGCATGAAGGCGCAGGTGGCGCTGAGCGCGACGGGAACGGCGAGGAGCATCGGGTCGATGCCCAGACCGGTCGCGACACCGCCCGCGACGGGCAGGAACGTCGCGGCCGTGGCCGTGTTGCTCGTGAGCTCGGTGAGGAACAGCACGCCGGTGGCGACGATGGCGATGAGAGCGACGACCGGCAGAGCGCCGAGAGCACCCACCTGGCCGCCGATCCACGTGGTCAGCCCGGAGGCGGAGAACTGTTCGGACAGAGCGAGGCCGCCACCGAAGAGCAGCAGCACACCCCAGGGCAGCTTGACGGCGCTGTCCCAGTCGAGCAGGCGCACCCCGCGCGCGTGACCGGCGGGGAGCAGGAACAGCAGGACCCCGACGATCATCGCGATGCCCGCGTCGGAGACGAACGGCTTCTTCAGACCGAGGACGAACTCCGAGACCAAAGGGATCGCGATCCATGACAGCGCCGCGAGCGCGAACATCACGAGAACCCGGCGCTCACCGTGCGACATCGGGCCGAGCTTGGCGAGTTCGTCGTCGAACAGCTCGCGGCCACCGGGGATCTGCTTCACCTCGGGCCGGAAGAGGACCTTGGTGAGCAGCACCCAGCACACGACGAGGAAGACGACGGCGATGGGAACGCCGACGAGCATCCACCGGAAGAAGTCGATGCGCACGCCGTAGGTCTGGCTCATGAACCCCGCGAGCAGGGTGTTGGGCGGGGTGCCGATGAGAGTGCCGAGCGAGCCGAGGGACGCGGAGTAGGCGATGCCGAGCATGAGTGCGGTGCCGAAGTTCGTGCGTACGACCTCCTCGGCGACGTCGGCGGAGGGGGCGTCCGCGGCGCCGGTCGTGGCCAGGGCGGCCGAGGCGTCCTCGTCCAGGGCCTCGGCATCCTCACCCCCCTTGCCCATCTTCGCGACGAGCACGAGCACCGAGACGCCGATCGGCAGCATCATCACCGCGGTCGCCGTGTTGGACACCCACATCGAGATGAAGCCCGTCGCGACCATGAAGCCGGCGACGATCATCGCGGACGAGGTGCCCATGAGGCGCACCGTGACGAGCGCGATGCGGCGATGCAGGTTCCACCGTTGCATCGCGAGCGCGAGGAGGAACCCGCCCATGAACAGGAAGATGATGTTGTTGCCGTAGGAGGCGCCCACCTTGTCGATGGGTGCGGCCTGCTTGGCGAAGATCGGGAAGACGATGAGCGGGATCAGCGCCGTACCGGGGATGGGGATGGCCTCGGTCATCCACCAGATGCCCATGAGCACGGCGGTCGCGGCGGTGAGGCGCGCGTGGGCGGGCACGTCGCCCGGCATGACGAAGTAGACGAGCAGAGCCGCCGCCAGGCCGCCGACGAGGCCGGCGATGCGCAATCGCTGGGTGCCTGCCGGCTCGGGCTCGGCCCGCTCGCCGGGCGAACGGAATTCGATCTCCTCACCCCGGCGCGGGTCGGCCTCGAGGCCGTGCAGGTGGTCGCCGGGCATGTGCTGGTGGGACATCGGTGTCTCCTCGCCTCGTCGTTCGCCTGCTGGCACCGTAACCGAGGGCGCCGACAGCCCCGGTCCTGCGGCCCGGGCGAGTCGGACGCGACCGATATCCTCACCCGGTCCGGGCCGGTGAAGGGAGTAGATCGTGCTGGCACGCTGGTGGCACACGCCGCAACTGCTGCTGTGCGTCGCCGTCCTCGGCTGGTCGGGCAACTTCGTCGTCGGTCGCCTCGTCGGTCAGAGCGTCCCGCCGGTCGCCCTCGGCTTCGCCCGCTGGCTCATCGCGGTCGCCGTCCTGTTGCCGTTCGGATGGCGTCACCTGCGCCGTGACCTGCCCGTCGTCCGACGCCGTCTGTGGCTCTTCACCGCGCTCGCGATCACCGGCATCACGATCTTCAACACCTTCGTCTACATCGGTCTGGGCACGGTCCCGGCCGTGACCGGGCTGCTCCTGCAGTCGGTCGGGCCACTGCTGGTCCTCGGCTTCGTCGCCGTGCTGTTCCGCGAGCATCCGACCCGCGCGCAGCTTCTCGGCCTGGCCGTCTCGCTGCTCGGCGTCTGGGTCATCGTCTCGGCGGGTCACGTGACCTCTGCACGGATCAGCGTGGGCGCCGGCGCCTGGTGGATTCTCGCCGCGGTCGTCTGTTACGCGCTCTACACCGCCTTGCTGCGGCTCGTGCCCGGCGTCCACCCCCTGACGATGCTCCTCGTGACCTTCGGCATCGGCGTCACGCTGCTCGCGCCGTTCGCCGCCTGGGAGTTCGCCACCGGTCGCCGGATGCCGGTCACCCCGGGTGCCGTCGGTGCCATGCTCTACGTCGGTCTCGTGCCGTCGATCGTGTCGTACTTCTGCTGGAACCGGGGCGTCGCGCTTCTCGGCTCGGCCCGCGCGGGGCAGTTCATGCACCTCATGCCGATCTTCGGGGCGGTTCTCGCGTTCCTCGTCCTCGGCGAGGCACTACAGCCCTACCACCTCGTGGGCGGCGCGATCATCGCCGCCGGTCTCGTGCTGGCCGGGCGACGCCGCCGCGGTGCAACGGCCCCCGGTGCCCGCATCCGGCCCCACGGAGTCGAGACCGGCCGCCGACTGACGAGCTCGGTGCGCGAGGATGAGCGCATGGACGCCACCTCCTTCACCGACCGCTGGGACGCCATCACCGTCGAACAGTTGCGCGCGGGCGGCGGCTCGAAGTGGAGCCGCTACCCCGAGACGATCGGAGCCTGGATCGCCGAGATGGACTTCGGCATCGCCGAGCCCGTCACGCAGGCCCTCCGGCGCTTCGTCGACGCCGGGCAGTTCGGTTACACGACGTTCGAGGACAAGAGCGAACTCGCCCGCGCCTACGCGCAGTTCGCGCGACGTCGGTACGGGTGGGACGTCGACCCCGCCTGGGTGCGCCCCGCTCCCGACGTGCTCTCGGTGCTGGGCGCGATGCTCGACCACTTCGTCTCCCCCGGCGGCAAGGTCGTGCTGCCGACCCCGGCCTACATGCCGTTCCTCACCCTGCCGGGCATCCACGACCGCGAGGTGATCCAGGTCCCGATGATCCGCGAGAGCGGCGCGGGCACCGGCAACGACCGCTGGCGCTTCGACCTCGACGCGCTCGAGGCCGCGTTCGACGCCGGCGGGGAGCTCCTCGTCCTCTGCAACCCGATCAACCCGCTCGGCCAGGTGCTCACGGCCGAGGAGATGCTGGCCGTCGCCGACGTCGTCGAGGCCAAGCGCGGACTCGTGTTCTCCGACGAGATCCACGCGCCGATCGTGTACCGGGAGTTCCGCCACACCCCCTACGCGACCCTCGATGCCCGCACCGCCGCGCACTCGATCACCGCGACCTCGGCGTCGAAGGGATTCAACCTCCCGGGGCTGAAGTGCGCCCAGGCGATCCTCACCAATCCCGAGCATCTCGAGCGTTGGTCGGCGCGCTGCTGGCCCGTGGAGGAGGGGGCCTCGCGCCCCGGCTACGCCGCCGGTATCGCCGCGTACGACCACGGTGAACCGTGGCTCGACGAGGTGCTCGCCTACCTCGACCGCAACCGTAGGGCGCTCACCGAGCTCACCGCCGAGCACCTGCCGCGGGCCGGTTACGTCGAGCCCGAGGGCACCTTCCTCACCCTGCTCCACCTGCCCGAACTCGGCGAGGACCCGGGATCGGTCATCCGCGAGAAGACCGGCATCCATCTCACGCCCGGCACTGCTCTCGGAGACGGTGGGGAAGGCTACGTGCGGCTCAACTTCGCGACCCCGCTGCCCATCCTGCGCGACGTCGTCGAACGCATCGGCGCCCTCGTGCGCGAGTGAGCAGCGAGCGGCGCCGTCAGTCCGTGAGGTCGGCGAGGGTGAGCTCCACGGTGTGCTCACCGAAGACGAGGGCCACCGGCTCCCCGATCGACTGCTGCGTGTAACGCCCGTCGACCGGTTCGGAGAACAGGACGAGGCGTCGACGTCGCCGGTCGACGACGAGGTAGTTGCCGATCCCCGCCCGCGCGTACGCACCACGCTTGGTGACCCAGTCGGTCTCCCGTGAGGAGGGGGCCACGACCTCGGCGACGAGAAGGATGTCGATCGCAGACAGGGCCGTCACATCTCCGACCCCAGCGCGCGCAACCACGAGATCTGGACAGCGCACAGTCGGGGCGTGGGCATCGAGCGTCACGCCCGTGTCGGTCGTGCATTCGACCCCGTCGATCCCCTCGAGCCGGAGGGCGAGGCGCATGGCTGCTCTGCGGTTGAGATAGGTCTCCGGCGGACTCACGATCAGCACGCCCTCGACCAGCTCATGCTTGAGCTCGGAGTCGAACATCTCCCACTGCGCCAGCGTCATGTGTTCGGGATCGACGCCGTCACCGAGGTCGTCGTCGAGGTCGGTGTGTTGCACGGTCATCGGGCTGCCTCCTCCCACGGCTTGTCGCCAGTGTCGCAAGGACACGGGGCGAAGGGACAGCCCCGAGACAGGCTAAGACCGGATCGTTCCCACACACCGCGCGCCGTCCACAGGCCACGACACGGGGATCATCGAAACCTCGGGGATCATCGAAACCTCGGGTGCCCCGGCCACGGAGCGTCGGCGTCGCGCAGTGTCACCCAGTCGGCCTGTTTCGCGCCGTGAGCGGCCATGATGCCGACCACGGCGCCCGCGTTGGCGATGCGCCCGGCGAGCACGGCCGCGAACGCCTCGTCGAGGTCGACCCAGGCGCGAGTCATGTCGGCCTCCTCGTCCTCGCGGTGATGCAGGTCGGCCTCCGGCACGTCGGAGAGGTCCTGGGCGACGAAGACGCGGATCGCCTCGCTCGTCGCTCCGGGTGAGGGGCGGAAGTCGACAAGCGCGTGCCACTGCTCGGCTCGTAGGTCGACCTCCTCGGCGAGTTCGCGCTGCGCGGCCTCGAGCGGCGACTCGCCCTCCTTGTCGAGCAACCCGGCAGGCAGCTCCCATTCCGTCGTGCCGATCGGGTGCCGGTACTGCTTGATGAGCATGACCTCCACCTTGCCGACGGGATCGTCGCGCAGGGCCACGATGACCACCGCGCCCGGGTGCTCGATGTAGTCCCGGTCGACCGTGCGGCCCCCGAGGTCGACGGTGTCGCGGCGCACGTCCCAGATCATGCCCTCGTAGACGATGCGGCTGTCGGTCACCGGGCGAGGCTCGTGGTCGTCGGTGAGGTCGACCCCGCGGATGAGGGGCGCGTCCGTGCTCATGCAGTCTCCTTCGCGTCGAATGTGCGTCCATGGTGGCGTAGGCGTGCTCGGGAAGAGGGCACCGCCACCGTCATGTGGCCTCGCTGCGGGCCGCGGTGCGCAGCAGCTCGCGCGCGTGATCGAGGGCGGCCTCGGTGTCGTCGACTCCCGCCATCATGCGGGCGATCTCGCGTTCTCGCTCGTCGCCGGTGACCGCGACCACGTCGCTCTCGGTCACGTGGCCGTCGTCGGTCTTGCGGACGACGAGGTGGTTGTCGGCGTGCGCGGCGACCTGGGCGAGGTGAGTGACGACGACGACCTGCGCGTGCCGGGCCAGCGCCGCGAGCCGCGCGCCGACGGCGATGGCGGCGCGCCCGCCGATCCCCGCGTCGACCTCGTCGAACACGAACGTCGGCACCGCGGATCCACCGGCCCCCGCGATGACGACCTCGAGGGCGAGCATGACCCGCGAGAGTTCACCCCCGGAGGCGGCCTTGGCCACGGTGCGCAGGGGTAGGCCGGGCCCGGAGGCCATGCGGATGTCGACGTCGTCGGCGCCTGTCGTGCCGAGTGGCGGGTGCCCGTCGTCGCCGGGAATCGGACCGGAGGCCCGGGGCTCGACCACGACCTCGATGATCGCCTTGCCCATGGCGAGGTGCGCGAGTTCGGCGGTGACGGCCGTGGCGAGTCGACCGGCGGCAGCCGTGCGTGCCTCGGTGAGCCGGGCGGCCGCGCTTCGCAACGCCGTGAGCAGCCGCTCCACCTCCTCCACGAGCCCGGCGGCGCGTTCGTGCGCACTCTCGAGTTCGTCCAGGCGCGCCGCCGCTCGCTGCCCCCAGGCGAGGGCCGCGTCGACCGTGTCTCCGTACGCCCTCGTGAGGCGCGTGAGTTCGGCGCGGCGATCCTCGACCTGTTCGAGACGCGCGGGGTCGGCGTCGAGGCCGGCGAGGTAGGCGCTCAGATCGCTCGCGCATTCGGAGACCAGCGTCGCGACCTCGGCGAGGCGACCGTCGTATCCGGCCAGTTCGTCGTCGTGCGCCCCGGCCCCCGACAGCGCCGAGCGCGCCTGAGCGAGGAGATCGCTCACCGAGACCGTCATCTCTCCGGAGGCGTCGTCACCGACCAGGGCCCCCTGAGCGGTGCCGGCCGCCGTGCGCAGCCCGTCGACGTGGGACAACCGCTCCGACTCCGCCGCGAGCGCCACGTCCTCCCCCGGCTGCGGGTCGAGACGTTCGAGGTCGGCGAGCCCGGCACGCAACGCGTCGGCCTCGCTCGTGCGGCGTTCGTCGAGCTCGCGGAGCCGCGCCAGCTCGTCCCTCGCGCTGGTGTACGCCTCGTAGGCCTCGCGATACGCCCGCTTCAGCGGCGCGATGGCCGGGTCGGAGTCGTCGAGCATGACCCGGTGCTCCTCGGGGCTGCGCAGCCGCCACTGGTCGGCCTGGCCGTGGACGACCACGAGCATCTCGCCGAGCTCGCCGAGGACCCCGACGGGGGCGGTGCGCCCGCCCACGTGCGCCCGCGAGCGACCCGCCGCCGCGACGGTGCGCACGAGGACGAGTTCGCCGTCGTCGTCCTCGGCCCCGGCGTCGGCGGCCCGCACGAGCGCGGGGTGCCCCGCCGACAAGTCGACGACCCCCTCGACGACGGCGTCCTTGGCCCCCGATCGCACGAGCGCGGGGTCGGCGCGCGTGCCGAGCAACAACCCCAGCCCCGAGACCACCATCGTCTTGCCCGCGCCGGTCTCACCCGTGAGCACGTTGAGGCCGGGCGCGAGGTCGAGCACGGCGTCGTCGATGACCCCGAGCCGCCGAAGACGCAGTCGAGTGAGCATGACCGCAGCCTACGGATCACCACCGACAGCCGGTCGAGGGCAAGGGTGCGCCACGCCGCCCGGCTCCACCCGCGGTTCACCGGCCGCGTGCGCGCACCCCCGGCCTCAGCCCGCCGCGCGTGAGGCCTCGACGTGCCAACCCTCTGCATCCCGGGTGTAGACGATGCGCAGGTGTCGGCGGTCGGTCGAGCCCTGCCAGAACTCCACCCGCTCGGGGCGCAGCCGCCACAGACGCCACTGGCCGGGCGGCACGGTCGCGCGAGCCTCGGGGCTGCGGGCCGCGAGGTCGGCCTCCCACTCCTCCGGCGACGCGAGCTCCACCGGCCCCCGCGCGCGCACGGCCCGGGCGATGGGCTGCCAGTACAACTCGAGCGCGGCCGCCGGCCGATCGGCGAGTTGGACCCCCTTGCGGGAGGACGCGGTGCTCGCGAACGCCCAGCCCCGCTCGTCGACCCCCTTGAGGACGAGCGTGCGTGCGTCGGGCGTCCCGTCGGCGTCGACCGTCGCGAGGGTCGCGGCAATCGGCTCGGGCACCTGCGCGTCGAGCGCCTCCTCGAGCCAGGTGCTCCAGAGTTCTTTTGGCGTGGCCGGGAGGTCGTCGACATCGAGCTCGGAGGGCGGTGTGCCGGTCAGTGTCGGGATGACCCGGAACTCACGCGATGTGTCACTCATGCGCTCCAGGCTGTCACGCGGACGCTTGTCCCACCCCTCGGCGCTCGCCAGGGGTGCGCGCAGACGGTCAGCCGCGCTTCTCCCCGCGCCAGCCGGCGACGGGGAGGTGGAACTTCTCGACGAGCCGATCGGCGAACGGGGAGGAACTGAGCCGCGCGAGCCGCACCGGGCGCGACCCGTGGGAGACCTCGATGCGTGCCCCGTCGGGCAGGTCGAGGGGGCGGGCGCCGTCGCACCACATGACTCCACGACCCATGTTGGCGGGGACGAGCTCGACGGCGACCTTCGATCCCGGCCCGACGACGAGCGGACGCGCGAACAGCGCGTGGGCCGAGATCGGCACGATGAGCATGGCCTCCACCCCCGGCCACACGATGGGCCCGCCCGCCGAGAACGCGTACGCGGTCGAGCCGCTCGGCGTCGAGACGATGATCCCGTCGCATCCCCACGTGGAGATGGGGCGGCCGTCGACCTCGAGCGTGAGTTCGAGCATGCGCTCACGTTCGGCCTTTTCGACGGTCACCTCGTTGAGCGCCCAGCTCGACGCGATCTGCCTCTTGCCCGAGTAGACGGCGACGTCGAGGGTCATCCGCTCCTCGACGTGGTAGTCGCCCGCGGCGATGCGTTCGACGGTCGCCGAGAGGTCCTTCTGCTCGGCCTCGGCGAGAAACCCGACGTGTCCGAAGTTCACCCCGAGCAGGGGGGTGTCGGTGGCACGGGCGGCCTCGGCGCCGCGCAGGATCGTGCCGTCGCCGCCGAGGACGCACACGAGTTCGCACCCGCGGGCCGGGGCCGCGGGATCGGCGATCTCGACCTGGTCGTCGAGCATGGGCCCCGAGACCGGGCCGGGCGGCATGAGCACCGGCTGGATCCCGACCTCGAGGAGTCGTCCGGCGACCACACCGACGATCTGCTGCAGGTCGGCGCGGCCGGGCCGGGCGTACAGCAGGATCCGGCGGGTCACGATGCCTCCTGGTCGATGATCTCGTCGGCGATCCGGGCGATGTCGTGGGCGTCGAGAACCGTGGGGCCGCCCACCCAGAGAAGATACTCGCGGTTGCCGGTCGTGCCCGGTGTGGGGCTGGGGGCGAGTCCGGAGGGCGTGAACCCTGCCTCCCGCAGCGCCTCGGTCGTCCTCACCACGGCGGAACGTCGTTCCGCGGCCGAACGCACGACCCCGGATTTGCCGAGCCGGCTGCGCCCGACCTCGAACTGCGGCTTGATGAGCAGGACGGCCTGACCCTCGGCGCGCAGCAAGGGCCGCAGGGTGGGCGCGACGAGTGCGAGCGAGATGAAGCTGAGGTCGCCGACGAGGACGTCCACCGGGTCGAGGTCGGCCGTGGTCACGTCGCGCACGTTGACCCCGGAGCGTTCCTCGACCCGTGGATCGTCTCGGACGACCGGTGCGAGTTGGTCGTGCCCGACGTCGAGCGCGATCACGTGCGCGGCGCCCCGTTCGAGCAGAACCTGGGTGAACCCGCCGGTCGACGCGCCGACGTCGAGGCACCGAGCGCCGTCGATCGTGTCGGCGAACTCCGGAAAGTGATCGAGGGCCGCGACGAGCTTGAGCGCTGCCCGACCGACCCAACGGCGCGCATCGTCGTGACCGACGACGACCCGAGCACCTTCGGTCACCGGCGCCGACGGGCGCGTCGCGACCCGCCCGTCGATCGACACGAGCCCGCTCGCCACGAGGTCGCGGGCCTGCCCGCGCGACCGGGCCGAGCCGGTCTCGACGAGGTGGACGTCGAGCCGGGTGCTCATGCGCCGCCCGCGTGGCCGAGCCGGTTGCGCAGTTGCTGGTGCGCTTGCTCAGCGGCCGAGATGACCTCGTCGAGATCCTGCGGGTCGACCTCCTCGAGGTGGCGCAGCGCCTCGGCGAGCTCTCGGCCCTCGGCGGCGCCGGGGGGAGCGGGCCGTGGCGTCGGTTGTGGCGCTGGGTGTGGTGTCGGTTGTGGTGCCGAGTGCGGTGTCACGGGCCGGGTCGAGCCCCCGTCGGGTGTGGTCACGAGTCCCCCTCGAGGATCCAGGTGTCGACGTCGGGCCACGCCGGCAGCGTGTGTCCCTCGTCGACACGGTGAGTGGCCGCGGCCACGAACGCCCGCAGTCGTTCGGAGGCCGAGCCGCCGTCGCCGAGTTCGATCGCCTGGTCGGTGATGCGCACCCGGGCCGGGCCGCACGTGGCCTCGGCGCCGAGGTCGTCGGTCTCGACCACCGCGCGAAGGTACGGTTCGTGCAACGCTCGCAGGTCGCGTCCGAGAAAGGTCGGCCTCTGCTCACCCTGCGCCTCGACGAGCCCGCGGGCCCCGGTGACACCGGTGAGCACGAAGAGGCTGTCCATCCCCGCTCGCGCGGCTCCGGCGATGTCGGTGTCGAGACGATCCCCGATGGCGAGGGTCTGCTCCGGCCCGACCCCGAGACGTTCGGCGCAGCGCAGGTAGAGCGCCGGAAAGGGCTTGCCGACGACCTCGGGATCGACGTCCACGGCCTGGCGGACGGCCGCGACGAGCGTGCCGTTGCCCGGACCGTTGCCACGGTCACCCACCGGCACGGTGAGGTCGGTGTTCGTCGCGACCCAGCGAGCACCGCCGCGGATGCGGTAGCCCGCCTCCTCGAGGTCGGTCCACGCCACGTCGCGCCCGAAGCCCTGGAGAACCGCGACGGGCATCCCGTCGGATGCGGGCTCGGCCGTGAGATCGGCGGTGCGAACCGCCCTCAGGCCCACGGACTCCAGCGCGTGGGCGACCCCTTCGCCGCCGACCGCGAGCACCGTGCTGCCCTGTGGCAGCAGGTCGGCGAGCCGTTCGGCGCCGGCCACGGCGCTCGTCATCACGTCCTCGACTGCGAGGTCGATGCCGAGCTCGGCGAGGTGCTCGTAGACGACCCCCGGCGGGCGCGAGGCGTTGTTCGTCGCGTAGGCGATGCCCGTGCCCTCGTGTCTCGCTGCGTTCAGGGAGTCCACGGCGTGCGGCACCGCCTCGCTCCCCCGGTAGACGACCCCATCGAGATCGCACACGAGTGCTTCGTAGCTCGAGACGAGCGCGGAGCTCATCGGTCGTCGTCTCCGTCGGCCGTCGCGGATCCGTCGTCGTCACGGGCAGCGACGTCGGGCTCACCGCTCGGCCGGTCCTGCGAGTCGTCAGCGGCGAGGTCCTCGCTCTCCCCCGCTCCCACCGCGCGGCGATCGACGACCGGGACATCCGGGGAGACGACACCGTCATCCACGTCGGTACCGCCGTCCACGCCGCCGAACTCGGCGGAGCGTCCGGTGGCTCCGGCGGGGCCGTCGACGTCGTTCACCGGATCGTCGTCCTCGTCGGCGTCGTCCATGAGGTCGACGACGACCGTGCCGTCGAGCTCGTCGAGCCGCTCCCAGGCGTCGGTCTGCAGCTCGGTGTCCACGTCGGCAGCGGCCTGGAACCATCGTCGGGCCTCGTCGGTACGACCGAGGTCGAGAAGGGCGTCGGCGTACGCGTAGTAGAGACGCGGAGCCCACGATTCGGTACGCCCGGGCACGAGGTGGCGTCCTTCGAGCTCGGTGAGTGCGGCCTCCGGCTGACCGAGATCACGACGGATTCCCGAGGTCACGATCGCCACCTCGATCCGCTCCGCCGGTCCCAGTGTGTCGACCTCCGCCGACCGCGCCAGCTCGAGCGCCTTCTCCGGGCGTCCGAGCGCCCGCTCGCAGTCGATGAGGTAGGGCAGCAGGTGGTGGGAGCCCGAGAGGCGCCGCGCGGTGCGGAACTCGGCGAGGGCGACACTCCAGTCGCCCTCCTGGTAGGCGACCATCCCGCGGGCCTCACGCACCGACGGGACCCTGCCGGCGCGTCGTACGGCGGCGTCGGCGTGGGCGCGCGCGAGATCGATGTCCTCGTCGATGAGACGAGCCACCATGATCAGGTGCGCGCCGACGCCCTTGGCGTTGTCCTTGCTCAGGGTGCGCAACTCGGTCTTGACGGCGCGGTCGATCTCGAGACCGGTGACGTCCTCGGGAATCTCGAGCTCGATACGGGGTGCCTCATCGCGCCGGTCGATGCGCCGGGGACCGGGCCCCCTCGCCTCTCGCTGGTCCTCGTAGCGATCCTCCCGCCCAGGGCGGCCGGGGTGTTCGTGCCGGTCTCCGCGCTCGCGGTCGAAGCGAGGACGCCCGCCATCGCGACCGCCGCCTCGGCGGTCGTAGGACGGTCGCTCCTCACGACGGCCGGCTCCTCCACGCTCATCACGGCGATCGCCGCGGTACCCGCCACGTTCAGGGCGACCCGGGCCTGCCTGCTCGATACGTCGCTCGCGGCCGAACCCTCCGCGGTCTTCACGTCGTCCGAATTCCCGGCCGCCGTCCCGGCGTTCGCTCTCGCGCCGCGGGCCGCGCTCCCGGTACCCACCACGGTCCTCGCGGCGTTCGAACGAGCCACGCTCGTCCCGGCGACCGTACCCGGCTCCGCCTTCACGCCGTCCCTGGCCGCCGTCTCGGTCATGGCGCCTGCCAGAGGAACGACGGTCGTCCCTGCGGTCGTATCCCCTGCGATCGTCGCTGCGGTCGTATCCTCCGCGACCGTCGCTGCGGTCGTATCCTCCGCGACCGTCGCTGCGGTCGTATCCCCCGCGACCGTCGCTGCGGTCGTATCCCCCGCGACCGTACCCCCCACGCTCGTCGCGACGGTCGCCCCGGCGCTCGTCGCCGCGACGGTCCGGACGCGGGCCGCGGTCCTCCTGGCGCGAGTACCCGCCGCGGTCGTCGTCGCGCCGGTAGCGAGGACGGTCCGTTCCTCGGGCGCCGTAGCCGCCC
>NZ_LN651326.1 GCF_000826525.2 Mobilicoccus massiliensis | reverse complement strand
GCGCCGGCCCGGGGCGGGTGGCGAAGCATCGGGGTGGCCTCGCGCCCGGAGACGACGGTGCCCCGTCCGCACGAGCGGTCCTCGATCGGGGGCCGACTCCGGCCCCGCTCGCTCGGACAGGCGTCTTCGTCCGGCTCGAGGCGGAAACGACGGCTGTCTCGGCGGTGTGAGCGGGCGTGGTGTCGTCTGCCCGGGCCGCTCGGAGGTGCGGTCGGGAGTTGTCGGTGGTGGTCATTACCCTGGCCGGCATGCGTGTCGCGAGCTTCAACGTCAACGGAATCCGGGCCACTCAGAGGCGGGGGTTCGATCGTTGGCTGGCCGAGCGCAACTGCGACGTCGTCGCTCTTCAGGAGATGCGCTGCCCGGCCGCGATGCTGCCCGACGGGGTCTTCGGTGACTACCACCTCGCGTACGACCAGGGCACGATCAACGGGCGCAACGGGGTCGCGGTGCTCACGCGGCACGCGCCGGAGGCGGTGCGAGGGTGGGGCGCCGGCGTGCTCGTCCGAGCGCCGGGGGAGAACCACCTCGAGGCCACCGATCACGATGTCGCGTGGCCGCTCGCGCGTGACCTGCGACGGTTCGGGGGCGAGGGCCGGTACGTCGAGGTCGATCTCGCCGAGGCGCCGGTGACCGTCGCTTCGCTCTACGTGCCCAAGGGCGGGCTCCCCGAACATCTGCAGCGTCCCGGCGGCCGGGAGGAGCCGGACGGAGGAGCGAAGTACGCCCGCAAGATGACGTTCCTCGCGGGGCTCGCCCGGCACATCGGGCATGCGCGGCGCGCGGCGGCGGCCCGGGGCCGGGAGTACCTGCTCATGGGCGATCTCAACGTCGCTCCCACCAGGCAGGACCTGCGCAATTGGCGCTCGAACCAGAAGTCGGAGGGATTCCTGCCCGAAGAGCGCGAGTGGTTCGCCTCGATCCTCTCGCCGCGGTCCTTCGTCGACGTCGTGCGGAGGCTGCATCCCGACGCCGACGGGCCGTACTCGTGGTGGAGTTGGCGTGGCCAGGCGTTCGTCAACGACGTCGGGTGGCGCATCGACCACCACCTCGCCACCCCGGCGCTCGCCCGCAGCGCGGTCTCTGCCGTCGTCGATCGCGAGGCGAGCTACGAGGAGCGGCTCTCCGACCACGCCCCCGTGGTCGTCGACTACGACTTCTTTCCCGAGCCCGCGCATCCGGTCGACTCGATCGTGTCAGCAGGGAATGGAAACCACTCCGCGATCGGGTGATGTCGCTGCAGCAGCCTGGGCGGATGCGTCGTCGACCGATGTGAAGGGTCAAAGCCGTCTCAATATTCGACCCGCACAGTTTGCCGCCGCCCATGGCAACTGGTCCCCATGACGACAACTCGCCGGGTTCCGACCAGAACGCTAGGGTCGTGACCGGGCTTTCCCCCGTCCGCATTGCGGTTGGGCGTGGCTTTGTGGTCGGCGTCGAACCTCTTGCGGGCGCCGTTGGCGAACGTGCAAAGAAAGAGGAGTGGCGAAATGGCCAGTAAGAAGTTCACCAACGCGTCGATCTACCGCAACGACGAAGCCACGGAGATTCTCGTCACGGGCGGCGTGATCACTGACATCGGGACACATCTCGGCGACGCCGACGAGGTCATCGATCTGGAAGGGCGATTGGTGGCGCCCCCGTACGTCGATTCCCACCTGCACCTGGACTACGCCTATACCGGTCGCGATGACGAGGCCGCCGACAACACCAGCGGCACCCTGTTCGAGGGCATCGACCGCTGGTCCGAGATCAAGAAGAACCAATCCGTGGAGGACGTCAAGCGTCGCGCGATCCGTGCGATCGAGGAAGAGGTCTCGCACGGAGTGCAGTACATCCGTACGCACGCTGACGTCACCGACCCCCGCCTCACCGGTGTCAAAGCACTCCTCGAATTGAAGGAAGAGCTCGCCGACAACGTCACCCTGCAGGTCGTCGCATTCCCCCAGGAGGGCATGTTCGCGTACAAGAAGGGTGCCGAACTCATGGAGGAGGCGCTCAAGCTCGGCGCGGACGCCGTGGGCGGCATCCCGCATTTCGAGTGGGCGCGCCAGTACGGCGAAGAGTCCGTGCACAAAACCGTCGACCTCGCGCTGAAGTACGACAAATTGATCGACGTGCACTGCGACGAGACGGACGATCCGATGAGCCGGTTCGTCGAGCTTCTCAACGCCCGCGTGATGATCGAGGACATCGGCCCGCGCACCACCGCATCGCACACCTGCTCGTTCGGCTCGGCCGACAACGCCTACGCTTTTCGCATGATCGGGCTCTTCGCGAAGTCCGGCATCAATTTCGTGGCGCCCACGACCGAGAACTCCTATCTGCAGGCTCGGCAGGACAGCTAGCCCAAGCGCCGCGGCGTGACCCGGATCAAGGAGTTCCTCGAGAACGACATCAACGTGAGCCTCGGGCAGGACTCGATCGTGGATCCCTGGTACCCGGCCGGTAACGGAAACCTCATGAACGTCCTCGACAATGCCATTCACGTCGCGCAGATCATGTCGTTCTCGCAGATGGAAACTGCGTTGGACCTGATCACCTACAACGGCGCCAAGACGTTGAGCCTGACCGATCAGTACGGGCTTGAGCCCGGGCGGGCCGCCAACTTCATCGTCCTGGACGCTCCCGACGCGTTGGAGGCGGTGCGCCGGCGTGCCGACGTGCTCGCGTCGGTGCGCAACGGCGAGTATCTCTTCAAGAAGACGGTCACCTTCGACCCCGAACTGGACATTCGACGCGCGACACGGTGATCGACGCGTGGCTGCGGGCCGCCATCGCCCGCCGACCGGATCGTGTCACGCCGACCTAATCGTGCCATCCGGTGACCGGCGGGTAGCTCCGACACAAACGTCGCGTCGCAACCGGACAATCGTCGGCCCCGCGGTGGGAGGATGCCTGGATCGGAGAGGTGCGACTCGGGGCCCTCGGAGGGCCGTCGGAGGAGTCGGAGAGGACACGAGATGGCAGAGGCGGGCGTCTCGCGGCGCACACTGCTCAAGGGGATCGGCGCGGCCACTCTGCTCACCGGCGTGAGCGGATGCGGCGGATCCGGTGGGCGCGAACGGATGCAGTTCCACCTCAGCAAACCCGAGGCGATTCCGTACTTTCGCAAGCTCATCGATCAGTTCAACGCCTCGCAACAGGAGATCGAGGTCGTCTTCGACACCGCCTCCAACCTGCAGGCCGGCTTCCTCCGGGGCAATCCGCCCGACCTGGGGCTGCTCAACTACAACATGGAGATGGCCCGGTTCATGGAGCGCGGCGCCCTCTCCGATCTGTCGGACATGGCCGAGACCAAGCGCGTCCTGCCCGAGGTGCAGAAGCTCGTCGATCAATACGCGACATATCCCGGCAGGGTCAGTGTGTTGCCGTACTCGGTCATGGCCGCCTCGGTGATCTACAACAAGACGATGTTCGCCGAGCACGACCTCGAAGTGCCGACCACCTGGGAACAGCTGCTTGCCGTGTGCGCCACATTGGCGAAGAACGACGTGCTCCCCTTCTACGCCACGTACGCCGAGCCCTGGTCGGTCGCTCAAGGCTGGTTCGACTACTCGGTCGGCGGAATGGTCGACGTGGCGCGGTTCTTCGAGAGGCTGCGTGCGGAGGGGACGAGCGTCGGCCCGAATTCCCCGGTGTCGTTCGAGAAGGACTTCGCCGAGCCGGTCGAACGGATGAAGCAGTTGAGCGACACCTACACCAACAAGGACGCGGCGAGTCGTGGCTACGGTGATGGCAACCTCGCCTTCGCCCAGGGCAAGGCCGCCATGTACCTCCAGGGGCCGTGGGCGTTCGGCGAGATCGCCAAGACCTCTCCGGATCTACAGCTGGGGTGTTTCCCCCTGCCGATGACCGACGACCCGGCGTCGCGAAAGGTGCGGGTGAACATCGACCTCGCCGCCTGGATCCCGCAGGACTCCGAACACAAGGAGGCAGCCCGCAGGTTCCTCACCTACCTGTTCCGCCCCGAGGTGATGAACGAGTACAACAAGGCGCAACTCGGCTACGGCACCACCACGGATTCGGCTCCGGTGACCGACTCCCGCATCGTCGACATGAAGCCGTACTACGAGAAGGCGCTCTTCTATCAGGGCCCGTCCAAGGCCATTCCGCTGACGATCCCGACGGAGAACTACATGCAGGGCGTCGTCACCGGTAGCCCCGTGGTGCCCACCCTGCGCACCCTCGACGCCGACTGGGCCCGCCTGGCCCTGCGTCAGTGACCGCCCACGCACACGAGGATCCAGACATGGCCACCGCACCAACGCCATCGGCGCCCACGTCATCGCAGTCGACCGCCTCGGCAGCCCCGACGATGCGACACCGCCGTCGCCGCGTCGAGGGCATCTATTACCTCTTCCTGCTGCCCGCCCTCCTGCTCTTCACACTGTCGATCACCCTGCCGGCGGCGATGGGCGTGTTCTACAGCTTCACCAACTCCATCGGGTTCGGTGACTGGGATTTCATCGGCCTCATCAACTACCAGGCGCTGTTCACCGACCCCGCGATCTGGGAGAGCTACGGCTTCACGATGTTGTTCGCCGTGACGACGGTCGTCGTGGTCAACATCGTCGCTTTTCTGCTCGCGGTGGGGCTGACCAGCAGAATCCACCTCAAGACACCGTTGCGGGCGATCTTCGTCATTCCGATGGTCGTCTCCGGCATCATCATCGCCTACGTCTTCAACTACCTCTTCTCCAACTCGCTCCCGGTGCTGGGGCAGAAGGCGGGCATCGCGGCGCTCAGTGAGAGCATCCTCGCCAATCCCGACCTCGCCTGGCTGGCGATCGTATTCGTCACCGCATGGCAGGCGATTCCGAGCACCCTGCTCATCTACATCGCGGGTCTGCTCTCGATTCCCGGCGACGTGTACGAGGCCTCGTCGATCGACGGAGCCTCCAAGTTGCAGACGCTCATGAGGATCACGGTCCCGCTCGTGGCCGGCTACGTCGTCATCAACGTCATCATCAGCTTCAAGAACTTTCTCAACTCCTACGACATCATCATGGGCCTGACCGAGGGTGGCCCGGGCACGTCGACGCGGAGTATCGCCATGACGATCGTCACCGGCTTCACCGGTGGCGACTACGCCTATCAGATGGCCAATGCGACCGTCTTCTTCCTCATCATCCTCATGCTCTCGGCGGTGCAACTCGCGGCCACCCGCGGAAGGAACGTGTTCTGATGACGATGCAGGCGAACCTCCCCGCCACCGAGGCCGTCCCGCCCGGCGACAACGTGCGGGCCCGGCCCGGTATGAGTCGACAGGAACGGTCGAGCTGGTCGACGACGATCATCCTCCTGCTCTGCACGCTCACCGTCATCGTGCCGCTGTACGTCACGGTGTCGATGGCGTTCAAGACCACGAAGCAGTCGGTCGACGGCAACGCCTTCTCGCTGCCGGCGCCGTTCAGCCTCGACGGATTCCGCGAGGCGTGGACCCTCACCGGATTTCCCAAGGCGTTCCTCATCACGACGGGTGTCACCGCGGCGACGGTGATCGGCACGATCCTCCTCGGCGCATTCGCCTCGTACGCGATCTCGCGCAACTGGAACCACCGCCTGTTCAGATGGTCGTTCTATTACCTGCTCGCCGCGATGTTCATTCCGTTCCCGGTGCTCGCGCTGCCGCAGATCCGGCTCACCGGATTGGCCGGCCTCGACAACCCGGGCGGGGTCATCCTGCTGCACATCATGTTCCAGCTCAGCTTCAGCGTGCTGCTGTTCACGGCGTTCCTGCGTTCCATTCCCGCCGAGCTCGAGGAAAGCGCGCGGATCGACGGGGCCTCGACGTGGCAGACGTTCTGGCAACTGATCTTTCCGTTGCTCGCCCCGATGAGCGCCACGGTCGGGATCTTCGCGTTCCTCGCCTCATGGAACGACTTCATGATGCCGTCGCTCATCACCTCCGACCCGTCCTTGCAGACGCTGCCGGTCGTGCAGAGCATCTTCCAGACGCAGTTCAGCAACAACTACAACGTCGCCTTCGCGTCGTATCTCATGGCGATGGCTCCCGCGATCATCGTCTACCTGTTCACTCAGCGCTGGGTCATGGAGGGCGTGACGCAGGGCGCGGTCAAGGGATGAGCCCGCGGCGGCTCAGGAGAGCAGAGCACGCAGGTCGTCGGCCGTGAGCGCAGAGCCGAAGGCAGCCCCCTCGTCGACGACCTTCGCGAAGAGGTCGCGTTTGCGTTCCTGCAGGTCACGGACCTTCTCCTCAATGGAGTCCGCGGCGACGAGGCGGTAGACCATGACCGACTTGTCCTGCCCGATGCGGTGGGTGCGGTCGATGGCCTGGGCCTCCGCGGCAGGGTTCCACCAGGGGTCGAGCACGTACACGTAGTCGGCTTCGGTGAGGGTGATGCCGAACCCGCCGGCCTTGAGCGAGATGCAGAACGCTGTCGCGTCACCCTCGCGGAACCGTTGGAGGGTGGCCTGACGGTCGCGGGTGCGCCCGTCGAGGTACTCGGTGGCGACCCCCGCCGCCTCGAGAGCCTCGCGCACCTGCCGCAGGTACCGCGTGAACTGGCTGAAGATCAAGGCCCGGTGGCCCTCGGCGGCGAGCTCGGTGAGGTGCTCGACGAGGACCTCGACCTTGCTCGGCTCGACCTGCGCGTACTCCGGGTCGAGCATCGCGGGGGAGAGCGCCATCTGCCGCAGCGTGGTCAACGCCGACAGCACCGCGACCTGGTTGTTCGGGAGATCCTTGAGCAGGCCCATGACACGCTGGCGTTCGCGCTGAAGGTGCTTGTCGTAGACCCGCCGGTGCACGGGATTCATCGGCACGACGAGCGTCTGCTCCTGCTTGGGCGGCAGGTCGGAGGCCACGGCGTCCTTGGTGCGGCGCAGCACGAACGGCGCGATAGAGCGGCGCAGCGAGGCGAGCCGCACGTCGTCGCCGCCGACCTCGATCGGCGTGCGGTAGTCAATGGAGAAGTCCTGCGGCATCGGGTAGAGCATCGGCGCGGTGAGCGAGAGCAGCGACCACAGGTCCATGAGCGAGTTCTCGAGCGGTGTGCCGGTCATCGCGAGCGTGAAATCGCGCTCCATGCGGCGCACGACCTGGTACGTCTTCGCGCGGTGGTTCTTGACGAACTGGGCCTCGTCGAGAATCAGTGCCCGCCAGGCGATGTCGGTGTACGACTCCTCGCCGAGTCGCACGAGCGTGTACGACGACAGCACGACGTCGACCTCGGCAGCAACGGTCGCGAGCGGCTCGCCGCCCTCCCTCAGTCGCTTGGACTCGGTCTCGGTGAGCATCGCCACGCGCAGCTGTGGCGCGAACCGTGCGAGCTGCTCGGCCCAGGCCCCGACGACGCTCGTCGGCGCGACGACGAGCACCGGCGCGCCGAGATCCTCACGCTCACGCGCGCGTTCGAGCAGGGCGATGACCTGCACCGTCTTACCCAGACCCATGTCGTCGGCGAGGATGCCGCCGAGCCGCGCGTCCCACAACGTCGACGCCCAACGCAGTCCCTCGGCCTGGTACGGGCGCAACTCGGCGTTCAACCCCGCGGGCACCTCGGCGGACGACGCGGCAGCGTCGGGGGTCAGCGCCTCGCGCAACGCCCCGACCCGATCGGCGAACCGGCTCGCCTGGCGCTCGACGACACCGAGCGCCGCGAGCTGGTCGAACAACCCGACGTGATAGACGGAGACGCGCAGCTTGCCGCTGTCGCGATCGACGAGCGCGCGTGACTCCTCGATGAGCTCACGCAACCGGTCCAGAGCCGGCGTCTCGAGCGAGAAGTACGTGCCGGAGGCGAGCAGCAGCCGGGAGTCGCCGCGCACGATCGCGCGGATGATCTCGGCGACCGGCACGTTCTGCCCGTCGACGGTGACCGTGACGTCGAGATCGAACCAGTCACGCTCCTCGGGGCGCTCGTCGAGAGCGACGTGGACGACGGGTTCGCCGATCGCGGGCCCGTACTCCGGCACCTCGCCGTCGACGACGACGTCGACATCGTCACACGCCTCCAACCAGGGCAGACACTGCTCGGTGAACGTCGCCGCACCCATCCCCACCAGCGATACCGGCGAGGCGAGCCGCGGCCGGCCGGCGATCGTCGGCAGCAGCCCCGGGCGTTCGCCGAGGGGGCCGCGGGCGAGGCGGTCGAGCACCTTCTGCTCGGACTCGAGCTGCCGGAAACCGGGGATGCTGTGGTCCGCGAGAGGGATGACGCGCGTCTGGTCGCCGACCGGGTAGAGCCACGACCAGTCGAGCCACGTCGTGTGCCCCTCCCGGTAGCGGGCGGACAGCCGCAGGCGAGGCGGTTTGACCTCGGGAATGCGCACCGACGCCGACGTGCGCACCGGCATCGAGCGTCGCAACGCGGGCAGATGGGTGGTGAAGAAGCGGAGCAGATCCTGCTCCGGAACCCGCACCGGCCGCGGATCGAGGAGAAGCTGTCGGGCCCCGTCGGCGAGAAGCTCCGGCGTCGGCCCCATCGTCACCCGCGACGGACTCGCCACGGTGATGCCGTGCGCCGGGTCGCCGACCGGACGCACGATGCCCTCGATGCGCACCTCGACGTCCTCCTCGGGTCCGCCAGGGCGAAACGCGGTGGGTCGCAGGGTGAGTCCGCCGTCCTCGCTCGTGTCGAGGTACATGACGACTGTGAGTTCATCGGTGATGACGACGTCGCGGCCGTCGGCGGCGAACACCTCGACACCCGCCGTGACCAGGCGCCGCAACAGCGACCACACGTCGGGGCCCATGACCTCCAGCGAGAGGGTGGTCGCCGGCCCGTCGAACTTCGAGACCCGTACCGGGTTGGCACGGTCGATGGCGACGAGCGCCAGACGTTGGTGCTCGCCGAGGCGGCGATGCGGCTCCCGCAGCTCGGCCCACTGCGCGCCCTGGCCGGTCCAGATGCCGTCGGGGGTGCGACGCCGCGGACGCATCGTCACCGGGGCACCGGTGCGCGCCGAGAACTCCAGCGCGAGAGCGTCCTTGACGCCCGGCGTCTCCACCGGCTCGACGAGCGTCTCGGCCTCGGCTTCGGTCGTCGGGGTGGTGACGGCAGCCAGGCGCCGCTCCCACTCCGGCGTGCCGTCGTCGCTCACCTCGTCCTCGGGCAGGTCGCGCAGGATCGCGCGAGCGCCGAGCAGCACCCCCACGGCGTGCGCGCAGTTCTCCTTGACGCGGCACGTGCACGTCGAAGTCCAGGTGGGCGCACCCGCTTCGGTCTGCTCCGGACGCACCGTGGTCTCGAACTCGCGAACGTCGGAGCTCGTGTGATCGACGATGCGGATGTGCCCCCGCAGGGCGTCGTCGTCGAGCCACTCGATGCGATCGACGTGCCCACGCTTGTGGTGCTGCATGCCCCGGGTGAAGGTCGGCCCACCCGCCACCCGCACGAGTTCTTCGTCGGGTAGGCGGCTCACCCAATGCGACGTACTCGGCCCACCCATCCGACCATCGTAAGACGGCGTCCCGGGTGGCTGTCATCCTCGTCGGATCGATGGCCGCCCTCTGCGCCCCGGCGTCCTCGTCGAACCGGGGGAACGGCGGCCGGTCATCGAGACGATGATGTCGTCTGGGGTCGTATAGGGGAAATCCCATAACGCTCTATCGGGATCGATCGACCGAAGGGTGCGACTGTCGCCCACCACGCCGCTTTCGCAAGGGGGGAGACGATCGAAGCGTCTTCCTGCGTATTGGGAAAGGTCTAGATCGACTTATCGGCGCCGATCGCGCGTTGCTCGGGTCCTCTGTGCTCCTCTAGCCGCTCGGGTAGAGCCTCGAATCGATCGCAAGCCCGGCGGTCTCTGAGCTGCTCGCACAACAAAGACCGGTCACTGATCGGGTGGGCTCCGGTGCCGGCCCGGTGACCAGCAGTGATGCGGTGGGGCGCGTCAGGGCAGTGGCGAGTGACCGGTCTTTGTTGCGCGAACTCGGGGGCCACTGCCGTCGAGGGTCGTGGATCGGGTCGCCTCGCGGTGTCTATGGGCGGAGCAAGACAGGCGCAGATGCCGAAATCGCCGGATCAGAACGTCCCGACGGTGGAGGCGAGAAGGAGCACGACGACGATCGCCGTCACCGGGATGACGACGGCGACCATGCCGATGTCCTTGTACGACTGGCGGTGGGTGAGGCCGGTGATCGCGAGCAGGGTGATGACGGCGCCGTTGTGGGGGAGGGCGTCCATGCCGCCGGAGGAGAGGGCGGCGATGCGGTGCATGAGATCCATGGAGATGCCCTGCGCCTGCGCCGAGGCGGCGAGCTCGGTGCCCAGGGCCTGCAGGGCGATGCTCATGCCGCCGGACGCCGAACCGGTGATGCCGGCGAGAACGTTGACCGCAACCGCGGTGGAGATCGCCGGGTTTCCGCTGACGCCGAGCACGGCGTCGCGCACGATGATGAACGCCGGGAGGGCGGCGATGACCGCGCCGTACCCCACCTCCGAGGCGGTGTTGAAGATCGGCAGCAGCGAGCCCATCGTGCCCTCGTTGAGGGTCTTCTTGCGGTCGGCGTATCGGCGCCAGTGGACGACGAGCATGAAGACGATCGCGGCGACGAGCGCGACGATGATGCCCCAGATGCCCTTGACGTCGGTGATCTTGGCCGCGCCGTAGAGCTTCTCGGCGAGGTAGTCGGTGTTCATCGCGGGGATGACCTGGTTGACCATGACCCAGTTGACGGCGATGACGAGCACGACGGGGACGTACGCGAGCCACGTCGGCATCGGGTTGCCGATCGGTGGGATCTCGACGACCTCGCTCTCACGGCCGGGCGCCGGGTCGAGTCCGTGGTGGGTCTCGGAGCCGGGCTTGGCCTCCCCGGCGGCGAGGGTGTCGCGCATCCGGCGTCCGGTCTTGGGCACCGGGCGCATGAGCGGCCCGTCGTCGTAACCCTCGCCCGCCTTGCCGGCCTGCTTCGCGCGATACGTGAGCCACGCGATGCCGCCGCCGAACATGATGAGGCCGGCGATGGTGCCGAGACCCGGCGCCGCGAAGGCCGTGGTGCCGAAGTACGGCGCGGGGATGGCGTTCTGGATCGCGGGGGTGCCGGGCAGGGCGGTCATCGTGAACGTGAACGAGCCCAGGGCGATGGTGGCCGGGATGAGGCGCTTGGGCAGGTGGGCCTCGCGGAACATCGCGGCCGCGATGGGGAAGACGGCGAACGCGACGACGAACAGCGACACCCCGCCGTAGGTGAGGATCGCGCACGACAACGTGATCGCGAGGATCGCCCGGTGCGCCCCGATGGCGCCGACGATGGATTCGGCGATGCGCCGCGCGGCACCGGAGTCGTCCATGAGCTTGCCGAAGACCGCGCCGAGCATGAACAGCGGAAAGTACGTCGTCGCGAACTTGCCGAGCGCGGGCATGAACACCTGCGTGTACGTCGCGAGGATCGGCGCTCCGGCGAGGACGGTGGCGAACAGCGCGCAGATCGGCGCGAGGATCATCACGTTGATGCCGCGATACGCGAGCAGGATGAGCAGCACGAGCGAGGCGATGATGCCGAACAGGCCGAGGCCGGTCATGAGCTCTCCGATCGGGGAATCCGGTCAGATCCGGAGGGGATGCCAGAGGAGTGCACGAATCCTGGCACACCGATCCCGCCGATCGGCCTGTTCGACACGGCGGTTCGCGAGGTCGAGAACCGGTGCGCCCTCGCCGGGACAGCCGCCGCTTGCGGCCTGCCGGTGTGCATGCCCCACCTCGGATGAGCAGGGCCGGAAACGGCGGCTGTCTCGTCGGTCTGTGAGGTCGGGTGGCGCTCAGCGGGGCCAGGTCGCCCCGTCGAGGTCGGCGAGTTCGGCGCGCACGTGGACGACGTCGATGATCTCGGCGTCGGCGTCGAGTGCCTGGATGAGCGCGCCGTTGAGGGGAGTGAGCAGGCCCTGGCGGATGTTGGTCGACGGCTCGTAGTACTCGAACAGCAGCGTCAGCGCGTCGGGCGTGACGAAGCGATCGAGGTCGAGATCCTCCTCGGGCAGGTCGAGACCGAGGGCGATGCGGCGCGAGACGAGCCTCGCGGCAGCGCCGATGTCGGGCAGCGTCGGCAGCTCGATGGTGCGCTCGAGGAAGCCCCGGGCCTGTTGGAACGCGGTGTCGTCGAGGTACGACGGATGCACGGCGAGCAGGACGGTCGCGTCGATCTGCTCGGCGAGCATGCGCAGGATGCGGGTGAAGAACTGGCCTCTGAGCTGCGCGTTCTGCGGCGCGAGGGGGCTCGGCACCCACTTGTCGGTGTCGTCGAGCACGATGACCGGCACGACTCCGTGGTCGTCGACGATGCCCAGCAGTTCGCGCACGGCCTCCATCGCGCGGGTGTTGGTGGCGATCTGCTCCTCGAGCGCCTGTTTGACGGCGTACGAAAGACCGCCTTTGACGCCGGCGAACCCGGCCTCGGCGGTGTAGGTGCGCGTCGTCTCGCGCCCGCTGCCGGGGGCGGCCTTGTCGATGGCGCGACGACTGTCGGGCCGGGTCTTCAACGCCTCCTCCCGCAGGTGGCGCAGCAGGTGGGCGAGGAACGCCTCGGGCTCGACGGCGACCTCGGGCTCCTCGATGGAGACCGGAACGCGAAGCCCGAACAGGTCGTCACCCGCCTCGGCGAGGACGTGGCCGATGACCGAGGACTTGCCCGAGCCGGTCGCCCCGATGAGCGCGACGCGCCGACGGTGGGTGAGGGCGGTGCGGGCGGCGTGCTCGACGGTGCGCTCACCGGTCAGCGTGTCGAACGGCACGAACACCGACGGGAGCTCGTGCAGGCGCGGTGCAGGGTTGAAGGCACGACCGAGGTCGAGCCGGCGCAACTGCGAGAAACTCATGGCGCCCTCCTCTCATGATCGGCGTGCTGGTGGGTGTGGTCGTCCGGGTGTTCACCGGCGTGTTCGTCGGTCGAGGCTGCGTCGGGCTCGTCCCGACCGACGTCGTCGCCTGCCGCGCCGCCCGCCCAGCGGTACCGGCGTCGCGGCCGCCCGGGCCCCCCCTGGCGGACGTCGTCGTAGACGACAAGGCCTTCATCGTACATCTGTACGAGGATTTGCGATACTCGGGCGGCGGTGAGTCCCAGGCGATTCCGCACCGTCTCGTCCGACGGGCTGATGGGGCCGAGTTCGTCGAGCAGGTGGGCGACCCCGAGCGCCGGTGCCCCCAGCGTGGCCGCGGCCTCGAGGCGCCGCTGTCGCGCGGCGTCGGCGGAGGCGGGATCGTGCGGGTCCGCACGGGCCGCGTCGAGGAGTTCCCGTGGCGTCGCGGCGGTGGTGCCGGAGAGGTCCACCTCGTGGCCGAGACGCCGTTCGAGCAGGTCTTCCGCCTCCGCGCGCGTCGGAGGCGAGAGGGCGACTCGCACCTCGAAGAAGGCGTCGGCAGGAGGTGCGAGAACGATCGCGAGGTCGTCGTCGGTCGCGGTGACGACGAACGACGCGTCGACCTCCCACAGGTCGTCACGTCCCAGCCCGAAGAGGCGGTGCGCGACGTGCGGATCGAGGTTGTCGACGAGGAACGTGACGTGCCGCTCGGACGTCGCTCGACGCAGCGCGGCGAGCGCCGACGTGGCGTCGGCCGGCGCATGCCGTTCGGCGGCGGGGGAGGGCTCGAAGTCGTCGGCCGTGACATCGTCCAGCGCCCTCAGGCAGGCGAGTAGGGCCTCGCCGGCGGTGGTCGCGCGGGCGGCCTGGACGAAGACGGTGGCGCCCGGCGTCTCGGGCGTGTCTGCGAGACGCCGGGAGCGCTGCAGTGCCCGCAGCAGCGTCGTGCGTCCGGAGCCGCGCCGGCCGTGCAGCAGGACGGAGTAGCCGCGAGCCGTGGCGGCGAGCAACTCGGTCAGCGCCGTGCCGATCGGCACGAACAGCGGGGCGTCGGCGTCGGTGTCGAGAAGGGGGCGCGCCGAGAGTCGGGGCCGCGAAGATGGGGCGGGCACACCGCTTACGATACTTTAATAAAGTTTCGTAAGGAAGCGGAACCTCAACCGACGATGAGGTAGTCGTTCGGATGCGCCACGGCGTCGGCCTCCGGCACGGTCTCTCCCTCGCCCGGAACCTCGCCGTCGGGGCGCACGTCCTCGGGGAGGAACCGTGCTGCGTTCTCGCGGATGTAGGCGAGGTCCTCGGCCAGATCGATGTCTTCGAGAGTGAACATCCCCCCATCGTGACCCAGGTCACCAGGAGAGGGAACCCTTACCTCGCAGTAGAGTTTCCGGCCTTCAGGACGGCTGCCCAACTGGTCTTGTCGCAGGTGGGGCGATTGTCGGCGGGAACGAATAGGGTGCTGGCGAACGACGTCGAAGGAGGTCGGGGTGAAACGGTTCGAGGGGCGCCGGTGGCCACGTGCACGCACCGACGAGGCCCGGGACGAGGGGCCCGGCGGGGGCGCCACGGCCCCGGCCACCGTCACGGGGCGCTACCGGCGCCCGCCGGGTGGATGGCTCCTCGCTGCCGCCGTGCTCGTCCCCCTCGTGCTGGCCCTCGTCGGGCTCTTCCTCGACGGGGCCCCGGGGTCGCGGTCGGGTGCCGAGTCCGCCGGGCAGGCCGCGTCCTCGGCTCCCGCGTCCGAGCCGGTCGGTGATCCCATCTCGGTCACCACCTCCGGAGGGCGTCGCTCCGTCACCGCCACGCTCCCCGACGAGGCGAGCAAGAAGGCGCTTGTCGAGGGCGTGCGGGCCTCCTCCGAGGGGTTGCGGGTCGCTTCTGAGGTCACGGTCGACCCCCAGGCCGACGCCCCGCCGGTGGCGGGCATCGCCACGGTTCTCGCCGCCAGCCGCGGCATCACCGACTTCGGAGTCGTCGTCGACCGGGCCACGATGACCCTCACCGGGCAGGCCGACGAGCAGTCCGCCGGCACCCAGGCGGTCTTCGCGGCCGGGCAGTCCTACCCGGGAGTGCGCCTCGTCGACCGCCTCCGGTTCCCCGGCGCACAGGCCGCGGCCTCCGGCCCCCTTCCACCCGAGTGCGAACAGGTGCGTGCCGGCGTGGCGCAGCAGCTCAAGTCCACCCCGGTCGAGTTCACGTTCGGCGGCGCCACCGTGGGCGCGCAATCCGCCGAGCGGCTCACCGCGATCGGGCGCCGGCTCGCCTCCTGCCCCTTCACGCGCATCGAGGTCGCCGGTCACACCGACGACAAGGGCTCGGCCGCAGCCAACACCACCGTCTCGCAGCGCCGGGCCGACGCGGTGCGCGAGATCCTCGTGCAGGCGGGCGTACCGGGGCAGATCGTCACCGCCAAGGGGTACGGCTCGTCGCGCCCGGTCGCCGACTCGGGCGCCGGCTCGCCTCCTGCCCCTTCCCGCGCATCGAGGCCGCCGGTCACCCCGCCGACAAGGGCTCGGCCGCAGCCACCCCCACCGTCTCGCAGCGCCGGGCCGACGCGGTGCGCGAGATCCTCGTGCAGGCGGGCGTACCGGGGCAGATCGTCACCGCCAAGGGGTACGGCTCGTCGCGCCCGGTCGCCGACAACGCCACCGCCGAGGGCCAGGCGGCCAACCGCCGCGTCGAGATCCGCGCCGCCTGACCGCGCACAGGCCCGCAGCCTTCACGACACACCGACGACACACCCCGACGACAACGGAATCGACGACAAGGAACACGATGGACGTCTTGGCATTCGTCACCACCTGGTTCTGGTACGTCATGGCCTTCGGCGCCGGCATGCTCGTCGCATGGCTCGTCGCGCGGCAATTCGTTCCCGCCACGAGCCCCGCCCAGGCCATCGAGCGCGCGGTCGACGAGCACGAGGCGCGATCGTGGAACGAGACCGATGACGACGAGGCCGGCCGGTCACCCGGAGCCTCCGGCCGGGGCGCGACGGCAGTGGGAGGCCGGCGATGATCGGGTGGTTGCTCGTGCTGTCGTTCGTGCTCGGGTTCGCCCTCACGTGGGTGTACATGGTGCGTTCCGTGAGCCGTACTCTCGATCCGCTCTCCCGCCGCGCGGGTGACGATGGCCACGACGAGCACGTCCCCCCTCTCGACGAGGACGTCGAGGGGGAGCGGCGCGAGCAGGGAGGGCCGGCGCGCAGGCGAACCGTGGTTCCACAGGTCGTCGAGTTCGAGGACGACGAGTTCTTCGAGCGCTGACCGGCCACATCGACGCCCGCGCAGGGCACATCAGAGGAGGGGTGACGTGGAGGTCATCATCAGGCCGGTCGAGGAACTCGGTGCGTTGGGTGGGCATCTCATCGCCACTGCGGTCGAGACCAAGCCCGACGCCGTGATCGGTGTCGCGACCGGGTCGAGCCCGCTGGGTGTGTACGACGACCTCGGCCGGCGAGTCGATGCCGGCGAACTGTCGCTCGCGGGCTGCACGGCGTTCATGCTCGACGAGTACGTCGGCCTGCCGGAGGGGCATCCCGAGCGGTATCGCACGGTCATCGACCGGGACTTCGTGAGCAAGGTCGACATCGATCCCGCCGACGTCCATGGCCCCGACGGGCTCGCCGACGACATCCCCGCGGCCTGCGCGGCCTACGAAGAGGCGATTCGCGACGCGGGCGGGGTCGACGTCCAGATCCTCGGCGTCGGCACCGACGGCCACATCGCCTTCAACGAACCCGCAAGCTCGCTGGCCTCGCGCACCCGCATCAAGACCCTCACCGCCCAGACGCGCCGCGATAATGCACGCTTCTTCGGCGGTGACGTCGACGCCGTGCCGCGGCACTGCCTCACCCAGGGCATCGCCACGATCATGGAGGCGCGGCACATCCTGCTCGTGGCGATCGGCACGGCCAAGTCCGAGGCCGTGGCCCATCTCGTCGAGGGGCCGATCTCGGGGATGTGGCCGGTCACCGCCCTGCAGATGCATCCGCACGTCACCGTGCTCCTCGACCCCGAGGCGGCGAGCCGGCTGCAGCTCGCCGACTACTTCCGAGAGGTCTACGACGGCAAGCCCGTCTGGGAAGGCTTCTGAACCTCGGCGGACTCAGCCGCCGGCCGTCAGACCCGCTCGGACAGGCGTTTTCACCCACGTGTCGGGGTGGAAAAGCCTGTCTCGGCGGGTGGGCGGGGTAGAAGTGCCTGTTCGAGCGGGGGAGACGACACTCAGGAATACCCCTGGGGGGTAGGGTGTTGACCGAGATGACCGACCTGCGTCGTCCCCCGGGGCGCAAGCCTCGGCGCGTCTTCACACACGAGGAGATCCGATGAGCACCGCCACCTACACCGTCACCGGCATGACCTGTGAGCACTGCGTCGCCTCCGTCAAGGAGGAGATCGGCGAGATCGACGGCGTCACCGGCGTGGACGTCGACCTCGACTCCGGTCGGGTCGACGTGACCAGCGACTCCGATGTCGACCGCAGCACGGTCGAGGCCGCCGTCACCGAGGCCGGTTACCAGCTCGCCTGACGGCCGGCTCCTTCAAGCTCTCCGCATTCCACCGGGCGGCCGCCTCACGACGCTGCGATGACCGCGCGTCGTGAGGCACGGCCGCCGGTCGACCCTCACCCCGACCGACGACGAGGAGGCCAGTGTTGTCCACCGACACCACGGCCACCGGCACGACGACCCGCGTCTCCGGTGGCCCCCAGGACCTGCGTGACATCGAGCTCGACGTCACCGGCATGACGTGTGCGTCGTGCGCCAACCGCATCCAGCGCAAGCTCAACAAGCTCGACGGGGTCACGGCCAACGTCAACTACGCCACCGAGAAGGCCAAGGTCAGTTACCCGGCCGACATCACTCCCGAGCAGCTCGTCGAGACCGTCGAGCAGGCCGGGTACGGAGCGACGCTGCCGGCCCCGCCCAGGTCGACGGACGCCCGTCACCCCGCCGAGGGGGATCCGGCCACCGACGCCGCGTCGCCGGAGGACGCGCACCTGGCCTCGATGCGGCAGCGTCTCATCGTCTCGGCCGTTCTCTCGGTGCCCGTCGTCGTGCTCGCGATGGTGCCTCCACTGCAGTTCACGTACTGGCAGTGGCTCTCCCTCACCCTCGCCGCCCCGGTCATCGTGTGGGGTGCCTACCCGTTCCACCGGGCCGCGTGGACCAACCTCAAGCACGGCGCGACGACGATGGACACGCTCATCTCGATGGGCACTCTCGCCGCGTTCGGCTGGTCGCTCTACGCCTTGTTCTTCGGCACGGCCGGTGTGCCCGGGATGACGCACGCCTTCGAGTTCACGGTCCACCCGGGCCAGGACGGCGCGTCGAACATCTACCTCGAGGCCGGCGTCGCGATCACGACGTTCCTGCTCGGCGGCCGCTACTTCGAGGCCAAGTCGCGTCGCACCGCAGGTGCCGCCCTGCGCGCCCTCTTCGACATGGGCGCCAAGGACGCGACCGTGTTGCGCGACGGCCGCGAGGAGCTCGTGCCGATCGAATCCCTCTCGGTCGGCGACGAGTTCGTCGTCCGTCCGGGCGAGACCGTCGCGACCGACGGGGTGGTCGTCTCCGGTTCGTCGGCGGTCGACGCGTCGATGCTCACCGGGGAGTCCGTTCCCGTCGACGTCACCGAGAGCGACGCCGTCACCGGTGCCACGGTCAACGTGGGCGGCCGGCTCGTCGTTCGCGCGACCCGCGTCGGCTCCGACACCCAGCTCTCGCGCATGGCGAAGATGGTCGAGGACGCGCAGTCGGGCAAGGCCGACATCCAGCGTCTCGCCGACCGCATCTCCGGCGTCTTCGTGCCGATCGTGCTGGTCATCGCCCTGGCGACCCTCATCACGTGGCTCGTCATCGGTGGCGGCGTCAACGCCGCGTTCACCGCGGCCGTGGCCGTGCTCATCATCGCCTGCCCCTGCGCGCTCGGCCTCGCCACGCCGATGGCCCTCCTCGTCGGCACCGGCCGTGGCGCGCAGCTCGGCATCCTCATCAAGGGTCCCGAGGTGCTCGAGTCGACCCGCACCGTCGACACGATGGTCCTCGACAAGACGGGCACCGTCACCACCGGCACGATGACGCTCGACGACGTCGTCCCCGCCGCCGGGGAGGACGCGGCGCGCGTGCTGCACCTCGCCGGGTCGCTCGAGCACGCCTCCGAGCATCCGATCGCCCGCGCCATCGCCGCTGCCGCGCAGCAGAAGAGCGACCTCGCCGAGGTCAGCGGCTTCGAGAACGTCGCCGGTCGCGGAGTCCGCGGCTCGGTCGCCGTCGACGGCGCCTCGGTGCAGGTCGTCGCCGGTCGCCCGGCGCTGCTCACCGACGCCGGTCTGACGATCCCGAGCGATCTCGACACCGCCTTCGACGAGGCCCAGCGCCGTGGCGCCACGGCCGTCGTGGTCGGGTGGGACGGCGCGGCTCGTGGGGTTCTCGTCGTCGCCGACGCGATCAAGCCGACGAGCGCCGAGGCGATCTCTCACCTGCGCGACCTCGGGCTCATGCCTGTGCTGCTCACCGGCGACAACGAGACCGTGGCCCGCACCGTCGCCGACGAGGTCGGGATCGACGAGGTCATCGCCGGGGTGCTGCCCGAGGACAAGGTCGACGTCATCCGCCGGTTGCAGAAGGGCGGCAAGGTCGTCGCGATGGTCGGCGACGGGGTCAACGACGCCGCGGCGCTCGCGCAGGCGGATCTCGGTCTCGCGATGGGCACCGGCACCGACGCCGCGATCGAGGCGGCCGACATCACCCTCGTCCGCGGAGACCTGCGGGTCGCCGCCGACGCGATCCGGCTGTCGCGCCGCACCCTGCGCACGATCAAGACCAACCTCTTCTGGGCGTTCGCGTACAACGTCGCCGCGATCCCGCTCGCCGCCCTGGGCATGCTCAACCCGATGATCGCCGGCGCCGCCATGGCGTTCTCGTCGGTCTTCGTCGTCGCGAACAGCCTGCGGCTGCGCGGCTTCGCGCCCCTCACCCCGTCCGCCGAACAGCAGGAGCACCGCGATGACCAGTGACCTCACCAGCGCCGACGCCGTGCAGACCACCGCCCCCGACGCCGAGAGCGCACCGGCGGCCCCCGGTTATCACGACCAGAAGGCCGCCCACCTGGCCCGCCTCAAGCGCATCGAGGGTCAGGTGCGCGGCATCGCCAAGATGATCGAGGACGACCGGTACTGCATCGACATCCTCACGCAGGTCTCTGCGGCGACGAGCGCGCTGAAGTCCGTCTCGCTCGGCCTGCTGGACGAGCACATGGCCCACTGCGTCGTCGCGGCCGCCCGCGAGGGCGGCGCGGAGCAGGAGACCAAGCTGCGCGAGGTCTCCGACGCCGTCACCCGCCTCGTTCGGTCCTGAGTGCAGCACCTACCCCGCCCACGCGGCTTCGGCCTCCGGTCGCGCGAGGTCGAGGGTGCTCGGGTCGCCGTGTGTGGATCCGGACGCGCGGCTGGAAGCCCGCTGTTGCCCAGGCGCCGATCATCACCGATCAGCGGCGGCGAAGATGGCTGACATGACCACCGAGCCCCACGCCCCCTCGCTCGCCCGTGACGCGGTGGACGAGGCGAACAACCCCACGGTCCTCCTCGCGGCCGCGACGACCGTCGTGCTCTGGGCGTCGGCGTTCATCGTCATCCGCGGCACCGGCCCGTTCTTCGACCCCGGCGCGATGGCGCTGCTGCGCATGCTCGTCGGCGCGGCCGTCCTCGGAATCATCGCGGCGGTCAAGGGGATCCGGTGGCCCGCGCGCCGCGACCTGCCCCTGACGATCGCCTGGGGCATCGCCTGGTTCTGCGTCTACAACCTCGCGCTCAACACCGCGGAGACGACGATCGACGCCGGCACCGCGGCCATGCTCGTCAACCTCGCACCGCTCATCGTCGTCCTCATCGGCGGGCTGCTCGGTGAGGGGTTTCCGAGACCGCTCCTCCTCGGGGCACCGGTGGCGTTCGCCGGTGTCGTGCTCATCGGCACCGCCTCCTCGACCGGTGACGCCGCCCTCGTCGGGATCGTGCTCGCGCTCGTCGCCGCCGTGCTCTACGCGGGCTCGGCGCTCGTGCAGAAGCGGCTCCTGCGCACCGTCGACGCGACCACTCTCACGTGGATCGGTGCGACGGCGGGTGCCGTGGCCCTGCTGCCGTGGACTCCGCGGATGATCGACGCGGTCGCGCACGCACCCGTCTCGGCGACGCTCGGGGTCGTCTACATGGGCGTCTTTCCCACCGCGATCGCGTTCACCACCTGGGCCTACGTCCTCGGTCGCACGTCCGCAGGTCGCACGGCTGCGACCACCTACGTCGTGCCGGCGGCCGCCATCCTGCTCTCGTGGCTGATGCTCGCCGAGGCTCCGACCCCGGTCATGCTCCTCGGCGGCGCGCTGTGCCTCCTCGGGGTGTTCATCACCCGGATGCCCTCACGACGGGTCGGATGACGAGGGGATTCACGGCAACGCGTCGCGCAGGCGGCGGGCGGCGGCCTCGGGGTCGTCCGAGCCGGTGATGTCACGGACGACGACGACCCGCGTGGCGCCGGCGGCGACGATCTCGTCGATGTTCGTGTGGTCGATACCGCCGATGGCGAACCACGGTTTGCCGGTGTCACTCGCCGCGGCCCGCTCGACGAGCTCGAGACCGACGCCGGGACGCCCGGGCTTGGTCGGCGTCGCCCACACCGGGCCGGCGCAGAAGTAGTCGACCTCGGGATGCGCCGCGGCGGCGGCGAGCTGAGCCGGGTCGTGGGTCGAGAGCCCGACGAGCACCTTGGGTGCGAGGCGACGCACCTGCTCGGGACGCAGGTCGTCCTGGCCGACGTGCAGCACGTCGACACCGGCCAGCGTCGCGACGTCGGCCCGGTCGTTGGCGGCGACGAGGGCCCCGGCGCGCTCGGCCTCCTCGGCGACGATCGCGAGCGCTTCGAGCTCGGCTGCGGCCTCGATGCCCTTCTCACGAATCTGCACGATGTCGACGCCGCCCGCGTACGCCGCGCGCACGAACTCACGCAGATCACCGCGTGCGGCGCGGGTGTCGGTGCAGAGGTACAGACGGGCCTCGGCCAGGCGAGCCCGGGTGGCCTGCGGAATCGTCGACATACCTCGGTAGGCTAGTCGCGTTCCGCGGGAGCCTCACGCAGAGGTCGAGAGGGCGATGCGTCGCCGACCGCTCGAACCTGATGCGGTTCGTACCGTCGAAGGGAGGGGCGATGCGCACCATCGTCATCGGGGCCGGCATGGTCGGCCTGACCTGCGCCTGGACCCTGCACCGTGACGGCCACGACGTGACTCTCGTCGATCCCGCCCCGGCCTCCGGTGCGACGCACGCGGCCGGCGGCATGCTCACCCCCGTCGGTGAGGCCTACCACGGGGAGGACGAGCTCACCGCCTTTCTCCTCGCCTCCTCGCGGCGCTACCCGGAGTTCGTCGAGGACCTCGCGGCCCACCTCTCGCCGGGGACACCGACGGGATACGTGCGCTCCGGCACGCTCATCTGCGGGGTCGACGCCGCCGACCGCGGTCATCTCGCCGACCTCCACGCCCTCGACCTGCGCCTCGGTCTGCACAGCGAGCAGCTCACGACCCGCGAGGCCCGCCGTCTCGAGCCCCTGCTCGGACCTCGCCTGACCTGCGCCTACCTGGCTCCCGACGATCACCAGGTCGACCCCCGCGTCCTGGCCGCGGCGCTGCTCGCCGCGCTGCGCGGCCGGGTCGAGATCGTCGAGGACGCCGCGCGCGCGGTCCACCCCGGCGGTTCACCCCGCGTCGACCTCGCCTCCGGTGCCGCCCTCGACGCCGACGTCGTCGTCGTCGCGAACGGTCTCGGCGCCGCGACGCTCGACGGCGATCTCGGGATCGACCTCGCGGGTGTGCTCCGGCCCGTCCACGGCGAGGTCGTGCGGATGCTCGCGCCGCCCAGCCTCGCGCCACTGCTCACGCGCACGATCCGCGGACTCGTCGAAGGCCGCCCGGTCTATCTCATCCCCCGCGGCGACGGGCGCGTCCTGCTCGGCGCGACGAGCCGGGAGGATCAGGTGGCCGCCGTGAACACCGGCGGACTGCACGATCTGCTCGTCGACGCCGTCCGCCTCATGCCCGCGATCCGCGAGTTCTCCGTCGAAGAGGTCCTCGCCCGCGCGCGCCCCGGCACACCCGACAACGCGCCGATCCTCGGCGCCACCGCCCCGGGAGTCATCCTCGCGACCGGCCTGTTCCGGCACGGCATTCTCGCCTCGCCGCTGGTCGCCGCGGTGGTGGCCGCGCTCGTCCGGCAGCAGGGCGATCCTGCCGGCGCCCCGAGCGAGGCCGACTCGGAGCTTCTCGACCTGGCCCGCTGTGCAGATCCGCGCAGGTTCGCGTCCACTCCTGGAAAGGACACGCCATGACCGACATCGGCGAGGTCTCCATCACCCTCAACGACACGCCGCGCCGCCTGCCCGCGGGCGCGACCTTGCGCGATCTCGTGGCGATGGAGACCGGTAGACAGATCGGCGACGACGGCCGAGCCGCGAGCGGCGAAGGCCTCGGCGTCGCCCTCGCCCGCGACGGTGAGGTGGTGCCGCGCGGAGCGTGGGCCTACACCGAGATCGCCGACGGCGACCGGTTCGAGCTGGTCACGGCGGTGCAGGGCGGATGAGCCTCCACCGCACCACCGACACCGCCCAGCACGCCGCCACCACAGCGCAAGCCGTCACCGTCGACCCGTTCGTCGTCGACGGGGTCTCGATGGACTCCCGCCTCATCATGGGTACCGGGGGTCTGAGCAGCCTCGATCGCCTCGGCGAGGCCCTCGTCGCCTCGGGCACCGCGCTGACGACGGTCGCGTTGCGCCGGTACGACCCGACGACCCAGGGCTCGCTGTTCGAGCTGCTGCGTCGGCTCGACATCGCGATCCTGCCGAACACCGCCGGCTGCTACACGGCGCGCGAGGCCGTGCTCACCGCCGAGCTCGGCCGCGAGGCGCTCGAGACGAACTGGGTCAAGCTCGAGGTCATCGCCGACGACCGCACCCTGCTGCCCGACCCGCTCGAACTCGCCGACGCGACAGAGCAGCTCGTGGCCAAGGGGTTCACGGTGTTCGCGTACACCAACGACGACCCGGTGCTCGCCCTGCGCCTCGAGGAGCTCGGTGCCGCCGCCGTCATGCCGCTCGGCGCACCGATCGGCACCGGTCTCGGCATCCTCAACCCGCACAACATCGGCCTCATCGTGTCGCGGGCCGGTGTGCCGGTCGTGCTCGACGCGGGCATCGGCACCGCGTCGGAGGCCGCCCTCGCGATGGAACTCGGTTGTGACGCGGTGCTCCTCGCCTCGGCCGTGACGCGGGCGCAGGACCCGGTGCGGATGGCCGCCGCCTTCGCCCGCGCAGTCGAGGCCGGGTACCTCGCGCGGGGGGCCGGGCGCATCCCCCGGCGGGAGCACGCGCTCGCGTCCTCGCCGATGACCGACAGGGCCGACCTGTGAGCGCGCCGACGACACCGCTGCCTCCGCTCGTCGAGCCTGCCCCCGAGCTGACCCTGGCCGAGAAACGGCGGTACGCACGGCACCTGCTGCTCCCGGAGATCGGCGAGGAGGGGCAACGCCGTCTCAAGAACGCCCGGGTGCTCGTGATCGGCGCGGGCGGCCTCGGTTCGCCGGCGCTCATGTACCTCGCCGCGGCCGGCATCGGCACGATCGGGGTCGTCGACGACGACGTGGTCGACGAGTCCAACCTCCAACGCCAGGTCATCCACGGCACGACCGACGTCGGCCGGCTCAAGGTCGACTCCGCTCGAGAGGCCGTCGCGCGCATCAATCCGCTGGTCACGGTCGTACCGCATGCGATGCGCCTCACGCCCGACAACGCGCTGGATCTCATCGCCGGCTACGACCTCGTGCTCGACGGCGCCGACAACTTCGCCACCCGCTACCTCGTCGGCGACGCGTGCGAGATCCTCGGAACCCCGTACGTGTGGGGCTCGATCCTGCGCTTCGACGGGCAGGTGTCGGTGTTCTGGCGTGACCACGGGCCGATGTACCGAGACATCTTTCCCGAGCCGCCCGACCCGCGGCTCGTGCCGTCGTGCGCGGAGGCCGGGGTCATGGGTGTGCTGTGTGCCGCGATCGGTGCGGCGATGGGCGCGGAGGCGATCAAGCTCATCACGGGTCGTGGCCGCACCCTCGTGGGACGGCTGCTCATCCACGACGCGCTCGCCGCCACGTGGAGGGAGATCGCGATCCGCCCCGATCCGTCGCGCGAGCGCGTCACCGACCTGCTCGCCCACGCCCGGGACTACACCGCGATGTGCGGACTGCCCGACCTGCCCGAGGAGGACGTCGTGGCCGACCGCATCGTCGAGGTCCCGGCTCGTGAACTGGCCGAGCGCCTTGCCGCACGTGAGGCGGCGCGGGGCGAGGCCGACCTGCTCGTCGTCGACGTGCGCGAGCCCGCCGAACACGACATCGTCGCCATCGAGGGCGCCGAGCTCGTGCCGCTGGGTTCACTGCTCACGGGCGAGGTGCACCTGCCCCGGGAACGCGACATCGTGCTGTTCTGCAAGGCCGGGGTACGCTCCGAACGCGCCGCCCGGGCGCTGCTCGACGCCGGGTACGAACGCGTCTCCCACGTACCGGGTGGCATCCTCGCGTGGATCCGGGAGGTCGACCCGCAGGCGCCGACGTACTGAGCTGTCGCTCGAGCTCGCCTACCGTTCGAGCTCGGGGAGGGCGGCCGACTCCTCGGGCGTGAAGAGCCGGGAACGGGTGAGAAAACGTTTGCCCTCCGGACCCTCGAGGCTGAACCCGGCACCGCGCCCCGGAACGGCGTCGATCGTGAGACGGGTGTGCTTCCACGCCTCGAACTGCTGCCGCCCGATCCACACCGGCGAATCCGGCAGACCCGGCACGACGAGATCGCCCAGGTGGACGTCGGCGTCGCCGGTGAGAAACTCCCCGGCGGGATAGCACATGGGGGCGCTGCCATCGCAGCATCCGCCGGACTGGTGGAACATCACCGGCCCGTGCTTGTCGACGATCGTGCGCAGCAGATCGGCCGCGACCGGGGTGATCGCGACGCGCACCGGGCCGTCGGTCGGCAGCTCCTCGACACCCTCGACCGAGCAGATCGCGTCGTCCATCCACCCACCCTGCCACGATTCTCCGCGCTCGAACAGGCGTCTTCACCCCGAGAAGGCGAGTGGAAACGCCTGTCCGAGCGAGGGCTGGTGCGTGGAAACGCCTGTCTGAGCGGTAGGGACGGGGCGAGGCAGGGGCGACGCGGTGCTGCCGCGTGGTGCGCGAGCTCGGACAGGCTTTTTCACCCCGTCGAGCCGGGTGGAAGTGCCTGTTTGAGTGTCAGGCCTGGAGGTCCGGGAGGAGGTCGTGGGCGCGAGCGAGAGTGCCGGTGACGACGTCGTTCAACCACCGTCGAGCGGCGGCGACGTGTGCGTCCTCGAGACCGTGGATGGCGTCGAGATACGGGGTGCCCGATCCCGCGACCTCGGTGAGGTGCGCGATCAGCGCGTCGTCCGGGGTGGGGCCCTGCTGCCCGAAGGTCCCGACGAGCTCGGCCATCGCGCTGCTGATGCGCACCTGGGTCTCGTTCGCCATCGGCAGCTTGGCTCCGAGCTTCGACAGCCGGGAGCAACGTTCCTTGCGCGCCGAGGCGATCATCGCGAGCGCGCCCTCACCCACGAGGGGCCCGAGCTCCTGCACTGCGAAGAACGGAGCCCGGGCGTGGCGGTACCAGGCCTCGAGCGCGTCGAGTTGCGCGAGGTACGCGACGTTCTTGCGCACCATGGGCACGAGCGAGCGGTAGGAGGAGGAGTACGGACGCCGGATCGTGCGCGGCGCGGCGTCGATGACGAGGTGGTCCTCCTCGGGCACGTCGCCGCGCAGTACCGAGCCGGCCCCGACGACGGTGCCGTATCCGGTCTGCACCGGCCCGACCGAGCCGCCCTGACCGCCGAGGAAGATCGGCTTCTCGCGCAGCGTCACGCCGCGCGGGACGTCGCCGAACAGCGACGGAGTGGTCTTGTCACCCGTCGGCGTGAAGTTGAAGTGGATGTAGGACGACCCGATCTCGGAGTGATCCGACCGGCTCGTGCCGCCCGCCATGAACGCGTCGCAGAAGTTGATGAGGCTGCCGAGGGTGACGTACGGAAAGAGGATCGTCTGCTTGAGCCCGACGGTGTGCGCGCCGCCCGACTGCTCCTCGAGCAGGCAGCCCTCTCGAACGTGGTGTCCCAGACCGAGATTCGCGCCCTCGAGGAACACGGCCTTGCTCGCGTACCCGCCTTTGAGGGCCACGCCGGGGCCGAGCCGGCAGTCCTCGATCGTCACCGGCCCCTCCCGACCCAGCTCGACGCCCGCCGAGATGACGGTCTGAGCGCCGCGGATGCGACAGCCGGGGTGGATCGTCACCCCGTCGCCGCTGATGCGGTCGACGTCGACGTCGTCGTCGATGTCGAGGGTCCAGGGGTTGGGGATGCGTACCCCTTTGGCGGCGAGCGCCTCGACCTTGTCGAGTCCTCGTGGTGTCAGCGTCATGTCGTCCCTTTCCATCGGGCACATGGTCTCGCATCGCGCGGGGTGGGTGAAAGCGCCTGGATGAACGGCCTGACCTACGCTGATCCCAGCTCGTGGACGGATCTGCGGGCTCAGCCCGCGCGATTCGCGGGGCCGGCTCGCGGAGGGTCCGCGGTGCGCGACCCGAGGTGACGAGATGACGAGCGAGGACCGCACGACCTACCTGCTCATCGACGGCGAGAACCTCGACGCGACGCTCGGGGTGAGCATCTTCGAGCGCCGTCCCCGGCCGGAGGAGCGTCCGCGGTGGGAGCGGGTGCTGCAGTTCGCACGCGACGCGTGGGGTCAGCCGGTGCAGGGCCTCTTCTTTCTCGCGGCGCGGCACGAGCTGCCGATGGCGTTCGTGCAGGCGCTCATCAGCATCGGGTTCCGTCCGGTGCCGCTGACGGGCCGCCCCGACGAGAAGATCGTCGACATCGCGATCTCGCGCACGTTGCAGGCGCTGAAGGACCGGTCGGCCGACGTCATCCTCGCTAGCCACGACGGTGACTTCCTCGAGGACCTCGGCGAGTTGTGCGACGGCCGCCGCACCGGGGTCATCGCGTTCCAGGAGTTCCGCAGCCAGGGTTACCGCGACCTCCACCAGCGGGGCCTGGAGTTCTTCGACCTCGAATACGACGTCGCGGCGTTCGACGTGCGGCTGCCGCGCATCCGTATCATCCCCATCGAGGAGTTCGACCCGTTGGAGTTCATCTGAACACCGAGGCCGTGCTCGTACCGTTCGCTCTGGCCCTGTTGGCGGGCCTGGCCACGGCGATCGGTGGTGCGCTCGTGCTCGTGCGACGCCGCCTGGGCTCCCGCTTTCTGGCGGTGAGTCTCGGCCTCTCCGCCGGCGTGATGCTCTACGTCTCGTTCGTGGAACTGCTCGCGACGGCCGAACGCACCCTCACCGCGGAGTACGGGCAGGCCGGAGCATGGTGGACGATCCTCGGCTTCTTCGGCGGCATCGCGCTCATCGGTGTCATCGACCGCCTCGTGCCCGCCGCGATCAACCCCCACGAGTTGAGCGGCGCCGACGACGCCTCGGACCGCCATCGCGCCTCGATGCTGCGCACCGGGGTCATCACCGCGGCCGCGCTGGCGCTGCACAACTTTCCGGAGGGCTTCGCGGTGTTCCTCGCGGCGACGCAGGAGGTCGCCGTCGCCGTGCCCGTCGTCGTCGCCATCGCGATCCACAACATCCCCGAGGGGATCGCCGTCGCCGTGCCGGTCGCGTACGCCACCGGTTCTCCGCTCACGGGCTTCGGGTACTCGGTGCTCGCCGGGCTCGCCGAGCCCGTCGGGGCGCTCGTCGGCTACCTCCTGCTGCAGGCGTTCCTCGGACCGGTCGCGATGGCGATCGCCTTCGCGGGCGTCGCCGGCATCATGGTCTTCGTCTCGCTCGACGAACTCCTGCCCGCCGCCCACGACTTCGGCCACCACCACGCGACGATCTACGGGCTCGTCGCGGGCATGGGCATCATGGCCGCGAGCCTCGCGGTGCTCTGAACGAGATCCGCTCGATCTGCGTCTTCGCCAACGAAGGGGTCAGTCGATGTCGTTCAACTCACGCGGCGGATTCATCAACCCGAGCCCGGAGATGTCGGGCACCGCACCCAGCCCTCGACGGAGCTCGACGGGCCGGCGTTGGGAGAGTCGGTAGGTGAGCTTCGGCCCTTGACCGTGCAGCGGCACGCGAAGCGTCTCGCCGCTGCGGGCGACGAACTTCTCGCCCCGTACCGACACCGGTCGGTCGGGACCGTCGACGACGTGGAAGGTGATCGACTCCTGCTCGACGGTGACGACCATGTGCGAGCCGCGCACGGCGAGCCGGAACGACAGCCGCGGCCACGACTCCGGCAGGCGCGGGTCGAAGGTGAGATCGCCGTTGAAGTCGCGCATCCCGCCGAATCCGTAGACGAGGCAGTCCCACACGCCGCCGGCCGAGGCGATGTGGATGCCATCACGGGTGTTGCCGTGCAGGTCCGCCAGGTCGACGTAGAGGCCCTCGCGAAAGTACTGCAGCGCCGCGAGCTGGTGGCCGACCTCCGCGGCGACGATCGACTGCACGACCGCCGAGAGCGAGGAGTCGCCGGTGGTGATGGGGTCGTAGTACTCGAAGTTCGCGAGCTTCTGCTGGGGCGTGAACCGGTCGCCCTGCAGGAACATCGCGAGAACGACGTCGGCCTGCTTGAGCACCTGGTGGCGATAGATGACGAGGGGGTGGTAGTTGAGCAGGAGCGGGAATCTCTCCTCGGGAGTGTTCTCGAGATCCCACAGCTCGCGTTCGAGAAAGTGCTCGTCCTGCGGGTGGATTCCGAGCTCGGCGTCGAAGGGGATGTTCATGCCGTCGGCGCACCGCTGCCATTCCTCGATCTCGGCAGGGTCGAGATCGAGGCGTGAGAGAACACGCTCGTAGGTCTCCGGATGACGCTTCTTCAGTTCACGCATCGTGCTCGCGGCGCGTTCGAGATTGAACCTCGCCATGATGTTCGTGAACAGGTTGTTGTTGACGACGGTCGTGTATTCGTCGGGCCCGGTGACGCCGTGAATGTTGAACGAGGGGCGCCCGTTCTCCTGCCAGAACCCCAGGTCGGCCCACATGCGAGCGGTTTCGACGAGGATCTCGACCCCGTCATGGGTGAGGAAGGACTCGTCGCCGGTCGCGTCGACGTACTTGCTCACCGCGAACGCGATGTCGGCGTCGATGTGATACTGCGCGGTGCCCGCCGCGTAATAGGCGGACGCCTCCTCGCCGTTGATCGTGCGCCAGGGGAACAGGGCACCGTTCTGCGCGAGCACGCGCGCTCGTTCGCGGGCGGCGTCGAGAAGGTTGACCCGGAACCGCAAGACGTTTCTCGCGGTGCCGGGCGAGGTGTAGGAGAGGAACGGGACGATGTACACCTCGGAATCCCAGAAGTAGTGCCCCTCGTAACCCGACCCGGTGACGCCCTTGGCGGGGACGCCGAGCTGGTCGGTGCGAGCCGTGGCCTGCGCGAGCTGGAACAGATTCCAGCGCACGGCCTGCTGAACGGCGCCCTGGTCGTCGATCTCGACGTCGCTGCGCTTCCAGTAGTCGGCGAGCCAGCGGGCCTGCTCCTCGTGGTAGTGCCCGACGCCGTTGCGGCGCACCCGGTCCAGGGTGCGGCGGCAGCGGTCGAAGAGCTCGCGAACCGGCACCCCGCGGGAGGTGTGGTACGCCACGGCCTTCGTGATGAAGATCGGCTTGCCCTGCTCGGCGTCGATACGAAAGACCTTCTTGCCCAGGTCGGGCTGGGTCTCGATGAGGGTCTCGTAGTCGTTGTCGGTGAAGATCTCGTGGTCGGCGCCCACGGCGAGCGTCATGCCCGACGACGCGCAGCGGTAGCCGAGGATCATCCGCCGCTCGGAGTTCCAGTGACCCTGCGGGTTGAGGACTCGATCGGTGAACGCGGTGGTGCGGCGCGGGTCGAAGCCCTCGCCCATCGCCTCTTCCTTGGTGTGGTACTCGTCGAACCCGTCCTGGCGGTTGAGGATCTGGCTGGAGACGACCACGGGCGCGTCGCCGTCGAGCATCGTCACGTTGATCGTCATGAGCGCGAGGTGGCGCTGGGTGAACGACACCATGCGCGTCGTCTGCACGCGCACCCGCTTGCCTGCCGGGGTGCGCCACACGACGTCGCGGCGCAGCACGCCCTCGCGAAAGTCGATGCTGCGCTCGTACTCCTCGAGGTCGTCGACCGCGAGCAGCAGCGGCTCGTCGTCGACGTAGAGCTTCATCACCTTGCTGTCGGGGACGTTGACGATCGTCTGGCCGGTGGTGGCGAACCCGTACGCCTGCTCGGCGTGGTGGATGGGCCACGTCTCGTGGAACCCGTTGATGAACGTGCCGTGGATGTGCGCGTCGCGGCCCTCCGGCGGGTTGGCGCGCATGCCGAGGTAGCCGTTGCCGACGGCGAACAGCGTCTCGGTGGCGCCGAGGTCCTTCGCCTTGGGGAACCGCTCGACGAACCGCCAGGGATCGATCGGGAACCTCGCGCGGTCGAGCGGGTCCTCGAGTTCGAAGGCGTGCTTCACGGGACGATCTCCTGCAGGTCGGTGACGACGACGTCGGCCCCGGCCGCGACGAGGGCCGTCTCGCCCGCGCCGCGATCGACCCCGACGACGAGGCCGAAGTCGCCCGCGCGCCCGGCCGCCACCCCGGAGGTCGCGTCCTCGAGCACCACGGCGCGCTCCCTGGTGACGCCGAGCCGGTCGGCGGCGGCGAGGAACGTGTCGGGGGCGGGCTTGCCACGCAGGCCGTCCTCGCCGGCGACGCGCCCGTCGACGACGACGGGGAAGAACCGGTCGATGCCCGCGGCCTCGAGGACCGAGGGCGCGTTCTTCGACGACGAGACCACGGCCATCTTCACGCCGCGCGAGGCGAGGGCCTCGACGAGCGCGACCGACCCGGGATAGGCGGTGACGCCGTCCCGTTCGAGCACCTCGTTGAACGCGTCGTTCTTGCGGTTGCCGAGGCCACAGACGGTGTCGGTGTCGGCCGGGTCGGAGGGATCACCCTCGGGCAACTCGATGCCGCGGGAGGCGAGCATGTCGCGCACCCCGTCGTACCGGGGCTTGCCGTCGACGTGGTCGAAGTAGTCCTGGGGGGTGTAAGGCGCGGCTCCGCGCGCGGAGAGGAACGCGTTGAACATCTCGTCCCAAGCCGCCATGTGCACGATCGCCGTCGGCGTGAGAACGCCGTCGAGGTCGAAGAGGGCTGCGTCGTAATCGTTCCAGTCCACCGCCTCATGGTAGAGGGCCGATCCCACCTCCCCGTCGACGTGGCGGGGGATGCCCGGCCGCGGGCGTGGACCGGGTTCGTGGACGCCGAGCGGGTGGACGGTGCTCCGGGTCTCTCCGCGCTCACACCCACGCTCGGACAGGCGTTTTCACCGGCGCTCCGGGGATCGGGACGAGGTGGAAAGGCCTGTTCGAGCGCTCAGGGGTGGAAGTGCCTGTTCGAGCCGTCAGGCGTCGGGCGCGGGGTGTGAACCGCCGCCGTGGCCGGGAGCTCCCGTGTCGTTCGCGGCGGGTTCGGGCTCGTCGGCAGTGCGGGGGAGCTCGCCCTGCGGTTCGGACTCCTGCTCGGCGTCGCGGAGGTGGGGCATGGGCCCGTCGCCGAGCTCCGGGAACGGGTCGTCACCGACGAGATACCGGGTGACAGAGTTCGCGACGGCGAGGACCGGCACGGCGAACAGGGCGCCGACGATGCCGAGCAGGAACGAGCCCACGGCCACGGCGATGATCACCGCCAACGGGTGGAGGGCGACGGCCTTGCCCATGAGGAACGGCTGCAGCACGTGCGCCTCGATCTGCTGCACGAGTAGGACGATGCCGAGCATGACGAGGGCCATGACCGGGCCCTTGACGACGAGGGCGATGAGCACGGCCACGACTCCGGACACCACGGCACCGACCACCGGCACGAACGACGCGATGAACACGAGCAGGATCAACGGCACGATGAACGGCAACCCCAGGATCAACGCGCCGAGACCGATGCCGAGGGCGTCGACGCCCGCGACGATGACCTGCGTGCGGGCGTAGGCGCCGAGACTCACCCAGCCGCGACGAAAGGCCTGGTAGACGGGGTCCTGCGCGGCTCGCGGAAGGAGGGAGAGCGTGAACCGGTAGATCATGTCGCCCTGGTAGAGGAAGAAGAACGTCGCGAGCAGGGCGATGAGGGCGCCGGCGAAGAAGTCCACGGCCGAGGCCCCGGCCGCCAGCGCGCCCGAGGTGAGCGTGGAGGAGTTCTTCTGCAGGGCGGCGCGGGCCTCGTCGACGTAGTGCTGCAACTGGGTGCTCGTGACGTGCAGCGGACCGTTCGCGAGCCAGGCCAGGATGCTATCGACGCCGGTGGAGACGCTGGACTGCATGTCGTGGGCACCGGTGGCGATCTGGGTGCCGGCGAGGCTGACCGAGCCGGTGACCACGGCGATGAGCACGATCAGCGCCGTGCCGGCGGCGAGACCGGCGGGAAACCGCAGGCGCGTGCGCAGCAGTGTCGCGAGCGGGTGCAGCAGCACCGCGAACAGCAGCGCGACGGCGAGCGGGATGACGATGAAGCTCACCTTGCCGAGCCCGTAGAGCAGCAGCCCGACCGCGACGACGACGAGGATGAACCGGGCCGACCACGCACCCGCGACGACGAGCGGGTAGGGCAGGTGACTCGGATCGATCCAGCCCGACGTGGGGCGCCGGCGGGGCGCATGCGGAACGCTCATGGGCCGATGATGGCGGATGCGCCTGGACGAGCGCGGTAGACGCGGCGAGGGAATCCGTCTGCTCGAAAAAGGGATCCGCGCAAGGCTCAGGAGTGAACGGGCCGGGACTGGACGTGACGCGAGTGCACGGCGCGGGCCCGCAGTGGCAGGCCGAGGCGCAGCGGGCGGCGCTCGCGACGCGGGGCGCGCACGAGCGCCGCCGCGCCGCATAGTCCGGTGACGGCGCCGAGGACGGCGGCGAGGGCGAGCAGGGCCACGAGGGAGAGGACGGTGGCGAGGGACTCGGCCGGGGCGAGGAGCACGCCGGCGAGAACCGCGACGACCGAGAGCACGGTCATCGCACCTCCGACACGTGACACCTCACGAGTCCGCGAGAGGGTGCGCAGGCCGTGCCACAGCGCCGCGACGGCGGCGACGACGAGCACCGTGGCGCTGGTGCCGACGCGAGAGGCCGTGCCCGAGAGAGTGCCCGCGGCCACGACCCCGGCGGCCGCGACGAGCACGAGCGCGAGCCCTCCGACGACGTAGGCGATACCGCGGACCGCCTCGGCGGAGACCGAGGTACGCAGCCGTGAGGCGAGGTCGACGACCGAACCGGTGAGCATCGAGGCTCCGCCGAACAGCAGCATCGGCGGCAGGGCCTCGAGGATCGCCGGCAGAGCGCCGGAGGGGTCGAGCGTGACGAGCGCCTGGATCTCGGCGCTGCCGAACGTCACCGGTGCCGCGGCCCCGACGAGCAGGAGGGGGATGCCGAACAGCACGGCCCCGACCACGCGGTGCCCGCGCAGGTGATGAGTGAGGAGCATCGCGAGGGTGAGGGCCAACGGTGCGACGACGATCGCGACGAGCAAGGTCGAGGTGCTGACGCGAAGACCCCCGACGAGCAGCAGCGACGAGCCGATCAACCCGGCCAGCGCGATCACGCGGCTGCGGGCGCTTCGCGCCGACCAGGATCCGAACGGCAGGACGAAGCAGAGGACGGCGAGGAGGATCCACCAGGGGGCGGTGACGGCACCGTCGGTCGAGGTGGCGACGACGACGGCGAGGATGCCGAAGACGAAGGCGAGAAGAGCGAATGACATTGCACGAAGGGGGGAGTCGGGCACGACGCCAGTCTTCCCGATGAGGACCACGAGCCCGTGACGCCACGGTTACGAACGGGACTCGACGACGAACGGGGTCTCGCCGGTGGGACGGTGTCGCGGGGCAAGTACGGCCGTCAACGGACGGCCTCGTCGGGGTAGGTGCCGAGCAGATCACGCGACGAAAAAAATGATCGCCCGGAAAACGCCAGGTCAGAGCCCCCCGGGGGTGGGTTCGGCGCTACGGGGAGGCGGCCGCGCGGGTCGCTGCGGTTACGGATGTCGGTTAACGTAAGGCTCGGTGAGCCGGGAAGTCTGGTCGGCAATGGCGCTTCGCACCGCGGGGTCGCTTGTGCGTTGAGTCTGCCCCCGACCCCTGAGGCCTCATGACACCGACCGAGTCGCTCCCAGGCACCCTTCTCCTTCTTCTGATCGCGGTCGCCCTCGCGCCGTTGCTGAGCCGTGTCCTCGGCCGAAACGCCGGATTCGCGCTCGCCGCCCTGTATCTCGCGGCCGCGGCGGTGTTTCTCCCCGCTGTGCTCGCTGTGCTCGCGGGCGAGAACCCGACGTGGTCGACACCGTGGGTGCCGGCACTCGGCGTCGAGCTCGCGTTGCGCGCCGACGGCCTCGGTGTCGTCTTCGCTCTCATCGCCCTCGTCATCGGCGCGGTCGTCCTCACGTACTCCACGCGCTATCTCGCGGCGGCCGACGAGCACGGGCGCCGCCTCGAGCACCGCGGGTTCTTCCTCGTCATGGCCACGTTCACCGCGGCGATGACCGGACTCGTCCTCACCGACGACCTCGTCACCCTCTTCGTGTGTTGGGAGATCACGAGCATCGCCTCGTTCCTGCTCGTCGGGCAGGGCGGTCGGGCCGGGGAGGCGGCGTCGCTGCGCACGATGTTCCTCACGTTCGTCGGAGGGCTCACGCTGCTCGTCGCGATCGGACTCGTCGTCGCGCGAACGGGGACCACGGCCGTCGGCGGCGCCCTGGCCGACCCCGTCTGGGCGACCGATCCCGCGTTCACGAGCGGAGTCGCGCTGCTCGTCCTTCTCGCGGGGTTCACCAAGTCGGCGCAGTTCCCGTTCCACGTGTGGCTTCCCGACGCGATGGCCGCCTCGACCCCGGTGAGCGCCTACCTGCACGCGGCGGCGGTGGTCAAGGCCGGCATCTTCCTGCTCCTGCGCTTCAGCCCCGCCTTTCACGCAACCCCGCTGTGGAACGCGACGCTCATCTGCACCGGCCTGTTCACCGCCGCGCTCGGCGCCCTCTTCGCCCTGCAGCAGACCGACCTCAAGCGCCTCATGGCCTACTCCACCGTGAGCCAGCTCGGGCTCGTCGTCGCGGCGATCGGGGTCGGCACCCCGCTCGCGCTCGCCGCCGCGGTCGCGCACGTCATCGCGCACGCGCTGTTCAAGTCGGGGCTGTTCATGATGGTCGGTGTCGTCGACCACGCCACGGGCACGCGTGATCTGCGCCGGCTGCCGCCGCTGTGGCGGTCGATGCCGGTCAGCTTCGCGGTCGCCTGCGTGGGCGCCGCGTCGATGGCGGGTATCCCCCCGCTGCTCGGGTTCGTCACCAAGGAGTCGCTGTTCACGGCACTGCACGACGCGCCGGGCGGTGAAGCCGCCGGATGGGCCGCGCTCGCGGCCGGCGCCGCCGCCAGCATCCTCACCTTCGCCTACTGCGGAAAGATCGTCCTCGGAGGCTTCGTCGACGGGTCACGCCGCATCGACGACGGCCGCCTCGAGAACGGCGAACACCTGCACACCCCCGGCCTCGTGCTCCTCGGCGCCGCCGCCCTGCCGATCCTCGCCGGCATCCCGCTCGGCCTGGCCGCCGGCGTCCTCGACCACCCGGTCGACCTGGCGACGCAGGCCGCCCGGCCCGGCTCGGAGCATCACTCCCACTTCGTCCTCTGGCACGGCCTCACTCCGGAGCTGCTCGCGACGCTCGTCGTGTTCGCCCTCGGCCTCCTCGCACTCGCCTCTCGCCACCGGCTCTGGCCGCTGCTCGAACGGCCCCTGCTGCCGGTCGACGGCGCCGGGGTCATCGCGCTCCTCAACGGCGCGCTGCGCCGAGCCGGGCTCGTCGCCTCCCAACTCGTCTCCGGTCATCACCCCACCCGGCACCTCGCGACGATCCTCGGCGCGTTCGCCGCCGTTCTCCTCGGCGGCCTGCTCACCCTGACACCCGAGGACGTGCCGCCGTCGGTCCCGCACCTCTCCCGACCGCTCGACCTCGTGCTCTTCGTGCTCATCGCCGGAGCCGTGAGCCTGGTCGTGCGGGTCCGTGCCCGCCTCGCGGCCGTGGTCTCGCTGTCTGCCGTCGGCATCCTCGTCACCGTCCAGATCGTCAGCCTGGGCGCGCCCGACGTCGCGCTCACCCAACTGCTCGTCGAGGCGCTGACGATCGTCGTCATCATGCTCGTGCTGCAGAAGCTGCCGGTGACGTTCCTGCCCACCCGACCGCGGCCGCGTGTGCTCAAGGGGGCCATCGCCGTCGCCGCCGGGCTCGCGGCGGGCCTCGGCACGTGGCTGTTCACCGGACGCCGCGGCCGCTCCGAGATCGCCGAGTACTACCTCACCCACACCGAGGAGGTCTCGGGCGGCCACAACATCGTCAACGTCATCCTCGTCGAGTTCCGCGCCCTCGACACCCTCGGCGAACTCTCCGTGCTCGGCATGACGGGCGTCGCGCTCGTCGCCGTGCTCTCGACCGTGCGTGATCGCCAGCTCGACCCCTACCCCGTCGCCGACCCCCACGCCTTGTCCGCACCGCAACCAGGTGACGACTCGTACGAGGACTCCCCGCCGCACGACACCCGGCACGTCCCCCGACAGGTTCCTCGCCTGCGCGGGCCGGGCACCACCGCGCGCCGGGCCATCCTGCTCGCCTGGCCCAACACGATCGCGTTGCAACTCATGCTGCGCATCGTCGTGCCGCTGCTCGTACTCGTCTCCGCCGGCCTGTTCTGGCGCGGGCACAACGCCCCCGGCGGCGGATTCATCGCCGCCCTCGTGGGCTCGGCGATCGTCGGCCTCGTCTACCTCTCGACGGCCCGCGACCGGCAGATCGGACCGCCTCGGCTGCCGATCGTGCTCATCGGCGGCGGCATCGTCGTCGCGGTCGGCACCGGCCTCGTCAACCTCGTCGTCGAGGGCGCGTTCCTCCAACCCGGCCACACCGAGATCGCCGGGATTCACCTCACCACGTCGATGGTGTTCGACGCGGGCGTCTACGCGGCCGTGCTCGGGCTCGTCATGGCCGCGTTCAACCTCCTCGGCACGGGCGAGGCCACCGAGACCGAGCGCACCCACGAACGCGCCCGCGAGATGACCGAGGGCGAGATCCTCGGCGAATCCGACATCGCCGATCTCCGGCGCCGCCGGCGAGTTCTGCGACCGCGCGGGTCGCACGAGGTGCGCACCGACGACGACCTCGCCGTGCTCGGGCTCGACGAGGAGTCCAAGGCCCGGGCGCACACGCGGTTCCTCGCCTCCGGCACAGCCCCGGCCCAGGCCGGTCACGCACCTCGGACGAGCGCCCGCTCCGACGACCGATCGGCCCACGCCCCGACCACCGAACCGGAGGTCCGCCCGTGATCCTCGCCGCCACCATCGCCGTCCTCGTCACCGGAGGGGTCTACCTCCTGCTCTCACGCAGCATGGTGCGGGTCGTGTTCGGGATGACGCTGTTCAGCCACGCGGCCAACCTCATGCTGCTCGCGACCGGCGTCTCCGCATGGCGCGGTGAGCCGCTCACCGACCGGATGGACTCCGCGACCGTGGCCGATCCGCTGCCGATGGCGTTCGTGCTCACCGCGATCGTCATCTCGATGGCGGTGACGGTGTTCATGCTCATGCTCGCCGTGCTCGGCCACAACGACGACACCTACCGCATGCCCGCGACCGGGGAGAACGAGGATCGATGAACCCTGCCTGGTTGCCGCTGTTCACCGCCGTCCCCCTGCTGCTGGCCGGGGTGGGCGTCGTCGTCCGCAGACCGTGGATCGGACGTCTGCTCATGCTCGCGACACCGCTGGCCACCGGCGTCGCCGCCCTGTTCCTGCTCGCCGAGCACGCGAGAACACCCGTCCTCGCCACCCAGGTCGGCGGTTACGTGCCCGGCATCGCGATCCCGTTCGTCTCCGACACGCTCTCGGCGCTGATGATCGCCGTGACCTCGCTGACGACGCTCGTCTGCGCGTGGTTCGTCATCGCCACGGGAGGCGACCGACGCCGGTTCGTCGCACCCCTGGTGCTCATGCTGCTCGGCGGCGTCAACGGCGCCCTGCTCACCGGTGACCTCTTCAACCTCTTCGTCTGGGTCGAGGTCATGCTCCTGCCCTCCTACGCCCTGCTCGCCGGCGCGGGCTCGTGGCGCCGGCTCGGCGTCGGCCGCACGTTCGTGGTGGTCAACCTCGTGACGAGCACGATCCTCGTCGTCGGCGTCGGGTTCGTGTACGCGACCACCGGCACCGTGACGCTGGCCGCGCTCGTCGGCGCCGGCGCCGAGGACCCGCGGGCCGGTGTCGCCATCGCCGTCGTCCTGCTCGCGCTCTCGGTCAAGGCCGGTCTGGCGCCGGTCCACGGCTGGCTGCCCCGCACCTATCCCGACACCTCGGCCGGGATCATGGCGTTGTTCTCCGCCCTGCACACCAAGGTCGGTCTCTACGCCCTCTACCGCATCCACGCGACGACGTTCGGCGCCGACGCGCCCTCGTGGTGGCCGGCCGTCGGCGCGGCCGTCGTCGTCACCATCGTCCTCGGCGCGCTCGCGACGTTCGGAGAGAACCATCTGCGCAGTGCGCTCGCGTGGCAGATGGTCACCGGCGTGGGCCACATCCTCGTCGGCGTCGCGCTGTTCACGGCCGCGTCGCTCTCGGCGGGCCTGTTCTACCTCGTCCACCACATCGTGACGATGGGCGCGCTGTTGCTGCTCGCCGGCGCGATCGAGCACACCTATGGCAGCGGCCGGCTCGACCGGGTCTCCGGCCTGATGCGCCGGGAGCCCTGGCTCGCGGTCGGAGTCGCGCTCGGGCTCTTCTCCCTCGTCGGCCTCCCGCCCACGAGCGGCCTGTGGGGCAAGGTCGGGCTCATCCTCGCGAGCACCGCCGCCGTGACGAGGCATCCCGTGCTCGCCTGGTCGCTGGTCGCGGCGATGATCCTCGCCTCCGTCCTCTCGCTGCTCGCCCTCCAGCGGGTGTGGTCCCAGGTGTTCTGGGGCCGCCCGCTCGAGCGCTACCGCCCCCCGGATCCCGAGACCGGCCGTGGTGAGCTCACCCCCGTCGGCGACGTGCGCATCCGCTCCGCAGTGGCGGCTCCGGGCCTGGTGCTCATCGGCGTCTCGGTCGCGATGTTCGTGTTCGCCGGCCCGATCTTTCCCGTCACCGACCGCGCGGCCGCCACGCTGACCGACCTCGCCCCCTATGCCAAGGCGGTGATCCGATGATCCGTCATCCGCTCGCAGCCCTCTCCTACCTCGCCTACATCGTCGCGGCCATCGGCTCCGGCACCTGGCAGATCTGCCGAGCCGCGGTCTCGCGGCGGCGCCTCATCCGGCCCGGCATCGTCGAGCTCCCCCTGCGCTGCCGCACCGACGGGGAGATCGTCGCGATGTCGAGTTCGATCACGATCACTCCCGGGACGCTCGTCGTCGGCACCGCCGCCGCCACCCGCACCGCGCCGCCCACCCTGTTCGTCCACGCCATGTTCTGCTCGGACCGTGAGGCCGTGCTCGCCGACCTGAGAGACATGGAGACGCGGCTGCTGCGCGTCACCCGAGGACGCGAGAGCAGACTCGAGCCCGATCCATCCTCGAACGGAGGCACGTGATGAGTCCGGCCCTCGCCGTGGTCCTCTCGATCGCGGTCGTCCTGCTCGGCATCGCGGTCCTCGCCGGCCTGGTGCGCGTGGCGACGGCGACCGACGACGCCAGCCGAGCCGTCGTCGGCGACCTCGTGTACTTCTCGGCCGTCGGAGTGCTCGCCGTCTTCGGCACCGCCGTCCACTCCGCCGTGGTCGACGACGCGGTGATGATCGCCGCACTGCTCGGGATCCTCGCGACGGTCTCGCTCTCCCGCATCATCACGAGGGGGCGACGATGACCTCCGTCACCCCGGTCATGCTCGTCGTCGAGGTCGTCGTCGGCGCGCTCGTGCTCGCCGGCGCCGTCATCATGCTGCTCACGTCGATCGCGCTCATGCGGGCACGCGACGCCATCACCCGCGTCAACGCCCTCTCGCCCGCCACGGCCCTCGGCGTGCCCCTCATCGTCGTCGGCACGTACGGGTACACGGTGGCGACGACGGGATTCTCCCTTTGGGCGCTCGTGCGGCTCGTCGTCACCATCGCGGCACTGCTCGTCGTCTCCTCGATGGCGAGCAATGCCCTGGCCCGCGCGACGATCATGTCGGGCGCGCCCATCGACCCGGAGACGAGCCCCAACGAGCTCGCCGAGGAGCCCGGAGGCGCCCGAACCAGCGCCCACTCGGGCGGCGGCGACACGCGGGGGAACGGGCGGGGAACCTCGGCAGAGGCGCATGATCCAGGAGACTGTGGGTAACCACGGGCATGCGGGTCAGGCCCGCAATCGAGAACTGTCCGGATTCCGGGTGCATGAATCCCGACCTCCGGGGTAATGCCATGCCAGTACGGACGGAGCGAGCCGAACCACATGGCCGTGGGAACGCCGCACCGCTCACATCCACGAGTTCGACCGAAGGAATCGACATGACTCTCTCCATGGGTTTCATCGCCTGGATCATCATCGGCGGCATCGCCGGCTGGATCGCCAGCAAGTTCATGGGCACCGACGCCCAGATGGGACTGCTCGCCAACATCATCGTCGGCATCATCGGCGGCCTGCTGGGCGGCTACCTCATGACGCTCGCTGGCTTCGACGCCGCGGGTGGCGGCCTCATCTTCAGCCTCATCACCGCCGTGCTCGGCGCGTGCCTCCTGCTGTTCATCCTCAAGCTGGTCTTCGGACGTCGTTCGACCGTCTGACGCGCCTACCCCCTCGACGCCCCGTTCCACCCCGGTGGAGCGGGGCGTCGTTCGTATGCCGCGCACCTGTCGGCCCCGACGACACCGCCATGATGGGGTCGATCCGAACCCCTCGTGAACGGAGGCTGCGATGACCGACGTGCCGACGATCGATGTCTCACGTGCCCTGGCCGGTGGCACCCCGAGCGAGGTGGCCGAGGCGTTGCGCACCCTCGACGCCCCCGTGATCCGTCGTGAGCTCGGGCGCCTGTCGCCGCAGCGGCGTGCCGTCGTCTTCCGGCTGCTCGACAAGGACACCGCCCTCGACGTGTTCGAGGACCTCGACGCCGAGACCGCGAGGGAACTCCTCGACGGACTGCGGGAGGAGCGGGTGCGCCAGCTCGTCGACGACCTCGACCCCGACGACCGCGCGCGACTGCTCGACGAGTTGCCCGCCGCGATGGTCGTGCGGCTGCTCTCGGGGCTGACCCCGGACGAGCGCACGATGACCGAGACCGTCCTCGGTTATCCGCGCGAATCTGCCGGGCGGCGGATGACACCGGAGGTGGCGACCGTGCCGGTCGGCGCGACCGCGGGAGATGCGCTGGGCCGGTTGCGGCGGGTCGGCAGCCGGGTCGAGTCGATGCACGCCGTGCCCGTACTCGCGGCCGGCCGCCGCCTGGTCGGACTCCTGCCGCTGTGGGATCTCGTCACCGCCGACCCGGAGACGCCGGTGGCGGATCTCGCCGACGGACCCGTCTCGGCCAACGTCCACGAGGACCAGGAGGTCGCGGCCCGCCGGCTGCGCGACCACGGCCTGGTGGGTCTGCCGGTCGTCGACGACGAGGACCGCCTCGTCGGCGTGCTCGACGTGGACGACGCGATGCGCATCCTCCACGAGGAGAACGTCGAGGACGTGCACCGGTCCTCCGGTCTGCAGGTCGTGCCCCGGCCCTATCTCACCCGCTCGATCCAGCAGGTCGTGCGCTCGCGCGTCGTGTGGCTGCTCGTGCTCATCGCCGCCGCGACGCTCACGGTCAACGTCCTCGACCACTTCGAGGAGACCCTCTCCCAGGTCGTCGCCCTCGCGTTGTTCGTGCCCCTGCTCATCGGCACGGGCGGCAACGCCGGCGCCCAGACCGTGACGACCGTGGTGCGCGCCCTCTCGGACGGCGAGATCACCGCCCGCGACGCTCCCCGGGTCGCGGGTCGGGAACTGCTCACCGGGCTCTCGCTCGGCCTCGTGCTCGCGGCCGTCGGGTTCGGCCCGGCCTGGCTCCTCGTGGGTCGAGAGATCGCGTTCGTGCTGGTGGTCTCGCTCGTCGCGGTGTGCTCGCTGGCGACGACGGTGGGTGCGGTGATCCCGTTGCTCGCGAGCAAGGTCGGAGTCGACCCGGCCGTGGTCAGCGCCCCGTTCATCACGACGATCGTCGACGCCACCGGGCTCGTCATCTACTTCCTCGTCGCGCAGGCGGTGCTGGGGCTCTGACCTGCGGCCAGGGTCGGACGTCCGGCAGGGCACGCGCGGGCGGTTGCCGTCTCGGCCGAGACCGCGAGGATGGGGGCAGGAGCTCGAGAGCGGATTCATCAGCGGTACGAGCCACGACGGAGGCCGAGATGAGCAGGGTTCGTGTTCACAACTTCGCGCTGTCGCTGGACGGGTTCGGCGTCGGCGAAGGGATCAGCGAGGAGGAGCCGTTCGGGCACGCCGGTACGCGGTTGCACGAGTGGATGTTCGCGACCCGGATGGGGCGCGCGCTGATGGGGCGCGAGGGCGGCACGACGGGTACCGACGACGACCTCGCGCGCGCCACCTGGGACGGAGTCGGCGCGGAGATCATGGGGCGCCATAAGTTCCACACCGGCACCGGCGAACTGCCCCCGGACTGGCACGGCCCGTGGGGAGCGAACCCGCCCTTCCACACCCCGGTGATCGTGCTCACCCACCACCCCCGACCGCCGATCGTCATGGAGGGCGGGACGACGTTCCACTTTCGCGACGCCCCGCCCGCGACCGCCCTCGACGAGGCACGCCGGTTGGCGGGCGGACTGGACGTGCGCCTCGGCGGCGGGGTCCGCAGTCTGCGCGATTTTCTCGATGCCGACCTCGTCGACGACCTCCACCTGGTCGTCGTCCCCGTCGTGCTGGGGCGTGGGCAGCGCCTCTGGACGGGCTCGAAGGGTTCGAGCGCCGCTATGACATCCGCGTCGTCCCCGGCGACGACGGCGTCACCCACCTCCTCGCGACCCGGACGGGCCGGGCGGCTCCTCAGCGCAGCGGGCCGGCGTCGGGCGGCAAGCGAAAGCGGCGGTAGAGACGGACCATCCATCCGGCGGTGAAGACGAGCCACGCGACGAAACCGAAGGTGAACCACAGCGGCAACCGGCCCTGCGGATCATGGGCGGCCTGGACGATCGACACCGGCAGCGACGTGAACCACACCATGAACACGGCCGCGAACAACGCCATGTCGTCGTACATCATCCGGCGTGCCTGCGGCAGGTTCTCCTCGCGCATCCAGTACGCCTGGTTCGGAACGTTGATCAGGCCCATCGTCCTGCTGCGGCGGACGAGAACGAGGATGACGGTGTACACGGCAGCCAAGGCCCCACCGATCAGCGCGAGGAACCCCACGGTCTCCGCCCGTGTCGACCACGCGTCGGGCACGCTACGACCGAAACTCGACCAGTGTGACGGCACCCCCTCGGCGGGAAGCACGAACGCCGCCCACACCACGACGAGCGCATAAAGCACGCACGAAGCGACGAATGCCCAGGTCAGAAGGCGGGACATGGCACCCAGGCTACGCCTGTTCGGGCCGCGCTCGGCTCGATGCAGAAGGGTTCGTCGCGGGGACATGCGGTGCCCGGAACGCCACCGTGGCACCCCAGGTCCTGGCAGGACGCCTCGCATCTGAGGCGGCCTCGACGGAGAGTGTCGGGGCCGGGGGCTCCGGCGGCCTCAGAAGCCGGTCAGGCGCCACGCGATCGTCGCGGAGTACTGCTCACCCGGTCGGAGGATCGGGGAGGGCATCCAGCTCTGGTTCGGGGAGTCCGGGTACCGCTGCGCCTCGAGGGCGAGGCCGTCTCCGTCGCGCATCAGCCGGCCGTCCCAGCCCGGCGCGTCGGTCGTGAGCTTGTCGGCGGTGTACACCTGCAGGCAGGGCTGATCGGAGGAGAGTTCCAGGCGTCGGCCCGTCGAGGGGTGGGTGACCTCCGCGACCACGCGCACGCCGGACCCGCCCGGCAGGTACGGATGGTCGAGGCCGCCGACGAGACGGACCTGCGGCACGTCCCGCCTGCGCAGCTCTCCCAGCTCCGTCGGCGAGCGCAGGTCGAGACCGGCCGCCGCGACGTCCTGTTCCGCCACCGGAACACCGGCAGCGTCGACCTCGAGGAACGTCTGCGCCGGAACCCGCAACGTGTGATCGTCGATCGACCCCCCACCGGCGAGATTGACGTACGCATGAGACGTGAGCCCGACGACGGTGGCCTTCTCGGTGGTCGCCTCGAGCCGCAGGGTGAGCGTGTCCCCATCGAGCGTGTACGTCGCCGTGAGGTGGATGGGGCCGGGAAAGCCGCCGGCGCCGTCCTCGCAACGATGTGTCAGTACAAGACGACGATCGTCGTGCTCGACGACCCGCCAGACGACCGTGTCGGTGCGCGCGTCGCCGCCATGCAGGCAGTTGTCTCCGTCGTTGGCCGTGAGGCGGTGCTCGACACCGTCGATCGTCATCCGCGCCCCGGCGATGCGGTTGGCGAACGGCCCGACGACCGCGCCGAGGTAGGGGTCGGGGTTGGCGAGTCGCCCCGCGAGTGTCGGGAACCCGAGGACGACGTCGACGCCGCGCCCCTCGGTGGTGTGCCGGACGAGTCGGTTCAGCGTCGCTCCGTAGGTGAGGATCGTCGCCGTCAGCTCCTCGTTCCCGATCGTGCAGGCGTGCACGTCCTCACCGGCCGGGGTCGTGCCCCAGGGTTCCTGCTGCATGGGTGTGCTCCTTCGCTCGTGACCGACGGTCGGCTCCGGCTCCCACCCTGCACCCTGGGCGCGCGGTTCACGAGGCCGACGCCTCGTGGGACGTCGCCGCGAGCTCGGCCAGGTACGTCGCGAATCCGCCGGTGACCCGGGAGGTGAGGCGCCCCGATGTCGCGACCCGCGCCCGGTCGGTGGCGACGCACCGATGGCCCGCGGCGCGGATGCGGGCGACGAGCTCGGCGTCCTCGTGCAGCGGGAGTGGTGCGAAACCCCCGACGTCGAGATACGTCGACGCGCGGATGCCGAGATTCGCCCCGTGCACGTGCGGATGACCCTCGGCCAGGTGGTGACGGCGGCGCCACTCCTGCGCCGTCCGCACGGGCACGCCGACGGGTTCGACCGTGCCGACGACGCAGTCCGCGCCCTCGTTCGCCAGGTCGAGCTGCGTCGTGAGCCACGTCGCCGGCACGACGGAGTCGGCGTCGGTGCACGCCACCCACGTCGTGTGCGGAGCGTGGCCGGCACCCCTGAGGGAGACGAGGACCGTCGCGATGCCGGCCGCCCGTGCTGCTCCCGCCGACCCGTACGAGGTGGCGAGAACCTCCACCCCGGCCCGGGAAGCGATCCGCGCGGAGCCGTCGAGGCAACGGTCGAGGACGACGAGCACCGTCGTCGGAAGGCGCGCCACCTCGACGGCCGTGGCCACCGACGCGAGACAGGCGGGCAGCGCCTGTTCCTCGTCCCGCGCGGGGATGACGACTGCCGCCCGCTCGATCGGTGCGGGTCCCCTCTCGTTCACGGCACGCCACGATCACCGGGGACGACGGGTCGGCCACCCCACACGTCGATGAGGGCGCTGTCGTCGCGGTAGGTGAGGCGGTGGCCGAGGTCGGCGAGAGCGGTGGTGAACTGGTCGTGGACGAGTTCGCCGTCGAGCGGCAGGTCGGACGAGCCGGCGCGCCAGTCGACGACGACGACCTCGCCCTCGTCGCGCAGGAGGCGACGAACCTGACGCAGCAGCGCCAGCAGTTCGGGCCCGGTGAGAAAGTAGGCGACCTCCGAGATCACGACGAGATCGGCCGAGTCGTCGGCGAGATCGACCAGACCGTACGGGATCTCGCCGTGAACCCACGCGACGTTCGCCAGTCCTCGCCCGCGGGCGACTTCGAGGGCTGGAGCCGAGCCGTCGACGCCGGTGACATGGTCGGCACGTTCGGCGAGGCGAGCCGAGAGTGCGCCGGTCGCGCATCCGACCTCGACCACCTCGCCGTAGTGGCGGCGGGTGAGGAGGGCCACCGTGAGTTCGTGCTTGCGGCGCTCGTAGTCGCTGGTCGAGGCCCAGGGATCGGGGCCGTCGTCGAGCATCCGGTCGAAGCCTTCGCGTCGTCGCCGCCGTCGCTCCACCTCGGCTTCTCTCGTGCCGGGAAGATCCGTGTCAGGCCCGGCGACGAGCGTCTCGATCACGCGCCGGAAACGCGTCAGCACCTCGGGGGTGAGCATGGCCTCGTCGCCCGGGAGGGGAGAGAGCGGCTCCACCTGACTCCGGTGGGCGGCGATCGCCGCACGCTTGCGCCGCAACGCGCGCGCAGATGGTTGTACCGACACAAGGCGATGCCACGGCAGCTCGTCGGGCGTCGACCACTGCCACGCCCAGATCGGGTAGAACCAGAGCTCGGCGTCGCGCTCGCGGGCCAGCCGCTCGGCGGCCGCACCGAGGATGTCGTGGTCGCCGTGTCCGTCGTAAAGGTACGGCGCGAGCACGACTTCGCTCCCCTCCGCGCGCGGCGGCAGTGCGAGCCGGAGCCGCTGCAGCAACCCTGCCGGGTCCCGCCCGAGGTCGCCGTCGGAGAGATCGAGGTGATGCGCGTCTGCTCCGAGCAGACGCGCCGCGTGGTCGAGCTCGGCGCGTCGACGGGCAGCGAGCCGGCCGGGGGACCACAGTGTCGATCCCGGGTGGGACGCCGCGCCGTCGGTGGCCACCACGATGTCGACCGTCGCATCCGCCGCGGTGAGGTCGGCGACGAGCGCGCCGACTCCGAGCGTCTCGTCGTCGGGGTGGGCGGCGAGGACGAGAACCCGGTCGGCGGCGAGGGCGATCGGATCGACGCACGGCACCTCGTCCCAGCGCGGGTCGGCCAGCCAGGCCGCCTCGGACGTGCCCGGATCGCTGGTCGTGAACGGCCGCAGACCGGGTGGCTGCCACGACGTCGACGAGCCCGTCACCCGGCCTCCTCCAGGGTCGTCTCGCCGAGGCGGGCGAGGTCGCGTTCGGCGTGGTGTTGTCGCACGTAGACCGTGAGGTCGGCGACGCGGCGGGCATGCTCCTCGTCGAAGGTGAGCGGGGCCGGGCCGAGACCGTGGCCGACGGTGGTGAGAACGGTGTCGACCGTCGCGGCGCACACGCCCCGGACCCGGGCCGCGAGGACGCCGCCCTCCGCACCCGTCGCCTCGCCCGAGTCGATGACACGGGCCGCGTCGTCGAGGACGCACCGGGCCTGGTGCAGGGCGATGTCGGAGGCGCCGAGGTGCATGAGCGCGATCTGGTCCGGCGCGCGGAAGCGCGCGGCCTCGGTGAGCGCGGCCGCGAGGGCTCGGGCGCCGCCGTACCAGACCGCGGCGACCCCGATGCCGCCCCAGGCGAATCCCGGTCTGCGCAGGTACCAGCCGTCGTCGCCGACGGGGGTGGCGGGCACGTGGTCGAACTCGACCGGGCCGCTCGGTACGGCGGCGAGTCCACGTGCGGCCCAGTCGACGTCGGCGACGCGAACTCCGGGCTCGCGCAGCGACACCGCGAAGGCGCGGCGCGTGTCGGGGCCGCTGTGGGCCGTGATCACGGCGTGGTCGAGCACACCGGCGAGCGAGCACCACGGTTTGGTTCCCGTCAACGTCCACCCGTCGGGACCCTCCGTGGCCTGCAGACGAGCTCCCGGTCCCTCGGCCGCGAACACCCCCCACGCGGTGCGACCGGTGAGGAGGTCGTCCAGACCCGCCTGATGGAGGATCGCGGCGGCGTCGAGGTGGGGCTCGACGACCCGGGCGACCGTGAGATCACCGGCGCCGAGCGCTGCCAGCGTCGAGAGGTACCCGGTCGTGTCGCCCTCGCCGGGGAACGGGACGCCCTCGAGCAACTCGGGTAGGCGGGCGACGGCGGTCTTCGGATCGGCACCGATCGAGCGGGCCTGCTCGGTGAGACGGCCGTACCGGGCGCGGGCGGCCCCAGCGCGGGTGGACGGCGAGTCCTCCGCTTCGGCAGGAACCGCAACGGAACCGCCGGCGGATCGGTCCGTCATGGATCCCTCCCGAGTCAGAAGAGCGAGCTGCGCTCGGAGCGCGCAGCGTCGGCAGATGCCGGCGCGTGCCGACAGTGAAGAAATGCCCGGATGTCCGGATTCTCATGCACGGCCGCCCGGTCCGCGACGCGAGGCGGGCCGTCGAGTTCGGGGGAGGCCAGGCGGGTCCGGGCGCAGTCCGGCGGGGTCTCGGGTGGCGGCCAGATGCGAACCCCGGGGGATTTCGAGTGCGACCCGGGTGCGGCCCCGGTGCGCTCCCGGGTGCGATGACGACCGGGGTGCCTACTTTCCCGTACGTGACGCCGCTCTTAAGGTCGAGCCCATGACCGAGGCCACCCCTGCCACCGATGCCCCTGCTCGACCGTTTCGGCTCGCCGTTCTCGACGTGGGTGAGCCCGTGGCGCGCGTGGTGGCTGCGGTCGCCGACCTCGGGCGGCAGGGTGACGCTCCCTCGGTGACGACCGTCGTCGCGCACACCGGCGACGCGCCGTGGTTCGGCCGTGACGCCGACGAGACCCTGTCGCTCACCGCGGATCTCGCCGAGTTCGCCGGCGGCGCACCTCTTTCCGCGCGCACGGTGGTCGATGCGCTCCGCGAGGCCGGCGTCGACGGGGTCTGGCTCGGGTTGCTTCCCGCCGGCCTCGACCCGGTGGAGTTCACCGCTGTCTGTGAGGACGCGGGTCTCGGGGTCGCGGGTCCGTCGTCGCGGACACGCGCGCGCCTCGCCGACGTCGATGCGCTCGCCGCCGAGATCGGCCTGGGCCCCCTCGACCTCGCCGGCGCGCCGCGGGAGCGCACGCGCATCGTCGACGTCGACCTCGTGGCCTCGCCGGAGCGCGTCCTCACCCTGCCGCCGCGCGACATCGTCGTGCGTGACCACACGGACCTCCGCGGTGAGCCGCGTGCCCTCGTCGCCGAGTTCCCCGCCGCCGGCCTGCCGACCGAGGTCGAGTCGCGACTCGACGAGCTCACCCGCCGGCTCGCGCAGGTCACCGAGTATCGAGGCGGCGCGACGGTGCGCTACCGCGTCGCCGGCGACGGAACGATCGAGCTGCTCTCCGTCGACACCCTCGCGCGCGCCGACCAGGCGATTCTCGACGAGGCCCTGAGCACCCGCCTGCTGCAGATGCGCGTCGGGCTGTTGCTCGGGCTGCCCCTGGATGCGGAGTTGCCGCCCGTCGACGGCCACGCGATCGGGGTCACGCTGCTCGCGCGCGCCGACGAGCACGGCACCGCGACGACCTCGAAGCACCGGGTGCGGCTCGTCGACCTGCCGACCGGCATCGGCGTGCGGGCCGAGGTGAGTCCACGCGTCGGCGACGTCATCGGCACCCCCGGCGACGACGTCGTGACGAGCATCGGCGCGTGGGGCCGCGACCGCGAGCAGGCCCGCACCCGGCTCCTGCGTGCGCTCGAGCGCACGACGGTCGTCCTCGACGGGGCGGTGACGAACCGCTCCGAGCTGCTGCTGACCGTCGGCCATCCCGACCTCGCCGCCGCTCCGGTCGACGAGCTGTGGAGCGCACGCCGACGTGCCGAGCTCACCCCGGCCGCCGACCCGGTCGCGCTCGTCGCCGCGGCCGTCGAGGCCTACGAGGCGGATCTGGCCTCGGTGCGGGCGACCTTCCTCGCCAGCGCCGCTCGCGGACGCCCCGAGCGCCCGGAGGAGGTCGGCACCCGCCTCACCCTCGACTATCGAGGCGTCGACGTCGCCGTGGCGGTCGAGCGTCGCGGACCCGACAGCTACCACGTCGTTCTCACCCAGCCCGGAGCGTCGGCCGTCGAGGTCGACGTGCGCGACGAACGACTCGGTCGGTTCGAACGGCGCCTCACGTGCCGTGGTCGACGCCACCGCGTCGTCGCCACCGAACAGGGTGCCTCGATCCACCTCGAGATCGACGGCCTCGCCCACACCGTCACCCGCGAGGACGGCATGGCGGTGCGCACGCCCCGGCCCGCGCTCGTCGCCGAGCTGCACGTCGCCGTCGGTGACGAGGTCCGGGCCGGTCAGCAGGTCGCGACCCTGGAGTCGATGAAGATGCTCTCCAGCGTCGTCTCGCCGTACGACGGCATCGTCACCTCCGTCGGGGTGCTGCCCAACACGCAGGTCGAACGCGGCGCGACGTTGATGCGGGTGCGCGGCGAGATCGCCCAGGCGGACGCGCCCGGCGACGACCGCCTCGACCTCTCGACCCTCGCCGGTCCCGAGCCGGCCACGGCCGCTCCCGACGCCGTCGACGTCTATCACCGACTGCGCGACTACCTGCTCGGTTACGACCTCTCGGCCGCCGCCCTCAAGGCGCTGCTCGCCGAGCAGAAGGCGGTGGCGAGCGCGGCTGATCCGGGAGACGCTCCTCTCGTCGCCGCCGAGGACGCGCTGCTCGACCTCTACGCCGACCTCGCCTCCCTCTACCGCCCGCGCACCGAGGGTGAGGACGTCGACGCCGACGGTTTCGTCGAGTCGGCCGACACGCAGGAGTACTTCCTCGCGTTCCTCCAATGGCTCGACGCCGACCGCGCCGGCCTGCCGCAGCGGTACCGCGAGCGGCTGGCACGGGCACTGTCGCGCTACGGCGTTGACGGTCTCGCCCCCGGTCAGGAGCTCGACGCCGCGACGCTGTGGATGTTCCGGTCGTTCTCGCGGGTGCCGGTGCTCTCCGGCGCGATCACCACCGTGCTCGAGCGGCGCGTGCTCCACGCCACCGAGGTGCTGCCCGCGCTCGACGACGGGGCCCGCGGCCGGCTCGAACGTCTCGCGCTCGCCGCCGAGGGCCGCGCGCCGGCCGTAGCGTCCCTCGCCCGCGACACCGTCTTCGCGCTGTTCGAGGAGCCCACGCTCGAGGCGCTCGTCGAGGAGACGCGACGCCCCATCCTCGACCTCCTCGATCACCTCAAGACCGACGGTGCCCCGACTCCCGAGGCCAGGGCCGAGGCCGTGCGCGTGCTCGGCGAGTACCCGCACCCGCTGCGGGCCCAACTGCTGCAGAGCTGGATCGACAGCGAACCGAGCGACGCCGACCTGCGTGCGGTGCTGCTCGAGTCGTCGCTGCGCCGCTACTACCGGCAGCACGAGCTCGAGAACCTCACCGTCTCCGAGCACGGCGGCGTGCGCGTCGCCAGCGCCGACTACGTCCACGAAGGACGGCGCACGCACGTCGTCACCACGTACTCGGCGCTGCTCGACACCTACCGTCTCGGCGGCCCGGTTCGCGCCCACCTCGAGGCGTTCGACCTGCTCAGCGGGACCGAGGCCGAGGAGACCGACGTCGTCGTCGGCGTGCTGTCGTGGCGACGCAGCCCGATCCCCAGCCTCGACGACCTCGCCGAGGCCGCCCGTGCGGGACTCGAGAAGACCGACGTCGGACGCCCCATCTCCCGCGTCGACCTCACGGTCACCAGCCGCGCCGGCGTCGGCAAGGAGCACACCCGCACCCAGCACGTCTCGTTCATGCAGGACGGCACCGGTGCGTGGATCGAGCTGCCGATCTACCGCAACCTGCACCCGACGATGGCGGAGCGGCTCGACATCTGGCGGCTGTCGAACTTCACCCTCGAACGGCTCGCCTCGCCCGAGGACGTCTATCTCTTCCTCGGCGTCGCCCGCGACAACCCCTCCGACCGGCGACTGTTCGCGCTCGTCGAGGCCCGCGACCTCACCCGCGTCGTCGAGGGCGGCCGCCCCTCCTACCCGCGGCTGCAACGCCTCGGTCTCGAGGCGCTCGCGGCGATGCGATCGGCCCTCGCGACCTTCCCGCCCCGGCAGCGGCCGGCGGCCAACCGCCTGATGATCGTCGTCCGCCCCCCGTGGACCGTGCCCGCGGAGGAGTGGCCCGACCTCGCCCGCGACTACGAGCCGCTCGCCCGGGGCGTGGGCCTGGAGAAGGTCGTCGTCCACGTGCGCGTGCCCGACCCGGCCGGCGGCGACGAGCTCGTCGACCAGGTGATCTACGTCGAAGGCCTCGGGCGCCGCAGCGTCTCCGCCCGCATCGGCGACCCCGGCCCCAACCCGGTGCGACCGTTGACGCGGTACGCCCAGAAGGTGCTCACCGCCCGGCGATTCGGCGCGCCCTACCCGTACGAGATCATCCGGATGCTCACCCCCGGGCGCGACGAGGCGAGCGCCTTCCCGCCGGGGGAGTTCACCGAGCTCGACCTCGACGACACCGGCACCCGCCTTGTACCGGTACAACGGGAGGCAGCGGTGAACTCCGCCCACCTCGTCGTCGGCGAGATCACGACGTACACCGACGTCGTACCCGAGGGCATGACGCGCGTCGCGATCCTCTCCGACCCGACGCAGGGGCTCGGCAACCTCTCGGAGCCGGAGTGCGTGCGCATCAACGCCGCCCTCGCGCACGCGGCCGAGAAGAAGCTGCCGGTCGAGTGGTACGCGGTGTCCTCCGGCGCGCTCATCGCGCTCGACTCCGGCACCGAGAACATGGACTGGATCTCGCTCACCCTGCGTCGCATCATCGAGTTCACGCAGGCCGGCGGCGAGATCAACATCATCGTCACCGGCATCAACGTCGGCGGCCAGCCGTACTGGAACGCCGAGGCGACGATGCTCATGCACACCAAGGGCATCCTCATCATGACCCCGGCCAGCCAGATGGTGCTCACCGGCAAGCAGGCCCTCGACTTCTCCGGCGCGGTGTCGGCCGAGGACAACTCCGGCATCGGCGGCTACGACCGCATCATGGGCCCGAACGGCCAGGCCCAGTACTGGGCGCCGAGTTTCGAGGACGCCTGCGCGCTGCTGCTGCACCACTACGACTACTGCTACGTCGTTCCCGGAGAACGGTTCCCGCGTCGTCGCCCGACGATGGACACGCCCGCCCGAGACGTGCAGGAATCACCGCACGAGCTCATCGAGGCCTCGCCGTTCACGAGCGTGCGCGACGTGTTCGAGGGCAACCCCGAACGCAAGATGCCGTTCGACATGCGCTCGGTGATGCGGGCCGTGGCCGACGTCGACGACGACCCGCTGGAGCGGTGGAAGCACTGGCGCGACTCCGACACCTCGATCGTGTGGGACGCGACGATCGGCGGAATCCCGGTGTGCCTGCTGGGTCTCGAGTCGCACGCGGTGCCACGCACCGGCTTCGTGCCGAGCGACGGGCCGCCCGCGTGGACCTCGGGAACGTTGTTCCCGCAGGCCAGCCGCAAGACGGCCCGGGCCATCAACGCCGCCTCGGGCAACCGGCCGCTCGTCGTGCTCGCCAACCTCTCGGGCTTCGACGGCTCGCCCGAGTCGATGCGCAACTGGCAGCTCGAGTACGGCGCCGAGATCGGCCGGGCCGTGACCAACTTCGACGGGCCCATCGTGTTCGTCGTCGTCTCGCGTTACCACGGTGGCGCGTTCGTCGTGTTCTCCAAGCAGCTCAACGACCACATGCAGATCGCCGCGATCGAGGGCTCGCGGGCGTCGGTCATCGGCGGCGCCCCGGCGGCGGCCACGGTGTTCGCCCGCGAGGTGAAGAAGCGCACGATGGCCGACCCGCGGGTCGTCGCCGCGACCGAGGCGGTCAAGGGCGCGGCGGGCGCGGGCGCGGGGGAGGCCCGCGCGGAACTCGCCGACATCACCGCCCGCGTGCGCAGCGAGAAGCTCGGCGAGATGGCGGAGGAGTTCGACGCGATCCACTCCGTCGAGCGTGCCCTGCGCGTCGGCTCGGTCGACGAGATCATCGCGCCGGAGGACCTGCGTCCGTGGATCATCCGCGCCCTGGAGGCGGGCATGGCCGAGTTCGCCTGAGCACTCGATCGCTCGAACAGGCGGTTTCACCCGGTTCCACGGGGTGAAACCGCCTGTTCGAGCGTGCGGGTGCGGAGCGAGAGGAACGGGAGTCTGGGTGAGACCTCGGTGTGGTGCGACGATGGCGGTGGTCGTCCTCCACGAAGGGTGAGCTCGTGCTGTTCGTCGTTCTCGCGTTGATCTTCAACACGGCCGTGCTCGCGCTGGTGACACGACGCATGGTCGGGGTGCCGGTGGGGTGGCCGCGCACCATCCTCATCTCCGCCGTCTACGCCGTGCTCGGCAACTCGGTGCTCACCCTCCTCGGGCGCAGGCTGGGGGTCATCCGGGCCGACGGCACCTACGTCTCGGATATCCCGCCCGAACTCGTCGGCGGCATCCTCCTGCTGCTCCTCGCCTGGGGAGTGGCGTTCGGCGTGGCGACCCTCGTCGTGCTCGAGGTCATCGTTCCCACCGGCAGCCTGCCCGATCCGGTCGTCATGCTGCGAGGGCTGCCGGCGCGCGTGCGTCGGCAACGCCGGTACGTCCAGATCCTGCAGATCGCGACCAAGCGTGGCCTCGGTGGATGGTTCGGTCTCGGTGCGCACCACGATGTCGACGACTCCCTGCGCGTCTCGCGGGCTCTGCGGCTCGCGCTCTCCGACGCCGGGGTGACGTTCGTCAAGTTCGGCCAGATGCTCTCGACACGGGCCGACCTCATCGGTGACGACTTCGCGCGCGAACTCGGGCATCTCACGAGCGACGTCGCGCCCGAGCCGTGGGAACGCCTGCGCGAGACGCTCGCCGCCCATCTCGGCCGGCCCATCGAGGAGGTCTTCGCCGAGATCGACCCGACGCCCCTGGCCGCCGCCTCCGTCGGCCAGGTACACGCCGGAAAGCTCGTCGACGGCTCCGACATCGTCATCAAGATCCAGCGTCCCGGAGCGTCGGCGCAGGTCGCCGCCGACCTCGACATCATTCGTCGCCTGGCCCGGGGCCTCGATCGACGCACCGCCTGGGGGCGCGACCTCGACGTGCTCGGGCTCGTCGAGGGCTTCGCCGAGAGTCTCGACGAGGAACTCGACTACCGCGTCGAGGCCGACAACGCGCACGCCGTCGCGGCGAGCATGCCGCGGCGCGGCGATGTGCGGGTTCCCACCGTCCGCACCGATCTGTCGGGTCGCGAGGTGCTCGTAATGGAGCGGATCCACGGCGTCCCCATCACTCGGGCCCGCGACCGCCTCGCCGAGCTCACCCCCGACCACCGCGCTCACCTCGCCGAGGCGCTCCTCGCGGTCGTGCTGCGGCAGATCATCGACACCGGCGTGTTCCACGCCGACCTCCACGGCGGCAACGTGCTTCTCGAGGACGACGGCCGTCTGGCCCTCCTCGACCTCGGCTCGGTCGGGCGGCTCGACCGCTCGACCCGCGACGGGGTCGCCAGGCTGCTGCTGGCCGTCGACCACGACGACTCGATCGCCGCGACCGACGCCCTCCTGCTCCTGCTCGATCGCCCGCTCGACCTCGACGACCGCGCCCTGGAACGCGAGATCGGCTCGCTCATGGTTCGCGCGCGCCACGGCGGCCACGCCCTCGACGTGTTCGGCGAACTGTTCCACGTCGTCGTGCGGCACGGATTCTCGGTGCCCGGTCAGATGGCGGCGGTGTTCCGGTCCCTGGGCGCGCTGGAGGGCACGCTCGCCGACATCGACCCCGGGATGAACCTCATCGACACCGCGCGAGAGGTCGGCGGAGACCTGTTCCTCGAACGCCTGCGCCCCAGCGAGGTGCGGCGCACCCTCGAATCCCGTCTACTGCAAGCCGTTCCGCTGCTCGAGCGCATCCCCCGACGCATCGACGCCGTGGGGCGCCGGCTCGAGGACGGCGATCTCAGCGTGCGCGTGCGACTGCTCGACGACCCGCGCGACCGGGCCTTCGTCACCGAGTTGGTGCGTGAAGTGACGACCTCGATCATCGCGGCCGCCTGCGCGCTGCTCGCCGCGGTCTTTCTCGTGGGGGGATCGACCGGCCCTGAGGTCGCGCCCGGGTTGCCCTTGTACCCGCTCCTGGGCGCGACGTTCCTGCTGTTCGCGTTCGTGCTGGCCGCGCGGGTGCTGGCGCTGGCGCTTGGACCGCGGGATCGCCGTGAAGTCCAACGGGATTCGAGGTCGGATCGCCCCGGCCGCCGCCGATGAGGAACGGGAGGGGTTCCCGGCGGTGAAGGGGTGGGCGTCGTGCACGAGCCGACGAGACGCGCCGTGCTGCTCGGCTCCCTGACGACCGCCCTCACCGCCTGCTCGTTCGGCTCGAATCCTCTCGGCCCGGGTGGCGGCGAGCAACGCCCGCCCGGCGCGGATCGCTCACCCCGCCCGCGGAGCGTGGGGGGCCTGCGCTGCCTGGCTCGCCAGGACGGCACGACGCTGCGGCTGCACACGGCCGGCGGCGACATCACATTCTGGTCGGGGGTCAACCTCGGCAGTACGACCCCCGGCCACAGCCCCGGAGAGCTCGCCGTCACGGCGGAGGACTACCGCCGGTGGTTCTCGATGATGGGCTCGCTCGGGGTGCGGGTCGTGCGCATCTACACGATCCACCCGCCGCACATGTACGCCGAGCTGAAGCGGTACAACGAGGCGAACCCGAGCAACCCCCTCTATCTCGTGCACGGCATCTACCTGCCCGACGAGTCCTACCTCGAGCATCACGACCTGTTCGCCGAGGAGCCGACCGCGGCGATGGTCGCGGAGATCCGGGACGCGAGCGCGGCGGTGCACGGCACTCTGACGCGGCCGGTGCGGCGGGGGCGGGCGTCGGGAACGTGGACCGCGGACGTCTCGCCGTGGGTCGCGGCGTGGATCGTCGGCGTCGAGTGGGACCCGGAGGCGGGGCACGCCTCCGACGTGAAGAACGCGCAGGCGCCGGGGCATTCGGGCCGCTACTTCTCCTCGACCAAGGACGCCTCGCCGACCGAGCGCTGGATCGCCGCGCGTCTGGACGAGTTGGCGACGCACGAGGCGTCGGCGGGGGTGAGCGTGCCCATCGCCCACGCCAACTGGCCGACGGCCGACCCCCTGCGGCACCCGAACGAGCCGCTGGCCACCGAGGACCTCCTGGGCGTCGACGCCAACCACGTGGTCGCCTCGCCGCAGTGGCCGGGCGGCACGTTCGCGAGCTACCACGCCTACCCGTACTACCCGGATTTCCAGCTCCTCCAGCCCTCCTACGCCGGCACCGACGACCCCTACCGCGCCTACCTGCTCGACCTCGCGCGACACCACGCGGGGCTGCCGGTGATGGTGAGCGAGTTCGGGGTGCCGTCCGCGCTCGGCGCCGCCCACCGCGGCTCCCTGCGCCGTGACCAGGGCCGCCACACCGAGCAGGAGGCGATGCGGATGAACGCCGAGATGCTCCGGATGCTCGCCGGCGCCCACCTCGCGGGGGGACTCGTCTTCGAGTGGCTCGACGAGTGGTTCAAGTTCACGTGGAACACGGCTCCGCGGCAGGCCCCCGTCGACGGCGAGCGTCGGGCGCTCTGGCACGACGTGTTGACGAACGAGCAGTTCTTCGGGCTGGTCGCGCACGACCCGACGCCGGTCGGTCGCCGCACGCCGCACGAGTCCCAGAGTGGGGTGCGTCGCATCGAGGTCGACCACGACGCCTCGTGGCTGCACCTGCGCCTCGACCTCGATCCCGGGCGGGTCGTGCTGGGCTTCGACGTCGTGCCCGGCGGCGGCCTCCCGCTGCCCGGCGGCGGAGGCGCACCCGTGCAGGACGTCGCGGTCGTCGTCGATCCGCAGGCGCGGACGGCCGTGTGCCTCGTGCGCGGCGAGCTCGACCCGGTCCGGCTCGACGGTCTGCCGGCGTCGGCGGTGCCGCGCGCCGATGCCGACGGCTGGTCGATGCAGCGCCTCACCCTCAACCGGCCCTACGTCGTCCCCGGCCTCGGACGGTCGCTCGCCGCCGACTTTCTTGAGGTCGGCCGCCTCGTCGAGGGCGACTGGGACGCCGGCCGGGGGAACACGCTCGCGACCTGGCGCTACGACCCCGGCGGTGGCGCCGGCGGGGGAGCCACGCTGCGGCTGCGACTGCCCTGGGGGCTGCTCCCGTTCGCCGACCCGTCCTCGCGCACCGTCGTCGTCCCGACGCCCGCGAAGGGGCCCGCCCCCACCGGATCGGCCAAGTTGGAGGAGACCCCGACGGGGGTGCGCGTCGACGGTCTGCGTCTCACCGTCTCCCCTTCCGGGGGCGATCCCGTGACCGTGCCGATCACGTGGGAGACGTGGAACACCGCCTCCTACACCGAGCGCCTCAAACCGGGGCTCGACGGCCTCTCCCGGGCGTTCCGGGAGCTGACCGGCTGACTGGCCGTGAATCCCCTTCACGGCGGGGCGAGCGACCATCGCGGCCGGGCTCGAGTGCCTGTCCGGTCACCGGATGCCCGTGGGTGAAAACGCCTGTTCGAGCGGTTCTTGTCGGTCGGCCACGGTTACCGCGCCGCGGTCACGGTCCACGTTCGCGTCACCCGGTCACCGTCCACGTTCGCCTCACCGCTCGTTCAGGCCTGCGTCGTGGGCGAGGATCGCGACCTGGACCCGGTTGAGATCGAGCTTGGTGAACACGTGCGCGAGGTGCGCCTTGACCGTCGCCTCCGACAGGTAGAGCTCGGCCGCGATCTCGGCGTTGGACAGTCCGCGGGCGACGGCGGCCGCGACCTGCTGTTCACGTTCGCTGAGCACCGCCAGCCGGGCGCGGGCCTCATCGCCTCGCGCCCCGCCGCCCGCGTACCGGTCGATGAGGGCTCGGGTGTGATCCGGCGCCAGCATCGCCCGGCCCGCCGCGACCGTGCGCACGGCGTCGGCCAGTTCACGCGGTGGGGTGTCCTTGAGCAGGAATCCGATCGCCCCCGCTCGCAGTGCTCCGAAGACGTATTCGTCGGCCCTGAACGTCGTGATGACGAGGACCTGGGGCGGGTCGGGCAGGGCGCGGATCCGTTGGGTCGCGGCGATGCCGTCGACACCGGGCATGCGGATGTCCATGAGCACGACGTCCGGACGCGACCGCGCGACCGCCTCGACGCCGGCCTCACCGTCGGCGGCCTCGGCGACGACCTCGGCGACGACCTCGATGTCGTCGGCCGCCGAGAGGATCATCGACAGTCCTGCGCGGACGAGCGCGTCGTCGTCGACGAGCAGCACGCGGATCATCGGATCGGCTCCTCGCGCGACGTGGGGGAGTCGTCGTCGCGCACGGACCACGGAAACCACGCCTCCACCCGGAACACCCCGTCTCGCATCCCGGCGCCGAAAACGCCCCCGGCCAGTCTGACCCGCTCGGCGAGGCCGGTGAGCCCCGTCCCACCCGAGGACTCGACCGCCGTGGATGCGACCGTCGAGGACTCGACCGCCGGGGACTCGGCCGGGTTCTCGATGAGAAGGTCGACCCCACGCCCCGGTTCACCCGAGAGCCGCACCTGCACCGGAGACCGCGGCGCATGACGGTGGGCGTTGGTCAGGCTCTCGGTGAGCACCCGGTGGATCGCCCGCCCGGCGCTCGCGTCGACATCGGCGACGTCGAGACGGGTCGTCACGGCGTCCTCGAGGTCGATCCTCGCCCCCGCGTCGAGATATCGCGCCACGAGGCCCGGCACCTCGGCGAGCCCCGGGCCGGGCTCGCGGGGCGCCGCGTCCTCCTCCAGCGCGCCGATCACGCTGCGCAGATCCTCCAGCGCCTCACGAGCCGTGAGGCGGATGCGGCCCGCCTCCCGCTCGATGACGTCGGCACCGGCAGCGGGGTTCACCTCGAGTGCCCCCGCCTGCATCGTGAGCAGCGAGATCTTGTGGCCGAGGACGTCGTGCATCTCCCGGGCGATCCGCGCTCGCTCGAGCAGCACGGCCTCCCGCGCCCGGGAGGCGCGCTCCGACTCCGCCCGCAGCGCCCGATCCTCGAGGCTGGCGAGAAGCTCCCGGCGGGTGCGGATCGACGTGCCGACGAGCACGCACATGAAGACGATGAGCAGGTGAGCGGCCCAGTTGGCCGCGGCGTTCTCCACCAGTGTCGGGGTTCCGTCGGCCCGTGAGATCTCGACCGTGCCGCCGCTCGCCATGGACGGGACGAGGATGACGAGAAACCGCGGCCGCCACGAAGACCCACACCCCGCGGTCACGGCGTCGGGCCGTCAACGAGACGATGGCCACGTAGACCAGCGCCGGACCCACGAGGGGAACGGCGAGCAGCGAGACCACGGGCAGCATCCACGGGTGACGCACGCGGAGGCACGCCGCCAGTGCGGCGACGACGCCCAGCAGGGCCGCCACCACCCGCATCGGCGCCGTGAAGTCGAGGATCGGCCCGACGACGCTGAGGACGACGACCGCGACGTACACGGACGTCCGCAGCGCGAAGTTCGCTCGCTCGCCCAGTGGTCGCACGTCTCGACCATACGAGCCCCGCGGCCCGGGAGACATCGCCCGAACGGCTCATGCGTGTGCCGCCGGCATCATCCCTTCGGACCTGCGGAAAGACCCGTCCGGCAGATGCCACGCCCGGTGGTGCCCGGCCACCGTGGAGTCATGATCGAGCTCACCGGCCTCACCAAGACCTTCGGCGACCACCGCGCCGTCGACGACCTCACGTTCACCGCACCCTCGGGCCGCGTCACCGGATTCCTCGGCCCCAACGGTGCCGGCAAGTCGACCGCCCTCCGCATGGTCTGCGGACTCAGCCGCCCCGACAGCGGAACGGCGACGGTCGACGGGACGAGGTTCACCGACCTCCCCAGGCCGGCGCGGGTGGCCGGCGTCATGCTCGACGCCTCGGCCCAGCACCCCGGTCGCACGGGTGCGGAGGCCCTGCGGCTCGCGGCCATGGCCGCCGGTGTCGACACCTCCACGGTGGCGCCGATGCTCGAACGCGTCGGGCTCGCGGACGCCGGAGGTAAACGGGTCGGCGCCTACTCCCTCGGGATGCGGCAACGCCTCGGCATCGCCTCCGCGCTCATCGGCGACCCGCACGTGCTCATCCTCGACGAGCCCGCCAACGGTCTCGACCCCGAGGGGATCCACTGGATGCGCGGCCTGCTCGACGACTTCGCCGCCGACGGCGGCACCGTGCTGCTGTCGTCGCACCTGCTCACGGAGGTCCAGGCGATCGCCGACCGGGTGGTCGTCCTGCACCGGGGGCGCCTCGTGATGGAGGGCGACACCGACGCTCTGCGCGGCGAGGCCACACAGCAGCTCGTGCAGAGCACCGACCTCGACGCCCTGACGTCGGTGCTCGACGAGGCCGGCATCTCCCATGAAGCCGGCAACGCCGGGCTGATCGTCGACGCGCCGCCCGCCTCGATCGGCGAGCTCGCCCTCACGCACCGACTCGTGCTCACCCGGCTCGAACCCTCGGGCGGCGACCTCGAGTCGGCCTTCCTCGCCCTCACCCGCAGCGCTTGATCGCCCCGCGCGAAGACCCACCGAACGGAGACCCCGATGGCATCCACCGCCCTCGCCGCACGCACCACCACGACGCAGACGCCGATCCCCATGGCGACTCGCATCCACATCGAGTTGCGCAAGCTCGTCGACACCCGGGCGTCCCTGGGTCTGCTGGCCCTGACCTGCGGTCTCACGCTGCTCGTCATCGGCCTGACCGGTGTCTTCGACGGTCGCGACGCCGACCTGCGCACGCTGATCAACGAGGGCTCGGCCCCCCTGGTGTTCCTCCTGCCGATCGTGGCGATCCTTGCCATCGCCGGCGAGTGGCGGCACCGGACGGCGTTGTTCACCTACGCCTTCGACCCGAGACGTTCACGGGTGCTCACGGCCAAGCTCATCGCCCTCGTCATCCTCATCCTCGGCGTGGTCGTGCTCGCCGTCGGCACGAGCCTGCTCGTGCTCGCCCTGCTCGGGGCGCCGATGCCCGGTGCGCGGGAGACGACCGAGGTCACCGGCGCCCTCCTGTGGTCGATCGGAGGGATGACGCTGGTCGGTGCGGCCCTCGGCGCGGCTCTGCTCAGCGCGCCGCTGGCGCTGGCGGTCCTCCTCCTTCTTCCCCAGATCGTCCCTCAGCTCCTCGGCACCTGGACTCTCACCGCCCCGGCGGCTCCGTACGTCGACGTCTACGCGACGTTCCTCGGCGGCATGTCAGGTCGCGGCGCCGCCGAGGCGCCGGCCGTCGTGTCGGCGATCGTGCTGTGGATCGTCGTGCCGCTGGCGGTCGGGTTCGTCCGCAACGCGCGACGCGACGTCTGAGCGGCGCCCGGCGCAGGTGCTCACCGCTACGCGCGACCGAGGTGCCGCAGCCACTCCTCGTCGGCGTCCTGAGCACGGATGCAGGAGACGGTGAGCCGAGAGTGCAGGGAGGAGCCGCGGAGGACGGCCGCGGCGACCGCCGTGAGGTGGCGGTCGCCGAGGTAGGTGAGCAGCGGGGCGATGTCGCCGACGTCGGCGGGTGCCAGTCGGCCGACCGTGACACCGTCGAGGAGGACGCTGATCCCGCGGATGCCCTGACCGCGGTGAGGAGAGGCCTCGGCCACGAGGGTGACCGCCAGCCACACGTCCTCGCCGGGTCGCGCGTAGCGGCGCAGCAACCGAGCGGCGGGATCCTCGGTGACGTCGTCACCGGTCGAATCACCGGTCGAATCACCTTCTATGGCAACCCGTTTCGGCAGCCCAGGAGTGTTGCCCGGCCGGCTCGACGCCCCGGTCAGCACCGTGAGTGGCATCCCGTGCGGCAGGACGACGCCGGCCGGCACGTCGTTGACCGGCACGAGACCCTCCGGCTCGGGCAGGGCGATGTCGAGGCCCGCCGGCATGAGGAAGGCCTGGGTGCGCACGTCGACGCCTTGCACGGCGAGGGCGGCGAGCCGCGGACCGTAGTCGAGCACGGCGTCTCCACCGAGATCGCCCACGTGCTCGTCCTCGACGAAGACGGCGACGTCGTAGGGGTGGTGAGGGCCGGCGAGGTCCGAGGCGAGCACGGCCCGCAACAGAGGGCCGCGGCGACGCACACGGTCGAGGGCGGGTGCCTCCGCCGTCCCGGTGACGACGCGGACGCGCCGCGTCGCCGGGGCCCAGACGTCGGCGGGACGTCCGGCGGGCGGGGGGACGAGACGGGGAATGACCGGCTCCCCGTCGCGGGCGCTCGACGACGGCGCCTCGGAGGCCTCGACGTGAGGACTCCCCGAGGGCAGTCGGTCACGCGGTGGGTCGGGGAGAATGACCGGCTCCCCGTCGCGGGCGCTCGACGACGGCGCCTCGGAGGCCTCGACGTGAGGACTCCCCGAGGGCAGTCGGTCACGCGGTGGGTCGGGGATCGGGATGGGGGGCAGGACGTCACGGTCGTCGAACGGGTCGGCAGGCGGGGGTGTCCGTTTGCCCAGGGCGGCCAGCCCCACCGCGACGGCGAGCATCGTCAGCGACGGCACGACCTGCCGCAGGAGCAGCAGCACCCCACCGACCATCCCGGCGACGACGGCGAGGTGGAGGAAGACGGCGCCGATGTCGACTCGGCGGCGGTCCATACGGCACCTCCTCCCGGGAGCGGTCGATGCTCCCCATGATGCCCTGACGATCGCCGCGACGGACCCGGCGGATCCGCCGCAGCCGCAGGGTCGCAGGTGACCGACGCCACCGCCGCCGGCCCGGTGGCGCGCCGAGACGTCGGATCCGCGGCTCGTATCGTCGTCGCCATGAATCTCGACCTCACCACCGATCGTCTGCCGGCCGGGTGGACCTCTCGCGACCCCGACGAACGCGACATCGCCCCGCTCGCGATGCTCCGCGCGGCCGTGGCCCGTGCGGCGACGGGCTCCGGCGTGCCCGACGTCGAGGCCGTGCTCGCGGAGATCGCCGACATCGGCTCGTGGACGCGACGGCAGGTCGCCGTGTTCGACGAGCTCGGACAGGCCCGGGGGTGGGCGGCGGTGCACGACCGTGCAGCGGGTCGCACCCTCACCCACGTCACCATCGACCCGAGACTCGAGGACGCGATCGCCGACCGCCTCGCCGAGACCCTCTTCCGCTGGTGCGTCGAGGCGAGCAGGTCCTTCACCCTTCTGCGCGGGCTGAACAGCACCCAGCTCGACACCGGCGCGTACGAGGGCGACGAGCGCCAGCGGCGCTGGCTCGAGGCGGCCGGGTTCCGCCGGACGCGACGCTGGCTGCAGATGTCGCGTCCGGTCACCGAGGAGGAGTCGGCGTTCCCGGAGCCGCGCGAGGGGGTCGAGATCCGCAGGGTCCGCCTCCGCCTCAACGGCAACCCGTTCGCCATCGACGTGCAGGCCGTCCATTGGGTGCTCGAGACGTCGTTCGAGGACCACTTCAACGCCTACCGCGAGAGCTTTCCCGAGTTCGTCCACCGTCTCATGGAGGAGCCGGGACACGCCTGGGACCAGTGGTGGCTCGCGACGATCCGGGAGAAGAACGGGCAGGAGCGACCGGCCGGTGCCGTCGTCTGCACCATGCTCGCGCCGGACGCGACCGACTCCTTCGGCAGCTACATCGACTACATCGGCGTGCATCGCGACGCCCGGGGCATGGGTGTCGCGAAGGGCCTGCTCGGGACCGTCATCGCCGACACCGCGAGCCGCGATCGCAACCGCGTCGGTCTCGAGGTCGACGACGCGTCCCCGACCGGCGCCGACGGCCTCTACCGCTCGATGGGGTGGGAGACCAAGTACGTCACCGAATCCTGGCACCGCGACGTGACGTACTGAGACCGACCGAGAACTGCGCGGTTCCTCCCGGGAGATGCGAAGACGGCCGTTCCGCGCTTCTCGACAGGCTCGGTGAGGTGACCGGCCGGGCCGCGGATCCGGGTGGCCCGAGCGGCCGAGGGTGACGTTCGGGTGGTGCAGGATGAGCGCATGCCGGACCCGACCGATGCCCCGCCCTCACCCCGAGTCTCCGTTCGCGGCCGGGTCGAGCCCTTCCACGTCATGGAGGTGCTCAAGGCGGCCGGCCGCCGCGCGGCGACGCACGGTGACGTCATCGCCCTGTGCGTCGGACAGCCGTCGACCCCCGCACCGCGCGTCGTGCGCGAGACCGCGGCCCGCGCCCTGGAGAGCGAGGTTCTCGGCTACTGCGACGCGCTCGGGCTGCCGAGGCTGCGCGAGGCCATCGCCGAGCACTACCGCTCGACGTACGGCGTCGCGCTCGCACCCGAGCGCGTCGCGGTGACGACCGGCTCCTCCGGCGGATTCACCGCCGTGTTCCTCGCCGCGTTCGACGTGGGCGACGTCGTGCTCATGGCGCGGCCCGGTTATCCGGCCTACCGCAACACGCTCTCCGCCCTCGGGTGCCGCGTCGTCGAACTCGACTGCGGGGAGCAGACGCGGTTCCAGCCCACCGCCGAGATGCTCGAGGAGTACGCGCGTGAGCACGGCGCCCCGGCCGGACTCATCCTCGCCTCCCCGGCCAACCCCACCGGCACCCTCGTCCCCGCGACGGAACTCGAGGCGATCGCCCGTTGGTGCGACGCCCACGGCACGCTGCTCATCAGCGACGAGATCTACCACGGCATCACCTTCGACGAACCCGCCCACAGCGCAGCGGAGTTCAGCTCGAACGCGGTCGTCGTCGGCTCGTTCAGCAAGTACTACTCGATGACGGGCTGGCGCGTGGGGTGGGTCGTGCTGCCGGACGAGCTCGTGCGCCCGGTCGAACTGCTGCTCGGCAACCTCAACATCTGCGCCCCGGTGATCTCCCAGGTGGCGGCGCTCGCGGCGTTCTCACCGGAGGCCACAGCCGAACTCGACTCGCACGTGAGCCGATACGCGCGCAACCGCGATCTGGTGCTTCGGCGGCTGCCAGAAATCGGGGTGAGCGGGCTCGCGCCGGTGGACGGAGCCTTCTACGCTTACGCCCACGTCGCGCACCTCACCGACGACTCCGCCCGCTGGTGCGAGGAGGTGCTCGATGCGACCGGGGTGGCGATCACCCCGGGAATCGACTTCGCCCCTGCCCGCTCCGATCACCCCAGTCCGCTCGACGGCACCCGATTCGTCCGCATCAGCTTCGCCGGCACCACGGACGAGATCGACGAGGCGTTCACCCGCCTCGCCCGGTTCGTCGGCAGCCGCTGACCTCCACCCCTCCACCCCCACAGGAGACGACGTTGTCCACCTCAGCACTGACGCCCGACGAGGCGAACGCTCGCGCCGCGAGACGGGCACGCACCACCGCCCTGTTCGGCGCCATGTTCCTCATGGCGACGAGCGCCATCGGACCGGGCTTCATCACCCAGACGACGACGTTCACCGCCAGCCTCGGGGCGGCGTTCGCGTTCGCGATCGTCGTGTCGATCCTCGTCGACATCGCCGTGCAGATGAACGTGTGGCGCGTCGTCGGCGTCTCGGGCATGCGTGCCCACGAGCTCGCCAACAGCGTGCTGCCCGGCCTCGGCTGGCTGCTCACCGCCCTGGTGTTCGTCGGCGGCCTCGTGTTCAACATCGGCAACGTCGCCGGCACGGGTCTCGGACTCAACGCGCTCATGGGTCTCGACCCGATCTGGGGCGGAGTCCTCTCGGCGCTCATCGCGATCGGCGTCTTCCTGTCCAAGGCCGCCGGCGCCGCGCTCGACCGCATCGTCGTCGTCCTCGGTCTGCTCATGATCGTGCTCACCGGGTTCGTGGCGTTCACGTCCAACCCGCCCGTCGGGGACGCGATGCGCAACATCGTCCTGCCCGAGAACACCAGCCCGGCGATGGTCAAGGCGATCACGACCCTCATCGGCGGCACCGTGGGCGGTTACATCACCTACGCGGGCGCCCACCGCCTGCTCGACTCGGGCACCACGGGCCCCGAGAACGCCGGCGAGATCGCCCGCAGCTCGCTCACGGGCATCATCATCACCGCGATCATGCGGTTCTTGCTCTTCTTCGCCATCCTCGGCGTCACCGCCGGCGGCTTCGCCCTCGACCCGGCCAACCCCTCGGCCAGCGCGTTCCAGCACGCGGCCGGCGACCTCGGCCTGCGCCTGTTCGGCGTCATCCTCTGGGCCGCGGCGATCACCTCGGTCATCGGCGCCTCGTACACCTCGGTCTCGTTCATCACGACGAGCAAGACCCCGGCGCGCACCCGCAACCTGCTGACCATCGCGTTCATCGCCGTCTGCGTCATCGCCTACGTCGTGCTCAAGCAGGCCCCGGTCCAACTGCTCATCTTCGCCGGCCTCTTCAACGGCATCATCCTGCCGATCGGCTTCACGGTGATCCTCGTGGCGATCTTCTTCCGCCGTGACCTGTTCGGCGGGCGCTACAAGCACCCGACGTGGCTCACCGTCGTCGGCATCCTCGCCTGGCTGCTCACCCTCTACCTGGGCTGGCTCGCCGTGAGCGACTTCTTCACCAAACTGGCGGCGTCATGACGCGCACGAGCATCGACCTCAACTCCGACCTCGGTGAGGCCTTCGGCAGTTGGCCCATGGGCGACGACGCCGCGATGCTCGACCTCGTCAGCAGCGCCAACGTCGCCTGCGGGTTCCACGCCGGCGACCCCAGCGTCGCCCGGCGCACCTGCGCGGAGGCGGCCGAGCGCGGCGTCACCGTCGGCGCGCACGTCGCCTACCGCGACCTCGCGGGGTTCGGGCGCCGGTTCATGGACATCGCGCCCGCCGAGCTGTCGGCCGACGTGCTGTACCAGCTCGGAGCCCTGCAGGCGATGGCCCAGGTCGCGGGCACCCGCATCCGGTACGTCAAGCCGCACGGCGCGCTCTACAACGCGATCGTCCACCACGAGGCCCAGGCGGCCGCGGTCGTCGAGGCGATCGTCGCGTTCGACCCTGAGCTCGTCGTGCTCGGTCTGCCCGGCTCGGTCGTCCTCGACCTCGCCGCGCAGGCCGGCCTCGGCACCGCCCGCGAGGCGTTCGCCGATCGCGGCTACCTGCCCGACGGCACCCTCGCCCCGCGCAGTCAGGCCGGCTCGGTGCTGCACGACCCGCAGGAGGTCTCGGCGCGCATGGTGCAGCTCGTCACCACCGGCACCCTCACCGCCGTCGACGGCTCGACCCTGAGCATCGACGCCGACTCGATCTGCGTCCACGGCGACAGCCCGGGCGCGGTCGCCATGGCCGCCGCGGTTCGTGACGCCCTCACGGCCGCCGATCTCGAGGTCACCGCCTTCGCCGGCCGCTGACCCGACTCCCACCCCCTCCAGGAGGTCCGACATGACCGACGACACGGATTCGGAAACCGGGACCGCCACCGTCCCGCAGAACGGGCAGCGCGGTGACAGCGACGCGGCCCAGGATGCGCCCCCGGCCGACGACCGCGTCGTCCACCGGCTCGGGGACACCGGGATCCTCGTCGACCTCGAGGACCTCGACGCGGTGCTGCTCCTCGACGCCGCCGTACGCGCGGCGCAGGAGGCGGGTGACGAGGAGCTGGCCGCGGTCGTCGACGTGCTTCCCGCGGCCCAGACGCTCATGCTCACCGTGCCCGCCGGCACCGATCTCGGGCGTCTCGAACAGGCCGTGCGCCGGCTCGACGTCGCCGAGGCCGGCGAGGCGGCCGCCGCCGAGGAGCAGGTCGTGGAGATCCCGGTGATCTACGACGGCCCCGACCTCGAAGAGGTGGCCGAGCACACCGGTCTCTCGGTCGAGGAGGTCGTCGCGGCCCATACCGGTACCCCGTGGCGGGCCGCGTTCGGTGGCTTCGCGCCGGGCTTCTTCTACCTCGTCGAGGGCGACCCCCGGCTCCAGGTGCCGCGTCGCAAGGAGCCGCGCACCGCGGTACCCGACGGCGCGGTCGCGCTCGCCGGCTCGTACAGCGCCGTGTATCCGCGCACGTCACCGGGTGGGTGGCAGCTCATCGGTCACACCGACGAGAAGATGTGGAACACCGACCGCACCCCGCCCGCCCTGCTCTCTCCGGGCGTGCTCGTGCGGTTCGTCGACGCAGGAGGACGCTCGTGAACCCCGATCGCCCCAAGCCGACCACGTCCGACTTCGCCCTCCACCCGCACGGCGCGCTGGAGGTCGTCGCGGTCGGGCCACGGGCCATCATCGAAGATCTCGGTCGCCCCGGGCTCGCCCGCCTCGGCGTCGGTCGATCCGGAGCCGCGGATCGGCGCTCCCACTGCCTCGCGCAACGCATCGTCGGTAACCGCGAGGAGGCCGCCGGTATCGAGGTCACCCTCGGCGGCCTCGCGTTGCGGGCGCACGGCTCGATGCTCGTCACGGTCGTCGGCGCACCCCTGTCGCTCACCGTCGACGGGCGCGACCGGTCGGTGGGCGAGCTCATCCGGCTCCGTGACGGCGACGAGCTCCGACTCGGCATGTCGACCAGCGGACTGCGCAGCTACGTCGCCGTGCGCGGGGGCTTCGACGTCGAACCCGTGCTGGGCTCGCGCTCCACCGACATCCTCTCCGGGCTCGGCCCGAAACCTCTCGAGGTGGGCGACCTGCTGAGTATCGGCGAACTGACGATGGCGTTGCCGACGATCGACGCCGTCGCGCTGCGGGCCCTCACCTACACCGATTCCGGGCAGGTGGAGCTGCGCATCGCGCCCGGGCCGCGCCTGGATTGGATCGAGTCGCGGGATGCACTGACCGAGCCGGTGTGGAAGGTGTCCTCCCGCAGCGATCGCATCGGGGTGCGGCTCGAGGGTGCGAACGTCGGACGCAACGCCGCGCACGAGTCCGCCGAGCTTCCCTCCGAGGGCGTCGTCCGCGGCTCGATCCAGGTGCCTGCGGGCGGGGAGCCGGTGCTCTTCCTCGCCGACCACCCCGTGACCGGCGGTTATCCCGTGGCCGCCGTCGTCGTCGACGCCGACATCGATCGGGCGGCCCAGCTCCGTCCCGGCGACGAGGTGCGTCTGATCTGGAGAAAGGAAGGACGATGAGCGATCCGGACGTGGTGTTGGAGGAGGGTGTCGAGCCCGAGGACACCGACGTCGACGCGACCTCGGCCCGCGTGGGCGAGGACGTCGCGCGCCTGCGCCCGGACGAGGCGCGGAAGATGTTCCGCGAGGGCCTGGTCACTCCCACGTCGGGATGGTCCTCGGGGTACGCGCAGGCGAACCTCATCAGCGTGCCCGCCGAGATGGCCTTCGACATGCTGCTCTTCTGTCAGCGCAACCCCAAGCCGTGCCCCCTGCTCGACGTGCTCGACGCCGGGGAGGTCTCCGGGCCCATCCTCGACGGTGACGTGCGCACCGACGTGCCGAAGTACCGCGTGTTCGTCGACGGGGAACTGCAGGCCGAGCCCGACGATGTGCGCGAGTACTGGCGCGACGACCTCGTCACGTTCATGCTCGGGTGCTCGTTCACGTTCGAACACCCCCTCCTTGCAGCCGGAATCCCCGTGCGGCACATCGAGACCGGCACGAACGTCGCGATGTACCGCACCGACCGGGCCTGCCGGCCGGCCGGGGACCTGCGCGGGCCGCTCGTCGTCTCGATGCGCCCGATTCCCGGTGACCAGGTGGCCGACGCCGTGCGCATCTCGTCGCGGTATCCGGGCGTTCACGGCGCGCCGGTGCACGTCGGCGACCCCGGCGGGCTCGGCATCGCCGACATCGGCGCGCCCGACTACGGCGACCCCGTCGAGATCCGCCCCGGTGAGGTGCCGGTGTTCTGGGCCTGTGGCGTCACCCCGCAGGCGATGCTCCTCGAGAGCCGCCCGCGGTTCGCGATCACCCACGCCCCCGGCCACATGCTCATCACCGACGCGAAGGACGCCGACTATCAGGTGCCGTGAGCGTGGCCTCCGCCGGCTTCTCAGCGTCTCTCGCCGTCGTGGGCAGGCGGTGACGGGTACGACCGACGCGCCGCACCGGGAAGAGAGCGGAACACATGGTCGAGCGTGATCCGCAGGGCGACAACGTCATTCGGTTCCCGCTGTGGCGACGCACGGCCGGTGGTGCGCCGGGAGCGGGGGGCTCCGATCGCGAGATGTCTCCCGACTCGTGGAACCCCTCCGGGCCGTGGGAGGGCGAGGCGCTCCGGCACATGCGCGGCCCACGTGCTGAGGAGGTCGACGGCCTCGACCGTCCGGTGTGGCACGAGGGGGCGGCGGCGACCAGTGACGTGCTCGTGACGTTCCGCGTCGACATCCTCGGCACGACCCCGCCGATCTGGCGGCGCCTCATCTGCGGGGGATCGCTCACCCTCGATCGGCTGCACCCCGTCCTCGCCGCGGCGTTCCGGTGGAGTCGTGATGCGGAGTACCGCTTTCGCGATGTCGTGCGCCGGGAACGCAGCACGCGGGTCGGCACGACGTTTCGCAACCAGTGGACGGCACGTCGGGCCCCGGACTCTCCCGAGGAGTGGACGGTGCCGTTGGTCCGTGTGCTCGACGAACCCCGGGCGCGCATGCGGTACGACTACGGTCCGCATTTCGCGTGGCGGTGCACGATCGTCGCGGAGGACGTCATGCCGATGCCGCCGGTGGCGGCGGGTGCGGTGCCCGTCGTCGGCTGCATCGGCGGGCGACGCGCGGGGCCACCCGCCGACCTCGGCTCCGCCGCCGTGTACGGCATCGCGCTCGACCGGCAGCGGTCGGACGCTCCGCCCTGGTCGGAGGTGTTGAGCCCCGGCCGCCACGTCCGCGCCGCCCTCGCCTACCCCCGCCCCGACGATCCGGGGCCTCCCCCGGACGCGTGACACACCGGACCCCGCACACACCCGCTCGAACAGGCACTTTCGTCCGACCGGGTGGGGTGGAAACGCCTGTTCGAGCGAATTGCCTCAGGCGGCGCCGAGCCGCTGCTCCTCGATCTGGATGACGAGGGGGAAGAGGATGTTGTTCTCCTTGTGGATGTGCAGGTGGAGGTCGGTCTCCATCTCGGCCAGCCCGGCGTAGAGGGCGCTGTAGGAGCCGCATCCGTCGGCGGGAGCGACGAAGTCGCCGGTGATCTCGCGCAGACGGGCGAGGATGACGCCGGCCTCGTCGTGTTCGGCGAGCATCGCCCGAATGGGGTTCGCGAGCCGGCCGAAGGGGAAGTCCACGCGGCCGTCGTTGGCGAAGAAGGTCTGGATCGCCGGGAAGAGGATGCGCTCCTCCTTGGCGAGGTGGCCGGTGAGGTCGGCGACGAGGGCCTGGGTGAGCTTGCGCACCTCGGCCAGTTCGGGGTGACGCTCGCCGTGGACGCGGGCGACCTTCTCGGCGAGCGCCTGCACCCGGGGCATCTCCTCCCACAGGTAGGCGTGGTGGGTCTCCACGATGTGGCGCGCGAGCGCGGCCGGAGCGAGCGCGGCCCAATCGGGGGCGGCACCGCCGGTTCCCGCGAGGTCGGACAGCAACGCGTCGAGGTCGAGGCCGGCCTCCTGCGCGGCCTCGCGCAGTGTGCGACGACCACCGCAGCAGTAGTCGATTCCGTGCCGGTCGAGAACGCGCGTGGCGTGCACGTCGGCGGTGACGACGTCGCCGACGAGGGTCTCCGGGGTGAGGCTCAGGGCGGTGGGCGTGGGCGTTGCGTGGGTCGCGGTCATGGGGACCTCCTCAGGTCGCCCCAATAGTAACGAAATAGTCCGTGAAAAAGAATGGGTCAGGCGGCGGCGCCGGTCCCCCGGTGTTCGCGCGACTCACGAGCGACCTTGACGCGGTAGGCGACGTAGAGGCCGCCGAGCCACACCGGGCCGACGATCAGTGCGAGCCGGAAGTCCGGCGAGAACCCCATGATCACGACGAGCATCGCGAGGAACGCGAGCACGAGGTAGTTGGCCCAGGGGAACCACGGCATACGGAACGTGAGTCGGGAGACCGCGGCGGGCCCGACCCGGCGCCGGAACTTCATCTGGGTGATGACGATCATCGACCAGTTGAACACCGCCGCCGCCATGGCCAGGGAGAGGACGTAGAGGAAAGCCTGTTCCGGCTCCGGCAGGAGGTAGAGCAGGACGATGGCGAGCGCCGTGACGGCCGAGCTCGTCAGCACCCCCGCCACGGGAGCGCCGTTGCGGCCCACCCGGGCCAGGTAGCGCGGCGCGTTGCCCTGCCGGGCGAGGCCGTGGAGCATCCGGCCGTTGCTGTACAAACCGGAGTTGTACGCCGAGATCGCGGCCGTGAGCACGACCGCGTTGAGGATCCCTGCCGCCGACGGGATGCCGAGCCGATCGAAGATCTCGACGAACGGGCTGGCCTTGCCGTCGAGTTCCGACCACGGGTAGAGCGCGAGCACGACGAACAGGGCGCCCACGTAGAAGATGAGGATCCGCACGACGACCTGATTGATCGCGCGTGGGATCGTGCGGCGGGGGTCGTCGGCCTCCCCGGCGGTGATGCCGATGAGCTCGACGCCGCCGAAGGAGAACATCACGACGGCGAGCCCCAGCAGCATCCCGCCGAGGCCGTTGGGGAGGAACCCGCCGTGCGTCCACAGGTTGGAGATGCCCGTGGGAACCCCGCCGTTGCCGATGCCGGTCGTGACGATGAGCAGGCCGAGCACGATCATCGCGACGATCGCGGCCACCTTGACGATGGCGAACCAGAACTCGAACTCCCCGTAGAGGCGGACCTCGAGGAGGTTGACGGCCGTGACGAGGACGAGGAACACCGCCGCCGAGACCCATTCGGGGATGTCGTCGTTCCAGTACCGCACGTACGTGCCGACCACCGTGAGCTCGGCCATCGACACCGCGATGTAGTTGAACCAGTAGTTCCAGCCCGAGAAGAACCCCGCGAACGAACCCCAGTCGCGAAACGCGTAGTGGCTGAACGCGCCGGAGGTGGGGGTGTCGACGCTCATCTCGCCGAGCGCTCGCATGACGAAGAAGATGATCGCGCCGCCGACGACGTAGGCGAGCAGGATCGAGGGGCCGCCCATGCGGATGCTCGACGCGGAGCCGTAGAACAGCCCGGTCCCGATCGCGCCACCGAGGGCGATGAGCTGGATGTGGCGGTTCTTGAGCGAACGGCGCAGCCCACCGTCGGGCGTGTCCTCACCGCCGGCGACGGGAGGGGCGGGCGGAACGTCGGAGCTACTCACGAGGGGCCTTTCGTCGATTGCGGATGCAGTCTCCCAGGCGGTCGCTCGGGTCCTCGGACCGCCACCGAGGGCGATAGCGTCACGCGGGTGACGTCGATCCTGTGGTTCCGCCGCGATCTGCGGCTCCTCGACCATCCCGCGCTGCTGTCGGCGAGTGAGGACGGCGCGGTCGTGCCTCTCGTCGTGCTCGAGCCCGGATCGCTCGACGCGGCCACGCCTCACGTCGCTGGGTATCTGCGGTGCGTGGCGGCGCTCGCCGAGTCGATCGCGAGCCGCGGAGGGCGCCTCGTCGTGCGCACGGGCGACCCGGCCGACGTCGTCCCGCGCCTCGCCCGGGAGGTGGGGGCCGGGCGCGTGCACGTCACCGCGGAGTCCGAGCCCGACCGGCGCCGGCGTGACCAGCAGGTTCGTGAGGTGCTCGACGGTCTCGGCGTCGCGTTCGTCGCCACCGGCACGCCGTACGCGATCGGGCCGGGGGTGATCACGAAGTCCGACGGCGACCCGTACAAGGTGTTCACGCCGTTCGCGACCGCCTGGCGTGATCACGGCGCGCCCGGCCCGGCGCCGCTGCCCACGGTCTCCTGGGTGACCGGTGTCGAGTCCGAGCAGATCCCGACCCCGGTCGAGGTGGGCGTCGGTCTTCCCGCACTGGGCGAACGGGCCGCGCTCGAGCGCTGGAACGACTTCCGCGACGAAGGGCTCGAGCGCTACGCCGCCGATCGCGACCGGCCCGACCTGCCCGGCACCTCGCAGATGTCGGTGCACCTGGCGCACGGCACGATTCATCCGCGCACCATGCTCGCCGACATCGCGGCGCACCCCGCGGGGCAGACGGAGGGAGCGCGAACGTTCGCCACCGAGCTCGTCTGGCGTGAGTTCTACGCCGACGTGCTCTGGCACCGGCCCGACTCCGCGTGGAACGACCTGCGCACGGCTCTCGCCGGCATGGAGTACGACGACCCGCAGAGCGATCCGCGTGCCGCCGACCGTCTGGCCGCGTGGAAGGAGGGGAGGACGGGTCACCCCATCGTCGACGCGGGCATGCGGCAACTGCTCGCGACGGGGTGGATGCACAACCGTCTGCGGATGATCACCGCGAGCTTTCTGTGCAAGGACCTCCACGTCTGGTGGCCGCACGGCGCGCGCCACTTTCTCGACCACCTGCTCGACGCCGACCTCGCCAACAACAACCACGGCTGGCAGTGGGTCGCGGGCACGGGGACGGACGCGGCGCCGTACTTCCGCGTCTTCAACCCGTGGTCGCAGGGTGCGAAGTTCGACCCGCGGGGCGACTACGTGCGCCGGTGGGTGCCCGAACTCGCCGGTCTCGCCGAGGCCGACGTGCACGATCTGCGTGCCGTCTCCACGGTCCCCGGCTACCCCGCCCCGATCGTCGACCACGCCGAGGAGCGTCGCGAGGCCCTCCGCCGCTACGAGGAGGTGCGGGCCGCCCCCTGACCTCCCGGGGATTGACGAGGGCGTGCCACCAGACGGACACAGCCCGACCGAATCGTGAATCCCATGCATCGAGAGCGGAATTCTCCCGATGTTCCGGTCTACGATGCCCTGTGTCGGGCGTCCGTCCGACAGGGGGAAGTATCTGTTCAGGGGAGATTCGTCATGTCCATCTCGTCGCGCCCGCGTGCGCTCATCGTCACCACGACTGCGCTGGCCGCCGTCGCCCTGCTCGCGCCACTCACGTCCACCTCGGCCGAGGCGGCCCGCCGCGGCCAGAGCGGCCCGGCCTACAAGTCCGATGTCGTCGGCACCCGCAGTGCTCCGACTCCCGATTCCGCGTACGGAACGACGTCGGTGGGCATCGCGTCCTCCGGCGCGGTCCTCGCGACCCGGATCGGCGGCAACGCCTACCTGGGTCAGCCGGCACGCACGCGAGAGCTCGCGTCCGCCGACGCGCTGGGTGCCCACGGCACCTGGAGCCTCGTCCTCAACCCGGTCGGCCAGGCGTACTCCGGAAGCCGCGAAGGGGTTCTCCGCTGGCCCAGCCCGGCCAAGGTCGACATCGACCGCACCATCACGGCCGACGGCTCCTACTACGGGCCCTCCCTCGGCGGCGTCAACAGCCGCGGCGACGTCGCGGGCTGTGACGTGAGCGTCAAGACGGGCCAGCCGTTCATCGGTCGCTACGGCCGACAGAACATGAAGCTGATGAACTGGCCCACGGGGTGGGGCAACTGCCGCGCCGCCGGCATCTCCGAGCGCGGGGTGGCCGCCATCACCCAGGAGCACCCCTCCTACCGCGACGACAACCTCTTCCCGCGGGCGGCGACGATGACGACGTCGGGCGTCCGCTACCTCCCGGCTCCGAAGGGAGTCGGGACGAGCGCGGACGGCATCTCGCCGACCGGCACGTACATCGTGGGCCGCAGCTACACCGACGGGCAGCCGACCGGAGCCGTTCTGTGGACGAACGGCCGCAAGTTCTCGCCGATGCGCGGCGCGGAGGCGATGACTCCGAAGGCCGTCACCGACACGGGCATGGTCGTCGGTGAGGAGAACGGCCGAGTCGTCACGTGGGAGAGGGGCCGCAAGACCGATCTCACGAGCGTCTCCAAGCTGCCCCGCAACTGGGTCCTCACGAGCGTGGCCGGCATCAACGGCAAGGGACAGATCGCGGTCACCGCCACGGTGGGCGCCACGAACGAGACCGTTGCGATGCGGTTGACGCCGACGAAGCGCTGACGACGGGCCGTGCCCCCGGCGGATCACGATCCGCCGGGGGCACGGTGTTGTTCGGGGGGGCGCTTCGTAGAACGCGCCTCAGAGGTCGACGACCTCGTTCTCGCCCTTCACGGGCTCCTTGGTGGTGACGCTGCGAGCCAGGTTGAAGAGCTGGCCGATGCGCCCGCCGCGGGATTCCCAGTACTCCGCGGTGTCGGCGTCGACGACGATGAGCACGTTGTTGCCGTCCTCGGGGCCACCCTCCATCTCGGCCTCGGTGAAGGTGCCCCAGAGCTCCCGCATCTTCTCGACGTCGTTGACGACCCTCGCCGTGCCCGACAGGGAGACCCACTCCGCGCTGCCGCTGTAGGCGACGTTGACCTGCGGGTTCGCGGTGATGGCCGCGACCTTGTCGGTGTCACGCTCGGTGATGAACAGCACCGTGCCGTCGAACTCCACGTCCTGCGTGGCCATCGGGTGCGAGACCAGGCGTCCGCGCCCGTCGGCGTGGGTCAGCATCGCGACCCTGGTCTTCTTGATGATCGAGGCGACCTTCTCGCGGCCTTCCTCGGTGCGGCTGTCGGTGTTCTCGGCCATGTCGACCACTCCTCATCTCGGGTGCACCGATCACTGTTCATGCGCGGGTGGGTGGGCCCGCGTCGAGGTGAGGGTTCTGGCGTCGACGCGCCGTCGGTGGGCCGATATCTCTGTGGCTCAGACCGCCGTCGGGCGTCGAAGCGGTTGGGGCTGGGCGGCGGTTCGCCGGGGTCGTCGTGGGGTGCGTCCTGCCGGGGCCGGCCGCACCGCGTCGGGGCTGAGGCGCACCTCGAGCTCGGCGAGCAGGTCGATGACGTGCTGCTCGATGTGCTCACGGATGGCCCGGACCTCCTCGGTGCTGCGGTGGTGCGGGTCGGCGATGTCCCACACGAGTTCGCGCCGCCCGGCCATGGACGGCAGGTCGGGGCTCATCGTCACGACGACATCGGGAGTCGCGAGCACGTCGTCGCGGACCGGGGTGGGGTAGGCGTGGTCGAGGGTGATACCGCGCTCGGCCAGCACGTCGACCACGACGGGGTTGAGCAGCCCGGTCGGCGCCACTCCGGCGGAGCGCACGTGCACGGCGCCCTCGGAGAGGTGGTGCGTGAGGGCGGCGGCCATCTGCGAACGGCCCTCGTTGTGGCGGCACACGAACAGGATCTCCGGCATCCGGGCAGCCGGCGCACCGCGACGACGCGCCAGCGAGACGAGCTCGTCGCGAGCGGCCCGCTCGATGAGGAGCGGGAGGAACTCCGGGTGACGCGAAGTCGGCTCGAGATCGGCCCGGGCCCGGGCGACGATGCCGGCGACCTCCTCGCGGGAGAACGTGGATTCGAACTGGTAGGCCAGCTCGCCGGTGAGGGTGGCGCCCGTGGATTCGAGGTTCATGCTCATGGGGCAGTACTCCTTGGTTAACAGTAAGTGAACACAAGGTTACGGCATGAGGATGCAAAAGCGCGGGTGGCTATGCGTGCGATGTCGAGGTGAGGTCTCCCGGCAGGGGGTGTGACCTGCGACGATGCGGATGGGCGGGTTCTTCGGTGATCAGGTCGCAGACGCGGGGTGGCGGGGTGTCGCGCGAGGGACGGGTCTCGCGTGTGCTGGTCCCAGTGCCGGTCAGCGGCCCTTCGCGCGTGGGTCGAAGCGGTCGGGAACGGTCAGCGCGGGTCGGAGCTGATCGAGGGCTACCCGAATCAGAGGTGCGCGAGCGTCATTCCGAGAAGGGCCGCGAGCAGACTGCCCGCGAGATCGACGGCGGCGTAGCCGACGGCGAGCCCGGTCCGGTCGGCGCGCCAGAGCCGCGCGGTCTCGACGGAGGCGGTGCTGAACGTCGTGAAGCCGCCGCAGAACCCCGTGCCGACGATCGCCGCCGCCGGTTCGGGAAGGGCGGCGCGTGTCACCGCTCCGGTGACGAGGCCGAGGAGGAACGAACCGAGGATGTTGACCGTGAGGGTGCCGACCGGCATCGCCGTGCGAACGCGCCCGACGACCGTGGCGTCGGTGACGAACCGCAGCGTGGCACCGAGGCCACCGGCGAGGGAGAGCAACAGCAGGGTCACCCCGCCACCTCCGTGGCCGGCGCCGGAGGTTCACGCCGGGGTCGCATCCCGGCCGGCACGCGGCGGGCGAGGAGGTATCCGACGCCCGCGGCAAGCGCCCCGAGGACGATCGAACCGGCGGCGTAGCAGAGTGCGAGGGGCGCGGAAAGGTGAAGCGTCTCGACGGCGAGCGTGCTGAACGTCGTGAACCCGCCGAGGAGGCCGGTGCCCAGGCCGAGGCGCAGCACTCGTCGCAGTCCGCCGTCGGGGCCGCGACGGGCGAGAAGCTCGAGCAGGAACCCGAGGGCCAGGGCGCCGGTGACGTTGATGACGAACGTCGGCCACGGCCACGCACCCACGGGTGCGGCGAAGGCGGTCTCGAGTGACGCCCGGGCAGCCGTGCCACAGGCTCCGCCGAGGAAGACGACGGCGAGCAGGCGCACGTCCAGATGCGCCGATCGGGTCGAGGCCGGCATGGCTCGGCCCTCCTTCCTCCGGGGCAGGCCCGACCGGGTGCGGGCCGTGTCGATGGGAGGCATCGGCACGAGGTCGGGCGGGTGGTCGCGGCCGTGCCATCTCGGGCGGCCATCCCGGGCAAGGGTAGTCATCCGCACCCGACCGTGCCGGATCCAACTCGCGACGCCGGGACGGACGTCGGCACGGTCGTCCTCACCCACGGGCGAGACGGGGGCATCCAGCAGGCGGGGACCGGACGACGGGTGTCGGTGAACGGGGCCGTACCTCTCGAGAGGATCAGACGTGCGCGAGGGCTCCACGGACGGTCTGCTCGACCCGACGGCGCACGTCGATGTCGCTACGCGGCGGCAGGTCGAGACGGTCGGGCGTCTCGACGCCCTCGACCACCTGACCGTCGCGCAGCCTGTAGAACGTCAACGCCGCGGTGCCGACATCGCCGCTGCCGGTGAGTGTGACGACGTCGAGGAAGACGACCGACTGCAGCCCGTCGAGCTCGGGCGGCAGGCCGTCGCCCTCGATGCGCCCGTCATCGGCCGTCTCGTGCTGGGGGATGCTCCACGCGGCGAGTTCGGCAAGTGCGGTATCGAGGTCACCGCGGGAGAACCGGTGCACGCCGGCACCGTTGACCTCCTCCACGAGCACGGCGTCGGCGTGGACGTAGACGACCCGGGTCTCCTGGGTGAGCCGCGTGGAGTGATCGGCGTAGACGATGGCCTGGGCGTTGTGCCGCAACGCGAGCGCCGCGTCGAGTTGGTCGGGCAACTCGAGACCGTCCTCGTGGGCGGCGATACGGCCGTGTGCGACGAGGCCGCGCAGGCCGACCTCCGCTGCGAGCTCGACGTCGGCCTCCGACCGCCGGCCGAGCCAGGGCAAGGGGGCGACCTGCTCGGAGCCGGGGCCGTCGATGCCGAGGATCTCCTCGTCCGTGAGGTCGGCGACGTGCTCGGTGGCGGTCGCCGGTAGGAGGTCGGTCGCGGGGATGATCGGGATGATCGTGTGGGTCATGAGGAGGCTCCGGTCGTGTGCAGGTTCGCGTCGAAGGACCGCAGGAGGCGACGACGCACACGCGCGAGCCGCGTGCTTCGCGAGGCGACGGTGACCACCGCGGGGCGGTGTTCGCGGCCGGCGGCGCGAGGGTGAACGGCTCGCCGACGCAGGAGCGTGGCCAGCCGGAGAACCCGCGCGTCGCGATCGACGGTCGGACGGCCGAAGTAGCTGCGGGGCCGGACCGCGGTGTGAGATCCGGTGAGCCGCTTCAAGATCGTCGCCGGCTCGAGCAGGTCGCCGCCGGGAACGAGGGCGCGCGTCGCGCTGTCGAGCTCGGCTCTCAGCCGCGCCTCGGAGCGGTCACGGCGACGGCAGAGCTCCGCGAGGTGAGCGGCGTCGGCGTGATCGCGCCGACGGGTGAGCAGTTCGATCTCGTCGTCGAGGCGGCGGGCCACCGCTGCGTGCCGCGCGAGGTCGGCCGCGACCTGCGTGAGCAGACGTCGGACGCGCACGACCTCGGGCCCCGGCTCACCCGCCTCACCGGACTCCGCACGCGGGTCGAGGACCGCCGCGCACGTGGTCAGGGAGTGGGCCAGGCGGCCGAGATCAACGGTGGTTCCGGAAGCGCTCACGAGGACTCACCGGGGAACGCCATCACCTGACCGGGGGCGACGGTCGTGACGTGATCGGTGGCGGTCACGGCGGCCGTGCGCAGCGTGCCCGAACACGCCGCGAGGAACCGCGCGAGATGAGGCGTGAGATCGCCGACGGGCACGAGGGATCGTCGGATGGTGTCCAGATCGTCGGACACCGTGAGGTACGCGGTTTCGGCCATGAGAATCCTCTCGTCGGCCCGACCCTAGAAGCGCGGGGCGACGATGTGGTCACGCTGCCGGGCGTGACGCCCGCGACCGGTGGACGGCGGCGGTCAGTCACCGCCGAACCCGGTGAACTGCAGCACCGACCACGGGCTGAGCAGCATCGGAGCATGCCGGGCGGCGTCGAGCACGGCGGCCCGATCGACCCAGGCGTGATCCATGACCTCGGTGGGATCGGGGTCGGGATCGCCCTCGAGCGTCCCGACGAACACCGGACAGATCTCGTTCTCGACGACGCCGCTCGCGTCCACGGCCCGGTACCGGAACTGCGGCAGGACGAGCCGGAGTTCGCCCACGGCGGCACCGAGCTCTTCGGCGACGCGGCGACGCACCGCATCCTCCACCGCCTCCCCGGGACGGGGATGTCCGCACGCCGTGTTCGACCACACACCCGGCCACGTCACCTTGCCGACATCGCGACGCGTGAGCAGCGTGCGATCACCGTGGACGGCGTGGAACGAGAACGCCAGATGCAAGGGGGTGTCACTCGTATGCACCCGGATGCGGTCGGCCGCGCCGACGGGACGGCCGTCCTCACCGAGGAGGACGACCTCGTCGGGAACATCGCCCGACGCCGACGGGCGCTCGTGGGTGGCGTGCTCGGCAGGGAGTGGGTGGCCGGTCATGACGACGGAGCCTAGCTGCCACGGTCTCTGGTCTCGTGACTCCTCATCCGTGCGGCGTCGGGAGCCCGGGGCGTGGGCCGGGGTTCGCGGCGCCTACCATCCGCAGCCCCTTCGCTAGCGCTTCGGGGCTGCTCCCGCCAGGCCCAGCCAGTCGCCGCGAACCCCGGCCCACGCCCCTCTCGTTCGGGGACGGCCCGTGGGGGGCGGGGATGGTGGGGTGCCGATCCGGCGGGCTTCGTCTGTCTGTCGGAGGTCCGGGTGTTCGCTGGGCGACCCCCATGTGCAGGACTCGTGGCGTGGGGTTGTGCGGGGCGTGGGCCGGGGTTCGCGGCGCCTACCATCCGCAGCCCCTCCGCTAGCGCTTCGGGGCTGCTCCCGCCAGACCCAGCCAGTCGCCGCGAACCCCGGCCCACGCCCCTCTCGTTCGCGGACGCCCTGCCGTGGCGGGGGATGGCGGCCGTGGGATCGCTCGATCCCGTCGGGCGCAGCCGGATGCCTACGCTGCGGGTATGGCGACGCTCACCGAACTGGACCCTCGGACCCCGGTCGTCATCGGGGTCGGACAGGTGTCGGAGCGGCTGGGGGAGCCTGGCTACGAGGCCCGCGGGCCGGTCGGGTTGGCCGGTGACGCCGCGGCGGCTGCCCTGGCCGACTCGTCAGCTGGATCCGTCGAGAGCGCGGCGCTGCTGCGAGAGCGCCTCGACGTCGTCGCGGTGGTGCGGCAGTTCGAGGACTCCGGGCTCGAGGAGCCGACGCCGCTCGGGCGGGCCGACAACGTGCCGCGGGCGGTGGCGCGCAGGATCGGGGCGGAGCCGCGGCGCGCGGTGCTCGGCACCGGCGGCGGGCAATCGCCGCACGACCTCGTCGTCGAGTTCTGCGCCGAGGTCGCCGCCGGGCGTGCCGACGTCGTTCTCGTCGCGGGCGCCGAAGCGCTGTCCTCGGCCCGGTACTGGGCGGGCCGTGACGAGGCCGAACGCCCGGATTGGAATGAGCGCGTCGGCGGCGACCTCGAGGATCGCGGCCCCGGGCTCGCCGACATGACCTCACCGCGGCAGTCGGCCCTCGGACTCGACCACGCGCCCGCGGCCTACGCCCTGTTCGAGAACGCCCGGCGCGCGCGGCTCGGCCGCACCCGCGCGGAGTACGCCCGATCGATGGGGGAGCTGTTCGCGCCCTTCACCGAGGTGGCCGCCGAGAACCCGCACGCCGCCGCCCCGACCCGGCGCAGCCCGGACGAGCTCGTCACCGTGACCGACCGCAACCGGATCATCGCCGAGCCGTACCCACGGTTCGTCGTGGCCCGCGACCAGGTCAACCAGGGCGCGGCGGTGCTGCTCACCTCGCTCGCGACGGCCCGCGAGCTCGGCGTCCCGGAGGGTCGGCTCGTGTTCTGCCACGGCCACGCCGCGGTCAAGGAGAGACCACTCCTCGAACGCGCGGACCTCTCGACCTCGCGAGCGGCCGCGCTTGCCGTTCGCGCCGTACTCGCCGAGGCGCGTCTCACGGCCGCGGAACTCGACCTCATGGACGTCTACTCGTGCTTTCCGGTGGCGGTGAGCGTCGTCGTCGAGGCGCTCGGGCTCGACCCGGCCGACCCACGCGGCTTCACGGTCACGGGCGGACTCCCGTTCTTCGGCGGTCCCGGCAACGACTACGCCCTGCACTCCCTCGCGGAGATGGTGACGCGGCTCCGTGAGCGACCGGGCTCGTCCGGACTCGTCACGGCCAACGGCGGCATCCTCTCGAGTCAGTCGATGGGCGTGTGGTCGACGGACCCCGCGCCGTGGCGCCCCGGCCGTGACGCCGAGCTTGCGGCCGAGGTCGCCGGATGGGAGGCGCCGCCCCTCACCGACGACCCGCGCGGCGCCGCGACGATCGAGACCTACACCGTGATCCGCGAACGCGACGGGAGTCGGCGCGGCATCGTCGTCGGCCGGCTGACCGCCACCGGCGAGCGGTTCCTCGCCGCGGCGGCCGACGACCCGGCCACCTGGGCGCTGCTCGACTCTCCCCAGCCGGTTGGCGCGGTGATGAGCGTGGGCCCGGACGGCCTGGTCCACGCCTGACTGCCGTTCTCAAACGGGAGCCGTCCCGGGATCTCGACGAAAGCGCCTGTGTGAGCGACGACGTCGGGTAGTGAGGTAGGTCACGGCCCCAGGGCGATGCAGAAACCGAGAGCAGGGAGTCGTAGGGGCAGGAGGTGGGGGATGGACGCCGGGGATTTCGCTCACGAACACGGCACGCCGTTGTTGCGGTTGGCGTTGATGCTCACGGGCCAGGTGGGGGAGGCCGAGGACCTGGTTCAGGAGACGTTTGCGCGGTTGTTGCGGGACTGGTCCGCGATCGAGAGGGCGGAGTCGCCTCGTGCGTACGCGCGGCGGGCTCTCGTCAACACCCACCTGACGCGGCGGCGTCGGGCCGCGCGGGAGGTCGTCGTGCCTCTGGTCCCCGAGGGGTCGGCTCCGGAGGCGTCGTCGGCCGCCGGCTCCGACACCGATGAGGCGTGGGCGCTGCTCGCCACCCTGCCTCGCAGGCAGCGATGCGTCCTGGCGTTGCGCTATTACGAGGGGCTCGACGACGCCGAGATCGCCTCGTTGTTGAACATCTCCGCGGGGGCCGTGCGCACGCACGCGTCGCGTGGTCTGGCGGCGCTGCGTGAGCGCGTCCCGGCAGGAAGGGCACTCTCATGAAACGACACCTGCCTCCGAACGAAGGAATGGACGAGGCTCGGGCCGAGGATCTCCTGCGCCGGACGTTCGCCTCGCGGGGGTCGCAGGTCGCCTCGGGTCGTCCCGTGGAGTTGATGCGAGCCGCCCAGGCAGATCCCGGCTCGGGCCGGCGCCGTCGTGGCCGGCGTGTGGGACCGATGCTGCTGGGGATGGCGGCGGCGTGCCTGTTGCTCGTCGCGGTCGTGGTCGGCGGGCTCGTGACCGGCTCATCCGGCCTCCCACCACGCCCGCGACCCCGGCGCAGACCCCTCACCAACTGACCGACGGCGAGGTGAAGGAACTTCTCGATCGGTTGGATGCCGCGACCCGCGAAGCGGGAACGATGAGGATGACGCTCTCGTTCGCGGAGGATCAGTCGAGGACGAGCCCGGAGCCGACCAACCCGATCCGACCGATGCCGTGGTCGATCCTCCTCGAATACGACTGGCGCGACCCCTCGACACCGAAGTTCCGATCGTCCATGGTCGACGGCGAGCGGGTGGAGCCCCAGATGATTTGCCATCGGACGTGACTTCTGGTCTCGGGGCCCCGCCGGCGGCCCGGAACTCGACATGGATTCGTGGGATCGTCGCGACTGGCCGGACTTCGCGTCGTCCAGCCTCGCTCGGGAGTCGTGGGACGGGCATGGTCCGCGGGCAGCGTGGTCGCTGGGTCGGACCCGTGAGGGGGGAAGGACGATCGAGCACGTCGTCCTCATCACCGATCCCTTACTGAAGAGCGGTGAGGTGCCGCCACTCGACGCCCCCATCGAGGGCGCTCGCACAGTCACGGATGTGTGGTACGACACGGCGAACGGGCGCCTGACCCGGCTTCGCCATCGCCAGCAGACGGACGGGTGGAACGACAGCACCGAGATCACGTACGGCAGTGACATGTCGATCGTTCCGCCCCCGTCCGGCCGGATTCCGGCGGCCCCATTCCCTGGAGGATCGTCGCCGTCTCCCTCGAAGTGACGGCGCGGGTCCACCTGTCATCGTCAGGGGCGCGGCGCCCGAACCGGTCGTACAGTGGGGCGACCATCCCCGGCGCTGTCTCGGGGAACCGATCCCGGGAGGGTGACATGGCGCGGTACGAGGACGTGCATCCGGTCGATCCGCAGCCACGCATCGTCGAGCGCACCGTCGAGAAGATGCGTGCGGAGAACGCGCTCATCGCCTACCCCACGAGCTCGGGGTACGCCCTCGGGTGCGCGATGGGCAACCTCGAGGGACGCGACCGGATGCTGCACATCAGGCACCTGCGCGACGACCACCACTTCACGCTGCTGTGCCATGACTTCGCGCAGCTCGGGCAGGTCGTCGACGTGTCGAACGCGGTGTTCCGGGCGGTCAAGGCGGCGACGCCGGGGCCGTACACGTTCATCCTCCCCGCGACTCCGGAGGTGCCGCGCCGCCTCGCGCACCCCAAGAAGCGCACGGTCGGAGTACGCATCACCGACGACCCGCTCGCCCAAGCGCTGCTGGCCGGGCTGGGGGAACCGATGCTCACGACGACGCTCATCATGCCGGGACAGGAGTCGCCGATGACCGAGGGATGGCTCGTCAAGGACGACCTCGACCACCTCGTCGACATCGTCCTCGACACCGGAGAGTGCGGCCTCGAACCGACGACCGTGGTCGACCTGTCGAGCGGCACCGCCGAGATCCTGCGCTACGGAGCGGGCGATCCCTCGCCCTTCGAGATCGACTGACCGCCGTCGAAAAAGGCCGTGGCACAGCGGTCGTCCAGCACGCCCGTTCAGGTTCGAGGTTGCATCTATGCAGGCCAGAAGGCTTGGGCGTGGCGGTTCCACGCCCGTAGCCTGGTCGGGTGCGTGGGGTGAACGTGCGCCGGCTGGGCGCCATCAGAGGGCAGGACGCGATGGTGTTCGCGGCGTCGCTGCCGCTGCTCGCGCTGAGCGCGAGCCCGGTGTGGCGGGCGGGTGAATCCGTCTGGCGGATTCCGTGCCTCGTCGCGCTCGCCACCCTCCACCTCGCCCTTCTCGTGCGCGGACGGTTGCCGTGGGCGACGTTCGCCGCCAGTGGACTCGGTGCCCTCGTGCTGCTCGCCTCACCCGCGCTGCCGGGTTCGGCGACGACACTCCCCGGCCCGCTGCCGCCCATCCTGCTTCCCAGCGCCTGGCTGTTCGGCCTCGCGATCTACTCCGTGGCCGCGCACGCCCACGCCTACCGGCCCGTCGCCGTCGTCGTGGGCCTCGCCGGGGTCGCCGAGGTCACGGCCTCACTGTGGTCGGGCCTGCCCTGGTACCTCGTGCCGGCGATGCCGGAGGCGTGGCGGATCACGGTCGGTCTCGTCGGCGCCGGACTCGTCGCCCTCGCCTACGCCTGCGGTCGGTGGCGTGCGCTTCGGCGCAGCACCGACGACCTCGGCGAACGCTGGTCGACCGTCGCCGACGAACGCGCCACCACCGACCTCGACCATGCCGTGGCGCAGCAGCAGGCCCGCATGGCACGAGAGGTGCAGCGGGCCGTCGCCGAACACCTCGACGAGATCCTCGACAAGGCCCGCGAAGGTCGCCGCGCCGCCCGTCGCGCCCCCGCCCTCGCCGACGACGCGCTCGCCGACATCAGCCAGCAGGGCGAGGAGGCCCTCGGGCGCGTCCACTCCCTGCTCGCGCTGCTCGACGCGCCGGACCCCGAGGAGGTCGTCGCGCACGAGCCCGTCACCGCCGTCCTCGCACCCGAACACGCCCTGTCGCCGCAGCCGCAGCTCGAGGACCTCCCCAAGCTCATCGACGCCGCCCGCGGCGAGGGTCTGACCGTCACCCTCGAACTCATCGGCCAGCGGGGGGAGCTCTCGGTCGCCGCCCAACTCGCGCTCTACCGCACGGTGCAGGAGGCCCTCACCAACACGATCCGGCACGCCGGCCCGGGGGCCGTCGCCCACGTCGAGATCGACTGGGAGGGCGAGAACGTCGCCGTGCTCGTCGAGGACATCGTCCCCCCTCGGAATGTCGTGGCGGGCGACCTCGACGAGGCCGTCTTCACCGGCGGCGACACCGACGTCGACTACGTCGAGGGCCGCGGACTGCGTGTCGTGCGTGAACGGCTCGAGAGCCTCGACGGTCACCTCGAGGTCGAGCAGATGGAGGACGGCTACCGGGTGCGCGGTGTCGTGCCTCGGGATGCGTCCTTGCTGCGGGGCTGACCGGGACACCGCCTGCCCCCACCGCGTCCGTCACGGGACGGACGACCCACCCCTGATGACCGGATACCGCATGACGAGAACGGCCTCGACCGGCCCGCCGGCCGGGGTGAGGACGTGCGGCTGATCGGCGGAGTAGGCGAGCTGCCCGCCGGTCGTCAATCTGCGCGGAGTCGCGGGCGCGCCCGCCATGAGCGTGCCACCGAGCACGGTGAGATAGCCACGGGCGCCGCTGCGCAGTGGTCCGCGGCGGATCGACTCCCGGATGCGCAGACGATGGACCTCGACCTGGATGTCGTCGTCGATCCACGCGCCGAGAAGTTTCACGTCCATGCCCGTCACCGGGGTGATGAGCGGCGCCTCGCGACGTTCGGTGAGCAGGTCGGGCATGGCCACGCCGAGCCCGTCGGCGATCTTGGCGAGGGTGTCGAGGCTCGGGGTGCGGGCCGTGCGCTCGAGATCGGCCACCGTGGCGCGGCCGACCCCGCTGCGTTCGGAGAGCTCGGTGACCGAGAGGCCCTGGTCGACCCGCTCGGCGCGGATCCGCGAGCCCAGGCGGCTGACGGCACCCTCGGGTGACTCGGACATGTCGGCCCCTTCTCGCGTTTCACTGCCACGCCTGACCTTCGCCCCGACAGTACGCCAGTTCGGACCGCCACAGACCTGCCGGATCGGCCGCCGTTCACCGGGTGCCCGTGACGGCTCGACCTCCGGGGGAGTGGGTCCGTCGGCACCCGGGTCGCCCGCGTTCGACGACCTGTGGCGCGCCGAGCGGGCAGCCATCAGGCGCCGACCGCGCGCACGCGGCCCTCCGCGTCCCAGCCCGACGCGGTCCGCTCGATCGTGGGACGCGCGGCCACTACGGTGGGCGCGTGACCGACGACTCGCTGCGCACCCACGTGACCATGGCTACCCTCGCCGGCGCGACCGTCGCCGCCTGGACGGCCATGCCCGAGTACATCGACGGACGCTGGAAGCGCCTCGCGGCACGCGGCGCCCTCCTCACCGCCTCGTCCATCGGCGTGATCCTCGCCGACGACGACGAACCGACGCCCCACCCCGAGCGTGACGAGAAGTTCGCCGCGCTGAGTCGCGCCCTCGAGGATCCCGCACAGAGGGCGGCGATCTGGCTCATCGCCCTCGTCGGCCTCTCCGCGATCTCGGCCGGAGAGGAGAAGGCGTTCGACGCGGCCGCCGCCCGCCTGCGGGCGCGGGGAGCCCGAGCGCCACGCACGACGCTCGGCCTCGCGCTCGGCGCCCTCGCCGCCGGCACCCAACTCGCCCCCGGCCCGAAGCCCACGCCGGCCACGAGGTGAGGTGACCTGCGGGCCGGGTCGGGACGCGGTCGGCTCAGGGCTTGCTCGTGAACTCCGGGTGGCGTTTCTCGAGGAACGCGGCGAAGCCCTCCTGAGCGTCGGCGGTGAGCGCGCCCGCGGCCATCGACTCGATCGCGATGTCGTAGGCCTGCCGCTGGTCGAGCCCGATCTGGGCGTAGAACGCCTGCTTGCCCATGCTGCGGCCGTAGGCGGAGCCACGGGTGACGCGAGCGACGAGATCGTCCACGGCCGAGTCGAGTTCGTCGTCGGGAACGGCAGCGTTGATGAGTCCCCAGTCGGCGGCGGTCTCGGCGTCGATCGGGTCTCCGGTGAGCGCGAGTTCGAGGGCCCGCTTACGGCTGATGTTGCGTGAGACCGCGACGAGCGGGGTCGTGCAGAACAACCCACCCTTGCCGCCGGGCAGCGCGAACCCGGCCGACCGCGCGGCGATCGCGAGGTCGCAGGACGCGATGAGCTGGCATCCCGCGGCCGTGGCAAGGGCGTGGACCTTGGCGACGACGGGCTGCGGGATCTGCTGGATCGCGTCCATCATCTCGGTGCACAGCACGAACAGCGCGCGAGTCGTCGCGAGGTCGGCTCCTGCCATGTCACCGAAGTTGTGACCGGCCGAGAAGACCTTGCCCTCCGCGGCGAGGACGACGGCGAGCGCGTCGGTGCGGCCGGCCTCGCGGATCGCGTCGCGCAACTCCGTCATCACCTCCATCGAGAGCGCGTTGCGCTTCTCGGGCCGGGCGAGGGTGATCGTGATCGTCGCGCCGTCGCGCTCGACACGCACGAACCGGTAGGGCGAGGAGCCCGCGTCAGTGGTGTCAGTGGTGCCGGGAGTGCCGCTGGGGGCCTGTGTCGTCGTCATGAAGGCAGCATCGGTCGCAGTGGGGTGCGGTGTCGAGTGTCTCGCGCGTCGGAGGCGGGCCCGATCGAACCGTCCCACGTCTCGGTCATCGAGCGTCCGCCGGGCGCTCACCGGCGACGAAACCGGCATCGCTGCTGGTGAGAACGGGAGTGCCGCGCCCGCGGCAGGCGTGAGCACCCGTCGACAGGGTCGGCCGGGTTTACGAAACACCGATGTTGGTTAAGGTCTAAGTGAGGCGCGTGGCAGCGCACGCCACGCGCGGCCGATCGCATCGACGAGAGGAATGCTCATGGATGTCTACACCCTTCCCGACCTTCCGTACGACTACGCCGCTCTCGAGCCGCACATCAGCGCGAAGATCATGGAGCTGCACCACGACAAGCACCATGCGACCTACGTGAAGGCGGCCAACACGGCACTCGAGAAGATGGAGGAGGCGCGCCAGGACGGCACGATCGCCGACAAGGCCCTCCTGCTCTCGCGCAACCTGGCCTTCAACCTCGGTGGTCACACGAACCACTCGATCTTCTGGAAGAACATGTCCCCGGACGGTGGCGACAAGCCGACCGGTGAGCTCGCCTCCGCGATCGACGAGTTCTTCGGCGGGTTCGACAAGTTCCAGTCGCACTTCACCGCCGTCGCGACGACGATCCAGGGCTCCGGCTGGGCCGTGCTCGGCTACGACCAGATCGGTCAGCGCCTCGTCATCGAGCAGATGGAGGACCAGCACGGCGACATCACCGCCGGCATCATCCCCGTCGTCATGCTCGACATGTGGGAGCACGCGTTCTACCTCGACTACCAGAACGTCAAGCCCGACTACGTCAAGGCCTGGTGGAACGTCGTCAACTGGGCGGACGCCCAGCAGCGTTTCGACAACGCCCGCAACGCCGTTCAGCTCATCGGCTGACCTCGCGCCGCAGATCGAAGGCCGCCACCCCCACTCGGGGTGGCGGCCTTCGTCGTGCTCCGGCGACACGACGCAGGCGAGCCGGCCGGGCGACAGGCGGCGACGCGGCCGGTCATCGCGGATCCCGCGCAACAAAGACCGGTCACCGAGTTCGTCCGGAGCGGCCCGCACGGCGTCGTTGCAGGTCAGCGGGGTGGAGGCCCGCAGGGGTCGAGGCGGTGACCGGTCTTTCTTGTTCGGCGTGCGACGTGATCGCGAGCGTGAGCCGCCGTTCAGGGCTGGAGAACGACCTTCATGCACCCGTCGAGCTTCTTCTGGAACATCGCGTAGGCGCTGGGGGCGTCCTCGAGCGGAACGCGGTGGGTGGCCAGTGTCTCGAGTCCGAAGACGTCACCCTCGGTCTCGATGATCGAGAGCAACTCGTCGGTCCAGCGGCGGACGTTGGCCTGCCCCATGCGCAGGGTGAGCTGGCGGTCGAACAGCGAGATCATCGGCAGCGGGTCGGCCATGCCGCCGTAGACACCCGAGATCGACACCACGCCACCCCGGCGGGCCGCGCCCAGGGCCGTGTACAACGCGTCGAGGCGATCGATCCCGGTCTTCTCGATCGCAGTGCGCGCGATGGGGCCGGGCAGGCGGCCCACGAGGTTGATGACCTGCTCGGCGATCGGGTTGCCGTGGGCCTCCATGCCGACGGCGTCGACGGCGGAGTCGACGCCGCGCCCGTCGGTGAGGTCGCGGATCGCGGTGTGCACGTCACCGTCGACGTCGCGAAGGTCGATGGCCTCGACGCCGCGCGCCCGCGCCGTCGCGAGCCGGTCGGTGACGAGGTCGACCCCGATGACCCGTTCGGCGCCGAGGTACTGCGCGATGCGGGTGCAGAGCTGCCCCACCGGCCCGAGCCCGACGACCGCCACGGTCGACCCCGGGCCGACCTCCGCGTACTTCACCGCCTGCCACGCGGTCGGGAGGATGTCGGAGAGGTAGAGGTAGCGCTCGTCGGGGCCGTCGGCCGGCACGACGACGGGGCCGTACTGCGCCTGCGGCACCCGCAGGTATTCGGCCTGCCCACCCGGCACCGATCCGTACATGCTCGTGTAGCCGAACAGGGCTCCGCCTCGGTCCTGCTCGTGGTCGGCCGTCGTCTCGCACTGACTCTGCAGGTCGCGGGTGCACATCCAACAGTGGCCGCAGGAGATGTTGAAGGGCACCACCACTCGATCGCCGACCGACAGCCGCGACGCCTCGGGGCCGACCTCCTCGACGACGCCCATCGCCTCGTGGCCGAGGATGTCACCGGGAGCGAGGTAGGGGCCGAGGACGCGGTAGAGGTGCAGGTCGGAGCCGCAGATGGCCGTGGACGTGACACGGATGATCGCGTCGGTGGGCTCCTGGATCACCGGGTCCGGGACGTCCTCGACCGTGACCTTCTCGGTGCCCTGCCAAGTGAGTGCCTTCATGAATCCGCCTAATGCCGAGGTGGGACGGCGAGGTGTGTCACTCGCTCGTCACCCCCCATACCCGGCTGTCGAATCCCCATCCGCCCGGCCCGGCCGTTCGCTGCCGCACATCGTGTCGCGACGAGCGGGTAAGGGACTCACATGGACGCCTCCCAACGCACTCGACCCGTCGCCCTCGTCGCCGGGGCCTCACGGGGTCTCGGACTCATCGTCGCCCGCGAGCTCGCCTCCCGGGGATTTCGGGTCGCCGGCCTGAGCCGCGACCCGGACGCACTCGCCGGAGCGCGTGAGCGGATGCGGGAATGGGGTCTCGACCTCGACACCTACGTCGCCGACGTGCGCGACCCGGATCGCCTCGCCGAGGTCGTGGACGAGATCGAGCGCGACGCCGGCCGCATCGAGGTCGCGATCCACGTCGCGGGCGTCATTCAGGTCGGACCCGAGGAGGACTTCGACCGCGCCCAGTACGCCGACGCCGTCGACACGATGCTGTGGGGGCCGATCAACGTGACCCAGGCCGTGCTCCCCGCGATGCGCCGCCGCGGCCGGGGGCGGCTGGGGGTCGTGACGTCGATCGGCGGGATGATCAGCGTGCCGCACCTGCTGCCGTACTCGACGGCGAAGTTCGGCGCGGTGGGCTACACGCGCGGTCTGTCTGCCGAGCTCGCCGGTACCGGGGTGACCGCGACGACGATCGTCCCCGGTCTCATGCGGACCGGCTCGCACGTACAGGCCGAGTTCGTCGGTGACGCCGAGGCCGAGTACGCCTGGTTCGCGCCGGGCGCCTCGCTGCCGCTCGTCGCGATGGACGCCGAGCGTGCCGCTCGCAAGATGGTCGAGGCCGTGCTCGCCGGGCGCAGCCTCGCCCTGATCTCGCCGCTGACCAAGATCGCGGTGCGCGTCAACGGTGTCGCACCGGCGACGACCGGTGCCGTCCTCGGCCTCATGGCCCGGCTGCTGCCGGCGTCGGACGGTCGCGACCGACCCGGGACGGTGCTCGGTCACGACGCGCGCGAGACTGTCGTCCGGCATCGTCGAGACGCTCACCACCCTCGGCACCAAGGCCTCCGCCCGATTCAACGAGAACAGGCGGCCGAACCCGGCCTGAGCGACGACGAGACATACGGCGCGGATCGGTGCACGCCTTGGGTACGGGCGACACGCGATCCGAGGCGCGTCTCGTGGGCATAAGGCGTGCACAGATGCGGCGCGCGTTGTGTCGATACCTGGGCTAGAGGCGGACGAAGGGCCCGTAGCCTGGGGAGATGACCGAGGCGTTCGAGATCACCGGCGCGGGAACACTGCTCGTGGCGTGTCTGCTCGCGCTCGGCGCGCTCGTCGGCGTGACCCGCCTCTGGCCCCGCCTCGCCACCCCCGGAGCGAAGTCCGTGGTCGGCCGGGTCGTGGCGCAGCTCCTCGTCACGGTGGTGCTCGTGGCCGCGGTCGGGGTGGCGGTCAATCGTGGCGGATTGTGGTTCGTCTCGTGGCGTGACCTGGGCTCCGTCCTGCTCGGACCCGGCGACGCGGCGATGACCGAGCACGGTGCGGCTCCCGGCTCGGCGGCAGCGACCGACGTCGGGCCCTGGGGGCCCGCGAACGCGAACGTCGCGCCGTCCGCGGCACCGACGACCGACCCGCACACCGGACTCACGACGTACACGGTCTCCGGCCCGGCCAGTGGGCACACCGGCAAGGTGCACGTCTGGACGCCGCCGGCCGGGACGGCGGCGCCTCGCCGGGTACTCGAGGTCTTCCACGGCTACCCGGTGTCGGCGCAGAGCGCGTTCGCCAATCTCCGGCTCGGCGACTGGGCCGCCCAGGGGCTGCGTGACACGGTGATCGTCATCCCCGACTGGTCACCGGTGGAGTTCGACACCGAGTGCGTCGACGGACCGGCCGGGAAGATGGAGACCTGGCTGACCACGGACGTCCCCGCGTGGGCGGTGCGCACCCTCGGCGCGGCGCCCGACCGGGGATCGTGGGCGACGCTGGGTTACAGCGCCGGCGGCTACTGCGCGTCGATGGCGGCGATGCGGCATCCGCAGACCTACGCCGCGGGGATCTCCCTTGGCGGCTATACCCGGCCGGTGTTCTCCGCGCACTACACGCCGTTCCCGCCCGAAGGCACGCCCTACGACCTGCCGCGGCTCGCGCGCACCGACCCACCACCGGTGGCCCTGCTCACGCAGTACTCCCACAGGGATACCTATGCCGCGCCCTCCTCGGCCGACCTCGTCGCCGCGGCCCGTGCCCCGTTCTCGGTCACCGCATGGGAGACCCCCGACACCGGCCACCGCGTCGGGGCCTGGAAGCCGCTCATCCCCCACGCCTTCGCCTGGCTGAAGAAGACGGCGCCGGGGTTCGCCTGAGCGGCGGGGCTCGCGGACCACCCCGAACCGCGGGCCCGTGGTAGGATGCGGTTCCTGGGCTGGCCCGCAAGGCCCTGGCCCACCCTATAGGCGGGGATTTCCCCCGCCTATTTTTTTTGGGCAGGACCGTGTCGCGTGAACTGAGTGTCTTCATCGATGAGTCCGGTGACTTCGGGCCGTTGCAGCGGCACTCGCCGTTCTATGTGCTGGCGTTGGTCTTCCATGACCAACGGACCGACATCCTCAGCCAGTTGGAGCACATTCACCACGCCCTCGTCGCCCACGGTCTCGCGAGTCGGCACGCCATTCACACCGCACCTCTCATTCGCCGAGAGAACGACTACCGCTGGATGGACATGAAGCAGCGTCGGTCACTCTTTCGCATCCTTCACGACTTCGTTCGTCACTGCGACGTACGGGTGGCTTGCCTCGTCTTCGACAAACGTGAACTCAGCGGTAGGGATCAACTCGTGGGAGCCATGTCTCGGGGTCTGGGGGCGCTCGTTCAAGAGCATCGTGAATACCTGGAGGCATGGGAGAAGCTGGTCATCTACTACGACAACGGGCAGCGTGAGATCACGGATCTGGTCAACAGTGTGTTCAATGCTCTCCTGACCAACGTAGAGGTACGCAAGGTGATCCCCGCCGACTACAGCCTCTTCCAGGCAGCCGACCTGTGCTGCACCCTGGCCCTGCTTCAGGCCAAGCTGTCATCGACCGGCCTGTCGAAATCCGAGTCGGACTTCTTCTCTACCCCTAAGAGCAGCGCACCGCGCGCCCTCAAGAAGGGGTATCTCACCCTTTCGAACGTCAACGCTTCTCTGGATGAAGCAGCAGGTGCTCATCCCACCTTTGCCGCGCGGTCCAGGGCGGCGCGCAGGTCGATGAGGATGTCCTCGGTGGCGTCGATGCCGACGGAGAACCGCAGCAGGCCCTCGCGGATGCCGGCGACCTCGCGGGCCTCCTCGGTCATCGAGGAGTGGGTCATCGTGGGCGGGTGGGCGACGAGTGACTCGATGCCGCCGAGGGATTCGGCGAGGTTGAACACCTGCAGCCCGTCGACGAAGGCGGCCACGGCGTCGTAGCCGCCCGCGAGCTCGGCGCTCACCATGCCACCGAAGCCGTGCTGCTGGCGCGCGGCGATCTCGTGACCGGGGTGCTCGGGCAGACCCGGGTAGTACGTATGCGACACCGCATCGTGGGAGGCGAAGAGCTCGGCGACCGCGGCCGCGTTGCGCTGGTGCGCCTCGAGACGCACGGCGAGGGTACGCAGACCGCGCAGGGTCTGAGCCGAGTCGTACGGGCTCGCGGGCAGGCCGAGGACGTTCGCCCACCAGGCCACCTGCTCGGCGAGCTCCTCGTCGGCGGCGACGACCGCCCCGCCGACGACGTCGCTGTGCCCGTTGACGTACTTGGTCGTCGAGTGCACGACCGCGTCGACACCGAACTCGAACGGCCGCTGGACGAGCGGCGAACAGAACGTGTTGTCCGCGACGACCTTGGCGCCTGCGGCGTGTGCGGCCTTCGTCACCGCCTCGATGTCGGTGATGCGCAGCAGCGGGTTGCTCGGCGTCTCGATCCACACCAACGCCGGCGACTGCGCGAGCGCCGCGTCGAGCTGAGCGGGGTCGGAGAAGTCGACGGTCACCATGCGGATGTCTCCGCGTGCGTGCAGGGAGTCGAACAGGCGCCAGCTCCCGCCGTAACAGTCGTGCGGGACGACGACGGTGCCGCCGCGCTCGACGAGCACGTAGAGGATGTTGGTGATCGCGGCCATGCCGCTCGCGGTGATCGTCGTGCCGGCGCCGCCCTCGAGCGTCGAGATGGCCTCCGCGAGCACGTCGCGGGTCGGGTTGCCGCACCGCGTGTAGTCGTACGGGCGCGGCTCGCCGAGCCCGGTGAACGAGTACGTGCTGCTCAGGTACATGGGCGGCACCACGGCGCCCTGGCTCTCGTCGGTGCCGATGCCGGCACGCAGGCCACGGGTGATGCGGGAGATGTCGCTCATGTCTGCTCCTTCGCTCAGGCGTGACAGCCGAGATGCCGTCCATGCGGGGAAGGAGCGCGCCGGGCATGCCCCGGCTCGACCCATCTTCCGGCGGGCAACCGCGCCCTCCGCAGGAATTGGCACCGTGCACCCGCGAGATGCGGGCCGGTTGCCCCGGCGTCGTCGGGCCTGTCCCTCAGCCGGTCTGGATGGATGTCTCTCCACGGTAAGCGCCGAGACCGGGGGAGACGTCCGGCCGGTTCATCAGGTGAGACGGTCGTGGTGGCCTGCCGGGCAAGGCCATTGGAGTCGCAGGCCGGGCGACTCCGGCGCCGGGGCGCGTGGTGAGAAACCTCCGGCTCAGGCGCCCGGGCGCGTGGCGAGAACCTCGAGTGCGAGGTCGGGGCGGTCGGTGACGATGCCGTCGACCCCGAGGTCGAGGAGCTCGCGCATGGTCGCGGGATCGTCGATCGTCCACACGTGCACCTGCTTGCCGAGGGCGTGGGCGCGGCGCACGAAACCCGGCGTGACGACGCGTACCCGGACCGGCCCGATGTACTGATACATCGGTACTTGGTAGACGACGCCCGGGGTGCGCAGCCACCGCCACGCGATCGGCAACAGTCGCAGGAGCGCGATGCCGATCCGCCCCGACGACGTCGCGACCCGGCCGCGAGTCAGCGCGCGAAAGCGCCACAGCCGGCGATCGGAGAAGGAGCCGACGCAGGCGCGTCGTCCGCGACTCGGGTCGGCGAGGACGGCCGCCAGGGGCACCACCGCACCTGGCGCCTTGAGGTCGATCGTGAACGTCGCGGCAGGAAGCGCGTCCATGAGTTCGGTGAGCAGCGGGATCTGCTCGCCTCCCACCGAGGCGGCGCGCACCTCGCTCGACGGCAGTTCGGCGATCGCGCCGATGCGGTCACTGACGCGGTCGAGGACCTCGTCGTGCGCGGCGACCAGCACCCCGTCGGCGGCGGCGTGGACGTCGGTCTCCATGTGCCGGGCGCCGGCCTCCCAGGCGGCGCGAAAGGCCGCGAGCGTGTTCTCGCGGCCGATGTTCACGGACATGAGGGCGCCGCCCCGGTGTGCGAGCACGAGGGGCGGCGCGGAGAAGACGTCCGTCACGACGTCAGCATGGCGCATGCGCCGAAGGGGCGCAGGCCGTGGAGGGGGAGGTGACGTCAGCGCAGCGGCAGCGCGATGTTGGCCTGGCGAGTCATCTCGACGGTGGACAGGCCCTGGCCAGCGCGGCGCAGGTTGCCGGAGACCGACTCGTGGCTACGCGAGTGCGAACCGACCGTGGTCATGGCGACGAGAGCGAGAACGATGAAGAAGAAAGCGAACATGATGAAACCCCCTCGGTGATGATGTGTGGTGGTCGCGGAGGGTGCGGCATCACGAGTGGGACGGCGTTGTCGACCAGATTCGTGGTGGCCCGTTGCCGGGTGTATCGCAGCGACGAGTCAATTATGTGGTACATCAACTGGTAACCACAAGTGACGTAAAGTGCGGTCTACTATGTAGCATCGCTACATGCTCGATATGCGTCGATTGCAGTGTCTTCAGGCGGTTCACGTGCACGGATCCGTGCTCGACGCCGCGCTGGAGCTGGGCCTCACCTCCTCGGCCGTGAGTCAGCAGATCAGCAAGCTCGAACGCGAGGTCGACGCCCGCCTGCTCGAACGGGCCGGACGGGGGGTCGTGCTCACCGACGCCGCCCGCATCCTCGTCGAGGCGGCCGACGAGATCAGCGCGGTCAACGACCGTGCGGTGGCCCGGCTCGAGGATCTGCGGCACGACCTCAGCGGCACCCTGCGGGTCGCGAGCTTTCCCAGCGTCATCGGCCCGTTCGTGGCTCCCGCGCTCGCCGAGCTCCGGGACGAGGCTCCCGGCCTGGAGGTCCGGCTGCACGAGATGTTCCCCGACCGGGCCCACGACGCGGTCCTCGGCGGCCACGTCGACGTGGCGGTCATCCATCTCTGGGGTGACGCGATGCCCACTGCGACCAGGGGATTCACCTCGACGGCGGTGGGTGACGACCCCATCGAGGTGCTCGTGCCGGCCGCTCACCCCCTCGCCGGCCGGCCGGAGGTCTCGCTCGACGAACTCGTCGACGACGTCTGGGTCACCGACGATCTCGAGGGGTTCTGCCGCAACTGGCTCATCCGGCGGATGAGCGCGGCCGGCCGCCGCCCCCGGATCCACCACCTCGTCGACGAGATCGCCGGGCAACTCGCGCTGGTGTCGGCCGGACTGTGCAACGCGCTGCTTCCGCGGATCGCGTACGGCGAGTTGCCGCCGACCATTCGCGCACTGCCACTGACGGGAGTGACCCCCTTTCGGCGCCTGCACCTCGTCTATCGGGAGTCCTCCGCGGCGCGTCCGGGGGTCCGTCGCTTCATCGAGCAACTTCACAGTCGCGTGTCCACATCGTGGACACAGACGGGACGCTGAACACGAAGGACCCCGAAGGGTTCCGAGATGGGGGTCGTGTCATACAGATGCGCGCGGGGATCGCGAGGCTAGCCTGTGCCGAGTGGACCCCCTCAGCGCCCTCCTCGACGGTGGTGAACGCACGCTCGACCTCAGGGTGGGCGCGCCGTGGTCGGTCGCGCTGACCGAGCCGCCGACCGTGACGATCGTCGCGCTGGCAGGTGGCGAGGCATGGTGCCACGGTGACGAGGGCAACCCGCTGCATCTTCGCACCGGAGACCTCGCGTTCCTGCGTCCCGACGGCCCCCGAGTTCTCACGAACTCCTGCGAACGGCCGAGCCTGCCGCGCCGGGGCGCGCGCACCCCGGTCGTCACCGGCGCCTCTCCTGCCGGCGACACCCACCTGTTCCTGCGCTCGTTCGGTCGGGCCGACGACGCGGCCATCGACTTCCTCTCGACGCTCGGACCGGAGAGGGTCTTCAGCACCGACCCCGGGGCCCCGCTGTGGAAGCTCATGCAGGAGGAGGCCGCGCACCTCTCCGTCGCCACCTCGAGCGTCCTCGTTCGTCTGGTCGACCTGCTGTTCATCGACGCCGTGCGCCGGTGGGTCGCCGACAGCGAGGCCCACGGGTGGGCCCGTGCGGTGCTCGATCCCGTCGTCGGCGCGGCCCTCCACCTGTTCCACGACGAACCGGGACATCAGTGGACGTTGCAGGAGGTCGCCGACCGCGTCGGCACCAGCCGCACCTCGCTCTCGCGCCGCTTCCAACTGCTCGTCGGCGAACCGCCGATGACGTATCTGCGACAGTGGCGCCTCACGCGTGCGGCCACCCTGCTCGCCCAGGAGGAGGCGAGCGTCGCCACCGTCGCACGACGCAGCGGGTTCGCCGACCCGTTCGAGTTCAGCGCCGCCTTCTCCAAGAAGTTCGGCCTGCCGCCGAGCCGCTACCGGGATCGCGAGGCCTACACCGGCGCCTGACTCCTGGGGCGGGCGCGTACCCGCAGCTCAGCAGCGTGGTTCGACCGAGCGGGCGCGGTAGTTCCTCGCGAGGTAGGACTCGACACCGTCACAGCGCACGGCGCGGGGGACCGACGTCTCGTGCATGACGATGGTGTCGGTGGGGCGGCCGGTCCCGGCGGCCTCCGCCGCCTCGGCCGCTGCGCGCGTGGCGTACCAGCACCAGCTCGACACCTGTTTGCGTTCGCCCTCGCCGCTGGGCGTGCAGTGGGCGAGCACCCAGACCGAACGGGTCGGCCCGTCGATGCCCGGCGGACGCCGGTGGATGACCTCGGCGGCCCGGTGTACCGCGGCGTCGGGGTCGCTGACCTCGTGCAGCACCGCTGCCTCGAGCGGATGCGGCAGTTGGGACCACTGGGCGACGTACTCCGCAGCCTCGTCGTCGACGGGGATCGACTGCGATTCGGACACCGACTTCATCTCCTCGTTCCGGAGGTCTCCTCGCGTACAGCGGAGACATCCTGACATGGCTGATCATGAGAGTGGCACCTGCCCGCCACGGTGGGACAGCTCATCGTCCGGGCGTTGCGTGCAAGAGCCAGATTCGCCGGCCTTCGTCGGTCTCGGCGCGAACCAGCGCCCCGGCGGAGGAGACGGCCTCCACGAGGGCGGTGCGCACGCTCACCCTGGTGGGCGGTCGGCCGGGGCCGACGAGGAGCAGTGCGCCGTCCACCACACCGTACGCCCGGTCCTCGGCGACGAGGACGGTGCGCCAGTCTCCGAGATCGCTCACCTGGCCGGCGCGCACGTCGACGAGGCTCCGCCCGAGGATCCCCCACGTGCCCGAGGGTGAGGGTGCCCAGACGGGGTGCCGCGACGGCTCGTAGCCGCCCTGGAAACTCGCGCGCACGGCCGCGCCGTCGTGGTGGACGACGAGGTGCGGGCGTTCGCGGTCGGGGTGGGCGAGGATCACCGCCGACCCGAGTGCCCCCACGACCACGGGCGGCGTCGCGGTCCGCTCGGACGAGGCCCCCGCCTGTTCCCACGGCGTCGGCGGTGCGGGTGCGGTCGAGGGTCGCAGATGCCACCAGCCGCGCGGACCACCGGCGAGGATGCTCCCATCGGCTCGACCGGCGAGCGCGGTCGCGCCGTCAGGGATCTCGACCGTGCGGAGGCCGGAGGCGTCGAGCACCGCCGCCGAGGTCGGTGAGAGTCGCACCATGGGGGCCGTTCCGGCGACGACGAGTTCGGCGCCGTCGGGCACCTCTGTCTCGACGAGCGCGCGGCCGTCGGAGGCCGCTCGCACCACGACGCGCCGGCCTGCCTGCAGCGCGACGGCCCTCTCCCCGGCGAGGTGCGTGATCGCGGGGCCGACGCCGATGCTGTCCTCGGGTAGCGCGGCCTGCCATCGGGTCGCACCCGTCGCGGGATCGAGCGCCACCAGCGTGTGCTCGGCGGTGACGAACACGACCGCCTCCGGGCTCGGCGCGGATCCCCCGGCCGCGGGGACGACCGCGACGCGCGACTCGGGTTCCAGAGCGGGCCCGGCCCACCGTGCCTCGCGCGCCCAGCCGTCGGGTGGCTCGTGCGGGAAGGTCGCCCCGGCCGTGACCCGCACGGGTTCGGTGTCGTTCGCACCCCGGAACACGGCGACACCTCCGAGTGCGAGCACGACGACCGTGGCGACGGCGAGGGCTGCCACGGCGATGCGGTGGGCCCGTCGGGAGTGGATGGTGCGGGCGGATCGGGTGGATCCGGTGCCGCGCTGGGCACGGCGGCGCGTGGCCGGCGACTCGACGTCGGGAGGGCTCTGCTCGGTCGGGTCCGTCGCGACGGCCGGATCCGGCGGGGTGGAGGCGCCTGTTCGAGGGGAGCCTGTCGGCGAGGGGCCGCCGACGGCCTGCGACCGCCGATCCTCCAGGCGTCGCAGGCGCCACCGCCGGCGGGTGCCCGCGCGCTTCGCCGGGCGCACCGGCGGTTGCCGTGTCGACCGGTTCGACCGGCACGGGCCACGCCTGGTCCCGCTCCGGCCAGTCGTCGAGGTCGAGTGTCGCGGTCTGGGCGGCGACCATGGCCTCGCCGATCGTCGGCAGCGTCGTCGTCACTGCCGTCGCCGCCGATGACGTCACCGTCGCGTCGACGGCGTGTCGAGAAGCTCGCCGTGGGCCCGCGGACGACACCGGGGATTTCTCGAGGGCGGGCGCGGTCGTCTCGGGCGGCGGCACGAAGCGATCGTCGTGCGTCGCAACGGCGTCCGTTCCGGTCGGCGCCGTGCTCTGTCCGAGGATGTCGAGCCGCCCGCCCGGGTGGGCGCGTACGTGGAGGACGACACCGGCCGGAGTGTGGATGTCGACGTCACGAGGCTCGCAGGTGTCGTCGAACACGGTGCGCAGCGCCGCCTCGCGTGCCGTCTCCCCGGGCCGGGAATGCACCGGGCGGCCGTCGACGAAGGCCGCCTCGTCCCCGTCGCTCTCCTCGATGCGGACGACGACGGTCATGTCAGAAGAGATCGCGGTAGGCGTCGGTGACCCTCTTCGGCGCGTCGGCGGGCTCGCTGTACGCCTCGTAGGCGAGAGCCTGCTTGGCCGCGACCCGCGCGACCCAGTCGTGCATGTTGTGGATGTAGGCCGGGTTGACCGTGCGAGCGTCGGAGACCCCGGCACGAACACCCCAACGTGCCACGGCGATGCGGCGACCGCGCCGATCGGCGAAGGCGGCCCAGTAGTTGAGGCCGTAGGCGCCGTTGACCTGCTCCGACCACGGGCGCCCGTCGGCGATCGCGTCCACGCCGACGACGTCGACGAGGCTCCGCTCGGGCCACGCCGCGAGCACCGTGACGCCGGGCATGCCGGGCTGAGAGCCCAGCGTCGGCGTCCATTGGAACGCGACGTTCGGTGCGGCCTTCTTGACCGTGCGAGCGACCTCCGACCAGCACCGGGCATACGCCCCGGGGTCACCGCTCCACGGCGCGCCTTCGCGGTTCATCGCGGCGCCGAGGTCGACGATCGGTGCAGTCTTCAACCCGTCCAGACGCGCGGCGAAGGCGAGCCAGTGAGCCCGGTAGTCACCGCTCGCGCACGCCTGGAGCGTCGCACCGCTCGCCGGCAGCAGCGGGGTGTCGAGGACGACCTTGGCCGACGTGCCCCGCACGTCCTCCAGGCCCGATGCAGCGGTGATCGTCGTCCACGAACGCCCATCGACGGCAACGACGAGCACGTCGGCGGGGCGCCCGCGCTCCCGTTCGGCGTCGCTGCCGTCGCGCACGACGCCGCTCGGCCAGTCGCGGCTCTTGGGTGCAGCTGCGTGCGAGGGCCGGCTCGTGCGCGGGCCCCGGTGCGCGTCCTCGGTGGCCCCGATCGACGGCACCGGGGTGTACGTGCGCGGCGGCAGCGGCGCCGGGACGAGCCCGGCCACCTCGTCGTCGCGGCTCGGCGAGGACGACGAGGGCGACGAACGTGGTGCCGCTGGTCGCGTGAGCCCGGGGATTCGTCGTGCCGGCGTGACGCCGGGTGACGGCGGCTCGGGCGCGCCCTGCGACGGACCGCCCGGGTGCGCGCGTCGGCTCGGGACGGCCGGCGAGGGGGGAGCGGGCGTTGCCGCCGGTGCGGTCGGCGTGCCGGATGTCGACGGTGTCTGGGCGTCGCGTCGCGGTGCCGTGGTGCGCGGGTCGGCAGGGAGTGAGGTCTCGAATCGTTCCGGCACCTGCGGCGCGCGCTCCCGAATGGTCGCGTCCGACGTTGCCCTGGCGGGCGAGCCCGCTTCTCGACCGGGACGCAGGGTGGGTCGATCGCGCACGAGTTCCGGCGGGGCCGATGTGAGAATCCTGCGAGCCGTAGGCAGCGGCAGCCGGCCTGGTGGCGGTTGAGCGCGTGATGGAGACGGGGTCCCCGCACGGTCCGAGGTCGGCCGTGCGGGCGTCACCGGCCTCGTCATCGTGCGTGCGAGGAACCTCCGGTCGATCGTCACGCGCGTCACCGTCTCGCGAGTGGCCCCTCGGTCGACCTTCGGTCGCACGGGTGCAGGTCGTGCACGCCCGCCCGGAGTGCGGTCGTCGTCCTCGTCGCGATCGACATCGGGGACCGTCGACCGCCTGACGAGCTCTGCCAGAGCGGCCACGGTTGATTCCGGGGTGGCGCGCGGAGCGCGACGGGGGACCGCCGCACCTGCGGAGTTCTTCCCGCCCGTGCGGACGATCGGGCGCTCGCCCGCGCGGTCCTGTGACGGCCCCGGGTCTTGCCGACCCTCAGGGCGCGACGCGAGAGGCGGCTTCGGTGTCCGCGGTCGATCCGCCTCCGCGCGGTGGGTGCGATGCTCGGGCATCGCGGCCTCGGAGTCCGGGCGGAACAACGCGGTCCACCACGGCGGCGTCTCGGGTAGGGCGTGTGGCCCGGAGGCGTCGCGGGTTCGCGACGGCTGTTCAGCGACGTCAGTCCCGCCCTGGCGCGGGCCGGTCGTCGACGTCGGCTCCGGGTTCGAGGGCAGAGTCCCCGTACCGGCCTCCCTCGTCGCCTCGGTCGTCGCCTCGATCGGCAGACGACCGTCGATTCCGGCGGGCGCAGAGAGGGATCGCGGCCTCGTGGGCTCGACGAAGCCCTGGCCCACTGCGGCGAGATTCGATCGGCCGATACCCGGACCTGTGTCGGCCGTCGGTGAGGCGGGAAGCGCGACGGGGCCGCTCGGTTGATCCGTCGCGACGGCCGAGAGGCTCGAGTCGGCCGTCGGTTCGGGCGAGGTCACGGGTGACGCGGACGATGAAGGCGTCGACAGCGGTAGTTCGCCGGGCTGCCGAGCTTCGACGGCCACGTCGCCCGAGGCCTCCGCAACCTCGACCATCGCGCTGGGCCCAGGTGAGGTGCCCGCGTCGGCAGGGAGCTGCGGGGCCACCGTGGGCGTTTCGACCGACGAAACGCCTGCGGTCGTCTTGCCCGTGCTCGACGGGTCGCTCACCGCTGCGGCGGGGGCTGTCGCCAGGCCGGAAGGCTCCCCAGGTCGTTCGTCGAGGTGCTCGGTGGCCTGCGGGTGCTCCGGGGCGCGCTCACCGTCGCCGGCACCAGGCCCCTCACTCGAAGAGCCTTGTGCGGAACGCTCCTGCCGAGGTTCTGCGCCCGCTGAATCCTCGTGGGAGGGGCGGTCCTGGCCGACCGCGTCAGGCGACTGGTTGGACCGCGGCTCGTTCCCCGGCGCCTCGTTCGATTGCGGTGTTCTCGCCTGCGCCTCACTCGGCTGCGAATCGTTCTCCACCGGCGTGTCGCCCGGCGACTCGTCCGTCTCGCGGTTCGGAGCCTCGATTGGTGGTGTCGTCTCCGGCGTCTCAGTCTCGTCCTCGCGCCCGGACTCGCCGCCGCTCGACTCCTGCCGGTGGGCCTCCTCGCGAGCAGCCTCCTGGCGGGCGTCCTCGTGAGCCACCTCTCGGTGGTCGCCCGCCCCGCCGCTCGTCTCCTCGTGAGCCACCTCGGTCGCGTCCGGTTCGTCGTGTCGCGACTCGGGTGCGTCGTCGTGCCCGGGTTCCTCATGCGGGGGTTGGGAGTCGGTGCCGGGGGCCTCGTCGACGTGGTTCGCTCCGTCGGATCCGGGGTGGTCGGTGGGCTGCTCGGTCGAGGATTCCGCCGGTGTGCCCTCGGCCTGCCCGTCGGTGCCGGGGACGTCGGCCGCGGCCTCGGCGGCGACTCCGTCCGGGGTGTCCCGTGGCACCTCGTCGCCCTCCACCGCGTGTGCCGTGGCCGCGGTCGCGGCGAGGAGGGCGATCGACGTGCCCACGGTGCGAGCAGCGACGACGCCGAGTCGGCGTCCGGTGGTCGTGCGATGGGCCACGAAGGTCCTCCGTACAGGCAGAAGGTCGGCAGAACGTACGCAGAAGGTGCGGACGTCGAGACCGTAGGGAGCGCGTGGACGCTTGTGGGTCGCTGTTGGAGGTCGCCTGTGATCACGGCGCAGGCAGGGTGATTCCGACAGAACCGATCTCAATATGCGAGACGGCGACGCTTGTGCCGGATCCGCCTCCCGCCTGGCCGGGAGGGTGCTCGACCTCCCTCGGCCCTAGAGGTACCGGCGAAAACGGGTGCGGACGGCCTCGCGGGTGGGGTGGTGGTCGCCGTTCTTCACCCGGATGGCGTCGGCGATCTGCTGGTAGGACAGGCCGCGCTGGTGGGCGTCGCGGACTCCCTCCTTGAGACAGGCGTCGTTGCCGGTGCGGCGAGCGTGGTCGTCGAGCTCGGTGAGGCGACGCTGGATCTGACGGACCGTGGGCTCGGAGACGTGCTTGGCCTCGCGTCGCTGCAGCCAGAGCGCGATCTGGGCGGCATCCCAGAGGGTGCGACGCCCCCACTTGAGGTCGGTCGGGGCGGGCATCTGATCGCGGCTCGCCATGCCGCGGATGGTCGAGGCGCGAACCGAGGACTTGCCGGTGATGCGGGCGAGCTCCTCGGCGATCATCTCGGCGGTCATGTACCCCGCCGGCGGCGCGTCGGGGGCGGGGGTCGGGGCGGGCGGTGAATCGACCGGTCCTGTCGAGGCGCCCGAGCCCATAGCCCCGTCGACCGGCCGGGTGGCACCCCCCTGTCGGGCGAGGCGCGCGAGTGGGGCGGCGCGTCGCTCCTCGGTCGTCATCCCCACCTCTTCCCCGGACCGTCACTGCGGCTCAGCCTAACGAGGTCGCCGGTCGGGGCGGACGGCTGTGGGTGCCGCATGTGGAGGGCGTGCGCACCCCCCGTGACATGGCCGCACCCTGCCGCCGGCGCAGCTGCAGGGCCGCAGGCATGTGGGTCCGCTCGGAATGAATTTTCGGCGAACGCCGCACTCGGTCTCGAGTAGGCCTCGCCCGTGCTCGGGGCCCCAGCCGCCGCCCGGGGCAATCGGATTGACGAGCTCGACGCGGGGCCCGGGTGCTGCGATCGTCCAGGACGGTTGTTCAAGAGTTGAGCATCAGCGCAGGTGGATGACCTTTTTTACTTGACATGAGCAGCGCAACGCGGTGAGACTCCGGTCGTTCCCCTCCCCCCGACCAGGAGTCGTCGTGACCTTCACGACCCAACGACCACACCGGCGTCACCCCTTCGTCAGCCCCGAGATCGTGGCCCGCATCGAGGCGGCAGACGCGACGAGCGCCGACGGCGAGGCCGCCTGCGCGTCCGCCCGAGCCCTCGGTATCCCTGCCACCGCGTGGACCCCCGAGATCGAGGCCGACACCGTTCCGCGCACGCTCATGGCCATCTGCGAGTCCTGCCCCGTATGGTCCTCGTGCCTGCGCGAGGCCATCCGCATGAACGACGTCGGATACCGCGCCTCCACCACCACGGCGCAGCGCCGCAGCCTGTTCCCCGAGCTCGTCAACACCCGCACCGCCGACCTCGGCACCCGGGTCGCCGACATCGGCATCGAGACCGAACGACGCCCACGCCACCCGCGCGGTGAGGGCAGTCTCTCGCGCTACCGCCGCGGCTGCCGGTGCGACGAGTGCCGCGGTCACAACGCCGCCGCCCGCCGACGTGAGCGCGCCCGCGCCTCGTGAACCGCCCGCCTCGTCACACCAAGGAGACGCCGATGACACCCGCAGGACCATCCCGACCGTTCACCACCGCCAAGCCCGCCAACCCGCGGCCCGCACCCGACGCCACGCGGTACCCGGCGCCCGAACGACCCTGGCGCCGTGAGGAGCCCGTCGTGTACGCAGCAGGCGAGGCATCGTCGTCCTCGGCCCGGCCGCAGGCACCGGCCGACGTCGAGCAGACCGCTGAGGCCGCACAGACGGCGCAGGCCCAGCCGTCCGTCGGGACCGGGCCGCGCACCGAGGGGCCACCGCCGAGCGGTGACCTGCGGGCGTCTCGTGCCCGACCGACTCTCGAACCGGCGACATCGAAGCGTTCGCGTCCGGAATCCGCCGCCCCGATGGTCCGCCCGGCCACGCCGCGGCCGCGTTCGGGCTGGCAGGCACTCGCCTTCCGCGCCACCGGCGGACGCTGGAACCCCGGCATCAGCGACCGTGAGCAGCGCGTGCGCGATCGCGAGCAGCAGATCGCCACCCAGTTGCGAGGCAAGCACGTCACGGCGTTCTTCTGCCTCAAGGGCGGCATCAGCAAGACGTCGACGACGGCGGCCACCTCGCTCGCGCTCGCCGCCCTGCGACCCGACCCGGTATTCGCCGTCGACGCCAACCCGGATGCCGGTGATCTCGCCGAGCGTCTCGTCGGTGACAAGCTCTCGTGCATCGCGGCCCTCGCGCACCACATCGACGAGATCGACAGCCTCGAGGCGCTGTCGCGGTACACGGCCACCCGCGAACGGCTCACCGTGCTGCCCGGCGAGCCCAACCCGACACTCGGCGACTCCCTGCGAGCCGAGGACTTCGATGCGGTCATGCGCGTGGTCCAGCGGTACTACTCGTTCGTGCAGGTCGACTGCGGCACCGGCGTCACCCATCCGCTCATGGAGGGAGTGCTGCGGTTCGCCGACACCGCCGTCATCCCCGCCGCGTGGTCGGTGACCGGGGCCAAGCGTGCCGCCGAGACCATCGACTGGCTCGCCGACAACGGCTTCGATCACCTCGCGCGCACGTGCATCGTCGTGCTCACCGCCAAGGACATCGTCTCCGGGTCGGTGGACAAGGACGCCGTGCTCGACTTTCTCTCCCGCGCGGGCGACGTCATCGTCGCGCCGGCCGACCCGCACGTGGCCGACGGAGCCCTGCTCGACTGGGAGAGCCTGCAGAACAGCACGCGGGAGGCCTACCTCGACATCGCGGCGGCGATCACCCGCCGTTTCGACTCCCGGCACGCCTGACGCCTCAGGGGAGGCCTTGTAGTAACCCTGCTCCCGCAGCGCGGTCCCCCGCTGGGTGAGCAAGTAGGTGGTGAAGTCGTCCACAGCGCTCAACCCGTTGGTCAGATCCACGACGTCCTCCCACCGCTGCTGCAGCCCGTACAGCTCGGCCAGGGATACCGCCGCCGGTGCGGAGGGATCCAAAGACTCGGCGAGCTCGACGGCACCCGCCAGGTCACCGGTGTTCTGCCGCAGCTCGACCAGCGCCAACCCCAGAGCGTCCCGGTTCAGCAGCAAGCGGGCCTGCACACCGGTGGCGATACTGATCGTGGCCGAGGCGGTCGGGGCGTACTTGCCCAAGAAGGTATCCGCGGCCGGGTCGACCCCGCTTGCCCAGAGCTGCTCGTAGGTCGGGCGACGGGCCCAAGCCGTCACTGGCTGCCCTCCTCCACGCACGCCACCTGCGAAGCCGCCGAGGCCTCGGCTTACCCGCTGCACAGGAACCACGGCGGCACCATCATCCGCGAAGTTCAAGCCCAACCCTCGCGATGCCGATCCTGGATGCAGGTAGGCATCTATGAGTCCGCCCCGCGACCTGTCACCCTTGCGACACAAGGCTACTCTATGTCGCATGGTCACTGACGAGACGGCGATGAAGACGAACCTGCGCCGCGGAATTGTTGAGTTCTGCATTCTGGGCCTGCTCAACAAGCAGCCCCAATCCGGACTAGACCTCTCTGAAACCCTCCATGCTAATTCGCTCATAGCGAGTGAGGGAACCCTCTATCCACTCTTGTCACGTCTGCGCAAGGCAGAATTGGTGGAGGCGACTTGGCGCGAGTCCACCAACGGTCGCGCGAGTCGCTACTACGCCTTGACGCCTGTGGGGCGGGAACGTCTGCGTTCGTTCGAGCGTGTCTGGAGATCCATAACCCGGTCAGTCGACGAGATAATTGGGAGTGCGACATGAAGAACCATGACCTGCAGCTATGCTCGAGCCAGCGCTATCTGCGCGATGTTTCACGGCAAGTCAGAGATCTGCCATCTGCCCACCGCAAGAGCCTACTTAGCGAGCTAGAGGCCCACATTCACCACTCCGAGTCACGCGGGTCCAGCGAATCCGAGGTGCTATCGGCATTGGGCACTCCTGAACAGGTTGCCACTAGCGCCCTCGAATCCTACGAGGATGAGACCGGCCGCAGCGCTAAGCCTTCACGGCTCAGCCCACGTGGGACGTTCCAGGTGCTAGCCCTTACTGCCGCAGGGGACTGCTGCACGGTTAGGGACATCCGAACTGGCTTGCCGTGGGCAGGCCTGGAAGGATGAAGCATGCCCAAGCCGTACCCGCAGGAGTTCCGTGACGACGTCGTGCGCGTGGCCCGTAACCGCGAGCAGGGTGTGACCCTGGCGCAAGTGGCGAAGGACTTCGGGATCCACGAGATGACGTTGAACAAGTGGATGCGTAAGGCCGACATCGAGGACGGCACCCGCCCTGGTGCGACTGCCAGTGAGTCCGCCGAGCTGCGTGATTTGCGCCGCCGCAACCGCCTTCTGGAGCAGGAGAACGAGATCCTGCGCCGCGCAGCGGCGTATCTGTCGCAGGCGAATCTGCCGGGAAAATGATGTTCCCGCTGGTCCGTGACCTTGCTGCCGAAGGGATTCCCGTGGCGGTGACCTGCCGGGTGTTGAAACTCAGTCGTGGCCACTACTACCGGTGGATCGCGCAGCCGATCACCGATGTCGAGCTCGAGGGGGCCTACCGGGCCCACGCGCTGTGGCGGGCCCACCTGGACGATCCCGAGTTCGGATACCGCTTCCTGCACGACGAAGCCGGCAACGTCGGAGTCGCGATGGCGGCACGGACCGCGTGGCGGATCTGCCGGGATAACCGCTGGTGGAGCGCGTTCGGCAAGGGGCGCGGGAAAACCGGCAAGAGGCCCGGACCGCCTGTCCACGACGACCTCGTGCGACGTGATTTCACCGCCGGCGACCTGGACGAGGTGTGGCTAACCGACATCACCGAGCACGCCACAGCGGAAGGCAAGCTGTACCTGTGCGCGGTCAAGGACGTCTGTTCGGGGCGGATCGTGGGCTATTCGATGGACTCACGAATGAAGGCACGCTTGGCGGTCAACGCGTTGGACAACGCTGTATCGCGTCGCTCGAATGCGGCTGGGTGCGTGGTGCATTCGGACCGTGGTTCGCAACTCCGAGCGCGCAAGTACGTGCACGCGTTGAACCGGCACGGCTTGGTCGGGTCCATGGGCAGGGTCGGTGCGGCCGGGGACAACGCCGCCATGGAATCCTTCTTCGCTCTTTTGCAGAAGAACGTCCTGGACCGACAACGCTGGTCCACCCGAGACGAACTTCGCATCGCGATCGTCACATGGATCGAGAAGACCTATCATCGATGCCGCCGGCAAGCCCGGCTGGGACGCCTCACGCCCATCGAGTTCGAGACGATCAGAACCTCACAGACCGCTGCCGCGGCCTGACATCACCGATGTCCCATCGCGCGCAGCAGTCCCGTTTTGGCCGCATTGTTCCTCCTGTTTGTTCCGGTGATAATAGCTACGTTCGAGACGAGCAGCGGACAGCACGGCGTCGAAGCCAATTCAGCGTTCTCGAGCATGGGGCTCCCCGCAGTACTGGCGGCCATTGTTCCCGTCATCCTGACGGCCTTGCCCTTGATATTTCCCGCCCGGTGGGGACGTTTGATGTCGGCCTCAACGGCCGCACTCATGACTGCATATGTAGCAGTCACCGCCTTGACGTTAGGCGCATTCTTCACACCCGCCATAGCTGCGGAGATCGTGGCCGTTTTTGTCACTGGTAACCCTAGGCGCCACTCCAAGACTCCGGACTCGGATCTGTGAGGATCAGGGCGCGCTGCTGAGACGGGGATGAGCTCCGGACGTTGCGGTGGCCACAGAGCTTGATCGTCAGCCGTGTCACCCGTCTGGGGCTGCACGCTATCTCCCCCCTGCTCGGCGCCCTGGCCCTCACCCTCACCTGCGCGTGGGCAATCACCCGCCGCTCGCCCCTCTCCGCCAAAGCCCCCGCCGGCGCACTCCTGGCTGCCACCGCCTGCGCCGATGCCATCTCGGGCGCCAAGATTCTGCCCCTGCTGGCCGTGCCGCTGCTCTTCGGGGTCTGCGCCGCAGCCCTCAGGCGGGGTCGGTAACCAGCGCGGCCGCCCCATAGTGCTCAGCATCGCCGAGGTGACCCCTCTCGACCGCCACTCCCGCACCCGAGGCCGCGCCTTGGTCCCGGCGGCCATGGACGACACCCCCGCTCACTGCCCCGGCCGATATGACTCCCACAGCCGCCGAGCCTCCGTCCGCGCCTCTTCCTCCGACATCGGACCCGTCAGCACAATCGCCTCACGACCCAGGCCACCCCGCACCTGCACATGCCAGCGACCCCGCAGCCCCGCCGCCGGATGATGCTCACCGAAGGCGACCACGCCAATCTCGACTCCATCGGCGCGTGGTGCCCACACACTCTCCACGAATCGGACCATCCCACGGCCCTTATCAGGACGCCGACGGGCGAGTTGTGCCGCCGATCGCGGCCACGCGCAACCCTTGTCCCGGCTCCGGTGGTGGGGTACGAACGAGGCATGACGTACTCGACGATCGACGTCCCCGTGGCGGGCGGAACCCTGCGCGTCGGCAGGTGGTCCCCGGACGCGGCCGAGACGAGTTCAGCCGCCGCGAGCACCGAGCACGCTGCCTCGGCCCCGGCGCCCGTCGTGGCGATCCACGGCATCACGGCGCACCACATGTCCTGGCCGCACGTCGTGGACGAGTTGGCCGACACCGAGATTCTCGCGCCCGACCTGCGGGGACGAGGGCGCTCTCGCGATCTGCCTCCGGACGTCGGCCTGGCCGCACACGCCGACGACGTCGCGGCGGTGATCCGGGAGGCCGCCCGCGACCGGCCGGTCGTCGTCGTCGGTCACTCGATGGGCGGGTTCGTCGCTCTCGTCTTCGCCCACCGGCACCCCGAGCTCGTCGCGGGCCTCGTCCTCGTCGACGGCGGCTTCCCCTTCGCCGAGGCCGAGAAGGAGACGACGCTGGCCGGGCTCGACCTCATCCGGGCGCGTCTCGAGGCTCGGTTCGCCTCGCCGGAGGAGTACGTCGAGTTGTTCCGCGCCCACCCCGCGTTCGCGAACGACTGGTCGGACGTCGCCGCCGGATACGCGCGGTACGACGTCACCGGCACGCCGCCGGAGTGCCACGCGAGCGCCGTCGTCGACGCCGTCGTCGCCGACCAGCACGACGTCATGGGCTCGACCGAGCACGCCGAGGCGCTGCGCGCGCTCGCCGACGGCGAGATCGACGTGCCGGTCGTGTTCCTGCGGGCACCGCGCGGGTTCGTCGACGACCCGCCCGGCCTCTATGCGCCCGAGACCGTCGAAGGGCTGCGGGCTCGGTTCCCCACGGTCGTGTTCGAGGACGTCGAGGGCGTCAACCACTACACGATCGTGCTCGGCGCCGCGGGCGCCGAGGCCGTGGCCCGCGCGGTGCGAGCCGTACAGGCGCGGGCCGCGAGCTGAACGGCCGGGCCTCGCCGCCCCCGGTCAGGCCATGGCCCTCGGGGTTGCCCCCCGGGCGCCTCAGCTCTTCGCGCCCTTGGGCGGCTGCACGATCCACTTCTTCATCTGCTCGAGGTAAGCCCGCCTGGCCTGGGGGTTCTGGGTGAGCGAGCAGCGGCAGTACTCCTCGCGCTCGTCGAAGTAGGTGTCGAAGGCCATGATGTCGGAGTTCGAATCCATCCAGCTCATGACCCGCTCGATGTACTGCGCGTTGTCGCCACCGGAGTTCGGCGAGCCCGTGATGACCCCCCACTCCGGAACGGCGAACAGCTTGCCGTGCGAACGTGCGAACTCGCCCCAGAAGTCCCAGCCGCCGGGCTGGGTGAGGTGCTTCTGCCACGAGCCCTCGTCGATGTACGGCGGGCTCCAGTCGTAGGCGTCGATGGCGATGATGTCGACGACGTCGTCACCGGGGTAGGCCAGCGTCGCGTCGGGGAGGGAGTTGCCCTTGCCCTCGTTGGGGTTGAACACGACCCGGAGCTTGGGGCCGCCCTTCTTGAGCGACGTCGAGGCGTTGCGGAACGCAGCCTTGTACTCCTCCGTGTTGCTCTCGGTCACGCGCCACGGCCAGTTGACGATGTTCATCTCCCAGCCGGGGCGCACGTAGGCCGTGGGGTACTTCGAGGCGATGAGCCGGCCCATCCGCTCCCAGCGGGCGTTGTCACGGCCGCTCGCCGCGTCGGCCATCGACCCGTTGTTCGGGAAGAGCGGCAACGCCACGTTGAGGGTGCCCTCGAACCCCGGCGGAATCGAGTTGTCGCTCAGCCACCAGGCGTCGAGCAGACTCTTCCAGGTGTCGCGGGTGGGAGCGACGCCGATGACGTCGAGCGGTCGGCCGCGCAGCTGCTCGAACTCCGTGGACAGCTCGGCCTTGTTGTGCACGACGCCGCTGTCCCACTTCATGCCGCTCTGCACGCCGAGCTTGGGCTCGGCGGGCTTGGGGCGGGGGGTGCGGCTGCTCGTGCTCGAGGTGGGTGACGGCTCGGGAGGCCCGTTCTGTGGACCGACGCAGGCCGCCAGTAACAACGTGCAGGCCGAGACGGCCGCGACGGCCCCCCGCCGGACGCGCAACCTCATGTCGATTCCTCCCCCGTGGAACAGTGACGTGACGTCATCGTAGGGGACGAGCACGCCCCACTCCCTCGCGCCGATGGCCACCCGCGCACGCCGACGGCCCGCCCGCGGCCCGCCCCGGGGCGTTCGTCAGCGCGTCGCGCTCGGTCCCGCCCCCTCGCTCGCCCGTGCCCTACGGCGAGGCCGGCGACGATCCCTATCCTGAACACCATGACCACGGCCTGGATCCTCACCGGCTGCGTCGTCCTCCTCGTCGCGCTCAACGCCCTCTTCGTCGCCGTCGAGTTCTCCTATCTCACGGTCGATCGAGGCACGGTCGAACGCCGTGCGGCCGAGGGCGACGACCGGGCGCGGCGCCTCGACGGACACCTGCGCACGCTCTCCTCGCAGCTCTCGGGGGCGCAGCTCGGCATCACCGTGACGAGTCTGGTCGTCGGCTTCATCGCCGAGCCGTCGATCGCCACTCTGCTCGTCGGCGCGTTCGGCGCCTTCGACTTCGCGGGCCCGGCGGCGACGGCGGTGGCGTTGGCGGCGGCGTTCGTCATCGCGACGTTCTCCCAGATGGTCTTCGGTGAGCTCGTGCCCAAGAACTGGGGCATCGCGCAGCCGACGCGGGTGGCGTGGCTCGTCGTGTGGCCGCAGACCGTGTTCATGACCCTCTTCGGTTGGGTCGTGCGCCTGTTCGACGCCGGAGCGAACGCCGTCGTGCGCCTCCTGGGATTCGAGCCGACCGACGAGCTCGCGCAGGCTCGCACGCCCGAGGAGTTGCGCTCGGTCGTGCGGCGCTCGGGACGCGAGGGCACGCTCGACGACAGCACCGCCGAGCTCGTCGCGCGCTCGATCGAGTTCGGGCGTCGGACCGCCGGCGAGGTGATGAAACCGCGCCCACGCGTCGACTTCCTCACCTCGACGCAGTCGGTGCAGGACGTCGTCGAGGCGGCGCGACGCACCGGCCACTCCCGGTTCCCGGTCACCGGGGACGACGTCGACGACATCGTCGGGCTCGTCCACGTCAAACAGGCCGTCGGGGTGCCGTTCGAACAGCGGGCGACGACACCGGTGACCGAGGTCGTCGTCGACGCCCAGGTCGTGCCCGAGTCGATGACGCTCGACCCTCTCCTGCGGCGACTGCGCGAACCCGGCCTGCAGCTCGCCATCGTCGTCGACGAGTACGGCGGCACGGCGGGCATCGTCTCGCTCGAGGATCTCGTCGAGGAGATCGTCGGTGAGATCGGCGACGAACACGACCGCGATCCGATCCTCTCCCGCCGCAGCGGTCGCGCCTGGGTCGTCTCGGGCCTGCTTCGGCCCGACGAGCTCGGCGACCTCCTCGAGCTCGAGCTGCCGGAGGGCCGCGAGTCCGACACCCTGGGCGGTCTCGTCACCGAGATGCTCGACCGCATGCCGGAGCCCGGCGACCGGGTCGTGCTCGACGCCGTCGACGAGGTCAACCGCGACGAGGTCGACCTGCCCACCCCCGCGTACGTCGACGTCACGGTCATGCGGATGGAGGGGCATCGGGTCGCCTCGTTGCACGTGCGGGTGCGTCGCCCGCGGGCCTCGGTCGCCACCGCCGTGGGGAGGCAGGCATGAGCACCGCCGGCGCGCTCGTCGCCCTCGTCGTCCTGCTGCTCGTCAACGCCTTCTTCGTGGGCGCGGAGTTCGCTCTCGTCTCGGCCCGTCGCGGGCAGATCGAACCCGTGGCGGCGCGGGGATCGTGGGCGGCCCGGGCCACCCTGCGCGCGATGGAGCACGTCTCGCTGTCGCTGGCCTGCTGCCAGCTCGGCATCACCATGGCCTCCCTCGGCATCGGCGCCGTGGGTGAGCCCGCCGTCGCGCACCTGCTCGAGGTGCCGTTCGAGGCCGCGGGGTTGCCCGCCTCGCTCGTCCATCCCACGGCCCTCGTCGTCGCGCTCGTCCTGGTCGTCTACCTGCACATGGTGCTCGGTGAGATGGTGCCCAAGAACATCACCCTGGCCGGTCCCGACCGCGCTGCCCTGCTCCTCGGCCCGCCGCTGTTCCTCGTCGGCATTCCGCTTCGACCGGTCATCCGGCTCATGAACGCGACGGCCAACCTCGTGCTGCGTGCCGGGGGAGTCGAGCCCAAGGACGAGGTGACCTCGGCGTTCACCAACGAGGAGGTTCGCCACTTCGTCGTCGAGTCGGGGCGAGAGGGGCACCTCGACGAGGACGAGCTCTCGCTGCTGCAAGGGGCGCTTCAGTTCGAGACGATGACGGCGCGTGACGTCATGATCCCGGCCGCCGAGCTCGTCACCGCCGACCCCCGGATCACCGTCGCCGAACTCGAGGCGCTGGCCGCCCGCACGGGGTTCTCCCGCTTTCCCATCCGGGAGGAGGGCCGGCTCACCGGCTACGTCCACCTCAAGGACGTGCTCTCGACCGACCCGGCGATGCGGGACGTGCCCCTACCGCCCGAGCGCATCCACCGTCTCGGCCGCGTCGAGGCCGACGCCCGCCTGCGCACCGTCATGGACGAGATGAAGGAGGCCGGCCTGCACCTGGCTCAGGTCGAGGGCGCCTCCGGTGGCGGCGTCGTCGCGTTGGAGGACGTGCTCGAGGCGCTCGTGGGCGAGGTCCGCGACGCGACCAGGGTCGTACCCGGGCGCGGCTGAGCGGAGGGGTTGCTCGCGATGAGGTACGACACCCAGCCCGCCTGACGATCCCCGTCGATGAGCACGGCCTTGACGAGCAGGGTCGCCGGGAGCGCGAGCAGGGCGCCGAGCGGACCGAGGATCCAGGTCCAGAAGAGCAGCGAGATGATCGAGACCGTCGGCGTCACCCCGACCGCGTCGCCCGCGACCTTGGGCTGGATCAGCGACTGGATGACGAAGTTGAGCACGGAGTACGCGACGACGACGAGGAGCATGTCGGTCGGCCCCTTGTCGAGCAGCGCGAGCAGCGCGGGAGGGACGAGGCCGATGACGAACCCGATGTTGGGGATGTAGTTGGTGAGGAACGAGAACACGCCCCAGACGAGCGCCAGTGGGATGCCCATCGTCACGAGGACCCAGACGTCGAGCAGCGCCACGATGAGACCGAAGACCGTCGTGACGATCCAGTAACGCCGCACGCCACGGGCGAAGTCGCGGAACACGGCCGCGGTGTGCGGGCTGCTCTCACGAATGAGGTCGAACCGGCGCGAGATGCCGATGGTGTCCATCGTGAGGAAGAACAGCACGGTGACGAGCACGAGCAGCAGTGACAGCACCCCCGTGAGGTTCGCGAGCACGCCCTGCAACAGCGCGATGCCCTGCTGGGCGAAGTTCTGCCACTGGTCCGTGACGCCGGTCTGGACGGACTCGACGATCTGCTGCTCGGTGATGCCCTGGGCCTCCAGCTGGGAGAGCAGATCGAGGTAGAGCTGCTCCATCTTGGGCACGTACCGCGGCATCTCGAGCACGAGCGAGGCGATCGACCATCCGAGCAGCACGAAGAACGCGACGAGCACGACGATGACGAGCAGTCCGGTGATCGTGGCCGCGAGGATGCTCGGGAGCCCCCGCGCCCGCAGCCACCCGTGCAGCGGGTAGCTCGCGATGACGAGGTTGAGTGCGAGGAACACCGGCGCGACGATCTCGGCGGAGGCCCGAAGCCCGGCCATCGCGACGACGAAGCAGGCGACCCCGACGGTCACCGTGAGGAAGTGCGGCCAGCGCGTGCGGACGACGGGCTCGGTGTTCGGCTCCGGCGGCAGTTGCGGCACCTCGGGCGGGGCCGGTGGCACGAGCGGTCCCGAGGGAGCCCGGGGGATGCGCCGGCGCACCGCGCGAACCGCGGCCCCCGGCGTCCGACGCAGCCGGTTCAGGCCGCGGCGCATCGGCACGCGGCGTCGACGGGTGGCTCCCACGACGCCAACGATAGGAGACGCGCGGTGGTGCGCGGGGCCACGTTCGTGGACCGCCGCTCCACGAGGCGGGCGACAAAGCGGGCAAGTCGCCCGGCCGTGCGGTGCAGGTCACCGCTTGGATAACCGTCCGGCATCGAACAGGCAAACTCCAGCGACAGGCGTAACGCCGTCGCCTCGACGAGCGATGACATGAATGACACACCCGGGGTGGAGAGTCGCACCGGCGGTCGGATCACACCGGCCGCCGTCGTTGCGAGGAGCGCGCAGAAGCGCGAGCGGCCCGGCGTCCTCGGAGGGCGCCGGGCCGATTCGTGTCCGGACCCCGGTGCGCGGCAAGCCTGTTCGACGGGACGCGACCGGAGACGCCGTTCCCGGCCGGAAGACCGGCGGGTTGCCCACCGACAACGAGCCCGCGAGGTGCGTGCTCGCCGTGCGGGTCCACTCCGGGGAGCGACGGTCGAGCGCGGGATCTCGCTGTTCTGCCTCAGGAGCAGACGACGAGTTCGACGAGGTCGGCGGCCGGGGTGCGGGCGATGCACGCGGCGACGGTCTCGCGCGCACCGGCATCGGCGACGAGTACGACGGCCCGGGCATCCGGCCGCACGCTGCGCAGCAGCGCGAGCTTGAAGACGTCCTGCACGATGAGCGCGAGGTCGATGTCGGGCACCGGACTCTGCGGCCCGTGGGCCTCGACGTACAGCGACTCGTCGGCGGTGGCGCCGTCGACGAGGATGCGCGCCCCGCTGTCGAGCACGACGGAGCCGGGGCGCAGCGTGACCCCGACCCTCTCGGAGAATCGCTGCAGCATGCCGGCCGCCGTCGCGCGCTCGGGCGTGGGTCGCAGGCCGCGGCCTCGCGGACGGGCGAGGTCGGGAGCGACGAGGGAGGGCATGGGCAAGGCGGATCCTTTCGAGGTGTCGTAGCAGTGCAGGTGCTCCAATCGACCGTGCGACCGTGGAACGAAGTCCCCGCGATGAACTCGGCGTGAATGTCGTAAGACGCCGAGGCGCGGAGGCGACCCGACGTCGAGCAGATCCGAGGCCGAGGTGACCAGAGGCCGAGCAGATCAGAGGTCGAGACGCCACCAGGGCCGGTCGTCGTGCGCCGCCCGCGTGGGCGGAGCATGGCACGCAGGTGCCGGGGTGAATCCGTTCGGCGCGGGGGCTCGCGTGGTCAGTCGGCGATGACGAACCGGGTGGTGCGGGGCGCGCGGTCGAATCGACGGAAGCCCCGGGGGAGCAGTTCGGCGGTGCGACCGGCGAGGTCTGCGGCGAGGGTGAGTACCTCGTGCTCGGCCGCGGGAGCGGCGACCGTGCTGAGGTCCTCGGCGAGCTGCGGCAGCAGGACGGAGGCGTAGCGCCGCACGGTCGGGCTGAGGTCGGCCGCGACCCGCAACGTGGCGAGGTCGTCGCCGAACGCCGCGAGGTCGTGGCGAGCGACGAGCGTGCCCATGAAGCGGCAGAGGACGCGCGGGCCGGGATCGAGGAGCACGGCCCCGCAGGCGGAGGGCGTCCACGCCTCCGGCACCCGGTCGAGCAGGAGCAGGATGGCGTTGGCCACGGCCGCGCCCGGCGTCAACTGGAGGACTCCGCGCAGGGACTCGGCGAACGTGCGGGTGGTCGAGGGGCCGATCTCGACCGGGGGCAACCCGGCCCGCGAGACGTCGAGCGTGCGGGCGAGTCGGCGCACGTCGGCCACCGAGTAACCGATGCCGGCCGCTGCCTCGCCGACGAGGTCGACGGGATTGCGCGCCCACGGCATCCCGTCCTCGGGCGCGTGGGGAAGGGCGGCGAGCACGTCGAGGAGCACGAGGCGGCGCCGTTCGCACGCGAGCAGCGCGCCGGTGTCGGCCATGTGCCGTCGGATGCCGGACATCTGCGCGACGATGCTCACCCGCCCGGCGAGGCCGCCCACATCGTCCGCGCCGATCGGCGAGGGCTCGCGGAGGCGATCGAGCTTGTCGGCGATCTGCGCCGACGGTGACAGGCACGCGTCGCGCAACATGACGTGGTGGTGGATGGCGTCGGCGAGCTGCTGCTCTCGCAGATCGAACCCGGCAGGACCGACCTGACGGGCGGCGCGCTGCACCCCCGCCCGCTGCGGGCGATCGATCGCCATGTCCTACCTCCGACGCGCGGGCCCGATGCACCGCTCTGCTCCATCGTCGGCCATGCGGCGCCGGACTTGAGTCCGAAAAAGGTCAAGAGCAGTACAGGACACGGGAAAGCTGCGGTGGGCGACGGCGGTCGAGGCCGGACTTCGGCCGCGAGTCGCCCGGCGGAAACCCCCGCGTGGACGGGATGGGCGTCGTGACGGTGCACGCCTTCGGCTCTCGATGCCGCCCGTGTGCGGGGTGCACGGATGCCCGCACACCTGTCCGGGCGACCCTCGGCGGGCACCGTGCGCCCGACGCGGGTGATCGACGAGGTGATCAGAGCCCGACGCGGACGATCGCGCCCCGCCCGAGGTTGGGCGGGGTGCTCCAACGGGTGTGGATCCGGCCCGCGAGGCGCAGGGCGTCGCTCTCGTGGCGCCCGCCGAGGATCGCGAGGGTGGTCGCGACGGCGAATCCGCCGGAGAGATCGCGGGTGAGGTCGCGGACGGACTCGGGGTTCGCGAGCAGATCCCGCAGCACGGCCGCCGGACGCCCGGGAACCGACGCGGCGCGAACGGCATCGAGCACGCCGAGGGCGCGTTCACGTCGATCGACCTCCGCCCGTGGCCCGGCATCCGGCGGGTCGAGCCCGAGGTGTCGGGCGAGCGCTCCTCGAGACCCGGCCGGCGCGATGTCGTCGACGGTCGCGGCGAGGGCCGCGCGTGGGGCGCCCAGGTGAGCCGAGGCGTCGTGGTCGTTCGCGGCCTCGAGCCAGTCGGCGAGGTCGAGCATGCCCGACGCCTCGACGACCTCGGGTGTGGTGGTGCGCAGGGCGTGGCGACCGGTCTCCGCGAGTCGGGGGACGAGCGGATCGGCGGCGAGCTCGCCGCGCTCGCGGTCGGAGAGCTCGAGACCGGTGCCCGTCTGCCACAGGTCGGCGACGGCCTCCGGCGACAGCGGTACCGGGAGGACATCGCCCGTGCGCACTCGCAGCCACAAGAGGTCGAGGTCGGTCGTCGCGTCGTCCCCGGCCCGGGGATCCACGGCGTCACCGAGGAGGACGCCGAGGCGGCGTCGCACGTCGGCGGGGTCTCGACCCAGGTCACGGCACAGGCGGGCCGGGGATTCGCCGGCCCGCAGGCCGCCCAGCAGCCGGGTCTGCGCGGCGGCGCTCCACGGCGCGGGCTCACCTCGCACGACGCACCCCCTCGGCGGGCCCCTCCCACCTCCGTCGCGAAAACTACCCGGGCAGGCCGCACCAGTGGTCGCCGACCGCCCCAGGCGGCAGAGTGTGCACACACACTCACCGAGGAGGAGCCATGACCCCGACCCGCCGCCTGGCCGCGCTGACGCTCACCGCCGGACTCCTCGGGACCCTCGCCGGGTGCGGCGACAACCCCTTCGGCCGGTTCGTGAGCGGCAGCGGCAGCGCGGAGACGCCGTCGAACACCGCGACCGCCACCGAGTCGTCGAGCATGAGCGGGATGCCGGTCGGCTCCGAGAGCCCCACGCCCTCTTCCGACACGGACTCGATGTCACCCGGCTCCTCCGAATCACCCTCCACCGGGCCGTCCGCGACGAGCAGCACCGACACGGCGTCACCGGCGCCGGGCACCACGGGCCCGTCGACGGGTGCGGGCACATCCGGAACGTCGACCGGCTCCCCGAGCGCCTCGACGGGTCAGAGCTCGCCCCAGGGTGGGGTGGTGCAGGTCGACGGGCGCACGATCCAGAACATGCCGGTCGGCGTCGCCTTTCCCGAACGCACGCGCATCGAGGCGACGAGCGGGTTCGCCAACGGTGGCGGATCGGTCGTCATGTCCGCCCCGGGCGAGGCACAGCTCTTCTCCTACTACCGTTCTGCGCTGCCGGGGGCGGGCTACCGCATCGTCAGCGACACCGCGGGCGTGCTCGCGTTCAGCGGCCGCGGGTACCGCGGCAGCGTCGTGGGTACCGGCAGCGGTGGTGTCCTCACCTGGTCGCCCACCACGCAGTGAGGACCCGGCCCTCCACCAAGGTGAAAGACTCGGGGGTGAGTCCGCCGCCGCCCCATCGGTGCTCGACGGATCATCCCTGCCGGCGGCGCACGCGTTGATCGGGCGTCCTGGACGGTTGTACAACTGAGTCGTGACCTGGTCCGGCGGGATCCGACCCCTCTCGGGGCTCGCGGGGAGATTCGGCGGGGCGCACCGCGTCCGACGTGACGGGTCATGTATCCCAATCCCGGGGGACGTGCTGGAAACGGCATCGTCTCGATGGGTAGAAATGAGGCATCAGGACGGGCGTCCGGTTCATCCGGACGGCAGGGAGGGCGTGGGGAACGCTCGATCTGCGGGGGCGCGGGGGCGTTCAGGCCGTCGGAAGAGGGTGGGGACCTTCTTCGCTGATGGCAGCGTCCGTGGGGACGGACGACGACGGCTGTCGACGGCGTTCAGGCCGTCGGAAGAGGGTGGGGACCTTCTTCGCTGATGGCAGCGTCCGTGGGGACGGACGACGACGGCTGTCGACGGGGGTCGGCATACGTCATGGCAGTACCCCGTGCCGGTGGGATCGGCGCGGGTCGGGGATGGAATGGGGGATCGACACGAAGACCCTCATCGCATGGAAGCGATGGCCGGGGTGACGATGGGGATCGTCACCCCGGCACTTCCGTGTTCGGCCCCGAGCGTTCGACCTGACCGTCGACCCTGACGTCGCCGTCCCGATCGCTCTCACCGCGCCGTCGTCCCACCGCCGTCGCAGCGTCGTCGGTCGTAACGCCCGCGCCTCACGACCTCACGCGGAGGGCCCGGCGGAGAACCTCGGCGAGGTGTGTGGCGGTGCGGTCGGTGCCCTGAGCGATCTGGGTGCGGCAGGAGAACCCGTCGGCGAGCACGAGGTCACTCTCGCCACAGCATTCGACCTTGGGGAACAGCTCGCGCTCGGCGCACGCCTGGGAGACCTCGTAGTGCCCGGGCTCGAAGCCGAAGTTGCCGGCGAGGCCACAGCAGCCGCCGCCGACGACGTCGAGATCGACCCCGAGGCGCTGCAGCACCGCGGTGTCGGGGTCGTAGGTGCCCTTGGCCTTCTGGTGGCAGTGGACCTGCGCGACCGCCGCGGCGTCGACCTCGTCGAAGGGCCAGGGCGACTCCGGGTCGTTCGCATGCGGGGCGACGACCTCGGCGAGGGTCGTGACGAGCTCGGCGAGACGCTCCGCTCGTGGATCGTCGGGCAGCAGCTCGGGTGCCTCGGTGAGCATGACCGTGCAGGACGGCTCGAGTCCGACGATGCGGTGACCTGCGTCCAGATGCGGCTCGAGCGCGTCGAGGGTGCGGCACAACGCGGCCTTGGTCACCTCGAGCTGGCCGGTCGAGTGCCACGTGAGTCCGCAGCACACGGGCCCCGTCGGGATGACGACCTCGTGGCCCAGCGCTTCGAGCACCTCGACCGCGGCCACCCCGACCTGCGGCGTGAGGTGGTTGGTGAAGGTGTCGGGCCAGACGACGAGGGTCTCGCGCGCGGGCGAGTCGTCGACCTGCGGGCCGTCGCCGCGTCGAGCGCGCTCGCGGAACCAGCCCTGGAAGGGCAGGTGCTCGGCGAACGCGATCATGCGGCGCCGGGTCTCGACGCCCGCGGCGGCCATGACCGCGCGTTCGATCGGGCGGATGCGCATGAGCCGGTTGACGGCCCCACCGAGCCGCAGGGAGGTGACCGCGGCCGCCGCGACCGGCAGCCACCCCATCGAATAGTGCGAGAGCGGGCGCACCCGCCGCGCGTAGTGGTGGTGGAGGAACTCGGCCTTGTACGTGGCCATGTCGACGTTGACCGGGCACTCAGTGGCGCACGCCTTGCACGAGAGGCACAGGTCGAGCGCCTCGAGGGCGTCGTCGTTGCGCCAACCGTCGGTGAGGAACTCACCCCGCAGCATCTCGGCGAGCACCCGGGCACGGCCGCGCGTGGTGTGCACCTCGTCACGGGTGGCCTGGTAGCTCGGGCACATCGCGCCCGCGTCGGAGCGGCAGGCTCCGACGCCGACGCAGCGGTTGACCGCGGAGGCGAAGTCGCCCCCGTCTCGGCCGAGCGCGTGGACCGGGATGGTGACGTGGGTGCGCAACCCCGGCCCGGGGCGGATGCCCTCGTCGATCGGCTCGGGCTCGACGAGCACCCCCGGGTTGAGGGCGTCGTCGGGATCGAAGATGCCCTTGAATCGCGCGAACAGGGCGAGCATCTCGGGGGAGTACATGCGGGAGAGCAGTTCGGAACGCGCGCGCCCGTCACCGTGCTCACCGGCCACCGAGCCGCCGTGGCCCGCGACGATGTCGGCGGCGTTCTCGATGAACTCCCGGTAGGAGGCCACGCCCTGCTCGCTGCCGAGGTCGAAGTCGATGCGCACGTGGATGCAGCCCTCGCCGAAGTGGCCGAAGGGGATGCCCGACAGGCCCATGCGATCCATGAGCGCGTAGAGGTCACGCAGGTAGTCGGCGAGGTGCTCGGCCGGGACCGCGGAGTCCTCCCACCCCGGCCACGCCTCGCCGCCGTCGGCGCGGCGGGTGGCGATGCCGGCCGCCGCCTCGCGGATGCCCCAGAGCGCGCGCGTCTCGGCGGGGTCGGTGACGAGGCGGAACGCGTCGCCGCGATCGCGTGCGGCGGACGTACGCGCGGTGGCGACGAGCTCCTCGGCCGCGCGTCGGGCGTCGGCGTCGTCGGTGCCTCCGACCTCGCAGTACAGCCAGGCCTGCCCCGAGGGCAGCGTCGAGCCGGCGTCCTCGCGGCCGGGGCGGGTGCGCAGGGCCGCGATGAGGTCGGCGCCCATGCCCTCGATCGTCGTCACGCCGGGTAGCCGCAGCCGGGCCGCGTCGGTCGCGGCGGCGAAGACGTCGTCGTAGCCGAGGACGACGAGCACCGTCGCCGCGGGCGGTTCGACGAGTGCGACCGTGAGCTCGGTGAACACGCCGCACGTGCCCTCGCTGCCGGCGAGGGCCTTGGCGACGTCGAAGCCGTGTTCGGGCAGCAGGTAGTGCAGCCCGTAGCCGGAGACCTGTCGCGGGAACCGGCCGAGCTCACGGCGGATGAGGTCCTCGTTCTCGGTGACGAGGGCGCGCAGGTCGGCCTCGATGCGAGGGTCGCTGCAACCGCCCCGGTGGGCCTCGAACTCCGAACCGTCGGCCAGCACCATGCGCACCGCGTGGAGGTTCTGCGCCGACGTGCCCCAGGCGACCGAGTGGGATCCGCACGCGTTGTTGCCGACCATTCCGCCGATCGTGCACCTGGAGTGCGTCGACGGGTCGGGGCCGTACGTGAGCCCGTGGGCGCGAGCGGCCTCGCGCAGGGAGTCGCACACGACCCCGGGCTGAACGGTGGCCGTGCGGTTCTCGGCGTCGACGTCGATCGCGGTGAGGTGGCGGCTCGTGTCGATGACGAGGCCGGTGCCGATCGAGTTGCCCGCCACCGACGTTCCTCCGCCGCGCGAGGTGACGGCCATGCCCTCCTGCCGCGCCCACCGCACGGCTTCGCGCACGGCGGCGGCGTCACGCGGCTCGACCACTCCTGCCGGCACCCGCCGGTAGATGGACGCGTCGCTGACGTACGCGGCGCGGGTCGTCGCATCGGTGCGCAGATCGGGCAGGGTGGTCACGACGCCTCCGGGTGAGAAGGACCTGTTCGTCCGACCGTACGTCGGCTCGCCGTCGACCTCGTCTTCGGTTCGTCAGGTGATCCGGTCCGGTGACGGCCAGGGGTTTCCAGCGGGTTTCCAGCGGCGCCCGGCCCGGTCGGGATCGACCTCAGTGGTCGAACGCCTCGCCTCGGGTTCGTCGACCCCGGGTGGTCGGCGCGACTCCTCCGGCGTTCCCCAGCGGAGCCCCCTAAAAATCGCGCGAAGTCACGGTCACGGATGACGAGCCCTGGGCGGCCATCCGCCGCCGATCTCGGCATGTGAGCGACCGACGGCTCACGAAACGGACATTCCGTGAACGGGCCCCTGGTGCCTTCCGAACCCAGTCCCGGTGCTCCGGAGCCCTTTCGGAACACACGTCCTGAACGGCCGTTCTGAACGGTCGGCAATACGGGTGTCCGCCACGCACCGCCGCCCGCTACCGTCCCCTTCAAGGTGCCGTGGGGGGTCGCCGGGGATCGCGGGTTGACGCGGATCACGTCGACGAGGCGCCGTGCTTCGAAGTACGAAAGGACGTCCGCGTGAAGAATCGATCGATCCTCGTCGCAGCGCTGGGGGTGGCGCTCGCTCTGCCGGCCGGATTCGCACCCGTCGAATCGGTCTCGGCGCAGGCCGCGGCCATGCCGGCCACACAGCCCACCGCGGCCCCGGCCGCGGCCTTCAAGGGCCGGCCCGGAACGATGGCCCGCAAGTACCTGGGCACCCCCAGGTCCGGCCTGCCGTGGCACAGCGGCGCCTGGACGGGGGAGTACATGAACGCCCGCAACGCCACGAAGTGGGGCACGTGGCGAGGCCGGACCTCCGATGCGACGCTCACCTTTCCCGAATGGAAGACGTGGAAGGAGTTGCAGCGTTCCGACTGGCACGTGAGCACGTTCAACGGGTTCAAGGGCACGCTCGTCTACGGCCTGCCGATGCTGCCCCGGAACGCCAAGCCCGCCCAGCTCAAGGACGTCGCGAAGGGCCGCTACGACTCGACCTACCGCACGGTCGCGCGTCAGCTGCGCACGAAGTACAAGAGCGGCCGCGTGGTCGTGCGCATCGGGTGGGAGGCCAATGGCTCGTGGATGCCGTTCCGCACCACGTACGCCAAGTCGCCGGAGTATCGCGCCGCGTTCCGCCGCATCGCCAAGGTGATCAAGAAGGAACACCCCAAGGCGATCATCGATTTCGACATCAACTGCGGCACGGCGCTGCCCGGCCAGCGCAACCGCCTCGACTCGCTCACCCGGCTCTACCCCGGTGACGACGTCGTCGACCTCATCGGCTGCGACACCTACGACTGGGACGTGCTCAAGGCGCGTACCGAATCCCAGTGGCGTCGTGCCCTGCGGCCGAGCAATTCCGTGGGCATTCAGGACGTGGCCGACTTCGCGCGCAAACGCCGCAAGGGCCTGTCGTTCCCCGAATGGGGCCTCACGCATGCCTACGACGGCAACGGCGACAACCCGTTCTACGTGCGCAAGATGCACGCATTCTTCCGCGCCAACAGCGATGTGCTCGTGCTCGAGAACTACTTCAACGTGCCCGACAAGCACATGAAGAACTCGCTGTGGAACGTGCGACCGCAGAACCCGAGGGCCGGCGCGGAGTACCGCAGGCTCTGGTGACGTCGATCGCGTCGGTGACGGTCCACGTGGCCGTCGCCGACGCGAAGGTCGCTCACGGCGTGAGGGCCTCGATGATGTGGGCCGCGGGCGCCTCACGGGCGGCGCGCCAGCCGGCCCCGGCCCACAGGGAGACCCCGTCGAGGTCGCCCTCGCGGGCCGAGTGGGCTCGCAGGGGTTTCGTGAGCTGGTCGACGACAGGGTAGACCGCGGGTGCGTACGCGTCGTACCGCTCGACGAACCCGTTGCGCAGCCCACGCGCCGGCCGGCCGGAGAAGGCGCGGGTGACGCACGAGCTCAGTCGCGGGTCGGAGAGCCCCATGCGGTGCGCCGCGCTCGTGCCGGCCTCGTCGGCGAGCAGGAACGCCGTGCCGGCCTGCACGGCGGTGGCTCCGGAGGCCAGGGCGCGGCGCGTGTCACCCGCGGTGGTGATGCCACCGGCGGCGATGAGCGGCACGGGCAGGTCGGTGAGCAGCGGAAGCAGCGCGAGGTGGTCGAGCTGGTTCGGCGTGTCGGCCACGCGGTGGGTGCCGCGATGGCCCCCGGCCTCGCAGCCCTGGACGACGAGCGCGTCCGCGCCCGCGTCGACCGAGCCGACGGCCTCCTCACGGGTGGTCACCGTGACGACGACGCTGATGCCCGCGAGATGCAGGCGGTCGACGACGTCGGGCTGGGGGCATCCGAACGTGAACGACACGACGGGAACCCGCGCCGCCTCGACCACGTCGAGCTTGCTCTCGTAATGGTCGGTGTCGTGCCAGTCGGGCACCGGCAGCGCGATTCCGAGCGCTGCGGCCTCCTGCGTGAGCATCTCGCGGAACGCCGCGACCGCGACCCGGTCGGCACGATCCCGGCCCTGCGCGTCGGAGACCCCCGTCGCGGCCGTGTCGGAATCGACCCGTTCGGGGGCGCAGGAGGCGGGGGCGGGAACGAAGAGGTTGACCCCGAAGGGAGCCTCCGAGCGGCTGCGCACCTCGGCGATCTGACCGACCAGGTCCTGCGGTGACCGATACCCGGCGGCGAGCATCCCGAGTGCTCCGGCCTCCCCGGCTGCCACGACCAGATCCACGCTCGAGGGCCCGCCCGCCATCGGAGCGACCACGACGGGGCGTCCGGTACGGGGCAGGTCGACCGTTGTTCCGGGCATGGCCCCACTCTGCCAGAGGCCACCGACGGCGATGCGCGACCGAGGCGGGCGGGCGCGTCGGCCGTCGGTACGCCACCGCAGGTCAGGGACGCCTCAGGGGTGTCTCAGGGCCGCACCCGATGGCCCGCGAGGGTGCTCCGAAGGGATGCTCGAGATGTACCGGCGGGAACCCCCGTCCGATGCACCCGCACCCACTCGAACCGGAGGACACCATGAACTCGATCCACACCAGCCTCGCTCGCGCCGGCTTCGTCCGGGCGACCCAGGGGCGCGTCATCGGCGGCGTCTGCGCCGGCCTGGCCCGCAAGTACGGCGTCGACGCGTGGGCCGTGCGCGCGATCCTCGTTCTCACGCTCGTGCTCCTCCCCGGCAGCCAGGTGCTGCTCTACCCCGTGGGATGGCTGCTCATGCCGACCGAGGAGCAGGCGGCGCGCCTCACCGGCCCCACGTTCCCCACGTCCGCCGGTCCACAGGATTCCGTGGCCTGACGACCGCTCTGTGAGCCGCTCGGCGACGATCCGGGCGACGAGACGCCACCATGGAGCCATGACGACCTTTCGCATCGCGCTCATCCCGGGAGACGGCATCGGCACGGAGGTGATCCCGGCCGCCTGCGAGGTGCTCGACGTCGTCGGGGCCGCGAACGGCCTCGACTTCGCCTACACCGAGTTCGACTGGTCGTGCGAGCGCTACGCCCGCGAGGGCGCGATGATGCCGGCCGACGGCATCGAGCAACTGCGGCCGCACGACGCAATCTTCCTCGGAGCGGTCGGCTACCCCGGGGTGCCCGATCACGTCTCGCTGTGGGGGCTGCTCATCCCGATCCGGCGGGAATTCGACCAGTACGTCAACCTGCGCCCGATCCGCGTGTTCGACGGCGTCGGGGGGCCGCTGCGTGATGCGAGCGGCACCGACCTCGTCATCGTCCGCGAGAACTCCGAGGGCGAGTACAGCGAGGCCGGCGGCCGCTTCTTTCGCGGTACGCCGAACGAGTTCGCCCTCCAGGAGTCGGTGTTCACGCGCCGCGGCGTCACGCGGATCGTCGACTACGCCCTCGACCTCGCCGAGGAGCGTGGACGCAACCTCACGGCGGCGACCAAGAGCAACGGGATCATCCACACGATGCCGTTCTGGGATCAGATCGTCGAGGAGCGGTGTGCCGAGCGCCCGTCGGTGACGTGGGACTCCGAGCACATCGACGCCCTCGCCGCCAAGATCGTGCTCGACCCGCGGCGCTACGACGTCATCGTCGCGAGCAACCTCTTCGGCGACATCCTCTCCGACCTCGCCGCGGGCGTCGCGGGTTCGATCGGCATCGCGCCATGCGGCAACATCAACCCCGAGCGCGAGCACCCCTCGATGTTCGAGCCGGTGCACGGGTCGGCGCCCGACATCGCGGGCCAGGGCATCGCGAACCCGCTCGGCGCGATCTGGACGGCCGCGCTCATGCTCGAGCACCTCGACCACGACGAGGCCGCCGACCAGATCATGCAGGCCATGGCGTCGCTGCTCGCCGGCGACGGGCCCAAGACCCCCGACCTGGGCGGAACGGCGACGACGGCGGAGGTCACCCGGGCGCTCATCGATCTGCTCTGAGCAGGAGCGACCCCCGTAGGCCGCGTGCGAGCTCGGCGGCGAGGACGTGCGCGGCGAAGCAGGGGACATCGGCGCGTGGTCGGTGGGTGAGGCACGCTGGGCCGGTGAGTGATTCCGCGCCCGACCCCGATGCCCCGCAGGGGCCGTCACGTGGGGCCGGGCTGCTCCGGTGGGTGATCGTGCTTGCGTCTGCCGTCGCCGCCTCGGTGCTGCTTGCTCTGGTGGGAGCGCCGTCGCCGGTGCTGTTCGGAGCTCTGCTCGGGTCGTTGCTCGTGGCGATCTCCCCGCTCGAGCCGCCGGTGTTCCCGATGTGGGCGTCGAGGCTGGGTCAGGGGCTGCTCGGAGTCTCGACCGGTGCAGCGATCGATCCGCAGACCCTCGCGGGGTTCACCGCACACGCCGGGCCGGTCGTCGTCAGCGTCGTCTCGACGATCGTCGTGAGCATCGTGCTGGGTCAGATCCTCCGGCTCCGGGGGGTGAGCCCGGCCACCGCCACGTTCTCGTTCATCGCCGGCGGCGCGTCGGGTGTGACGTCGGTGGCCGGTGAGCTCGGCGCCGACGATCGCGTCGTCGCCGTCGTGCAGTACCTGCGCGTCCTCGTCATCCTCGTCGGGATGCCGGTCGTCGCCGCGCTCGTCTTCGGAGCCGAGATCGGCGGCGCCACGCGGACCTCCCTGACCGGCTCGCTCGTCGGGTCGGCCGACCTCCCCTGGCCGCAACTCGTCTTCACCGCGATCTGCCTCGTCGTGGGTCTGCCGCTCGCGCACGTCGTGCGGATCCCGGCCGGCAGCCTGCTCGCACCGCTCGCGGTGGCCGCGATCCTCGCGGTGACGGGGTGGGCGACCCCGTGGCTCGGGCCCGACGCCGTCCACCTGCCGGGGCCGCTCGAGGCCGCGGCGTTCGCGATCATCGGCCTGCAGGTGGGGCTGCGGTTCACCCGAGCGAGCCTGCGGCAGGTGGCGCGGCTGTTGCCGCTCGCGATCTTCGTCATCCTCCTGCTCATCGCCGTCTCGGCCGGGATCGGCATGGTGCTCGCCGACGCGATGGGCCTCACCCCGCTCGACGGATACCTGGCGACGACCCCGGGCGGGCTGTACGCGGTGCTGCTCACCGCCTCGATGGCGGGTGGGGACGTGACGTTCGTGCTCGCGGTGCAGGTCGTCCGGCTCGTCCTCGTACTCGCGGCGGCGCCGCTGCTCGCCGGCTTCTACCGCCGCCGGCCGGAGCGACGGTGAGCTCAGGCCGTGCGGCGCAGGACCGCGACGAGGAAGTCCGACCCGTCGGTGAAGGGCCGCAGATCCCAGCTCGACAACCGCAGGTCGGCGAGGAGACCGGCGCCCTCGACGTCGTCGAAGAACGTGTCGAACGCGTAGCCGCGGCCGGCGCCGAACCCGACGACCGCGCGGCCTCCGGGGGCGAGGTGGTCGCCGAACCGCCGCAGGATGTCACGCTGGGTGCCCGGCGCCGCGAACGTCACGACGTTGCCGGCGCAGACGATCGCATCGAACCCGGCGTCGATACCCGCGGCCGGCAGGTCGAGCTCGGCCAGGTCACCCTGCCGCCACGTCGCGGCGGGGAACTGACGCTCGGCCTCGGCGACTAGGGCCGGGTCGACGTCGACGCCGACGACCGTGTGCCCGCACGCGGCGAGGTACCCGCCGAGGCGACCCTGGCCGCACCCGGCGTCGAGGATGCGCGCGCCTCGCGGCACCATCGCGTCGATCGTGCGGCCCTCACCCACGATGTCGTCGCCGTTCTCCCGCATGGTGCGCCACCGCTGGATGTACCAGGCGGAGTGTCCCGGGTTCTCCTCGATGCGTTCTTCCCAGAACGTGCGCCGGCGGGTCATCGGGCCTCCTCGAACTCGGGTGTCGTCGCCCACCGTAGCCGCCGCCGCGGCTGCGGATTCAGTGGGATCAGCGGGATCCGTGACGGGCGAGGCGCTCGGTGACGGCCGACTGCGGAGGTCCGAGCACCGGGTCGCGGCGGGAGAGCACGTCGACGACGGCCTTGACCGCGGCGAACCTCTCGCGCGTCGCGCCCTCGGCCCAGACCGGCGGGGCGTAGTCACGCATCGTCTGGTCGCCCACCGCGACGGCGTCGAGGCCGACGGCCCGGCAGACGGCCAGCGCGCGGGGCAGATGATAGGCCTGGCTGACGAGCGTCACCTCGGTCACCCCGAAGACACGCCGTGCGCGGACGCACGAGTCGTACGTGTCGCGACCGGAGTCGTCGAGCACGATGCGGTCGGGATCGACGCCACGCTGCTCGACGAGGTAGCGCTGCATCGTCGTCGACTCCCGGCGGGCCTCGGCGCGGTCGTCCCCCGAGACGAGCAACAGGTCGACCTTGCCACGACGCAACAGGTCGGCGGCGACGTCGAGACGCGCGGCGAGGAACGGCGTCGGCCGGCCGTCCGGCTGCACCCCCGCGCCGAGCACGAGCGCCACCGGCCGGTAGGGCGCCTCGGCGGCCGTGGTGACCCGATCGTGCGCGCCCAGGTGCACCCACAGGTTGCTACCGACGAGCGCCACCGCGAGCAGGGCCGCACCCGCGGCGCCGGCGGCGAGGACGCGTCGCCGCCCGCGGCTGGGCCGGATCAGCATCGGCGCCCCCGCGGTGCGCGCATCGGAACCCGGCCCGCCGCCGGTCACCACGACACCCTCAGAGCGTCGTGCCGTCGGCCACCGTGCGTGGCTCGCCGGCATCGTCGAGCGTGGCCTCGCCATCGACGATCACGCCGGCACCGAAGGTCCAGTCACCCTCGACCGACAGCGAACGCGCCCGCCGCAGCGACGGAGCTCCGTGGGGGAACCGCTCGTCGAAGTCGCCGATCTTCTTGTAGTACGTGGGGTCGAGGCTCACCGAGGGAGTCGCGTCGGGAACGAGTTCGAGGCGGCCGTCACCGGCCACGTCGTACGCGTCGGAACGCAGCAGCAGCAGCTCGTTCGTGGTCTTGACGGGGAGGAACCGGCTGCGCGGCACGCAGATGGCCTGCGCCCCCTCGAACACCTCGACGGCCGCCCCCATCGCCGACTCGATCTGGAAGACCTCGGGGGAATCCGGGTTCTTGGGATCGACCGTCTTGACGTTGCGGATGAGCGGCAGCCGCAGCACCCCGTGCCGTTCGCGCAACACCTCGGCGAGCTTCTCGAGGTCGAACCACAGGTTGTTCGTGTGGAAGTAGGGGTGCCGGTGCTCGTCGGTGAAGTAGTCCATCTCCTCCGGCGCGGTCTGCGCGGTCTCGCGGAGGATGAGCTGACCGTCGCTGACGCGCACCGCGAGGTGACCGCCCTTGCGGTCCATCGGAGTACGCAGGCACACCTCGGCCGCGTACGGCGCTCCGGAGCTCGCGAACCACCCGGCGAGGCGGGCGTCGGGCCCGGCGCCGAGGTTGTCGGAGTTGCTCACGGTGGCGTACCGGAAGCCCGCCTCGATGAGGGCGTCGAGCACCCCGCTGCCGAGCAGCGAGGGGTAGAGGTCGCCGTGCCCCGGCGGGCACCACTCGAGGTGGGGGTTCTCCGGCCACTCGACCGCCGTGAGGTCGTCGGTGCGCAGCTTGGGCTCGCGACTCTGCAGGAAGTCCAGCGGCAGACCCTCGACCGGGAGCTCGGGGTGTGCCCGCAGCGCCTCGAGCGTGTCGGCCTGCGTGTTGAAGCTGTTCATGAGCAGCAGCGGCAACCGCACCCCGTACTGCGCGCGGGCAGCGAGGACCTGCTCGACGATGAGGTCGAGAAAGCTCTTGCCGTCGCGCACCGGAAGCAACGACTTGGCCTTGGCCATGCCCATCGAGGTGCCCAGGCCGCCGTTGAGCTTGATGACGACCGTCTTCGACAACGCCTCGCGCGCCGTCTCGTCGTCGATCTCGATGCTCTCGAGCATCGCCGGTTGCGTCATGGGACGGATGTCGTCCTCGCGGATGAGGCCGGTGGCACCGGCCTCGAGTTCGCGGTAGTAGTGACCGAAGACGTCGATCGCGGTCTGTCCGACCCCGGCCTGCGCCATCTTCTCCTGTGCGTGCTGGAGGGCCTCGTCGCTCATGGCTCGATCGTAGTGGTGGGCACCGACACCGACCCGCTCGACGGGTGAACGGGACTCACTCCGTTCCTCGCGCGACGTTGGCCGCGGTCTCGTCGCGGTACTCCTGGGCGAGTCGCTCGGCCCGCTCGCGGATCTCCGGCAGGCGCCGGCGCAGGTCGACACCCGGGCACGACGTCGGGGTGTTGCCCACCTGGTAGTGGCCGGGGACGACGGGGGCGGTCCGGGAGTTGACGCGCATCGTGTCGCCGACGTCGAACCCGTAGCGCACCGACGTCCATGCGACGACGTCGACGATGGCGCGCACGCCGGCGGCGCTCGCCTTACGCGCCGAGGTGTCACCGATGTAGGAGACGCCCAGGTAGGTCTGGTTGACGCCGCTCGCGTGGGCGCCGCGGTGCGGCAGGCCGATGCCACCCCAGCGTCCCTCCCAGACCCGCCCGTAGCGGTCGACGAGCACGTTGTAGCCGATGTCGCTCCAGCCCCGGTCGCGGGTGTGGAAGCGTTGGATGCCGCGCAGGATCGCCGGCACCTGGGAGCGGGTGTAGTTGTTGGTGCCGGCGGTGTGGTGCACGACGATGCCGCGCGGGACGACGATGTCGAGCTGGTGCGCGGCGTCGGTCTCGGTGGCGCGCCACACCTCGCGCTTGGCGGGCATCCTGCGGGGGCCGGGGAGGCCCTGCGGCGCCGCGGGCAGGGAGGCGGCGCGCGCACCGCGAACACCGGGCACACCGAGCGTCGGCGACGCCGAGACGAGCCCGCCGCGTGAGGCCGTGATCGCGGGGAGGGGTGCGGCGACCGCGCCGTTCACCGGGGCGGCGGCAGGCGCGGCGCCCGACGTCGCCGCCGGGGTGGCCGCCTGGGTGGTGCCGGGGTCGGCCGGGTCGATGACGCTGAGACGCGCGTCGCTCACCGGGGTGTCGGCCACGAGGCGGGCCTGGACGTGGGTGGCGCCGGTGATCGTCACGGGCGCGGAGCCGGCCCGCGTGGGGGCGGAGGGACTCGCGCAGTCGTCGCAGGTCTCGACGTCGACGCTCTTCCAGGCACTCCAGACGCCGGCACGCTTCTCGCGGTAGGAGAGTCGGATGCCGGAGCCGGTGCCCTCGGCCCAGGTGGCGCCGATGACGGCGAGGCCCGTCGGTACGGCCACGACCCCGGTGTCGAGGCTCTGGGCTCTGCCGGCGCGGGCGATGGTCGCGCCCACGGCACCCGGCCGGCCGGTCAGCGAGGCCGTGACGGGCCGGAACGCGACGCGCCGATCCGTGTTCCCGGCCGCTGTGGTTGCCGCGGTGGTGGCCGTGGCGGTTGCCGTGGTGGTGGCTGCTGCGGCGACTGCGGGCTGGGGTGTGGAGACCGTGGGAGCCGCCGTCGCGGCGGTCGGAGGGGCGGTGAACAGGGCGGAGCCGGCGAGGAGGGCACAGCCGACGGCGACACGACGCATGAGGACGACCTTCACGAGGGGCGGGCACGAACCCGCCACGGCCGAACGGGAGATCCGGTCGTGGCGGCGCCCCACATCATGTCGGACGTGTCCCGCATCCGACGCCATATCGCCGTCAGAAGGTGAACTCTTCACGCACTGGTCACCGAGCCGTGGGGCTCCATGACGATCAGAAGGGCTGTCGGAGACCTGGGATAGCGTGCGAAGCCGTGAGCACATCCATGGTCGAGGCGCACGATCTGCGCAAGACGTACGGCGACTTCGAGGCCGTCCGCGGCATCGACGTCGAGGTTCGTGAGGGAGAGGTCTTCGGCTTCCTCGGCCCCAACGGCGCGGGCAAGTCGACGACGATGCGCATGATCGCCACCGTGTCTCCGCCGACCGGCGGCACACTCCGGGTGCTCGGGCTCGACCCGGTCACCGACGGGTCGCGCATCCGCGCCCGGCTGGGCGTGTGCCCGCAGGAGGACACGCTCGACCTCGAGCTCTCGGTTCGCGAGAACCTCACCGTGTACGGCCGGTTCTTCGGCATGAGCCGGGCCGACGTGCGGGCCCGCGCCGACGAGCTGCTGGAGTTCGTCAGGCTCACCGACAAGGCGGCCGCCAAGGTCGACGATCTCTCCGGTGGCATGAAGCGGCGACTCACCATCGCCCGGTCGCTCGTCAACCGGCCCGACCTGCTCATCCTCGACGAACCCACCACCGGTCTGGACCCCCAGGCGCGACACACCCTGTGGGACCAGCTCTACCGGCTCAAGCACGCCGGGGTCACCCAGATCCTCACCACCCACTACATGGACGAGGCCGAGCAGCTCTGCGACCGGTTGGTCGTCATGCACGACGGGGTCATCTCGGCGCTCGGCAGTCCGGCGGAGCTCATCGCCCGGTACTCCACTCGCGAGGTCGCCGAGCTGAGATTCGGCGTCGTCGACCACGGCGAGTACGAACACCAGGTCGCGGGGTGCGCCGAGCGCGTCGAGGTGCTGCCCGACCGCCTCCTCCTCTACGCCGACTCGGGCGAGGACGCGGTCGCCGCCGTGCACGCGCGGGGGCTCGCGCCGGGGCAGGTGCTCGTGCGCCGCTCCACGCTCGAGGACGTCTTCCTGCGCCTCACCGGCCGAACGCTGGTCGACTGATGTCCTCGCCCACGTCCTCTCCCGCCTCCGCGCGACCTCGCGACGCGGCGCCGGGGCGTCTCACGCTCGTGCTCCGGCAGGCCGACTATCACTGGACGCGTCTGCGACGTACGTGGAAGGGCTCGATCGTCACCGCGCTCGTCAATCCGCTGCTCTACGTGCTCGCCATGGGCCTCGTCCTCGGTCGGAACATCGACCAGGCGGGTACCGGGCCGGCCGGGGCACCGTCCTATCTGCACTTCATCGCTCCCGGCCTGCTCGCCGGGCAGGCGATGACGCTCGCGATCGGCGACTCGACGTACCCGATCTACGGCGCCATCAAGTGGGACAAGACGTACATCGCCATGCTCGCCACGCCGCTGCGGGTCGGCGATCTCGTCACCGCCCAGCTCGCCGCGATCCTCGCGCGAGTCGCATTGTCGTGTGCGGTGTTCATGCTCGTCCTCGCACCGTTCGGGGTGTACGCGAGCCTGCCGGGTGCCCTGGCGGCGTTCGTCGTGCAGTTGCTCATCGCGCTCGCGTTCGCCGCTCCGGTGTGTGCGTTCGCGATGTGGACCAGGAGCGACGCCGCGTTCGCCGTGATCTTTCGCGTCGTGCTCATCCCGCTCTACCTGTTCTCGGGCGCGTTCTTTCCCACCTCCAACCTCGGGCCGGCGCTCGAACGCCTCGTCACCCTGAGCCCGCTCTGGCACGGCGTCGAGCTCACGCGCGCGCTCATGCTCGGCACACCCCTGCCGATCGCCGCGGTGCTGCTGCACGTCGGTGTGCTGGTCGGGCTCACCGTGCTCGGCTGGTGGCTGTGCGTCCGCATCCTCGCGAACAGGCTGCTCGCATGATGGCCTGGCAGCTCGTCCTGCGACACCTACGGGTGTACCGCCGCAGTTGGTTCGTGTTCGTCACGGGCTTTCTCGAGCCGGTGTTCTACCTGTTCTCCATCGGGGTCGGCGTGGGCGCGATGATCCGAGGGTTCGACGTCGGCGGAGTGCTCGTGCCGTACGCGGCGTTCGTCGCACCGGCGATGCTCGCCACCTCGGCGATGAACGGCGCGGTCATGGACTCGACCTTCAACATCTTTCATCGCCTCAAGTACGCCAAGCTCTACGACGCGCTTCTCGTCACGCCGATGACCACTCGCGACGTCGCGATCGGCGAGGTCACCTGGGCGTTGCTGCGAGGCGGCATCTACGCGGCCGGGTTCCTGCTGCTCATGGTCGCGATGGGGCTCGTGCACTCGTGGACGGCGGTGTTCGCGCTCCCCGCGTGCCTGCTCATCGGGCTGGCCTTCGCCGGCATGGGCATGTGGCTGACCACGTTCATGCGCTCCTGGCAGGACTTCGAGTTCGTCACGCTCGCGCTCATGCCGATGACGTTGTTCAGCGGCACGTTCTTTCCGATCACCGGGTTCCCGCCGCTCGTGCGGTGGATCGTCGAGGCCACGCCGCTGTACCGCGGCGTCGTGCTGTGCCGTGAGCTCACGACCGGGCTCGTCACCGCCGCCTCGGGAGTCTCGGTGATCTACCTCGTCACGATGGGTGTCGCCGGCATGCTGCTGGCCCGCCGTCGCCTCGACCGTCTGCTGCTGCACTGAGCGAAGAGACGCGACACTGCGACCGGGTGATGCGGGGGCTGGCTTTGACGTCGCGGTGCGGCTGGGGCGGGGGTGTGTTCGCGACGCCTACCATCCGCACTCCTCGCCTAGCGGCTCGGAGTGCTACCGCCAGGCCCAGCCAGTCGTCGCGAACACACCCCCGCCCCAGCCTTGCCGGTCGGTTCCGCGCGAAGCCTGCCGGCTCTGCGGCACGTCGGCGGGCGGAGGCGCGCCTCGCTGCCGACGCCGCGTGTCCGTCCGTTCGGCGTGTGTTGCGCTCGCCGGCCGGCTCCCTGGCCCGCGAATCGTCCTCGTGCCCCGGTCGCTGGGCGGGAACGGCCGTCTGTGAGGCCGTGCGACGATGAGCGCCATGCTCGTCCGCCGCGAACGTCCCGCCGATCTCGAGGCGATCCGCCGCGTTCACCGGGAGGCGTTCACCGCGCCGGAGCCGGGCGCCGAGCCGGTCGAGGTGGCGTTGCTCGACGGGCTGCGCGCCGACGGATCCCTCATCGAGCCGTGTTGTCTCGTCGCCGAGGTCGAGGGCGAGATCGTCGGACACGTCGCGGTGAGCCTCGGAACGGTCGACGGGGTGCCGCGCCTCGTCGGGCTCGGGCCGATCGGGGTGCTGCCCGAATGGCAGGGCCGGGGGATCGGTAGCGCGCTCATGCACGCGACGCTCGCCGCCGCCGACGCCGCGGACATCGAGGGCGTCGTCCTTCTCGGGCACGAGTCCTACTACCCACGATTCGGGTTCGAGCCGGCCGTGCCGCAGGGCATCATGCCGCCCGACCCCTCCTGGCCCGACGCCAACTTCCTGCTCCGCCCCCTCACGGCGTGGGGCTCACCGCGCGGGCAGTTCCGTTACGCCCCGGCCTTCGAGCGGCTGTGACCGAGCGAACGGATCAGCGTCACGGCGACGTGGTACGCGTCAGTCGACCTGCTGGATCTCCACCCGGTTGCCGCTGCCGTCGCGGGTGTGGAAGCGGCGGATGCCCGGGATGGAGGTGTCCCACTCGACCGGCAGGTGCGCGTCGGCGAGGCGGTCGGCCAGAGTGTCGAGGTCGGGGACGAGAAGACACGGGTGCGCCTTGCGCGCCGGCGTGAACCCGGCTTCGACGCCGACGTGGATCACCGCCTCCCCGCCGGCGAACCAACACCCACCGCGCGCGGCGAGGAGCGACGGCTTCGGGATCTCCGTCATCCCGAGCAAGCCGACGTAGAACGCGCGCTGGGCGTCTTCGTCACCGGCCGCGCACGCGACCTGCACGTGGTCGAGGCCGACGACCCGCGGGCGCGTCCCGGCGTCGCCCCCGGCCCGGCGGCCGATGGCGAACACCCGGCGGAACGGCAACGCGACCCCGTACGGGCGTTCCGGGTAGGCCTGGCGCAGCCGCGCCTCGTACTCGCGCGTGAACGCGGCGAACTCGTCGGTGCTCAACGTCTGCTCGACCGGCCGCAGCCCGGTCGAGCGGATCCACGTGAGCACCGGGTGCTCGGCCTCGCCGGCCGGGAGCAGGTGCAGGTACGTCGTCTCCCAGGCGTCGACCGTCAGCCCGGCGGCGGTGAGGATCTCGATGTACTCCTCGGGGCCGCCGGCGGCCCGTGCGCGGCTCAGGGCGGGGACGAGCTCGGCGCGCCGAGGGTGTTCGGCCGCCACCTGTCGCATGAGCTCGTGTGACGGGGCCGCGGTGTTGCCCGGCACCTGCATCGCGAACACACCGCCGGGCGCGAGCGCCTCGAGCCAGCGGAGCAGCAGCTCGCGGTGCGTCGGCACCCACTGCAGCACGGCGTTCGTGACGAGCAGGTCGATCGGACCGTCGCCCCCGGCCCGCCAGTCCTCGGCCGGCTGCTCGCGCCACTCGACGTTCGCGTCGGTGTGCGCGCGGGCCTTCGCGAGCATCTGCGGCGACGGCTCGATGCCGATGACGCGTGCCTGCGGCCACCGCCGCGCGAGCTCGACGGTGAGCGACCCGTCGCCGCAGCCGAGGTCGACGACGATGCGCGGATCGATGTCACCGATCCGAGCGAGAAGATCGTCGAAGGGACGCCTCCGCTCCCGTGCGAATCGCGCGTACACGTCGGGCTTCCACTCGGGTGCCGTCGTCATGCCGCCTCCAGATATCTCGACATCGAGATATCTGACGGTAGTGCGCCGTGTGCACGCCCGCAAGGGTCGGCCCCGTGCCGTGGCCACTAGCCTGGTCAGCCGTGGTCGGCACGGGGGTCGGCCACGACGGTCTCGTCCCGGGAGGACCTCATGACTCCGATCGCGTTGCTCGTCATCCAGTTCGGCCTCATCGCCGCCGGTGTCGTCGTCGCGTGGGTCGTCTCGCACCGGCGGCTGCCGGCGCCCTGGTCGGCCATCGGGTGGGGTGTGCTCGCCTTCCCGTTGTCTCAGGTCGCGCGCATGGCGCTCATGATTCCCGCCGGCATGGGCCTCACCGCGTGGCTCGGTGCGGGGTCGGCGGCGCTCACGACGGCCTCCCTCGTTCTCGCCGTGCTCACCTCGGGACTCTTCGAGGAGGGCACCCGCTGGATCGTCATGCGTTACTGGGCCAAGGGCGTGCGCGCCTGGCGCGAGGGCGTCGCGTTCGGCCTCGGCCACGGCGGCATCGAGGCGATCCTCGTCTTCGGCATCGCGACGGTCACGGGGGCCGTGCTGCTCACCGTGCCGGACCTGATCACGTCCACCGTCGGAGCCTCGGCGCCGGAACAGTCGGCCGCGCTCGCAGCGCAGATCCAGGCGCTCCAGCACCTCACCCCGGCCGACCTCGTGCCGGGAATCTGGGAGCGCGCGCTCGCGGTCACCTTCCACGTCGTGTGCTCGCTCGTCGTGTTGCAGTCGGTGCGCACCCGGCGACCGGTGCTGTTGCTGCTCGCGATGGCGCTGCACTGCGGGTTCAACGCGATCGCGGTCACGGCCGCCGCGCAGCTCGGCTCGCCGGTCGTCGTCGAGCTCGTCCTCACCGCGTGCGTGGCGCCCCTGGTGTGGGTGGTCCTGCGCGGGCCCCTTTCTCGCCGCCGCGTCGACGGGGATGCCGTCCCTGCCTGACGGTGGCACCAGATCTCGCGCAACAAAGACCGGTCACCGTGCGGCGGCTGCGCACCCTTCGGCCCGCTGACCTGCGGTGACGCAGAACCCCGCCGTGATCCTCCCGTGCCTGACCGGTCTTTGTTGCGCGAGGTCGCCCGTGACACCCTCGTCGCATGCCTCGATTCAGCGCCGGACTGCTGCCCTATCGCGTCGATTCCGGTGAGGTGCTCGTCTTCGTCGCCCACCCGGGCGGCCCGTTCTGGGCGAAGAAGGACGAGGCGTGCTGGTCGGTGGTCAAGGGCGAGTACGACCCCGCGACCGAGGACCCGCAGGTCGCGGCAGCCCGGGAGTTCACCGAGGAGATCGGCGTGCCCGCCCCGGCGGGTGAGCGGATCGACCTCGGCGAGGTGCGCCAGTCGTCGAGCAAGATCGTTCGTGCCTTCGCCGTCGAGGCGCCGGCGTCGTTGACCTACGTGGAGAGCAACCTCATCGAGATCGACTGGCCACCGCGGTCGGGGCGCACGATGTCGATTCCCGAGGTCGATCGTGCCGAGTGGATGACGGTCGACCAGGCCCGTCCCCGTCTCATCGTCGGGCAGCGGGAGCTGCTCGACCGTCTGTGCGCCGCGATCCCGCCGGCGTGAGCGGTCCTCAGTCGGCGCGCCCGCCGGTCCTCTTCAACCAGCGCAGCACGAGCACCGGCAGGATCGCGGGCAGCAACAGGTAGCCCACGCCGTAGTAGCTCCACACCGAGTTGTGCGGAAACCACTGCGGCATGGCCAGGCTCAGCGTGCCGACGACGAGCACGCCCGCGAGCTCGACGAGGCACAGCACCCGCATCGCCTCGCGTGAGCCGCGGTGTCCCCATCGCAGCAGCAGCACGAGGCCCACGACGTACACGGCAGCGGAGAACGCCGAGAGCGAGTAGGCGATCGGCGCCTCGCCGAACTTGGTCACGAGCTCGAGGGTCGCCCGGGACGTCGCGCCGACGGCGAAGATGCCGTACAGCAGCGTGAAGAACCGCCCCGGCCCCGCCGACGGCGCGGAGACGACGGGGGCCGCGCCGCCGGTCGCGGCTCCGTCGCCGGTCGTGGCGCCGCCCGACGCGCCGGCGACACCCGGCCCGTCAGACATTGAGGTACCCGAACGGGATGCCGAGGGTCTGGAGCTGGCGCACGATCATGATCGCCGCGATGAGCGTGGCGACGGCGACGATGAGCAGCCCCCACCGGTCGAACTTCTTGTAGGTGAGCGCGAACCCGGCCGGAATGAGCAGGGGCGTCGACAGCAGGTAGCTGATGTGGGTGACGAGCGAGGGGCCCTGATGCCCGGTGACGACATAGGCGATGTCGGCGCCGACCGCGACGAGGGTGGCGAGTTCGCCGACGGCGAGCACCCCGAGCGTGACGGGCCGGGGCAGGCGTCCGACGACGGCGGCGAGCAGCAGCACGACCCCGGCGGCGAGGGTCACCCACATCGAGGCGACGACGATCGACAACACCGCGGATCAGTTCCGGGCGGTGAGGACGATCGGGTCGCCGTCGGTGATGGCGACGGTGTGCTCGGAGTGCGCGCCCCGGGAGCCGTCGACGCTGCGCAGCGTCCATCCGTCGGGGTCGGTGCGCAGCTCGTCGGTGCCGGCCATGAACCACGGCTCAATGGCGATGACGAGCCCCGGACGCAGCTTGAGGCCCCGCCCGGCGCGACCGTCGTTGGGCACGTGCGGTTCGCCGTGCATCGTGCGCCCGACGCCGTGACCGCCGAACTGGGTGTTGACGCGCAGGCCCCCCGACCGGGCCACGCCACCGATGGCCGCGGAGATGTCACCGATGCGTTTACCGGGGCGGGCGACCGAGATCGCCCGGTCGAGGGCACGCCGTGTGAGGTCGATGAGCTCGAGGTCGGCCTGGTCACGGTGGTCGCCGACGACGACGCTGATCGCCGAGTCCGACACCCACCCGTCGACCGCGACGGCGAAGTCGAGGCTCAGCAGGTCTCCGTCCTTCAGGGCGTAGTCGTGCGGCAGCCCGTGCAGCACCGCGTCGTTGACCGAGGTGCAGATGACGTGCCCGAACGGGGACGCGCCGAACGAGGGGTGATAGTCGATGTAGCAGCTCTCGGCCCCACGGCGCCGGATGTGTGCATGGGCCCACTCGTCGATCTCGAGGAGGTTCGTGCCCACTCTCACGCGCTCGACGAGATCGGCGAGGACCTCGCCGACGAACCGCCCGGCCGGCCGCATCTGTTCGATCTCCCGCGGCGTCCGTAGCTCGATCACCGATCCACCCTTCGTCTTCGCCTGCGTGTCCGGTCATGCTAGGCGCAACCGCCGTGCGTCCGCGGACCGGGACGCTCGGCGGCTCCGTGCACATCGCGTCGTGGGAACGTCGCTCCCCCCGAGCGGCGTTGGCGTGTTGTGGACGTACGACCGGGTCGACCGTTCGACTACAACCCTGACGCCACGTAAGCTCGTCTCGGTCGTCCGTGGGGACGTGCCGTGCCCGAACAGGGTGCCGCGACGGCCGTGACGATCGACGGATGTGGGGAGTGTGACCGCGATGGCGAACGTTCTCGGGCTGGCCAGGCGGGCCGGCTGGAACGTGGTCGACCAGGTGATGTCGGCCTTGAGCAACATGCTGCTCATGGTCTTCGTGGCCCAGGCGTTGAACGACGCGGCGGGCTTCGGTGCCTTCGCGATGGCGTTCGTCGTCTACGGCGTGGCCGTGGCCGTGGCCAAGGCCATGGTCGGCCAGCCGTTGCAGATGCGACACAGCGCCGACTCGCCCGAGACGTTCCGTGACGCCGTGCGCACCTCGCAGGCCACGGCCGCGTGGCTCGGTGTCGTCGGTGCCGTCATCTGCGTCGGGGTGGCGCTCGTCGTCGGCGGCCCGGTCGGCGCGGCGTTCCTCGCTCTCGCGCCCTGCCTGCCCGCCCTCGTGCTGCAGGACTCCTGCCGCATGGCGTTCTTCGCCTGCGGCCGGGCCGACCAGGCGGCGCTCATCGACTTCGTCCGCATGGTGCTGCAGTTCGGGCTGCTCTTCGGCGCGATCGCCCTCGGATGGACCAACGTCGGTCTGCTCACCCTCACCTGGGGTATCGCCGGCCTCGTCTCGGCGGCGGTCGGGCTCTGGCTGCTCCGTGCCGCGCCGGCCCTCGGACGCGCCGGGGAATGGGTGCGCGAGCAGAAGGACATCACCGGATTCCTCCTGGCCGAGTACGTCCTCGGCCTCGGCGCAGCGCAGTTCGGCATCCTGCTCATCGCGCCGCTCTCCTCGCCGGCCGACGTCGGGGCCATCCGTGCGGTGCAGACCCTGCTCGGCCCGCTCAACATCCTCGGCACCGCCGCTCTGGCGTTCGCGGTGCCCGAGCTCTCCCGACGCGCTCACCTGCGTGCCCCGGGCCGCATCAAGGCGATGCTCGCCGCCTCGCTCGTCATGGGCGTGATGGCGACCACCTACGTCCTCGTGCTGCTGTGGCTGCCCGATCCGGTGGGTCGCTGGCTGTTCCGCGACTCCTGGACCGGCGCGCAGCCGGTGCTACTGCCCATGGGCCTCAACTCGATCGCCTCCTGCCTCGGGATCGGGGCCGCCGTGACGCTCTACGGCATGGGCCTGGCCAAGAAGACGTTCCACCTCAACATCACCCGCGCCCCCCTCCTGCTCGGCCTCATGTGCTTCGGCGCCCTGAAATTCGGGGCGGTCGGTGCGGGCTGGGCGCTCGCGGCCGTCGAGCTGGTGTTCCTGCCGTTCTGGATCTACACCGCGGTGCGTGCCTCCTACCGCCACGACGCACAGCGCGAGTCCCGGAACGAGCCCAGCGCGTCCGGGGAGTCCGGGGAGCCTGGGGAGTCTGCCGCGGCCGCCGAGGCGGTGGTCGCCGAGATGCACGACGTGGCGACGGATTCCGAGACCGTGCTGCACGACGACCCCCGTCACTGACGAAACGGCTCACGTACGACCCCGTCACGCGAGGCGGACGTTCCCACGAGCCCCGCCGGCGGGCAGACTGGGGTCATGGACACCGACGACCTCTTCGACCGCATCGCAAGCGAACTCGCGACCTCCGGTGCCGTGGAGGACGAGGCCGCACCGACCCGCACCCTCACCGTCGACGGCACCCCCTTCGCTCGGCTGGCGGGCGACGGCGCCGAGGTCTATCTGCCGGCCGGCAGCCCCGCCCGCGGCGACGCCCTCCATCAGCACGCGGTCTCGCGGGCGAACCGGGGGTGGGTCGCCGTCTCGGCCGAGGAGGTCTCGCTCTGGCCGACGCTCTTCGAGCAGGCCCTGCAGGGCGTCCGCGGGTGAGCACGCCTGCCGGCTTCGGGTGCCGACACGACAGTGCGCCCCTGGTCGTAGGCCCGTTCACTCCGCGGTCTGACGACAGCGCAGCCGTCTGCTCCTACAGTCGATGACATGACGAGCGAGGTTCCGGGCGACGGCACGACGCCTGGCGCCGGGGGTCGATTCGGCAGCCTGCACTCCGGTGAACCCGGTGCGGGGCAGCGGAGGGGGCACTCTGGTCCCGGAGGTGCCCGGGCTCTCCTCGACCTCACCGGTCATGACCTTCGCGCGTTCTGGCGCGCGCACCGTCCGTCCCCGCCCCCCGAGGACGTGCTGCTCGTCGTGGCGCTGGGGCTGGTCGGCATCATCTTCCCCGCCCAGGTGGCGGGTCGCGGCCACGACGGAGCGACGGTCGCCCTTTCCTGCTTCTGCGTCGCACTGTTCGCCCTGCCCTTCCTGTGGCGGCGTGCGCATCCGATGGGTGCGGCGATGGCCGTGGCGGCCGCGCATCTGTTGCAGGTGAGCCTGGTTCCCGAACCGACCGTGGCGAACGTCTCGGCGCCGATCGCCGTCTACACGGTGGCCAGGTGGTCGGACTCGCGCGGCCTGCGCCGGGGCGCTCTCCTTCTCGCTCTGGCAGGCAGCCTCATCGCCGGGGTGCAGTGGGCCGCGGAGATCCTCGGCGGATACGGATCCCCGACGGAGGTGCTCGGCAGCGCCGCGTTCATCGCGATGATGTGCCTCGCGATCACGGGCTCCTCGTGGCTCTTCGGTGCGCTCGTGCGGCAGCGGGCCCAGGCGGTGGAGCAGACGCGGGAGAAGGCGTTGGCCGTCGAACGCGGGCGCGTCCAGAACATCCAGATCGCCGCGCAGGAGGAACGCGCCCGCATCGCGCGGGAGATGCACGATGTCGTCGCGCACTCGCTGTCGGTCATCGTCGTCCAGTCCGACGGCGGGGCCTACGCCCTCGACACGGCTCTGGAGCGGGCGGCCGCGAGCGACGATCCGCAGGTACTCGCCGACGCCTTGCGCAACGCGTCGGCCGTGCTCGGCACCATCGGCACCACCGCCCGCGAGTCGCTCGCCGACACCCGGCGTCTCGTCTCGGTGCTGCGGCAGGACGAGGGAGACGCCGAGTACGCGCCCACCGGGGGCGTCGACTCCCTCGGCGATCTTCTCGACCCGTTGCGGGCTGCCGGTCTGTCCATCGCGACCGATGTCACCGGGCGTCCCCGCCCGTTGTCGCGCACCTGCGACCTCGCCGTCTACCGCGTCGTGCAGGAGGCGCTCACCAACGTCATCAAGCACGCCGGCGACGCGCGGGTCTGGGTGTCGCTGGACTACCTCGCCGAGTGCCTGCTGCTGACGATCCGCGACGACGGGGCCGGGGTGACGAGCCCACCCGACGGGGCCGGCCACGGCCTCGTCGGCATGAAGGAGCGTCTGGCGGCGGTCGGCGGGGGATTGTGGGCGGGCGGCCGCCAGACGCTCCTTCATGCCGACGGGGCCGGCCACGGCCTCGTCGGCATGAAGGAGCGTCTGGCGGCGGTCGGCGGGGGATTGTGGGCGGGCGGCGCGCCCGGAGGCGGCTTCGTCGTCGAGGCCCGTATTCCTTACGATGCTGGCAGCCCGCGTGGGGCAGGCGACCTCGGGGAATTCGACGGGCGACCGCACGGCCTCGAGTGAAGGAGATGCGATGACCGAGCCGATCCGCCTGCTCCTCGTCGACGACCAGGAACTCGTGCGCGCCGGGTTCCGCATGGTCCTCGACGCCACGGCCGACATGACCGTCGTCGCGGAGGCCTCCGACGGCCTCGTCGCGGTCGAGGCCGCGAAGACCCACGAGGTCGACGTCGTGCTCATGGACATCCGCATGCCGCGCCTCGACGGCGTCGAGGCCACTCGTCGCGTCTGCGCCCTGCCGAACGCGCCGCGCGTCGTCGTGCTCACGACGTTCGATCTCGACGAGTACGTGTTCGCCGCGCTCAAGGCCGGCGCCGCGGCGTTCCTGCTCAAGGACGCCGGTCCCGCGGAGCTGCTCACCGCGATCCGGGCCGTGCACCGTGGTGACGCGGTCGTCGCTCCGAGCACGACGCGACGCCTGCTCGAGCGGGTCGTACCCGGCCTGCCCGACTCCGGTGAGCGAGCGGACGCCCGCCTCGACGTTCTCACCGACCGCGAGCGCGAGGTGCTCGAGGCCGTGGCCAAAGGACTGACCAACGGCGAGATCGCCGCGACCCTCTACCTCGCCGAGGCGACCGTCAAGACGCACATCGGGCGCATCCTCGCCAAGCTCGACCTGCGCGACCGGGTGCAGATGGTCGTCATCGCCTACGAGACCGGGCTCGTGCGCATCGGTCGCTGAATCGGACGACGAGGCCGTGGTGAATCGGCTGTCGATTCCGTCGTCGAGTCGGCGGTGAGTCGGACGTCGAGCCGGTCGGTGCCTGCTCAGTCCTCGTCGACGCCGGTGACCTTGCCGTTCTCGACGTGCTCGCGCCGGGCGCGTTCCTCCATCGTCGCGTCCATCTGCGCCTGTTCGCGGCCGTAACGCTCGGGGGTGACGTCGCCGAGGCGCTTGTCGTTCTCCCCGGGCTCGTCGGTGCCGCCCTCGTCGTGGGGAGCGTGCTTGTCGCCGGTCAGTGCCTTGGCCGAGTTGGTCAACACCGACGCGTCCTCCCCGAGCATCGGGAACTTGTCGTGACCGTTGAGGTAGAGCACGACGGTGTTGACGATCGCCATGAGCGGCACGGCGAACAGGGCGCCGACGATGCCGAAGAGGTAGGAGCCGGCGGCGACGCCGAGCAGCGTGACGAGCGGGTGGAGCGAGACGGCCTTGCTCATGAGGATCGGCTGCAGGAGGTTGCTCTCGATCTGCTGCACGGCGATGACGATGCCGAGCATGATGAGGGCGACGACCGGGCCCTTGACGACGAGGCCGAGCAGCACGGCCAGCGCGCCCGAGGCCACGGCGCCGACGATCGGGATGGCCGAGGCGAAGAACACGATGAGGCCGAGGGGGATGACGAGGGGCAACCCGAGCAGGAACGCACCGAGAGCGATGAACGTGGCGTCCACCGCGGCGACGATGACCTGCGTCTTGACGTAGGAGCTCAGGGTCACCCATGCTCGCCGACCCGCCTGGTGGACGGGGCCGCGCACCTGCGCGGGCGCGAGGCGTACGCACCACGCCCACATGCGGTCGCCGTCGGAGAGGAAGAAGAACATCGCGAAGAGCGACATGATCGTGCCGATGGCGATGTTGCCGGCGGTCTGGCCTGCCGAGAGTGCTCCGCTCGTGAGGTTGTCCGCGTGGGTCTCCAACCACGTGCGGCCCTGGCTGATCGCCTGGTCGATCTGCCCGCCGAACGGGCCGTTGCGCAGCCATTCCTGGATCTGGTTGAGGCCGAGACCCGCGCTCGCGCTGAGACCCTGGACGCCGATGACGACCTGGTTGCCGGCGAGGGTGAGCAGTCCGACGACGACCGCGATGCTGAGCAGCAGCGTGGTCGCGGCGGCCAGGGCCCGCGGGAACTTCAGTCGGTGGTTGAGGAACACGGCCAGCGGCATGACGAGGGCGGTGAGCAGCAGGGCCACGGCCACGGGGATGACGACGGTGCTCGTCTTCGCGATGAGGATGCCGAGACCGTAGAGGGCCACCGCGACGATGACGATCCGCCATGCGATGCCGGCCGCGACCTTGAGTGCAAACGGCACCGCCGGCTCGGCCGGGCGGGGATCGCTGTAGGCGAATGGGCTGGGGCCACTGACCACCTCGACCTCGCGCGGGGCGGGTAGGCGGATGCGGGAGCGGCTGTCGTGGTGAGGGGCGTCTTTTCCCCGGCCGAAGAGCTTCATCGGGACCGAGTGTCACACGAGCGCGACCGCTGCGCACACCAGGCGTGACCGGGGGTGAAGCCGGATCCGGTGACGGAGTCGGCGATTGACGTGGGACGGGCCGGGTAACGGCAGGAGGTGCCACGACATTGACGACATGTCGTGGCACCCGCGGGAACTCGCGAGAGCTGCGGAACCGAGACGGCCGGAAGGGCAGCCATGGGCACCATCGAACGACACACCTACGCCACGCCGGAGCAGGTCTGGCGAGTTCTCGCCGACGGGTGGACCTTCGCCGCCTGGGTCGTGGGGGCCTCCCGGGTCCGCGCGGTCGAGCCGGAGTGGCCGGCGGCGGGCAGCCGCATCCACCATTCGGTGGGCGCGTGGCCGGCCGTGCTCGACGACAACACCGAGGTGATCGAGGCCGAGCCGGGTCGCCGAGTGCTCATGCAGGCGCGGCTGCGCCCGTTCGGCCAGGCACGCGTCGACATCACGCTGCGCCCCGACGGTTCGGGTACGCGGATCGCGATGTGGGAGGACGTCGTCTCCGGACCGGCCACCTCCGCCCCGCAGCCGATTCGCCAGGCCGCCCTCGCGCCCCGCAACAAGGAGACGCTCCTGCGCCTGTCGCTGCTCGCCGAGCGACGCACTCAACCTTGATCGAGGCGCTTGATCGACCTGACCGAGGTGCCTGACCGAGGTGCCTGGGTCGGGGGCCGTCGGCCGCTTGCTCAGCCGCGCCCGACCCAGGGCGGGGTGGGGTTGCGATAGATCGCACGGTTCGCGGCGACGCGACCGGCGTTGGCGAGACGCCCGGCTCCGGAGTCGAGCAGGGCGGCGCGGGCAGCGAGGTGACCGGCGGCGCCGTGCACCCCACCTCCGGGGTGGATCGCCGCGCTGCCGAGGTAGAGACCGCGCACGTGCGTGTACGGGCCGCCGAGTCCGGGCACCGGGCGCCAGATCGCCTGCTGCAGGAGTTGCTGGGTGCCGCCGCCGACCGCGCCCTCGCCGAGGTTGCGATCGGAGTCCTGCAGGCCGGCGGGCGTCTGCACCCAGCGGCCGACGACGAGATCACGCCACTGCGGTGCGTACGCGTCGAGCATGGTCTCGACGTGCTCGGTGAGCCGGCGTGCGGCGCCGTCGTCGGTGAGGCCACGGGGCAGGTGGGTGTAGAGCCACATCGACTCGGTGCCGGCGGGCGAACGGCTCGGGTCGATGCTCGTCATCTGCCCGATGAGCGCGAACGGGCTCTCGGGCACGACGCCGCTCTCGAGTTCGGCCGACCAGCGCACGATCCCGGGCACGTCGCGTCCGATGTGGACGACACCGGCGCCACGGGCCTGTTGTGCCGTCCACGGCATGGGGGCGGAGAGCCGGTAGTTGAGCTTGACCGTCGGCAGGTCCCAGACGAAGTGGCGCAGCCGCGCGCGCAGACCGGCGGGGACGTCGTCCTCGTCGAGCAACTGCTCGTAGAGGGCCGGGGCGCTCGTGTCGGCGAGGACCGCACGACGCACGGCGATGCGGCGTCCGTCGGCCGTCTCGACGCCACGGGCCCGACCGTCGCGGACGACGATGCGGGTGGCGAGAACACCGACGTCGATCCGGGCCCCCGCCGAGGTCGCTCGGCGTGCGAGAGCCCGCGCGAGTTCCCGGGTGCCGCCGACAGGTGAGGGAAAGCCGACGTCCTGGGCGAGCATCGACATGAGCCACCCGTAGATCCCGCTGACCGGCGAGGTCGGCGGCGCGTCCGCGTGCATGGCGTTGCCGGCGAGGATCTCGCGGCCACCGCGGCCGCGGAAGAGCTCCTCGCCCATCCGGGTCGTCGGCAACAGGGCGAACCGCAGGAAGTCGGGCAGATTGCGCAGGCCGACGAGAGCGAGCAGTCGGCCGGCGTCGGCCACCGGAGGCCAGCGGGTGAGCAGCGCCCGAAGCAGCGGCTCCTTGATCTCCTCGTACCGGTCGACGAGGCGGGTCCACGCCCGGCCGTCGGCGGGGTCCTCCTCGGCGAGCAACGCCGCGGTCTGCTCGGTCGTGCGCAGGATGCCCGGAACGCTCGTCTCCCGGGGCCGCGACAGGTGGGCGAGCTGGGTGTCGGCCCGCGCCCACTGCAGCCCGTGATTCTCGAGCTCGAGACCCCGCAGCACGGGCGAGGCGTGAGCGAGGGGGTGGCAGGAGCTGAACGCGTCCATGACCCAGCCGTCCTCGTCGACCGAGTCGACCGCGCCGCCGACGACGTCGCGTTCTTCGAGGACGAGCACGTCCCAGCCGGCGTCGGCGAGCGTGGCGGCGGCGACGAGGCCGTGATGCCCGGCTCCGACGATCACCGCGTCGACGGTCTCGGTGGCCCGGGTGGGCGTGGCCGGGGCGTCGGTGCCGTTGTGGTTCATAAGAACTCCTCGAGGGCGATGCTGCCCACCGCCCGTGCTCGCCGGGATGTCGTCTCCCTGTCTGCCTTACCCAGCCCCCGGCGGCACAACCAGCGTTGTCGACGCGTCGGGCGGGTGCACGGGGCGCGGGGCAGGATGAATTTGTCTGGATTCGGGTAGGAGGAGGGTGACCGTCCGCCCTCGACTCACCCAGGACCCAGGAGGACTCCATGAGCAAGCGCGACATGACCCCGCCCCCCGTCGACGAGCCGACCACCCCCACCGACCCGCCGGCACCGCGCCCCGACCAGGGGGCCCCGGCGCAGGTCACGGCCGGCGGCTGCCCGTTCTCCGGCCCGGGCCGCGGTCAGGCGGGGGAGTTCCTCACGACGAGCGGAGGCACGCGCCTGCGCGACTCCGACCACTCGCTCAAGGCGGGCCGCCGTGGCCCGNCACCCCCACCGACCCGCCGGCACCGCGCCCCGACCAGGGGGCCCCGGCGCAGGTCACGGCCGGCGGCTGCCCGTTCTCCGGCCCGGGCCGCGGTCAGGCGGGGGAGTTCCTCACGACGAGCGGAGGCACGCGCCTGCGCGACTCCGACCACTCGCTCAAGGCGGGCCGCCGTGGCCCGACGCTGCTGCAGGATCACCATCTGCGCGAGAAGATCACCCACTTCGACCACGAGCGCATTCCCGAGCGCGTCGTCCACGCCCGCGGCGCCGGAGCGCACGGTGAGTTCACCTCGTACGGCACGGCCGAGAACATCACGAGCGCGGCGTTCCTCGCCAAGGACGTGAAGACCCCGGTGTACGTGCGGTTCTCGACGGTCGCGGGCTCGCGGGGCTCGGCCGACACGGTGCGCGACACCCGCGGTTTCGCGACGAAGTTCTACACCTCCGAGGGCGTCTACGACCTCGTCGGCAACAACATCCCGGTGTTCTTCATCCAGGACGGCATCAAGTTCCCCGACGTCGTGCACTCGGTCAAGCCGCACCCCGACCTCGAGATCCCGCAGGCCCAGAGCGCGCACGACACGTTCTGGGACTTCGTCTCGCTGCACACCGAGGCCCAGCACCACACGATGTGGAACATGTCGGACCGCGGTATCCCCGCCTCGTTCCGCGCGATGGAGGGCTTCGGCGTCCACACGTTCCGGCTCACCAACGCCGCCGGTGAGACCCATCTCGTCAAGTTCCACTGGAAGCCCGCGGCCGGCGTGCACTCCCAGGTTTGGGAGGAGGCGCAGCTCACGGCAGGCAACGACCCGGACTTCCACCGGCGCGACCTCGCCGACGCGATCGAGGCCGGCGCCTTCCCCGAATGGGAGCTCGGCGTGCAGGTCATGCCCGACACCGAGGACGAGATGTTCGAGGGCATCGACCTGCTCGACCCCACCAAGATCGTGCCGGAGGAACTGTGCCCGGTGCAGCCCATCGGCAAGATGGTGCTCAACGCCAACCCGACGAACTACTTCGCCGAGACCGAGCAGGTGGCGTTCAACCCCGGCCACCTCGTGCCCGGCATCGACGTGACCAACGACCCGCTGCTGCAGGCGCGCCTGTTCAGCTACGTCGACACGCAGATCACGCGTCTCGCGGGGCCCAACTGGCAGCAGATCCCGATCAACCGGACCCACGCGCCGGTCAACGACATGCTGCGCGACGGCTGGCACCAGGACGCCGTCCACACCGGGGTGGCCCCCTACCGACCCAACTCCCTCGACCAGGGCAACCCGGCCGAGACCCCGGCGCAGGAGCGTCCGTTCGTCGAGGTGGCGACGCCGGTGAGCGGTCACAAGACGCGGGAGGCCCCCGAGTCGTTCGACGACCACTTCAGCCAGGCGCGGATGTTCTACCGCAGCCTCACCCCGGTCGAGCAGGATCACCTCGCCGCGGCGTACACGTTCGAGTTGGGCAAGTGCTACGAGACGCCGATCCGTGAGCGCCAGCTCGCTCACCTCGCGGCGATCGACGCCGGTCTCGCGCAGACCGTGGCGACCGGTCTCGGGCTGCCGGTGCCCGAGCCCTCGACGAGCGTGCCGGAGGTCACGGCCAGCCCCGCGCTGTCGCAGGTCAAGCCGGGAGCGAGCTGGCCGGTGGCGGCCCGCAAGGTCGGCATCGTCGCCGACGACGACGCCGACATCGCGGCTGTCGAGGCCGCGCAGAAGGCGGTCGAGAAGGCGGGCATGACGCCGTTCGTCCTCGCGGCCCACGGTGGCCACCTCGGTGGCGAGAGCGGGCCGACGATCGACCGGACCCTGTTGACGACGCGCTCGATCGAGTACGACGCCGTGCTGCTCGTCTCGAGCATCGCTCCCGCCCCCGATGCCCGTTCCGACCTCGACGCGAAGGCGAGCGACGTCAGCAGCGCGTCGAGTTCGGATCCGGCGGCGCAGGTCGACCCGCGCCTCGTCCTGCTGCTCGACGAGATGTACCGGCACTGCAAGGCCATCGGCTACCTGCCGGGCGGCGAGATCGCGCTCGCCGCGGCCGGGATCTCGACCGACGCCCCCGGCGTCGTCCACGCCGACGACCCGAAGAACGCGATCGGCGCACTCGAGGCGCTGCTCGCCACCCACCGCGTCTGGGAGCGGTTCACGCCCCAGCAGTGACCCCACCCGACCCGAGCCGGCGTCCGTCCCCGCACGCATCCCGCGTCGCGGGGGCGCGCCGTGTCTCGTCGTGTTTCGTCCCGTCCGTCGTCTCGTCGTGTCTCGTCCTGTCCGGCCGCGGCTGCTCCACGACGTGGGAGATGCTGAAGACATGGAGAGGGTGTCGCGGCCGGGTCATGACGGGGCCACGCCAGGGCGAGGCCGCGGGTTCGACGCGATCGCGAACTCCGTCGATCTCCGTGCGGTGTTCGCGCGGTCGCTCGTCGCGACCCTCGTTGCGATGGCGGCGTCGGTGCTCGTCCTCGTCATCGGCGGCGGCTTCGCCGAGATCGACTGGCGAACGTTGCCGCCCCCGGCGTGGCTCGTCGGGTTCGTCGTGCTCACTCCGGTGGGCGTGACGACGCTCTACCGCGGCGGGCGAGGACGGCGATGGGCGGCGGCACGCGAACGACGGTGGATCTTCGCGGGCGCACACGCCGGCGTCGGACTGGCCACGGCGTTCGTACTCGCGCTCGCGTCGGCGGCGATCGGGTGGATCGTCGATCCCACGTCCTCCGCGGCGCTCCTCGGGTCCGACGGCTCCCCGTTGGTCGCCGCCGTGGTCACGGCGTTCGCCGTGTGGATGATCGCGTGCGTCTTCACCGGCCTGCCGGTGTGGTTGCTCGTCGCGGGGGCGCTCGTCGGCCCGGGTCAGGAGCAGGTGGGCAGGGCCTCGAAGGTGTAGCCCGCGTCGCCGAGCTTCTGCAGGATCGCCGGAAGGGCGGCGACGCTCTGGCTGCGGTCGCCGCCGCCGTCGTGCATGAGGACGACCTTGGGGGCGGCGCCGCCGCCGGCCGGGGCCCCGAGCGCGGAGGTGACGATCGCGTTCGTGCCGGGTCGGCGCCAGTCGGAGGTGTCGACGGTCCAGTCGGTGAGGGCGAGGTCGAACTCGTGCGCGATCTTCTTGACCGGACCGCCCTCGAGGCCGCCGGGCGCACGAAGACACCGAACCTCTCCGCCGAGGACGCGGTTCGTCCGGTCGACCTCCGCGCGTGCCTGCGCCTCGGGAAGCTCGGCCAGCCACGGGTGGGTGTACGTGTGGTTGCCGATCGCGTGACCCGCCGCTCGCACCCGACGGAGGAGGGCGGGGTGACGCGCCGCCTCCTGCCCGACCATGAAGAACGTCGCCTTGGCGCCGTACGCGTCGAGGATCCGGAGAACCTGAGGCGTGTACCGCGGATCAGGACCGTCGTCGATCGTGAGATAGACGACCTTCGAGCTCGAGGGCAGAGGCGCGCCCGAGTCGCTCGCCGCGCGGGTACCCGCAGCGGTCGTCGGCGACGCCGACGGGGTGGCAACGGGATTCGCGGTGGGCGCCGTTGTGGTCGAGGCGCTCGAGGAGGGGACGGCCTGCGGCTCGGCGCGCACGGTCCACGTCTCGGCGGGCGGCACGGGAGCGGACGGTGTCGGAGCGGCCGGCGCGGTTCCGAGCAGCTCCGACGGCGTCGGGATCGAGTACGCCTGGGCGTCGAGCGCGGTGCTCCACCATCCGAAGGGGCCGGAGGCGATGACACCCGCGGCGAGCACGCCGAGCGTCAATGCGGCGATCGAGCGCACCGACGGCATGCCAATCCCTTCGAGTCGGGCGTCGGCCGCGGTCGCCCCGCGGTGCCCGAATCGCCGAGAACCTGAGAGTCACTGGTGGTGAGAGAAACTCACCACCGGCCTCATCGGCAGGCCGGGAGGGTTTCGAAGCGGTATCCCTGCTTCTTCAGCGTGGAGAGCACCCCCGGCAGCGCGGCGACGCTCTGGCTGCGGTCGCCTCCGCCGTCATGCATGAGGATGAGCCGCGGCCCTCCGCCGTGAGGATTCGCCGTCGCCGCCCGCTGGATCGCGGCCGCGCCCGGCCGGGTCCAGTCGCGGGTGTCGACGTTCCACAACACGACCTCGAGGCGGTGCCGGTGCGCGAGCTTCTGGACGCGTGGGCTCGTCCCGCCGCCGGGCGGTCGCAGGCACGTGACTCGTCGTCCGGTCATCCGCTGGACGGTCGCGTTCGTGCGCGTCACCTGCGCCGAGATCTCCGCCGCGGGGAGGGGGACGAGGTTCGGGTGGTCCCACGTGTGGTTGCCGATGACGTGGCCACGTTGGCGCACCTGCTCGACGAGTTCGGGGCGCGCCGCCGCCTGTCGGCCGATCATGAAGAACGTGGCCTTGGCGTCGTACCGGTCGAGCACGGCGAGGACCTGAGGGGTGTAGGTCGCCGTGGGCCCGTCGTCGAACGTGAGGTAGGCGACCTTGGGCGCGGCGCGCTTCTTCGCCGGCCGAGGTTTGGAGGCTGTGGGCGCGGCTGCCGCCGTCGTCGCGCTCGCCGGTGTCGCGGATGCGGGTGTCGCGCCCACGGCAGGAGCGATCGTGGTCGCGGTCGCGGTCACGAGTGCGGAGATGGTGACGGCGATTCGCCTCGCCGATGACATGTCGTCCCCCTTCGGTCGGTTCGGGTCGGGCGTCCGACCTCATCCTGTCGCAGCCCGTGGGGGCGCGGCGGACCGGGGGAGAGGGGGGTGGAACCAGCGTCGACGCGCGCGACCGCGTGGGCGGAGACGCCGTGGAGCTGCTGCGACCTGAGTCGGAGACCGGTCGAGACCTCAGGAGGATCCGCGCGCAGGTCAACCGCCGATAGCGTCGTCGTCATCCGAGAGGAGAACGATGACCAGCACAGACGCGAGCCTCACCCGGCTCGACGACCTCGGCCGCGACACGGCGTGCCGAGCCCGCGCCCTGACGAGGACCTATGGCACGAAGGGAGCCACGATCACCGCGCTCGCCGGCGTCGACCTCGACGTGGAGCGTGGGGCCTTCACGGCGATCATGGGCCCGTCGGGCTCGGGAAAGTCGACGCTCATGCACCTGCTCGCCGGGCTCGATACCCCGACCTCCGGGCAGGTGTGGCTCGGCGACACCGAGCTCACCGACCTCTCCGAGGCGGCGCTCACCCGGGTTCGGCGTACCCGGGTGGGATTCGTCTTCCAGTCCTTCAACCTGCTGCCCACGCTCAGCGCGGCCGACAACATCCTCCTGCCGTTGCAGCTGGCCGGGAGTCGGCCCGACGCGGCCTGGTACGACGAGGTCGTCGGTGTGCTCGGTCTGGGCGACCGGCTGACGCATCGGCCGAGCGAGCTCTCCGGTGGGCAGCAGCAGCGGGTGGCGGTGGCGCGGGCGCTCGTCACGCGGCCCGACGTCGTGTTCGCCGACGAGCCGACCGGGGCGCTCGACTCGGTCACCGGTGCCGATCTGCTCGCGTTCCTCCAGCGCTCGGCCCGGGAGTACGGCCAGTCGATCGTCATGGTCACCCACGACCCCTCGGCCGCCGCGTACGCCGACCGCGTCGTGCTCCTCTCCGACGGCCGCATCGCCGGTGACCTGCGTGATCCCGACCGCGACGCCGTCCTCGACGCCCTGCGCGAGCTGGGGGCCTGACGTGGGTGCGCTGGTACGGGCGGGTCTGCGCGGCCAGGGGCGACGACTCCTCTCGGCCGGATCGGCGGTGGCACTCGGCATCATGTTCCTGGCCGTCACCCTGCTGCTCTCGGCGACGCTCGCCGCGAGTGTCGAGCAGGAGGCCGCCGGCGCGGTCGGCGACTACGCCACCGTCGTGTCCCTCCCGCGAGACGGCGGCGGTGAGATCGACGACGCCCAGGTGGAGAAGGTGCGGCACGCGCCCGGAGTCGCGTCGGTCGAGCCCGTCATGCAGACCGGGCTCGCGCTCGGGCAGGACACGTTCGTCATGCTCGCCACGGCACCGCCCCCGGGCGCCGGGACCTACGTGCGCGGCCGGGAGCCGGGCGGCAACGGTGAGATCGCGCTGGACGAGAACGCCCTCGCCGCGTTGCAGACCGAGGTCGGGCGCACGGTGACCGCACCGGGGATGCCGGAGACGCCGGGGGCGCAAGGTTCGCAAACGCCGGTGAGACTCACGGTCGTCGGGGTGTTCGAACACGGACCGGAGATCGCGGTTCCCGCCTCGATGCCTGCGGCGATCGCGACGAACGCCACCATCGCCTCGGTCGCCGGGCCGGAGGCCGGCTACACCGAGGTGCGGGTCGTCGCCGCGCCCGGGTCGACTCCGGAGCAGGTTCGCGACGCCGTCGCCGCGGTCGTCGATCCCGGGCTGGTCGTGCTGACCGGCCGCGACGACGTCGATCGCCGCGTCCAGGAGCTCGCCGGTGGTCACGACGTGTTCGCCCAGGTGCTGCTCGTGTTCGCGGCGGTCGCCCTCATGACCTGCATGATCGTCGTCTCCAACACGTTCCGGATCCTGCTCGCCCAACGGCAGCGGCAGCTCGCGTTGCTGCGCTGCGTCGGCGCCGGGCGGGGTCAGCTCGTCCGAGCGGTGCTCGTCGAGGCCCTCCTGCTCGGTGTCGTCGCGTCGCTGGCCGGGATCCTCGTTGCCCTCGTGCTCGGGCAACTCGGGGTCATGGCGGCTCATCGGTACGCGGGCGACATCGTGAGCATCGACCGCCTCGAGATCACACCGACGGCGGTGCTCGTCCCGCTGGGGGTCGGGGTGGTGCTCACGCTCGCCGCGGCGCTCATGCCCGCGGTGCGCGCCACCCGCACGTCGCCGCTGGCGGCGTTGCGTCCGGAGCTGCCGCCCACCGGGCGGGTGCGCGGGATTCGCGTCGTGCTCGGCCTGACCGTGCTGATCGCGGGAGGGGCGCTGCTCGCCCTCGGGGTCCGTGACGGGCGACTCGAGTTCGGGATCGCCGGCGGGTGCCTCTCGTTCGTCGGGGTGCTCGCGCTCGGCCCGGTCCTCGTCCCCGTGTTGGTCGGTCGCGCTCGAGGCCTCGCCCGGCGCGTCGTCGGCGCCCCGGGCGTGCTCGCGGTCGAGAACGCCCGCCGGAACCCACAGCGGGCCGCAGCGACGACATCGGCCCTGCTGGTGGGCGTCACGCTCATCACGATGATGACCGTCGGCGCGACGATCGCCCGGCAGGTCGTCGCCGACGAGATCTCGAGCCAGCTCCCCGTCGACGCCACCGCCTCGGTCTTCGGCCCGGGCGCCGGGCTCACGCCGGAGCAGGTACGGCGACTGAGCGCCACCGAAGGCGTGGCCGCGGCCGCGCAGGTGCGCACCCGCGACGGAGTCTCGCTCGTCGGCTCCGACCGCGACGGCGGGAGCGAGACCACGATCACAGCCGTCGACGACTCGGTTCACGCGGTGGTACGCGCGCCGCGGATGCTCGACGGCCTCGCCCCGGGAGTCGTGCTCCTCGACCGTGGCACGGCCGGCATGCTGGGCATCGGTGACGGGGGCACCGTCACGTTGCCCTGGGGTCGGGCGACGGCGCGCGTGACCGGTGTGGGTGGTCCGGTCGTCCTCGTCGGCGACGTTCCGAAGTCGCATGAGTGGTCGACCACCCTGTGGCTGCGCTTCGGCGACGACGCCGATCCCGCCGACGTGGCGGCGGCCCTCAACACGGCGGCCGCCGGGATGGAGGGTGGGCAGATCACGAGCGGGGCGCAGCAGCGTGCCGAGATCGATCGCGCCGTCGACGCCGTGCTCCTCGTCGCGATCGCGTTGCTCGCCGTGGCCGTGCTCATCGCGCTCGTCGGAGTGGGCAACACGCTCGGCCTCTCCGTGCTCGAACGCACGCGGGAGTCGGCACTGTTGCGTGCTCTCGGCCTCACCGCCGGTCAGTTGCGGGGGATGCTCGCGGTCGAGGCCGTCGTGGTCTCGGCGGTGGCCGTCGTCATCGGCGTCGCCCTGGGCATCGGCTACGGCTGGGCCGGGATCACGACGCTCTTCGGTGACATCCCGAACGACGGCGTGCCACTTGTCGTCCCGTGGCCGCGCATCGCCCTCATCGCGGCGGTCGCTCTCGGCGCCGGACTCCTCGCCTCGGTCCTCCCGGCCCGCCGTGCCGCGACCATCGCCCCGGCCCAGGGTCTCGCCTCCGAGTGACGACGCGCCCGAACAGGCGGTTCGGCCCGGAAAGACCGCCCGGACAGGCGGTTTGGCGCGGGGAAGGCCGCTCGGACAGGCGGTTTCACCCGCGTGAGCGGGAGTGCCGACGGATTCCGGCTCGTGCCGTGGGTGGAACCGCATGTTCGAGCGGGCGTTTGGGGTGTCGTGGGTGCTCAGACAGGCGGTTTGGCGCCGGAGAGTCCGCTCGAACAGGCGGTTTCGGCCGGGAGAGCGATGGGACGGGCGGTTTCGTCCGCGGGGAGGCCGGGTGTGGGCGAGTGCCGACGGACTCTGGCTCGTGCCTGGGGTGGAACCGCCTGTTTGAGTGGGAGTGTGCGGTTTCGTGGGTGCTCGGCCAGGCGGTTTGGCGCGGATGAGACCGCTCGGACAGGCGGTTTCACCCGCGGGGGAGGCCGGGTGTCGGCGGGTTCCGGCGGGTTTCGGCTTATGCCGGGGGGTGGAACCGCCTGTTTGAGCGGGAGTTTGCGGTCTCGTGGGGGTTCGGCGGCTGTCTCGGAGGCGTCAGAGGAGGCGGGTGTCGAGGTCGGTGACGGAGACGCCGTTCTCGTGCTGTTCGAGTCGGTGCACCTGGGCGCCGGCGCGTTCGGCGACGCATGCCTCGAGCTGCCCGTCGATGTAGTGCAGCGCCGCGCCGTCGTCGACGCCGTATCCGCCCGGAAGCTGGTTGGTGTCGATGAACTCCTTGTACTGCGGCGCGCGGTCGGCCTCGGAGTCGTAGTGCGGGCAGAAGCTGCCGGGCACGAGCCCGAGCCCGAGCGACAGTGGGGTGATGCCGCGGCCGGAGGCGTCGGTGGTGCATCCCTCGTGCCAGACGGCGCCGCCGGCGCTCACCCCGGCGAGGACCACATCGCGGCTCGAGTCCTGGGCGTACGAGCGGAACCGCTGCCCGATGCCGTGCGCGCCCCAGAGGGCGAGGGTGTTGAGGGTGTTGCCGCCGCCGACGAGGAACACGTCGACCTCGTCCATGCGGTCGATGGCATCGGCCGCGCCGCTCCACAGCGTGAGGACGCTCGTGCGCACCTTGGAGCTGTAGGCGTTGATGAACCGTGAGACGTACAGACCGTCGTCCGCCGAGGCGGTCGGCACGAAGCAGACCAGGGGGTTGGTCGCGTCGGTGAGGGACATGATGTACCGGTCGAGGCTGGTGGGCCGGAAGCCCTCCGAGGAGGAGAAGCCGCCACCGCCCAGGGCGACGATGTGAGTGGTCATAGCACGACGGTAGTCCGCAAATCGCCGGTGCGGTGGGGGAGAAGGTCCCGCGCCACGTGTGGTTCTCGTCGCACCGGGTGGACGCGAGAGTGGGCACCTCCCGCAGCCGGAAGGAGCCCACTCAGGGACGTTGGCCGCCGATGTCGAGAGGGGCCTCTCTTACCGGTTCGGATGACTCGGATCGGGTCAGGGGCGCGGAGTCCCGCCCGACGCGCCGGGCGCATCCAGCACTCTCGCGGACGTCGCGTAGCGCCGGGCCTTGTCGACGTAGATCTGAGCGTTGCGGGTCACCTTGGCGAGTTCGTCGTCGGTGAGTTCGCGGCGCACCTTGCCGGGGACGCCCATGACGAGGGAGCGCGGCGGGATCTCGACGCCCTCGGAGACGAGGGTGCCGGCGGCGACGATGGAGTCGGAGCCCACGCGGGCGCCGTTCATCACCGTGGCCCCCATGCCGACGATGACCCGGTCCTCGATCGTGCAGCCGTGGACGACCGCGGCGTGGCCGACGGTGACGTCCTCGCCGAGCACGCACGCAAATCCGGGATCGGTGTGCAGCACCGCGTTGTCCTGGACGTTGCTGCGGGCCCCGACGCGGATCTCGTCACCGTCACCGCGCGCGACCGTGCCGAACCAGAGGCTCGCCTGCGAGGCGATGCTCACCGCGCCGACGATCACCGAGGTCGGTGCGCACCACGCGTCCTCGGCGACGACCGGAGCCGTCTCGTCGAGTGCGACCCGCACGTCAGCTGACGTCGTTGGGGTTGGCGGGCTTGCGACCCGTGGACTTCGCGTAGTACTTCGTCCACTGGCGCGTGGCGAGCATGCGAGCAAGCGCGATGACCGCACCCGAGAACGCGGCCCAGAGGATGGCCTCGTACATCTTCGTGTCGGGGTCCTCGGGGTTGGCGGGCGGATCGCTCGCCATCACGGCCTTCCAGCCGCCCTCGGAGATCTTCTTCGCGAGAACACCGGCGCCGACGGCCGCGGCCGTTCCCAGGATCTTGAACACCTTTTCACCCATGGGAGGCAGTCTGCCAGGCGTGGAGCATCTCGGCGACGGCTGAGCCGCCTCGGGGCGCTGACGCTTCTCCCGCGCCCCTGCCGGTCGTCGACGATCGGGCGCCCGGCCGCCCACCGGAGATCGCGCGCCGGTCGCCGACGCGCCGTCACCAGGCCCGACGCGCTACAGTGGCGGCACTTCGACAGGGGAGCGCCCCGGCGCTGAGAGTGCGGTTCGTCCGCAGACCCTCGAACCTGATCCGGTTCACACCGGCGTAGGGAGTCGAGCTTCTCGGGTACCCATGTGTCCACCCCTGTGCGAGGTGACCGCATCGACGGCCGACCACGGGAGTTCCAATGACCGCACCGCGCAACGACATCGCCGACCTCCAGGGGCTCACGCGGCCGGGTCGTCGCCAGGCCAAGGGTGGCCCCTTCGCCTGGCGCGCCGTCGACCTCGTCACGCTCGCCGTGCTCGGCGTCGCCCTCGGTGTCGTGTTCTGGGGATTCGACGTGTTCCTCTACGAGCCGCTCAAGATCGCGCTCGCCGGTTTTCCGCCGGCGCAGGAGCTCATGCTCGGTGTGTGGCTGCTGCCGGCCGTCGTCGGTGCGCTGCTCGTCCGCCGCCCGGGTGCCGCGCTGCTCTGCGAGATGGTCGCCGCCAACGTCGAGATGCTGCTCGGAAACCAGTGGGGGGCGATGGTGCTGCTCTCGGGGTTGTTGCAGGCTCTCGGCGTCGAGGTCGCGGCCGCGCTATGGCGTTGGCGCCGGCACGGCGCCATGACGGCCGTGCTCGGTGGCGCGCTCGCGGCGGTGTTCGAGATCGTGATCTACGAATGGTGGGCCTACGTGCCGGAGTACTCGTGGGCGTGGAAGCTCGTCTACCTCGGTGCCGGCGTGCTGTCGGGCATCGTCGTCGCCGGTCTGGGCGGGCTCGCCCTCGTCAAGGCGCTCGCCGCCAGCGGTGCGATCTCGCACTTCCCGCCCGGCGAGGAGTACCTCGTCGGGCCGCACCGAGCCCCGCGCGGGTGAGCAGCGGCGCGCACCCTGCGCTGGAGGCCCGCGGCGTCACGTGGATCCCACTCGGCCGGCGCACCCCGGTCCTCGACGGCGCGGAGCTGCGGATCGAGCCGGGCGAACGGGTGCTGCTCGTGGGCGCGAGTGGCGCCGGCAAGTCGACGCTGCTGCGCGCGCTGGCCGGGGTGCTCGGTGAGGCGGAGGCCGGTGACCTCACGGGCGAGGTGCACGTCGACGGTGAACCGTTGCGCCCCGGGGACGGGCGGGTCGGCCTGCTGTTGCAGGATCCGCAGTCCTCGCTCGTCGCCGGGCGGGTGGGCCGTGACGTCGCGTTCGGGCCGGAGAACCTCGGCGTCCCGCGCGGACGGATTCACGAGCGCGTCGCCGATGCCCTTGCCGCCGTGGGGTTTCCGTACGACACCGAACACCGCACCTCCGCGCTCTCCGGCGGCGAGACCCAACGCCTCGCCCTCGCGGGCGTCCTCGCGATGCACCCGCGAGTGCTGCTGCTCGACGAGCCCACGGCGATGCTCGACGACGAGTCCGCCGCCGACGTGCGCGAGGCCGTCGCCCGGGTCGTCGCCGATCGGCGCGTCGCTCTCGTCGTCGTCGAGCACCGGCTGGACCGGTGGCTGGGGGAGCCGGGCCACGCGACATCGGGAACGAATGAGCCGACCCGCGCCTTCGTCCCGGAGCGGCTCGACCTCATCGACCGTCTCGTCGTCCTCGGCGAGCAGGGGGTCGTCATCGCCGACGGTCGTCCGGAGCGCGTGCTGTCGACCAACCGTGACGAGTTGCTCGCGGCCGGCATCTGGCTGCCCGGCGAGCCCGCGCCCCGGCCCGACGAGGTCACGGTGCCGCCCCCGCGTCTGGCCGTCGCAGCCTCGGAGCCGGCACTCACGTGCACCGATGTCGGGCTCGTGCGCACCCCACGCCGCGGCCTCGCGGTCTCGCGCCGGCAGCCGCCCGTGTCTGCGCTCAGCGACGTCGACCTCGCCGTCGACGCGGCGACGATGACCGTCCTGCGCGGTCGCAGCGGTGCCGGCAAGTCCTCGCTGCTCGGTGTCGCGATCGGACTCGACCGGCCCACGTCGGGACGGGTCGTCGCCGCACCTGCGCTCGCAGAGGGAGCCGGCTCGGCGCCGGGGCGGTGGACGTCCCCTCAACTCGCCGAACGCGGCGCGTGGGTGCCGCAGCAGGCGTCGCTGGCGATCGTCGGTCGCACCGTGCTCGACTGTCTCCTCGCCACGTGTCGCGCTCTCGGTGATCCGGAGGGCGAAGCCCGTTCGCGGGCCGAGTCCCTCGCCACGCAGTTGCACCTGAGCGGGCTCGAGGAGCGCAACCCCTACACCCTCTCCGGCGGGCAGCTTCGCCGCCTCGCGCTCGCCGCCGCGCTCGTTCACGGGCCGGCGCTGCTTGCCCTCGACGAGCCGAGCGTCGGTCAGGACCGGCACACCTGGGCCGCCGTCGCCGGAGTCTGCGCCGCGAGCGTGCGCGCCGGTTCCGCCGTGCTCGTCAGCACCCACGACGACGCGCTCGCGCGCCACGCCGATGCCACCCACACCCTCGAAGCGGGCCGGCTCGTGGGGTCGGTGACCGCATGATCGGGATGCTGCGCCGGTGCGGGCCGTTGTCACTGCTGGCGGCGGGGTTCGTTCTCGCCGTCGGCGGACTCACCGCGCCGACCTTCCAGGGCCTCCTCGTCGGTCTCGCGGTAGAGGTGCCCGTGTTCGTCGTGCTCGCGATGCGCACCGGTTACCCGCTGATCCGTCAGGTGCCCGGGCTCATCGCGGTGGCCTCGCTCGCGTGGTCGAACTGGCTGCTCGCCGATCCCCGTTCCCTCGAGGTCGCGGCCTTCGCGGCCGGGCGGGTCGCGTTCTTCGTGCTGCCGGGGCTCGTGCTCGTCTCGTACATCGACCCGTTCACGTTCGGCGACCACCTCGGCCAGCGGCTGCGGCTGCCCGCACGCCCGGTGCTCGCAGGCGTCGCAGCGCTGCAACAACTCGACTCCTTCGCCGACGACTGGAACACCCTCGATCGTGCTCGCCGCGCCCGCGGACTCGGACCAGGCCGTGGGCCCATCTCCCGCGTCAGGCACACGGCGTCGCTCGCCCTCGCGCTGCTCGTCGAGGCCGTGCGCCGCGCCGCGCAGATGACCGTCGCGATGCAGGCCCGCGGCTACTCCGCCCCGGGGCGCCGCACCTGGGCCGAACCGGCGCCGTGGACACGCCCCGACACGGCGCTGCTCGTCCTCGCCGTCCTGCTCGCGGCCACTCCGGCGCTCGTCTCGATCATGCGCTGACGGCCTGCGCAACCGTCTGCGCCGATCGGCTGTCGCCGAATCCTCCCGCACCGATCCACGTCGTCCCTCTCCGCGGATCATCGTGGCCCGGGCCGAGGCCGTCACCAAGACCCCGCGACGACGACAGTCGTCGACGAGATGGTGAGGTGCACGATGAGTGACAATCCCGCGTCGGCCCCTGATCGCGCGACTCGCGCTGGCCCCTCGCCCCGGTGCGCCCTGACACCGCCCACACCGGCGGCGTCGCCGACGACGGCTCGTGGGTGGTGCGGCCGACGATCGTCGACGGGCTGCCGCTCGACGCCGCGCCGTACTGCGAGGAGATCTTCGGGCCGGTCTGCATCGTCAACCGGTTCTCCACCGAGAATGAGGCCGTACACCTCGCCAACGACACCCGCTACGGCCTCAAAGCGATGCTGTTCACCGAGAACCTCTCGACGGCCCACCTCGTCTCGAGCCGCCTGCGCGCGGGCACGGTGTGGGGCGTCGACTGCTTCTTCATCCGCGACCTGCGCACGCCGTTCGGGGGGTCGGCGACTCCGGCGTCGGGCGTGAGGGGGCGACTTCAGCCGGGAGTTCTTCACCGATCCCAAGGCCGTCGTCATGCAGATCCGCCGCTGCGGAGTGTGGACGGGCTGACATATGCGTAGCCGCTCATATGAAGATTGGTGCATGGATCACGCCGCGACAGCCGACGCCCTGGATGGGTGCGTCGGCTCTGTTCAAGGCGTTGTCCTCGCCTCTGCGTATCGGAATCGTCATGTCGCTCGTCGAGCGTCCGCACACGGTCACCGAACTCGTCGACGCGCTCGGCGTCTCCCAGCCGCTGGTCTCCCAGCACCTCAAGGTGCTGCGCGACCTCTGCCTCGTGCACGCCACGCGCAGTGGCCGGGAGATGTCGTACGCGCTCATGGACGACCACGTGGCCCACATCGTGCGGGACGCCGTGGCGCACGTCTCCGAGCACGACCCGCACCAACCCCATTCGCGGCACACCGATCCGAAGGATCCGTCATGACGCACACCCTCGCCGAAGAGCACACCGACCACCGCCACGGTGACGGCTGCGGCCACGAGAAGGTCGTCCACCTCGTGCCAGTGCAACGACTGCGACGACCTCTGCGCCACGTGCACGTGCGAGAACTGCACCTGTCCCACCTGCGAGCACGCCGCCTGACGCCGGCGACCAGCCGCTCACGCGAGAACGCGCCCACCCCCTGCGGGACGGGCGCATTCTCGCGTCTCACAGCTCCGGTTGCCGACCGAGGGTGCCGACGAGACTGCGGCGATAACCGGGGGCCTCGAAGCGCGTGAGTGACTCCTCGGCCTTGCGTAGGCGCCCGACGAGGCCGAGGCGGCTCACGACCGACTCGTTGCCGCGCTGAGAGGCGAAGTCGCGCAGGGTGTCGACGGCCCGGCCGGTGCGGGCGACCTCGCCGGCGCGGAAGGCGTCGAGTCGGGCCGCGTACCAGTCGGAGGCGAGGACGCTGTCGCGCGTGAACATCTCGCGCAGCTCGGCGCTGCCCAGCGTCCAGCCCTCGCTCGTGGAGCCGTTCGCCATGATCTCGAGCAGGGCCCGCAGGGGCGGGACGGCGTAGCTGATCGTGCCGTCGTCGAAATACGCGCGGGCGACGCGTTCGTGGGTCGTGACCATCGTCGCCATGGACTCGGCGAACACCGCCGGGTCCTGCTCCTCCGGCCGCAGCATCTCGGGGGTGAACACGACCTGCGGATGCATGAACACCCGGCCGAAGTAACTCGACGAGAACGCCGCCGTCATGCGGTAGCCCAGCCGGCTCGCGAGCACGGGTCGGCCGTCGAACTCGAAGTCCTCGAGCTTCTCCAGGTAACCACCGGCGACGAGCCGCCCGGCGTCGCGCTCGTCGGGTGTCATCCGGGCGAACACCTCGGGCACGAGCAGGCTGATGTCGTGGTCCACGCGCGCCTTGGGGCCGACGTATCCCGCGGCCGAGATCCACCCGTCGTAGCCGCAGAGGGCGTAGGAGAGGAACGCGGCGTTGAGGTCGATCGTCGCCGGCATCGCGTTGAACGGCGCCTTGGTGAGGGCCCCCTCCGAGCCGGCGCCCGTCGTCGACGGGGACTTGCCGGTCATCGAGCTGATGAACTCCATGAACAGCTCGGGCAGCTCGAGGTAGTGCAGCGGGTTGAAGGCGCACAGTGGGGGAACGCCGGGTTCCGGCGGGTTGTTGCGACGCCCCGCGGCGACGACGTCGACCGGGTGGGGCAGGGGCCGTCGCAGCGGAACGTCGTCGTGCAGGTGGCGGGCGATGTCGGCCGCCGCGGTGTTGAGCGGATCGGCGTGGTCGGGACGCACCTGCAGGTAGCGCGGATTCTTCGAGCGCTTGCCGTCGACGATGCGGGGCTCGGAGGACGAGACGACGTAGTCGGGTGCGTCGTCGGCGTCGAACCGCTCGAGCAGGTGCCGCATCGGCGCGCTGTACCGGCTGAAGTCGATCGCGTCCCTCATCATCGCGGCGACGTCGGGGCGGGTGAGCGGTTCGAAGTTCGACAGGAACGTGCCGGGCCGGGCGATGTCGGCCTCCGCCTGGGTGTCGTATCCGCGGTGGATCGCGTCGTCGGGACGCTGGAACAGCAGGTTCTCGCAGTTCTCGACGACCTTGCGCGAGAAGTGCGGTGCACCGGCCTCGTCGTCGACCCCGTCGAGCACCGTGCCCGGCGGCACGACGATGCTCGCCGTGATGTCGTCCTCGGTCTGCACCTTGACGGCCGGGCTGAAGTCGGGGCGCAGGCCGAAGAGACGCCACGAGCCGTCGGGGTCGAACCCGACGCGCAGCATGTGGATGCGGATCTTCTCGGTGTCGAGGCGCACCTGGTTTCCACTGCGGCCGTTGATGATGCCGACGGTGAAGTGGCTGCGCCAGTCCTCGCCCCACTCGGGGTCGTAGGCGTCTTTGACGACGTAGACGAGCTCCTTGACGTGCTGGGGGATCGACTCGAGCCACGCGTTGTACTCGTCGGAGTAGTCGGCGCGCGGGGTGAGGAGCTTGATGACGCTGCCCGCGCTGCGACGGCTCGAGAGCACCGAGCGGTGGTCCTCACCGTTGCGCGCGGGGTCGGCGAACCGGTCGGAGTAGTCGCGCTCGAGGATCTCCTGCACGACGTCGAGGTCGGCGGTGAGGTCGGCGGTGTAGCTCGTGCCGGCGACGAACGCGTCCGAGATCGCCTTGGAGATCTCCGACTTGCCGCCGCCGGAGACCGTGCTCGGCTTGTGACAGCTCGTCGCGCGGGCGGAGGTGCCGATGAGGCTCCACTCGGTGCGGGACTCCGGATCCTGGTGCAGGTGCACCCGGTAGCCACCGGGGCCGAAATAGACGTGGCCGGCGAGCAGCGGGATCGTGCGCGTCTCGCCGCCGGGCCCCTCCCACGTGATCGACTGCTCGCGCAGCCGGTAGGTGGCGTGCCCGGGAACGAGGACGAACTCCGGGTGCGCACGGTCGAGGGCGTGGCCCTCGGGCTGCACCTCGAACCGGTCGGGGTCGCGCGCGACGACCTCCTCGACCGACTGGTCGGGATCGAGGAACGTGTCGGTGAACGCGCGCCCGAGGTCGTAGCTGGGGAACACGAGCGCCCCGCCGGCGTGCTCCTCCTCGACCCCGCCGTAGAGGTTGGCGGAGTAACCGATCTGGGTCTTGACCTCCTTCTTGCAGTAGCCGAAGTAGTTGTCGGCGATGATCGTGACGATCACGCCGCGCTCGTCGCGGGCGCAGATCTTGAACGCGCCGCCGTCGTTGTACCGCTCGTCCTCCCGCCGCCAGCACATGCCGTCGCGCCGCTGCCGCTCGGTGGCCTCGTCGTGGTGGGGGAGGCCGAGCTCCTTCTTGGTGAGACGCACGAGGTGCGGGGCGAGGATGACGCAGCCGGTCGTGCCGGTCCATCCCGACGGGTCGAGAGCGGCGTCGTTCTCGGGCAGGTAGGGGTCGCCGCCGTTGCCGAAGATGCCCTCGACGAAGTCGAGGTTGGAGACGAGGCCCCCGGGCGCGATGAACCGGATCTCCATACGCTTCTCGCGACAGAAGCCCGGTACGGCGGGCACGACGAGCGGGTGCAGCAGCAACGAGACGAAACAGGCCGCCGGTGCGGACTCCTCGGCGGTGTACGGCAGCAGCATCGCCTCCTGCGGGGGCGTGACGGCCGCCTCCAACAGACGCCCGAAGACGGCGACCGGCACGGCCTTCTTGTCGTCCGGCACCGGCAGGCCGCCCTCGACGATGTGGAAGACGCCGGCGGTGGTGCGCCGGTCGCTGGCCGGGTTGTGCAGCACGCCGTTGGCCACCCGGTAGCTGCTGACGAGGGGCGAGGTGAAGCGGTCGCCGTGCACCGGCAGCGAGAGCTCGCGGGCGAGGCCGGGGCTGTCGAGGACGAGCGTGCGCCGCGGCAGGGTGGGCGTGATGCCGGTGCCGTCGAGGTAGTCGGTGAGGAAGTCCTCGATGCGCTGGTCGACGTGGCAGAGCCGCTCGGAGAGGCGGCGGGAGAACTCGCGCTGACGGGCGAGGACCGGCGCCACGAGCTCCTCGACAGTGCTCGAATCGGCGCCCGCGACACCGGGCAACCCGAGGAGGGTCAGGCGGAGGTTGATCATCGTGGTGACATCGGGGTTTGCCATGGCGGACCTTCCGGCTGTCGACGGAGACTGCTGCCCATCCGTTCGGCCGCGCTGCGGGCGCACGCGGCCGCTTCGGACTGTCGACTTCACCCTAGCCGCCGCCGCGCGCCCTGGCCCGGGGCGAATGTGGTCGAGCTGCCGCGGGGTTCGTCGTGGGCGACGCTGCGTTGCCCTCTCGTCGGTGGCGCGCCGGTGACCGGCTGCCCTCGTCGCGGATTCAGGACAGAGACGTACGTGATACCGTACGTGCTATGGGAGGTGAAGAACGATGACCGCAGTATCCGCAACCTCGGCCCGAGCCAATCTGTATCGGCTGATCGACCAGGTCAACACGGAATCCGAGCCGTTGACCATCACCGGTCAGCGAGGCAACGCCGTGCTCATCGGCGAGAACGACTGGCGGGCGATCCAGGAGACCCTTTTCCTCGAGTCCGTGCCCGGGTTGTCCGAGTCGATCCGCGACGCCCGAACCGAGGGCGTCGAGGCCGGCTCCACCGAGCTGGACTGGTGAGCACCACCCCCTGGACGCTGGTCTATTCGCGTCAGGCGCAGACGGATGCCAAGAAGCTCGCATCGTCGGGGCTGAAGACGAAGGCGCAGGCCCTTCTTGACGTCCTGGCCCAGGATCCGTTCGCCATGCCTCCTCGGTACGAGAAGCTCGTCGGCGAACTCGCAGGCTGCTATTCGCGTCGGATCAACATCCAGCACCGGCTCGTCTACGAGGTTCTGCCCGACGAGCACGTCGTCCACGTCCTGAGGATGTGGACCCACTACGAGTAAGAACCGTGCCGGGTGGGCTGACCCCGTCGGCATCGGCCGGAGACGACGAGAGGCGGCCCCGAGCACTGCTCGGGACCGCCTCGAACCTCGTGGGACGGGTCGCTCAGGAGAGCTCGAACACGTAGTGGCCGTGCGCGATCTCGTTGACGTGACCGCCGACGAACACCTCGCCGCTCTCCTCGACGACGAGGTCGGTGAACGACGGCCGGCCGACGGCGGCACCCTGCGAGATGCGCATGCGGCCGTGACGACCGTTGGCCGCCATCCAGTGACCGAGGTTGGCCGCACCCGAACCGGTGGCCGCGACCTCGACGACACCGCCGGAGGGGCCGTAGAACATGCGGGACTCGATCTGACCGTCACCGCTGTCGGCCCAGACGTAGACCTGCGGCTCGGTGTTGAGCAGCATCGCGTAGGAGTGGAGCATGCGGGCGTCGAGGTGGGCCTTGCGCACGTCCTCCGGGGTCTTGACCGGCAGCACGATGCCCGAACGCCCCGAGTCGACGACCATGACCTCGCCGTGGATCGACTCCAGACGCAACCCCACGAGGGAGGCGAGGATCTGCGGCGTCGAGGTGAGGTGACGCACCTCGGCCCCCGTCGCCCTGATCATCCAGTTGTCCTTGCCCTCGGGGGCGACGGTGACGTCATCCACGCTGCGCGAGGTGAGGTGCAGCTCCTCACGGCGGTTGCCGTACATGCAGCTGATGACGTGCGCGGCGCCGAGCGTCGCACTACCGGCGAAGCGGCCCTCGCCACCGGCCGAGAACACACGGATCCGGCCGCCCTCGGGTGAGGACTCGCGGATGAACACCGTCTCGAGGTTGGCCTGCTGCGCCAGTTGCTGCATGAGCTCGTCCTCCATGTTGCCGGCGTCGTCGAAGACGCACAGCGCATTGCCGGAGAACGGGTCGTCCTTCTTGGCGAAGACGTTGATGATCCGATACGTGAGGTCCATTCTCCGAGCCTATGCGGAGCGGCGCTCTCACGGGGCACAAGTGGTGGACACCACGCGGGGCGAGCCGGGTCTGCGCAGGGGTCGTCCGGTGAGGCCGCGCGGTCGCGGGGCGATCAGCCTCGCCACGGGGACTCGCGGACCGTGAGGATCTGCTCGGCGCGACCGACCGGGCCGCGGATGTCGTGCAGCACCGACGACGTGAGCCCGACGCCCGAATCACCGAAGACGACGTTGGTGTCGAACCCGACCCACCCCGCCTGCGGCGAGCGGAACAGGTGGATCGTGAGGTCGAGGTTGGGGAACATCCACTCGTTCGGATGCGCGCGGGTGGCGACGCCGTTGGCCGTGTCGACGAGGCCGAGGTAGGTGGCCATGTCGCTGACGTCGGTGTCCTCGATGAGGGACTTGGTCGAGCGCAACCACATGCGCCCGTCACCGGGAACCGAGCCGGGGTCGCGGCGGAACTCCAGGGACGCGATGTACCCGCCCGCCCAGAGCGAGGATCCGTTCCACGCCTCGATGGAATCGGGCGCCGGCATCGGCTCGGGCAACCCGCCGGCGACATCGCTCGTGTCCTGCTTGGACAGCCGCCAGCCGCGGGCGCGCACGACCGGCCGGCCCTCGACCGTCATCACGGCCTCGTCGAGCTCGATCGTGCGTCCCGGCCGCAACGTGTGGCACTTCACGAGCGACGGTGCGGCGGGGATCATCCCGAGGATCTCGTAGGTGATGCGCGAGAGCTGCATGTCGTCGCGCCCGTTGAACGTCTCCATACAGTGGGCGATGAGCCCGGACACCGGCGCCATGTGCTGCTCGGCCGGATTCCACGCCCCCTGCGCGTGCAGCGTCGGCATGTAGGTGTCGTCGTCGATCCGCCGGTAGTAGCTCGGGGAATCCGACTCGAGGCCGAGGGGGTTCGCATCCGTCTGCGCGCTCATGAGCGTGATCGTAGTGGGGACGTCGCTCGCCACGAGATGGCAGATGGGATGGAAGCGGGCCGGGGGTGATCACCCCACCCTCGATGCCATCCCGTCTTCCACGTCGCCTTCCATCCCATCTGCCACGTCGCCTGCCGCCTCGGCCCCCACCTCGCCTGCCGTCTCGTCACGTGCGCGTCGGCAGCGGCGTTACCCTCCCCGGGTGAGTGGAGCCAGTGAACGCAGCGCGTCTCGTGCCGCCGCACCCACCTCGCCTGCCCCGCCGCGGGCGCTGGTCTACGAGACGGTGCTCGTTCTCGGAGTCTCGTTGGGGAGTTCGGCGATCTACGCGGTGTTGTCGATCGTTCGCAAGCTCACGGCGCAGGTGCCGCTCTCGGCACAGACCACGACGATGAACGAGGCCGTCACGCCCGACCGGCCGTGGCTCGATCTCGCCTACCAGCTCGTCGGGGTGGGGTTCGGGGTCGTGCCGGCGTTGCTCGCCGTGTACCTGCTCACCCGCGACGACGTCTCCGCGGCCCGGCGTATCGGCGCCGACCTGCGGCGTCCGGTGTCCGACCTCGCTCGCGGAGCCCTGCTCGCGGCGGTCATCGGCATCCCCGGCCTCGCGCTGTACTTCGCGGCCCGGGCGATGGGTCTCAACACGACGATCGCCGCCGCCGGACTCGAGCACGTGTGGTGGGCGATCCCCGTTCTCGTGCTCGCCGCGGCCCAGAACGCGATCCTCGAAGAGGTCGTCATGATCGGCTACCTGTTCACCCGCTGGTCACAGGCCGGCTGGTCGTGGATCGCGATCGTGCTGACCTCCGCCGTCATCCGCGGCACCTATCACCTGTACCAGGGGTTCGGCGGGTTCGTCGGCAACCTCGCGATGGGCCTCATCGTCGCGCTCGGCTATCGACGCTGGGGCCGGGTGGGTCCGCTCGTCGTCGCCCACACGATCCTCGACGTCGTCGCCTTCGTCGGCTACACCCTCCTCGCCGACCGCGTCGGCTGGCTCTGATCCGAACGACCCGGCCCCGACTCCGTCCCGCCCCAACTTCGCTCGAACAGGCGTTTTCACCGGCACGCACGGGGTGGAAACGCCTGTGCGAGCGACACCGACGGATGAATACGGCCGTTCACGTTCGCGCGAGACGCAGACCTGCGGCCAGACGGCCGTCGCGCTGAGCGGCGACGAGAGTCTCGAGAGCCCGGTCGCGCAGGGCCCACGGCGTGAGCGTCGTGACGAAGATGCGCGTGCCGCCCTCGAAGCCGGCGAGCGTCGAGATGCGCCACTTCAGTTCGATGCGCCACGGCATGGCCCGGTCGACGTCGGCGGGGCGGTGGTGCCATTCCTCGTTGCAGGGGATGTCGGAGCCGGTGGCGACGTGCAGGGCGTGCAGCACGTCGGAGACGCCGTCTATCTGGGTGCGGGTCATCTCGAACGGGCGCCGATCCGTGTCCTTGGCCCAGACCTCCAGCGTCGGGTAGCGGTGGCCGAATCCCGCGAAGGCGACGGCGTGATCGTTCTCGGCGATGACGAGCCCCTGGTCGCGGGCGTACTGCAGGTGACCGGCGTAGAGGCCGGATCGGGCGGTGAGCCGCGTCAACTCGCGCTGCACCTGATCGCCGTGCTCGTCGATGGCGACGAGTTGCTTGTGCAGGTGGTCGAACGACGCCCCGGCAGGGGCGAGCCAGTTCTGGAACGCGGCCACGTACCGCGCCGCCGGAATGTCGGCGTAGAGCCGCTCGATCGACGCGACGGTGAACCGCACGTAGGCGGTGTGCTCGGACGGGGTGAGAGTGGCGGAGGACGCGAGTGCCTCGGGGTCGTCGTCGGTGACGTGCCGCCGCGGGACGACGAGGTCGTGGCCGCCGGCGAAGAACGCCATCGACCTCGCGAGACGGGCGTCGTCGTCCAGGGCCCCCCAGGTCTCGGACGAGCCGCCCGCAGAGAGGAACCGCGCCCGCAGAACTCCGAGCACGAGCTCCCGCCCGCGCGGGGAGGCGAGCCACCGGTCGTGGTTCGCCCGTGCCTCGGCGATGGGCGTGAGGCCGTGGTTCTCACGCCAGTACTCGTACGAAACGATCTCGAAGAGGTTGGGCAGCCGGCGGAACTCCGGTGTCGTCGAGTGCAGTTCCTCCGGCGGTACGGCGGTGAGAGTGACGAACCCGCCCTCCTCGGCTCCCGTGGCTCCCGTGACTCCGCGCGAGCGCACCACCCGCGCCTTCTCCGGTGGCACCTCGTCGGCGCGTTCGAGGCAGAACGCGCACGGAACCCCGCGGCCGCGCGGTCCCTCGGCCATGTGCGACGCCCGGCCGGCGACGAGGGGCCGGTGACCGCGGCCGGGCACGGTCCAGACCTCGGTGCCCGACAACGGGTTGATCTGCTTGACGGTGCCGTCGGCCATGACGGTGATCGGTTCGCGGTGGGCGGGCAAGAGGCTCACTCCCCGAAGGTAGTCCCGATCACCGCGCTGACCACGGCGGACGTCGGATGAGGACCGTGGTCCCGGTACCGCGCGTCGTCGTTGTCGGCACCGGGCCCGTGCGGCATGGTGAACGCGCGCCGCGGCGCCCGCCGTGACGAGCCGGCCGCGATGCCGCGGCCCGTTCAGCAGGAGTGACCTTGGGCACGATCCATTCCCTCGACTACACCGTGATCGCTCTGTACGTGCTCGCGATGCTCGGCATCGGGGTCGCGTCGGCGTTCTTCGCCAAGGACCGCGACGACTTTCTCCTCGCCGGCCGGCGTCTGAAGTTCCCCCTCTTCTTCGGTTGCATGGCGGCGATGGCGGTCGGCGGCGCGGTGACGGTCGGTGGCGCGCAGCGCGGCTACAAGGTCGGCATCGCCGGGCTGTGGGTCGGCGGCAGCCTCGGCCTGGGGCTCATCATGCTCGGCGTGCTCATCAGCTCCAAGCTGGCCCGGCTGCGCGCGCTGTCGATCAACGAGGTCATCGAGCGCAACTACGGCGCCGCGGCGCGTCTGCTCGGCGCGGTGCTGACGATCATCTACACCGTCTCGCTCACGGTGGTGCAGGTCATCGCGATGGGCAGCATCCTCGCGCTGATCTTCCCCGACCTGTCGACCTCGATGGCGATGATCATCAGCGGCGCGGTCGTCGTGTTCTACACGTTCCTCGGCGGCATGTGGGCGGTGACGATGACCGACATCGTCCAGTTCGTCATCAAGACACTCGGCATCATGATCCTCGTCCCGATCTTCATCTTCACGAGCACCGCCCACGGCGACGTCCCGAGCCTCATGAGCAGGCTGCCCGCGGAGTACTGGGACCCGTTCGCGCTCGGGTTCTCCGGCACGTTGTACTGGATCCTGCTCTACGTGCCGGGTCTCGTCATCGGCCAGGACATCTGGCAGCGCATGTTCACCGCACGCAACGAGCGCGTCGCCCGCACCGGCACGATCCTCGCCGGCGTCTACTCGATCCTCTACGGGCTGGCCGCGGTGCTCCTCGGCATGGCCGTGCTCGCGGTGGGGGCCACTCCCGACGCGCCGTCGGAGACCTTCGCCCTCGGTGTCGAACTGTTCCTGCCGCCGGGCGTCGCCGGATTGCTGCTCGCCGCCGCCATGGCCGCCGCGATGTCGGTGGCCTCCGGCACGATCCTCGCCTGCTCGACCGTCATCTACAACGACATCTACCTGCGGCTCGTGCGCGGCCAGCGCACCTCCGGAGTCGAGGCCGCGGCGGACCTGCGCACCGACGAGGCGACGACTGTGTCCGCCGACCACCACGACGACCACGACCCCGACCGACTCGCCCTTGAGACCTCCGCCGTCGAGCGCGTCGTTCCCGCCGAGCATCGCGACACCTCGCGCGACGTGTGGATCAACCGCGGTATCGCGCTCGTCATCGGTCTTCTCGTCATCGTGCTCGCGCTCGCGATCGAGGACATCTTCAAGGCGCTCGACCTCGCGTACGGGTTCCTCTCCGGCTGCGTGTTCGTGCCGGTGATCGCCGCGTTCTTCCTGCGCCGGGTCTCGCCGCGTGCGGGCCTGTGGGCGCTGCTGCTCAGCGCGATCGGCGTCGCCGGGTCGATGTGGTTCGGCGAGTCGGGCCGCGCCGAGGCGATGTTCGGCCCGGACGTCGCGGCCGACTGGGTCATCGGCGGCAACTACCCGATCATGGTGGGCATGGCCATCGGCATCGCCGTGTACGTCGTCGTCACCGCGCTCGACCCGCGCAAGACCGCGGCCAATACCAAGGTCGACGAGTCCCGGCTCGACCGGCTTCCGCAGGACTGAGACGAGGGCGGACATGAGCGACCGGTTCGTCTCCTCCCGGTACCGGGGCCAGGCCTCGACGCCGATGAGCAGCTCGGTCGACCGGGCCTCCCGGTTCGACGACGTCATCAACTTCAGCCTCGGCGACCCCGAGCTCACGACCGACGCGCGCATCATCGACGCCGCGATGGCCGACGCCCACGCCGGCTACACGCATTACACCGACACCTACGGCTACCCCGATCTGCGCGAGGAGATCCTGCGCGTCTACGCCGAGGACCACGACCATCACCACGACCCGGCCGGGGTCATGGTGACGACGTCGGCCTGCCACGGCATGTGGCTCGCGCTGGAGAGCATCCTCGACGACGGTGACGAGGTCATCGTTCTCGCGCCCTACTTCACGCCCTACCCGCACCAGATCCGGCTCGCGCGTGGGGTGCCGGTGGTCGTCGAGACGCACGAGGAGGACGGCTACCAGCCGCGCGCCGAGGCACTCGAGGCGGCGATCACCGACCGGACGCGCGCGATCATCCTCAACACCCCCTCCAACCCGACGGGGGCGTGCCTGCGGCGGGAGACCTCCGAACGGATCGCCCGCCTCGCCGCCGATCACGACCTCGTCGTCATCGCCGACGAGATCTACACCGCGTTCAGCTACGCGGAGCCGTTCGAACCGTTCGTGACGATCCCCGGCATGGTCGAGCGCACGATCACCCTCAACTCGTTGTCCAAGGACTACGTCATGACCGGGTGGCGCATCGGCTACGCGCTGGGGCCGGCCGAGGTCGTTCGCACGATGAAGGACGTCAACGAGAACAACGTCTTTACCGCCCCCTCCGTCTCCCAACGGGCCGCGCTGCACGCCCTGCGGATGCGCCACGAGATCGTCCCGCCGATCACCGAGCGCTATCGGGCCCGGCTCATGCGGGCCTACGAGCGCGTGTGCGCGACGCCGAACATGAGCACGCTCGAGCCGGGCGGCTCGATCTACCTGTGGGTGAACGTCAAGGAGACGGGTCTCACGAGTGCCGAGGTCGCCGACCGGATCTTCGACGAGGCCCACGTGCTCACCCTGCCCGGCAACGCGTTCGGCGACTGCGGCGAGGGCTACCTGCGCCTCGCGATGACCGTGGGACGTGAACGGATCGACGAGGCCTTCGACCGCATCGCCCGCATGCCGCTGTTCGGCGGCTGAACCTCACATCCGGATGTCGGCGCGGGAGTGCCCGTTCGCGTCGAGCCACGCCACGGCACGGTCGAACACCATGCCGGAGTACGGGTTCTTGAACCCCGGCCGACCGGCGCCGAAGTCCTCCAGCGCCGTGGCGGCGTTGCGCAGGTAGACGCTCGTCAGCTCCTGGTGCGGGGCGAGTTCGCCGGTGCGCCGGTCGAGCGCGAGCTGCTGGGCGAACGCGCTGGCCTCACCGCGGCGGTCGATGAGCCCGGGCTCGACGACCTCGCCGGTCGCGTACCGCAGCATGTCCTTGTCGCCGTCGGTGAGGTAGCGAAAGTCGTTGAGCACGCCGAACTCGGGCTTGGGCGGCGCCGCGGGCGCAGGCGTGGACGGGACCCGGACGGGCACCGGGTTCGGCGTGATGCGCATGGCAGCTCCCTCGACGTCGGACACCCTCCCATCGACCCGACCGGCGAGGCCCTGAGCGCTTCTCGGGCTCTTAAGTCGGTGATTCCCTTGGCCCCGAGCAGGATTCGCGGCGACCGGCGACACGCTCGAACAGGCGTTTCCACCCGGCGTGGGGGCCGGCCACGCTCGAACAGGCGTTTTCACCCGACCTCGCGGGGTGAAACCGCCTGTTCGAGCGGTCGGGGCGGGTGGAAGTGCCTGTGTGGGCGGTCTCCGGTCTCCTCGTTCTTGCTGAGACAGGCGTTTCCACCCGACCTCGTGCGGTCGAAAGGCCTGTTTGAGCGGTGGCGGCGGGTGGAAGTGCCTGTGTCAGCGGTGTCCCGTCTCTTCGTCCTCGCTCAGACAGGCGGTTCTACCCGGCGTCGTGCGGTGGAAGCGCCTGTTCGAGCGGTCGTGGCGGGTGGAAGCGCCTGTTCGAGCGGTCGTGGCGGGTGGAAACGCCTGTTCGAGCGGCCGAGGCGGGCGGTGGATACTGGACCGCGCCATGCCTTCCATGTCCTCCACGTCGGCGCGCCCGCCCGTGCCCGCCGAGATCCGCGTCCTCATCGGGGCCGCCTTCGTCATCGCCCTCGGCTTCGGCATCGTCGCGCCCGTGTTGCCGCAGTACGCGCGCAGCTTCGGTGTCGGGGTCACCGCTGCCTCGATCATCGTCAGCGCCTTCGCGTTCGCGCGGCTCGTGTTCGCTCCGGGCGGCGGCGCGCTCATCGCGAAGTTCGGCGAACGGCCGGTCTACATCGCCGGCCTGCTCATCGTCGCGGTCTCGACCGCCGCCACGGGGTTCGCCCAGACCTACCCCCAACTGCTGATCTTTCGCGGCCTCGGCGGAATCGGCTCGACGATGTTCACGGTCTCGGCGATGGGACTCATCGTGCGGCTCTCGCCGCCGACGATCCGCGGCCGGGTCTCCGGCTACTACGCCACGGCGTTCCTCACCGGCAACATCCTCGGTCCGGCGCTCGGCGGGGCGCTCGCGCCGTTCGGGTATCGCGTGCCGTTCTTCATCTACGCGGTGGCGCTCGTCATCGCCTCGGGAGTCGTCGCGCTCTTCCTCTCCGGTGCCTCGCTGCGCCCGGAGCCCGGTGCGGTTCCCTTGCCGATCATGACGTTTCGTGAGGCGCTGCGCGACAGTGCCTACCGTGCCGCACTCGTCTCGGGGTTCGCCAACGGCTGGACGAACTTCGGCGTGCGCAATGCACTGCTGCCCATGTTCGCCGCGGCCGTGCCGACCCTCGGCGACTGGACCGCGGGCGTCGCCCTCACGGTGTTCGCCGCCGGCAACGCCCTGGCTCTCCAGGCGGGCGGACGGCTCGTCGACTCCCGAGGACGAAAGCGGGTGCTCATCGTCGGACTCGTCGTCTCCTCGGCGGCGACCGTCGTGTTCGGCTACGTAGAGAACCTCCTGCCGTTCTTGGTGCTCTCGGCCGTCGCCGGCATGGGCGCCGGCCTGCTCAACCCCGCACAGCAAGCCGCGGTCGCCGACGTCGTCGGCAACGGACGCAACGGCGGAAAGGTGCTCGCCTACTTCCAGATGTCGCAGGACGTCGGCACGATCGTCGGGCCGGTGCTCACCGGCGTCGTCGCCGACGCGGCAGGCTTCGGCCCGGCGTTCGCGATCACCGGTGCCGTGACCGTACTCGCCGCCCTCGCCTGGCTGCCCGCCCGCGAGACGATTCCGGGAGGGCGGCGGCCGTGGCGGGCCGCGGTCGCACGACCGGATCCCGCGTGAGGGTGTTTCGCTCGATGTAGCGCCACGCCGGCATGAGGGTCGGGGCCATCGTCACGAGCACGTAGGTGCCGCCGACGATCCACAACGCGTTCGCCAGGCCGACGGCAGAGACGAGGACGCCGCCGAGGAGGCCGCCGATGGGCAGCAGGGCCCACGCACAGGCCATGGCCAGCGTGTTGACCCGGCCCATGAGCCGGCCGGGTATCCGCTCGACGATGACGGCGCCGATGATCGGGTTGATGAATCCGGCGGCGAACCCGCCGACCGCGAGCACGCCGAGTGTCACCGGCATCGGAGCGGCGAGCGCGAGGATGCCGAAGCGTGGCAGTCCGACGAGTAGGTAGGCGACGACGTAGATCGGCCGGCGTGGCAGCCGTTCGCCGAGGCCGGCGGCGACGATCGCGCCGATCACCGAGAACGCGGCCGAGGTCGCGAGGAGGAATCCGATCGCGGCCGGGCCGCCGCCGGTCACCAGCGCCCACATCGGGAGGAGTGCGACGCCGAAGGCCTGCTCGAGCATGTTCGTCACGGCGAGCACCGTGACGAGCGCGACGAGCACGTGGTCGCCACGCAGGAAGGTCCAGCCCTCCCGCAGTTCCGACAGGTATGAGGGCCGCTTCGCGGGCGCACCACCGGGTCGACCCGCCGGGGGAGCCTGGGGCCCGCTCGCGAGTGCGGTCACCGGGACGGCGCCCGCCCCGGTGAGGCTCACCCCGGCAAGGCGTGGACGCAACGCGAGAGCGAGGAGGATGACGGTGAGTGCGAGGGTGGCGGCCGTCAGCCATAGCGCCGTGGCGCCCCCGACCGCCGCGATGACCAGGCCACCGAAGGCCGCACCGAACGTGGCGGCGAGCCGGTCGACCGCGCCGAACGCGCCACTGACCCGCTCGAGCGACGCGTCGGCGGCCTTGGCCACGAGCGGGATGAGCGTCGTCTTGGCCCCGTCTCCGGGAGCGCGCAGCACACCGATGAGCGCGACGAGCGCGATGAGCGCCGGGTACGAGAGCAGGCCGGCGCCGTGAAGCAGAGGAACGGCTGCGACGGCGAGCATGCTGAGCGCGTCGCCGAGGACCGCGACGCGCACCGGGCCGATCCGGTCGATGAGCGGCCCGCACAGTGCTTTGACCACGACGTAGGGGGCGAGCTCGGCGAAGGCGACGACCCCGGTCAGCGTCGGGCTCCCGGTGGTCGTGAGGACGTACCAGGGCACCGCGATGGCAGCCAGCCGCGTGCCGGCGAGCGACAGGGCGGTGATCGCGATGAAGATCCACAGGGCACTCCCCGAGGCGCGACGACCTGTGATCTGTCGCCCCGGTTCCATGTGAGCCACGGTAGGCGGGCTCATGACGGGCGACCGTCTTGGACGGCCCCTACATGCCGGTAGGGGAGAGACTCTTGACCCGCTCCTGACCATCCATGATGGAGTCATGACGAACACGGATGAACCGGGCAGGAGCGACTCTCTCGACACCTCGCCGAACCCGCCGTCGACGCCGGCGATCGACGTGCCCGCCGACGTGCTCGAGGCCGCCCGCCGCGCCCGTCGCGTCACGGTGCTCACCGGCGCCGGTGTCTCCGCCGAGAGCGGCGTCCCGACCTTTCGCGGCGCCGAGGGCAGCCTGTGGGAGGAGTTCGACCCGACGACCCTCGCCTCGCCGAAGGGCTGGGACGCCGACCCCGAGCTCGTGTGGGCGTGGTACGCGTGGCGCATGGGCCTCGTGCGCGGGGTCGAACCGAACGCCGGACACGTTGCCCTTGCCCGGTGGGCGAGCCGGGGCGACACCGAGATCCGCATCGCCACCCAGAACGTCGACGACCTGCACGAACGTGCCGGCAGCGAGGTCATCGCCCACGTCCACGGCAGCCTGTTCGACATGCGGTGCTCTGCGTGCGGCGCGCCGTACGAGGGCGATCCGGGCATCCCCGACGAGCCCGTGCAACGCCTCGAGCCGCCGCTGTGCGAGGAGTGCGGCGAGTACGTGCGTCCCGGCGTCGTGTGGTTCGGCGAGATGCTGCCCGAAGGGGCCTTCGACGCCGCGCTCGACGCCTGCCTCGACGCCGATCTCGTGCTCGTCGTCGGCACGTCGGGCATCGTCTACCCCTTCGCCTCGTTGCCCGACATCGCCCGCGGCCACGGCGTTCCCGTCGTCGAGATCAACCCCAGCGAGACCGACCTCTCCCTCGGCGTCGACCATGTCTGGCGCGCCACCGCGGCCACTGCTCTGCCGGCGCTCGTCGACGCGCTCGACGATCGGGGCTCGTCGGTGCGGGCGTGAGGGCGTCATAGGCTGGTGACCTCGATCGCAGCCCTTGAGGAGGCACCGACATGTCGTCACTCGTCGAACTCGTCGATCCCCGCGCGGCGCGGGTCGACGTGGACGCGTCCGACTGGCGAGCCGGGATCCGGGCCGCCGGTGACCTCCTCGTCGCCACCGGGGTGTCCGGCGAGTCCTACAGCGAGGCGATGATCGCCAACGTCGAGCAGCACGGCCCGTACATCGTCATCGCTCCCGGATTCGCGTTCGCGCACTCACGGCCCGACGCGTCGGTGACGCGCACCGGCATGAGCATCGTCCGCCTACGCACCCCCGTGGAGTTCGGCAGCCCGACCAACGACCCGGTGACGCTCGTCCTCGCGCTCGCGGCGGTCGACGCCGACGCGCACCAGGACGCCCTCGCCACCCTCGCCAAACTCCTCTCCGACCCCGACCGTCGTCGCCGACTCGACGAGGCCACCAGCGCGGAGGCGCTGCGCGCGGCGCTCGGGGAGGCCGAGGACGGCCGGTCCGAGAGCGCGGATCGGCATGAGGCGGCGGCGAGTTCGATGGGTGCGACGGCTGATCAGACGCCGAACCCGAAGGCGGGAACGTCCGGGGCCGTCGGTGGCGCCATGGGGGCGGCCTCGAACGACGCAACCGCGGACACCGTGCCCAGCAAGGGATTCATCCTCACCGTGTGCGGCAACGGGCTCGGCACGAGCCTCTTCCTCAAGAACACCCTCGAGCAGGTCCTCGACACGTGGGGTTGGACCCCGTTCGTGCGCGTCGAGGCCACCGACACGATCTCGGCGCGCGGCCGTGCGAACGAGGCCGACGTGCTGCTCACCTCCGACGCCATCGCGCAGGCCATCGGCGACGTCGGCACCCCTGTCGAGGTCGTCGACGACTTCACGTCCACACGCCAGGTCGACGCCGCGTTGCGCCGCGTCTACGCCGTCTGACGGAGCCCCTCATGAATCCCCTCGTCACCGTTGCCCAGTTCCTCGTCAACGAGATCCTCGCCGTCCCGGCGTTCCTCATCGGCATCATCACCGCGGTCGGTCTGGTCGCCCTGCGGCGCCCGTTCTCGCAGGTCGTCGGCAGTGCCATCAAGGCGACGCTCGGGTTCCTGCTCATCGGCGCCGGTGCCGGAATGGTCGTCGCCTCGCTCGAACCGCTCGGGGTGATGATCCAGGGCGCGCTCGGCGCACACGGCGTCGTCCCGACCAACGAGGCCATCGTCGGCATCGCGCAGGAGAGGTTCGGCGCGCAGGTGTCGTGGCTGATGATCCTCGGGTTCGTCGTCGCGCTGCTGCTCGCCCGGTTCACGCCGCTGCGCTACGTCTTTCTCACCGGCCACCACCTGTTGTTCATGGCGACGCTCATCACGATCGTCATGATGTCGGCGGGTATGGCCTCCGGCGTCGTCGTGGTCCTCGGGGCGGCGCTGCTCGGCGTGCTCATGGTCTCCCTGCCCGCCCTCGCGCATCCGTGGACGCGCAAGATCACCGGTGACGACTCGATCGCGATCGGTCACTTCGGCACCGCCGGCTACATCGCCTCCGGGGCCGTGGGCCGGGCCGTCGACCCGGCCGGCACGAGCCCGTCCACCGAGGACGTCAAGGTGCCGGAGGGGTTGCGCTTCCTGCGGGACTCGATGGTGGCCACGGCCCTGTCGATGGTGGTCATGTATCTCGTCGTCGCCGTCGCCTACCTCGCCCGCGCCGGCGAGCAGACGGCCTTCGACGCCTTCGAGGGCGGAGCCACGGGCGTCGGCAACTACCTCATGCAGTCGGTGACCCAGGGTCTGCAGTTCGGAATCTCGGTGGCGGTCATCCTCTTCGGCGTACGCACGATCCTCGGTGAGCTCGTCCCGGCGTTCCAGGGCATCGCCGAGAAGGTCGTGCCGGGAGCCATCCCCGCGCTCGACGCGCCGATCGTCTTCCCGTACGCGCAGAACGCCGTGCTCATCGGCTTCATCGCGAGCTTCGTCGGGGGCCTGACGGGCCTACTGCTGCTCGCCGTGTGGCTCGGCCCGGTGTTCGGACTCGCGCTCATCCTGCCCGGCCTCGTGCCCCACTTCTTCACCGGCGGCGCCGCCGGCGTCTACGGCAACGCCACCGGTGGCCGGCGTGGCGCGGTCGTCGGCGCGTTCGTCAACGGCCTGCTCATCACGTTCCTGCCCGCAATGCTCATGCTCGTCATGGGCGACTTCGGCGACGCGAACACGACGTTCGGCGACACCGACTTCGGCTGGTTCGGCATCCTCATCGGTTACGGCGCGCGCGCCGGTGGGGCCGCGGGAGCGGTGATCCTGGCGATCATCGGCGTCGTCGTCCTCGCCGCCGCGATCCTCGTGCAGCGGCGGGTCGTCGACGGCGGGTGGGACCCGGCTCCGCGCCGGGTCGCGGGCGCCGCACCCGGCACGACCGGCAGCCGTTCCGATGACGTGAACGGTCGCGCGTCCCGAGGCGACGGCTCCCGCGGCTTCCGCAAGGTCGCCCCACCCGAAGGCGCTCCGGTACCGCCGCCTCCGGCCTGACGCATCGCGACGGCACAATGGGGGAGTGGAAGGTCTCCTGATCAACGTTGCCCTGGTGCTCGCCTTCATCCTCGTCGGAGGCGTGTTCTCGGCGTCGGAGATCGCGCTCGTCTCGTTGCGCGAGAGCCAGGTGAACGCGGCCGCCGAGCGTGGCGGCGCGGGTCTGGTGGTGCAGCGGCTCACCCAGGACAGCAACCGGTTTCTCTCGGCGGTGCAGGTCGGAGTGACGCTCGCGGGGTTCTTCTCGGCCTCGTTCGGTGCGGCGACGATCGCGCCCTACCTCACGCCGGTGCTCGTGGGGTGGGGGATCCCGCAGTCGATGGCGGCGACGACCGCGTTCGTCATCACGACGCTCATCATCTCCTACCTCTCCCTCGTGCTCGGCGAGCTCGCGCCCAAGCGGCTCGCCATGCAGAGTGCCGAGAGCTTCGCCCTCATCGTCGCTCGCCCGCTCGACACGATCGCCACCGTGCTGCGGCCGGTCATCTGGTTCCTCGGCCTCTCGACCAACGTCGTCATGCGTCTGCTCGGCCGCAACCCCGAGGAACAGAAGGAGTCGATGGACGCCGCCGAGCTGCGGGCCATCGTCGCCGAACAGGAGGACCTCGGCGAGGACGAGCGCGGCATGGTCGTCGACATCCTCGCCGCGGGCGGCCGCACGGTGTCGGAGGTCATGACACCCCGCACCGAGGTCGACTTCCTCGAGGCCACGATGCCGGTCTCCGAGGCCCGCACCGTGGTGCAGTCGCTCGAACGTTCCCGCTACCCCGTCACGGGTAAGGGCGTCGACGACGTGCTCGGGTTCCTCCACATCCGTGACCTGCTCATCGACGAGTCGCAGACCATCGCCGGCGACGCTCTCCGGGTCGGTGACCTCGTGCGCGAGATCCTCGTCGTGCCCGGCAGCAAGCCGTTGTTCGCCGCGTTCTCGCTCATGCGGGAGTCGCGCTCGCACCTCGCGCTCGTCGTCGACGAGTACGGCGGCACCGATGGCATCGTCACGCTCGAAGACGTCATGGAGGAGTTCGTCGGCGACATCCAGGACGAATACGACCAGGACGAGCCGGTGCGCATCGTGCGGCCCGGCCGGCGCGAGGTCTCCGGTCTGCTCGGGCGCGCCGAGGCCGGCAAGATCCTCGGCGTCGAATTGCCCGAGGGCCCCTTCGACACTCTCGGCGGCCTCGTCATGCACCTGCTCGGCCGGTTGCCGGAGGTCGGTGACGAGGTCGACTGGGGGGTGCTCACCCTGCGTGTGCTGGAGCTCGACGGCCGCCGGGTCGACCGGGTGGAGGCGCGACGGCACACCGAAGACCCGAATCGGGAAAGAATGACGGTCCCGGAGCGTTGACCCTGTGGACGAGCGCGCGACGCGCGCCCAGCGTAGAAGGACACTGATGCCAGCATCGGCCACATCACCTCAGGACCGCGACCGCCGCGGTCGTCGCCCGGGTCGACGCGACTCCCACGGCGGTTACGCCGACGACGGACTCCGCGACACCGCGCGCCGGCAGGACGGGCGCGACGATCAGGCGCCCAAGCCGTGGCGCACCGAGGGCATGCCCGGGCAGGGCAAGGACGACGGCTCCAAGCAGAACTCGAGCTGGAAGTGGCTCGCCGCGGTCATCGCCGTGTTGTGGCTGCTCATGTTCGGGATCATGCAGATGCAGAACGCGGCCACCGCGCCGCGTGACATCACCTACACCGAGTTCACCCAGCAGCTGCAGGCGAAGAACGTCGAGAAGGTCCAGACCAAGGGCGACACGTTCACCGGCACGCTCAAGACCGAGAAGCCCTACCCCGGTGAGGAGGGCGTCAGCTACAAGAACTTCACCACCGAACGCCCCACCTGGGCCAAGGACGATCCGCTCAAGGCCCTGCAGGCGAGTGGTGCGACGGTGAGCGCCGAGTCGGTCCTCGAGCAACGCAGTCTGCTGATGACCGCCCTGTTCTCGTTCGGGCCGATCCTGCTGATCGTCGCCCTGTGGATCTTCATCATGCGCAAGAGCCGATCGATGATGACCGGCGGGCTCATGGGCGGCGGCAAGAAGAAGGGCCCCGTCGATCCCGAGACGGTGCGCGTCACGTTCGATGACGTCGCCGGCATCGACGAGGTCGAGAACGAGATCTACGAGATCGTCGACTTTCTCAAGAACCCCGACAAGTACCGCCGCCTCGGTGCGCGTGCCCCGAAGGGTGTGCTGCTCGCCGGCCAGCCCGGCACCGGCAAGACGCTGCTCGCCCGCGCCACCGCCGGCGAGGCGGAGGTGCCGTTCTTCTCGGCGAGCGCGAGTGAGTTCATCGAGATGATCGTCGGTGTCGGAGCCCAGCGCGTGCGTGAGCTGTTCGAGGAGGCCCGCAAGGTCGCGCCCTCGATCATCTTCATCGACGAGATCGACACCATCGGCCGCGCCCGCGGGGGCTCCCGCGCGATGGGTGGCCACGACGAACGCGAGCAGACCCTCAACCAGATCCTCACCGAGATGGACGGGTTCTCCGGCAGCGAGGGCGTCGTCGTTCTCGCCGCGACCAACCGCGCCGACGTGCTCGACCCGGCGCTGCTGCGCCCCGGCCGGTTCGACCGCACCATCCAGGTGCACGCGCCCGACGCCAAGGGCCGCGAGCAGATTCTCGAGGTGCACAGCCGCGGGGTGCCGCTGGACTCCGACGTCGACCTCATGGCGCTCGCCAAGGCCACCCCGGGCATGACCGGCGCCGAACTCGCCAACCTCGTCAACGAGGCCGCGCTGCTCGCCGCCCGACAGGACGCCGACGACGTCACGCAGTCCGACATGTTCGAGGCGCTCGAGAAGGTGCAGCTCGGCGCGGCGCGCAACGTCATCATGCCGCCGGAGGAGCGTCGTCGGACGGCCTATCACGAGGCCGGTCACGCGCTGCTCGGCATGCTGCAGGCGGGTGCCGACCCGGTGCGCAAGGTCTCGATCATCCCCCGCGGTCGCGCGCTCGGTGTCACGCTGTCGACCCCCGACGACGACCGTTACGGCTACGACGAGGAGTACCTGCGCGGGCGCATCATCGGCGCGCTCGGCGGCATGGCGGCCGAGGAGCTCATCTTCGGCGTCATCACCACCGGCGCGGAGTCCGACCTCGACTCGAGCACGAACATCGCCCGCAGCATGGTGGGGCGTTGGGGCATGAGCGAGAAGGTCGGCCCGGTGCAGATCTACCCCAGCGAGGGCGATCCGCGGTCGGCCGGGTTCTCCGAAGACATCCTCGGCCGCGCCGACGACGAGGTCCGCCGCATCGTCGACGAGTGCTACCGCGAGGCCATCCGGCTCCTGCGCGAGCACCGCGACAAGCTGGAGAACATCACCGCGGCCGTGCTCGAGAAGGAGACCCTCGACGAGGCCGAGGTCTACGCCGCGGCCGGCATCCCGCGTCCGAGCCCGGACGAGATGGAGTCGCCGATCCAGGGCAGCCGCGCGGTCCCGAGCCGCGAGAAGTCGCCCACCGGCGAGTACGAGCAGGACCGCGACCGCGACGGCTACCGTGATCCGCAGGCCCGCGCCGGGGAGAGCGCCGGTGAACGCGTGGCCGAGGAGATCGCCCACGGTGACCGGCCGCACGAGCACGAGGGTCGGCCCGAGGGTGAGGTCGGCGGAGCGCACCAGGCCCCCCGCGCCTGATCCCGGACTGATCCCAGCTCGATACGACGACGCCCGGCTCGTCAGGAGATGTCTCCTGACGAGCCGGGCGTTCGTCGTGAGGGGGAGTTCGGGGGATCCGTGCACGTCTACGTCACACGGCGCACGTCGTAGGAGGCGTGTCATCTGTGTATGACGTGCCCGGACGAGCGAAAGTCTGTGGGTGGCGGCCCGGCGTCAAGGCGCCATCAGGGCGGGGGCGCGAGAGAAGTGATCGATGAGCCAACCGGTGCTGCCGGGATGGACGAGGAGAATCGCGATCGCCGCCATGAACGCCACCCAGGCGAAGTAGCCGAATCCCATGGTCGCCGGACCGATCAACCAGTTTCCGAGTCGGACGAGACCCAGCCAAGGCGGGGTGCGGCGAGCAGCGCTCTCCGCGATCACCGCCCCCAGCCCGCGTGAGGTGGTGGTGTACAGGAGGAGTAGGAGGAGCGCGACTCCGGCCAGCCGCATCTCGTAGGCGAAGACGCCATCAAGGCCCAGGGCGTTCCATGTGGCGGTGACCGATTCGACGATGCTCATCCCGGACGTTGCCCGCTCGATCTCGCGGAGGCTCGGCTCGTGGCGGACCGGTATCGGCAGGGCGCTCAGTGCCCACAGCACCGCTGAGCCGATCGCGGTGATGGCGACCCGCATGCCACCGGCTCCCCGGACGCCCGCCGGCCAACGCCACCACGTCAGGGCCGTGATGAACAGGGCGATCATCGTGACGATTCGGGTGATCAAGAGGACGAGACCCCAGTGAGCCGCGATCGCCCAGGTGAGTGCCGAAACGCCCGCCACGACGGCGAAACACAGGCCGATCATCTTGGCCACGTCGTCGTCATCGTTGGTCGGTGCAGAGCTGGTGCTACCAGAGGATTGCGCTTCGGGCTTGGGCGCGGGCAGCCGCGGCGAGATGTGCCAGGTGTTTTGGTTCACCGTCTGAGTGATTCGTGAGTTCGAGCCGTGCGTCGTAGCGTTCTGCGAGATGCCCCGGGAGTCAGGGCCGTGGCGGCTGCCGAGCCAGCTTCCGAGCGCGGTGACCACGAGGCCCACGAGCGGCTGGGCCCACGGTGCGTTGAGGAGGGTGGAGGGGAGATCCATGGTCGTCCTCAGCGCTTGGTCCAGTCCGCGCAACCGCTGGACTGGAAGTACTTGTCGGACTTCTTGATGACGACGACGGACTTGCCGGACGAGTTGTTGTTCGCGAGGATCCCGTCGAACGGGTCGTCGCTCTTGAGGCGTGCCCAGTAGCAGTTGCCGCTGACGGGGGTGTCGGAGGCGTACTTGCCGGGCTGGATGTCGACACCGACCTCGTAGGTGCCGTCGCCGGGGAACGACTCGGGCTGGGCACTGGGCTCCGAGGCCTGGGCCGGGGGAGGCTCGGCGGCGGCCTTGGTCACGGTCACGGTCTGGGCCGGCTGCGAGTCGGGCGTGACGGTGACCGTGGCGGTCGGGGCGGGGGCCGACGCGGTGGTCATGGCCGTGCCGCTTGCACCGGCCGCGCCGATTCCGAACGCGAACAGGGCGGTGAGCGGGTACGCGAACACGTGCTTTTTCTGCATGGCGAACTCCTGGTGAGACGAGTGACATTCGCTCTGAGGCCACGGCCCGTCGAGCGCCTGCCGGGGTTAATGAGTTCACCGTGCAACTCCACCGTCGGTATGACCTAGTAATGCGGCGATAACGGGGGTTATCACGAATGTCCTGCTAGTCGATGCGCTCTGGCTCTACAGTTCTCGTCATGACCGATCACGCCACAGCCGACGCCACGGGGCTCGTCACCCTGGCCGATGTCGCCGTCCTCGCCGGCGTGCAGCGGCCGGTGGTGTCGATGTGGCGCAAGCGGCCGCACGCGGTCGCAGGCGCGTTCCCAGCGCCGGTGGGTCGCGCCAACGGGGCCGACCGGTTCGAGCGTCGGGCGGTGGTCGAATGGTTGCGGGCGAGTGGCCGAGGCAACAACCCGGAGCTCGCGCTCGACGCCGCACTGCACACGCGTCCGCCACTGCCGACGCCCGACGGGTGGGCCCTTGTGACGGCGCTCCTCGCGGTGCAGGTCCTCTCGGGGGAGACCTGCGCCGCGCTGGAGCGTGAGGATCTCCTCGATGTCGCCGAGGAGGCCGACCCCGACGACCGGTTCGCGTTCTCGGAGATCGCTGTCGCGGACGAGGCCGCGCTGCGTGCCACCGCCGCCTACGTCGACGACCTGGTCGGCGCGGCTCGCGGCGGAGAGGACGCGCTGACCTACCTGCGGCGCGATCCGTCTCGCTTCGGCCTCGGGCCAGATGGCACGGCCGTCGCCGAAGGCGTGCTCGACCTCGTCGGTGCGCTTGCCGTCGCGTTGGGCGTATTGGAGTCGGGGGAGTTGGCCGTCGTCGCCGATCCCACGGGCTGCAGCTCGGCGCTGGTCATGGCGGCCGTGCGGGCCTCGGGCGCGGAGGCGGCGGCGCGGGCGTCGATGCGGCCGGTCGTGACTGCGGATACCGAATCGGTGCGCTGGGCGGTGCGGGACGCGTGGCGGAGGCTCGTCATCCATGGCGTCGTTCCCGAGGACATGGAGACCGACGACGAGGGGCACGTCACGATCACCGGGTCGGCGGTCGTCGTGGCCGCCTACCCGCATCCGGGAGCGCCGGATATGACGCCGAAGCGGCTACTCGACGCGGTCGACGACGTGCTCGTCCAGCTCGATCCACGTCAGACCGCAGTGATCGTCGGGCCGGCGTCGGTCCTCACCGACAATCTGGGCAGTCCGAGTGTGGATCGCATCCGGCACGAGGTGCTGTCGACCGGCCGGCTGCGCGCCCTGGTGCGCTTCGGTCCGGGGAGTTCGGTGGCCGTGCCGCAGCGTCGCCTGGCGCTGTGGGTCATCGGACCTGCGCCGGTGGGCAATGTCCGTCAGGGGCGCACGGCGGTCGTCGATCTCGCGGGTGCCGACCTCGCCGAGGTGCGTGACGACCTCGTGGCCGACATCGTCGCCGCCATCGAGGACCGTCCGGTGCTCGGCGTCGGCGACGACGAGTCGGAGGCCCGGGCCCACGTGTTCCGGGTGGCGCGCTACCAGCGCACGTTCGCGATCCTCGCCGAGCGCCGCGATCTCGTCCCTCGTGACCTGGGGATCGTGCGTCCGGAGCTTCCTCCCGTCGACGACGTCGCCGCTGATGCCGTGGCGGCGCGGGTGGCGAGCCCGGTGGGTGGAGTGGCCGTTCGGGTGGAGGCGGCCCGCAACGATGTGCCGACCGGTGGCGTCACGACGGTGCGGGAGCTCATCGCGGCCGATCGGGTGACCGTCGTGCCGGGAACGAGGCTGTCCGCCACGGAGGTCCGGCGTCGCGAGGAGGTGGAGGGGAGGGGCGTGCCGATCACCGTCATGGGCGTACCCGAGTTGAGTGGCGACGAGCGGCCGGGGGAGCGGGTCGTCGATCTGTTGGCGTTCACCGCCGCGCACCCCAAGGCTCATCGCACGGAGGCCGGGGATGTGCTCTTCTGCACCGGTCCTCGGCCGGGGGCGTGGGTGGATGCCCGTGGCGGCACGGTGGTCGAGTTCCCCGCCCGTTCCCTTCGGGTACAGGCCACTGACCCCGCGAGTGCGTCGGCTCGCGTCATCCCCCACGTCCTCGCGGCCGACCTCGCCCGCGGGAAGGGGACCGAGTGGCGGTCGTTCCCGGCCCGACTCGTGTCGGTGGCCACCGCCGACACGCTCACCGAGGTCTTCGAGTCCATCACCGTCGCCCGGGCAGAGACGCAGCAACGTGTGGACGACCTCGACCGATTGACCCAGCTTCTCGCCGACGGCGCGGTCGCCGGCCGGATCACCGCCATGATGAACTCGATCGAACCGGAAGGACACTGACGTGCCACCTCGCACTCGTAAGACCACCGCCCCCGCGGTGCCCAGCACCATGAAGGAGCTCAAGGACACCCTGTGGAAGGCGGCGGACAAACTGCGCGGCTCGATGGACGCGTCGCAGTACAAGGACGTCGTCCTGGGTCTCGTGTTTCTCAAGTACGTCTCGGAGGCGTACGACGCCGCGACGGTCGCCATCGCCGAGGAGCTCCGCGCCGAGGGGTATCGCGAGGACCAGATCGAGCAGCTCGTCGGTGACCAGGACGACTACCGGGGGCGTGGCGTGTTCGTCGTCCCGCCGACCGCGCGCTGGGACTACCTCGCCGAGCACAGCAAGGGGCTGAGCGAGAGCGAGCCGAACGGTCCCAAGAGCGTCGGGCGGCTCGTCGACGACGCGATGGATCTGCTCATCGGGGCCAACCCGAGCCTGCGCAACTCGCTGCCGCACGGGTTCAACCGAGAGAACGTCGACCAGCGGCGCCTCGGTGAGCTCGTCGACCTGCTCAACAACATCCGGTTCTTCGGCGAGGGGGCGAGTCGCGCGCGTGACCTCATGGGTGAGGTGTACGAGTACTTTCTCGAGCAGTTCGCCCGGGCCGAGGGCAAGCGGGGTGGGGAGTTCTACACGCCGCCGTCGGTGGTGCGGACCATCGTCGAGATTCTCGAGCCGACGGAGGGCCGCGTGTACGACCCGTGTTGCGGCTCGGCCGGCATGTTCGTCCAGGCCGAGAAGTTTCTCGCCGCGCACGACAAGGACAAGACGGCCCTGTCGATCTTCGGTCAGGAGCTCAACGAGCGCACGTGGCGGATGGCGACGATGAACCTCGCCATTCACGGCCTCAACGGCAACCTCGCCGACCGGTGGGGTGACACGTTCGCGCTCGATCTGCACCCGAACCTGCAGATGGACTACGTGATGGCGAACCCGCCGTTCAACATCAAGGACTGGGCGCGCAGCGAGGAGGACGCCCGCTGGGTGTACGGCGTGCCGCCGGTACGGAACGCCAACTACGCGTGGATGCAGCACATCATCAGCAAGCTCACGCCGCACGGCATGGCCGGGGTGGTCATGGCCAACGGGTCGATGAGTTCGACGAGCAACGGTGAGGGCGACATTCGCGCCAACCTCGTCGAGGCCGACCTCGTGACGTGCATGGTGGCGTTGCCCGACAAGCTGTTCCGGTCGACGGGGATTCCTGCGTGCCTGTGGTTCTTCGCCAAGGACAAGAGCGCCGGCGCGCAGGGGAGCATCGACCGCCGCGGTGAGGTGCTGTTCATCGACGCCCGCAACCTCGGGTTCATGGCCGAACGCGCTCTGCGCGACCTCGCGCCAGAGGACATTCAGCGCATCGCCGACACCTACCGCGCCTGGCGCGGCACGGCCTCTGCCGAGGGCGCGGAGTACGAAGACGTGCCCGGCTTCTGCGCCTCGGTGCCCGTCGCCCGGATCAAGGAGGCCGGCTACGCGCTCACCCCGGGCCGCTACGTGGGTGCCGCTGCCATCGCCGACGACGGCGAACCCATCGACGAGAAGATCGCCCGGCTCACGGGTGAGCTCACCGCCGCCTTCGACGAGTCAGACCGACTCCAGAGCGAGGTCCGCAAGCAGTTGAGGAGGGTGTCGTGACCACGACGTTTCAGGAGCTTGCGCGAGACGGGCACCTGATCTACAGCGATGGTTACCGAACACGCAGGGACCAGCTCGCCGCCACCGGCTACCGGATCATTCGCGTCGCGGACGTTGGCGCCGACGTGGTGCGTTTCGACAGCCCTGACTTCGTCTCGGCCGAGCAGACTGCTGCGATCGGGGCGAAGGCGGCGCAGGCGGGTGACATTCTGCTCACGACCAAGGGAACGGTCGGACGCGTGGCTGTGATGCCCGAGGCAGAAGGGAACGCCGTCTACAGCCCTCAACTGTGCTTCTTCCGGGTACTAGACGGGGGCGTCATCGTCCCGGGTTACTTGAAGGCATGGTTCCGTTCGTCGGAATTCTGGCAGCAGGCCGCCTATTTCATGAACAACACCGACATGGCCGCCTACATCAGCCTCCGCGACCTCGGGCGCATGAACGTGACGCTGCCTGACACCAATACGCAGCGGGCGATTGCGGAGGTGCTGGGCGCGCTCGACGACAAGATCGCCGCCAACGACCGAAAGTTGGGGACGGTGAACGACCTTGAGGACGCAATCTACCTCTCGGCATGCGCTGACGTCCGAACGATCCCAGTGGGTGCAGCCGCGGAGTTTTTGAATCGCCGTCGCATCCCTTTGTCCTCCCGTGAACGGTCAGAGCGTCAAGGGGTCGTTCCCTACTACGGGGCAGCTGGCCAAATCGATACGGTCGACTCGGCACTCTTCGACGAGCCCATCGTTTTGGTCGGCGAGGACGGGACGGTGCAGACGGGGGATGGCAGGGCGGTCGTGCAGTACGTCTGGGGCCTTTCCTGGGTCAACAATCACGCACACGTGCTGGTCGGCAAGGGCGTTTCGACAGATGTCCTGCGCGTCGCCCTGAGACGACTCTCGGTCGCCGATGCGGTCACGGGCGCTGTGCAACCCAAGCTGAGTATGGCGCGGCTGAGCGCGCTCCCTCTGCTCGTGCCCACGGATGAGCGCCTGGCCTCTTTGGGTGGTCAGCTCACTGTTCTGGGCGGCGTGATCCGGGAGACCACGGCGGAGTCGCGAGCCTTGACCGCGTTGCGCGACGCCCTCCTCCCCGAGCTCATGTCGGGTCGGCTGCGCGTGAAGGATGCGGAATCAACCGTGGAGGAGGTGCTCTGATGGGCCGGGCCGGGTCGGAGGCCATGTGGGAGGACATGGCGATGAACGTCCTCGCTGAGTTGCAGTGGACGCCGCTCAAGGGTGAGCAGATCGCGCCGGGGACGGGGGAGCGGGAGTCGTGGAAGGACCTCGTCATCCCGTCTCGGGTGGCGGCGGCGTTGACCCGGCTCAACCCCGACGTGCCGCAGACGTACCTGCAGCAGGCGCAGGCCGAGATCCTGCGGCCCCGATCCAACGACGCGCTCGCGGAGAACTACCGTCTCCACGAGGTGCTGACCCAGGGCTACCACGGCGTCACCTACCTCGACTCGGCCGGCGTCGAACGCACGCCGACGATCCGGCTCATGTCGACGACCGTCGACGACAACGACTGGCTCGCTGTCAACCAGGTGACGATCCGCGACGGTGAGCACCACCGCCGGTTCGACGTCGTCCTCTATAGCAACGGGCTGCCCGTCGCGATCGTCGAGCTCAAGCGGTCCGGCGACAGCAAGGCCAGCTCGGCGGGCGCCCACGCCCAACTCGAGCTCTACCTGCGCGAGTTCCCCATGGTGTTCCGGACCGTGCTCCTCACCGTCGCCAGCGACGGTGCCACGGCCCAGTACGGCACACCGTTCACGCCCTACGAGCACTTCAGCCCGTGGAACGTCGACGACGACGGCACCGTCGTCCGCGCGGGTGAGGCATTCGGCGACGAGGAGTACACGACGCCGCTCGGCGTGCTCCTCCACGGGCTGTTCAACCAGGAACGATTCGGGCAGCTCATGCGCGGGTACACCGCGTTCTCCGAGCGCGACGGTGTGCTGACCAAGCGCATCGCCAAGCCGCACCAGTACTTTGCCGTCACCGCGGCGGTCGGCTCCACGGTCGAGGCCATCCGCAGTGACGGCCGCGCCGGCGTCGTCTGGCACACGCAGGGCTCGGGCAAGTCGATGGAGATGGAGCTCTACGCCGCCGCCGTCCACCGCACCCCCGAGCTCGCCAACCCGACGATCGTCGTCGTCACCGACCGCCGCGAACTCGACGGGCAACTGTTCCAGACCTTCCGCGACTCCAGGCTGCTGCCCGAGGCACCCGTCCAGATCGCGACCCGCGCCCAACTCCGCGCCGAACTCACCGGGCGTCGCACCGGCGGCATCTACTTCACGACCCTGCAGAAATTCGGCCTGTCCAAGGCCGAGAAGGACGCCGGGGCGACCCACCCCGAGCTGACCGACCGGCGAAACGTGCTCGTCGTCGTCGACGAGGCGCATCGCAGTCACTACGACGACCTCGACGGGTACGCCGCCCACCTGCGGCACGCGCTGCCCGGTGCCTCGTTCATCGCCTTCACCGGCACGCCGATCAGCTTCACCGAACGCGACACCCGCGCCACGTTCGGCGGCTACGTCGACGTGTACGACCTCACCCGCGCCGTCGAGGACGGCGCCACCGTGCCCGTCTACTTCGAGCCGCGACTCATCCCGCTCGCCCGCATGGAGGAGGCGACCGAAGAGGACATCGATCGCGCCGCCGACGAGGCCACCGAGGGCCTCGACACTCTCGAACGGGCCAAGGTCGAGAAGTCCGTCGCCGTCATCAACGAGCTCTACGGCCACCCCGACCGCATCCGAACGCTGGCCGCCGACCTGCTCGAACACTGGGATCGGCGCAAGACCGCGATGCTGCCGCAGATCGAGACCGGCGGCAAGGCGATGATCGTCTGCGCCACCCGCGAGATCGCCGCCCGTCTCTACGACGAGATCGTCGCCCAGCGCCGCGCTGCCGGCGACGACACGTGGCACTCCGACGCGATCGAGCGGGGCAAGGTCAAGGTCGTCTATTCCGGCACCACCACCGACCCCGACCCCATCAGCCACCACGTGCGTCGCGGTCACGAACAGCAGACGATCCAGAGCCGTATCAAGAAGCCGGACGACGAACTCGAACTCGTCATCGTCAAGGACATGCTGCTCACCGGCTTCGATGCCCCGAGCCTGCACACGCTCTACGTCGACCGGCCCCTCAAGGGGGCGCTGCTCATGCAGACCCTCGCCCGCGTCAACCGCACCTACCGCGGCAAGGACAACGGCCTCCTCGTCGGGTACGCCCCGCTGGCCGACAACCTCGAAGCCGCGCTCGCCGAGTACAGCGACACCGACCGGCGCGAAAAGCCGCAGGGCCGTCACGCCGACGAGGCCGTCGGGCTCGCGCTCGACCTGCTGGCCCAGCTCGACGCGCTCCTGCCGTTCGATCGTTCCGAGGAGATGAAGAAGCACCCGGCGCAGGTCGCGTACCTCAGGACCGTCATCGCCGCGGCCAACCGGCTCGTGTCTCCGGAGTGCCGCAGCACCGCGGACCTCGGCGGCGGCGAGGCGGACGAGGACCAGCCCGAGTCGACCTACGCCCGCTATCGGCGCCTGGTCGGGCAGTTGAACCGGGCCTGGGCGATCGGCGGCGGAGGCGAGACCCTGGCGGCCAAGCGGGACGACTTCCGGTTCCACAGCGAGGTCCGCGTCTACCTGGCCAAGCTCGAGGCCGGCGAACGTCGAGCCTCGGGCAAGCCGGTGCCCGAGGACATCGCGCGCCTGCTGCGGTCGCTCATCGTCGACACGACGACTCCGGGGGAGGTCGTCGACATCTACGCCGTCGCCGGCATCGAACGACCCGACCTCGGCCGCCTGACGCCCGGTGCCATCGAGGCGCTGCGAAGGACACCCGCGCCCAACCTGGCCATCGAGGCGTTGCGATCCGCCCTCACGGAGGACTCGCACGCTGTGACCGGCGGCAACCTCAGCCGCGAACGCCAGTTCTCCGAGCGGCTTGCTGCGCTGATGAACCGTTACGTGAACTCGCAACTCACCGCCGCCGAAGTCATCGAGGAGCTGCTTCGGGTCGCGAGTGACATCGCCGCCGAGGCCCGCCGTGGCGAACAGTTCACCCCGCCGCTGCACCGCGACGAGCTGGCCTTCTTCGACGCCGTCAGCCAGAACGACTCCGCCGTGCTCCTCCAAGGCGAAGACACCCTCGCCCAGATCGCCCGCGAGCTCGTCGCCATCATGCGTCGCGACGTCAAGACCGACTGGACCGTCCGTGAAGACGTCCGCGCCAAACTCCGCGTCTCCGTCAAACGGCTCCTCGTCAAGTACGACTACCCACCCGACAAGCAACCCGAAGCCATCCGCCTCGTCATCGAGCAGATGGAAGCCCTGGCCCCGAAGTACGTGGAAGGAGACGAGAGATGACTGGCGTCACGGGGGCTCTTGCCTGGCTGCGGGATGTGTCTTCCGTGGTGGACTGGGGAGATGTACCTACCTGGCTCGGTTTTGTGGCAGCAGGTCTTGCCGTCTTCGTCACGGGGAAGACATTTGAGAGTTCAGCCAAGAGGGACGCTGAACTGATCATAGCCGATATAGTTGGGTCACTGTCGGCTGGCGAGGTAGCGGCCGCGCGCTCCAGGCTCGCAGCGTTCGCCTACAAGCCCGTGCCTCAAGCGATTTCCAGGAGTGGAAATGTGCGGCGAGGACGGGTGGAGCTGGTTCGCGATGATGTGTTCACCCTTTTGTGGGCCCTGCAGCGGGCCTCAGGGGTTAGGCAAACCTTGGGTCGATCGCGAGTGGCCCAGCGGAACGTTCTTTTCCTCCACGTCGAACTTATTGCTGAACTCATCACAGATGTCATGAAGCTAATTCCCGAGAGGGATCTGGCGTTCTTTTCTCCTGCATCCACACTGGCGATCAAGTCTCTACAGGATATGTATTCATACGGTGATCATGCGCAGGGACAGAAAGCAGTTGAGTACCTGATGGGCGCGTTCTCGCAGGTCCTCGCCGGTGCGGATGAGTCAGGTGCCACTCGGCAGGTGCGCTCATCTGGTCAGAAGAGCGGCGAGCCCCGGTGATCCGCGAACTGCGGGGCAATCTGCTGTCGGATGACGCAGACGCCCTGGTCAACACGGTGAACACGGTTGGGGTCATGGGTAAGGGCATCGCCCTGCAGTTCAAGCGCGCCTACCCAGACATGTTCAAGAACTACGCTCGTGAAGCCAAGAACGGCAGGCTGGAGACGGGCCGGATGCATGTGTGGGAGACCTCGGGCCTGACCGGCCCTCGCTTCATCATCAACTTTCCGACCAAGCGTCACTGGAAGGGCGGCTCGCGCATCGAGGACATCGGAGCGGGCCTCGATGACCTCGTCCGAGTGGTGCAGGAACATGGCATCACGTCGGTCGCTGTACCGCCGCTCGGTTGCGGCAACGGCGGACTTGATTGGGCCGACGTGGCCCCACTCATGCATGCTGCTCTGCAGCCACTGGCCACGACGGTCGACATCAGGCTGTACGTGCCCGCGGGTGCACCGGCGGCGAGCGACATGGTCAACCGTGAGACGGCGCCGGCGTTGACGCCGACGCGTGCTGCACTCCTTCGCCTGATGAACGCGTACCGCGAGGTCGCCTGGGAGTGGCCGGGCCTGGTCGACACCCAAAAGTTGGCCTATTTCTTGCAAGAGGCTGGAGAACCGCTGCGACTGACCTTCGTCAAAGGCCCTTACGGACCCTATGCCGACGACCTTCGCAAGACGCTTCGTCAGATGGGAGGCCACTTCATCACGGGGTTCGGTGACGGTTCTGCTCGTCCTTGGGACGCCGAGCCGCTGCAGGTGATGGACGAGTCACGCGAGGCGCTGAGCGACGTCGTGGCTTCCTCGCCTGAGACTGCCGCTCGCACGGTTCGGGTGCTCGAGCTTGTCAGCGGCTTCGAAGGCACCTATGACATCGAGCTTCTCGCGTCCGTGCATTGGGCGGCGGTGCACGCAGACGCCCGCACGCCCGATGAGGCGAGCCGCGTCATCCGTCTGTGGACCAAACGCAAGGCTGAACTGTTCTCGAGTGCTCACGTCGGCACCGCTTGGAACGCCCTGATGCGGCATGGATGGATCTGCGAGGCCGCGGTGGTGTGATCCACAAGCGCGCTGACCTGCAGACCGCCTTGCGTGGAGGCTCAAGCGGACGTCGGTGTCCGCCGCCTCAGGAGGCGATCCTTCCTCGAGAACGTCGGGTTTCGTAGGATGTAAACCTGTGTGTCGCAAATTCCTTCTTCGAGGCGGCGCCAGGTGATGAGGGGGAAGCTCGTGCCGGATCTGTTGCCGAGTGAGTACATCCAACGCGGGGCGACCGTGCTCGCCGGTGTCCTGCGGGTGTTCGCGGAGTCGCGCCCGATCAACGGCCGCTCGTGGGCCGATGTCTACGTCCAGCGGGACCACAACAACGGCGTCAGCGGTCGCACCTACTCGATGGACGATCCGCGCTTTCTGCTGCGCGTCCTCTACGAACAACACCGAGAACTGGGCTCATTCGTGGGGCGGGCTCAGGCCAACTATGCGCGCGAGATTCGGGAGACGCTCAACCACGTTGCGCATGAGCCCCAGAATCAGACGACGGATTCGGCCGAACGCGTCCTTTCCACGATGCGGCTGCTAGTCCGTCCCTGGCAGGCGGAGGAAGCCGACCGTGAACTCGCAGCCTTGCTCCGCCGACTCGCGCTGGATCCGCATGCATCGGCTGATGAGACGACAAGCACAGACCGGGCGCAGTCGGCCATCGACAGTGAAGCAGCCGATCCTTTCGTGCCCGTTCAGGATGATCCTGACGCGATAGGTGACCCGGCCGGTGACGACGATCTCGAGGACGGGCTCCGACGTGTTTCACTCGTCAAGGGTGATGTCACCGTTGCTGTCACACTTCGAGAGACCATCAGCCTCGCTCTCGCCGAGAACGGCGTCAGCCCCATCGTCGACATCTCCGTCGAGAACCGCAGCGCGTCGGATGCGCTCGTCACCGACTTCAGCCTGACTCTGCGGGGTGCGAACCGCAGCTATGCGGATCCGCGTCGTATCAGCAACATCCGTGTAAAGGCTGACACGCTGGAGGAGCTCGGCCGCTCACAGCTCCACTGGGAGCTCGAGCGGGCCGCCTTCGCCGAGCTCGATGAGGCGAGAAGCGCGTCCGTGGAGGTCGCCTGTAGCATCGACGGCACCTCACGACGAGGGAGTGTTCCCGTCCGACTCCTGGCCCGGAACGAGTGGACCGCGCGGTCCATCCCTGAGCTTCTCGCCGCCTTCGTCACCCCAAACGCCAACGGGATTGCCGAACTCCTTCTCAAGACGTCCGACATTCTTGAGCAAGATACCGGTGACCCCTCGATTCAGGGGTACCAGGGCGATCGCGAACGAGCCGTGGCGATCGGGCGCGCGGTCTACGACGCAATCCGTGCTCGACAGATCCGCTATGTTCCGCCGCCCGCTTCCTTCGAAGACGACGGCCAGAAGGTTCGGGGGGCTACTCGCGTGCTGGAGGAGGGGCTCGGGACATGCCTCGATCTCGTCGTCCTCTACTGCTCCGCCCTGGAGCAAGCCGGTCTCAATCCGATCGTCGTGCATGTCCCGGGTCATGCTTACGCCGGCTTTCTTACCGAAGACAGTCAGTTGAGCGACGTTGCTCTCGATGACCGAGCGATGATCCACAACCTCATCCACTCTCAACTCTTCGTCGGAGTGGAGCTGACCCTCGCCGCGGCCGGGGAGGACAGGCCCTTCGACGACGCTGTCGCGGCCACCCGCCAATGGCGTGCGGAGGGGGTCGATGGGAATACCACGAAGCGCATCGAGCACCTGCTGGACGTCAGGGCCGCTCACCGCCGGATCAAGCCGCTGTCCCAGATGACCGTTCGAGGCGACGTCATCGAGATACAGCTTGAGAACACCGCGCCGCCCCCGGTGCCGTACCGTGCCCGACACCTTCGATCGGACTCCCCAGTCCCCCAAGAGCCTCGCCGTCCACCGCGAGTGGAGAAGTGGAGGTCTGCGCTGCTCGACCTCTCGCTTCGAAACCCGTTGCTGAAGCTCAAGAAGACCAGTGGCGTGATCGTCGCGACCAGTGAACGGTCCCTCCCGGTGCTCGAAGACCTTGTCATGCAAGGTGCCCAAATAACCGTTCGCTCCGGTGACGATATCGATCAGATCCACGTGGCGCAGGGCAAGCGCACTGCCCGGCAACTCGATGACCGGACACTTGAGAGCATCCTCGAGTCCGAACAAGCCGTCTACCTCGACACAACTGCGGCTCGGCACGACGGCGTTCTCGATCGACTTCGGCGTCGGCGCAGAGTGGTCATGGAAGAAACCGGCGCAAGCAGTCTCTTTCTGACCCTAGGCGCTCTGTCATGGCGTGACGCCAAGGGCAGCCCGGCCCTGGCTCCCTTGTTCCTTCTACCTATGACCGTCGACGGTCGCAAGGGACGGCGCTACACCATGCAGGCAGAGCCCGGGGCCCAGGTACTTCCCAACTACTGCCTCCTCGAAAAGCTGCGTCGAGATGGCGTCACAATTCCTGTTCTCGCCAATCCGCCTTCGGACGAGTCCGGGATCGACCTACCGGGAATCTTCCAGCAAGTTCGCGAGACGTTGCTCGAGCAACAGCTCCACTTCAGTGTCGAGCCTCATTGTCGCCTGGCTCTTCTTCAATTCTCTACGTTGGAGATGTGGCGCGATCTCACCGAGAATTGGCAAGCGTTCCTGGCGAATCCCGTAGTGCACCATTTGGTACACAGTCCGACGGAGACATTCGTCGACCCCGCCGCTGCGCCGGAGCTGGTGCCCGCGGATGAGGTGAATGCATACCTGCCCCTGCCCGTCGACGGCTCTCAGTTGACGGCCGTTCGGTGGGCAAGCGCGGGCCGCACCTTCGTTCTTCAGGGACCGCCTGGCACGGGCAAGTCCCAGACGATCACCAATATCATCGCCGACTGCCTGGCACGGGGTCAGCGAGTCATGTTCGTCGCAGAGAAGCAGGCCGCGCTCGACGTCGTCCGCAAACGCCTCAATCAGGTCGGGCTGGGGCCACTATGTCTCGATGTTCATGGCCGCGATCAATCCATCAAGGGCGTGCGCTCCCAACTCGAGCACGCGTTGACCCTTGAGGGCGATGGCGCCCGGGCTGCCTATCAGGCGACGCGTGATCGAGTAGCCGCCAAGATTGAGTCCCTCGATAATTACGCAAAGCGCGTTCATCATGAGGGGCGCGCAGGAGTATCTGTATGGAGCGCCCGCCAGCAACTCCTCGCGCATACGCCCGCTCCCAACACCGGATCGGTCCACTTCCAAGTGCCGGGGCAGGTGGTGACGGGCCAGGTCGACATGGGCGCCGTCTACGCGTCCGCTCGGGGTCTCAGTCATGCCATGCGGCAGCTCGAAGCCACAGAGGACGTCGCCGATTGGGCACTGGTCGGGCCCCATGCCGACGATGACCCCGCCGCCCTGCGCGGAACGCTTGCACGTCTCGACGGCGCGGTACGTCGCACGGAGGCGTCCGTCGTGCGCCTCCTTGCCAAGGTGGATCACAGTGAATGGCGCGCATTGGAGTCATGGCTCGCCCACGTGGACGGGGGTTCTGCGTTCACTCCGGACGAATGCCAGGAGGCGGGGGGCCGGCGTGCTCTCGACGAGGCCGACGAACTCGAAATCGATCTCGAACGTTTGCACGTTCGATTCGCGCCGACCCTGGAACTGCTCTCTCCACAGAGCGAGGCGATCGACACCGACAGAGTCCGACTCGATATTCGCGCTGCTGACGATCATGGATTCTTCGGGCGTAAGAAGGCCAAGGCGGCCATCGTCGAATCGATGCGCGCCAACGTGGCGCCCGGAGCACCGATCGACTACGACGGTCTGCCAGGCCTGCTCGACTCCATCGACCGGCTGCGGGAGGCAGAGTCTGCGCTCCTGCCTCGTTTGAGAGCAATGCTCGGCCGGGCTGTGACTCCATACGATCCTGACGTGAAGAGCCGTCTCGAGCGGCACCGTCGGATGATCGATATCGCGGACAAGACGTCTCGTAAGTTCCCGGGCGTCCACCCTGAGCTGGCGGAGGTCGTCGAATCGGCGAGGAATGCGCCGGGCACAGACTTCCGTTCCGATCTGATCGAAATCCTGCATGCATGGGAGGAGGTCTCGATAGCATTCGGCGTGACGCCTGAAACCCTGAGCAGTTGGTTGGCGGGACGCAACCTACTCACAGCGATTTCGGATAGTTTGCCTACTTGGCGTGAACATGTGGATCAGGGTCGAATGGGCCGGGTGCAACGCATTCGGCGGGTGGCGACCGAGTTGGAGCGGCTGGAGGCCCACGGTTTCACGGATCTGGCGCAAAAACTCCGGGAAGGTGAGTTATCAGCCGAAGATCTCGAATCCCAGATACGCCATCGCGTCAACAGCGTCATTCTCGCGGAGCGCCTGGAGGCGAATGATCTCGATACCTTCGACGCGGGGCGACACATGAATGACATCGCGACATACCGCGACGGTATTCATCAGTTGCGTGACCTTCTCGTCGATGAACTACCGGCCACGGTCACGCGGCAACGGGGCGCCGTGCTCAAATCCATGGGAGGCCTCAAACGAGAAATATCCCGCAAGCGGGGTGGTACGATTCGTGAGTTGTTCAGGAATTACGGTGATGACGTTCTCAAACTCACGCCGTGTCTGCTGATGAGCCCCCATTCCGTGGCCAAGAACCTGCCCCATGGCTCCGTGAACGTTGATGTAGTGATCTTCGACGAGGCATCTCAGATACGCGTGGCAGACGCGGTCGGTGCGATGGGCCGAGCGCGTTCCGTCATCATCGTCGGCGACTCCAAGCAGATGCCACCGACGTCGATGTTCGCCACGTCGATGGAGGAAATCGACGAGGACCTCGATGAGGCGGGAGAGGGTGCTGCTCAGGCACTGGCTCCGGCTGATCAAGAATCGATCCTCTCCGAGGCCGTCGACTCGAACCTCCAGCGCCTCTCCCTATCGTGGCACTATCGTAGCCAGGCCGAGGAACTCATCGCCTTCTCCAATGCTCAGTATTATCAGGGTCGCCTAGCCACTTTTCCCGCTCCGCCTGGTGAACGTCAGGGTCTTGGCGTGCGGTTGAGGCGAGTCGACGGCGACTTCGAGCGTGCCGGGTCTCGTACCAACCCAGAGGAGGCGAAGGCGATCCTCGACGACATCCTGCGTCGTCTCTCCGAAGATCCCAGGACATCCATCGGCGTAGTCACATTCAATGCGCAGCAGAGGGCCCTTATCGAGGATGAACTGGAGGCCATGAACAACCCCTCCATTCGTGCTGCCCTCACGCGTGACCAGGACCCATTGTTCGTCAAGAACCTGGAGAACGTCCAGGGTGATGAGCGCGACGTCATCCTCTTCTCGCTGGCGTTCTCGCCCGACCCGGAGACAGGCCGCCTCCGGCTCAATTTCGGCCCACTGACTGTTGCCGGCGGCGAGCGCCGCTTGAATGTGGCCATCACCCGCGCCCGTAAGGAGATCGTTCTTTTCAGCTCGTTCGATCCCCGCATGATCGACCTCTCGCGCACTGGTTCGGAGGGCATGAGGCACCTGCGTGAGTACCTGCTCTTCGCTGAGAAGGGTGAGCATCCGGCGATCGCGACCGTTGGTGCAGACCATGATCTGCACCGCGAGGAGGTGGCGGAGCGGTTGAAGATGGCCGGACTCGAGGTCGCGGAGGACCTCGGTATGTCCTCGTTCAGGGTGGATCTCGCAGTCCGACTACCGGGAAGAGAGTGGATCGCGGTCCTTCTCGACGGGCCGAGATGGGCGAAACGAGACATCGTCGCCGATCGAGATGACATACCGGCGTCCATGCTGACCTCGCACATGGGGTGGCCATCGTTGGTGACGGTATGGACGCCGGCGTGGATCGCGGACGCCGACACTGTTCTCCGCCAGATCGTGGAGCTCGCGGAGAACGCGCCCGAGGTGTCCCCGGGAGCGCGGCTATCGGAGCAGCCTGCACTTGGTTCGACCAGCGAGGCGCCCATCTCGCGGTCCATCAGTGAAGCTGCAGAGGCGAAGCCGACGGGAAGCGAGCAAGAACCTATCGCCGCCCGTTCGAGTGGAGAGTCCGGGACAGGGCCGTCTGGTACCGGACTTGTCGCGATGGCTCCCTCTTACGATGAGCCCAGCCCCACAGTGCACGCGCCGTCGCCGCTGATTCGAGAGCGCGCTGATGCGCCGCGAGTCGAGCGTCGAACTGGGGGTCGGAACCACGAGTCGGTCGGACGCGGCCCGCACATTACGAAGGCGCCCTTTGAGCCGGCGAGCGCTTCGGTGCGCCACTCTGTGGACGTGCTGAACGCGATCGAGCGGACCGAGAACAAGTCGCTCGTGCGGAGTGAGCTGCTCGATATACTTGACGCTGAGGCGCCGATTCAGCTCGAACGCTTTATGCGGATAGCTGGCGCCCGCTTCGGGCTTAGCCGGACGTCCCGCGGGCGCGTGGAGCAGATGTTGTCGCAGCTTCCTTCGGGCTTTGTGCTGCGTGGTCGTGGTGAGGGGGCGTTCTGTTGGTCTAAGAACATAGATCCAGCGGAGTATGCCTATGTGCGAACATCGCTCGGTCCTCTACGTAGTGTCGAGGAAATCGCCCCGGAGGAACTGGAGAACGCGATTCGGCTTGCACTTGAAGGTTTCGTGATGCGGGAGGAGGATCGGGTTCTGCGTACCGCGATGAGCTTCTTCGGGTTCGGCAGGATGGGCAAGACCATCCAGATGGCATTGTTCGGGGCGATCCTCCGTCTTGAGAGCCGCGGCCTCATTCGCCGGCGAGGGGAGACCATTGGCCTAGCGAAGAACTGATCGTTCGTGCCTTCGGGCCTCGCTCGGGCGCAGCGACTCACGGTCGAATGGTGCTCATGGTCGAAGAGTGCCCTGGGCCACGGCAAGGTCGAGCGTCGGGGCCACCATGCATGAATGCCGCCTCCCGTGCACGGGTGCGTCACGGGGTGCATGGAGAATCCGTGCACGTCTGCGTCACACGATGCACCGCGTAGGAGGGATGTCTGCTGTGCCGAAGGCCTGCACGGATGACGTCAGGCAGGCATGCACGCGCGATCATCTGTCCACGCGCTCCGCGTCCTGCACCCACCCTCACGCCGCCAGCCCCCTCCCAAGCAGATCGAACGCCTCGCGCAGGGCGGCGGCGAGGTCGGTCGCGCGGGTGGTGGAGGTGCCGTCGTCGATGCGGTGCTCGACGTGGACGTAGCAGGCACGGGCGGTTGTGAGGACGGCGGCGACCATGACCCGGGCGCGCAGGGCCTCGCTCTCGCCGTGGCGGGTGATGGCGGCGCGCACGAGCGCGTCCTCGAGATCGCGGTTGGCACCGACCATCGCGACGGCGAGCTGTGAGTCGCGCTTGACGACGCTGCGGCGCAGGTCGCGCAGGGGGTCCTGCTCGATCTTGAGGAACAGGGCGCGGGTGACGGCGGTCAGGGCGGTGAACAGGTCCTCGGAGTCCGGCCGCGCGAGGAGCGATCGTGCGAGGAGGTCGTCGAGGTCGGGCGGCAGGCCGAGGACGGCCGCCTCCTTGGTGGGGAAGTAGTTGAAGAACGTGCGCGCGGAGACGTCGGCGGCCGCCGCGATCTCGTCGGTCGTCACGTGGTCGAGGCCGCGGCTCGAGACGAGCGTCAGCGCCGCCTGGTGGATCGCTCGCCGCGTGAGCTTCTTCTTGCGCGCACGCAGACCGCCCTCACCCGGAGATGCGAACGAATCGACATCAGACACAGAATCACCTGGGTCAGACGACAAGCGGGCGGCCCCAGACACAACATGCCCTCCTCGATGTGGACTCGACCATTATGCAGTACATGCAAAGTTGCAGTCACTGCAAGTATAAGCGTATTCTCGTGACGTGACATCGAGTACCTCATCCACCACCGCCTCGGCAGGCGCGGCCTCCACCGCTGCCGCTCCCGACGCCCCGTTCGCGCTCGATGCCTCGGGCAAGCGCGTCTTCGTCGGCCTCATGCTCGGCATGCTGGTCGCCTCCATCAGCCAGACCATCGTCTCGCCGGCCATGCCGCGCATCGTCGCCGAGCTGGGCGGTATGGAGCACTACTCGTGGCTCGCGACGTCGGCGATGCTGGTGTCTGCCATCACGGTGCCGATCGTCGGCAAGCTGTCCGACCTCTACGGCCGCCGGCCCTTCTACCTGGCCGGTCTGCTCATCTTCATGCTCGGCTCGGTGCTGTCGGGCATGTCGACGAACTTCTGGTTCCTCGTCTTCGGCCGCGCCGTGCAGGGCATCGGCATGGGCACCCTCATGCCGTTGTCGCAGACGATCATCGGCGACATCATCCCGCCCCGGGCCCGCGGCAAGTACCAGGGCCTCATGGGTGCGATCTTCGGCGTGAGCTCGATCGTCGGGCCGCTCGTCGGTGGGTTCGTCACCGACCACTGGGGCTGGCGGTGGCTGTTCTACATCAGCCTGCCCGTGGGCGTCATCGCGTTCGGTGCGATCTGGCGGTTCCTCCACCTCGACCACGAGCGCCGCGACGCGCGAATCGACTGGGCCGGCATCGTCGTGCTCAGCGGAACCCTGCTCGCGTTGCTGCTGGCCACCTCCCTCGGCGGCGCGACCTGGGCGTGGGACTCCGCCCAGATCATCGGCCTGTACGTCGGCGGCACGCTGGGCCTCCTGCTGTTCATCTGGATCGAGACGAAGGCCGCCGAGCCGGTCATCCCCCTGCGCCTCTTCCGCAGCTCGGTGTTCACGTTCAGCAACGTCGCGAGCTTCGGTGTCTCGATGCTCATGTTCGGTGCCCTCATCTACATCCCCGTCTACGCCCAAGGTGTGCTCGGGGTCGACGCGACGCAGTCAGGCCTCATCCTCATGCCGATGAGCGTGACGATGATCGGCCTGTCGATCATCGCGGGCCTGCTCATCACCCGCACCGGCCGGTACAAGGAGCAGACGCTGGCCGGCATCCTCGTCCTGGGCCTCGGCTACTGGATGCTCACCCGGTTGCACTACGGCGCCGACCCGCTCGAGCTCACCTTGGCGATGGTCGTCCTCGGTGCCGGCCTCGGCATGGCGATGCAGGTGTACACGCTCGTCGTGCAGAACGTCGTGCCGCGCGCCGACCTCGGCGTCGCCACGGCAGCCACCCAGTTCTTCCGCAACGTGGGCTCGACGATCGGCATCGCGGTCTTCGGCACGATCATGACGTCGGAGGCCTCGAAGGCGATCGCGACCCACCTGCCTCCTCAGGCCGCGGGCCAGATGCCGAGCGGCGGCATGAACGCCGGTTCGGTGCTCGACCCCGCCACCCTCGCCAAGCTCCCGACGCCGATCGTGAACGCGGTGCGCATGGGGCTCGCCGACGCGTTGCACGAGGTTTTCACCGTCGGGCTTCCGATCGTCGGCCTCGTGCTCGTCGCGACGCTCCTCATCAAGTCCGTGCCGCTGCGCGACACCCTGGGCAACGTGACCTCCGGTGAGGAGGCGGGCCGCGAGCTGCTCGACGGCCTCGGCCAGTCCAGCCCCGACGAGGACCGGCTCGCGCTGGGCAGCGGCTCCGGCCCCACGCGCACCAAGGAGCGGGTGCTCGGCCTGCAGTTGCAGAACCTCGCGGTGCGCGCGACGGGCGATGAGTACCCGTTGCTGCGGCAGGCGGTGGCCGACCTCGGCGGCGGCGACCTGGCTCGCGGCATCGCGCTGCTCGAGCGGACGGCCCACATGTTCCTCACCGAGGACCAGCACCTGGCCGCCAAGGCCGAGCCGTGCGCCCTCGAGGTCGCTCAGGCCGACCGCCGCCGCGGGGGTGTCCTCTCCGTCGAACTGCGGGACGCGCTGACGGCGGCCGCGGCCGAGATCGGTGACGCCGCGCTCACCGTGGGGGAGGAGCCCACGGTGCAGCAGCGGTACGAGGCAGTCGACGTCGATGCCCTGGGCCGCGTCGGCAACGACCTCACCGCAGCGCTGCTCGTCGACCTGCATCGCAGCCGCCAATGACGCGCATCCGTCGTTGAGGCGGGCCCACGGGCCGGCCGGGATCTGCTCCCGGCCGGCCCGTTCGTCGTATCCGGAGCCCGACGCCACGCCGCCTGATGCACTTCTCGACGTGCGGGAGTTCGCGCCCGGTGGCCGTAACCTGGTGAGGTGCCCCTGCAACCGCTCATCGTGAGCCTGCTCGCCGCGGCGGAGTCCGCGCCCACGGACGTCACGCTGCGGCTGCATCTCGTGGAGCTTCTCCGCGAGCACGGCGAGACGACCGAGGCCATCCGTCACTGCGGTGCCGCCATCTCGGTCGACCCCAAGAACGAGAACGCCCGCGCTCTCATGCGTGAACTGCTCGACGCCGCCGACGACGAACGCGGTCACCGGCCGCCTGCACGCCCGGCCGCCCTCGAGCGCCGCGGGGACGACGGCCGGGGCGCCCAGACCGGGCACGCGCCCGCCATCGAGAACTCCCCTGACGACGACGAGCACCCTGCGGACGCGTCGGTGCGTGGACGGGCCGACCGTGACGACGACCGTGACGATCTGTGGGCGCAACGTGCCAACGTCACCCTCGCCGACATCGGCGGCATGGAGGTCGCCAAGGAGCGCCTCGAGGCCGCGGTGCTCGCCCCCATGCGCAACCCCGAGCTGCGGCGCCTCTACCGCCAGAGTCGCAGCGGCGGTGTGTTGCTCTACGGCCCACCCGGGTGCGGCAAGACGTTCCTCGCCCGCGCCACCGCCGGTGAGCTCGACGTCCGCTTTCTCTCGGTCGATTTCGCCGGCCTCAGCCGGGACGAGCAGGTCGAGGAGATCGGTGCCGTCTTCCAGGCCGCGCGTGAACAGGCACCCGTCGTCCTCTGCCTTGTGGGCGTCGAGCACCTCAGCGACCGCACGACCGTCCTCGGCCGGCGCGCTGCCTCCACGCGCAGCGTCACGGCGCTCGCCGCGGAACTCGACAAGGGCCCCGAGGGCAACCTCGGCGTGACGATCCTCGGCACGACCAACGCCCCGTGGGGCGTCGACCCGGTGCTGCGTCGTCCCGGCCGCCTCGAGCAGACGCTGCTCGTGCTGCCGCCGGATCGCACGACCCGCGAGGTCGTCCTCCACCAGCAGCTCGGCGACCACCCCGAGGTCGACATCCCCGAGATCGCGCGACGTTCCAGCGGTTACTCCGGCCGCGACCTGACGGCGGCGATTCATGACGCGGAGTCCCACGCCGCCCCTCTGACCACGCGCGACGTGCTCGACGCCCTCGCCGGTCGTGAGCCCTCGGCGCGACGCTGGCTCGAACTCGCGGCCCGGGAGACCTCGGCCATGTCCGAGCCGGGAGCCTACGTGGGGTTGCGCGAATACCTCGCCTCGCGGGGCACGACGTCAGCGGCGCCACCGGCCTGATCGGGGGGTCAGGGCCTGGCGCGGTCGAACTCCGTGAGCTCGTCGTCGAGGCGCGTCGTGAACTGGGCCGCGATCTCGAGCTGTTGTCGCAGGTCGGCGAGCGCGACGGCCATCTCGTCGTGCAGCTCCTCGAGTCGGGACCGGGCAGAACGCCGTTCGCTTCCGGGTGCCTCGGTGTCGCGCAGCACGTCGAGGTCGGCGAGGACCTCACCCATGCGTTCGAGGGTGAAGCCCAGCGGCTTCATCTGCATGATGCCGAGCATGCGCTGCACGTCGGCCTCGGAGTACATCCGAAATCCCCCGCTCGTGCGAGCCGAGGGCGTGATCAGCCCGGCCTCTTCGTAGTACCGGATGCTGCGCAACGAGAGCCCGAGCCGCTCGGAGACCTCCCCGATGCGGAACCTCGGCGAGAGATCGACGGAGCGGAGCTCATCACCGGTCAGCGCGCGCTCGTGAGGGGTGACATACCCCGAGGACGGCCCCGCGGTCGACGGTGCTCGGCGCCTGTGCTCGCTGCTCACTGCTGATCCTCCCGATCGTCGGCGGCCCAGTCTAGGTGCAGCCCGATCGTGTGGGGCTCGGAGCGTGAGGTCGAGGGAATGAGACGGCTCGCTCGACGACCCCGTGTCTCACGGCGCGCCGAGGGCGGGCCGGTGCCTCGTCAGGCGGCGCGGCGACCCTGGCCCCCCGTGGCGCAGACCTGCCGGTACAGCTCCTCGAACCGGTCCAGCGTGGCGTCGAGGCTGTGACGACGAACGATCTCCCGGCTGGCCTGACCCATGCGCCGACGCATGTCGGGGTCGTCGAGCAGCGCCTGGATGCGGGTCGCGAACTCGGGCACGTCACCGGGGGTGAACAGCCATCCGTTGCGGCCCGGGTGGACGAGGTGGGGCAGAGCCATCGCGTCGGCGGCGACGACCGGCTTGCCCGCCGACATCGATTCGAGGGTGACGAGGCTCTGCAGTTCTGCGACACCCGGCATGCAGAAGACGTCACAGCGGCCGTAGGCCTCGAGCAGCTCGGACTCCGAGACGAAGCCGCGGAACGTCGTGCGATCGGCGATGCCACGGCTGCGCACCTGGGCCTTCCACTGCTCGCGCATGGTGCCGTCGCCGACGATCTCGAGGTGGAAGGGGGTGCCGGCGCGCAACGATGCGCACGCGTCGATGAGTTCGCCGACCCGCTTCTCCTGGTCGAGACGGCCGACGAACAGGATGCGCGGAACGTCGTTCGCGGGCGCGGCGGCCGCCGCGGCGGCGTACGGCTCGGCGTCGATGCCGCACGAGATCGGCAGAGCGCCGGTGAGCCCGGCCCGCGTCGCGAGCAGCTCCGTGGCCCGCGGGGTGGGCGCGGTGACGATGCCGGCCTGCCGGAACACCCGCGCGAGGTCGCGCCACGCCAGTGAGCAGGCGAACCGCTCGATCCTGCCGTGCACGGGAACGGGCACCTGGTCGGTGAGGTTCTCCGGCATGAAGTGGTTGGTGGCCACGAGAGGGATGCCGAGATCGGCGGCGCTGCGGCACACGTAGCGGCCGACGACGAAGTGCGCCTGCGCGTGCACCACGTCGGGACGAACCCGCTCGATGACGGCCCTGACCTGCGAGCGGATCTGCCACGGCAGGCAGATGCGGAACTCCTCGTGGAACGGGTAGCGCACCGAGCGCACCCGGTGCACGGTCACGCCGTCGCGCTCCTCGATCCCCACCGGGCCCACCGTCGACGGTGCGACGACGTGGACCTCGTGACCGCGGCCGACGAGCCCGACGGCGAGCCGTTCGGCGAAGCGGGCGGCCCCGTTGACGTCGGTGGGGTACGTGTCACACCCGATCAAGATCTTCACGGGGTGTGCTCCTCTCGTGGATGCGGGTGGATCTGGGCGTGCGACGCGACGGGCGGCCCGGCGACGTCGTCAGGCTCGTGACCTTCGGGGTGGTGTCGGGCCAGAAGCAGGACACCGACCGCTGCCACCGTTCCCGATATCGCCATGACTGCGGCGTGCAGTGGCGCGAGATGCGCACCCTCGCCGAGGAAGGCGATGCCGAAGAGCACCGCGATGATGGGGTCGACCACGGTCAGGCTACCGAGGACGACGGCCGGAGGGCCGTTGGCGTGGGCGTGTTGGACGAGCCAACCGCCGATGGCGTAGGCGGCGAGGACGGCCGAGGTGTAGCCGAACACGTGCAACGACAGCAGGTCGCCCTGCGCGATGAGCATGGTGTCGGTGCGCAGCATCGCGGAGGCCAGGCCGTAGACGACGGCGCCCGCCGACGCCCACGCCAGGCAGCGTGACCACATCGGGCCGACGGAGCCGATCACGGCGAGGACACAGGCCAACAGGCCGATCCCGAGGCTGGACCAGGCGATCTCGACGGCGTCGATGCGCTCGGCGTTCTTGCCGTCGCTCGCCGCTGCGAGCACGAAGGCGAGCACGGCGAGCACCGTCACGGTGACGGCGAGCAGCACGGTGCCTGCCGGGGCCTGACGGCGTCGGCGGGCGGAGATGAGGATCGCGAAGGGGATGGCGAGCACGCCGATCGGTTGGACGATGGAGATCGGGGCGAGCGCGAGGCCCACGGCGTGCAGCAGCCCGGCGAGCACGATGATGCCGACCGAGGCGAGCCAGGTGGGGTTGCGCAGCAGCGCGAACATCGCCCGTCCGCCGACGACCCGCTGGTCGGGTCGGCTCTGCGACCGCTGCTGTTCGTCGGTGACCGCGCGGCCGACGGCACGGGACTGCACGGTGGCGCCGATCGCGAAGAAGACCGCGGCGACGGTCGCGAGCGCGACGGCAGTGGCGATGAACAGAGCCGTCTCCTCCCCTGTGCCGCGGCTATGTCGGCGGTCGAGGCCGGCGATGCGCCCGGCCGACTCCCGAGTCCGTGGTCAGTGTAGGCACGGCTTCCTGGGGGTTTGCCGGATCACGGGATCGCGCCCACCCACGTTCACCTGATCGTCGCCCGCCGTCGGGATGGACGTGACCTGCCATCGGGTCTCTGCTCTCGCCGAACGGACGCGATAATGCTCGCGTGCAGCAGGCGACGGAACGGGGCGGCTCGTCGGCGGTGACGCCGGCCCGGGCACGCCCGGGTCGCCTCATCACCCTGCCGCGACCCCGCCCCCGGCCTGGCGACGGGCGACTCGTGGCCGCACGGCTGCCGTGGCCGGGCCTCGTGGGTGCGGTGATCCTCGGCCTGGCCGCTCTCTCGCCGAGCTTCATTCCTCGGCCCTGGTGGGTCTCGGCGTTCACCCTGGGCCTGGGGATGACGTTCGGTTACGCACTCGGATCCCTACTGACCGCCTTGGCCCGGGCGTTCGCGCGAGCGACCGGACTGATGGTGCAGATGCGGGCCGGCGCGGCGCGCATCGTGGGGCGGTTGCTGCTCGTCGCCCTGGGCATCGGTGTGATCGAGGGCGTGCGGCGGGGGATCCTGCTGCAGGACGACATCGCCCGGCGGATCGGGGCCGAGCCGTTCCCGGTGACGGACCACCTCTTCGGGGTCGTCGCCGGAACCGTGCTCTTCTCGGTGCTCATCCTCTGCTTCAGGGCCCTGCGCGGCCTGTGGCGACTCCTCGGGCGCCTGTCTCGACCGTTCCTGCCGGGCCTCGTCTCCGGCGCGATCTCCCTCGTGATCGTCGTATGGCTCGTCGTCTTCGTGTCCAACGACGTGCTGTTCGCCCGTTTCGTCGAATCGGCGACCCGCAAGGCCGTGCAGGTCAACGCCGAGACCCCGCCCGGTCGACACCCACCGAAGGAGGCGACGCGCTCGGGTGGGCCGGGCTCGCCGGAGACCTGGGACTCCCTCGGCCGCCAGGGGCAGGCCGTCGTCGCCGACGGTCCGCGCCGGGCGCGCATCGCGCAGGTCACCGGTCGTCCGGCCAAGGACCCGATCCGGGTCTACGCGGGAATGCACAGCGGTCGCGGCCTCGAGCAGACCGCCGACGCGGTCGTCGCCGAGTTGTACAGAACCGACGCGTTCGACCGATCGGTGCTCGTCGTGATGATGCCCGCTGGCGAAGGATGGATCCCGGAGTGGCATCCGAGCTCCGTCGAGTTCCTCACCGGAGGCGACAGTGCCATCGCCTCGATGCAGTACACGTATCTGCCGAGCGCGCTCGCCTACATCACCGACAAGGTCACGGCGGAGCGGGCGGCGACGGTGCTCTTCGAGAAAGTCGAGGCCGAGGTGCGCCGTCTTCCGGCCGACCGTCGACCCGAGCTGTACATCGGCGGGGAGTCCCTCGGCGCCTACGGCGGCCAGGCGGTCTTCCGCGACAAGGCCGACCTGCTGGCCCGAGTCGACGGGGCGATGTGGACGGGTACGCCGCGTTCGAGCCGGATGTGGGAGGAGCTCACGAGCCACCGCCGCCCCGGTTCGCCCGAGGTCGCGCCGGTCGTCGACGACGGACGCCACATCCGCTTCATCACCGAACGGCAGAACGCGGTCAACGACTTCTACGGCCGCCCCCTCGGGCCGTGGCGGTCGCCGAGGATCGGCTTCGCCCAGAACCCGACCGACCCCATCGTGTGGTGGTCGTGGGATCTCATGTGGCGCGAGCCCGACTGGCTGCGAGAACGCGCGAGTCCCAAGGTGACGAGCGAGATGCGGTGGCTGCCGTTCGTCACGTTCGCGCAGATCGCGAGCGACATGCCGCGCTCGGTGCGGGTGCCCGGCGGGGAGGGCCACCGCTACCAGGAGGATCTCGTTCCGCTGTGGGCCGGTGTGCTGGGCCAGGATCCGATGGCCGACTACACCGCGATCCAAAAGGCGATCCGCGCCGATTACCGCATCTTCTGAGGGGTCTCGCCCTTTTGAGCCCCTGCGGGCCGGGAACACCCGCCTGTGCCGGTTCACGATGTCGGGTGCGTGCCGGTGACCGGCAGCGGGGCGACGGCTCCTCCCGCGGTGCGTGCGGCTTCGACGAGGTCGCACGGCACGAGCGGATGAGCGGAGTGCGTCGGCAGCCCGCGGCATCGCACGCTGCTCTCGGCGAACACCTCGACGGCCGACGCTGGATCGCCGGCGACCGCCCATCGGGCCGCTCCCATCGCCTGCGCCACCGCGACCCGCAGCCGCGCGGGCCACGACGACGCCTCGGCGTGCGCGATCTCATGGGCGATCGCGGCCTCGGTGTACGCCCGGTCCTGCCCTTCGACGACGACGATGCGCCGCTCGTCGCGATCGCTCATCGAGGCGGCCGGCCGATCACCGGCGGCGGCCCGCCACGACTCCGGCAGCTCGGCCAGGCAGTCGAGGCGCCAGCCGGTGGGCACCTGGTCGGCGTAGCGGGCCGCGAGCTCGGCGCACGGTCGCGAGTCCTCCGGCCCGGCGCCCGCAAGCCTGGCGCCACCGAGCACGAGCAGGGCGACGACCGCGGTCACGACGACGCCGAGCAGGGCGGCCGGCGACGCTCCTCGGGATGGTCGTCGTCGCCTGGCTCGACCGGAGTCCCGCCTGCGATGGGTCCGCCCGTCGCGCACGGGTGCGCGCGAGGGGGCGAGCGGTCGCGATCGAACGGGAGCGGTGCGCGTGCGGCCATGCGTCATGGGGAGTCCTTCGCGTACGGACGGGGCGTGGAATCAGCCTCGTCCCTCGCGTCGGACGCCGGGATCGTCGTCCACAGGCACCCCTCGACGGAGGGGTCGTCACTCGAGGTTGTGGAAACTCAGGGTCGCGGGAACATCGACGTCCACGGCTTGTGGACCCGGAACCTCAGCCCCGAGATCTCCGCGGGCGTGATGGCGACGACGTGCTGCTTGTCGGAACGGATCCACGGCCGCAGACGAAGCTGGTCGGCCCACCGGGCCTCCTCCTCGGGCAGCTCGACCGCCTCACCCCGCACGATGACGCTCGTGGCCCATTCCTCGCCGATCGCGTCGATCTCGAACGCCACCGTGCCGCCGCGCAGGATCGCGAGCAACTTGCTGCCCTCGGCCGTACGGAACACAAGGCGAGAGCCGTCGACGGCGTAGTTGATCGGGACGATGTTGACCTCACCGTCGAGGGAGTACGCGAGGCGCCCGAACTCCTCGCGCTGGAGCGATTCCCAGCACTCGTCACGGGTCATGGAGGTGACTTCGGTGGGCATGGTGGTCCTCGGCAGTCATCGAGAGCAGACCGCAGGTCGCGGCTTCGTTCGATCAGAGTAGGCGACTGCGGGCGGCGACCCGCTGCGTACGCGTCGGTACATCGTCGCGTACGGTGGGGACGCTGGGACGCCCGACCAAGTCGTGGCCACGTGAGCGTCTCGCCGCCCGTCCCGCGGCGACGATGCGCCGCCCGTACGCCTCCGACCGGAGGCCACATCCGATTCATCGATCGCCCGCCGCCGGGCGCCGAGGAGGACCATGCCTTCTGCCACACCCGCAGAACGTTCCCGACCGACCACCCCGACCGGGTCGTCCGACCCCGAATCGTCGACGCCACCGTCATCGGTTCCGGCGCGGGCTCACCGCGCATACTGGCCCGTGCTCGGGCCCGCGGGCCTCATCATCCTCGCCTTCGTGGCCGTCGCGGCGATCGTGCCGCAGTGGTTCAACGAGGTCCTCAAGAGCATCAACACCAGCGTCGTCAACGGCATCGGCTGGTACTACGTCATTCTCGTCGCCGCGTTCGTCGGTTTCAGTCTGTACTGCGGGCTGTCCCACTACGGCGACATCAAGCTCGGCCCCGACGACGAGGAGCCCGAGTACGGGGTGCTCTCGTGGTTCGCGATGCTGTTCGCCGCGGGCATGGGCATCGGCCTCGTGTTCTGGGGCGTCGCCGAGCCGCTGAACCACCTCGCCGAACCCCCGCCGGGTGACGTGATGATGAACGCGGACGCCGCCGGGGCCGCGCAGAACGCCATGGCGACGACCTTCCTGCACTGGGGTCTGCACGCGTGGGCCATCTACGTCGTCGTCGGCCTCGCGGTCGCGTACTCGGTGCACCGCAAGGGGTACCCGGTGTCGATCCGCTGGGCGCTCGAGCCCGTGTTCGGCCGCCGGATGAAGGGCTGGCTCGGTGACCTCGTCGACGTGGTCGCGGTCGTCGGCACGCTGTTCGGAGTCGCGACCTCGCTGGGATTCGGCGTCGTCCAGTTGACGACGGGCCTGACCGACATCGGCCTCATCGGCGAGACCGGCATCGGCGTCATCCTCGTGCTCACCGCCGGGATCACGATGCTGGCGCTGCTCTCGGTCGTCAGCGGTCTCGACATCGGCATCAAGTGGCTGTCCAACGGCAACCTCCTGCTCGCCGCCGGCCTCATGATCGCGATGCTCGTGCTCGGCCCCACGCTGTTCATCCTGCGGGAGTCGGTGCAGAACCTCGGCACCTACCTGTCGGACTTCATCGAGATGAGCTTTCGCACCCTGCCGTATCGCGGCGAGCCGGGCGAGACCTGGCTGGGGGCGTGGACGACGTACTACTGGGGCTGGTGGATCAGCTGGTCGCCGTTCGTCGGCATCTTCATCGCGCGCATCTCGCGCGGCCGCACCGTGCGCGAGTTCGTGCTCGGGGTCCTGCTCATGCCGACGCTGTTGACGTTCGGCTGGTTCTCCATCCTCGGTGGCACCGCGATCTACCGCCAGCTCACCGAGGGTGGCCTCATCGCTGCGGACGGCACCGTCGAGACCGAGGGCGCGCTCTTCCAGGTCCTGCGCACGATGCCGGGCGCGTCGGTGCTCATCGGCCTGTTCCTCGTGCTGCTCGTCGTGTTCTTCGTGACGAGCGCCGACTCGGGGTCGTTCGTCGTCTCCATGCTCAGCGCGGGCGGCGACCCGCAGCCGCGGGTGTGGATCCGCGTGTTCTGGGGCGTGCTCCAGGGCGCGATCGCGGCGGTCCTGCTCTACGTCGGCTGGACGGGCGGGGCGCTCACCGACGGGCTGGGCGCGCTTCAGACCATGGCGATCCTCGTCGCCGCGCCGTTCTCGCTCGTGATGATCGCGATGTGTGCGTCGATCCTTCGGTCACTGCACCGCGAACACCGGCAGATGCTGCGCCTGGAGCGTGCGGCGCTGCGGCGTGAGCTCGCGCTCGAGATGGCCGAGAGCGACGAGTACGAGTTCGTCACCAAGACCGGCGAACAGGCCTCGCCGGCCCAGCGCTGACCGCGCGCCGACGACGCGCCGATCACGCGCCCGACGAAAGGTGGGGGCCGTCCCGATCCGGGGCGGCCCCCACCGCCGTCAGGCGGACGCGGGGCCCGTGAAGACGCGCCCGCCGTTCGAACAGGCCCTTTCACGCGGCTCTGACGGCAGGCGGGCCGACGAGAGTTCGCCGGGGAGCGGTGACGGTGCCTGTTCGGGCCCCTCTCGGGCCCCTCTCGAGGTCGGACCGGCGGCTTCTGCCACACGCCGCTGCGACCGGGACGGCCTCCTTCGTCGGCCGCAGCGAGCGGCATTGTCGGACCTGGCTGTCATGATCAGCGCGTGAGCGCACATCGCATCGGTTCCCTTCTCCTGCGAGGGCTCGCGACGCTCCTCGCGGTCGTGGTCGTGCTCGGGCTCGTCACGGTCGGGTGGCTGCGGCACGAGAACCGGCCGGCGACCGGAGACGTGCAGGTCGACGGGTTGCGAGCCGGGGTGCAGGTGACCCGCGACCAGTGGGGCATCCCGCACATCCGTGCGACGAGCGACGAGGACGCGGTGTTCGCGCTCGGGTTCGTGCATTGGCAGGACCGGGCGTGGCAGATGGAGTTCCAGCGCCGCATCGCCGCCGGGCGACTCGCCGAGGTGCTCGGTTCCGCGGCGGTGGAGAGCGACAGATTCCTGCGCACGATGGGCTTCCACCGGGTTGCCGCGCAGGCGTTGCCGGCGCTGCAGCCACGCACTCGGGGGCTCGTCTCCGCCTACACGGCGGGGGTCAACGCGGCCATGGGGCACACCGCCCCGGCTCCGGAGTTCCGCATCCTCGGCATCACGCCCGAGCCGTGGACCGACGTCGACGCGGTGTCGTGGAGCCAGCTCATGTCCTTGGACCTGGCGACCAACTACGTCGACGAGATCGCCGCCTCCCGCGCCTTCGGCCGGGCCGGCCAGGCCGGGATCGAGGCGCTGTACCCGCCGGTGACGTCCGACATGCCGACGATCCTCTCGACCGCCGACCTGCGACAGGCCGCAGCGCGGCGGGGTCCGGTCGACACCCCGGCCGCCCGTGCGGAGGCGACCGCGGTGGCAGAGGCGGGCGCCGCGTCGGTGCGCGCCGTCACCGAGCTCGGCATGGCACCGGCGCCCGGCAAGGGCAGCAACAACTGGGTCCTCGACGGCACCCACACCCGCAGCGGAATGCCGCTGCTCGCCAACGACCCGCATCTGGCGCTCAACTCCCCGATGCTCTGGTACCTGGCCGACGTGCAGGGCGAGAACCTCCGGGCGATCGGCGCGAGCATCCCCGGCCTGCCCGCGATCGTCATCGGGCGCACCGCGTCCTTCGCCTGGGGCGTCACCAACGTGGGCGCCGACGTGCAGGATCTCTACGTCGAGCCCGAGGGAACGCCGCTGGCGTCGCGGCAGGAGGTCATCCGCGTCAAGGGTGGCGCCGACGTGCCGATCACGGTGAGGTCGAGCCGGCACGGGCCCATCGTCAGCGACGTCGGCGTCTCCGACTCACCGGAGGTCGCGGGCGCGAAGGGGGCGCCGCGAACGCTCGCCCTGCGCTGGGTGGCGCTCGACCCCGGCGACACGACGATGGACGCGTTCGTCGGACTCAACTACGCGCACACCGTCGACGACGCGGTTACCGCGTTGAAGCGGTACGTCTCCCCGAGCCAGAACTTCGTGCTCGCCGACACGTCGGGTTCGACGGGGTACGTCGCCCCGGGCAAGTTGCCGATTCGCACGTGGGAGGGCAACCTGCCGGTGCCCGGCGACGGCTCGCACGAGTGGCGCGGTTACGTCGAGTTCGACGACACCCCACACGTGGTCGACCCGCCGGAGGGTCGCATCGTCACGGCCAACAACAACGTGGTGCCACTCGACTCGGATGCGCCGGTGCTCGCGGGGCCGCGGGTGTGGGCCGACCCGTACCGGGCGCAGCGCATCCTCGATCTGCTCGAGGAGCGCGAGCACGACGCCGGTGGGCGTGGGCTGGGCCCTGACGACATGGCCGCGATGCAGGTCGACGTGCGCAGCGGGCCGTGGCTCGACCTGCGCGAGCGTCTCCTCGCCACCGAGCCCCGCGACGATCTCGGGCGGGCGGCGCTCGACCGGTTGCGGGCGTGGGACGGTGTGGAGTCCGGCGACTCCGTCGAGGCGGCGATCTTCGAGGCCTGGCTGTTCCGGCTGCGCGGCCTTGCCACCGACGAGCTGGGTGAGCACATGCGGACCCACAGCCGGGCGGTGTCGTCGCAACTCGATCAGGGGGTGTTCTGCCCCGACGCCGCGACGGGCGAGACGACGTGCGCGCAGGCCCTCTCGCGCACGTTGCAGCAGACGACCTCGGATCTCGCCGCGCGACGCGGCCCGATCGAGAGGTGGACCTGGGGTTCGGTGCATCACTCGGTCCACGACCACGGCGCGTTCGCCGGCATCCCCGTGCTCGGACGCGTCTTCTCGTATTCGATCGCGACCGATGGCGGCACCGACACGGTCGACCCCGCACGGCCCGACAACACCCGGCTCGACAACCGCAACGGGCCCGGTTATCGGCAGATCGTCGACCTCGCCGATCCCGACGCGAGCCGGTTCCTCGGCTCACTCGGTCAGGGCGGCAGCCCGTTCCACCCGCACGCGAACGACATGCTGCCGCGGTGGCGCGATGGTGAGTACGTGCCGATGAGCACCCGCGAGCAGGACTGGGGTGCGGTGGAGCACCTCACCCTGCGCCCGGGCACCTGAGCCCGCGGGGCTGCCGGGGGCCTGCGTACGCCGAGCGTAGGCCCAGCCTCGACCGTTAGGATCGCAGACCTTCGGCCTCCCAAGCCGGCTCAGCCCTCGGAAGGAACTCCATGAGCGAGAACGCCTCGTACCGTCTTGCCAACTGCTCGATCCTCTCGGTGAGCACGGTCGAAGCACCCGAGGTCGTCACCTCGGACCATCTCGACGAGCTACTGCAGCCCGCCTACGACACCACCGGCATGATGGCCGGGCAGATCGAGCGCCTCGCCGGCGTCAGGGAGCGTCGCTGGTTCCCGAAGGACGCGGACTACACCAGGGGTGCCGTCGAGGCCGGCCGTCAGGCGATCGCCGACGCGCGTATCGACGCCGATCGCATCGGGCTGATCGTCAACGCCTCGGTCACGCGCCCCCACCTCGAGCCGGGCATCTCCGCGATGGTCCACGCCGAGCTCGAACTGCCCCGCTCGTGCATCGCGTTCGACGTGACCAACGCGTGCCTCGGCGTGGTCAACAGCCTGCAGATCGCGGGCACGATGATCGACGCCGGTCAGATCGAGTACGCGTTGATCGTCGCCTCCGAAGGGGCTCGGCAGATGCAGGAGGCCTCGATCGCTCGCCTCGTCGACGGGGGGAGCCGGCAGGACGTCAAGGACGCGTTCGCCACGATGACCCTCGGCAGCGGCGCCGTCGGCATCGTCCTCGGCCGCTCCGACCGGCACCCCGAGGGGCACCAGATCATCGGCGGCATCACGCGCGCCGGCACGGAGCATCACGAGCTGTGCATCGGTGGCATGGACGGCATGCGTACCGACGCGAGCAAGTTGTTCGTCGAGGGGCTCTCGCTCGCCACCGACGCCTGGGCCGAGGCCAAGGGCGAGTGGGATTGGGAGGAGATGGACTGGTACGTCGCCCACCAGACCTCGACGGCCCACATCGCGTGCCTGTGCGACACCCTCAAACTCCCGGCCGAGAAGTTCCCCGTCACCGTCGACACGTACGGCAACATCGGGCCGGTCGCGCTCCCGTTCACGCTCGGGATGTATCAGCACAAGATGCGCAAGGGCGATCGTGTGCTGCTCATGGGCATCGGCTCCGGCCTCAACACCTCCATGACCGAGGTGCGTTGGTGATCCGACCGTCGGAGGCCGCGGCGGATCGGGCCGAGGCGATCCGAGCCCGGCTCGTCGGCATGCCGGGGATCGACCCGTCGTGGTCGCGACTCGTCGAGGCGCCCGACGCCGACGGAATCCGACGCACGTGGCATCTGCTCGACACCCACGCCGAGACGGAGGACGCCGGAGAGCGGCCCCGCGGCACTCTGCTCGCGATTCACGGCAACCCGACGTGGTCGTACCTGTGGCGACGGCTGCTCGCGGCCGCGCCGCCGGGCTGGCGAGTCGTCGCGGTCGACCAGCTCGGGATGGGGTTCTCCGATCGGCCACACGGGTCGATGAGCGCGCCGCGCACCCTCGCACACCGCATCGAGGACCTCTCGCGGCTCACCGACGCGCTCGACCTGGGGGATCGCGTCGTCGTCGCCGGTCACGACTGGGGTGGCATGGTGGCGAGCGGGTGGGCGCTGCGGCACCGCGACCGGCTCGCGGGGCTCGTGCTCGCGAACACGACCGTGTGGCACGACTTCCAGGCGGGTCTGCCGCTTCCCCTCCGGTTCGCGGTGGTCGCGGGGCTGCTGCGAGCCGCGACCGTCGACACCCCGACCTTCGTCCGCGGTGCGACGGCGGTGAGCAGCCCGCGCCCACCGAGGGTCGTGCGTCGCGCCTACGCCGCGCCCTACCGCAGCCGGGCCGAGCGCGAGTTCGTCGGTCAGTTCGTCGCGGACATCCCGGCCGACCCCGCCGATGCGACGCGGACGACGATGGCCGAGCTCGCCGAGGGCCTCGCCGCACTCGGCGCCGAACCGGCCGAGACCCGGGTGCCCGCGCTGCTGCTGCGCGGCCCGAAGGACCCGGTGTTCTCCGAGGACCATCTGCGCGACCTGCGGCGACGCCTTCCGCACGCCGACGTCCACCGTTACGAAGGTGCCTCCCACCTCGTGCTCGAGGACGCACCGCGCACCGCCACCGACATCGCGACGTGGGTTCGCACGCGGGTCGACGGAGAGGTCAGCGACGGTGACCCGCGAGCGGCATCGGAGCGCCCACCGGCGGCCTGGGCCGTCGGCACGTCCGGCTGCCCGTGGGCCGGGTTGACGCAGATGGCGCGCGAGCAGCCGAACGCCCTGTGCGTCGCCGAGATCCGTGGAGGCGAGACCGTCGCCTCGGTGACGTTCGGGCAGCTCGAGGAGACGGTGGAGCACCTCGCGCTCGGGCTGCGCGAGGCGGGTGTGCGTCCGGGCGATCGCGTCGGTCTGCTCGTCGAGCCGGGCATCGACCTCACCACCGCGGCCTACGCGTGCTGGCGCGCGGGGGCGGTTCTCGTCGTCGCCGATGCCGGGCTCGGGCTGCCGGCGATGGGCCGTGCTCTGCGTGGCGCGGGCACGGACCACATCATCGGGATTCCCAAGGCGATCACGGCATTGCCGGCGCTACGGGTGCCGGGAGCGCGATTCCTCGCCGGTGAGATGCCGGGCGCCGTGCGGCGGATGCTCGGCGTGCAGTCGTCGCTGCGCGAGCTCATCGCCCGAGGCCGGGATCTCGCCGGGCACGGCGAGCGGCTGGGCGACCTCGGCGCACTCGGCCGCGCCGGATCGTCGGACGCGGCCGTGTTGTTCACCTCCGGTGCGACCGGGCCGAGCAAGGGCGTCGTCTACACCGTCGACCAGATCCGTGCGCAGATCGGCGGCTTCGGCCACATCTACCGGCTCCGCCCGGGGGATCGTCTCGGCGCGGCCTTCGCGCCGTTCGCGCTCTACGGCGCCGCGCTCGGAGTGGCCGGCATCGTGCCGGACATGCAGGTCACGGCCCCGTCGACCCTCACCGCGGCGGCCCTCGCCGACGCGATCCGCGCCGCCGACGCGACGACGGTCTTCGCCTCACCGGCCGCGCTGCGCAACGTGCTCCGCACGGCCGCCGACGTGGACGAGGCCCAGCGCACGGCGCTCTCACGGGTCGGGATCGTCATGTCGGCCGGGGCGCCCGTGCCGCTCACGTTGCTCCAGGAACTCCGCAGCGTCTTTCCCGTCGCCGAGATGCACACGCCGTACGGCATGACCGAGTGCCTGCCGGTCTCCGACGTGACGCTCGCCGAGCTCGAACAGATCGCGGAGTCAGGCGAGACCCAGGAGGGCGTGTGCGTCGGTGTGCCGCTCGACGGGGTGTCGATCGCGATCGCCCCCCTGGCCCGTGAGCACGGTGACGGCGACGGCCCGCTGACCACCGAGCCCGGAGTGACCGGGGAGATCTGCGTGCGCGCCGCCCACATGAAGGACCGTTACGACCAGCTCTGGGCCGTCGACCACGCCGCGGCCGACCATCCCCGCGGCTGGCACCGCTCCGGCGACGTCGGTCACCTCGACGACGCCGGCCGGCTGTGGGTCGAGGGCCGCCGGGTCCACGTCGTCCACACCCCGCGCGGGCCGGTCACCCCGGTCGGCATCGAGCAGCGGGTCGAGACGTCGTCGCAGGTCGGCTCGGCCGCGGTCGTGGGTGTCGGGCCCGCCGGCGTGCAGCAGATCGTCGTGGTCGTCACCGTGGGTGACGAGGAGGCCGTGACGCAGCGGGAGAGCGACCCGCGCCGGGTCCTCGCGGGCGACGAACTCGCCGACGAGGTGCGCGCGCTCGCGGGAGTGCCCGTCGCCGCGGTGCTCGTACGCGCCGCGATGCCCGTCGACATCCGCCACCAGAGCAAGATCGACCGCGCCGAACTCGCGGCGTGGGCCGAGTCGGTCCTCGCCGGTCGGAGCGAGCGATGAAGGTCCTCGTCACCGGCGCATCGGGGATGCTCGGCGGGGGAGTCGCGCGTGCTCTCGCGTCACGAGGTGACGAGGTCACGGTCCTGCAGCGGCGGACGAGCGGGCTCGCGCAGCAGATCGGCGTGCACGAGGTGCTCGCAGACGTCGCCGACGCCGATGCCGTCTCGCGGGCCGTCTCCGGTCAGGAGGCGGTGATCCACCTCGCGGCCAAGGTCAACGTCACCGGCGCGTGGCCCGACTACGTGCGCGCCAACGTCGTCGGCACACGCACGATCGTCGAAGCCTGCGTCCGTCATGACGTGCCGCGGCTGGTCCACACGTCGAGTCCGTCGGTCGCGCACGCGGGAGCGTCCATCGTCGGCGAGGGCGCGGGCCCGGCCGACCCCGAGCGGGCCCGCGGGTCGTACGCCCGGAGCAAGGCGATCTCCGAACGCATCGCGCTCGCGGCCGACGCCCGAGCGCGACGGGACGGCCGCGGCCCGGCGGTCACGGTCGTCCGTCCGCACCTCGTGTGGGGGCCGGGTGACACCCAGCTCGTGGCCCGCGTCATCCGTCGGGCGCAGGCCGGGCGGCTGCCGGTGATCGGGTCGGGGGCCGCACTCGTCGACACGACGTACGTCGACAACGCCGTCGATGCATTCGTGGCCGCCCTCGACCGCTGTGAGCAGGTGCGTGGTGAGGCGTTCGTCGTCACCAACGGAGAGCCGCGCCCGGTCTCGGAGATCTTCGCCGCCTGGGCCCGCGCCGGCGGTGCCGACGCCGAGCCTCGGAGAATCCCGACGCGACTCGCGCTCGTCGCGGGCAGCGCGGTCGACGTCCTCACCGCGGTGCGTGATCGCTTCGGTCTCGGCGACGACGACGATCCTCCGCTGACGCGCTTTCTCGTCGAGCAGGTCACCACCGCGCACTGGTTCGACCAGCGCCGCACCCGCGACGCACTCGGTTGGACGCCGCGGGTGAGTCTCGACGAGGGCTTCGCCCGCCTCGCCGCGGCCGGCGGCTGACCCTCGGTCGCGACGTCGGCACGGGTCGTCGCGGGCGGGCACCACGTACGCCCCCGCGACCCGGCATCACCGACCTACGACACGACGAAGGCGGACCCCCGTGGGGGTCCGCCTCCGGTGCGCCGACGTCAGTGACGTGAGCGACGTCGAGTCGTGTGGTCGATCAGCGACGTCAGGAGCCGATGATCTCGCCGTCCTTGCGGCGGATGACGATCGTCGCGGAGCGCGGGCGGCTCGACTTGTCGTGCTCGGGCCAGGAGCTCACGGCGTTGGGGTTCGCCGGGGTCGGCTTGCCCCAGGCCTTGGTCTCCTCGCCCGGGTGCTGGATGTTGACGAACATCGTGCGCAGGTCGGGGGTGGCGCTGACGCCGGTGATCTCGCAGCCGCGGGGGCCGGTGAGGAACCGGCGGATCTCGCGGGTGTGGGGGTCGGCGCAGAGCATCTGGTTGTTGCCGAGGTTCTCGTACTCCTTGATGTTCTGCGTGGAGTTGGAGACGTCGGTCTCGATCCAGAGGCGGCCCAGCGGGTCGCCCCACAGGCCGTCGGGGGAGCCGAAGGCGTCGCCGTTGATGTTGACCATCGGGTCCTTGGTGGGGTCGCCGGCGAGCACGAAGATGTCCCACTCGAACGTCGTGCCGGTCTTGTCTCCGCCGGTCTCCATCCAACGGATGATGTGGCCGTACGGGTTGGGCTTGCGCGGGTTGGCCGGGCTGGGGCCGGACTTGCCGTTGGTGAGGGTGCAGAAGAGGTGGCCCGTCTTGGGGTTCTCGGTGATCCACTCGGGGCGGTCCATCTTGGTGGCGCCCACGGCGTCGGCGGCGCGACGGGTGCGCACGAGCACGTCGGCCTGGTCCTTCCACCCGTTGGCCTTGGTGAGGGGGCCCTGGCCGAAGACGAGGGGCAGCCAGACGCCCGTGCCGTCCTCGTCGAACCGGGCGACGTAGAGGGTGCCCTCGTCGAGGGGGCTCTTGCCGCGGGCCCGCACCGAACGCCAGGGCGAGGAGCCGACGAACTTGTAGATGTACTCGCCGTCCTGGTCGTCACCGTTGTAGGAGACGACGCGGCCGCGGGACTCCGCGAAGTAGCAGTTCTCGTGCTTGACGCGGCCGAGCGCGGTGCGCTTGACGGGCGTGGAGTCGGGGTCGAAGGGGTCGATCTCGACGCACCAACCGAACCGGTACTGCTCGTTGGGGTCCTTGACGATGTCGAAGCGCTCGTCGACCTCTTCCCAGCGGTACTCGGTGCCGCCGGTGGGCAGGCCGTAGCGCTTCTCCTCGTCGGTGGCCTTGTGGTCCTTGGCGGTGGTGCCGAAGTACTGGTTCCAGTTCTCCTCGCACGTCACGTAGGTGCCCCACGGCGTGTGGCCCATGGAGCAGTTGTTGAGCGTGCCGCGGGGCGGGGTCTTGGCCTTGAGGCGCGGGTCGCCGGCCGCCGGGCCCGAGAACGTGACGGGGGTGTTGACGTGGATGCGACGGTTGAACGGGGAGTCGCCGTGGGCCCAGGAGCCGTCGCGCTTCTGCCGCACCGACATCACGGTGACGCCGTGGGCGTGCTGGTGCTTGCGGGCCTTCTCGAGGGTCATCTCGCCCTCGAGGCCGTCGGGCGTGAGCAGCGCGGGGTCGGTGTACTCGTGGTTGAGCACGAGCAGGCCGGCGCCGTTGTTGTCGTGCTTGCCGCCGCGGCTCTTCATGCGGCCGCGGGTGTCGAACGGGAAGAAGTGCATGCCGTCGTGGTTGAACCCGACCTGCACGGCCTGGTCGCGGCTGGTGTTGGCCGCGTTCTTCTTCCACGCCGGGCCGCCGGAGTGGATGGGCGTGCCCCACGGGATGAGGACCTCGGCCGTGTAGCCCTCGGGCACGTGGACCGTGTCGTCCTTGCTCACCGGAACGGACTTGAAGCCCATGAGCGGGCGACGGTGCTTGTCGGCGGCGAGGGAGGTCGTCGTCGTGGCGGGCACCGTGGCCGCCTGCGCCATGGGGGCGCCGGCGAAGAAGCCGACGGCCGCGACGCCGATCGTCCCGCCGAGGACGCTGCGGCGGGAGATGTTGGCCTCGAGCACCTCGCCGAAGTGGCGGTTGGGGCTCGGATTGCTGCTGATGTCGTCGATGTCGATCTGTTCGGTCATGGCAGGAGTCCTCAGCTGGTCGAAGGGTGGCCGTACCCCCGACCCGGTGTTGTTGGAGTGGCACGAACGTGCGATCGGCGTCCGAGTCGTGGTACTCCCGGGGACGCTAGGAAGGCAGGGTGACGTTCCGGCGCCCCGCAGGAGAACGATCAGGGCCAGGGAGGTGACGTCGAGGTGGGTCCGTGCCGCGACCGCGAGGCGTGGGAGCTCGGCTGTGCGACATCGGGATCCGCGCTTGCCGGGTTCGCGCCGAGGCGTTGATGGGCGAGCTACACGGTCGGCAGGTCGCCGAGGCGGCGTCTGACCTGCTCGTAGGCCTCGGAGGCCGCATCCCGATCGTCGCGGGCGGTCTGCGCCGCGTCCTCCTTGCGGGCCGCCTCGTCGCGGGCCGCGTCGAGCAGGCGGGCGAGTTCGTCGACCCGGGCGGCCGCTTTCTCGGCCTTCTGCTCGCGGTCGGCGACGACGAGCGACGCGCGTGCGAGTTCGTGATCGGCGAGGGTCACCTGCTCCTCGAGACGTCGTCGCAGTGCGCGCCGAGCGGCGGAGTCGTCGCGTGCTCTGCGCTCGGTCGACGTGTCCGGGGCGGTCTCCTCGGGTGGGTGCGGTGCGTCCCCTGAACCCGGGGCCACGGCGGTCGCCGACTCATCGGTGGTGTCGATCTGCTGCTCGTGGGCCGGCGCCGCGCGTCGGGCCGGGGCGATGAAACCCTCGGCGACGGCGTCGTCGAGGTCGACCTCACCGAACCCGGCGTAGTCGAGGGTGCGCACGAGAGCGCCGCTCGCGACGGCCTCGGCCGCCTTCTCGTCGGCGAGGGCCGCCACGCAGGTCGCGCGGACGGCATCGCTCGCGGAGACGCTCAACCCGTGTCCGCCGGCGTCGGCGACGAACCCGGCCGCCCGCGTGAAGGATTCGAGGGTCGAGTCACGTTCGCGCCGCAACGACTGCATCGTGGCCACGTCGAGGGAGGCCTGGGCCTGGCGCATTCGTCGTCCGAGGTCGAGGAGCCGTTCGATCTCGACGGGGCGCTCGCGCACGAGCCGATTGACGGCCCATGCGGCGACCGTGGGCTTGCGCAGCGCGGTGATCCGCGCGGCGAGGTCACGGTCACCCGCCTCGCGTGCGTCCTTGGCGAGCCGGGTGCGGGTGGCGACGAACTCGGCGAGGTCGGCTCCGTAGAGCTCGTCGAGAACGTCCGGGGCCGCCATATATCGATGATGGCAGGAGACGCCGAGGCTCGTGCTCTTCGTGCCCGGTCCTCGTTACTGCGCCGTACGGTCGGTGGGGCGCGGGCGGTGCGGTGTTGCGATGATGGGGCGATGCAACGTTCTTCGGTCGATTGGGTGGATCACGCGATCTGGTGGCACGTGTACCCGCTGGGGTTCTGCGGGGCGCCGATCCGCGACGTGACCTCGCGTGAGACGACGCACCGCCTGCCGCATCTGACCTCCTGGTTGCCGTACGCGGTCGACCTCGGCTGCTCGGGGTTGCTGCTCGGGCCGGTGTTCGAGTCGACCTCCCACGGGTACGACACGACCGACTACCTCCGGCTCGATCCGCGGCTGGGCGACGACGCCGACCTCGACGCGTTGATCGCCGCGGCCAAGGAGAAGGGCCTGCGGATCGTCCTCGACGGTGTGTTCAACCACGTGGGTCGCGAACACCCGGCGTTCCAGCGGGTGCTCGAGCAGGGGCCGAGTGCGCCCGAGGCCGACTGGTTCCATCTCACGTGGCCGCAGGAGTGGGCGCCGGGTGTCGAGCCGGAGTACGCGACGTTCGAGGGTCATGGCGGCCTCGTCGCGCTCGATCACTCTTCGCCGGTGGTCGAGCAGCTCGTCGTCGACGTCATGCTGCACTGGCTTCGCCGGGGCATCGACGGGTGGCGCCTCGACGCCGCGTACGCGGTGCCGCCGGAGTTCTGGGCCCGCGTGCTGCCGCGGGTGCGCGAGGAGTTCCCGAGCGCGTGGTTCCTCGGCGAGGTCATCCACGGCGACTACGTCGACATCGTGCGGCGCAGCACCATCGACTCCCTCACGCAGTACGAGCTGTGGAAGGCGATCTGGAGCAGCCTGTTGGACACCAACTTCCACGAGCTCGCGTGGTCGCTCACCCGGCACGGCGAGTTCGTCGAGCACTTCGTGCCGCAGACGTTCGTCGGCAACCACGACACGACGCGCATCGCGACCAAGGTGGGCGACGAAGGGCTCGCCGTCCTCGCCGTGACGATCCTGTTGACCGTCGCCGGCATCCCCTCGGTCTACTACGGAGACGAGCACGCGTTCGCCGGCGAGAAGACCGAGGGGTGGAGCGGCGACGACCAGGTGCGCCCCGTGTTTCCGGACTCCCCGAACGACCTCGCCCTCGGCGGCTGGATGTACGAGATCCACCAACGCCTCATCGGCGTGCGTCGCCGTCACCCCTGGCTCGTCGACGCGATCACCGAGACGGCCGAGGTCAGCAACGAACGCCTCGTCTACCGCTCCCGCGCCCGTCACGGCGACGGGTCGATCACGGTCGAGCTCGAGACGACGACCCGGTCCGCCGTCGTGCGGGGCGAGGACGGGGCGGAGTTGTTCGCGTATCGAGCGTGATTCACGCGAACATCAGCTCCATCCGCACCTCGACCGGATCGACCTGTCCGGGCCCAATGCTGCTGACGCCCCTTCATTGCGAGGATCTCCTGCCGCGCGGCAGAGCCCCCGCTTACGTCGTATCCAGCGTCGGATGCGGGTGAGCGTGGGGGCCGGTCCTAGAGGGTCCGGCTCGTCGGTGGCGATGCCTCTGTGTCGCCGTCGGCCCTGGCTGGGTTGAGGCGAGTGACCAACGACCTTCTCTCTGAAGCGATCCGCCGATCTCGACCCTGCTGTGTGCTGGGATGGCATCCAGGAGGTGGCCGATGGAGTTCACCGATTTCTTCCGTCTCGCGACCGGCCGTGAGGACGGCGAGCCGTACGCCTACCAGGCCGCCGTCGCACGTGACGGGCTGCCGGACGTGCTCGAAGTGCCGACCGGCGCAGGTAAGACCTTCGCGGCCGTGGGCGGGTGGATGTATCGCAGGCTGTTTCACCCCGACCCTGCCGTCCGAGCGGCGACCCCTCGGCGTCTCGTCTACGCGCTGCCGATGCGGGTTCTCGTCGAGTCGGTGACCGACGAGGTCATCGCGATGCGCGACCGTCTCGGGCTGCACGACGAACTCCCCGTCCTCCAACTCATGGGTGGGTCGCTGGGGGCCGAGGACGTCTCCGGGTGGAGAGTCGCCATGGATTCGGCGTCCGTCGTCGTCGGCACCGTCGATCAGATCGTGTCCCGTCAACTCCTTCGCGGTTACGGCGCGAGCCGCCGGACATACCCGATCGACTTCGCTCTCGTCACCAACGGTGCGCACGTCGTCGTCGACGAGATCCAGCTCGCCGGCCAGGCCACGAGCACGACGCGGCAGATCGCAGCGTTTCAGCGCCGCTATGGAACCGCGGAGCCGACCGGCCTGACCTGCATGTCCGCCACGGTGGACTCCACCTACCTCGCCACCGTCGACAACCCCTATCCGATGGCGGACTCGTCACTCGTCCGCCTGGCGGCCGACGACCGACGTGGCCCACTTGCGCGTCGGCTCGCCGGAACACGCCGGATCACCCGCCTCGACGACGTGACGACGGATGCAGTAATCGCGCAACATGCGCTCGAGCAACACCGCGTCGGCACGCTGACCCTCGTCGTCGTCAACCGCGTCGACGAGGCCGTCGCCGTTCACAAGGCGCTGTCCAAGCAGCTCACCACGCGCGCGGACCGCCCCGACCTCCTTCTCGTCCACTCCCGGTTCCGCGGCCGTGAGCGTCAGGAGCTCAATGACCGGCTCCGCACCCTGACCGGCGATAAGGGGCGCGAGCTCCTCGACGGCACACCCGGCACGATCGTCGTCGCCACGCAGGCCGTGGAGGCGGGTGTCGATCTCGATGCCACGACCCTCATCACCGAGGCCGCGCCGTGGTCGTCGGTGTGCCAGCGAGCCGGCCGCTGCAATCGAGCAGGACTCGCAGGTGCAGGCGAGGAGACGACTGCACGTCTCTACTGGTTCGACCGTGGCAAGCCGCAACCGTACGAAGCCGCCGACGTCATGGCGTCCATCGACCGGTTGACCCAGCTCGAAGGCCGGGCGGTGACGTCCGAGGATCTGCTCGGCACCGACGTGGCCGAGGCGCCAGAACCGTTGTCGATCCTTCGCGCCCCTGACTTCGTCCAACTCTTCGACACCTCGCCCGACCTCAGCGGCGGCGATCTCGACGTGAGTCGCTACATCCGCGCTGATCGTGACACCGACATCCAGGTGGCGTGGATCGATCCCGCGACCCTCATGCTCGACACCGTTCTCGCCAGGCCGGATCCGCAGTGGAGGGTGTCGGTGTCGATCGGCGCGTTGCGAAAGCTGCTGGGTCGAGCGGGGGTGCGCGCGTGGATCTACGACCCCTTCACCGAGCGTTGGGTGGGGGCCACGTCGCGGACGTCGTTGCGTCCGCAGGACCTCGTTCTTGTCGACCGGGATTCAGGCGGTTACGACACCACGTTCGGCTTCGACGCGGCGTTCAGGGCGCGCGTCACACCGATCCACACCGACGTGCCGGTCGCCTCAGGGTCCGGTGACGACGAGACGAACTCGCAGAAGACCGAGTCGGACCAACCGACCGACACCAGCGCCGACGAGGCTTCGTCCGACCCCGCCTCGTTCACAGCGGGATGGCAACGCCTCGATGACCACCTGGCCGAAGCCCGGGTGCAGGCCGAGAACATCCAGCGCAGGCTCGGCCTCCCGAGGCCCGAATTGGATGACGACGTCGTCGCTGCCGTTGCCGCAGCCGTCCAGACGCACGACCTCGGCAAGGGCTTCCCCGGATGGCAGAGCGCGCTGCGTCGCATCGGGACGGACGCGAATGGGCAGCACGAGCAGGGTCATGAACCACCCGACGGGCTGCTCGCCAAGGCCCCGCGCGACGAGCAGGATTCCAAGAAGCGTGACCCCAATGCGGGCACCACCGACGGGGCGCCGAACGACGAACCCCAGCAACGACCCCACCGCGTACGGCGACTCGTCGTCCGTGCCGACCCGGTGAGGGAATCAGGGACGGTGCTGGAGCTGGCGACGAAGCGACACAAGCTCGAGCGGCGACGTCCGGTGTTCAGGCACGAACTCGCGTCGGTGCTCTACCTGCGTTCGCGGGAGGGACGAGCACTCCTGAGCCGCCTCGGCGTCCCCGACCACCGGCACCCCCTGGTCGACTACCTCGTCGGGGCACACCACGGCGTGCTGCGCGTGACTCCGCGCGACCCGGTCAGTGACGGCCGAGACGGCACGATGCTGCTCGGAATCGTCGACGGCGAATGGCTTCCGGACCTCGATCTCGGAGAACTGTCGCTGCCGGGCCTTGAAGCCGATCTCTCCCTCTTCGCCGGGGGCGGTGACTCGTGGGGCCTCCTCGCCGCCGACCTGCTCGACGAGTTCGGACCCTTCCGGCTCGCCTACCTCGAGACCGTGACGCGGGTCAGCGATTGGCGCGCGAGCAGCGCCCGCCCCACCCCGGAGAGGACCGCCTGATGCCCGTCCACTCGTTCCCCGGGCTCCGGGCCGACTCCCTGCTCACGTACCTCGCCGGGCTGGGGCTGGCACGCGTCGTGGCCGAACAGGCCGATCCCGAGGTTCGTACCTGGTGGTCGGGACGAACCCTGCACATGGAGACCGATCTCGACGACGTACGCGACTTCCTCGTCGAGGAGTACCGACCCACGCCCGCCTTCAGTCCGTGGAACGGCGGTAGCGGTTTCAAACCGAAGGACAAGAACCAGCGGCAGGTGCTGGAACGCATCGTGGCCACCGACTCGCCTCGGCTGGCGGCCTTCGAGGACGCGTACGAGGCAGTTCGCGCCGTCACGGCCCGTCATCTGCCCGAAGGCGCCACCGACGTCAAAGACAAGCGGCGTCTCGTCATCGACCTCCGTAACGAAGTGCCGGAGCCGGCGTTGCCGTGGCTGGATGCGGTCGTCGTCGTGGGGGAGGAGCGTCTGCACTTTCCTGGCGTCTACGGCACGGGCGGCAACGACGGCAGGCTCGAGTTCTCGTCCAACTTCCATCAGCGGCTCCTCGACGTCATCCCCGAACTCGGGGCCAAGCCCGCGACCTCGCTGGCCTGGGCGACCGACGCGTTGACGGCCGACCGGCCGGTGCCACTGAAACCCGGAAACGCCGGCCAGTTCGACCCACAGGCAACCCCTTCACCGAGCACCTGGACGCTCAGCGCTGGAGACAAGGCGCTCGTCAATCCCTGGCATTACGTCCTCATGGTCGAGGCATGCGGATACCTGGCCGCATCGTTGGCGCGATCCGCAGGGCGGGGGGCGTACTCCTATGCCGCGGTGCCGTTCACGGTGCAGCCGTCGGCGATCGGACCGACGGCCGGCAGCAGCGCGGAGGAGGGCCGCGGGGAGTTCTGGGCGCCGCTGTGGGGCCGCCCGTTGCGGCATCGAGAGCTCACACAGTTGTTCGGTCAGGCTCGCGCCTCCTGGGGTGGACGCACGCCGACGACTTCTGCAGGGATGTATGCCGCAGCCCGATCGCATGGGGTCGACAGTCGGATCGAGTCGTTCTGCCGCTACGCCATCGTCCAGCGCAACGGCCTCGCGTTCGTCGCCGCCCTGCGAGAGCAGGTCCACGTCGCGCCGCGCCTCGGCATCGACATCGCGCTCCCGGTCGAAGCGCGGATGAGGGGTTTCCTCCGGGGCGCGTCGGGGCGCGCAGAGGAGCAACGCCGCGAGCTCGACCTATTGCACATGGCGTTCGTGTCCACCGATGACCCCCAGTCCGCGCGTGGTCACCTCGTCGACTGGCTCGCTGCCCTCACCGCACGCGAGCACTCGGCGGCCTTGTCCGACAGAGAAGTCGACGAGATCACGGGGGTGGCGCGGCAGCCGCGTGCTGTGGATGCCGCGGCGTATCTGGCGCCGTGGCTGGACGAGAGACCCGAGCACCGAGTAGCGGCGACCTTGGCCTCGGCCTGGATCGACGAGGGGGACGGTGATCGGGCGCCCATGCGGAGACTCCTCGTCGGAGAGGCGCCGCATGGCCGGGATCGCGAGTGGCACCGACCGACGGTCCGCGGCTACGGCGTCCGTCCGCTGCCCGAGGTGCTCGCCGACGTCGCCGTCTGGCGCGACGCCCACTCGGGCCGCTCCAGGGGCGCCGGGCGAGGCGTGCGTCTCGTCGCCGATCACGGGTATCGATGCCGCCCGAGTGACGTGACCCGATGGGTCCGTGGCGACCTCGACGAGACGCGGCTCGCGCACGCCTTCGATGCCTGCCTCGCGCTCGACTGGACCGGCTGGCGCGTGCCGACTCGGGCGCGCCAGGACCGTCACGTGCCCGATCTGGCGTTGGCTCCGCTCGCCGCCGTGGCCTCCGGCGAGATCCTCCTTCCCGGGTTCTCTGCCGACGACCTCTCGCCCCGCTCACGCCAGTCGTGGCCGGAGGGGTGGGCCCAGCGACTGCGGGCGGGCCGCGTCCGCGACGTCGTCACCGACGCGGTCGCGCTGCTCAACCGGTCGCGCATCGCACCTCGACGGACCGCTGCCACCGAGCGCGAGGACCGAACGCCGTCGCGCCTCGGATCGGAGCGGCGCGTCACGATGACGACGCCGATGGTCCCGAACCATGACCTCCGCTTGGGCACTCGCCTCGCCGCGGCCCTGCTCTGCCCCGTCTCGATCGCAGGTCTGCACCACCTCGGCGTGGTGCATTCGACCGCCGGAGACCTCGCGCCGACGGGCGCCCCCGATCCAAACCCGGACGGCTCAATTCACCCCCTCGACCACGAAGGAGTCTCGTCATGACCCTCCCGCCACGGAGTCACCTGAAGATCCGGCTCAAGCCCGCTTCGGGCGACCGCTTCCAGCCCACCGGCTTTCCGGATCTCGGCGCGGCGCTGTTCCGGCGCCCCGTCGGCGAGTCGGACTGGCAGGAGTGCCTCCACGTGGAATCCCCGCAGTCGATGGCGAATCGCATGGAGGAGACGACCTGGAACGAGGCCACGGACACGCAGGTCGACACGTTCGACGGCATCCCCTACGTCCAGGTGGTCGACGCCGACGGCGAGTTCGTCACCGCGTCGCGCATCGAACCCCATCGACTCGCCTCGGCGTACATCATGGACGGCACCGTCGAGGAGACCGGCCAGACCGGAGCTCAGTGGCTGCCCGCACGTCTCGGCCTCGAGGCGTCCAAACCGTTGGATCACCGACGGCTCGCGCGGGGGGTCTACGAGTTGGACCCGCTCTCGCTGGTGCACGGGGTCTTCTTCGCCCAGAAGCAGAGTGACGGCTGGCCGCGACAGCCGAAGATCGCCCGGGCCGTCACCGCCTTTATCGACGCGACCGACGTCGCCCCCGCCGTGTCGGGTGGAGTGAAGACCGACCGCGTCGACACCGCGGGTGGCCACGCCGACACCGGCTACGGCATGGTGCCGCACCACCGCGTCGAGTACACCGCTCGCGAGATCACGGCGTACGTCACCGTCGACCATGCCCAGCTGCGGTCGTACGGTCTGACGGACGCCGAGACGGAGCTCCTCGAGGCGATCATCGGTTTCGAACTGGCGTCCTTCTTCGGCCTCGGCGGCTTCCGGCTGCGTACGGCCTGCGAATTCGAGGTCGTCGACGGGGGCATCGAGACCGATGGCATCGAGCTGACGAGCCTCGACGAGGCGACGGCGCGACTTCGGACGGCGATCGACGGCGCCCGCGACGGGCTGGGGCAGATGACGACGGTGCGTCGGGGTTCGGGAAAGAGTGCCCGGTCGAAGAAGGTTCGCGCGGAGACGACCTGAGATGCCGGTCACGATCGCCGTGCGGTTCCCGCACGGTCACTATCACGCCACAAGCTGGGATAGCGCGCCGAACAGCGGCGATGTCGAGTGGCCGCCGTCGCCCTGGCGGCTCGCTCGCGCGCTGCTCGCCGTCTGGTACACGAGAACGTCCGACCTGCCGGAGGACGCTGTCGACGCCGTCCTCGACGTTCTCCGGGAGCCGCCGAGGTACTGGCTGCCTCCGGTCACGTCAGAGCACACGCGTCACTACCTACCCCAGACCGCCGACCTGCGCGGTGAGAAGCGGGAGACGACGATGACGCTCGATGCCTCCGTATACGTCGACCCTCGCGCCGAGGTCCTCATCCACTGGGACGCGGACATCGACGATCGGACGCGAGAGACGCTCGATCGCCTCGTCCGAGCGTTGCCGTACCTGGGCCGAGCCGAGTCGGTGTGTGACGCCCGTCTTGCCGTCGACGCCGACGTAGGCGGCGACCGCTTGGATGATGCGGGCTGGTGCGTCCCTGATCCCGCAGGAGCACATCGCGTGCTGTGCCTCACCGAGGAGACGACCCGGGAGGAGCTCGAGCGACTGCCGGACGAGATGCGGGCTGCCAAGATGCTGCGTCCTCGAGGCAGCCGGTGGGTGGCGTACACGAGCCCGGTGCGGTCTCCGGATGTTCGGCGCCTCCCGGAGACGGGGCCCACTCCGTCGCAGGGCGGGTCGGTCATCGAGGCGCTTCGCTGGCGGGTGCACGGACCGATCCCGTTTCGCGCCGAGTTCGGGCTCTGGGCTGCGGAGGCGTTGCGTGCCGGCCGCCTCAAGGCCGCTGAGGACGCAGGCGTGGTGGATGCGGTGCTCAGCGGGCATCTGCCTCGTGACGGCGGCAACGTCGGGAGGCCCACACAGTTCCGGCGGCACGAGTCGGCGCACTGGCTCTGGCTCGAGGGCACGGGCTCCCAGTGCTTCTCGTGGAGTGCCGGCGCAGGCGGGGGGGTCGCCGTCGAGGTGCCGCGGCATCGCGTCGTTCAGGATCTCGCCGTCTGGATCCCGAGCGGCATCCCGGAATCGTGGGTGTTGCCTCTTGTTCGGGGATACCAGGGCCAGACCGGCCTGTTTCGCAGTCGCGGCTACCAGCCGAAGGGCTACGTGCCGGCAGACTTGCACCTCGTCGGGATGGGGTCGGCTGCCGACGTGCTCCCGGAGATCGTCGGGCGCGATGCGACCGAATGGGTGTCCGCGACGCCGTACCTGACGACGCGCCATCGGCATCGTCGGCAGTCGATGCCCGAGTTCGTGGCCGATGACATTCGTCGGGAATGGGATCGGCGGGCGTTTCTCGACGGCCACTCTCTCGTCGATGTCGAGGTTGTCGACTCGAGCTATCCGAACCGGTGGGCGTCGCGCTATCGACGCAATCGGTGGCTGCTGCCCGGCTCGGCCCGAGCCTCGCGCGGCATGGCCGACCCTGCTTATCAAGCGATGGTGCGGTTGCGTGTCGAGCCCGGTCTCCCCGGCCCGGTCTCCCTCGGGGCGATGAGCCACTTCGGTTTCGGCCTTTTCGTGCCGATCGGGAGACATGGGTGAGGTCATGTCGGACGTGCCCACGCTGGTGCCCGCGCGGATGCTCAACGAGTTCGTCTACTGCCCTCGACTCTTCTATCTCGAGTGGGTGGATCGTCAGTGGGAGGCGAGCGACGACACCGAGCACGGGCGCTGGGTACATCGTGATGTCGATGCGCGTCACGGCGCCTTGGCTCCACCGGAGGGCGTCTCACCGGAGACCGTGCGGTCGGTGGCCCTGTCGGACGCGGACTGGGGGCTGACGTGTGTCGTCGACCGCGTCGACCACACCGACGGCACTTGTTCGCCGGTGGACTACAAGCGGGGCCATCCGGATCGCGACGGAGTTCCGTGGCCCGCGGATCGAATCCAATCGCTGGCCCAATGTGCGCTGTTGGAGGCGGCGGGGTACGTCGTGACGCATGGCGTGATCAGCTACGCCGAAACTCACCGCCGCGTGGAGGTGCCGTGGACCGACGAGGCGAAGAACGAGCTTCGTTCGGTCGTTCAGGAAGGCCGTGAAGTCGCGGCACGCATTCGGCCGCCCTTGCCTTTGATCGACAGCGCAAAGTGCACGCGCTGCTCGCTCGCCGGGCTGTGTCTGCCGGACGAGATCAACGTGCTTCTCGCCCGGAAGGAGACGGCAGCGCGGCGAATCTTGCCGCGAGATCCAGACTCGCGCCCGGTGTACGTGACCGAGCCTGGATCGATGGTCTCGGCGCGGGGAGGCCGCATCGTCGTAACGAAAGATGGCGAGAAGTCGGCCGATCTGCGCTTGATCGACGTTCAGTCCTTGTGTGTCTTCGGGAATGTTCAGGTCTCGACACAGGCGCTGACACGGTTGTGGGGAGCGGGTGCCCCGGTTCTGTATCTGAGCACCGGTGGGTGGCTGAACGGGTGGTCGGCCGGACAGCCGCACAAGAACGTCGAACTTCGCCGGCGACAGGTGATCGCGCACGCGACAGGCGGACGCTTCGCGGCTCGGATGGTGCACGCCAAGATCCGCAACCAGCGGACGCTGCTGCGTCGTCTCTCTCGTGGGGGTGTGGAGGCGGCGACTGCAGCAGCGATGATGGACCTCGCGCGTCGGGCGGTCGAGATACCGCGCTATCCGGACCTGCTCGGGATCGAGGGAGCGGCGGCGCGGCTCTATTTCGACGCGTTCTCCCGCATGCTCGCCGATCCGCGAATCAGGTCCGCGTTCGAAGCACAAGGACGCGAGAAGCGGCCCCCGCCTGATCCCGTCAATTGCGTGCTCGGCTACTGCTACGCCTTGCTCGTCAAGGATCTCGTGGTGGCCTGCCTGGCGGTCGGTCTGGATCCCTACCTCGGGGTGCTGCATCGACCTCGATTCGGGCGGCCGTCGCTGGCGCTCGACCTCATGGAGGAGTTCAGGCCGATCGTGGCGGACTCGGTGACGATCTCGGTGTTCAACAACAACGAGGTCACGGAGTCGGACTTCATCCGGCGGGGGATCGGCGTCCAGCTCACGGCCAAAGGCCGAAAGAAGGTGACCGCTGCGTATGAGCGCCGCGTGACGTCTGAGCTCACCCACCCGGTCTACAAGTACAGGCTCTCCTACCGACGGGTCTTCGAGGTTCAGGCGCGGGTTCTGGCGGCCGCGATGGTGGGGGAGATCGACGATTACGTGCCCGTGGTGACGCGCTGATGGCACGCCGACGCCACCTCATCGCTTACGACATCGCCGAGGACAAACGTCTGCGGCGGGTTGCGAAGGTGATGGAGGCATATGGCGAACGTCTCCAGTACTCGGTTTTCCTCTGCGACCTCAGCGGAGCGGAACTCATTTCGTGGCGGCAAGACCTTCTAGGTCTCCTCGACTTGAGCGACGACTCCGTGGTCGTGATCGACCTGGGGGTGCCTGGGACGCAGCGCATGGAGGTGATCGGGAAGTCGCGTCGCCTCCCCTCAGCGGGGCCCTTCGTCGTGTAGCTGCGAGGGGCCGCGCGCTGCCCGTCACCCGCAGGAGGGTTCGCGCGCAGGTCAGGGCCCCGTGGGCCGCATCTTGACACGTGAACAGTGGACATCAACGCACGCTTGCGCGCGACCTCTCGCGTCAGCTCGCATCCCTGCAGGTAGAGCCCGACGAGTCTCGGGACCTGTGTTCGCCACCTTCACGGTGGCGCGTAATTCCGGCCAAGCCAACGCGGCGCAGATGAAAGTCACCTATCTGATGTGTTCGCCACCTTCACGGTGGCGCGTAATTCCGGCCTCGGCGCGGGTCATCGTCGCCGCCGCGTACAGACGCGGTGTTCGCCACCTTCACGGTGGCGCGTAATTCCGGCGAAGACATCTCCGTGCTGGCATCCACCCACTACCAGGCGGTGTTCGCCACCTTCACGGTGGCGCGTAATTCCGGCGGCGCATCGTCACACGAATGCGCGCGAAATCCCCGAACGTGTTCGCCACCTTCACGGTGGCGCGTAATTCCGGCGAGAGCGACCCGGGCCCCGGGCTCCCGCAGGAGGTCGGCGGTGTTCGCCACCTTCACGGTGGCGCGTAATTCCGGCCCCGGCTCAGGGCATCCGTCAGGCACTCGTCGCAGAGTGTTCGCCACCTTCACGGTGGCGCGTAATTCCGGCAACAACGCGGGCTTGCGGGGCTCCGACGCTGGCACGTCGGTGTTCGCCACCTTCACGGTGGCGCGTAATTCCGGCTCGCGGGCCTCCCACTGGACCAGCTCGAGGCCGTGTCCCGTGTTCGCCACCTTCACGGTGGCGCGTAATTCCGGCGACAGGGACGCGCCCATCGGGGTCGCGGTGGCGACGGGTGTTCGCCACCTTCACGGTGGCGCGTAATTCCGGCGGTCAGTCGCGGGGCGTGTGGTCATGGGCGTAGCGGCGTGGTGTTCGCCACCTTCACGGTGGCGCGTAATTCCGGCCCGATCCGGGCACTGATCTCGCGGATGGACAGGCCCTGCTCGGTGTTCGCCACCTTCACGGTGGCGCGTAATTCCGGCCGGGTGAGCCGATAGGCCGGCGGCACCCGTCGCCCCTCGTGTTCGCCACCTTCACGGTGGCGCGTAATTCCGGCCGCTCCGGTGTGAAGCGCCTCGCGGTGCGGGATCTCCGTGTTCGCCACCTTCACGGTGGCGCGTAATTCCGGCAAGACGATGTTCCAGCGGCTCACGCCGCAGTCGGAGGGGTGTTCGCCACCTTCACGGTGGCGCGTAATTCCGGCCTGGGGGTGTTCCACTGCAGGTAGAGCCCGACGAGTCTCGGGACCTGTGTTCGCCACCTTCACGGTGGCGCGTAATTCCGGCCTGGGGGTGTTCCACGGTCACCGACCACCCTTCCGCGGGTGTTCGCCACCTTCACGGTGGCGCGTAATTCCGGCACGAGAGGAGAGGATTGATGACAGATCATCACGAGGTGTTCGCCACCTTCACGGTGGCGCGTAATTCCGGCAGGCCAAGGTCATCGCCTCTGAGGCCAAGCCCGACAAGTGTTCGCCACCTTCACGGTGGCGCGTAATTCCGGCACCACCAGCAGGCAGCTTGTCCCATGCCGTCCCAAGGTGTTCGCCACCTTCACGGTGGCGCGTAATTCCGGCGGAGTGAGGGGATTGTGCGCCCACCGGCGCGCTCGTCGGGTGTTCGCCACCTTCACGGTGGCGCGTAATTCCGGCTATGACCCGCGCCTGGCGACGATCTACGCCGCGGCCGGTGTTCGCCACCTTCACGGTGGCGCGTAATTCCGGCGTTGAGGAGTTGGGCGTGCGCGACGAGGCTGTCGGCCGTGTTCGCCACCTTCACGGTGGCGCGTAATTCCGGCAACGACTTCCTGCGGGGCGTAACGCAGAACGCGACGTGTTCGCCACCTTCACGGTGGCGCGTAATTCCGGCGAGGCCCGCATGAAGTGGGATCCGAACCTGGCGCTGGTGTTCGCCACCTTCACGGTGGCGCGTAATTCCGGCACGGAGGCGTGCGAAGTTGTTGTCCCTGCCTGGGTTCAAGCGAACATCAGTTCCATCCTCACCTCCACCCGGCCGTCGGGAAGCTGTTCGCGGGCGCCGGTCTCCGTGAATCCCATTCGTTCGTAGAGCGCCCGGGCCCGCGCGTTGGTGTCGATGACGTCGAGGAGCACCCCGTCATCCCCGTCGGCGCGGGCCTGGTCGACGACGCAGCGGACGAGGTCGGTGGCGACCGACGTGCCGCGTACCGCCGGGGACACCCACATCGAGACGAGGATCGGTAGATCGCGGTGCTCGTCGCGGAAGGTGCGCGCCATGCCGACGGGTTCGTCGTCGACGAACGCGAACCACGACGGCTGCGTGCACCAGTCGCGCCAGGTCTGCTCGGGGTACGCCTCCGACTGACCGAGGGTGGCGCAGAACGCCGACGGCGAATCACGCAAGGCCGTCAGCCGCACCTGCCGGTAGGTCTGCCATTCCTCCGGCGCCAACCGCCTGATGACGAGGTTCATGCGTCGACGGTACGGGGGCCGATGTGGCAACGCTCGTGATTTTTGCCGCCCCGCAGGGCGCACTGATCCCGCGAAGGTGGCTCACCGCCGCCCGGTGGCACATACCCCCGGGGGTATGCTCTACTGGGTGTTGTCGTCACGCCGCGACCCACCACAGCACGCGGCCATCCCCTGGAGGGACGCACGCATGCTCTTCACCCAGCACTACCTCGACTGCCTGTCGCAGGCGTCGTACGTCATCGGTGACGAGACGACGAAGCAGGCCGTCGTCGTCGACCCGCGCCGCGATGTCACCGACTACCTCGATGAGGTCGCCGAGCACGGCATGACGATCGTCGGCGTCATCAACACCCACTTCCACGCCGACTTCGTCTCAGGCCACCTCGAGCTCGCGGAGAAGACCGGCGCGTGGATCGGGTACGGCGAGGCCGCCTCGCCCGAGTTCGAGTTCCGTGCGCTGAAGGACGGTGAACGGATCGGCCTCGGCGATGTGACGCTCGAGATCATGGCGACCCCGGGCCACACGCCCGAGTCGATCAGCGTCCTCGTCCGTGAGCACGCCGACGACGAGGTCGCCTACGGCGTCCTCACCGGAGACGCCCTCTTCATCGGCGACGTGGGTCGCCCCGACCTGCTCGCCTCCGTCGGCGCGACCGCCGACGAGCTCGGCCGCAAGCTGTACGACTCGGTCCAGCACAAGCTCATGGCCCTCCCCGACGCCGTCCGCGTCTTCCCCGGCCACGGCGCCGGATCGGCGTGCGGCAAGAACCTCTCGACCGAGAAGCAGTCGACGATCGGCGAACAGCGCCGCACGAACTACGCCTGTCGGCCGATGAGCGAGGAAGACTTCGTCGCGGTCGTCACCGAAGGTCAGCCGAGCGCTCCCTCCTACTTCACCTTCAACGCCACCCTCAACAAGCAGCAGCGGGCCACGCTGCTCGACGACACCGTCCCCGCCCTCGACGAGGCGGATCTCACGGCCGCGATCACGGACGGCGCGATCGTGCTCGACACCCGCCCGGCCGACGAGTACACCGCCGCCCACCTGCGAGGCTCCGTCAGCGTGCCGGTCGACGGCCGCACCGCCGAGACCGTCGGCATGCTCCTCGCCCCCGATCAGCGCATCGTCCTCGTGGCCCCCGAGGGGCTAGAGCAGGAGACCGCCACCCGTCTCGCCCGCATCGGCTACGACCACGTGGTCGGCTACCTGCCCGACCTCGATGAGCATCTCGTCGCCCACCCGCAGAGGGCCGAGCAGTCCAGCCGCCTGCGCGCGGACCAGCTCGAGTCCCTTCCCGCAGGCGCTCAGCTCGTCGACGTGCGCGGCCCCGGCGAGGTCGCGGGCGGCGTCATCCCCGGCGCCGTCAACATCCCCCTGCCCGAATTGAGCCGCCGGCTCGATGAACTCGACGAGCATCGTCCCGTCATCGTCAACTGCGCCGGCGGATGGCGCTCCAACGTCGCCGCGAGCTACCTGCGTCACGCCGGCTTCACCGACGTCTCCGACCTCATCGGCGGATACGGCGCCTGGGCCGCAGCGAACCCGATGGCCTGCTGATGGACATGTGGATCCTGCCGCTGGCTCTCGCCGTCGGCATCCTGCTCGGCACGCTCGGTGGTAGCGGGGCGATCCTCACCGTCCCGATCCTCACCACGCTCGTGGGTCAGTCCCCACGGGCGGCGACGGCCGGCTCCCTCGTCATCGTCGGCCTGTCGGCGCTGGTCGGCATGGTGCCGCACCTGCGCGCCGGCCGGGTCCACATCCGCGACGGGCTCACCTTCGGCGTGCTCGGCGCGGTGGGCGCCCTGGTCGGCTCGCGGCTGTCGGCGACCGTGCCGGGACCCGTGCTGATGGTCGCGTTCGCCGCACTCATGCTCGTCGTCGCCGGAGTGATGATCCGCAAGCGGATGTCGAGCGCCCCAGCGCAGAGCAGGAGTCGGGGCTGGCCGGCCCGGGTCGCTGCCGCGACCGTGGTCGGCCTGCTCACCGGGTTCTTCGGCGTGGGAGGCGGATTCGTCATCGTGCCGGCCCTGACGCTCGTCATGGGCCTGTCCATGACGAGCGCCGTCGCCACCTCGCTGCTCGTCATCGCCGTCAACTCGGCGATCTCGCTCGCCTCGCGCGCCGCCCAGGGCCTCCCGCTCGACTGGGGCGTCATCGGTCCATTCGCCGTCCTCGCCGTCATCGGCACGCTCCTCGGCGCACGACTGTCGGGCCGCGTGGATCAGCGAGTTCTCAACCTCGCCTTCATCGCCCTGCTCGTCGTCGTCGCGCTCGGCATCGCCGCTCAGAACATCCCTGCCCTCCTGAACTGAACTCGGCAGGGTACCCCCAGGGGTATACGATCGCCATGACCGAACGGAAGGAGCGGCCCGTGAGTGGCAGGCCCACTGCGCCGGCGGCTACCGGGCCTCGATCGCCGCATCCTTCCTCGCCGCGGCCGGGCGACACGTCGTCGCGATCGACGACGCCTTCGACCACGCGGCCGACACCGGCTTCACCCTCACCTGACACACCGTCACCTGACGCATCCCCAACTGACCAACTCCCACGGAGACGCCCGATGACCCGTTCCGAACACATCACCACCGCCGAGGCGCAGGCCTGGCTCGACGCGCCCGACGCTCCCACCGTCCTCGACGTCCGCACCCCCGCCGAGTACGCCGGCACCCACATCGAGGGCTCCGTCAACGCGCCACTCGACCTGCTCGAGCACCACGCGCACCGCATCGGTTCGTCCGTTCCCGGTGACGTCCTGCTCGTGTGCCGCACCGACCGCCGGGCCCACGCGGCCGCCAAGCTCCTCGCCCCGACGATGGGCGGCCGGGTCCACGTCCTGGTCGGCGGCATGACCGACTGGGAGAAGGAGCGCCGCGACGTCGCGCGCGGTGACGGGGGACCGTGGGCCATGGAACGGCAGGTGCGCACCGTCGCCGGCGCCCTCGCCGTGACCGGCATCGTCGCGAGCACCGTCGCTCCCAAGGCCAAGTGGCTCTCCGCGGGCATCGGCGCCGGCCTGTTCTACGCGGGCGTCTCCGACACCTGTGCCATGGCCAAGGTCCTCGGCAGGATGCCCTGGAACCAGGCCGACAACGCCCCCACGGCCGCCTCAGTCGTCGACCGACTGGCGCACCGAACGAAGGAGAACTGACATGTGCCGACCCGCCACCTGCAAGGTCTGCGGCAACACGACGTGGGCCGGCTGCGGCCAGCACGTCGCCCAGGTCAAGGCCGGCGTCCCGGCCGGCCGGTGGTGCAATGGGAGGCACACGGACGCCGAGAAGCAGCAGGCCGCCGCTCGCCGAGGCGGCCTCCTGTCCCGCCTGCTGCCACGATGACGACACGATGACGCCGCCGCGACGAGGTGCCCCATCGCCCGACCACGCCCCATTCCCCGAAGGTTGCCCATGAACATCCCCGCCGAAAACCTCGACCCCGTTCTCAAGCGCCTCGCCCGCGCCCAGGGGCAGCTTGCGGCGGTGATCCGCATGATCGAGGAAGAACGAGACTGCAAGGACATCGTCACCCAGCTGTCGGCCTGCACCAACGCCCTCGACAGAGCCGGGTTCGCGCTCATCAGCACCGGCCTGCAGCGCTGCATCATCGACACCGACGACGAGTCCGAGCGTGCCGAGAACCTCGCCGCCATGGAGAAGCTCTTCCTGACGCTCGCCTGATCGTCCGTCTTCTCTCGGCCGTCGCCACTGCGGACGCGACCGACGCGAAGAGCGGCCCGCCGGCGTGGGATGAGCCCTCCACCGCACCGGCGCAGCCCTCGAGTCGCCCACGTCACAGTCGCGCGAACGACGGCGCGCCCCGCCGAATCCGCGCCCGAACCGCCCGCGGTAGGGCATGGCTCCGCACACCCGGGCTGCTCGCACGCTCACATACACCGGAATTCGGTCGAACTACCGGGTGAGCTGAAAGCAGGTGGCCTGATGACCGATACCTCCATGACCCACGAGCACTCCGACGCCCCGGAGGCGTCGACCGACTCGTCCGACGTCCCCGAGGGCGCTCTGGTCACGTTCTTCCAACCGTTCTACAACCTCCGCACCACGCGGCTGCAGGGCCTGGAGGCCCTGACGCGGCGCCGCGACGGCGACGGCCATGCGGCGCTGCCTGCGGAGTTCTTCGCCGACGCCGAGGCCCGCGGCCGGATGCGCGAGATCGACCTGCGCACCCTCGACGACGCGTTGGAGCACCTGGCCGTCTGGCGTCGCGACGAGGCCCAGCGAGACCTCATCCTCTCGGTGAATCTCGCGTTCGACACCGTCGCCCACCCCGAGTTCGTCGCCGACGTGGCTCAGCGACTCCGGCGGCACCGCGTACCCGGCGACCGGCTCCTCGTCGACATCACGACCGATACGTTCCGCCGGCTCGCGGCCGACGACGAGCAGGCGCTCGCGCGCCTGCGCAGCCTGCAGGACCTCGAGATGACGTTCTGCCTCGACGGTTTCACCGCCGGCGACCTCGAACTCCTGCCGGTGGCGGCCGCAGTGCCGGTCGACGTCATCAAGCTGCACCCGCGTGTCCTGACGCAGGGCACGCGACAGGAGGTCGCCGACGTCGCCCGAGCGATCCAGGACGCCGGCCTGCCGATCGTCGCCGCCGGGGTCGAAACGGCCGAGGAGCTGCGACTCGTGCGCGAGCTCGACTTCGAGTGGGCCCAGGGTTTCGTCCTCGGCCGGCCGGCGGACGCCGAACTCGTCTTCTCGCAAGCCTCCGCCCTGCCCGAGCTGTGAACGGCGGCGGCGCGAGGAGAACGAGGAGGAGGATCGACGATGGCCACCCTGACGTGGCCTAGCCCGGCGAGCGTCCCCTGGCTGCGCTGGGTCCCGATGGCCGTGGCCTGGATCGCGACGATCGGCGTCGCAGCCTGGTACCTGGCCGACCCGCACGGCGACGGCGCGACCGCTCTGTCCATCGCCTTCGGAGTCTTCTGTTTCGCGATCATGATCGGCCCGATCGTGCGCAAGGCCCGGCCCGTTCGGGTGTGGATGCCCGTGATTCTCGGAGGGTTCTTCTTCCTGCTCTCGCTGGCGAGCGAGACCGTCGAGACGCCCGGTTCGGACGCCCTCAAGTTCAGCGACGTCTTCTACTTCGCCGGTTACGCGTGTTTCACGCTCTGGCTGCTCGGCCTCGCCGAATACCTCGGCGGGAGCCGCGATCGCACGGCGATGCTCGACGCGTCGGCGTCGACCACGGCCACCGCTCTCGTGCTCTGGACCCTGGCCCTCGCGCCGCAGGTGGGGGACTCCGGGGTCTCCTACGTCGTCATCTGGGGGATGTACGCGATCTTCGACGTGATGCTGCTGTCACTGTCGATCCACGTGTGGATGCATCTCGGCCACCTCCCACGGGCTCTGCTCTACCTCATCGCCACGTTGGCCTTCGTCTTTCCTCTCGACATCATCAACGCGGTCGTCCCGCAGGGGGAGATCCCGCGGGGCGACATGCCGATCCTGCTCACGGTGTACCTCTTCGTCTTCTTCGGGCTGGCGGCCGCCGGGACCCACCCCTCCCTCCCGGAGCTCTCACGCCGGTCGGTCGATCCCGCGAAGCGCCGCTACAACGGGCGGCGCACGGCGTTCATCCTCTTCACCGTGTCGCCGGCCGCCGTGGCGACTGCCGTTCCGTCGCACGGCTTCATGGACATGCTCGTCCGCACCGTCCTCGTCTCCGCCATTCTCCTGCTGCTCTTCCTGCGACTGTGGACGACGATGGGCGACCTGCAGATCGTCGAGGAGGACAACATCCACCGCGCGACGCACGACCCCCTGACAGGTCTGCTCAACCGGGCGGCTCTCGCCGAGACGCAGGCCGGGGTCGTCGCACGGGGCGCGGCAACGGGCAGGTCGACCGCGGTGCTCTTCGTCGACTGCGACGACTTCAAGAGCATCAACGACACGTGGGGTCACCACGCGGGCGACAACCTGCTGCGTCACATCGCGGATCGGCTGCCGTCGTGCCTCGGGCCCGACGACCTGCTCGCGCGGCACGGCGGCGACGAGTTCGTCATCGTCGCGAGCGTGAGTGGCACGCAGGAGGCGATCGGCCTCGCCGAACGCATCCGGCATCTCTTCGACGAGCCGCTTCCGATCCTGCCGGACCGCACCCACAACGTGACCCCGTCGATCGGGGTGGCGGTCGCCGGCCCGGGGGACGGGTCGAACGTGGAAGAGCTCGTGCGGATGGCCGACTCGGCGATGTACGAGACGAAGGCCCGCGGTCGTGGAGGCTACGTCCTCTTCGACGACGAGCTCGCGGAACGCACTCGCACGCGGGCCGTGGTCGGCGATCGCCTCGGCGACGCCATCCGTGACGACGCGTTCTCGATCCGGCTCCAACCGATCATGGGCGGCGAGGGGTATTCGAGCCTCGTCGGCTGGGAGGCGCTCGCCCGTTGGCACGACGACGAACTCGGTGACGTGCCGCCCGACGTGTTCATCCCGGTCGCCGAACACCTGGGCCTGATCGGAGAGATCGGCGAGCTCGTCCTGCGCCGTGCCTGCCACGAGCTGGCGCGTCTGCGTGCCGTGTCCCCCGAGGACGAGTTGCGGATGAGCGTCAACGTCTCACCCGCGCAGCTCCTCGCGCCCGACTTCGCCGACGTCGTGCGCGATGCCCGCGACTCCGCCGGACTGCCGAATGGGGCGCTCTGGCTCGAGGTCACCGAGACGCTCCTCGTCGATCGCGGTCTCGTCGTTCTCGAGGCACTCACCGAGATCCGGGAGTTCGGCGTCGGCATCGCCATCGACGACTTCGGTACCGGGTACGCCTCGCTCGGCACGCTCCTGCGGCTGCCGACCGACTGCGTCAAGCTCGACCGCTCCCTCGTCACGCGGCTCGACAACGTCGACGGCAAGCGGCAACTGACGGCCGTGCTCGACCTGCTGCACAGCCTCGGCATCACCCGCATCATCGCCGAGGGCGTCGAGACCTCCGAGCAGGCGACCGTGCTGCGCGAGCTCGGCTGTCCCATGGTGCAGGGCTGGCTCTACGGTCACCCGACGACGACGGAATCGATGCTCGCCGCTCACGTCGCGACCGCGTGACGACGCGGCACGACTGTCGCAGTCCCTTCGCTCAGCGGGTCGCAGCGGAACGCTCGCGCGGCGCGCAGCCGGACGCCGCGCAGTCACGCCGGGCCGGCACAACCCGGGGTCGGGATGAGTCAGCGGCGCCGTCTCTGTCCGGGGCCGTCGTCGGGGTCGGACATGAGAGCGTCGATGCCCCGCCTGGATCGTGGCAACCACCAGTTGCCGGCGAGGCCGCTCAAGAGCATCGCCGCCACCACCGCGATCCACGCCCAGCCCTCCGACTGCCGCTCCGACAGGCCGAGTTGCTGCGTGATCCACCACACGACCCAGTACAGGCACACACCCACCACCAGCGCACACGCGGCGCCGACCAGCACCACCCGAGCCGTTCTCACACGCCCACGGTACCCAGAGTCGCGATCAGCGGCGGCCGAGCTGCAGGTGCGACCAGCAGCGATACGTGGCCCACACCCCGGCGAGTCCGATGACGACGGGGGCCGACAAGGCGCCGGTCGGGAGACCGAGGCCCGGGGTCGCCCACAAGAAGGGGATCGCCCACGGGATGTACTCGCCGACGCCGAACCCGGCTGCGATGTTGGTGGCGACGACGATGGCGAGGGTCGCGCCGATTCCCGCAAGATAACCGCGCCACCGGGTCGCGACCCACGCGGCGGGGAGCGCACTGAAGACGATGCTGATCCCTGCGGCCAGCAGCGTGAGCCAGCATCCGAACGCGCCGCCAGGAGGTAGCCCGAGCGCGATCCCTCCGAGCACCGACACGGTGCCCTGGACGAGGACGAGGGCTGCGCCCCAGCAGAGGCAGGCGGTGAGCTTGGCGCACGCGACGGTACCCAGGCGAGTCGGGATGGCGAACAGGCCCCCCACGGTGCCGTCGGTGAATTCGCGGCCGACCGTCCAGGAGATGACGATCCCGGCGCTGAGCAGCACCGTGACCCCCAGACTGAGCGCCGCGAGCCCGACGTACCCGTCCCAGCCATCGGCCGAGATCATGGCGGCAGCCTTGCGGCCGAAATCGGAGCCGGGACTGTGGAGGGCGGCGGCGTACCCCCCGATCGATGTCAGGGAGACCAGGGCGAGTGCGGCCACGGCACCGATGCGGCTCACGGGTGCCCGCCAAGCCTTCCGGCACTCGATGCGCACGACGGGATCCAGGGCGATGATCATGCGCACTCACGCCCCGCCTGCTCGGACGCGACGATCGTGTCGAAGAAGACTCTCTCCAGGTCGGTCCCGTTCGGAGTGATGGTGTCGATGACACGGCCTCGGTGCAGGACATCGACGCGGTCGGCGACGCGAGAGAGTTCGTCGAAGTGGTGACTGGTCAGCAGAATCGAACACCCCTGCTCGGCGAGGCGATGCACCTCGTCGCGGAAGGCGACGACGGCGAGCGGGTCGAGGCCGTTGGTCGGCTCGTCCAGAACCACCACCGTCGGTTCGTGCGACAGCGCGCCGATCAGCCCGACCTTCTGTCGAGTGCCGAGCGAGAGTCGCTGGACCCGGGTACCAAGCCGGTCGGCCATGCCGAGCGCTTCCGCCAGTTCCTCCGCTCGACGTGCTGCCCGGCGCGGTTCCGCACCGTGGAGGCGGGCCATGTCGGCGATGTTCTCCCGCGCGGTCAGCTCCGGATAGATCGACGGGGCTTCGACCAGGTGTCCGACCGTTCGCCATGCGCTGCGCGGCCCCGTCTCGATGTCCTGCCCGAGCAGTCGCACGTGGCCCGCATCGGGCCGAAGCATGCCCAGAGCCACCCACAACGCGGTCGTCTTGCCGGCACCGTTGAGCCCGACGAGCGCCCGCGCCTCGCCAGGAACCACCCGCAGACCGAACCCACGAAGGACGGGCCGGCCCCCCAGTTCCACGTGGACATCCTCGATCTCGAGGCCGACGCTCATGAGGATGCCTCGATCAGGCTTCCGAGGCCCTCCGTCAGAGCCTCGCTCGGTCCGCCCTTTCCGGGCGTGGCCGCCCAGTCGAGCAGGATCGCGGTGGCCGCTCCCATGACGGCGCCGGCCGCGGCTCGGGCTGCGGGCACGCCGGAACCGGATTCCGCCAAGGCGCGAAAGAGTGCGTCCTCGGTGGCGGCGGAGGAGGCCCAGACGGCGCCACGCAGTGAGGGTGTTTCCGCGACGAGGCGAATCCGGTCGGCGAACTCGGCCGACGCCAACTCCTCCTCGGCCTCCGGCGAGGTCATGGCGGCCAGAATCCCGTGAACGGTGCGCCGCAGGGGCGTCCACGATCGCGGCTGAGCCGCGACGGCGGCCGCCAACGCCGGGTCGAACAGATCCCCGACGATCACCGACTCCTTCGTCGGAAAGTGGCGGAAGAACGTCATGTGCGAGACGCCGGCGGCCTTCGCGACCGTCGCCACCGACACCGTGTCGTAGCCCCGCTCGAGGAACAGCCGCAGAGCCACTTTCTGCAGGGACTGGCGCGTCGACGATGCTCTCACATGGGAATTGTTACTCACTAACATCACCAAGGCAAGGCCTCCGGGGACCAGGCGATGCATCGGCCGCGCCGGAGCCTCACGCCTCGTCGGTCACCCCAGGTCCTCCGCCGCGGCCTCCGGCACCGCACCCGCCGGGCCGCCGTGGGCGGCCTCGGCCTGGTCCTTCGTCGGCCATTGGCTCACGAGGATCCCGGCGAGCATGAGGGTGAAGCCGGTGGCCTCGCGCCAGGTGAGGGGTTCGCCGAGGAGGAGGATTCCGCCGATCGCGGCGAAGACGGCCTCGAGGGAGAGGATGATCGCCGCGGCGGCCGGGCGGGCGTCGCGTTGTCCGAACACCTGCAGGGTGTAGGCGACGCCCACCGAGAGCACGCCGCCGTAGAACACCGGCGCGAGCGCGTCGTCGAGCCCGGCGAAGGCGTTCTCCTCGAACAGGCCGGCGCCGACGAAGCTGAGCAGGGCCGTCGTCGTGAACTGGATCGCCGAGAACCGAAGAGCGTCCAGGCTCGTGAACCGGTCGACGACGAGGATGTGCGTCGCCCAGAACAGCGCGCTCACCAGCACGAACCCGTCGCCGGGGGCGAGGGTGAAGCCGCTACGCACCGAGAGCACGTACAGACCTCCGACGGCGAGGGCCGCGCCGAGCCACGTGAGCACGGTGGTTCGATGACGCAGGAACAACCCGAGGATCGGGACCAGCACGATGTACAGGCCCGTGATGAACCCGGCCTTGCCCGCCGTCGTCCAGTGCAGCGCGTACTGCTGCAACGACGAGGCGATGAACAGGATCGTGCCCGCGCTGACACCGGGCGCGAGCGCGGAACGGGTGCGGGCCCAGCCGGACTCCGGCTCGGCGGTGCCTGCTCGCACCCGGCGCGCCCGCAGACGGTCGAACAGGGCGATGACCGGCAGCAACGACAGCGCCCCGAGCGTGAAGCGCGCGGCGTTGAACGCGAACGCACCCATGTGATCGGCACCCACACGCTGGGCCACGAACGCAAGGCCCCAGATCGCGGCGGTGAGCAGGAGCAGTGCGTTGCCGCGCAGGCGGGGACTCATGAGGTGGATCGTAGTTCGCCGCAACCCATCGGCGGATGAGACGTGCGTGGCCGTCCTGACGTGCGGTCTGGGTGTCGCTCGAGTGGCAGGAGTGCCCGAACGGCGGTGGAATGAAGGTGATTCCTTGACCCCGGAGACGTGGAGGAGACATCTATGGACATCTGCACGATCATCCAGCGCCAGCACGACGAGCAGCGCACGCAGTTCGGATACCTCGAGCAGTGGCCGCGGGACGACGTCAAGGGCCTGGGTGCCGTCTGGCAGCGCCTCGCGATCCTCCTCGAGACGCACGCGGCGGCCGAGGAGAAGCACTTCTACCCGCAGCTCCTTGCGCTCGGCACGGGCGCCGCCGACGCCGGCGGCACCAACGACGAGGTCGACGACGCGATCGGCGATCACAACGACATCCGCGACGCGATTCGTCGCGCGGCCGACGAGAAGGTCGGCTCCGAGGAATGGTGGAAGGCCGTCGTCGACGCGAACGTCGCGAACAGCAACCACATGGGCGAGGAGGAGCGGCAGGATCTCGCCGACTTCCGCCAGCAGGCCACCCTCGAGCTGCGTCACGAACTCGCGATCAAGTTCCTGCGCGAGATGGCCCTCACGGCCTCCGACGGCGTGACGCCCGTGGACCGCGACCCTCAGGAGTACGTCGAGACGGCCAAGGACACGTCGGTCGAATCCGACCGCAACGAGAGCCTTCCCGATCAGTCCCTCACCGCGAGCGAGCAGGAGTGACCTGACGCTCGGCCGGAGACCACGACGACGCCCGTGAATCGCCTGACGCGATCACGGGCGTCGCGCGTCGGTGGCGGCGCCCATCGGCGGGCTCTGGGGCCGGCCTCTCAGGCCGGGCGCGTCTCGACCGCACGCACCGATCGCGCGCGGGAGGTACCGAACGTCCAGAGCCGGTTGAAGAGGAATGACAGCGGCGTCACCGCCACGACCGAGATGAGCGTGGCCCAGTAGGTGCGGGTGCGGAACCCGGTCGAGCCGTCGAGGATGCTCGTCGGCAGCTCGATGGGGGAGTAGGGGTGGATGAGCAGGGTGACGAGGATCAGCTGAAGCGCCAGGCCGAGTAGGCCGACGGCGAAGAAGCGTGGAAACCGGGTGCGTGCCGTGCGCTCGCCGGCGCGAAAGGTCCAGAGGCGGTTGAGCTCGAAGTTCCACGCGTTGGCCACGACGAACCCGGCCGCATTGAGCACGTGCACCCAGCGGATGTTGAAGTCGGTCGGCCGCAGGGGCAGGAACACCGACTCGGGGTCGTGCGGCAGCAGCTTGTTGAGGAGGACGACCACTCCGACGTTGACGAGGACTCCCGAGCCGCCGACGAGCGCGAACCGCATGAGCTCCCCGACGTGGCCGAGGGTCAGCCGACGTGCGGGCATCGGCTCCTCCTCGGGCATCGGACGTGCTGGGCGAGACCGCACGAACGCACGAGAGAATGTGCCGGCGGCGGTCGATCGGTCAGCCTACCGGCCCTGTCTCGACGTTCTCTGAACGGTTGTCCGGGAGCAGCCGGGGCCGAGCGTTCACGTTTTGAACCGATCTTTGCGAGACTTATACATCGGGCGCACGCGTGAACTAAGGTGAGGCGAGCCTCAGTGAGGCCGCCCTCCTCCTGGATGCCCCGACGAACGGAACGAGTCCCGTGTTCGCGAACTACCTCATCGGCTTACGCGAGGGCCTGGAGGCGTCGCTCGTCGTCGTCATCCTGCTCGCCTACCTCGTCAAGACCGGCCGGCAGCGTCACATCCCCGCCATCTGGGCGGGTGTCGCGGCCGCGGTCCTCGTCTCCCTCGGGTTCGGCGCGCTGCTCACGTTCGGCCCGAAGGGGTTGACGTTCGAGGCGCAGGAGGCCATCGGCGGCGGGCTCTCGATCGTCGCCGTCGGGTTCGTCACCTGGATGATCTTCTGGATGGCGGCCTCGGCCCGCACCTTGTCCGCCGACCTGCGCGGACGCGTCGACCAGGCGATCGCCGCGGGGCGTGGCGCGATCGTCGTCATGGCGATGCTCGCCGTCGGGCGCGAGGGCCTCGAGACCGCCTTGTTCCTGTGGGCCGCGACCAAGGCCGCCGCGCGCGACAATGCGAGCACGACGGCGCCGCTGCTCGGGGCGCTGCTCGGCATCCTCACGGCCGTCGCCATCGCGTGGGCGATCAACCGCGGCGTGCTCCGGCTCAACCTCGGCACCTTCTTCACGTGGACCGGCGGCCTGCTCATCTTCATCGCCGCCGGAGTCCTCGCCTACGGCGTCCACGACCTGCAGGAGGCCCGCTTCCTGCCCGGCCTCGACCGCCTCGCGTTCGACGTCAGTCACGTCGTCGACCCCAACTCGGCGTTCGCCGCGATCGTCAAGGGGTTCTTCAACCTCTCGCCGGCGATGACGGTGCTCGAGGTCGCGGTCTGGGTGACGTACGTCGTCGTCGTGTTCACCCTGTTCATCCGCCAGATCCGTCGGCCGGCCGCACCGGCCGGCCGTCCCGTCACCGCCCGGACAGGCACGTCCACCGGCACCACCGGGGACCACGCCACCGCCCACGCAGAAGGAACCGCTCGATGATCCGTCGCCTCACCTCCACCGCGGGCGTTCTCGCGCTCGCCGTCGCCGGCCTCGCCGGGTGCACCGACAACAACCCGGGTGCGTCCGCAGGCAGCGGGGGGACATCGGGCGGGGGGCCGCTCACGGTCGCCGCGTCGGACACCGAATGTGCCGTCTCGGCGCAGGAGGCGCCCTCGGGCAACCTCGTGTTCTCCGTGACGAACAACGGCAGCAAGGTCAACGAGTTCTACCTGCTCGCCGAGGACGGTCTGCGCATCGTCGGCGAGGTCGAGAACATCGGCCCGGGTCTGTCGCGCGACCTCGTGGTGCGTGCGGTGCCGGGCAAGTACTTCACCGCCTGCAAGCCGGGCATGGTCGGCCAGGGCATCCGCGCCCCGTTCACGGTGACCGACTCTGGGCAGGACATGAGCGCCCAGGGCGCCGACAAGCAGCTCGTCGACCAGGCGAACGCGCAGTACGCCTCGTACGTCAAGGATCAGACCGAACAGCTCAAGGAGCAGACCGCGAAGTTCGTCGAGCTCTACAAGGCCGGTAAGGACGACGAGGCCCGCGCCCTCTACGCGCCCGCCCGCGTGCACTGGGAGCGCATCGAGCCCGTGGCCGAGAGCTTCGGCGACCTCGACCCCAAGATGGACCTGCGCGAGGCCGACCTCGAGCCGGGGCAGAAGTGGACCGGCTGGCACGTCATCGAGAAGGACCTGTGGCCGCCGAAGTCCGGCTACACCAAGCTGAGCGACGCCCAGCGCGCGGCGATGGCCGACCAGCTCATGAAGGACACCGACGAGCTCTACACCCGCACTCGTGACATGACCTTCACCGTCGACCAGATCGGCAACGGCGCCAAGTCGCTGCTCGACGAGGTCGCCACCGGCAAGGTCACCGGCGAGGAGGAGATCTGGAGCCACACCGACCTGTGGGACTTCCAGGCCAACGTCGACGGGGCCCGGGTCGCGTGGGAGGGGCTGCGGCCGATCCTCAAGAAGAAGGATCCCGCCCTCGACTCCCAGATCCAGTTGCGCATGAGCTCGCTGCAGAAGCTGCTCGACAAGCACAAGTCGGGCGACGGGTTCGTCACCTACGACACGCTCTCCAAGGCCGAGGTCAAGGAACTCTCCGACGCGGTCAACGCGCTGAGTGAGCCGCTGAGCAAGCTCACCGCCGCCGTCATCTGAGGTCGGTCGAATGAGTGACGGACGTCGAGGACACAGCGACGGTGTGAGCCGCCGCAACCTGCTAGCGGGTCTGGCCGGAGCCGGGCTCGCTGCCGGGGCGGCGGCATTCGTCGCAACGGCGCCGCACGACACCGGTGGCGCGGATGCCGCCGACGGTGCGTCCGGTGCGCCGAGCGACGTGCACGACTTCCACGGCGAGCACCAGGCGGGCATCATCACGCCGGCTCAGGACCGTCTCCACTTCGCGGCGTTCGACATGACGAGCACGTCACGCGACGATCTCGTCGCGCTGCTCACGGCGTGGACGGCGGCCGCCGTGGAGATGACGGCCGGGCGGCCGGTGGGCGGCGATCCCACTTCGTACGACTCGCCACCCAACGACACCGGCGAGGCTCAGGGGTTGCCGGCATCGCGGCTGACGATCACGTTCGGGTTCGGGCCGTCGCTGTTCCGCGACGCGAAGGGTGCCGACCGGTTCGGGCTCGCCGACCGGCAGCCCGCGGCCCTCAAGCGGCTGCCGCACTTCCCGGCCGACAACCTCGACCCCCACCGCAGCGACGGTGACCTGTGCGTGCAGGCGTGTGCCGACGATCCACAGGTCGCCGTGCACGCGGTGCGCAACCTCTCGCGCATCGCGTTCGGAACGGCCGCGCTGCGGTGGAGTCAGCTCGGGTACGGGCGCACGTCGTCGACCTCGACGTCGCAGGCGACGCCGCGCAACCTCTTCGGGTTCAAGGACGGCACGGCCAACCTCAAGGCGGAGGAGGCCGACGCGCTCCAGCAGCACCTCTGGGTCGGCGCGGGCGACGACCCCAAGGGTGACTGGCTCGCGGGCGGCTCCTACCTGGTCGCGCGCCGCATCAACATGAACATGGAGACGTGGGACCGCTCCTCGATGCGCGAGCAGGAGCGCATCGTCGGCCGTGATCGCGGTGAGGGTGCGCCCCTGTCGGGTGGCACCGAGTTCACCGAGCCCGACTTCGCGCTCCCCGGACGCGGCGGCAGGCCGCTGATCGACGTGAACTCCCATGTCGCCCTAGCTCATCCGTCGAAGAACGACGGCGTGCGGATGCTGCGCCGCGGCTACAACTTCATCGACGGCAACGACGACCTCGGGCGCCTCGACGCCGGTCTGTTCTTCATCGCGTTCGTGCGCGACCCCGTGCGGCAGTTCATCCCCATGCAGACCCGCATGTCCCGCCAGGACCTCATGATGGAGTACCTCCAGCACCGCGGGTCGGGCCTGTTCGCGGCACCGCCGGGCGTGCGGCCGGGGGAGTTCGTGGGGCAGCGGCTCTTCGCGTGAGGGGTGCTGCGAGGGTGGGTGGATGCGTCCGCGACCTCGCTCCGGACGCGCGGAGACTGGAGCCGCGGGGGAGACTGGCCCTATGCCGACGGCATCGTGGTTCCACATGTTCATCGACGTCCCGCGCACGAATCTGCCTGCCGCGACCGACTTCTGGTCGACGGTGACGGGCTGGCGGGCGGAAGGGCCCGACGGCGACCGGGGGCAGTTCGTGGAGTTGCTGCCCGAGTCCGGCGACGACTGGGTGTGGCTCCAGGGGGTCGGCCGGGAGGACGGCGGCGTCCATCTCGATCTCGACTGCGAGGATCCGGCCGCCGCGTTGGATCCCGTGCTGGCTCTCGGCGCGGTTCGGGTCGGGCCGTCGGAGGACGTCGAGGTGATGCGCTCGCCGGGTGGCCTGACGTTCTGTCTCGCGACCGCCGGTGACCGGTCGCACCTGGAGCGCAACGCCGAGTCCGTGCTCGACCAGGTGTGCATCGACATCCCCGAGCAGTCGTGGGAGGCGGAGGTCGCGTTCTGGTCGGCGGTCGTGGGACGGGAGGTCGAGGCCGGCGATCGTCCGGAGTTCGCGCGCCTCGTCGGCCCGGATGACGCGCCGCGCATCCTCCTGCAGCGCCTCGCCGCCGATGACGGGCCCGTGCGAGCACACCCCGACTTCGCGGTCGCCGACCGCCCCGAACAGACCGCCCGGCACCTCGCCGCCGGAGCAGAACTGCTCGTCGAGTTCGACTGGTGGACGGTCCTGCTCGCCCCGGGCGGCCAGGTCTACTGCCTCACCGACCGCGACCCGGCCACCGGGGCGGTGCGAGGAATGGCGAACCGCGATCACGCCCGGTAGACGTCGCGACGGTGCTGAATGCGGATGACGTCGACGACGATGCGGTTGTCATCGATGCGGTAGATGACGCGAAACTCGCCGCGTCTGGTGCGGCTTCTGCGCCGACGAACCATCGGCCATCGATGTCCCCGGCTGTTGGACGTCGTCTGCGACGTGACAGGGCTTGGACCGCAGCTTCGACATAGCTACACTTGTGGCCATGTCAGTTGATGCAACCATGGCCCTGCGTGACGTGAAGAACCGCCTGTCCGAGGTCGTCGACCAGGTCGAACGAGAGCACGACCGGGTCGTCATCACCCGCCATGGCAAGCCTGCAGCCGTCGTCATCAGCGCCGACGACCTGGCCTCACTGGAGGAGACGCTCGAGATCGTGAGCCGCCCCGAACTCGTCGGTCAGATTCGCGACAGTCTCGACGAGCTGACGGCTGGGCAGGCACAGGTGGTCGGCAAGGACGGCATGCTCGCCTTCCTGCGTTCCCGATGACCGCGCCGTTCGACATCGCGTGGACGCCGACCGCGAAGCGGGCCTTACGACGTCTCCCCGAGAAGGTGGCGACGGCCGTCATCGAGTTCGTCTATGGGCCACTCGCAGAGAATCCTCGGCGGGTGGGGAAGGCGCTTCGCTTCGAACTCGAAGGACTGTACAGCGCCCGCCGTGGTGACTATCGAGTCATCTACCGGATCACCGATGTCGTCACGATTGCCGCAGTCGAGCACCGCGCAGACGCCTATCGGTGACGCACTGAGATCCACGAGCGCGTTGCCGTCAACCGATATCGCCCCAGTCGCCGACGTCGCATTGACCGAACTCATTGCTGCCCGCAGCGAGGACGGTTCCATCGGCGCGTAGCCCGAGCGTGTGTCGCGCACCGGCGGCGACGGCAACGATGTCGCGCCAGTGGGCGACCTCGCACTGGCCGTGGCCGTTGTCACCGGCGGCCTGCACGTGCCCGGACCGGGTGAGGTCCACGCTGTGATGACTTCCGGCCGCGATCTGCGCGATCCCCTCCCACCCCTGTACGTGGCACGCGACGTCAGCGGGGAGTCCCGCAGCCAAAACTCTCCCGGTGGCGGTGAGACCGAGCGAGTGCAGATACCCGGCAGCGACCGCGGTCACGTCTCGCCACGTCTGAACGCGGAGTTGGCCCGCGCGGTTGATTCCGGCGCCGACCACGGTGCCGGCGGCGGTGAGGCCCACGCTGTGCCAGTCCCCGCAGGCGACCTGCACGATCTGCGGCCAGCCGCCCACCGCGATCTGCCCCTCCGCGGCGCGCCCCGTCGCAACCACGGACCCATCGGCAAGGACGCCGAGCGTGAAGCGCCATCCGGCCGAGACGGCCTTCACGCGCGTCCACATCGTGACGTCGCATTGCCCGTGACCGTTCCATCCCGTTGCGACGACGGTGCCGCCCGCGCGGAGTCCCACCGTGTGCGACCGGCCGGTGTTGGAGAAGGCGTGCACGTTGCCGGCGGCGACCGCGATGACATCTCGCCATTTCTCGGTGTCGCACTCGCCCGCGCTTCCGCGGCCGACTGCGACCACGGTGCCATCACTGCGACGCGCGACGGAGTGGCGACACCCGGCAGCGATGACACTGGGCAAGGGGCGAGGTGAAGTTGACACGGTGTCAGTCTGGCGCCCGGCCTCTCGTCCCGGAGGGCGACGGCCGGACGGCCGCCCACCGTGTTCGACGGAGTCGAGAGCGATTCTCGACGTGCTCCGGCGGAGTGCGCGGGCGTAGCGTGACGTCGTTCCGGACCTCGAGCACAGGAGAGAAGCCATGCAGGTCAAGGCCATTGCCGCGGTTGCGCCCGATCGGCCGCTCGAGCCGACGACGATCGAGCGTCGGGACGTCGGCGAGCACGAGGTGCGGATCGCCATCAAGTTCGCCGGGATCTGCCACTCCGACATCCACACCGTCCGCGCCGAGTGGGGCGAGATCAACTATCCGATGGTCGTCGGGCACGAGATCGCCGGCGTCGTCGAGGAGGTCGGCGACAAGGTGACGAAGTTCGAGGTCGGCGACCACGCCGGCGTCGGGTGCTTCGTCGATTCCTGCCGCGAGTGCGAGAACTGCCAGGCCGGCCTCGACAACTACTGCCTGCGGGGCAACATAGGCACGTACAACGCCGTCGGCCGCGACGGCAAGCCCACCGCCGGCGGTTACAGCGAGCAGATCGTCGTCGACGAGAACTACGTGCTCCACGTCCCCGACAACATCGGCCTCGACGAGGCGGCGCCCCTACTCTGCGCCGGCATCACGACGTACTCCCCGCTCGCGCACTGGAACGCCGGACCCGGCAAGAAGGTCGCCGTCATCGGTCTCGGAGGCCTCGGCCACATGGCCGTCAAGATCGCGCACGCGATGGGCGCCGAGGTCAGCGTGCTGTCGCAGTCGTTGAAGAAGAAGGAGGATGGCGAGCGTCTCGGCGCCGACCACTACTACGCCACCTCCGACGAAGCGACCTTCGAGGACCTGCGCGGCCACTTCGACCTCATCATCAACACCGTCTCGGCCAATCTCGACCTGGCCCAGTACCTTTCGCTGCTCGCCACCGACGGAGCGCTCGTGCAGGTCGGCGCACCGGAGAAGCCGTTCGAGGTGCCCCCGTTCGCTCTCATCGCGGGCCGCAAGACCCTCGCCGGCTCGATGATCGGCTCCATCGCCGAGACCCAGGAGATGCTCGACTTCTGCGGTGAGCACGGCATCGGTGCCGAGGTCGAGGTCATCTCCGCCGACCAGGTCAACGAGGCCTACGAGCGCGTCGTCGGCTCCGACGTGCGCTACCGGTTCGTCATCGACACCGCCACCCTCTGAGGGCGGCGGGTCGCAGGCATCCGGGCGGCGCCCGTCCTCTTGCCCGTCGCGCAGCGTCATGTGTACGGTGTTCACATCTGGCACCGACACCTTCGGAGGACTCCGATGACGACCAGCGAGCACGCCCCGATCGACATCGACACCACGGTCGACGGTTATTGCACGGCGATCGCCAACTGCGACGCCGAGGCCGTTCTCGCGTTGTGCGCCGACGACATCCGCGTCTTCGACGCCAACGGCGCCTGGGAGTACGACGGGCGCAACGCGTGGGCCACCAGAGTGCGTGAATGGCTCGGCAACCTCTCCGGGCAGGGGGAGTGCCGTCTCGACTCGCGGCGCGTGACGGCAGCCGGCGACCTGGCCGTCGTCGAGGGGCTGGTGTACTACGTGGCCGACATGGACGGCGAGCGGGTCGCCTGCACGACTCGCCTCACCCAGGCGTGGCGACGCGAGGGTGAGCGCTGGCTGCTCGCCCACGAACACACGTCGTTCCCGCTGGACGACGAGACCGGCGCCGCGTTGCCGCCTCCGGCCTGATCCGCGACACGGACGCGACACAGGAGGGAGCCGAGTCGTGACTCGACTGCTCGGCATCGCACATTTCGCGTTCCACGAGGGTCGGTTCGCGGAGTTCGCCCGCCTCGCGCGACGGTGTCAGGACATCGTCGCGACGCAGGACACGGGAACGCTGCGCTACGAGGTGTTCGTCGATCGTGACGAGTCGCGGGCCGTCGTCCAGCGCCTGCGCGAGGCCGACATCGACCTCGCAGACGTCATCGACGGCGTGCTCTCACGCCTCACCCAGGTGGCCGACTCCGACGGCAACCTCGTCACCATCGTCGAATCCCGGTGAAGAGTTCGACTTACTCATCCACGCGCCACTTCTGCCGGGCCGCGACCGCGGCAAACTCTGGTACGCCACACCGAGCCAACTGCGACAACAAGGAATCGACCGTCAAGGTCGGGCGGCCGGTTGCCGCAGCCTGCTGTCCGAGGGTGCGCATAACCCTGTTCGGGGCCAGGTCGAGCTGATTCAGCAGGAAGACATCGGGATGTTGTACTTCCAAGCCGAACGGCTCCAGTGCGTGGAGTGGGAAGTCCCTCACGTTGGCCGTGACGATCAGATCCGCCCGGCCCACCACTGCTGCCGCGACAACGTGTCGGTCGCCCGGGTCCGGAAGTTCCACAATCGTGAGGCACTGCTCCCAGCCGACAACGCCGGCGTCGTCGAATGCGTCATCCATCACGGCCGCCCGTCGCCGGGCGCGGCCATCCGCGAGATCCGGGTGGATCTTCTCCACGGCCGACACCATCTCGTCCAGGATGCGGCGGCTCCACAGCGGCCGATAGAGATCGGCTTCACCAAGGCGGAGAAGGGTGTCCGCCAGAGCGATCGGGACAAGTACGCAAGCGTCGAAGAAGACGGAGAACCGGGCCATTCCGTCTCCTATGCGCGCCGCCGGGCGGTCTTGGCCGCTGCAACGTAGTCAGCCGCCGAGACCTCATAGAGTCCGGCGTCGGCGGCCTCCCGCGTCAGCCCGTCGAGTTCTGTGCGGCGTCGCGCCCGCTTACCGGACTGATACGTGAGCACGTCGTCCAGCCGGACGCGACGGTGACGACCCGCCCCAGGTCGTTCGAAGGGGATCTCGCCGTTTTCGAGCAGTCTCACGAGTGTCGGGCGACTGATGCCCAGGAAATCAGCGGCCTCCTGAGTCGTCAGGAGTTGATCGACCGGTGCCACCGTGATGGCTTTACCGGCCCTCATGGCGTGCGCTACCTCCACGAGGACACGGAACGCCTCGCTCGGCAGGGAGACCGCTTGCCCGTCCGGCCCGACGATCGCCGCAGGGCCCGCGACCTGATCGAGGAAGCCCGAAAGGTCGCCGAACGCCTCCAGGTCGCTCGGGGGCAACACCGTCCGCTGATCGTTCGATAGAGCACCCATGCGCGCATCGTACGACCATTTCGAAAAAATCGAAATGGCTACCGGTGTTGGTGGCCCCTCCTGCCCCCGTCGCTGGCTCCGGAACGGCGGCGACAGCCTGGATGCGTGAGATGGCGCTGTCAGGCGGCCCGGCCACCGGATTCCACCCCTTGCTCGGAGGCCCGCCCGGTCGGGAAGAGCGAGCGACGGCGTAGTTCACGCCCCACCCAGACGGCCGGCTCGGGCGGCAACGCCGCCACCGTCGTCGAATCCCGGCGCTGACCACACTCATTCAGGTCGGCGGCAGAACGGACTCGGCGAATCACCCGCCGTACGTGAGGAACTCCCAGCGCGAGAGATCGTCGGCGAGTGGATCGGAGTCGCGGATCGGGGGGACCTCCTCGGTGCGGCGGATCGACTCCACCGCGTCGGTCCGGAACCCGCGAACGGCGCCGCGCAGGCGGCACCAGCCGATGAGGATCCAGTTGCCGCGCACGTCGATGAGACCGAGGGGTTCGACGGCGCGCTCGGTGCGCTCACCCGTGGCCGGGGAGACGTAGACGAGCTCGACCACGCGCGGCTCGACGACGACATCGCGCACGACGGCCGCGACCTCGTCGGTCGTCGGCTGCTCGGGAGCGAGGGAGGCGACGCGCGTCGCCAGCGCCCGACTCGCCTCGCGGCGATCGGCGGGCAACACGGCGATGACCTTGTCCATGGCCGTGCGGGCGTGCGGCGCGAACGGCGAGCCCGACATCACGGTGAGCCCGCCGAGCACCGCCATCGCCTCGTCGAGGGTGAGCCCCAGCGGCGGCAGGGAGTAGTCGCGGCCGATCGCGTAACCGCCGGCCCGTCCCTCCCGCCCGTAGATCGGCACGCCCGCCTCCTGCAGAGCGCGGATGTCACGCTCGATCGTGCGGGTGCTCACCTCGAACCGGGCGGCCAGTCGCGAGACGGACACGGGGTGTTCGGCGTTCGCCCGCAACAGGTCGACGAGCGCGTGCTGCCGTTCGCTCCGCTTCATCCGTCCAGCCTAGAAAAACGCCACGAAAACACCGACACAACGCTGTCGCGCGACCGCCGCACGGTGGAGCCATGACCGAGAACAGGACACCGGAACAGCTCGCACGTCTCTACTTCGACTGCTGGAAGCGCGGCGACCTCACCGACCTCGCGCCGCACCTCGCCGACGACGTCACCTTCGACGGCCCCCTCGCCGACCTCACCGGACGCGACGCCTGCCTCGAAGGCCTCACCGGCCTCGCCGGAGCGACGACGCAGTTGAACGTGCGCCGCCGCCTCGCCGACGACACCGACGTCATGACGTGGTTCGACCTCGGGGTCGGCCAGGCCGACCCCACGCCCGTCGTCAACTGGTGCGAGTGCGCCGACGGCCTCATCCGCCACATCCGTGTCACCTTCGACCCCCGCGGCATCCTCGCCGCAGGCTGAGCGGGCGCGTCGGAGACCCGCGCTGCGCGGCGCGGGCTTGCGTGCGCCGCGGTGCCGTCCACGCGAAGCCCCGGTGCCGGAGCCCCTCGTCAGCGGATGGCGCCGGAACGGCGGGCGGCGGCGACGGCCTGGGTGCGTGAGGTGACATCGAGTTTGGTGAAGATCCGCACGAGGTGCGACTTCACCGTCGCCTCGGTGAGGTAGAGCCGCCGGGCGATGGTCGCGTTCGACGATCCGTCGGCGACGAGTTGGAGCACCTCGGTCTCCCGCGGCGTGAGTTCGACACGGGGATGCGCCATGCGGTCGAGAAGGCGGGTGGCGACGGCGGGCGCGAGCGCGCTCTCGCCGGCGGCGGAGGCCCGGACGGCGGCGATGAGCTCCTCGGGCGGGGCGTCCTTGAGCAGGTAACCGCTCGCGCCCGCCTCGACCGCGCCGAGGATGTCGGCGTCGGTGTCGTAGTTCGTGAGGATCAGCACGCGCGGCGCCCCTGCCGCGGAACGGATCGCCCGCGTCGCATCGGCGCCACCGCGACCCACGCCGAACTGCAGGTCCATGAGAACGACGTCCGGTGCGAGTTCGACCGCGGCGTCCACGGCCGCGTCGGCGGTGGCGGCCTGCCCGACGACGGTGAGATCGTCCTCGCTGTCCAGCAACGCGACGAGACCGGCGCGGACGACGGGATGGTCGTCGGCGACAAGGATTCGGATCACGGCATGCGCTCCTTTCTTCAAGCGTGTGGCACCTCGACGCGCAGCCGAGTCCCGCGCCCGGGCGCGGTGTCGAGGTCCAGCGTGCCGCCGAGCGCACGGACGCGCTCGCGAATCGCCTGCAGCCCGAACGACTCCGACGATCCCGCGGCCGCCCAGGTCACGGCAGCGGGGTCGAAGCCCTGGCCGTCGTCGGTGACCAGCAGTCCGAATCCGCCGTCGTCGTCGCTCAGCTCGACCGAGGCGTGCCGCGCGCCGGCGTGCTGGACGGCGTTGGCCATCGCCCCCTGGGCGATCCGCAGGAACGCCGTGGCGATCGGCATGGGCAGGTCGAGGTCGTCCGGCGCGACGATGCGGACGTCGAGGCCCGCCGGCCGCCAGGCGGTGTCCGCGACGCGTTCGAGGGCTCCGGCGAGCCCGTGCTCGCCCGACAGCTCCGGAGGTGCCAGAGCGCGGATGATGCCGCGGGTGTCCACGAGGCTCGACGCGGCCGTCTCGCGCGCGAGACGGATGTGCTCGACCCCCGGCCGGTCGGGATCGGCGCGTTCGGCGGCGTGCAACAGCATCTGGATGCTCGAGAGCGATTGCGCGACCGTGTCGTGGATGTCGCGGGCGAGACGGGCGCGTTCGTCGAGGGTCGCCGACTCGCGTTCGGAGGCGACGAGCCGGTCACGGGTGGTGACGAGCTCGTCGAGCAACCGCTCCCGGTCGGTCGCCTCGGCCGCCAGCGCGCGGTATCCGATGCCGATGAGCAGCGCGACGCACGCCCCGATGACCGGGCCGACGACCCCACCGACACTCCACCCCGAATGCAGGCCGATCACCGCGACCGCGGCCGCTGTCAGACCGACGACGAGCACCGGGCCTTCCACGCCTCGCACGAGGTGCAGCACGAGGAAGAACAACGGGAACACGAGGTAGACGCCCTCGGGCTGGAAGGCGCACAGCCACAGCCACAGCACGACGAGCACCGCGAGCCACACCCCGGTCGCGAGGCCGCATCGGCGGACGACGAGCCCGCCGAGCGTGTACACGACGGCGAGCGCGACGGCCGGTGCCACCACCGAGGTCGCGTCGCCGACGACGACCGAGCGGGCGAGCACGAGCACGAGGATTCCCGCGAACAGCCCGTGCAGGCCCCATCGCAGACCGGTGAACACCGGCGTGAGCGGCGAATGGGCATGAGGTCGAAGCATGTCCACCGAGCGTAATCGCGCAGGTCGGCGACGTACATCCATCGAAAGTTCTACGAGAGCGGGCGTCCTGCGGTGATGCCGCTTCTCGTCGACGATGTCGGGCCTCTGTCTCGACCCGATCACGAGGGATGGTTCGTCGACAGTGGTTCTTGGCCCGTTGTTAGCGCGACCATCGCCTGACGTTGGGGGAGCGGATGCCGCGCCCTCTCTAGGTTCACTGACACCCCGTTCAGCCGAATCCCCTTGAGGTCTCTCATGACTCGTCCCATCCGCCGATCCGTGGCCGTGACCGTCGCCATGAGTGCCGTCGCGGCGCTCGCCCTGCCCCTCGTGGCCGCGGCGGCGCCCGGCGACCCGGCCGTCACCGAGATCCACTACGACAACGCCGGTGCCGATACCGGTGAGGCGATCGAGGTGACCGCCGCACCCGGCGCCGACCTCACCGGTTGGAAGGTCGCGCTCTACAACGGCAGCGGCGGCGCGGCCTACAGCACGCGCGCCCTGCCGGCCGCGAACTCCGATGGCGTCTCCGTGCTCACCTACCCCACCGACGGCGTTCAGAACGGCTCGCCCGACGGTCTCGCCCTCGTGCGTCCTGACGGGTCGGTGGCCGAGTTTCTCTCGTACGAGGGGGTGTTCACGGCCGTCGGCGGCCCGGCGAACGGGATGACCAGTGTCGACATCGGGGTCTCCGAGACGTCCTCGACTGCGGCCGGGCAATCGCTGCAGAAGGTCGGCGGCGCGTGGAAGGCTCCCGCCGCGAACACGTTCGGTCGCCGCAACGACGGGCCGGCCGACCCGACCCCGACGCCGACCGGCCCCACCCCCACTCCCACGACTCCCGCGGCGGGGCAATCGAGGCGGAGGGGGGGCGGCGCGGGGAGGGCTCCCGCCGCGAACACGTTCGGTCGCCGCAACGACGGGCCGGCCGACCCGACCCCGACGCCGACCGGCCCCACCCCCACTCCCACGACTCCCACGACTCCGCCAGGCTCCACGTGCGACACGACTCCGGCCACCACCATCCCGCAGGTGCAGGGCAGCGGCGCGACGTCCCCGCTCGTCGGGAAGTCCGTGACCGTCCGGGGCGTCGTCGTCGGTGACCTGCAGGTCGGCGGCTTCAACGGTTACTTCCTTCAGGACGCGAAGGGGGACGGCAACGCCGCCACCTCCGACGGCGTGTTCGTCTACGCGCCGAACGGCAAGGACGTCGCGGTGGGTGACGTCGTGCAGCTCACGGGCTCCGTCGCGGAGTTCAAGGGTCAGACGCAGATCCAGGCCATCAGCGACGTGAACGTCTGCGGCAAGGCCGCGCTGCCCAACCCCTCGCCGCTCGACCTGCCCGCGACCCCCGCGCAGCTCGAGGCGCTCGAGGGCATGTACGTCAAGCCCGTCGACCGACTCACCGTCACCGAGGTCTACAACCTCAACCGGTTCGGCGAGGTCGTGCTCGCCGACGGTCGCCTGCTCAGCCCGACCGAGGTGGCCGAGCCGGGCGCCGACGCCAAGGCGGTCGCGGCCTCCAACGCCGCCCGGCGCATCGTCCTCGACGACGGGCGCACGACGAACCTCTCCACTACCAAGGCCGCGCCGCCCTACCTCACCGTCGACGATCCGGTGCGCGTCGGCGACACGGTCGCGACGCTGCAACCGTCGGTGCTCGCGTACGCCTTCGACTCCTACCGCCTCGAGCCGGCCGACGGCACCGCCGAGGGCACGACGTTCGCCGCGACCAACCCGCGGCCCGCGGCGCCGAAGCCCGTCGGCGGAGATCTGCGAGTCGCCGACGCCAACGTGCTCAACTACTTCGTCACCTTCGGCCCGAACGCCCGCGGCGCGAAGACGCCCGCCGAGCTCGCGCAGCAGCAGACGAAGATCGTCTCCGCGTTGCGAGGTCTCAAGGCCGACGTCATCGGCCTGCAGGAGATCGAGAACTCCTGCGTGACGACCCCCGACGACCCCTACAAGGCCGTCCGCACCCTGACGAACGCGCTGAACGACAAGGACGGCGCCGGCACGTGGGCCTACGTCAAGGCGTGCGAAACCAGCGACGTCATCACGAACGCGATCGTCTACCGCACCGACCGCGTCGAGGCCGTCGGCGATCCGATGAAGCCCGCGGAGGACGGCGCCTGGGACAACGCGCGTGAGCCGATCGCCCAGGCGTTCGAGGTCAACGGCGAGAAGTTCTCGTTCGTCGTCAACCACCTCAAGTCGAAGGGCTCCGGCTCGGGCGTCGGCAACGTCGACTCCGGTGACGGCCAGGGCAACTCGAACGCCGACCGCGTTGCCCAGGCCAAGAGCCTCGCGGCGTTCGTCGGCACCGTGAAGGCGAAGACCGGTGACCCGGACGTCCTCTCGGTCGGTGACTACAACGCGTACACCAAGGAGGACCCGCTCGACGTCTTGCGCGCGGCCGGACTCGTCGACCTCGGCGCGGTGCACGCCAAGGGCGACTATTCCTACGTCTTCAACGGTGAGAGCGGTTCGCTCGACCACGCCTTCGCCACACCGGAACTCGCCGCCAAGGTGACCGGCATGGACGTGTGGAACATCAACGCCGAGGAGTCGTACGGCTACCAGTACGACGCGCCGTACGAGGGCCTGTACGCGCCGTACGCCTACCGCTCGAGCGACCACAACCCGATGGTTCTCGGCATCGATCTGGTCGAGCGGTGCGGTGGCAAGGCCCCGACGATCACGGGTACGCCCGGCAACGACGTGCTCACCGGCACGAACAAGCCCGACGTCATCCTCGGCTCGTGGGGCGGCGACACGATCAGTGGTGCCAACGGTGACGACCTCATCTGTGGCGGGCTCGGCAACGACGTCATCCGGGGCGGCAACGGCAACGACCGGCTGTTCGGCGACGGCGGCGACGACAAGCTCTCCGGCGAGAACGGCGACGACACCCTCGTCGGTGGCTCCGGGACCGACGTGCTCGACGGCGGCAGGGGCAACAACACGCTGACGCAGTGAGCCGCTCCATGTCGGCCTCGCCCTCATGAGTCCGGCAACGTGGAAGATGGGATGGCAGCAGATGTGGGGTGATCACCCCTGATTCGCTGCCATCCCATCTTCCATCTCGATGGTTGAGGCGCTGATCGGAGTTGCCGGGGCGGGGGATGGGAGGCGGCCCGCACCCGAGCCCTCACCCCTTCTCGGCCGCCCGGAGCCAGGTGAGCACGGCGCGGACGCGGCGATTGTCCTCACCCGGCGGAAGGTCGAGCTTGAGAAAGACGTTGGCGACGTGTTTCGAGACCGCCGCGGCCGAGAGGACGAGACGGTCGGCGATCTGGGTGTTCGACAGGCCCTCGGCCATGAGCCGGAGCACCTCTGACTCGCGGGGAGTGAGGTCGGCGAGGGGGCCGTCGCGACCCGACCGCATGGCGTGGGCGACGACCTCCGGATCGACGACGACGCCTCCGCCGGCCACCATGTCGATCGTGCGCAGGAAGTCGGCGACGCGCCCGACTCGCTCCTTGAGGAGGTACCCGAGCCCGGCGCCCGATCCCGCGTCGTCGAGAAGTCGTCGCACGTACGGCCCCGACACGTACGCCGACAGCACGAGGACGGGCAGCCCGGGATGCTCGCGGCGGAGGTCGATCGCGGCGCGCAGACCGTCGTCGGTGCCGTCCGGTGGCATCCGCACGTCGGTGACGAGCAGATCGGGCAACGTCCCGTCGCGGCCGGCGACCCCGATCAGCGTGCGCAGCGCATCCGCGTCCGCCGCCGTCCCCGTGATCTCGTGGCCCGCTGACGCGAGCACTTCGACCAGCCCGGCCCGGATGAGCGCCGCGTCCTCGGCGAGGAAGATCCGCATGCTCCCATCATGACCGTGCCCACCAGTCCCGATGCACCGGCGCGACCGCCATCACCGTGGTCCCCCCTCCGGGTGGACTCGTCACGACCAACTCGCCACCGAGCGCCCGCACCCGCTCCCGAAGACCGGCGAGACCCGTGCCCGACCCGACACCGGCCCCACCCTCATGTCCTGGCTCAGGCTCGAGCACGGCTCCACCACAACCGTCGTCGGCGACGACCACCCGGACCTGGTGCGGGGTGATCGCCGTGTGCAACCGCGCCCGATCGACACCGGCGTGCCGGACGACGTTCGTCAGCGCCTCGGCGACGACGAAGTACAACGCGCCCGAGACGGGGGAGGGCGGGCCGGCGTCGTCACCGGTGTGGTCGCGGACCACGGTCAGAGGCGATCGGTCGGCGAGTTCGTCGAGGGCCGTGACGAACCCGTGGTCGGTGAGCTCGCGGGGGTGGATGCCGTGGACCGTCTCCCGGAGTCTCACGAGCGCCCGGTCGGCCTGCTCGTGGGCCCGGGCGGCGAGTTCGGCGACCCGTGCGCCGTCGGTCAGCGACTCCGCGTGGTGTTCGAGCAGCCCGAGCGTGATCGACAAGGCGGTGAGATCCTGCTGCGCCCCGTCGTGCAGATCGCGTTCGATGCGGCGCCGCTCCGATTCGAACGCCTCGAGCATCGACGCGCGGCTCGTGCGCACGCTGCCGAGTTCGTGCTCGAGCCGTTGCCGGTCCTCGTCGTCGAGCAGCCGCAGCGCGGTGTCACGCGCGAACGAGACGAGCGTCAGCAGCCACCACGTGAGCACGAGGAAGACGATCCCGAGCACCGTTGCGAGCCAGGCCTCGACGCGGCCGCCGACCGTCCACGGACCCACGGTGACGCCGATGCCGTAGACCTCCCACAGCACCGGCGCGGCGAGGAGGACGACACCGCGGACGACGCCGAGGACCGCGACGACCAGGCCGAGCAGGCCGAGCACGAGCGAGGCCAGGAGCACGGGCACGTCGTGCCGCCACACCCCGCGCCCCCGGATCCGCGTCGACACCCACGACCGCCACGATCCCGCCGCGAGGTGATGTGGGCGGACCTCCTCGCCGCACGTACTCGCCCGCAGTCGTTCGAGATCCGCGACGATCGCCGCCGTGACGGGCAGCAACGGCAGGATGACGGCGAGCGCGACCTGGAACGGCCACAGCACCGCCGCGAGGAGTTCGAGTGCCACCCGGGTCGCACGTTGGGTGGGGTCGAGCGTCCTCATGACTCCACGGTAGAGCCGCGACGGACGGACCGACGTGGATCCAGGTCCCGGGGCGGGTAGAGCCAGGTCTACCCCCGCTCGGAAGCGCGCACCCGTGTGCGTGCGGCCGCGGCCGACTGGACTGGAGGCATGCAGACCACCAGCGCCGTCCTCATCCGCGACCTCGTGAAGACCTACCCTCAACCTCACGGACTCCCGCCCGTCACCGCCCTCGACCACGTCCACCTCGACGTGCCGGCGGGGACGTTCACCGCCGTCGTCGGACCGTCGGGCTCCGGCAAGTCGACGCTCCTGCACTGCGCCGCCGGACTCGACGAACCCACCTCGGGATCGGTCGTGCTCGCGGGGGCGGAGATCACCGCGATGAAGCCGCGCCGCCGCGGTGCTCATCGGTGCGCTCACGTCGGGTTCGTGTTCCAGGAGTACAACCTCGTCTCCTCCCTCTCGGCTCGGGACAACGTCGAGCTGCCCGCCCGGCTCGGTGGGCGCCGGTTGCCCGCCGCGCACGTCACCGAGGCGCTCGAGCGTGTCGGTCTCGCGGACCGAGCGCGGCTGCGGCCTCACGAGCTCTCCGGCGGTGAACGTCAACGGGTCGCCGTGGCCCGGGTGCTCGCCACCGCACCGGAGGTGGTGTTCGCCGACGAGCCCACCGGAGCCCTCGACATCAGCGCCGGCGCCATCGTGCTCGACTGGCTCGCCGCACTACCGCGGCAGGGGTCGACCGTCGTCATGGTCACCCACGACCCACGCGCGGCCGCTCGTGCCGATCGCGTCGTCGTCATGTCCGCGGGACGCGTGGCCGACGTCCTGCCCGGCGGTGACGAGGCCGCCGTCGCCGCTGCGGTGCTGCGCGCTCGGCAGGAGGAGGTGGCGGCATGAACGCGCTCATCCGCGCCGACCTGCGGGCGAGCCTCGGTCTGTGGGCCTGGACGTTCCTCGTCGTCGTGGTCGGCTCGGCCTGCGGGGCGGGAGTGTTGACCTCGATCTCGACGGCCACCGCGCACGTCGCCACCGCTCCCGCCCCGGACGCCAGAGAGGGGCTGGAGGCTCTCGGGGCGAACATCGTCGCGTGGACCCTGTGCTCGGCCGCCGGGGTCGTGGGCGCGACCGCCGGACTGGCGCTCTCGACCCGATCGCGCGAACACGCCCTCTGGGTCGTCCTCGGAGTTCCGCGTCACCATGTCCGGTGGGTCGTCCTCGGCGAGCTCGCGGTCGTCGGGGCCCTCGGTGGCCTCGTCGGATACCCGTTGAGCCTCGGCGTCGCCGCCGTCTCGCTCGACCAGTGGTCGATGATCGGCCTCGCCCGCCCCGGCCTGTTGCCGAGCCCGCAGTGGTGGCACCCGCTCGCCGCGGTCCTTCTCGGGGTCGCCGCGTGCGTGTGGGGTGGCTGGGGAGGCGCTCGCCGTGCCTCGCGGATGCCGGAGATGGCGGCGTTGAGGGAGTCGGTGGCACCGAAGGCCCGGGTCGGGTGGGTCAAGGCGGCCATGGCGATCCTCCTGGCCGTCTCCGCGATCATGCTGCTCGCGATGATGGTCGCGCCCGGCATGTTCACGGTGCCCGACGACATCGCCATGAGCGACGCCGAGACGCGGGGCGCAGCCGCCCTCGCCGTGGCCCTGTCGCTCCTCACCGCGGCCCTGCTCGTCGGAGGCTGGACGCTGCGCCCGCTCATGCACGCGTGGACGGCGCGCGTCCCCGACCTCGACCCGGCCTGGCACCTCGCGCGGGAGGCCTGCCGCGCGAGGTCGGCGCGGAGCATCACGACGGTGCTCCCCTTCGCGCTCACCCTGTCGATGCTCGGCGTGCTCTCCGGGGGCGGCAACGCCGTCAGTGAGGGCGAGGTCACGCTCACCGAGATGCTCATCTGCCTCGGTTGGGTGCTGCTCATCGCGTGGACCGGAGGGGTCGCCGTCATCGCCCTGACCGGTCGGCAACGAGGCCGGGACGCGGCGCTCGCGGTGGTCGCCGGGGCGGACGACGCGACGATCGCACGCGCCACCCTCTACGAGGGCCTGATCTACGCGACGACGGCGATCCTCTTCGGCCTTGGCACCATGATCGCCACCGTCGCCTTCGTCGGGCTCGCCAGCGGAATCCCGCTGATCACGGCCCTGGCCCGTGCGCCATGGGGGCTCTTCGCCGGCGCCTGCGCCCTCACGGCGCTCACCACCTGTCTGGCCGTCGCCGTCCCGGCGCATCGGGCCGGGCGGATGTCCGTCGTCGATGCCCTCCGGGGCTGACCCACCGAATCGCTGACCCACCGAATCGCTGACTCACCGAATCGCTGTCTCACCGAATCAAGGAGGAACCGTGTTCTCGATCGGACCAGCACACCGGCTCGTGGCCGGGATCGGCGTCGTTCTCGTGCTCACCTCGAGCTGCGGTGCCGCGGACGCCGGTGACACACCGGCTGCCGCCGTGACTCAGGAGTTCGCCCACGACGGCGGCGAACTCACGGTCGTCAAGGACCATGCGAACGCCCGCGTGCACGAGGCCGACGTCACGTCCGTTCGCGTCGAGCGGCAGGTCACCGCGGTCGGCAAGACCCCGGCGGAGCCTCGCTGGTCGTTGACCGACGACACCCTCGAGCTCGGCCAGGTCTGCGACGAGGGTTACGTCGGCCTCTGCGAGGTGACGTACGACATCACCGTCCCCCGTGGCACCCGCGTCCACCTACGCGACTGAACCACGCCGGGATTCCGGCCCGCCAGGTTCGGGAGCGTGACGTGGAAGATGGGATGGCAGCGTTGAGGGGGTGATCACCCCGGGTTCGCTGCCATCCCGTCTTCCATGTCGCTGCGGCGGACGGTGGTACCCGAGCTCAGTCCTGATACGTCGCACGTAGGTGGTGGGGGAGGGGGAGTTCGCGATGCTCGTTCCACGGCCGGGTGAGGCCGCCGAGGTCGAAGACGTGGCTGAGCAGCATCGCCGTGAAGCCCCACACGAACAGGCCGTCGACCTCGAAACCCGGCCCGGAGAAGGAGTCGAGGCGCACGGTGAAGCGGTTGGCCGGGTCGAGCAGGTGGTCGACGTCGGCGCGCACGACCCGCGCGACCTCGGCCTCGTCGACGACGCCGATGGGGTGCGGCTCACGCCACCACGCGAGCACCGGGGTCACCGCGTTCTGCGACGGATGCATGTACAGCGGCGGCAGCTCGTCGATGACCTGCACCGACGCCGGGTCGAGACCGACCTCCTCCTCGGCCTCTCGGATGGCGGCTCCCACCGGGCCGTCGTCGACGGGGTCGACGTGACCGCCGGGAAACGCCACCTGCGCGGCGTGCGAGCGCAGCGTCGACGCGCGCTCGGTGAGGATGACGTCGCTGCCGTGGTCGCCCTCGGCGAACGTCATGAGCACGGCCGAGCGACGAGCCGGCCGCGGCGGCGGCACGAACTCGGCGAACCAGTCGGGGATCTCCGCGTCCAGGGCCGGACGCACCCGGCCGAGCCACTCCGGTGGCGTGTCCATGCCGCTCTCCCTTCGATCGCGAGATCCGTCCGAGCACATGATCGCCCCTCGCCCTGCGGATGCGCCGACCTGGACTCCGCCGGCCTCCCGCGGGCTCAGTGGGAACGCCTGGCCCGGTGGCGTCGCATGAGGTCGAGACGGCGCTGGCGCAGGAGCCCGATCATCCGCGCCACGGAGGTGCCGATGAGCAGGCCGAGCGCGATCGCACTGACGATGCTCGCCGCCTGCAGGGTGGTGTCGACGGCGAGAGACGGCTCCAGCCCGAGTTGCGTCACCGACACGACGCCGAGCGATCCGGGTACGAGCAGCCAGAAGCTCGGCAGGAACATCACGAGCCGCGGCAACTGCGGGCGGTAGAGCTCGACGAGGGCGGCGCCGAGGCTCGCGGCGGTCGCGCCGAGCAGGGCCCCGGACCACGGCGACCCGACCACCGACTGCCCGAACACCTGGAACGACAGGGTCAGCGAGAGCATGAGCGCCACCCACGGCACGAGCCGCGGCGGCACCGACTCCATGAGGCTGATCCCCGCCGTGAGCAACAGCACCCCGACGAACGGGCTCCACGGCCCGATCTCGTTGACGATCTCGCTGGTCAACGCCGTGGACGGCACGCGCAGCAGCCAGGCCGCCCCCGCCACGCCGAGCGCGAACAGCAGCAGTTGTGCCGAGCCGAACGCCAGCCGCGAGGTGCCGGCGGTCATCTGACCGGCGGCGAGCTCGGAGACCCCCGTGACGACGAGTGCGCCCGGCAACAGGACCGCGATCGGCGGAAGCAGGCTGCGCAGCGGACCCTCGATGAGACCGGCTTGGGCGGCGGCGAACGCGGCGAGCGCGATGACGAACGCCGCGAGGAAGGGCGTGAGCGTCGCGAGCGACCGCCATTTGCCCGAGAACCGGATGAACGCGGCCGTCACCTGGCCGGCGAGCGCGGCGAAGAGCACGCTCGGCCACAACGGCTGCAGGATCAACGCGATGCCGGTGGCGACGCACAACATGCCGCCCTCGAGGCCGCCGCGTGGATAGCGGTGGGGCGTCGCCCGCAGGTGGGAGAGCCGGGCCAGGGCCTCGTCGGGGCGCACGGAGCCGTCGAGCAGCCCCGCGCGGACGGCCGCGGTGTCGGCGCTCTGGTCGAGGCGCAGGGAGCCGTTGATCGACTCGTACGTGGCCGGCGTCCCCTGCCCGAGGGAGACGATGATGCCCGACGGGGTGGCCCCGACCTGGACGTCTCGGTGCCCCAGGCGTGCCGCGACCCGGCGGGTGTCGCTCTCGACTTCGTGCACGGGCTGGCCGCCCGCGACGGCGGCCGCCGCGAGGTAGGCGAGAAGCCGGCGCGTGTTGTCGTCGGTCGTGCTCATGCCCCTCGTCCTGGTCGTCGCCGGCCGCCGGCTCAGCGGCGGTGATGCTCTTCATGGTCGCGCACGATTCCGTCGCGACCGCCATCGGTCGGGCGAGCGGCCCACGTGTCGGCCGCGCGGGGTCCGGGCGCCGGACGACCGCGTGGCCCGGCTCGTGAATCCGCCTGACGAACGGGCGATCACGCGACCGGCCGGTTGCTCTCGTCTCGTCAAGTGAGACACGGGAGAGGCGGCGTGGCCTGCTGTTTCGCCTTTTCCACGCCTCGATCGTGATGAATCCGTAACGAATCCGAGATGCGAACGAATACAACAGGTGTCATCACCAGGCACCTCGCGCCGAGTCTCGCCCACGAGGTGCCGCAAGACAGACGGCCCACCCCTGGGGTCGCCGATCAGAAGGGAAGGACGGCTGGGGGCGAGAGCGGAACCCACCGATTCCGCCGCGTGATGCGGCTCGGGGCGCAGTGCGTCAAGCACGGAGGACCGGATACCTCCAGCCCGACAGGTGACGTGTCGCAGGCGGACTCCGGACACCACCACCACCATGAAGCGACTCCTCGTCGCGGCCAGCGCCGCCGTCATCGCCCTGCCCGCACTCGCCACCGCCGCCCCGGCCCAGGCCCGGCCCATGTCGACCACCACCGCGGCGGCCACGGCCTCCCGGCAGGCCGCGCCCTCTCTCGCCACCGCCCGCTATGCCGCCGTCTCCTACGCGAACAAGTACTCGCGTCAGGCGACCCGCGTGAACTGGCGGCAGAAGGACCGCAACGCAGCCCACCTCTCCCGCCTCACCGCGCGGGCGAGGATGTCCGCGCCCAAGCGTGCCGTGCTCATCTCGAAGACCCAGAAGGGCACGTACTACCGCTGGGGCGGCACGACTCCGCGCGGCTTCGACTGCTCCGGGTACACCAAGTACGTCTACAAGAAGGCCGGTAAGAACCTGCCCCGCACGGCGGCTCAGCAGTACCGGGCGACCAAGCGCACGTCGCGTCCCGCACCCGGTGACCTCGTGTTCTTCGGCGGCTCTCGCGCCTCCCACGTCGGCATCTACGTCGGCAACAACCGCATGATCCACTCCCCGCGCCGGGGCAAGGCCGTGCAGATCTCCAAGGTCTACCGCGGAGCGAGCTACGGCAAGGTGCGCTGACCGGCTCGACACTCCTCGCGTGATGGGTCGGCACTCGGGCAGGCATGATGTCCGAGTGCCGACGTCCGTCGACGAGGGGTGGCGATCGAGGTGCCGATGACCGAGCCTGCCGGCGAACTCGTCGTGGGAGCCGACGGTCTGGCGCGGCCGGTCTGGGCCGCGACCGATCCCCTGCTGCGCGAGTACTACGACGTCGAGTGGGGGATGCCCGTCCGCGACGAGCACGGCCTCTTCGAGCGGCTCAGCCTCGAGGCGTTCCAGTCCGGCCTGTCGTGGGTGACGATCCTGCGGCGACGGGACGCCTTTCGGGCCGCGTTCTCGGGCTTCGACCCCGACGTGGTCGCACGCTTCGACGAGGGTGATGTCGAGCGCCTGCTCTCCGACCCCACGATCATTCGCAACCGTCGCAAGATCGAGGCGACGATCCGGAACGCGGCCGCGACCATCGCGCTGCGCGAGGAAGGCGGGCTCGCGGAGTTCATCTGGAGTTTTCGGCCCGATCGCACCCCGGAGCCGCGAACGTTCGCCGAGGTGCCCACGAGCTCACCGGAGTCGGTCGCGCTGGCCAAGGCCCTCAAGCAACGCGGGTTCGCCCACGTCGGCCCCACCACGATGTACGCGCTGATGGAGGCCGTCGGCATCGTCGACACCCATCTGGTCGGCTCGCACCGCCGTGGAACCTCCGGAGTCTGGGTCTGAAGCGAGGCCCTTCGAGAACTCGCGCAACAAAGACCGGTCACCGATCGCGCCGTGTGAGCACACAGGCCTCTGACCTGCAGTGACGCGGGCTGGGCAGCGACGACGGTCGGGACTGACCGGTCTTTGTTGCGTGAGCTTCTCGACGACGCCGGCAGGCGCCCCCGGTCAGACGGGGCGATGCCCCTCGGGAACCTCCTCGCCCGCCGCGACGGGCCCGGGCGGGGTGCCGTCACCGAAGGGCCGGCCGCCGAGCGCCTCACGAGAGTGCGGGGTCACCAGTCCCGAGAGTTCGGGCCCCACGGGCACGACACCGGTCGGGTTCACGTCGGTGTGCACCATGTAGTAGTGCTGCTTGATCTGCACGAAGTCGGTGGTGTCACCGAATCCGGGGGTCTGGTAGAGATCGCGCAGATAACCCCACAGGGCCGGCATCTCGGTGATCTTCTCGCGATTGCACTTGAAGTGGCCGTGGTAGACGGGGTCGAACCGCACGAGGGTCGTGAAGAGGCGGATGTCGGCCTCGGTGATGGTGTCGCCCACGAGGAAGCGGCGGGTGGTGAGGCGGTCCTCGAGCCGGTCCAAGGCGGTCCACAGCCGTTCGTAGGCCTCCTCGTAGTGCTTCTGGTCGGCTGCGAACCCGCACCGGTACACGCCGTTGTTGACCTCGGTGAACACCCACTTGTTGATCTCGTCGATCTCGCCCCGCAGCTCCTCGGGGTAGAGCACCGGTGCCCCGGAGCGCTGGAACTCCCGCCACTGCGAGGAGAAGTCGAGGGTGATCTGGGCGAAGTCGTTGGTGACGACCTCTCCACTCGGCACGTCGACGATCGCCGGCACGGTGATGCCCCGCTCGTAACCGGGGAACCGGGCGAAGTAGGCCTCCTGCAGCCGCTCGATGCCGAGAACGGGATCGCGGCCGCCCTCGTCGAGGTCGAAGTTCCAGGAGCGCACGTCGTGTGTCGGGGCCGCGAGCCCGAGGGAGATCACGGGCTCGAGACCCAGCAGTCGCCGCACGATGACCGTGCGGTGCGCCCACGGGCAGGCGCGCGCGGCCACGAGGCGGTAGCGACCGGGCTCGACCGGCCAGCGTGCGTCCGGCTCGTCGAGAATCCGGTCGGTGATGTAGGTCATGTCGCGCTTGAACTCGCCTTCGGTCGAGGCGTTCTTCGCTTCCTGGTGCTCGCTCATCTCGGGGCCTCCTCGTGACGATTGCCGATGTCGATCGTCTCAGGGGTTCGACGGTTCCTCCTGGCGAGGGGCCGTTCAGTGCGCCCGACCTGCCGGTTCTCCCTCGTCGCGGGCCTTCGTTAACAACCTGCCGCGCGTCCTGAACACGATGTCGAACGGATCATGGACGAACGACTCATACGGTCGTCCGTCCCGCCGATGAGCGGGGTACGAGCGATCACGGGGATCGCTTCGACCGCCGACAGGCGCCGCGGGGACGGACGTCGGGCGGAGAGAAGGGGGAATCACACATGAACACGACGACGAACATCAGCACCGGCACCACGGCGTCGACGTCCTTGGGGGCGACGTCGACCATGGCGAGCACGTCGAGGATCGACACCCGGCGGCGGGCCCACGAGGGCCTGCGCGTCCGCCGCGGTCTGTCCCACGGGCCTCGCGCCGGCGGCCGCCACGGCTGGTGACGCGACGCGTTGCGAGATGTGCGAACAGGTCGGCCCGCCCGCTGCCCGGATGTCCGGTCGCAGTGGACGGGCCTGCCTGCACGAGTACTGCTTGGATGCGAGGCCGGATCACCGAAACGCCACGGGCCTCAACGGTCCTCGTCGACCGTTGAGCGAACGTGACCTGGACGGACGACCTGAAGCGTCTCTGAGCAGTGGTCATGAGGCCGATCTGAGCGTTACCTTGATCGCCGGGGGTACACACATGACGATTGACAGCAGAGCTGTACGGCTGGCGTCGCTGACCGCGTCCGACGCGGCACAGGGGGTGCTCGGACGCTTCGCCACCGTACTCGAAACACTGGCCGACGAGCCGGCGGTGATCGACAGCGAGACGACGCTCAGCTACGCGCAGTTGGCCGAGCGGGCCGCTGCGATCCGTGCGGGGGTCGTGTCGCGCACTGCACCCGGTTCGCCGGTGGCGGTGCTGTTCGCTCACCGTGTCGACGCGGTCGCCGCCATTCTCGCCGTGATCGCCTCCGGGCGACCGCTGCTCGTTCTCGACCATCGCACGCCGACGCCGCGTCTCCATCACATGTGTGATCGGGTCGACGCCGGTGCCGTGGTCGCCTCCGCCGATCTCGCGGAGATCGCGCGTGGGCTGGGGCGCGACGTGATCGGCCCCGATGCCTGGACGCCTGCTCCCGCGAGCAGCCTGTGGGACACCCCGGTCGATCCGGCCGGCCCCACCGTGCTCGCGTTCACGTCGGGCTCGACGGGTGTGCCCAAGGTCGTCGTCAACGACTCGCGCATGCTCGTGTCGGACGCCTGGCGCAACTCCGCCGCCACCGGGTGCTACGACGCCGACGACATCATCGCCCACACCCTGCCGATGGCGTTCCACGCCGGCCTCATGGTCACGGTCGCCGGACTCGTCGTGGGGTCCACGATGCGCCTGTTCGACACCCGCACCCGAGGCATCGCCGGGCTCGCGCCGTGGATCGCCGAGGTCGGGGCCACGGTCATGCACACGAGCCCCGCCATTCTGCGGGCCTTCGTCGGCTCGGGCCCCACGCCTGCGCAGCTCGCCACGCTGTCGACGGTGACGATCGCGGGCGAGCCCGCGCACGGACGCGACGTCGAGCAGATCCGCCCGCTGCTGCCGCCCGCCTGCCTGCTGCGCAACCGGTACGGCTCGTCGGAGACGGGCCTCATCGCCGAATACGTCATCGACGCGGACCACCCGCCGCTCTCCGGCCCGCTGCCCGTGGGACGACCGGTGGGAGACACCGAGATCCGCTGCCTCGCCGACGACGGGGCGCCGCTGCCCGAGGGGGAGCCGGGCGTCGTCGTCGTCACACGCGACCACGTCGCCTCCGGCTATCGCGACAACCCCGAGGCGACGGCCCTCGCGTTCTCGACCGAGCCGGACGGCCGCCGCACCTACCGCACGAGCGACGTCGGAGTGCTCGACGAGCACCGTCTCACGCTGCTCGGCCGACGCGATCATTCGGTGAAGATCCGCGGTTACATGGTCGAGCCCGGCGAGGTCGACGCCGAACTGTTCGCGCTGCCCGACGTCGTCGAGGCGCTGACCGTCGGTGTGAAGGCCGAGACGCAGGACCGCTACCGACTCGTCTCCTACGTCGTCTCGCGCTCGGAGCGCCCGTCGGCGGCCGCGATTCGTTCGACGTTGCGCGAGCGGCTCTCCTCCCATCTCGTCCCCGAGGCGGTCGTGTTCCTCGACTCCCTTCCTCGGACCGACCGCGGCAAGTTGGACCGTGCCGCACTGCCCGCACCGCCGCCGGCCGACATCGGCGAGCCGGTGTGGTCGGAGTGGGAACGCCTCGTCGCGCAGGTGTGGGCCCGCGCGCTCGGCCTCGAGGAGGTCGGTCGCGACGCCGACTTCTTCGCCCTCGGCGGTGACTCGCTCGCGGCGGAGGAACTCACCGCGATGGTCGTCACCGATCTCGGCATCGACGCCGCCGACGTCACCTCGTCGCTGCTCGCGCAGGCACCGACCGTCGCCGAGTACGCCGGGCGCCTCAAGCGCCGGCCGGACCGACGACAGCAGATCGTCAGCGTGCTGCAGCCCGGCGACGGCAACCGTCGACCCCTGTTCCTCGTCGCCGGCGGCGGCGGCCTGGGGGTCGGTTTCGTGCCCGTCGTGCGCCACCTGCCGCGCGACCTGCCCGTCTACTCGTTCCACTCCTACGGCCTCGAGCGCAAGGCGATCCCCGACTGGTCGATCCCGGCCGCCGCTCGCCGCAACGTCCGGGAGCTGCGCAAGATCCAGCCGCACGGGCCCTACCTCCTCGGCGGGCACTCCTTCGGAGGACTCGTCGCCTACGAGATGGCGATGCAACTGCGCGCCGCGGGCGAGGAGGTCGAGATGCTCTTCGAGCTCGACTCGTTCCCGCCCAACCCGGAGCTCATCCCGGACGCGCCGGCCGACCGCACGAAGATGCGCAAGGCCCGCGACGTCCTCGGTCTGCTCGTCACCGGTCTCGTGCCCACGCCCGGCCTGGGTCAGTACTGGCGCTTCCACGAGCAGTCCCGGGTGCTCTCCAAGTGGTACCGGCCGTCGCCGTATCCGGGACGCACCCTCGTCGTGGTCGCCGAGAGCGAGGACAAGCAGGCACGATCGGCATGGGAGCCGCACCTGTCGGGGGAGTGGGAACGCGTCAGCACGACGGGCGACCACATCACGATGATGCGAGATCCGTACGCCGAGAGCGTGGCCCGCCACATCGTGACGGCGCTCGAGGGCCTGGAGAACTCCGACGCCGGCGGCGGGGCGGCCCTCCCGCCGGGTGCCTTGGGGCGGGCCATCGGGACGGTAGCCTGAAAGCGATGGGTCGGCTGCAACGAGCACGGGTCGTCGTGCTCGGGCTCCTCGGCGCGACGGCTCTGCTGGCGACGACGCTCGTCTCCGCCCAGCCACGTGATCTGACGGAGCCGGCCGCGGCCCGCGTCGCCGCCTCCAGCCCGCCGCGGGTGAGCATCGACCTGCCCTACGTCGCCGACAACGACCCCGCGCATCGGCTCGACCTCTTCGTGCCCGGCGGCTACAAGACGCCGCGACCGCTCGTCGTCTTCATCCACGGCGGGTCGTGGTCGCACGGCTCGAAATCGGTCATCGTCGGAGGCAGCGGCCAGCGCACCGAGGCGTTCCGCGATCTGCTGTTGCAGGCCGGGTACGCCGTCGCGTCGGTGGAGTACCGGTTCAGCCAGGTGGCGCGATTCCCCGCCCAGTTGCACGACGTCAAGGCCGGGGTGCGGTTCCTGCGCGCACACGCCGATCGGTTCAACCTCGACCCCACGCGTTTCGCCGTCGCCGGAGAATCCGCGGGCGGGCACCTCGCCGATCTCGTCGGCTTCACCGGCCCGCTGCGGAGTGCGCACCTCGAGGGCGACCTCGGCGAGACCGGCGTGAGCAGCGCCGTCTCGGCGGTGGTCAGCTACTACGGCGTCTCTGACCTCTCTCGTGTCGTACCCGATCGTCTCGCCGCCCGCTGCCCCCGCGGCGAGGACGGCGCGTCCTCCCCGGAGGGGCGGGTCATCGGCGGTGACCCCGAGTCGCCACACATGCGACGCGTCGTACGCCGCGCCAACCCGGTGAGCTACGTGGGTGTCACCTCGCCGCCCACACTGCTCCTGCACGGCAGCCGCGACTGCCTCGTGCCGCCCCGCCAGTCGACCCGGTTGCTCGCGATGCTGCGCGGATTCGGCATCCGGTCGGAGTACATCGTCCTCGACGCACCGCACGGCGGCCCCGCGTTCCACACCACTCCCCGCGTCACTGCGCAGGTGCTCGCGTTCCTCGACGAGAACCTCGCCGTCGAGCGCTGACCTCGAGAGCGCGTCTCGACGCAGGCCCGGACTCACTCGCCGAGAGGGAACCTCGCCGTGATCCACTCCGCCGGCCGAACGGTCCGGCGGGCCCCGGCCGTGCGTAGAGCAGGTAGCAGACCTCCGTTGCGGATCGCCGACGCTCGGACATGACCGGCCTCCCTCCGACTCCTGAGCCGCGAAAGCCCATTCTCGGTGCTGTCGTCCGAACGCGTCAGAGGCGGGCCTGGGCGGCGAGACGGACGTGGGTGCCGGGGGCGCCGTAGCCGGTGTACCCGCCCTCGCGTTGGAGGAGCTCGAGGTAGAAGCGGCCGTTCATCACCTGCGTGTAGGCGTGGGTGAGGGTGCCGCCCTCGCCGTCCTCGTCGTACATGAGGTCGTGGGTGCGCAGGTGTTCGATCGTCGCGTCGTCGAGGTCGAACCGCGCGCGCAGGTCGTCGTAGTAGTTCGCCGGAATGGGCAGGAACCGCGCTCCGGCCGCGCGGGCGCGGGCGACGACCGCGGCCACGTCGGGGCAGGCGAACGCGATCTGCCCCACGCCCGCGTCACGACCACCCTCGTCGGCGGAGACCGCGAGGACGACCCGAAGGTCTCCGTCGGTCGGGCGGAAGGGGCGGCTCTGCAGTCGTCCGCTCGGCTGGATGAACTCACTCTCGGTGCCACCGGTGAGGCCGAACACCGAACGATAGAAGGACTGTTCGGCCGGGTAGCGCGAGGAGGGCACCGTCGCCCCGACGTGATCGATGCCGAACCAGTCGCCGTGCTCGGCCTGGGGCTCGGGGTAGACCCGCCGCCAGTCGTCCTCGGCGCCCGCGGGCCCGGTGAGAAAGACGTGGAGCCCGCTCGGAGTGTCGAGGCCGGGCAGGGACGCGGTGAAGCGTCCGCGACGGTACGCGACGCTGGGCCACAGCAGGGCGTTCGCGCGGGTGGCGACGTCGCGGACCTCGGCGACGCGCAACGCCAGCGCGCTGACGAACGGGCGGCTGCGCGCGGGGCCGGGCACGGGTTGGGTCGTGAGGCAGACGTGGGCGTCGCCGTTGCGCCACCACTGCACGGCACGGGTGGGGTGTGTCGCGACGTGCGTGAACCCGAGCGCGTCGAGCAGGGCCGTGACGCTCGTGGCCGGGTCGGTGTCGCGCGCGTCGTCGTCGGTCACCGCGAACTCGACGAACTCCGCGTCGACCCGTTCGGGCGCCGGCGGCGGATCGAAGAGATCGACGAGGGCGCGAACCGGCTCCCCGGCCGCGGCCTGTGCCGCGCGGCGCGTCCGCAGTTGCTCCTCGAGATGCAGCAGCGAGCGCATCCCGTCGAGGGCGTTCATCCGCGGGTCGGCGACGCGCACGACGTCGGAGAACACCTCGAGCGAGAGCGGGCCGCGGTAGCCGGCGTCGACGACCGCGCCGACGAGTCCGGCGACGTCGAGATCGCCCTGGCCGGGAAAGCAGCGGAAGTGGCGCGACCACGACAGCACGTTCATGTCGAGGCGCGGGGCGTCGGCGATCTGGAGGAACCCGATGCGGTCGCCGGGGACACCGGCGAGGGCAGCCGCGTCGTCGCCCCGGGACAGCACGTGGAAGGTGTCGACGGCGAGGGAGACGTGCGGATGCCCGGCGCGCTCGATCGCCTCCCACGACTGCCGCACCCGGTTGATGTGCCGGCCCCAGGCGAGGGCCTCATAGGCCACGTGGACGCCGTGGTCGGCCGCGAGCTCACCGACGGCGTGGAGCTGTTCGGCGACGAGGTCGAGGTCGTCGACGGCGTCGGGCTGCACGTTGGAGCAGGCGAGCGCGGTGTCGACCCCGAGCCGTTCCATGACGGCGAACTTGTGGGTGAGCCGGCGCAGGACGGCGTCGAACCGCTCCGGGCGCCATCCCTCGATGTCGCGCAGCGGCTGGAACAGGTCGATCGAGAGCCCGAGGTCGGCGCAGCGCGCCGCGACCTCGTCGGGTGAGAGATCGCTCGCGACGAGGTCGTTGTCGAACACCTCGATGCCGTCGAAGCGCGCCGCGGCGATGGCGGCGAGCTTCTGGGGCAGCGAGCCCGAGACCGAGACCGTGGCGATCGACTTACGCACCGCTTCCCCCGGAGGCCGCGAGCGCGTCGTCGAGCGCCGTGCGCAGATGGGCGGCGACCGCGTCGACGTGCGGTGGGCGCAGCATCGTCAGCGGACCCCCGGCGACGTAGCGGTGCGACATGGCGGGCAGAGTGGTCGACCAGGACTCCTGGCCGGAGGGCTGGGAGCCGTCGGAGGCCGTGAGCACCAGCGTGCGGCCCGTGCGTGCAGCCGGCGAGTACGTCGCCGCCATCGCGTCGGCCCGCAACTGCCACCGCCACGCCTCCGAGCCGCCGCTCGTGTCGCGCAGCGAGGCACGAAGCAGCCCCAGGCCGCTCTTCGCGCGCCGCCACGCCGGGCGGGCGTCACCGCGGGTGAGCTCCGGCGGGGTGGTGTCGAGCAGGACGACCAGGGGCACCTGCCGCCCGGACTCCTCGGCCTGCCGCGCCATCTCGAGCGCGACGAGGCCACCGAAGCCGTGCCCTGCCAGGAAGAGCGGCCCGCGGGCCACCTCCCGGATCGCCGCGAGGTGGTGTCGCGCCATCGCCGCGATCGAGGGCTCCGGCAACGCGCGGCCCTCGAGCGAAGGCGACTGCAGGGCGTAGACGGGTTGGTCGGCGCCGAGCCGGCGGGCGAGCGGGCCGAGCGTCCGGCCGAGGCCCCCCGCGCCAGCGACGACGAACAGCGGCGGACGGGCTCCCGCGGCGTGCAGCGGAACGAGTCCGGAACGGTTGCGCTGCTGGTCGGGCTCGACGGCGCCCGCGAACTCCCGCAGGGTCGGGGCCTGCACGAGCGTGCTGCTCGTCGCGCGTTCGGCGGCGACTCCGAGGTCGTCGCGCAGCCGGGTCATGAGCTCCTCGGCCGAGAGCGAATCGCCGCCCAGGGCGAAGAAGTCGTCGTCCGGGCGGGGGTCCTCGACGCCGAGCACGAGCGTCCAGGCGTCGGCGACGAGCTGCTCCCAGTGGCCGAGCGGCTCGTGGCCGCGGTCGCCGCTGGGCGTCGGCAGCGGCAGCGAACGGCGGTCGATCTTGCCGCGGTCGGTGCGGGGCAGCGCCGAGAGGGCGATGATCTCGGCGGGAACCATGTGCCCGGGAAGCCGCTCCCGCAGGCGCGCACGCACGGAGGCGGGGTCGCTCGCGGACTCACCGACGACGTAGGCGACGAGACGGGTGCCGGTGGGCGTGTCCTGACCGACGATCACGCACTCGCGCACACCGGGCAGCGTCGCGGCGACGGCCTCGACCTCGCCCGGGTCGACGAGGTAACCGCGGATCGTCACGGCGTGGTCGCTGCGGCCGGTGAGGTCGATCGACCCGTCGGGCAGTCGCCGACCGAGGTCGCTCGTGCGAAAGGTGCGGGTGCCGTCGGGGTTGTCGGTGAACGCCGGATCGCCGGGCCGCCCCCAGTAACCGAGGGCGACGTCGGGTGCGGTGACGACGATCGTGCCCTTCTCGCCGACGTCGGCGGAGGTGCCGTCGTCGCGCACGACGTCGACCCGGTTCCAGCCCACGCCCCGCCCGACCGGCAGTCGACCGCTGGGGACGTCGGTGACGACGTGCTCACCGATGAGGCCGACCTCGGAGGCGCCGTAGCGGTTGCGCACGACGCAGTGGGGGCCGACGACGGCGCGCGCCGCCTCGACGTCGCGTCCGTAGACCGCCTCGCCGGCGACCGTGAGCCCGCTGAGCCCCGAGAGCAGTTCGGTGTCGGGGCCGCTCGCGGCGAGACCGCGCAGGATGGCGGGGCTGGTGACGAGCAACGTCGCGGCCGTGTCGGCCACGACCTGCGGCAGCGTCGCCACCCCGCGGCCGCGCACGTCGACGAGCCGCATGCCGCAGCCGACGAGCAGCGTGTGGATCGCGGTGGTGAGCCCGGCATGGAAGGGCAGCGGCAGGGTGTGCAGCACGACGTCGCGCTCGTCGTAGCAGCACGTCGCGACGGCCGAGTTCCACGCGTCGCGCACGAGCAGCCGGTGCGTACCCACCACGGGTTTGGTGGCGCCGGTCGTGCCCGAGGTGAAGGCGATGAGGGCCGGAGACTCCGGCGCCGGTGTGTCGCGCCATAGTTCGTCGGGGTCGGCGAGGTCGACGGTGGTCGCGAGCACGTGGGCGGGGGAGGCGGCGATCGCCGTCGCGGCCTCGACCGACTCCGGTCGGGCGCCGTCGGCGAGCACGATCCGTGCTCCGAGCTGACCGAGCAGACGACGCTGCCACACGGCGGGCGTGCGGTCGTCGAGCACGACGACGGGATGCCCGGCGGCGAGGACGGCCACGACCGCGACGACCGCCGCGGCGTCGTGGCCGGCGAGAACCGCGACCGGCTCCGGATCCGAGGATGCCGGAGGGCCGGGCTGAGCCGCGAGCAACCCCTCGAGCCGCAGCCTCACCTCGGCCGCGCGTGCCGCGAGCCCGGCGAAGGTCAGATCGGTGGCGTCGTCGGCCACCGCGGTGTGTTCCGGCCGCGCCGCGACGACGTGTCGCAGCCGTGGCAGGACGCCCGCGGCGATGTCGTCCTCGTCCAGCGGACGTAGGTCGCCGGTCGTCATCGTGCCGACGGCCGGTCGCATGATCAGTCGATCCACGTGGAAATCCCCCGTTCCCCTTACCGCCATCGTGCCACCGACGCCCCGCGAGCGTCACGCCATCACGTGTCTCACGCCAACCCTGACGCCGGGGAAGAGTCTGCAGGTCAGCCGCGTGGCCGGTGCCGCCGGGCGGAGTCGGGCGGCCGTACCCCCGGATGCGGCGACCTGCGCCCGCCCACGCCGATGCGCCCGTGACCTGCGGTCCGGTCAAGGTGATGTGACAATTACACCGAGCCGAAGGACGGAGACCATGACCGCAGCGACGACTCGATCGACCCTGACGATGCCGGACGGTACGCGGCTCGCCGTGCGCACGACGGCCCCCGCCATGAGCGAGACCGGCACCGGCGACATCGCCCACCTCGGGGCGCCGGCCCCGCGGGGGATCGTCCACGTCCTGCACGGCATGGCCGAGCACGCGCAGCGGTACGACCGGTTCGCCGACGAGCTCGCGCGCGCCGGCTACATCGTCGTCGTCAACGATCAACGCGGCCACGGCGAGACCTCGCCCGACTCCCTCGGTCATCTCGCCGACCACGACGGCTGGCAGTTGCTCGTCGAGGACGCCCTACGGGTGGGCGCGGCGGCGCGTGAGCGGTACCCGGGCCTGCCGTACGTCGTGCTCGGGCACAGCATGGGCGCGCTCGTCGCCCGCACCCTCGTGCTCGACCACTCCGCCACGGTCGACGCGCTCGTGCTCGTCGGTGCTCCGGCCGTTCCCGGGCTCCTGCGGCGGTACGGAGGGCTGGCGCTCGCCCGTCTGCTCTCGCGGCTGCGCGGTGGTCGCCGCCCGAGCCCCTTGCTCGACCGGATGACCTTCGGAGCGTTCAACGCGCCGTTCGAGGGGCGCACCCGCTTCGACTGGCTCTCCCGCGACCCCGAGGTCGTCGACGCGTACGTGGCCGACCCGCGATGCGGCTTCGTGTGTTCACACCGCTTCTTCGTCGACCTGCTCACCGGCCTCGGGATCGTCGGCGAGCGCCGCCGCGCGGCGGGGATCCGTCCCGATCTGCCGGTCTACGTCATCGCCGGGGATCAGGATCCGGTCGGCGACTTCGGTCGCGTCGTCAGCGACGTCGCCACGGCCTACCGGCGCGTGGGGGTGCGCGACGTCACGACGCGCCTCTATCCCGGAGCCCGGCACGAGATCCTCGCCGAGACCAACCGTGAGGAGGTCGTCGCCGACCTGCTCCATTGGCTCGACCGCCACGCCGTGCGTGCGCAGGCTGCTCCGCTCGCTCGCGTCATCCCGCTACGGCGCCGAGCCCGTTCCTGAACGCACGAAGGCGGGTGCGCCCACCCGGGGCACACCCGCCTTCACGGCAGTGGAGTGACGGACTCAGGCCTTGATGGCCGAGATCTCGATCTCCAGGGTGATCTTGTCGGAGACGAGCACGCCGCCGGTCTCGAGGGCGGCGTTGAACTCGATGCCGAAGTCCTTGCGGTTGATGACGGTCGAGCCGTCGAAGCCGATGCGCTCGTTGCCGAAGGGGTCGGTGGCCTGACCGCCGAACTCGAAGTCGATGGTGACGGGCTTGGTGACGGCCTTGATCGTCAGGTCGCCGGTGACGCGGAGGGTGTCCTCGTCGGCGGCCGCGATCTCGGTGGAGCGGAACGTCATCGTCGGGTACTTCTCGACCTCGAAGAAGTCACCCGTGCGCAGGTGGCCGTCACGGTCGGCGTTGCCGGTGTCGATGCTGTTCATCTGCGCCGTGACCTCGATGGACGCGCCCTCGAGGTTGGCACCCGTGCGGGCCTGGCCCTCGAACTCGCCGAACGAGCCGCGCACCTTGGTCACCATGGCGTGCCGGGCGACGAACCCGAGGCGGGAGTGGGCGGGGTCGATGGTGTACGTGCCGTCGAGCTGGGAAAGCGTGGTCATCTCGATCTCCTTCGTCTTGTCGTTGATCGTTCAACAACTACGGTAGAGGATTCTAGATGATGTGTCAACTACATCGTCCGTGGACCTGCCTCAGGGGATGTCGTGCCAGGTCATGGCCCGGCCGTGACCGTGCGTCCATGCCATCTCTTGCCCGTCGAGGCCGAGGACAAACGTCGGATGGCCGTCCGGAATGTCCGGCCCGGTGGCGGCGATCGTCGGCAGGACGGTCTTCGACTCGTTGCTCACCCACCGGCACCGGCCGCTCGCGACCAGCGTGCTCATGAGGTCGGCGAACCGTCGGCGATCCTCCGGCTCGAGGTAGGCGACGACGGCGGTGTGGAAGACGACGACCTCGCCGTGCTTCGAGGCCTCGTCGACGAGCGCCGGCAGCTCGGTGAGGACATCACCGGCGCGCACGTCGGCCGGTTCGCGGCGGGCCACCTCGAGTGCCGTGCGCAGCCGGGCACGGCGCTCGTCCTGCTCCGGCCACACGAGGGTCTCGAGCCACCGCGTCGCGTCCTCGTCGTCGACGTCGACGGGCGCGAGGTCGAGGCCGCCGCGCCAGGCCACCTCCAGGCTCCCGGTGGGCACCTCGAAGGTGCCCTTCACACGACACGTGAGTTCGCCGGCCGACGTGCCCGGAGTCCACGTCGCCGGTGTCTTCTCCGGGCCGAGCAGGTAGCGATACGTGTACCGGTCGGGGTAGAGGCACACTCCGGCGCTCGCCCCGGCCTCGAGAAGGGCGAGCGGACGGTCGGACTCCGCCGCGATCCGCGCGAACACCGGTGCGAGCGTGGCGAGCCGGTTGACCTCGTTGGTCTGGGTGGAGCGACGCGAGATGGTGGCGACGATCGTGCCGTCGTCGTCGAGCAGCGCCTGTCGCAGAGCCGTGTACGGGCCCGGAGCCGCGACGCCGTGCCACCGCGCTGCGGCGAACACGAGGTTGGGCTGCTGCTTGATGGGCGGAAGCTCGGCGATCCAGGCCTGGACCTCGGCGTCGGCGGCGACCCGCGTCGCCCAGTCCGCGAAGCACGGAGAGTCGGCGGCGGCGTAGGCCGCGAAGTCCTCGTACTGGTCGACGATGCTCGTGTACAGCTCCATGGCCCGCGAGGCTAGTGCCGGCCGACACCTGCCGCACAGCAGAGACGCGAACGTGCCCGCTCGAAGTGAGCGGGCACGTCCACGTTCCGGGCGCACCGCGAAGGTGCGGGCGTCGTCAGCCGGTGATGGCCGCTAGGTTCTTCTCCATCGTCGCCCGGTCGAGGGCTCCGACCTGGATCGAGGCGATCTTGCCCTGCCGGTCGACGTAGAAGTGGGCGGGCACGCCCATGACGCGGTAGGCGCTCGCGACCGTCGTCTGGGGGTCGGGCACGTGCAGGTAGGTGAGGCCGGTGGCCTTCGTGTAGTCCTGCACGGTCTTCGCGTCCTCTGAGAGGTACAGCGAGATGACCTCGACGCCCTGGGCCTTGGCCTGCTGGTAGACCGACTCGACGTCGGCCACCTCGGCGCGGCAGGAGGCGCACCACGTGGCGCCGAACAGCAGCCACACGGGCTTGCCCGCGTAGTCGCTGAGCTTGACCGTCCTGCCGTCGATCGTGCGGGCGGTGAAGTCCTGCGCCGGGGCGCCGACGGCGGGCGGGGGGCCGGCCTGTTCACCCTGGAGTTGGACTGCCGTGACGTCGCCCTGCTTGGCGGCGTCCGGCTTCTGGATGAACCAGGCGCCGACCATGACGAGCAGGGTGGTCACGAGGAGCACCCCGAGCGTCCCGGCCCGGCTCGTGCGGAGGCGCTCACGCCAGTCGGGGCCCTGCCCGCCCGCGGCGGGTCCGCCCGTGTGCGAGCCGGGCGAGCGCGTCTGCTCGGTGGTCGTCATGTCGTCTCCTCTCGTGCGTCCCCGGCACTCACGCGTAGGAGTGCAGGCCGCTGAAGAAGTGGTTGCCGACGAACGTGCCGATGACCGCGGCGAACCCGAGCACGAGCAGCCAGGCCGCCTTGCTGCCGCGCCAGTCGCGGACGACGCGGGCGTGCAGGTAGGCGCTGTAGATCAGCCAGGTGACGAACGCGGCGGTCTCCTTGGGGTCCCAGCTCCAGTACCGGCCCCAGGCGATGTCGGCCCAGACGGCGCCGAGGATGATCATCACGGTGAGCACGGGGTAGAGGAACAGCGTGGCGCGGTAGCCGATCTCGTCGAGCACCTCACGGCTGGGCAGGCCGCGCCAGGCGACGTGCGGACGCACGAGGTAGAGGATGCCCGCGGCCGAGGCCACCGCCGCGCCACCGTAGGCGAGCACCGCGGTGAACACGTGCAGGGTGAGCAGCCAGCTGTTCTGCAGCGCCGGCATGAGCGGGCGGACCGCGGTGTCCATGGCGAGCGCGTAGACGAGCATGCCGGCCGTGAACGGCAGCACCAACAGCCCGAGGGTGCGCGCCTGGTACTGCACCTCGACCCACACGTAGGCGACGAGGATGCCCCAGGCGAACGAGGCGGCGAACTCGTGCTGGTTGGTGAAGGGTGCGTTGCCGGTGAGGAACATGCGGGTCACGAGCGCGACCGTGAGGAACGCGAGGGCCATCCACGTGAGACGGCTGGCGTACCAGACGAGGCCGGTGGCGCGTCCGGAGCCGGCGCCGTGGCCGGTCTCGGGGGAGGCGAACTCGGGGCGGTCGGCGAGCAGGACGCCGCCGGCGGCACCGGACTGGGCGTGCGCGTACTCCGGCGAGCGTTCGCGGCTGCGCGAGAACGCGACGATCTTGGCGACCAGGGCCACGACCACGAGGATCGTGGCGGCCACGAGGCAGTACTGAGAGATCTGGAGCATGGCGGTCACACCGTCGTCTTTCCGGTCGTGGTGTTGGTGCTGGTGTGGGTGGTAGTGTCGGTGCTGGCGCCGGCGGTGGCGGCGTGGCCGGTGGCAGTCTGGGGCCCGAGGGCGGAGACCTCGGTGGCGAAGCGGCGGAACCACTTCTGGAAGTCGAGGTCGGCCTTGTCGGAGGTCGCGGCGCGCATCTCGGTGCTGGGCTCGCCGTCGACGGTCGTCGGGTGCACGCGCACCCACACCCGCCGGTGCTTGAAGCCCATCGTCGTGACGAGGCCGATCATCATGAGCGCGCAGCCGACCCAGATCCACGGGGCGCCCGGGTCCTCACGCACCATGAGGCCGGTGAACTTGGCCTCGCGCTCGAAGGTGTAGGTGTGGTCGCCGAGCTGCCGGGTCTCGCCGACGGCGAGGCGACCGGTGGCGACCGGGGCCTCCTGCCCGCGACGCTGCACCTCGATCTGCGCCTGGCCCGCCGGGATGTCGGAGATCACCTGGCCGGAGGCCGGGGTCACGACGAACGCGACGAGGTCGGTGCCGGGGATCTCGGCGCGGCCGATGGAGTTCTGCTCGTCGTCGGAGGTGTACTCGAGCGGGACGCCGCCCGCGAACACCGTGGCGCCCGAGGCGTTCTTGACGGTGACGACGGCCGAGGTGCCGAAGTAGGACTGGTGGATCCTGAGCCCGTCGTGGTGCAGCGGCGAGTTGACCCGCAGCGACGGGTTGGCGGCCACCGGGGTGTCGCCGTCGTAGAGCACGACGTCGGCGACGTAGTCCATCGCCTGGCCGGTCGCGTGGTAGGTGTCGGAGAACGACTTGGCCTCGATCGAGTAGTTCGTGCCGTGCCCCACCGGCACGCGGGTGCCGACCGTGACGGCGAGGTTCTCGTCGAACCCGGTGTTGGCCGAGACGAGCATCCCGAACAGCAGCACGACGAACGAGGTGTGCGCGATGACCGTGCCGAAGGGCATCCAGCGGTAGCGGTCGGCGTAGAGGCTGAATCCCTCGCCCTTGGGGTCGTCGAGGACCCGGAAGTGACGTTTGCCGAGGATGCGTCGCAGCTCCGTCACGGTCTGGGCCGGCGACAGGCGCACCTGGGTGGTCTCCCGCACCTTGGCGTGGTCGAAGAAGCCCTCGGTGACGTGCAGGTGGGGCCGGGTGGCGTTCGCCCACAGCACCGGCATGCGGTGCGTCGTGCAGGCGACGATGCTCAGCGCGAGCAGCACGGTGACGGCCTTGAACCAGACGGTGCCGAACATCCCGAAGAACCCGAGCGTGTCGAGCACCGGCGTCCAGCCACCGAACTTCGGGCGCTGGGTCGACAGCCAGTCGGCGTAGGCCTGCGGGTCGCTGCGGATGTCCGGGGCCGCCTGGGGGAGCAGGACGCCGACGAGGGTGAGCACCGTCATCGCGAGGATGAGGAACAGCCCGAACTTCTTGTTGTGGAAGAGGGCGTAGGCGCGGTGGAAGAACGCCTCGACGGGGGTGTCCTTGCGCCGGCGTCGCGGCGCCGGCGGTGTCGCGGGCAGCGGCTCGAGATCGTCGTCGACGACGTCGGGGCCACCGGCGATCGGACGGGTCGTGGTGTCGGTCATGGCTGCTCGCTTCTACAGAACGGTGGGGGCGAGGGCGGCGAGGGTGCCGAACACGCCCGTGATCATGAGGAACCCGGTGACGACCAGCAGCCCGCCGGAGGCGAGGGCGACGGCCGTCTCGTGGCGACGCAGCCACTGCAGGCGGGTGGTGATCTCGGTGGCCCCGGCCGCGACGAGCACGAACGGGATGCCGAGACCGAGGGAGAACGTCAGCAGCAGCGCGGCGCCGTGGAGCACGGTGCCGCTCACCGACGCGAGGCCGATGACCGCGCCGAGGATCGGGCCGATGCACGGGGTCCATCCGGCGCCGAACGCGATGCCCAGCAGGGCCGAGCGCCGGTAGTTCGGAGTCAGGCCGGCGAGGTCGATGCCGCCGTGGCCGGCACCCATGACCGCCGAGGCGGGCACCTGCACCTGGCGGAACAGCGCCGAGATGCGGATGAGCCCCGCGACGTGCAGGCCCATGACGATGAGCACGGCCCCGCCGACGACACGCAGCACGTCGCGGAAATCGCCCATGACGTACCCGATGACGCCGATGGAGGCCCACAGGGTGACGAACACGGCCGAGAAGCCGGCGACGAACACGAGCGACTGGGTGACGGCCGCCCGGCGTGCCGCCGCGGTCCTCGCCGCCTCGCCGGGTGCCGACCCGACGAGGTAGCTGACGTAGACCGGCACGATCGGCAGGAAGCACGGCGAGGCGAAGGCCACGACACCGGCGGCCAGGGCCAGCCCGAACGTGACCCCCATGACTCAGCCCTGCGCCGGAGCGGACGTCGCGGCGCCCGAGGGCACCGCGGTCGGCGAGGTCGAGCCGCCCATGTCGGCGGCGGCGCCGGACTTGAACTTGTCGAGGTGGCTCTTGACGGTGCCGGCGAGTTCGGAGGTCGGGTCGAGCTCGACGACCTTCTCCCACGCGGCCTGGGCCTTGTCCATCTGCGGCGGGCTCTTGCTGAGGTGGAGGAAGCCGAGGTCGTAGTAGGCCTCGACGTTCTTCGGGTCCTGCGCGACGACCTCGTTCCAGGCCTTCTCGGCGGTGGGCAGGTCGTTCATGTTGAAGTGCGCGACGCCGTACGCGAGGCGGGCGTCGGTGTTCTTGGGCTCGACCTCGAGGATCTTGGCCTGGGTGGCCGCCGCCTCCTTGTACATCTCGGTGCGGGAGTACTCGTTGGCGAGCTCCTTGAGCGCCTTGGTGTCCTTGGGGTTCGCGGCGATCTTCTTGTTGAGGCCGTCGACCTTGGCCTGGTCGAGTGGTTCGGGCGTCGCGGCCGGCATCGTGCCCTGGGCGTGGGCCGGGGTGGAGGCGGCGGCCTTGGGGTCCGCGGCCGCGGTGCCGCCGTCGGGGATGTTGTAGACGATGACACCGACGGCGGTGGCGACCGCGATGATCGAGAGCGGCACGAGCGGGGAGCGCCGACGACGGACGGCGCCGCCCTGCGGGTTCAGTGGCGTCGTCGCGGTGGTGACGGGCCGGCCGTAGGCGCCGCTGCGCTGGGCGCGGGCCCAGCCGGCGAGCTCGGGCGGGGCGTCGGCGAGGTACTCCTCGAGACGCTCCCGCGTCTGCTCGACCTCGACGTCGCCGGCGTCGGGTGTGAGTCCGAGCCAAGCGCGGGGGTCGTGGTGGTCGCGCGTCATCGTGGGTCCCTGCCGTCCTTCGAGCTGTCGTGAACTGTGGTGAATCGGTAGGTCCAGACTCGCGTCCGGGCAGGGCAGGGGTCTATCCGTCGGTCGTCACGTCTTCGGCAGGGGCCCAGGACGTTCGATACAGGCCGCCTCCATCTCGCACGGTATAGGCCGTGACAAAGGGCCGGTGTGACGGGCCGGTACATGCGAAGAGGGGAGGAGGCCTGTGCCTCCTCCCCTCTTGCAGGGTCGGGCTGTCGCGGCGGTCGGCCGCCCCTCGTCAGCGACCCGACGAGGTCGGTGCCGGGGTCGGCATGACCGTCTGCGGCTCCTTGCCCTGCGGGGCGTCGACCACGTCGGGAGTGACGATGCCCTTGAGAGCGAGCTGACCCTTGCGGGCGGCGTCCGTCGCGTCGTTGAGGACGCGCAGCGCCTCGCCGGGGGCGTGGAAGCCGTTGGAGTTCTCCGAGACGATCCAGTCGATGTAGAAGCTCGACTTGCGCTGGTAGGCGCGGGCGATCTCGAGGTTCTCCGGCTTGACCGACTTGTCGCTCTTGGCCTTCTCGAGGTCGGTGATGAGCTCCGAGAGGGCCTGGCTGGCCTGGTTGCGGGTGTGCAGGTGGCGGTCCTGGATCTGGCCCACGCGGTCCTTCAGCTCCTGCTCGGTCGTGTTGTGGCACGTCTGGCAGGACTGGTTGACGTTGAACATCGGGCTGCGCACCTGGTGGTTGCTCACCTTCATGCCGCCCTCACGCTCGTACGGCATGTGGCAGTCGGCGCAGGAGACGCCCGCCCGGGCGTGGACGCCCTGGCTGTAGAGCTCGAACTCGGGGTGCTGGGCCTTGAGCATCTTGGCGCCGGTGAGCTCGTGGGTCCAGTCGTTCCAGCCGGTCTCGTTCCAGTACTTCTCCTCGTCACGCACGGTGAGGCCGTACTTCCACGGGTAGGTGAGGGTCTTGCCCTCGCCCGGGAACGCGTACTCGACGTGGCACTGGGCGCAGACGTAGGTGCGCATCTCCTGAGCGGAGGCGTCCTTGTTGACGTCGAAGTCCTTGACGCCCACCGACTCCTTGTAGGCCTTGATGCCGGTGATGAACGCCGGACGGGTGACGCGCAACTGCATGGTCTTCGGGTCGTGGCAGTCGATGCAGGAGATCGGGTGCTCGACCTTCTTGGTGAGCTCGTTGTACGGCATCTTGTTCATCACCGCGAAGCCCTTGTTGGTGTCACCGTCACCGAGGTCCTTCATGAGCTTGACCGTGGAGGCGTGACAGTTGAGGCAGGCGCCCGGCTGCTTGAACTCGGTGACCCGGCGCGTGTTGCGCTGGTCGAGCAGCATGTAGGCGTGGCCGCGCTTCTCGCGGTAGTCCACGGAGAACGCGTAGCCCTTCCACATCTGCACCAGGCGCGGGTCGAGCTCGATCTTCTGCGCGGTGACGACCGTGCGGGGATCGTTGGCCGTGGGGTTGTTCGGCAGCGCCTCGGAGCCACCGTGCTGGGTCGTGCCCATCTGGTCGGTGCGCTTGTACGAGTCGTACTGCAGCGGGAAGTTGCGGCCCCAGATCGCCGGGTCGACCGTGTTCTCGTCGATCTTGACGACCTGGAAGTCGGGCTGCTCGCCCTCGTTCTGTCGCTGCACGATGTTGATCAGCAACAACGCCACACCGACCGTGACCAGGGCGGCGACGAGGATCGTCAACCCGATCAGGGTCTTCGTCCTCCTCGACGGGTCTGCCGAGCGTGGCTCGGTTTTCGTACTGTTCATGCCCTCACCTCTTGTGCCCGACTTGGCTGTGACATTGGATGCAGGAGATCTTCTGGTCGTGCTTGCGCGTCGCGTTGATGCCGCTGACCATTCCCTCGTGGCAGTACACGCACGACGCCTCTGTCACCTTGCGGTTGCTCTCGCGGATCTTGATCTTCAGGGGGTAGTCCTGCGTCGTGAACTTCAGCGAGTGCCAGAAGCCGTTCTCGGCCTTGACCGCGTACTTGTGAATGAGGTTGTCGTGCGGGGCGTGGCAGTCGTTGCAGCCGGCCACGTGGTGGTGACTGCCCTTGAGCCAGCCCTCGTACTGCTCGTTCATGGCGTGGCAGTTGTTGCACGTCTTGGGGTCGTTGCCCAGGTAGGCGAACCCCTTGGCGTAGCCGAACGTGAACACGCCGAGGCCGAGCGCCGAGCCGATGAGGACGGCCAGCGTCGAATAGACGAGGCCCTTCATCCCGATCGTGCGGGCGAAGCTCGACCACCAACGGTTCTTGCTCATGACTCCCACCTCCGGGCGCACCTGCGACGGGGCTGTCTCACCCCTGGGCCAGCACGCACGATGTCCATGGGACGATTCTCAAGCTGCGCTCAGGTTTCTCACACCCCTCGACCGGTAGAAATCCGATACATCGACGCTGGTGAGGGCCTATCCCCGGGCTATGCCCCGCACGTCGGGGCGGGCCGGGGCGTGTATCCGCAGAAGTCATGCCGGGGCCGAGACACGGGGTGTGCCGGGCGGGGTGGGGCGGCGCGGTGGCAGCGCGAGGCGCGCCGCGTGCGGCGATCAGGAGCGGTGTCAGGACACGGGCGGCGGCGAGCCGAGGCCCTGACGCACGATGTACGCCGCGGCCTGGATGCGGTTCTCCATGCCGAGCTTCTGCAGGGCGTTGTGCACGTGGTTCTTCACGGTGCCCTCGGTGATCGACAGGCGGCTGCCGATCTCCTTGTTCGACAGCCCGTGGGCGACGAGACGCAGGATCTCGAGCTCCCGGTTGCTGAGCAGCGCATCGGGTCGGGGGGCCTCGGGGGTGCGCGGCTTCTGGCCGCCCTCACGCAGTTCGGCGAGGAGGCGGCCCACGAGCGAGGGTGCCACCGGGGTCTCGTCGCGCAGGACCGAACGGATCATGTCGAAGAGCTGCTCGGGGCGCATGTCCTTGAGCAGGTAGCCGTGGACGCCGAGGCGCACGGCCCGCATGAGGTGGTCGTCGTCCTCGCTCACGGTGAGCATGACGATCTTGATGTGCGGGAGCTGTTCGCGCATGAGACCGGCGGCCTCGACCCCGTCCATGACCGGCATCTCGACGTCCATGACGATGACGTCGGGCTGCAGGGAGTGCGCCATCTCGAGCGCCTCGAGGCCGTTGACCGCCTCGCCGACGACGGTCATGTCGGGCTGTCCGTCGACGATGCGCGCGACGGCGCCACGAAAGAGGCCCTGGTCGTCGACGAGCAGGATGCGCGCCGGTGCCGCGGCGTCCGACGTCCCCGGCCGGGTGTTCATGCGCTCACCGACGACTGCGCGGAGGGCTCGGTGTGCGCGGGCTGGGGCGCGGGAGCGACGTGGATCCCACGGCCGGCGGGGATCATCAGCAGCACGCGGGTGCCTCCGCCGGGGGAGGAGTCGATCGTCAGCCGCCCGCCGAGCAGGTGGGTGCGTTCGCTCATCGTCGAGAGCCCGAACCGGTTGTCGGCGATGTCACGAGCGTCGAAGCCACACCCGTCGTCCTCGACGACGACCACGACGGATCCCGGTTCGGCGCCGATGCACACATGCGCGGTGCGGGCGTGGGAGTGCTTGCGCACGTTGGTCAGGGCCTCCTGCACGACGCGGATGAGTTGCAGCTCGTGGTGCGGCGGCATCGTCAGCTCGCCGAGCGCGGTGTCGAGGCTGGTGGCGATGCCGGACTGCCGCGAGAACGTCGCGACATAGGTCTCCAGCGATTCCAGCAACGTGCGGTCGGTGCGGCCCGACTCGCGCAGGCCGAGGATCGCCTCGCGAACGTCGCCGTAGGCCTCGTGGCACATGTGGCCGAGGTCCTCGAGCTCGGCGCGCACCTCGGGGGAGGCCGAGACGTCGGGGTGGTGGCCGATCGCGGCGAGCCGCAGGTGGGCGGCGCCGAGGGCCTGCGCGAGGCTGTCGTGCATCTCCCGGGCGATGCGGTCACGCTCCGCGAACGTGGCGTCGACGGCCGCGACGTCGCGGCTCTCCTGCAGAACGACGCGGTAGCTGCGGTCGATGAGCGAGAACATCGTGACCGAGAACGCGATGGTGCCCACGACGAGCGCCGCATCGAGCACGGCGTGACCGTGGTCGGGAGAGATCGTGCGCACGAAGATCCCGCGGCCGACGAGAACGACGAGCAGGAACGCGGTCGGGAGGACGAGGGCGAGGATGCGCAGCCGGCGCAGCCACTCGGCCCCTTCGCGGTCGTCACGCAGCAGCGCCGGGTCGAGCTCCTGCAGCGGGTGGGAGGACGCCGGTTCGGGTCGCATGTGCGTCACCTCCCGGTCCTGCGTCGCTCGTGTCGGTCTGGGCCGTTGGGCTCGGAACGAGATCGGTCCGTCTCGCGCCGGTCCTGTATCGCTTGCGAACGACTCCGCTGCTCCGACGTGCCCACCGGCCTATGCCGGGGGCCGCCTGGTTCGAAGTCTACGGACTTGTCCCGGAGCAAACGAGCGAAAGTGCGATGTCGGGACCATGGTCCATATCCTCCGGTCCGTGCCGCGTCATCGGATGCCGTCCGCCGGTGTCGGTGGGCCGCCGGGGCGATCGAGGGCGACGAGGTCGAGCAGCTCCGACCACGCCTCGATCTTCGTGCGCGCTCGGCCCAGCTCGTCACCGCGCGCGGCCTCCGCCTCCTCGATGCGGCGCCAGTCCTCGAACGTCGTCGGATGCAGACCCCGCTCGGCGAGGTGGCGGTCGAGGTCGAGCAGGGCCGCGTCCTCGGACGCATCGCGCGGGAGGTGCGCGAGATCCTCGAGCAGCAGCCTGACCGTCTGCGCCGCGTCGGACTTGTTCGTGCCGATGACACCGATCGGGCCACGCTTGATCCACCCGACGACGTACTCACGGGGCAGCACGTGTCCGTCCTCGGTGGTGACGCGTCCGTCCTCGTTGGGGATGACTCCGTGTTCGAGGTCGAACGGCAGCCCCGGCAGCGGGACGCCGCGATAGCCGATCGCCCGGAGTACGAGCTCGGCGTCGAGCGTCGACGTCTCGCCCGTGCCGACGACACGGCCGGACTCGTCGAGTGCCGTGCGCTCCAGCGTGATGCCGGTGACGTGGTCGGTGCCCTCGAGAGTGACCGGCCGACGCCAGAAGAGGAAGTGGAGGCGGCAGCGCGCCTCCGGGACCTGACGCTGCGCCGCCTCCCGCAGCACCTCGACGTTGGTGCGGGTGCGGCGGTCGAGATCGGCCTCGTCGATGTGCTCGAACGCGTCGGCGGCGACCCTGACCTGCACGCCGTCGAGCGAGCAGAGCTCACGCAGCTCCTTGGTGGTGAAGCTCGCGTGATGGGGGCCGCGTCGGCCGACGATCCACATGTCGGCGATCGTGTGCGAGGCGAGCACGTCGATGACCGCCTGGGGCATGTCGGTGCGCTCGAGGTCGGCCGGGTCACGGGTGAGGATGCGTGCGACGTCGACGGCGACGTTGCCCACCCCGACCGCGACCGCCGACTCGACCCCGGCGAGGTCCTGAGCCAAGGCATCGGGGTGCCCGGAGTACCAGGCCACGAACTCGCGCGCCGAGACGCTGCCGGGCAGGGACTCCCCGGGGACGTTCATCCGCCGGTCCTCGCTGGCCCCCGCGGCATAGATCACCGCGTCGTAGGCGGCCAGCAGCTCGTCGCGGGTCACGTCCTCCCCGAAGTCGACCAGACCGAGAAAGCGCAGGTGTTCGGCGTCGAAGACGCGTGCGAGGGCCGTCGCGACCGACTTGATGCTATCGTGATCCGGCGCCACGCCGTACCTGACCAGCCCGAACGGCGTGGGCAGCCGGTCGATGACGTCGACCTCCACCGGCACCTCGTCCTGGGAGAGCAGCGCCTGCGCCGCGAACAGCCCCGACGGCCCGGCGCCGACGATCGCCACCCGTCTCGGGGCATCGGCCACTCGATCTGTACCCGTCATGTGCGGAACCCTAGCCGCCGCGAACCCCCGAATCCGCTCGCCAACACACGATTCGAGAGCCGGCTCGCCGCTCGGACGCCCACTCGCCCCGCCGCTCTCCGTCGTGGAAGACGGGATGGCAGCGAACCTGGGGTGATCACCCCCGATTCGCTGCCACCTCGCTTGCCACGTCAGATGACGGCCGGAACCTCCCAGATGCGGTCGAGGTAGTCGCGCATCGAGCGGTCGGAGGAGAAGAAGCCGCACCGGGCGACGTTGAGGATCGCCGAGCGCGTCCATGCCTCCGGATCGGCGTACTTGGCGTCCACCTCGGCCTGCGCGGCGAGGTAGGCGTCGAAGTCGGCGAGGGCCATGAACCGGTCCTTACCGAGCAGGTCGTCGACGAACGCCGCCGCACGAGAACGGTCTCCGCCGGTGGCGGCACCGCTGGCGAGGAAGTCGATGGCGCGCTTGAGCTGCTCGCTGCCGGCGTAGAACTCGCCGGGGGCATACCCCTTGGCCTGCAGGGCCGCGACCTCGGGCTCGCGCATGCCGAAGAGGAAGAAGTTGTCGTCGCCCACGAGCTCGCGGATCTCGACGTTGGCACCGTCGTCGGTGCCGATCGTCAGCGCGCCGTTGAGGGCGAACTTCATGTTGCCCGTGCCGGAGGCCTCCTTGCCGGCGAGGCTGATCTGCTCCGAGAGGTCGGCCGCGGGGATGAGCGTCTCGGCGAGGGTGACGTTGTAGTTCGCGGGGAACGCGACCGCGAGCCGGCCCTCGACCCGCGGGTCCTCGTCGATCGTCTTGGCGACCGCGTTGATGAGGGCGATGGTCTCCTTGGCCATGAAGTACCCGGGGGCGGCCTTGGCGCCGAAGACGAACGTCCGCGGAGTGATCGAACTCGGGTCGGCCTCGCCGGAGACGAGGCGCTCGTACAGCGAGACGATGTGCAGCAGCTTGAGGCTCTGCCGCTTGTACTCGTGCAGGCGCTTGACCATGACGTCGAGCATGTTGCCCTGGGGCAGCTCGATGCCGTCGCGGTGGTGCAGCAAGGCCGCGAGCCGCTCCTTGTTCTCGGCCTTGACCGCCCGGAACCGCTCCCGGAACCCCGCGTCGTCCGCGAACGGCTCCAACTCGCGCAACTGCTCCAGGTGGGTGACCCAGCCGTCGCCGATGGCCTCGGTGATGAGCTCCGACATGCCCGGGTTGGCGATGCGGATGAACCGCCGGGGCGTGATGCCGTTGGTGACGTTCGTGAACTTCGCGGGCCACATCTGCGAGAAGTCCGGCAGCACCTTGTCGCGCAGCAACTCCGAGTGCAGCGCGGCCACACCGTTGACGTGACCGGCGGCGACCGTGGCGAGGTAGGCCATGCGCACGGCACGCTCGGGATTCTCCTGGATGATCGACATGCGACGAGTGCGCATGACATCACCGTCGAAGCGCTCGCGCACCTCCTCGAGGAAGTCCTCGTTGATGCGGTAGATGATCTCGAGGTGGCGCGGCAGCAGCCGGCCCAGCAGCTCGACCGGCCACACCTCGAGAGCCTCGGGCAGCAGCGTGTGACACGTGTAGTCGAAGCACTGGCACGTGACCTCCCACGCCTCGTCCCATTCGAAGTCGTGCTCGTCGATGAGCAGGCGCATGAGCTCGGGAATCGCGATGACGGGGTGGGTGTCGTTGAGCTGGAAAGTGATTCGCTCGGGCAGTCGGTGCAGGTCGAAGTCCTCGGGCAGGGTGTGCTCGATGAAGTCCTGCAACGAGGCCGAGACGAAGAAGTACTGCTGCTGCAGACGCAGCTCACGACCCTGGGGTGTGGAGTCCTCCGGGTAGAGCACCTTGGTGATGTTCTCGGCGAAGGTTTGCGCCCGCACGGCCTCGGCGTAGTCGCCGGAGTTGAAGATCTGCAGGTCGAACGCCTGGGTGGCCCGGGCGCTCCACAACCGCAGGGTGTTGACGACGCCGTTGCGGTAACCCGGCACGAGCAGGTGGTAGGGCACCGCGCGCACGTTCCAGCTCGGCACCCAGCGCACGCGCTCGCGGCCGTCGTCGCCGGTGTAGACCTCGGTGTGACCCCCGAAGTCGATACGGACCGCCCGGTCGGGCTGGGGGAACTCCCACGGCGAGCCCAGGGCGAGCCACGCGTCCGGCACCTCGACCTGGCGGCCGTCGACGAACGTCTGCTTGAAGATGCCGTACTCGTAACGGATGCCGTAGCCGATGCACGGCACGTCCATCGTGGCGAGGGAGTCGACGAAGCACGCCGCGAGCCGCCCGAGGCCGCCGTTGCCGAGGCCCGGCTCGATCTCCTGCGCGCGCAACAGGTCGAAGTCGAGGCCGCACTCCGTCATGGCCTCCCGGGCGATCTCGGTGAGGTCGGCCGCGAGCAGGGCGTTGTCCATCTGGCGTCCGAGGAGGTACTCGGCCGAGAGGTACCCGATGACCCGCTTGCCCGCGTCGCGGCGGCGCTTGCCGGTCGCGATCCAGTCGTGCATGAGGTAGTTGCGCACCGTGCGGGCCAGCGCCATGTACTGGTCGTTGACCGTCGAGCGCGAGAGCGGTACGCCCTGGGTGTAGTTGAGTTCGCGCATGAACTGACGCACGAACCCGTCGACGTTCCGGTGCGGAGCGACCGCGGGCGTCAGGGCGCTTTCGTGAGTGGGTCGAAAGTGCGGCCCGGTGACGTGGGTCGCCATCTCGGGGGTCTCGCCGACGTTTCGCGAGTCGTCGTGGTGGATGTCGGGCTCGTGGGTCACGTCGTCTCCAGCTCGTCTGCGGGTGCGGCCGATGCCTCAGGGCGAATCACCTCGACAGTAGCCGACTCTCGCGCGCGCACGGGTGCCCGGATGTGTCGATGAGATGAGCGGCAGACCGCGCTGACCTGCGCAGACGCAGAGTTCATCCAGGGTTCAGGGGTGGCCGCCCGCGGTCGCGGTGGTGCGGGACGCCGTTCACCTGCGCGGTCGTGCGGGTGGCGTCGTCGTGGATGCGGCGAGGGCATGGATGGGAGGTGCGGGGTCGAATCCGGGACCTGGGTCCCGACGGCGCCCTCGACGGCTCGCACATCATTGACACGGACGAAAATGGAGCAAAACAGCTCGAGATCGGAGTTCCCATGCGCACGCGCACGCTGACCGTCGCCCTCGCGGCCGCCCTTCTTCTCTCCGGGTGTGGCTCGAACGGCTCGGCGGGAGACCAGAACGCCGCGCAGGGCGCTGCGACGAGCGCCGCGGCCGGAGGCCAGACCGGCGACCAGGCCGGTGGGGCGTCGGTCATCGACACGACGAAGAAGGCGACAGCGGCCGCCCCCGCGGTCAAGGATCCGATGCTCGCGAAGTACGGCCTCGACGGCAAGAGCGTCGTCGAGATCGTCGACGACCTCGACGAGACCAACGCCCACCGCGGCTCCGGGCTCAAGGCCTCGATCCGGCCCGATCACCTGCAGCTCGAGGACGAATCGGCAGGCACGAGGACGACGATCCCCGTGCCGGACGACCTGTTCTACATGTCCGTCGCCCCCTACGCGACGCAGACTCACGAGTGCGTCAACCACAGCCTCACCGGCTGCAAGGGTGAACTCCCCAAGGCGGCGATGACCGCCAAGGTGACCAAGGACGACGGCACGGTGCTCTACGAGGGGCCGGCGACGACGTTCGAGAACGGGTTCGTCGGCTTCTGGCTGCCGCGCGACATCCGCGGCACCATGCGGTTCGACTACGACGGCAAGAGCGTCAGCGCGCCGTTCGTCACCGATACCACCAGCCCCACCTGCATCACGACGATGCAGCTCACCTGACGTCTCCCGGCACCGAGGCCTACAGGTCGGTCTCGGCAGGTCAGTGCGGCCGGGTCTCCTCCGCGATCCTCGTCAACGCGAGCAGCAGTTCGTTGGCGGGCGTGGGGATGCCCAGCTCGGCACCACGACGCACGACGTGGCCGTTGAGCTGGTCGATCTCGGTCCGCCGACCCGCCGCGAGGTCCTGCGCGGTGGAGGAGAGCTGGTCGGGCATCACCGCGACGAGGGCGAGGGTCGCGCCGAGCGGGTCGTCGAGCGTGACTCCCTCGGCGCGGGCCACGGCGTCGCACTCGCCGACGATCTGCTCGAGGACCGCGGGGATGTGCGGACTGTCGTTGAGCCGCGCGTAACTCAGCCCGGTGAGGGCCGAGAGGGCGTTCCAGGCGCAGTTGACGACGAACTTCGTCCACTGGGCCGGCACGACGTCGCTCACGGTCTCGACCTCGACCGCGTCTCGGAGCGCCGTGACCAGCGCGGACGAGGCAGAATCAGGCAGGAGGACGCGCCCGCCACCCACGTGCCGCACGTGCGCGGCACCGGCCATGCCCACCGCGACGTAGATCACCGACGGGTACACGGTGACGTCGTCGCGCCCGATCGCCGTTCGCAGCACCTCGGCGTTGTCGAGGCCGTTCTGCACGCTGACGACGAGGGCGCCCGGGCGCAGATGAGGAGCGATCTGCGTGCCTGCCTCCTCGGTCGCGAGGGACTTGACGCAGACGAGCACGGCGTCGGCCTCTCGGACCGCGGCGGGGTCGGTCGTCGCCCGGACCCGAACGCGGTCGTCGGTGCCGCGGGCCGTCGACTCGAGACGGAGGCCGTCCTGCTCGAGAGCCTTGAGAAGTCGTGGCCTCCCCACGAGAGTCACGTCGTGGCCGGCCTGTGCGAGCCGTCCCCCGAGATGGCACCCGACGGCCCCCGCGCCCATGATCGCGATCCGCATGCGGATCCTCCGTTCTCACCGCGCCGGCCGTCTCGCGTGCCGAGCGTCTCGTCTCACCGGTCCTCCACCGTCGCGCGCCACGTTGCCACACGCCCCGCACCTCGACACCGCTCGGACAGGCGGTTTCACCCGAAACTCGGTGGCGGTCGCGTGCTCGGACAGGCGGTTTGGGCCGAATCCGGAGGCCGCCCCGTGCTCGGACAGGCAGTTCGGTCCGAACCGGGTGGCCGTCGCGTGCTCAGACAGGCGGTTTGGTCCGAACCGGGTGGCGGTCGCGTGTTCAGACAGGCGGTTTGGTCCGACCGGGTGGGTGAAACCGCCTGTTTGAGCGGCGGCACAGGCGGCCTGACCCCGGCGCGCCAGCCCGCCTCACGCTCGGACAGGCGGTTTGGGCTGAATCCGGTGGCCGTCGCGTGCTCGGACAGGCGGTTTGGTCCGACCGGGTGGGTGAAACCGCCTGTTTGAGCGGTCGTGCAGGCGGCTTCACTCGAGCGCCAGTCCGCCCCGCAGTCGCGCAGGCGGTTCGGTTCGAACCCCGTGCGTGAAACCGCCTGTTCGAGCGGCCGTTCGTCGGGGTGGCGCGGTCGGCTGGAATGCTGGGGGACGTGACGAGCGAACCGGTGCGCGCCGATGCCGACGACGTCCTGCACGCCGACGTCCGCGCCACGTTGGAGGCATGGGCGGCGCCCGACGTGGATCAGGAATCCCTGCGCCAGGTCTACCTCGCGTTCCTCGCGGCGCGTGCCGACGCGACCCGCCGCACCTGCGCGCCCGGGCACGTCACCGCATCGGTCGTCGTGCTCTCCGCCGATCGCCGGCGGGTGCTGCTCACCCTGCATCCGCTCGTCGGCCGGTGGTTGCAACTCGGTGGGCACCTCGAGGACGCCGACGCGACGTTGGCCGACGCCGCTCGCCGCGAGGCCAGGGAGGAGTCGGGGTTCGATGTGACTCTCGACCCCGTGCCCGTGGACCTGCACTGTCACCCGATCACGTGCAAGGGCTACACCCACCCGACTCGCCACCTCGACGTGAGGTTCGTCGCCGTGGCCGCCGAGGGCGCTCGCGAGCAGCGCTCCGAGGAGTCCGACGACCTGCGGTGGTTCGGCGTCGACGGGCTTCCCGACGTGCCGGCGGAGGTGTCGACGTTGATCCGCCGCGGGGTCGAACGGATGGCGACGCGCCGTCGGTGACGCGCTCCGGTGCTCGGTGCCGCCTGCCGCGCCGCGCGCCGGATCGAGACGGTTTGCGAAGCTGGGAGCGGTGCCGACCTCCTCGGCGCCCTCGTTCCACCAGGAGGTTGGCCCGTGGCCTGGATCGTTCTCGTCGTCTCCGGCATGTTCGAGGCCGTGTGGGCGGTCGCGCTCGCCAGGTCGGACGGATTCACGCGCCTGTGGCCGTCGCTGGTGTTCTTCGCCGCGTGCGCGGTGAGCATGGGCGGCCTCGCGTACGCGATGCGCACGCTGCCGACCGGAACCTCCTACGCGATCTGGGTCGCCGTCGGCGCCTCACTCACCGTCGCGTACGGCATGGTGACCGGTACCGAGACCGTCTCCCTCGTCAAGATCCTGTTGCTGCTCGGCATCATCGGCTGCGTCATCGGGCTCAAACTCGTGCACTGACCTGCACGAATGCGCCAGGGCGTCTCCCGTCACTCACCGGTCTCGGTGGCGGCGAGCATGTCGGCGAGTCCTGCCGCCAATTCGTCGGCGTCGAAACCCTCGATCACCGGGCCGCCGGAGATGAGACGCAGCTCGCGGTCGGGGCGCCCTGCCGTGTACTCCACGAGGGCCTCGATCTCGGCGGGGCTCAGGGTCTCCTCCGGTGGCAGCATCCACAGGGGCCCGTCGTAGAGGTCGATGAGATCGAGCCCGTGCGGCTGTTGTTCGACGTAGCGCAGCGCCAACGCGATCGGCCCGCGGCGTGGTAGTCGGGCCCACCCGTCGGGTTGAACGTCGAGATGACGTCGGAAGTACGCGCGGAACTGCTCGGAGGGCACGGTGTCGGTGATCCAGTCGTCGGTGGCCATGGCGACGACGCGCTCGAGGTACGGCTCGAGCTCCTCGGGAGTTCCGGAGGCGAACAGGCCGAAACGTTCGTGCCAGACGTCGAGGGAGTCGGGACCGACCTGTTCGGACCACTCGGAGCGGGCCTCCTCGCCGCGGCTGCAGCTCGAGAGCGCGGTGACCGCCACCCCTCGGGCGCCGAGCCCGGCGAGGCGATCCGTCGACAGGGCGATGATCTCGTCCTGCTCGAGCACCACGAGAGGGCGGGTGAGACCGAGTTCTCGCACGACGGCAGGCAGGTCGCCGGCGATGCGATCGGGCCCGTCCTCGGGGAGCCGGCTGAGCCCGTGCCCGCGCAGGTCGACGGCGACGACGTGACCGATGCGGGTGAGCGCCGAGGCGAGCGGCGCCCACGCCTGGGCGTTGGACGCGAGCTGGTGGACGAGGAGGATGTCGGGACCCTCGCCGCCGAAGTCGATGGCCGCGTAGCGGTCGGTACCGACGTGGACGAAGACATCTGTGGCCATGGGCACATTCTCCTGACGGGCGCGGTGATCTGGCGGCGCCACACCCTGGGCATTTGAACCGATCATGACCATTCGTCGGTGGACGCCCGGGAGAACACGTCACCGTGAAACGCCGTCGACCCTCTTCCCGCCCTCGAGGTAGAGGCACGACTTGGTCTTGAGGCCCTTCTTGACCCGGCGACGGATGGCGGGGCGCAACAGCTCGAGGGCCTCGTCGATCCCGGCCCAGCGGTGCTCGCGGATCTCGTACTCCTGCAGGCGGATCTGCTTGGCCTGGTCGGCGCTCACGACGCCGCAGTGAAAGAGGAAGCGCAGTCCGAGCTTCTCGCCCTTCTTGGCCGGGCGGGTGTCGACACAGACGAGGCGCCCGTGCGTCACCTCGAGCCCGGTCTCCTCGCGGACCTCCCGGCGACAGGCGTCCCACGGCGTCTCGCCGTCGTCCTCCATGATCCCGCCGGGAACGGTCCAGCCCGACTTGTACGTGGGCTTGAGGATGAGCAGCCGTCCCTCGTCGTCCAGGATGATCGCCCCGGCCGAGGCAGGGATCTCGGGAATCCGGAACATGCCGCTCCTCGCCTTCGTGGTGTTCGTCGACTCGTGGCGAACGCGCGCCGCCCGCCGCCTCGCAGGCTAATCGACCGCGGTCATCGCCGCGTTCCGGTCACAGTGCGGCGACGAGCGAGCGGCCGACGGTGAGCCCCGTGAACAGACACCCGCCGAGGAACGTGCCCTCGAGCGCGTTGTAGCCGTGCACCCCGCCGCCACCGAATCCCGCGGCCTCACCGGCGGCGTAGAGCCCGGGCATCGGGGCGCCGTCGGCGCCCAGCCCTCGCCCGGCGAGGTCGGTCTGGATGCCGCCGAGCGTCTTTCGGGTGAGCACGTGCAGCTTGACGCCGATGAGCGGGCCGGCGTCGCGGTCGAGCAGCCGATGCGGCGCCGCGGTGCGCACGATCCGGTCGCCGAGCGAGCGGCGAGCGTTGTGGATACCCATGATCTGCGCGTCCTTGCAGAACGGGTTGTCGAGTTGGGAGTCGCGGGCTCGGATCTCGCGCAGCACCTGCTCGACGTCGAGCAGGGGAGCATCCGTGAGCGCGTTCATGCGGGTGACGAGCTCGGGCACGGTGTCGGCGACCACGAAGTCGGCGCCATGATCCATGAACGCCTGGACCGGGCCCGGGACGCCGGGGGCGAGCCGGGAGCGCAGCATCAGCGCCCGGTCGCCGCCGGTGATGTCGGGGTTCTGCTCCGAGCCCGAGAGTGCGAACTCCTTCTCGATGATCTTGCGGGTGACGACGAACCACGAATGGTCGTGACCGGCGAGATCGGGTGTCGTGCGCAGCATCTTCAGCGTGCCGAGGGTGTCGTACCCCGGCAGGCCGGGCGGGGGAAGGCGGCGACCCAGGGCGTCGAGCCACAGCGCGCTCGGCCCGGGCAGGATGCGGATCGCGTGGCCGGGCCAGATCGGATCCCAGTTCTGCACGCCTTCGGTGTAGTGCCACATCCGGTCCTTGTTGACGACCCGGGCGCCGGCGGCCTCGGTGATCCCGATCATCCGGCCGTCGACGTGGGCGGGCACCCCGGTGATCATGTGTCGCGGCGCCGTGCCGAGCCGTGCGGGCCAGTACTTTCGGACGAGATCGTGGTCGGCGCCGATGCCGCCGCTGGCGACGACGACCGCCTGGGCTCGCAGCTCGAAGTCACCGGTGACGTCGCGGTTGGACGGTGCGCCGCGGGGAGCGTCGTCGGGGGCGAGGACGGAGCCGGCGACCCCGACGACCGCTCCGTTCTCGACGAGGAGCCGATCGACGCGGTGCCGGTGCCGGAACGTGAGACGCCCGTCTCGGGCGGCCTCGCGCGCTCGGTCGGCCCAGGGCTCGCTCACGCCCGTGCCCGTACCCCACGGCACGTGGAAGCGGGGCACGGAATTGCCGTGGCCACTCGCGGTGCCGTCGCCGCGTTCGGCCCACCCGACGATCGGCGTGAACCGGACTCCGTGCGCCCGCAGCCACGAGTACTTCTCACCCGCGGCGAACTCGACGTAGGCGCGTCCCCACTGCACGGCCCATTCGTCCTCGGGATGCTCGCCGTCGAGGCGGTCCCAGGCGGCGCTGCCCTTCCAGTCGTTCCACGCCAGCTCGACCGAGTCGCGGATGCGCAGTCTTCGCTGTTCGGGGGAGTCGACGAGGAACAGGCCGCCGAACGACCAGTAGGCCTGCCCGCCGATGTTGTTCGCGTTCTCCTGGTCGACGACGGTCACGTGGTGTCCGGCCTGCACGAGCTCGTTCGCCGCGACGAGGCCGGCGAGCCCGGCACCGACGACGACGACATCGGTCTGCGTCGTGGTCATCGCTGGCCCTCAGGGCCGCCGCTCTGCCAGGTCACGGAGAGCCCGTCCTTGGCGCCGAACCGCACGAGGTGGCGCTCGACGACGTCCTGGAGCTCGGCCACTCGCGAGGCCGGGCATGTGAGCGTGAGGACGAGCGCATCCGGCGTCGTCGACAGGAACAGCCGTGCCGCGGGGTCGAACGTCACGGTTCCGGTGGAGGTGGCGTCGTCCCACTCGGTCTCCACCTTGCGACCCAGGTGAGAGGCGAGTTGCCGACCGTATCGGGCCCCGCGTTCGGTGGCCGCCTGCCCGACGACGGTGACGCGGAGACGAGAGCCCAACGCGCGAGCGACCGCGTTCCGGGCCTTGACGAACGGCATGACGATGACCATGCCCCCCAGGGTGCCCTAGAACGCTCCGACCCGGGGTGGCACCGCTGCCATCCCGACCGGCCGCACGCCTGGAGGGCGTCCTTCAGAGCAGGGGCCGGAGTTCCTCTCGAACCCACGACCGCAGCGTCGTGGACGTCGTCGTGTCGGGCGAGCGTTGTTGTTCGGGCGTGAAGTCGTCGCGCAGCCCTGTCGACATGCCGAGCACGGCGTCGACCATGGCGGGAGGCATGCCCGCACCGAGGTACCGCTCCCGCATGGCGTCGTCGGCGATGCGCTCGACGACGACGTCACGACCGAGCTCGCCGGAGAGGATGCCGGCGACCTGTGACCACGTGAGGTCTTCGGGCCCGTGGACGGCACGGACGCGCCGCCCCGACCACTCCCGGTCGAGCAACGCCACGGCGGCGACCTCGGCGATGTCACGCGGGGCCACGCAGCTCATCGGTGCATCCATCGGTAGCACGGTCAAGATCCGCCCTACTCTGATCGATTCGAGGTCCAACAGCAGGTTGGTGAAGAAGTACCCGCACCGCAGATGCATGACGTCGACACCGAGTGCGTCGAGGGCGGTCTCGGTGCCCGCGAGGCCGTCGATCTCACCGACGCCATGACGCTTCTCGGCGCCCACACTGCTCTGGAACACCACCCGGCGGATGCCGTTCTCGGTCACCGCTGTCGTGATCGCCTCGGTGGTCCGCGCATAGTCGGCGAGCGGATCAGGCGACATGACGGACGGATCGACCCAGTAGATCGAGTCGACGTCACGGGTGGCGGCGACGACCTCGTCGGCTTCGGTCGAGTCGACGGCGATCACGTCGACGTACGGTGCGAGCTCGGCCGGGAGGCTCTGCGGATGACGGGTGAGGAGCAACGGCCGAACACCCCCTCGGATGAGCACGCGGGTCAGGTGGCGGCCGACGTTGCCGCCGGGCGTGGTGACGGCGAGGCGCATGGTGTCTCCGTTTCTCGGGTCGACCTCGAGTACGGCCACCACGCTAGAGCCGGGGTCCGACAACCCGACGGCGTCGCCGGCCGCTCGGACAGGCGGTTCCACCCGCGCATGCGTGGAATCCGTTCGCCTGCGCGGTGACTCGGCTGCCACATGCTGGGTGGAACCGCCTGTCCGAGCGTCCTGAGGGCCGCTTGCCGACGTGCCGACGTACCGATGTGCCGACGACCGCCTGTCCGAGCGTGTCGGCGTCAGGCCGAGAGGTGCTCGACGAGCGTCGTGATTCCGAGGCCGATGAGGATGAGCCCGCCGGCGATCGCGGCCGGCGGCCCGAACCGGTTGCCCGCTCGTCGGCCGAGGCGCATCCCGAGATAGCTGAGCACGAAGGTGACGACCCCGATCGTCGAGACGACCTGGATGACGTCGACCTTGAGCAACGCGAGGCCGACCCCGACGATGAGCGCGTCGACGCTGGTCGCGAAGCCGAGGACGAGCAGTTCGCGCAGCGAGAGGCGCTCTGCCTCCGGCTCGTCGTCGTGCCGTCGCGTCGCCTCGACGATCATGTGGAGGCCGATGGCCACGAGCAGCACGAACGCCACCCAGTGGTCGACCGCTTCGATGAGTGGCGCGAACCCCCGGCCGAGTAGGTACCCGATGAGCGGCATGACCGCCTGGAACAGGCCGAAGGTCGCCGCCACTGCCAGCGCCGCGCGCTCGCGGAAGGGGTGCAGCGAGAGCCCTTTGCCGAGTGCGACGGCGAACGCGTCGGCGGAGACACCGAGGGCGATGAGCAGAACGGCCCAGACGGACATGAACACCTTTCGTCACGGGCGGTGGGCACCGACCGAGGTGAGGTGAGTGCCGGGGCGTCGCGTCGTCGCGCGTCGAGTCCGCGTGGCACACCCCGGCCGGCTACGGTACCGCGCGAATCTGGGCGGGCAGGGCATCGATCGGCGACGTCAGGTAGGAGCCCCGGCACGGCATCGCCCCCGAACGCTCGTCCTCGCCGGGTCGTGCGCGCGGTCACGTACCCACGGTCACCGGAAGTTCTCGGCGAGGTGTCGCAGGTGCTCGACGTACGCCGACCAGCGGGCGTCGTCCCAGCCGGGAAGATTGTCCCCGTGGGCCCGCCAGCCGACGTTCCCGTCGAGTTGCTCGCGAAGGATGTCGGCGTGGCCCGCATGGCGCGCCTCGTCGAGCGCGACGTACGGGAGGATCTGGCCGAGCGTCACCGCGCGCCGGTTCTCCGGCCACCACGGCACCGATCCGGCCGCGTCGAGGTCGAGGGCCTCGATCGTCGCGTCGGCGTGGGCGAAGCAGCTCGCCGCGTAGTCGAGAACGTCGGCCATCGTCTCGTCCGCAGAAGCGAACAGATCCTCGTTGCCCTCGTACTCGCTCGGCTCGTCCCACGGAAATGGGTGAGGCCGACGTCAGTCGCTCAGCGCATACGCGATCGGGCTGGATCCGTCGCGGAACGGATACTCGCGGCCGATCGTCGCGTCGTTGGAGAGCGCGGCGTCGATCGCCATCGCCACGTTGGCGCGGGAGGTCTCGGTGGAGTCGCCCTCCTGCAGCTCCGGGTCGACCTCGATGTGGTTGCTCGCGGACTTGAGCGTGAGCTGACCGGGCATGAGGATCGTCCAGTCGAGACCGGAATCGCGCAGGTAGGCGTCGGCCGCCCCCTTGGCCTCGGCGTAGGCGAAGAACGGGTCGTCCTCGGGCACACCGTGGTCCGTGCTCGCGCCGAGGTAGGACACCATGACGTAGCGCTTGACCCCCGCGTCCTTCGCGGCATCCATCGAGCGGATGGCCGCGTCGCGGTCGACGGCGTACGTGCGGTCGGGGTTGCCGCCGCCCGCGCCTGCGCTCCACACGACCGCCCGGTGCTCGCGCATCGCCTCGGCGAGGTCGGACTCCGACGCCTGCTCGATGTCGAGCACGAGCGGGGTGCCGCCCGCCTTCTCGATGTCCTCGGCCTGATCGGGATTGCGGATGACGGACGTCACGGCATGACCCTGCTCGGCCAGTCGCGAGGTGAGCAGCAGCGCGACCTTGCCGTGGCCACCGATGAGGAAGATGTCGGACACGTTCATCACTCCAGAGTCGTCGAAGTCGTTGTCGCGGAGATCGATCGGTTCCTTCCTTCCAACGCGTCCGAGGTGTCCGGACATTTCTCGGCGACCGCCTCATGAGACGACCGAGCGCCCGCTACCGTCGAAGACGCCCTGCCTGGATCCCGGGGTGCACGGAACGAGACGCCGGAACGGAGCGACACCATGACCGACGCCACCCCGCCACCCGCCCCCGGCAGCGCTGTCGACACCTCGGGCGCGCTGCCGCCCGTCGAACTCGTCCATGTGCCGGCCTGGGGCCCGTACGCGCTCGCGGTGCACGGCGGCGCGGGTCCGCGCTCGCACCCCTTGTCGGAGGACGAGGTGGCCGAGCGGGAGGAGGGGCTGCGCCGTGCCCTCGAGGCCGGGGCGGCCGAGCTCGCGGCGGGCGGAGCGGCCGTCGATGCCGTGTGCGCGGCCGTCGTCGAACTCGAGGACTGCGCGTTCTTCAACGCCGGGCGGGGCGCCGCGCTCACCACCGAGGGGCTCGCCGAACTCGACGCGTGTGTCATGCGCGGCGACCGCCTCGCGGGCGCCGTCGCCGCGGCCGGGCACGCTCGCAATCCTGTTCGCGCTGCTCGTGCGGTGCTGGAGCAGACCCCGCACGTGCTCATCGCCGATCCTGCGGTCGAACAACTCACGGAGTGGGGGTGCGAGGTCGCCGAGCAGGAGCACTTCGTCGTCGAGCGGCAGCGCCGGGCGCTCGCGCGGCTCCTCGAGGAACGCAGCCACGGCACGGTCGGCGCGGTGGCTCGGGACGCCTCCGGGGCGGTCGCCGCCGCCACGTCGACCGGCGGCATCACCGGTCAGCTCCCCGGCCGCGTCGGCGACACCCCTCTCGTGGGCGCCGGAACCTTCGCCGACGACTCCACCGTGGCGGTCTCCGGCACGGGCACCGGCGAGTTCTTCGTGCGCGGTGTGCTCGCCCACGACCTCTACGCCCGCATGCGGTACGCGGGTGCCGATCTGCAGAGCGCCGCGCGGGAGGTCCTCGACACCCACCTCGGTGCCAAGGGCGCCGACGGCGGGCTCATCGCCGTCGATCCTCGCGGTGACATCGTCCTGGCCTGGGATTCCGGCGCCATGTATCGCGGCTGGCTCACGGTGGACGGGCCGGTGGCGGCCACCTGAGGGCTTCCCCGCGGGGTGGCGGAGGCCGACCGTCTCGTTCGGCCGGGCCGAGGAGCGCGTCAGCTCTTTCGGTACAGCTTCTTGGTCTGGTAGACGGGTTCGGTCGTGACGTTGACGCCGAGGCTGCGGAAGATGCCCTCGTCGACGGGGCCGAGGATGACGGTCGAGTGCACGTCGCAACCGCGCAGGTGCTGGAGCTGGTCGAGCGCGCGGCGCGCGTTCTCGTCGTTGCGGGCGCCGACGGCGAGCGCGATGAGCACCTCGTCGGTGTGCAGACGGGGGTTGTGGCTGCCGAGGTGCCGGGTCTTGAGGACCTGGATGGGCTCGACGGTCTCGCGGGCCAACAGCTTGATCTTGTCGTCGATACCGGCGAGGGCCTTGAGGGCGTCGAGGAGGATCGCCGAGCAGCATCCGAGCAGGGAGGACGTCTTGCCGGTGATGATGCGACCGTCGGGCAACTCGATCGCGGCCGCCGGGCCCCGCGTACGCCGGGCGACCGCGAGGGCCGGCTCGACGACGGGCCGGTCGCTGCCGGTGATGCCGAGCCGACCCATGATGAGCGCGATCTTCTCGGAGTCCTCGGGCTCCGCGTCCTCCCGCCTCTCAGCGGCGAGGGCCTTGTAGTAGCGGCGGATGACCTCCTGGCGCGAGGCCTCGCGGCACACCTCGTCGTCGCTGATGCAGTGGCCCGCCATGTTGACGCCCATGTCGGTGGGCGAGGCGTACGGCGACTTCTCCATGATCTGCTCGAAGAGCAGGTTGAGCACGGGGAAGACCTCGACGTCGCGGTTGTAGTTGACGCAGCTCTCGCCGTAGGCCTTGAGGTGGAACGGGTCGATCATGTTGACGTCGTCGAGGTCGACGGTCGCGGCCTCGTAGGCGACGTTGACCGGGTGATCCAGCGGCAGGTTCCAGATGGGGAACGTCTCGAACTTCGCGTAGCCGGACTCGATGCCCCGCCGGTGGTCGTGGTACATCTGCGACAGGCAGGTCGCCATCTTGCCCGAGCCCGGCCCGGGGGCGGTGACGACGATGAGATCCCTTGTCGTCTCGATGTACTCGTTGCGGCCGTAGCCCTCGTCGCTGACGATGTGCGCGACGTCGTTGGGGTAGTTCTTGATGGGGTAGTGGCGGTAGACCTTGACCCCCTGACGCTCGAGCTTGCGCTTGAACGCCCGCGCCGCCTTGTTGTCCTCGGTCACGTGAGAGATGACGACGCTGCCCACGTACAGGCCGCGGGAGCGGAACTCGTCGATGAGCCGGAGGACGTCGGCGTCGTAGCCGATGCCGAGGTCGGCGCGCTGCTTGTTGGCCTGCAGGTCCTCGGCGCTGACCACGATGACCATCTCGACCTCGTCGGCGAGCTTCTGCAGCATGACGAGCTTGTTGTCGGGCGTGAACCCCGGCAGCACGCGTGAGGCGTGGTGGTCGTCGAACAGCTTTCCACCGAACTCGAGGTAGAGCTTGCCGCCGAACTGCTTGCGACGGGCGTCGATGTGGTCCGACTGCATCCGTAGGTACTTCTCGCGATCGAATCCGATGCGCACCGGCCCGGCCCCTTTTCCTCGTCTCGACGGACGCCCCGGAGACTACAACCCGTACGCCTCAGTGCACCGAGGCGTCCCGGTCCGGCGCGTGTGTCGGTGTCGCTGCCGTTTGCGAATCGCCTTCGGTGCGTGTCGTTCTGACGCGGCCGCGGCGACCCCGGCTCTTGAGTCTCACCCCCGGCAGAGGCGGAGCAGGGATGCGTTCGGTCTCACCGACGTACCCCTCGACCACGCCGAACCGGCTCGACGACGCCTCCCACGCGTCGCGGAACTCGGCGATCTCCTCGTGACTGCGGCCGACGAAGTTCCACCACATGATGATGTCCTCCTCGAACGGCTCACCCCCGAGCAGGAGGACGCGGGCGCCGTCGTCGCCGGCACGCAGGACGAGACGCTCGAGACCGGGGTCGAGGCAGGCGAGATCGCCGAACGCGAGGGGGGTGTCGGCGGACGCGTCGTTCCCGGCAGTGAGCGTCACGTCGCCGACGTCGAGGAGGACGGCGTGCTCGAACGCCACGTCGAGGGGGATCTCGACGACCGCACCCGGCTCGAGATCGAGTTGTGCGCCCAGCAGGGGAGTGTGGGTCGTGACGGGCGACTCGTCGACGCCGTCGATCCGGCCGAGGAAGACCCGCGCGGTCGCCGCGCCGTCGGCGAGGCTCACCGGAGCGGGGGTGTGGTGGTCGAAGCGGCGCGTGACGTCGCGGTCGCTGTCGGGGAGCACGACCCAGAGCTGGACGCCGTGCAGCGTCCGCGTCGCCGCCGTCGAGACCTCCGAGTGCGCGATGCCGTGGCCCGCGGTCATGAGGTTGACCTCGCCCGGCCGCACGATCGCGTGGACACCACCGGAGTCACGGTGCTCGATCTCGCCCTCGAACAGCCACGAGACCGTCTGCAGGCCGATGTGCGGATGCGGCGCGACGTCCATCCCACCGTCGTTGCCCGCGCCCACCACCTGCGGCCCGTAGTGGTCGAGAAAGCACCACGCCCCGACGAACGAGCGATCCCGGTGCGGCAGGGTGCGCCGCACGTTCATGGCCCGCAATCCACCCAGCGGCACATCACGAGCGGTGAGGATCTGCAGGTCGGTCACGGTGAACTCCTCGGAGACGACGGCGGCGCGATCGAATCATCACAGCCTTGCAGGGGAAGCAGGCGGGCGCCACCACGGACGCAGGGATCCCCGGACGTACCAGCCGGGCTGCTCGTCGAGTGCGAAGGCAGGCGTGTCGGTGCATGCCTTGCGCACTCCGTGCACGTCGTAGGTGACGTGTTCGGTGTGCGGATGGCGGGCAGGGCTGACGTAGGGCGTGCATGGATGACCGGAGGCGCGGGTGGGCGGCGTGAGGCGTTGGTCGGCAGGGGCAGGAGGTCTGTGCACGCCTTGCGCGCTCCGTGCACGTCGTGGATCGCGTGTTGGGTGTGCAGGTGACGTGCACGGATGACGTAGGGCGTGCGGTCACGCCGCCCCACCGACGGCGGAGGGGGCATGGCACGGTGGAGGCATGACGATCGGTGAGGTGCTCGCCCCTGTACGCGAGCGGTATGCCGACTGGCTTGGCCTCGGCGAGGACGCGGTCGTGGAGGATCGCCACGAGGATCCCGGCGAGGTGCGCGCCATCCAGCTCGTTCTGCGGATGGAACGCGACGGATCACCGGTGCACGAACACGCACTGGCGCTCGCCGCGACCGGGTGCGCTCTGTTGTGTCTCGACCCGCGCAGCGCAGCCGGCGGCGAGTGGCACGAGGCCGTCGCGGCGTACGGCGGCGTGCACATCCGCAAGGTCACGCGACGGGCTCGCGGCGCGCAGTGGCAGGCCACCGCCGACCTGCCCGGCCTCACCCTCACCGACGACGCCGGTGACGGGCAGGCGCGCACGGAGATCCGGGTGCTCGTGCCCGGCCTCGTCACCGACCTCGACAAGCGGGTCGCCAAACTGCAGGTCGGCGGTACGGATCTCCCTCGCGGGGAGGCCGCCGATCGTCCTCGGACGCGGCTTCGTGCCTCTGCTCCCGAACTCATCTGCACCGTGCCGGCAGCGCTCGGCATGACGACGGGCAAGCTCATGGCCCAGGCCGGTCACGCCGGGATGCTCGCGGCCGCCCTCGCGGCCGGCACCGACCCCGACCTGCTGCAGCGCTGGTACGACGCCGGCTGTCCAGCCCGGGTCGTGACCACGGACGCGAAGACCTGGGCCGTCCTCGGTGCGAGCATCGCCGACCCCGCCACGGCCTGGCGCAGCCACCACCGCCTCGCTGTTCGCGATGCCGGATACACCGAGGTCGACCCGGGCACGGTGACGGTCATCGCCCAGCTCGAGGACGGGTGACCCGACGCTCGCAAACGAGTGCGAACACGCGCTCGGTCGTCCGGGAGTCGTGACCTGGACGCACGGAACGCTCACCGGGCGACCCAGGCGAGACGAGGCGAGACCAGGCGCGGTGGCCGGCTCGCGTCATCCGTGCACGGGAAGCGCGCAGTGGACATGCTCCAGGCGGCCCGCATGGAGTGCGCAACCCGGGCACGGATGTCCCTGCCCGTCCTCCGTCCGCCGAGGACGCCGCCTCACACGCTCTGGCCCCCGCCCACCCACATGTGTACGGTGTCCACATGAGCGAACTCAGCGCCCTCCTCGACCGTCACGTGGGGGAGGCGATGTGGCCGCTCGTCGGCGAGTATCACGAACCCGCGTACCACTTGGCGAACGCCTGAGTCGAGGGCGTCGTCGAGGTCTGGGGTGTCGAGCTGCGCCGCGTCAGCGGGCGTTCTCGGGGTGGCCGGGGCACCACTGGTCGTCGGGCACCTGAGCCTTGACCTGCTCGACGTGCTCGCCGCAGCCCTCCCAGGTCGTCTTGCCGCAGATCGTGCATTGCACCGGTCGGCACATGGGAACTCCTTCGGTCGCGTGGTTCGAGACGAGGCTAGTCGTACCCCAGGGGGTATGTCATCCGAGGAAGTCGAGGATGAGTGGCCTCAGGTCGTCGGCGAACTCGTCGAAGAACCCGTGCCGGCCGCCCTCGTGGAAGACGAGACGCGAGTCGAGGATCGCCGAGTCGAGCAGTTCGGCGTTCTCGGCCGGAACCATGGGGTCTCCGGTGCCGTGGAGGATGAGCGTCGGTGCGGTGATGTCGGGCAGTGACGACCAGGCGTCGTGCCCATAGCTCGCACGCAGGTGCGCCAGGCCCGCCGCGGGCGTCATGGTCTGATCGCCGAGCAGAAGGCTGTCTCTCGCCCGACCGGGCCAGTCGTCGGTGTAGAAGAAGCGCAGGACACGCTCGGTGCGTTCGGGGCTCGTGCGCGAGGCGAGCACGCGCCTGACCTCGCTGCTGCGTTCGACCGCGAGCGGGCCGCCCGGTGAGGTGCAGGCGAGCACGAGCTTCTCCACGCGCCTCCGCTCCTGCGCTGCGAGGTGCTGTGCGACCCGCCCGCCCATCGACGTGCCGTAGACGCGATAGCCCTCGTGGCCGAGTTCGGCCATGACGTGCGCGGCGTCCTCGGCGAACATCGCCGTGCTCCAGTCGTCGACCTCCGCGCACGTGTCACCGGTGCCCCGGTAGTCGAACGTCACCGTGCGATAGGCGTGCTCGAACTGCCCACGCAGGCCGTCCCACCAGCGCATCGAGTTGGCCTGGCCGGGCAGGAGGAGCAGCGCAGGCGCGCCCACCGGGCCGCCCTGTCGGACGGCGAGGAGGGCCCCGTCGGGGGTGCGGACGTACTCGCTCACGGCGTCACGTCCACGGCAGGCATGACGACAGCGTCCCATCCGCGATCGTCTCGTCGCACCACGACACTCCCGGCGCCGCCACGTCACCCCGGTGCCCGAGGCGGCCTCAGATGTCCGCCCCCGAACGGCGCCGCAGGCGGGAGGCGACCGTCACGGTCAGGACGACCAGCAACACCCCATAGAGCAGCCACGTGATGGGGCTGCGCACGAGCACGGAGTAGTCGCCGTTCGAGGAGAGCAGCGCGTCCCGCAGCGAGGTCTCGGCCAGGGGTCCGAGCACCATGCCGATCATCAGCGGGGCGAGGGGCACGTCGTAACGCCGCATGACGAACCCGACGACGCCGATGAACAGCAGCATCGCGAGATCGAACCGCGAGGAGCTCAGTGCGTAGACGCCGAGCCCGCAGAACACCGAGATCCCCGCGTACAAATATGGGTTGGGAATGAGCAGGAGTTTGGCCCAGAGCTGTGCGAACGGCAGGTTGATGACGAGCAGCACGACCATCGCGACGAAGAAGCTGGCGAGCAGAGCCCACACGAGGTCGGGTGCACGCTCGAACAGCAGCGGGCCGGGCTGCAGGCCGTACTGACGGAACGCGGCGAGCATGATCGCGGCCGTCGCCGAGACCGGGAGGCCGAGCGCGAGCAGGGCGCCCATCGCGGTACCGGTCGTCGCGTTGCCGGCGGCCTCGGGAGCCGCGAGTCCACGGATCGCGCCGGTGCCGAAGCGTCGGCCCTTGGTGCGGTGGCGGTCGAGGCGGCGCTCGAGGGCGTAGGCCATGAACGTCGGCACCTCCGAGCCTCCGACGGGGATCACGCCGAACGGCAACCCGATCGCCGTGCCACGGGCCCACGCCGGCGCGGCTTCGGCGAACTCGGCCCTGCTCAGCCACGGTCGTCCGGAGGTCTTCATCGCCTTGGTCGCCGGGTCGCGGCGGATGCGCGAGGCGACGTGGAACACCTCGCCGAGAGCGAGGATCGCGACGGTCACCGTGACCAGGGGGATGCCGTCGAACAGCTCCTGCACGCCGAGGGTGCCGCGTTCGGCGCCGGTCGTGGGATCGATACCGATCGTCGCGATGCCGAGCCCGATGACCAGCGCCGTGATGCCCTTGAGCGCGGAGTCCCCGACGATGGAGGACGTCGCGACGAACGCGAACAGGGCGAGTGCGAAGTACTCCGCGGGCCCGAAGCTCGCCGACCACTCGGCGAGCTTGGGAGCGAGGAACACGACGACGACCGACGCGATCATGCCACCGATGAACGCGCCGATCGCGGCGGTGGCGAGGGCCTGGGGTGCGCGTCCGTCCTTGGCCATGCGGTGCCCCTCGAACGTCGACGCGATCGCCGACGCCTGCCCGGGGGTGTTCATGAGGATCGCCATCGTCGAGTCGCCGAACAGCCCGCCGAAGTAGACGCCCGAGAACATGATGAACGCGGCCGTCGGGTCGAGGGCGAACGTCATCGGCAGCAGCAGGGCGACGGCCATCGACGAGCCGAGCCCGGGCAACACTCCGACACCCGTGCCGAGCAGGCAGCCCACGACGACCCACAGCAGGTTGATCGGGGTGAGGGCGCCGGCGAAGCCCTGCATGAGGAGGTCGAGGGGGCCCATGTCAGATCCCTCCGAGGATGCCCGAAGGCAGGTTGAGGCCGAGCCCGACGGCGAACGCGAGGTAGATCACCGAGGAGACGACGAGAGCCAGTGAGACGTCGAAGAGCGGCCGACGAGACCCGATTCCGCGAGCGCTGCACCAGAACAGCAGCGCCGCGGCGAGGATCCAGCCGAGCAGTTCGATGGTGAGCGCGAAGAGCGCGAACCCACCGACGCACCAGGCGACGGCGCTCCAGTCGGAGAACGTGCGGTGACGCGCGTCGGAGCCGATGACCCGGTGGTCGACGGGTTCAGGGCGGCGGATGACCTGGACGAGCAGCAGCACCGCGAGCACGTAGCCGAGCACCGCGAGGATCGCCGGGAAGAACCGGGGGCCGGGAAAGTCCGCGCCGTCGGGCACGTGCGTCTGCAGGATCCCGACGACGAGGTAGGTGCTGAACGCCGCCATGAGCAGCGGAACGACGATCCCGGAGCGTCCGGACCAGAACGACGCGCGGTCGTCGGTGCCGTCCCTGGTCGGACGCGCGGACGAGGCGGGCGAGGGGGTGGCGGCGCTGCTCACAGTCCCAACTCCTCGACGAGCGCGTTGATCTGTTCGGTATCCTCGGCGATGAATTTCTCCAGCTCGGGGCCGGTGAGAAAGACGTCGGTCCACTTGTTGCGCGCCATCGCGTCCTTCCATTCCTGCGACTGCGCGGTGTCCTCGAGAATCTGCTGCAGTTGCGCGAACTGCTCGTCGGTGATGCCGGGCGGCGCGACGAAACCTCGCCAGTTCGTCATCGCGACGTCGTAGCCCTGTTCCTTCAGCGTGGGGATGTCGATGCCCTCGACCCGCTCGGGTGCGACGATCGCGAGGGCGCGCATGCGGCCGGCCTCGATCTGGTCGGAGAACTCGTTGATGCCGGAGACTCCCACGTCGGCCGAGCCGGAGGAGAGGATCTGGATCGCCTCGCCACCACCGGACTTCGGGATGTAGGTAGTCTCCGAGGCCTTCATTCCCGCCTTGAGAGCGAGGTCGGCGACGATGAGCTGGTCGAGCCCGCCCGCGGATCCGCCGGTGAACGTCATCGCCTTCGGATCCTTCTTCCACGCGGTGACGAGGTCGTCGATCGTGCGATAGGGCGACTTGGCGGGCACGACGATGACGTCGTACTCCTCGCTGATCCGCGCGACCGGCCGTACGTCCTTCAGCGTGTTCGGGGAGTCGTTCACGGCGATGGCGCCGAGCATCACCGTGCCGGTGACGAGGAGGTTCTGCGCCTCCCCGCGCATCGTCACGAACTTCGAGAGCCCGATCGTGCCGCCCGCGCCGGGGATGTTGACCACCTGGACGTTGTTGACGATGCGGCCGGTGCGCATCGCGGCCTGTTGCTCGCGCGCGAAGGTGTCCCAACCGCCGCCCGCGCCGGCCGGGGCGATGAGCGTGAGGCTGGAACGCAGATCCTGGCCCTTGTGCGCCGATCGGGCCGAGGCCGTCATGGCCCACCCGACGAGCAGGGTCGCGACGACGGCGTAGACGACCATCCCCGACCCCCAGCGACGGCGTGTCCTCTGCGCGAGTGGGGCGGTACTCATGCGTGCTCCTTCGCGACGATGCGTGGGCCGCAACGTACCCCATGCCGGGACGCGGTGGAACGCTGCCGCGGCGGCGAAGCTGCGGGTGGTCGTCGAGCGGTCCGGTCACCCCGAGCCGTCGAGGCGACCCTCGCCGGTCACGGCCTCGTGTACGGGTAGGTGTCGACGACGGCGCGGGTCGGGATGTCACCGCCGTAGATGTGCGGAAACTTCTCCGAACCGGAGTCGCCGGGGTTCACCGGTTCGGGCCTCACCTCGAACCCCTCCTGGGCGAGGATCTCCGCGGACAGCACGAGCACGAGCAGCGGTTCGTCGACGCCCGCGTAGAAGGTGCGTGCCACGCGATCGAGCTGGTCGGTGTTGCTGCTCGCGTGCATGAAACCGATCTCACTGATCGTGTGACCGCGCGTCGAGACGCCGTACGTGGCCGCGGTGGGGTCCCAGTCGCGGGCGATGGCGAGGTGGAGCAGGGGCATGGCGGTCTCTCATCGGGTTGTCGGTCGGGGCGATCATGCCGTCGATCCGCGTGCGGGGCAACGAGTACGGCCGTCCCCTCATCGGGCGTACGACGCGGCGGCACCCGTTCGCTCACGCGCGCTGCAGCAGCGTGAGCACCTCGGCGTGGTCGCTCTGGGGAAACATGTCGAAGACCCGTGCGCGGGCGGGTCGCAGCGACGGCATCGCGTCGAGGTCCTTGGCGAGGGTGACCGGGTTGCAGCTCGAATACAGCACGAAGGGCGCCTCGGAACTCTCGAGCCACGCGGCGAGACGGCCTCCGATCCCGCGCCGCGGCGGGTTGACGACGACGAGGTCGGGCATGGTCGCGAGAGACTCGGCGTACGTCGTCGCATCGGCGACCTCGAAGCGCACGTCGAGGCCGGCTTCCGCCGCGCTCCGCCGCGCGCTCGCGACGGCGGGGGCGTTCACCTCGACGCCGAGAACCCGACGCCCCGGCCCGGCGGCATGGAGCGCGAATCCGCCCACACCGCAATAGAGATCGAGCACGCCGACATCGCTCCGGTCGCCCAGCGCGTCGTCGACCCACGCGGCGGCCTGGCGGTAGAGGCCGGCCGCGACCTCGGTGTTCGTCTGCACGAAGGCTCCGGGCATCGGGTGGAGGGTGACGTCACCGACGGGCATCGCGAGGGTCGTCTCTTCGGTGAGGAGGATCTCCTCGTCGCCCTCGGGCAGGGCGGCGTGCTGGGGCAGGAGACTGACCGAGACCACTCGAAGCCCGGGCAGCGCGTCCCGCAGTGCCGGCAGACCACGACGGATCCGCCCGACCTGCCCCTCCGATCGCAGCACGAACCGCACCATCAACTCGCCGGCGCACGACTCCAACACGTGGATGTGCTTGAGTTCGCCGGTACGGCCGGGCACGTCGTAGGGCCGCAGGCCGACCTCCCGCACGAACCGCGCGAGAACCGGCATCGCGGCCGTCGTCGCCGGGCCGAGGAGCCCGCACTCGCGTAGGTCGATCCCGTGTCCATCGCCGTCGAGGATGCCGAGCGTCGGCGCGTCGGGAGCCCCGCCGACGACCATCTTGGCCTTGGCGCGAAAGTGCGACTCCGGCGACGCGAACGGCCCCTGCCACGTCAGACCGGGGCGTTCACCGACGAGCTCACGCACCCGTGCGTCCTTCTCGGCGAGCTGCCGCGAGTACGGCCGCCCCATGCGGGTGCACGACCGGCACACGCCGGCGTCGAAGTAGTCGCACTGCACCTGCCCGATTCTGCCCGGGTGCGGGGTCGTGACGCGAATGACTCGAGCCGCGCACGACGACGAGCACACCCCGGACGAGAAAAAGGCCCCGGGACCCTCTCGAGTCCCGGGGCCTCACCCCTTCTCTCCGCCACGACCAACTCTGGAGCAGCAACCTGGGCGGTCCATGGACAGCCCCTGTCGGCTTGCCGTGAGTCGTGGTCAGGTCCGCGCCGCGGACATGGACCGGAGTCGCTCGGCCGCGTCCTTGCCACGGGTCTCGGCGGGGACGGTTCCCGTCGCCGCGGCGAGGCCGAGCCGGGCGCCGTTGCCGTAGAACGTCTCGATGCCGCCCGGTGGCACGACGAACGTCTCGTGCCAGATGCCCACCGCCTCGGGATGCTTGCGGGCTGCGGCGTTGAAGGCGCGCCACGCGGGCACGTGCGCGAGGTCCTGCCGGCGGGCGTAGGCGTAGACGTGCTCGACGCTGCGCCAGTACTGCACGACCCACGGCCCTTTGACGCCGAAGAGTGTCTCGGCACCGAGAAAGCCCAGGTCGTCGGCCTTGCCCTGTGCGGCCGCGGCCTTGTTGCGCGACAACTCGGCGATCATCTTCGGCATCGCCGCGAAGACCGGCAGCCAGAGGTCGGGGCGGTGGGGTTTGCGAATCGTCATCCCGATGTGGAAGACGACGACGCCTTCGTCGTGGGCGTGGGTCAGGGATCGCATCTCGGTCACCTCAGGTTATGGGAAGTTCGGCTATCCATTTATGGCAAGTAGTACTATCCGTTGTCAAGGGGTGATCCACGTGAAGATGTCCGCGCTCTCCGCCGAGACCGGTGTGCCGGTGGCGACGCTCAAGTACTACCTGCGCGAGGGCCTCGTCCCGCCCGGCGTCGCGACCTCCCGCAATCAAGCCCAGTACGACGAGACACACGTCGAGCGGGTGCGTCTCGTGCGCGCGCTCACGGAGGTCGGCGGCCTCGATCTCGCCACCGTCGCGCGGGTGCTCGCGACGATCGAGTCCCCGGACGTCGACCGACTCGGCGTCCTGGGCGCGTCCCAGCGCGCCCTCCTCGGTGCCGATTTCGTCGACATCGAGGACGCCACCGACGACGCCGACGGACGGGTGGAAGGGGGCGGTGGCGACACCACGTCGGTGACATCTCGTGCGCGAGCGTGGGCCGCGGCTCGTGGTTGGCAGCTCGATCGGCGCGATCCGGTGCTCGACGAACTCGATCGCGCCTGGGCCGCCTGCGACGCCGCCGGGATCGGCCTCGACGAACAGCGGATGGACGCCTACGGCGACGCCGCCGAGCTCATCGCCCGGATCGACGTCGCGAGCGTGCCGGCGGCCCCGCGGGCGGCGGTGCGGCAGGTCGTCCTCGGCACCGTGCTCGTCGACCCGGTGCTCTCGGCGCTTCGACGGCTGGCCCAGCAACACGTCGCGGTTTCCGCCCACGGGGGGAGGCGCGAGGGGGCAGAGGGTTCCTAGCCTGGAGCCGTGACCCGACCTCCTCTCGCCGATCTGCTCCTCGCTGCGGCCGGGGCGGCGATGACCGCGCTGCTCGTGATCGTGGAGCTCGACAAGGGGCCGAGCTGGTACCAGACGTCGTTCGTCCTCATCCACGCCGGCCTGACCGCCGCCCTCCTCGTGCGGAGCATCCGGCGTCGTGCCTCGTTCGTCGCGACGTACGTGCTGCTCGCGGCGATGGCCGTCCTCATGCAGGCGGCGCCGGTCAACCTCGGGGTGAGCCCGCTCATCCTCTGCGCGCCGTTGGCGCTGTACAAGGTCGCGCGACACGACCCGCCGATGTGGGGCGCCGCCGGCCTCGTCCTCGGCATCGCCGGGTCGTTCGTCAGCCCGATCAACCACATGCCCACCGGGGGGAACAAGGCCCTCATCCCACTGCTCATCCTGGGGATGGTCGGCACGTACCTGTGGGCGAGCGGACGTCGCCGCACCGAGGTCGCCTACCTCGACCAGCAGGCGCGAGCACACGCCGAGCACATCCGGGAGACCTCCCGCCGCGTCGCCCAGGCGCAGGTCGACGAACGAGCCCGGATCGCTCGGGAGATCCACGACATCGTCGCCCACAGCCTCGCCGTCGTGAACGTCCAAGCGAGCACCGCCCTCGCGATCGGCACCGAGGACCGCATGCGTGAGTCCCTCAGCGGTGTGCGCGACGCGAGCGGCGAGGCGCTCACCGAACTCCGTTCTCTCGTCAGCGTGCTCCGCGACGACTCGCCCGGCCGCGAGGTCTCCGGCGACCTCCTGCGCCTGCGCGCTCTCGTCGCCGAGGCCGCCGGTGCGGGCGTCGACCTCACCGCGGACCTGCCCGACGACGAGACGCTGCACGCGTGGGAGCAAGGCTGGTCGGCACCAGCCCGGCTCGCGGTCGTCCGCGTCGTCCAGGAGGGGCTGAGCAACGTCATCAAGCACGGTGGCCCGAAGCCCCGGGCGATCCTGTCCCTGCATGGTGACGGGGACGAGGCCGTCGTCGAGGTCCGCAACGATTCCCGTCGGCAGGGCGAGTCCTCCGGATTCGGCCTCGTCGGCCTGCGCGAACGCATCGAGCTCACCGGCGGCCGGTTCGAGGCGGGCGCCGACGGCGACGGGTTCTCCGTGCGCGCACGCATTCCCACGACCAAGGAGCAGGCATGACCACACCGGAAGAGACCGCCGGCGCCCCCATCCGGGTCGCGATCGTCGACGACCAGGCACTCCTCGTGTCGGCGTTCTCGGCGCTCATCGACAACGAGCCCGACATGGAGGTGAGCGCGACCGGTGGCGACGGCGTCGACGCCCTCGCGCTCGTCGAGGCCCACGATCTCGACGTGGTCGTCATGGACATCCGCATGCCCCGGCTCGACGGTGTCGAGGCGACCCGGCGGCTCGTCGAGCGCGGCGACCGTCCCCGAATCCTCATCCTCACGACGTTCAACGTCGACGAGCTCGTCCTCGGGGCGCTCGCGGCTGGCGCGCGCGGGTTCCTGCTCAAGGACGCCGACCCGACCGAGCTCCTCGACGCGATCCGGGCCGTCCACCGTGGCGAGGCGGTCGTCGCCACCCAGGCGACCCCCGCGCTGCTCGGAGCGCTGCGTCGCTCCGACCTGCCGCTCACCCCGGTTCCGCAGGACGACGACGAGGTGACCGCGGCCGTCGTCGACCCGGCCATCGCCGCCCTGACCGCTCGCGAGCTCGACGTGCTCCGCCTCATCGCACGCGGACGGACGAACGCCGAGATCGCCGACGAGCTGTTCATCGCCCAGACCACCGTGAAGACCCACGTCGGCAACCTGCTGCTCAAACTCGACGCGCGCGACCGGGTCGCGCTCGTCGTCCTCGCCCACAGCGTCGGCCTCGCCGGGCCGAACGAGAACGGCGGCGCAGCGCGCAGCGTTCCCCTGCCCTGACGCGAGACGTCTCCTCCTCCAGGAGGAGACGGCGTCCGCAGCAAACCCTCCCGCGGCAGGATGTGCCTCTGACCTGCGAAGACGAGGCTGGTCCCATGACAACGACCACTCCTTCCTTCGGCTGCCGAGGGTTGACGAAGTCCTTCGGTGGACACCACGTGCTCGACGGCCTCGACCTCACGGTCACCCCCGGGCGCGTCTACGCCCTGCTGGGGCGCAACGGCGCCGGCAAGTCGACGAGCCTGAAGATCATGCTCGGCCTCCTCGAGGCCGACGCCGGTGAGGCCTACCTCCTCGGACGGCCCTTCACCCGTGCCGCGCTCGCGGATGTCGGGGCGAGCATCGACGGGCCGGCCCTCTACGGTCACCTGTCCGCACGCGACAACGTGCGCGTCCACGCCCGGCTCACGGGTGTCGGTGACGACCGTGTCGAGGAGGTGCTCGACCTCGTCGGCCTCGGCCCATCGGGTCGCGACACCGGCCGCACGAAGGTGCGCTCGTTCTCCACCGGCATGAAGGCGCGCCTCGCGCTCGCGATCGCGCTGCTCACCGACCCCGAGGTCCTCGTCCTCGACGAGCCGCAGAACGGCCTCGACCCGGAGGGGATCATCGAGCTGCGCCACCTCATCCGCGATCTCGCCGCCCGGGGGCGCACGGTGCTCATCAGCTCCCACCAGCTCGGTGAGGTCGTACGTCTCGCCGACGACATCGGCGTCCTCGCCGGAGGGCGCCTCGTCTACGAGGGGCCGTTGACGGAGTTCGCCGACGGTGACCTCGAAGCCGCGTACCTCGCCGCGACGACGGGCGGTCTGTTATGAGCCACGAAGCGCAGGTGGACGTCGGTCGCGGTGAGAAGCCGGGCGGCTTCGAGGGGGCGGTGGAGGAGGGCCTCGGCCCCGCGGTCCGTGCCGAGCTCGTGCGGGCGCGGGGCAGCGCCTCGTCCCGGTTCGTGCTCTTCGGCCTCGCCATCTGCGTGCTGCAGGGCCTGGGCTGGTGGTCGGTCGCGAACCGGCCGATGTCCGACTGGGACGGTCTGCTCGGGTGGCAGAGCCTCTACGCCACCGGCTTGTTCGCGCCCCTCAACGCGTTGCTCGCCGCGACGACCGTCTCTCGCGAGGCAGCAGCGCGAGAGGGTGGAACGTGGACGCGGCCGCTCTCGCCGCGCACGGCCCTCGTCGCCCGAGTGCTCGTTCTCGCCTGGCAGTCCCTGTTGTTCCAGGGCGTCGTGACGATGCCGCTCATCGCTTTCGGGTTGCTCGGCGGCCTGACCGACGCTCCGATCGGACGCTTCGTCGCCATGTGGCTGACGTTCTGGGCCACGTCGCTGCTGCCGCTCGCGCTCGGATTCGTGCTCGCTCGCCGCATCGGCATGATCGCGACGCTCGTCCTGACACTCGGGTGGCAGATCGGCGGCACGCTCGTCGCGGAGTCGCCGACCTGGTGGGCGCAGCCCTGGAGTTGGGGCGTCCACGCGATGCTGCCGATTCTCGGCGTGCACCGCAACGGCGTGCGCCTCGAACCGGACTCACCCCTGTGGTCGCTTAACCCCTGGTGGCCTGCGCTGATGTCGGTCGCGCTCGCCGGGGTCGTCGTCGGCGTCGCCGCTGCGCTGGCCCGCGTGGACACCACCCCGCGCCGCATCGGTCTCGGCCGGCTGCGTCGCCGGTCGGTCGTCGAGCCCGAGCCGGCGCCGGCGGTACGCGGCGATCTCGACTGCCTCGAGACGGCGCCGCGGGCCGGCTCTGTCCCCACCGCGCCGGTCCAGCGCGGGCGTGGCCGGCCGGTCGCCGCCCAGCTCGTCCTGCTTCGCGCCACGGCGATTCCCGCCCTGGTCGTGGCGGCGTTGCTCGCGATCACCGCGGTCGGGGTCGTGTGGAACTCGACCTACGTCACCGGGTTCGGCACGTGGCTCGTCCTGCCGCTCGGCTCCTGCATCCTCGCCTGCCTCGTGTGGGGCGCGAACTCCGGCGGATGGCGCGTCGCGGCCCTGCGGGAGCGGACGACGACGCTGGCGGCAGCGATGATCACGGTCTGCCTCGTCCTGCTCGGGCTGGTCGTCGCGTGCCTGACCCTCGTCGCCGCGCTGAGCCGGGGAGGCGGCATCCCGTTCGCGTTCCCCGCCACGGCGTTCCTCACCGGCGCCATGACGCTCACCGTCAGTCTCTGGCTCGCCACGCGATTCGGCGCCGGCGCAGCGATCGGGGCGACGCTCGTCGTCCTCGTGTTCAGCCTCGTGTTCGGCGGCACCTATCTCTCGGAGGGTCCGCTGTGGCTCGTCGGTGTGCTCGGCTGGCCGCTGACGGTGACGAGCGTGGACCGTCTGCTCGTCGCACTGACCGTCGGCCTCGTCGTCTGCGTCGGCGCGTTCGTGGCGTGGCTCCGGGCCCTGGCTCGCGCGGCTCGATGACACGAACGGATGTCACGAGGCGGCTACCGGGCGGTGGTGGGCTCCCGCTCCCACAGCACCGGAAAGAGCGGGTGGTCGAGCGGGGCGCCGTCGGCCAGCTCGTTCTCGAGACCAGGGAACGGCGGTGACGTCGTCCACGGCCGCGGGGCGTGGCGCATGCCCTCGCCGAGGAACCGTAGCGAGAGCACGCGGCGCCGGTTGGTGCCGGAGACACCGCCTGCGGCGTGCAGGGTCGCCATGTTGAAGAACACCGCGTCGCCCGGCTCGAGCTCCCAACCGAGGATGCGGAACTGCTCGGGACGGCCGTCGATGTCGGGTAGCTCGGCGAGGCTGCCCTCGGGAAACCACCTGGCCTGGTCGTCGAGGAACGTGCGCGGCATGAACCACGGCCCGAGGTGGGAGCCGGCGACGAACTCCAGGGTCGACTCCCGGGCGACGGGGTCGACCGGAAACCACATCGAGACGTTCTGGGTGCCGTCGACGTTGTAGTACGGCTGGTCCTGGTGCCACGGGGTCCTCTGCCTCGTGCCGGGCTCCTTGACGAGCACGTGGTCGTGGTAGAGCCGCACGGTCTGCGCCCCCATGAGCTCGCCCGCGACCTGCGCGACACCGGACTCGCGCGCGAACCGCTCGATCGCCGGGATGCGCTGCCAGGAGCAGAAGTCCTCGACGAAGGCGCCGTCGTCGTCGCCGCTCGCGCGCTTGGCGCCGGGGGAGAGGTCGGCGAGGTTGGCGTCGATCGCCTCGCGGGCCAACTCGACGAATTCCGGTGTGGTGACGCTGCGGACGCAGGCAGCACCGTCGCGTGCGTAATCGCCCTCGATCTGCACGGTGGGCTCCTTCACGGTCGACCCGGGGCGCCGCGCGCCACCGGAGTTCATCGGTCGATGGTGCCTGATCATGACCGATGCCCGGGGGTGTCGGATCGTGCGGCTTCGGGCAAGGGAGGAGGTGAACCCCCTTTTTTTCTGTGATCGAGGAGGACGCATGAGCGAGAAGAGACGCGGTGTCGTCGTCGATGTCGACGGCACCATGCTCGATACGAACTATCTCCACGTCGTCGCGTGGATCCGCGCCCTGCGAGCGCGCGGCTACGACGACATCACGATGGCGCAGGTGCACCACGCGATCGGCATGGCCAGCGCCAAGCTCATCGAGCACCTCACCGGTGGCGAGGATGAGGAACTCGGTGAGGAGCACTCGCGGCAGTACGAGGCGTTTCAGGACGACGTGCGCGCTTTGCCGGGTGCTGCCGACCTGCTGACGAAGTGTGCGGAGGCCGATGTGGCCCTCGTCATCGCCACGAGCGGGCGGGAGAGCGACCTCGACTGGATGCTCCCGGCCATCGGCGTCGACCGATCGATGATCACGGGGACCGCGACCTCGGGTGACGTGGAGAAGGCCAAGCCCGCCCCCGACCTCATGGAGGCGGCGATGAAGGAGGGTGACCTCGACCCGGCTTGGACCGTCGCCCTCGGCGACACCGTGTGGGACATCGAGGCCGCGGCCCGAGCGGGTATCGGCTGCATCGCGTTCCGCTGCGGCGGCATCGGCGGCGACGAACTGCGCGATGCGGGCGCGATCGAGGTCTGGGACGACCCGGCCGACCTGCTCGCGCACCTGTCGGAGTCGCGGTTGGGCGAACTCACCAAGCCCTGATCGCGGTCCCGAGGAACCCGGTGCGGTCGATCAGCGAGGCGGCGTGAGGCGCAGGAGCTTGCCGTCCGGGCCGTCGGTGAGGAGCCAGATCGCGCCGTCGGGGCCCTGGACCACGTCGCGGATGCGCGCTCCCATGTCCCACTGGTCGGCCTTGGTCGCGGTCGTGCCGTCGAGATGCACCCGCACGAGGCACTGGCCCGACAGACCACCGATGAGCGCGTCGCCCTTCCACGCGGGAAAGGCCGTGCCCGAATAGATCATGAGGTTGGCCGGCGAGATCGACGGCACCCAGGACAGGATCGGCGCGACGACGTCCTTCGACGCTCCCTGCGAATGGGGTGGGATCGCGCGACCGTCGTAGTGCGAGCCCTCGGAGTAGTCGGGCCAGCCGTAGTCGGCGCCGGGTTCGATGAGGTTGAGTTCGTCGCCGCCCTTGGGACCCATCTCGCTGGCCCAGAGGTTGCCCGCGGCGTCGAAGGCGATGCCGAGCACGTTGCGGTGGCCGTAACTCCACACGGTCGCGGCCTTCTCGTGCTGCTCGGCGAAGGGGTTGTCGTCGACGTGCTCGCCGTCGAGGGTGAGGCGCAGGATCTTGCCCAGATCGGTGCGCACGTCCTGCGCCGGAGTGAACTTCTGGCGTTCTCCGGAGGTGACGAAAAGGTTGTCGCCGTCGGGGCTGATCGCGAGACGCAGCGAGTAATGCCCCGAGCCCGACTGGGGGTCCTGCCGCCAGATCGTCGTCAGCTTCTTCAGCGCCGGGGGACCGTCGAGGACGAGGCGGGCCTTGCCGACGACGCCTCGCGTCTCTCCGGGCTCGTCGGCCTTCTCCACCCAACTGAGGTAGATCGTGCCGTCCTCGTCGTAGGTGGGGCCGAGCGCGACGTCGGCGAGTCCGCCTTGTCCCTCGTCGACGACCTCTGGGGTGCCGGTGACCTTAGTCGAGCGCCCCGTCTGGGGATCGACGACGCGCAGCGTGCCGCCCTTCTCCGTCAGCAGCGCCCGCCCGTCCGGCAGGAAGGCCATCGCCCACGGCCGGTCGAACGTCGCGACCTCGTTCACCTCGAACGGCCGGCCGTCCTGCGCGACGGCGTTCGGATTGGGAGCGACGGAGGTCGTCGGCGGGGGCGGGGGAGCCGTCTGCGGCTGCGCGGGGGAGTCGCCGGGCGTGGAACAGGCCGCGATCGCGAGCATCAGGGGAACGACTGCGAGGCGACGGGGATCCATGTCTCGACCTTACGCGGCACCGGGATTCACCTCCGACGCTTCGGAGACCGCGCCGCGACCCCTACCGTGAGGGGATGAGCGACCTCACCGAGCCGTGCCCTCGCTGCGGCAGACTCATGCGTTGGGAGACCTCCCACGAACGCTGCGACGGGTGCGGCTGGATCATCCCCTGCTGTGAGGGGGCACCGTGTCCGCCGGTCTCGACGCGGGCGGAACCACCGCCGGTTCGGGCCGCGACGGAACGAGGTCGGTGAGGGAGCGCCGAACGCGGGGAGGACGGGAACCGACGGCTGTCTCGGCGAGACTTCGGCTGGGCGAGGGTCGGGGTGCCGGAAGCCGGTGTGCCGGATAGCGTCGGGGCATGAGTGGACTCGTTCTCGTCGCGAACGCCGGTGACGGCACCATCACCTCGTTGCGTCTCGACCCGACCGGTGACCCGACCCTGACCACGCTCACGAGCACGCCCGTCGGAAAGGGCTGCGGCACACTGGCCGTCGACTCCGAGCGCGGTCTCGTGTACGCCGCCACCAAGGAGCCCTCGATCGTCACCCTGCGCATCGACGAGCAGTCGGGCGCGTTGAGCGAAATCGCACGGCGGGAGATCGACGAGGAACTCGCCTACGTGACCCTCGCACCGGGCGGCGACGTCGTCCTCGGCGCCTCGTACGGCGGCGGCTGCGCGATGACGTGGCTCGTCGGTGCGAAGGCCGGCGCGGCCGAGGGTGTCCTCGGCGACGAGGTCTCACGCGTCGAGTACGCCAACTGCCACTGCGTCGTCACCGACGCCGACGGCCGTCACGCGTACGTCGTCTCGCTCGGCGACGATCTCGTCGCGCAGTTCGACCTCGCTGCCGACGGCACGCTCACCCCGATGGAGCCGGCCACCGTCGCGATGCCCGACGGCTGCGGCCCCCGCCACCTCGAGATCGACGGTGACGTCGCCTACCTCGTCACCGAGTACTCCGCCGAGGTGTTCCGTCTCGGCGTCACGGAGGACGGTCGGCTCGTGCGCGACGAATCCGCCGAACCCGTGCGCATCGACTCCCCGGAAGCGGACCTCGCGCACAGCGTCATGGGCGCCGATCCGGCGAAGGAGCGGTTGCGCTGGGGCGCCGATGTACACCGCACCGGCCGGTGGCTCCTCGCCTCCGAGCGCACCGCCTCGACCATCGCCACCGTCGCGCTCGGGGAGGACGGCCGGCTCGAGGACGTCGTCGCGATCACCGACACCGAGAAGCAGCCCAGGGCGTTCGGCATCGCGCCCGACGGCATCAACGTCGTCGCCGTCGGCGAGAAGTCGACCCAGGCCGCGCTCTTGCGGGTCGAGGACGACGGCAGCCTCACTCTGCTCGACACCGCCGAGGTGGGTGAGACCGCGCGCTGGGTCGCCTTCGTCTGACTTCGTTCGACACCTCTTCATCCGATCGACGTCGTATCGGGTGCCGTGGCCGGCTGGGCTCAGGCGCTGGTGTCGGTGTCGCCGCCGGTGAGCCCGCCGAGCACGCCGCCGTCGTCGGTACCCGTGACCCGTTCACCGATGACGCCGTGCTTGCCCTCTTCGACGCCGGGCGCGTCGGACATGACGACGCCGGTGTCGCCGGCGCCCTGCGTGCCGGTCTGGCTGGCGCCCTCCTCGGCCATCTGCGACTCGGGGTTGTTGCGGGGGTCGATCGTCTCGTCGGTCATGGATGCCTCCTGGAGAGTTCGTGGTCGTGGATCCGTTCCACACTGGCACGACGGGCCCAGGTGATGCACACCGACCGTTCTCACCAGCGCGGATGCCTCGCGGACGCGGCCCCGACAGGCCCTCGACCGCGCCCGTGCCTTACTTCACGAGACGGGGCGCCACTCGTCCGGCGGGTCCTCCCCCACGCGCCCGTCCAACGCCTCGCGGATGAGGTCGGCGTGGCCGGTGTGGCGGCCGTACTCCTCGACGAGGTCGCAGACGTGACGGCGGATGCTCGGCCGTATCTCGCCGAACGTGAGGTGACCGGGAGCCTCGAGCCGCCCCGCGTCGAGGATTACCGCGAGGCGGGCCCGGGACCGCTCGACCGCTGCGTCGTACAGCGCGTACACGTCGGCCGGGTCGTCGGGTAGCTCCCACTGCCAGGCGAACAGGTCTGCACCCTCGGGCATGTCGGCCATGACGTCCGGACGTTCGCCGGCGATGCGCCACCCGAACACGTCGTCCTCACACACGGCGAGGTGCTTGAGGAGCGCGCCCAGGCTCAGCGCGGACGTCGGCAGCGTGAACCGCAGGCCGTCGTCGTCGAGTCCGTCGGCCTTCCAGCGGAACGTCGTCCGCAGGCGGTCGAGCATCCCGGCGAGGTGTTCGTTCTCGGTGCCGTGGAAGGGCGGCTCCCAGGGCGGCATGCCCTGCTGGGTCGGGTCGTCGTTGCTCATGACTTCTCCTGAGGGTCCGGCTTCTGCGTGCGTTCGAGCTCCGGGGTGGGCTCCAGGCGTCGGGCGACGATCCACGCGTGCTTGCCGACCTGACGCACGCGTTCGAAGCCGTAGTCGTCGAAGAGCTCTGCGGTGCCGCTGAACAGGAATCGGCCGTGGGCCTGCCGACCGTCGGTGACCTCGGTGATCGCCTCGACCAGGCCGCCGCCGGCGTCGGCGACGAGAGCGAGAGCGCCTTCGAGCGCGAGCCGGGCGATCCCCTCGCCGCGGTGCCGCTTGTCGACGAAGATGCACGTGATGCGCCAGTCCGGCCGCGGTGGCGGCTCCTTGTCGTAGGCGCGCTTGTGCTTGATGCCGGCGAGTTCCTCGGGATCGCCGTACTGCGCCCAACCCTGGGCGAGGCCGTCGGCGTCGAGCACGAGCGCGGCGTGGGCGGCGTCGCGCATGACCCGGTCGCGCTTGGCCTGGCGGTGGTCGATGCGCTGCCCGCATTCGGGGTGGAAGCCGATGCACCAGCAGCCGCCGAAGATCCCGTTGTTGCGCTCGACGAGCTCGGCGAACGCGTCCCACGTGTCCGGTCCCAACGGGACCACGGTGTAGGTCATGGTGGGACCGTAACGACGGTTCCGGACGTTCTCCGTCCGGTAGCGCCCGCTCGACCTTCTAGCCTGGCCAGATGAGCGAGGCGACTCCGCTGGTTCGGGCGCTGCGTGTTCTCGAGGTCGTCCAGGACCACCCCGGGGTCACCGCCGCACGCCTGGCCGAGGACCTCGGCGTCTCCGAACGGGCGGTGCGGCGTCACGTCGCGTCGCTGCGCGAGGCGGGGGTGCCGGTCGAGTCCTCGCGCGGACCCTACGGCGGCTATCGCGTCGGGCGCGGCGCACGCCTGCCGCCTGTCGTCTTCACCGAAGAGGAGGCGGTCGCCCTCGTCACCGCGGTGCTCGCGGTCACGGCGGGAAGCGATCTCGCGGACGTGCGGCGGCAGGCGCTCGACAAGGTCATCCGTGCGCTTCCGCCGCCCACGCGACGCCAGGCGGCGAACGTGCGCGACACGGCCACCGGAGCCGGACGCCCCGACCCTCTCCCCGACCCTGGTGTGACGGGCGCTCTCGTCGCGGCGATCTCCGATGCCCGGCAGGTCGTCCTCGACTACGCGGGCGGGTCCGGCCGGGACGAGTGGCGCGTCGATCCGTGGGCGCTCGTCGTGCGACACGGCCGGTGGTATCTGCTCTGTCGTTCCCATCGGGCGCAGGCCACCCGCACCCTGCGTGTCGATCGGGTGCTCGGCGTGACCACCAGACGCGAGACCTTCACGCCGCCGTCGGGACTCGATCCCGCTGCCGCCTTGGAGGAGGCCCTGGGTGCGGGGTGGGAGTACGAGACCCACGTGCGCTTCGATGCCCCGGCGTCGGAGGTCGGCCGCTGGGTGGGGGTGGTGTCGGGCACGCTCACGCCACTCGACGAGGGTGGGTGCGAGCTGCGCGGGACGACGAGCAATCCCACGATGTACGTGCTCGAACGGCTCGCGAGCGTGCCCGGGGAATGGCGCATCCTCGGCGGCCCGGAGCTACGGGAGGCCGCCGCGCGCTCGGCGGCCCTGCTCGCCCGGGCGGCCGGTGGGGAGTCGGACGGGGTGACCTGGGACGATCGGTGACGACGGGACCGACGCGAGGGAGGGCACGATGGACGGCGCAGCGGATCGCACGGGAACGCACGGCGGGGGTGAGTCGGGCGACCGGCCGGTCGCCGAGGCGTGTACGCCGAGCTCGACGCAGCTCACGCTCGCGAGCGTGATGACGGCGCTCGACACGAACCTGCTCGGCACCGTGCACGGCGGCAACGTCATGAAGAGCGTCGACACCGCGGCGGGATCAGTCGCCGCCCGGTTCTCCGGCGGCCCGGCCGTGACGGCCGCGATGGACGAGATGGTCTTCCGCGCGCCGGTACGTGTCGGCGACGTGCTCACCGTGCACGCCCAGGTCAACTGGGCCGGCCGCAGCTCGATGGAGGTCGGCGTCCACGTCGAGACCACCCGCTGGGACGAGCTCGGCGATCCCGTGCACGTCGCGACGGCGTATCTCGTCATGGTCGCCGTCGACGAGAACGGTCGCCCTCGGCCGCTGCCCGCGCTCGTGCCCGAGACACCCGACGATCACCGGCGCCACGCCGAGGCGCAGATCCGGCGCGAGCACCGCCTCCGCATGCGTGAGGAGATCGACCGTCTGCGCGGCGGCACGCGCTGAGCCGGCGGCCGGCCCGGCACGGGGACCGGAATCGGCGGCAGTCCCGGCGATTCGCGTACCGTGTCGACATGACGGCATTTTCCGTGGGAGATCACGTCCGCTGGAACTCCGAGGCCGGGCACGTCACCGGTGTCATCGTCAAGAAGCACACGAAGGACACCGAGTACAAGGGCCATATGCGGCGCTGCTCGAAGGACGACCCACAGTACGAGATCAAGAGCGACAAGACCGATCACGTCGCCATGCACAAGGGTGACGCGCTCACCAAGATCGACTGATGACGGCGGCGACACCCCGCCCCGTTGCCGACAGGATCCGCGTCTACACGATCGGGCACTCGACGCGGGAGTTCGGCGAAGTCGTCGACATGCTGCGCGCCAACGGTGTGGACACGCTGGTCGATGTGCGCTCCTTTCCCGGCTCGCGCAAACATCCGCAGTGGAAACAGGCGTCGATCGAGCACGAACTGCCGCCGGACATCGACTACCGGTGGATCAAGGCGATCGGTGGGCGACGCCACACCCCCGCCGGCACCCCCACACCCAACGAGGGCTGGCGCGTCAAGGCCTTTCGTGACTACGCCGACTACATGAGCACCGACGAGTTCCACGCGGGGCTCGACGAACTCGTGAGCATCGCCCAGGCGAGCACTCCCGCGATCATGTGCAGCGAGGCGGTCCCCTGGCGCTGTCACCGGCGGCTCATCACCGACGCGCTGCTCGTGCGCGGTATCGAGGTGTGTCACATCATGTCGCCGACGTCGGTGAGGCCGGCCGAGCTCACGCCGTTCGCCCGGGTCGACGGCGAGCAGATCACGTACCCCGCCACCGACGAGTCCTCCGGCGACGAGGCATCCCCGGAGGACTCGTGAGCGCACCCGACGACCCGGCGGTGGTCACACGTGCCGTCGTCGCATCGATCCCCGCCGGGCAGGTCATGGCCTACGGGGAGGTCGGTGAGGTCGTCGGAGTCGGCCCCCGCGCCGCCGGTCGCCTCGTCGCGAACCTCGACGACGACGTGCCGTGGTGGCGGGTCGTCTACGCCGACGGGACCCCCGCCACCTGCCACGACGGCACCGCGCCCGACCTGCTCCAGGCTGAGGGCGTGCCCTTCCGAGGAGACCGGGTCGACATGACCCGCGCCCGCCGGACCTGACCCCGCCCGGACAGGCCCTTTCGGCCGCGGGTGTGCGCTCGGACAGGCCCTTTCGGCCCCGGGTTCGCCCTCGGACAGGCCCTTTCGGTCGTACGAGAGGGTGAAAGTGCCTGTTTGAGCGGAGGGGGCGGTGGGCGGCGGGTTTGCGCTCGGACAGGCCCTTTGGGTCGCGGGTTCGCGCTCGGACAGGCCCTTTCGACCCCGGGTCCCCGCTCGGACAGGCCCTTTCGGTCGTACCTTTGGGTCGCGGGTTCGCGCTCGGACAGGCCCTTTCGACCCCGGGTCCCCGCTCGGACAGGCCCTTTCGGTCGTACGAGAGGGTGAAAATGCCTGTTTGAGCGGAGGGGGCGGTGGGCGGCGGGGTGGAAACGCCGGCTGTCTCGGCGTGGGGGTCAGTGCCCGCGGAGGCGGTCGAGGGCGCGACGGTCGCGCTTGGTCGGACGACCGGCGCCGCGTTCCCGCAAGGCGACCGGAGCCGGTCGTTCCTCGCGCGGCGGCAACGGCGGAGACTCGTCGAGGTAGGCCTCGGCGGCGATCGGGGCGCCGACGCGCTTGGCCAGCAGCTTCTGAGCGACGAGGATCCGCGGGCGCGGACCGCCGGTCACGGTGACTCGATCACCGACCCGGATCGGCGACGACGGCTTGATCCCGGCGCCGTTGACGCGCACGTGTCCGGCCTTACACGCGGCCGTCGCGAGGGAGCGGCTCTTGTAGATGCGCACCGACCACAGCCAGACGTCGACGCGCACGCTGCCGGATTCGCTCATCGTCCCAGGGTACGGCCGTGCTCGATCCCGCTTCACGCGGAGGAACCTCGAACCACATGCGGTGGACGACCGACCTCAACTAAGGTTAGCCTTAGTTTGACCTGGTCGAAGGTTGCCACAGCAATTCGTCCCGGCGTTCGGCTTGAGTCACCGGGCGCCGGGACGCATTGTTGCCGTAGGTCGATCCAGGAGGCGCGTGATGCCCGAGTTTCCCGAACTCCTGCACGTCGCGATCGACGCCCGGGACTGCCGGGCGCTCGCGGAGTTCTACCGGCGGCTGCTCGGCCTCGTCTATCGGCCCGGTGACGAGCCGCCCACCGATGATCACCCCGACGACGCGCAGTGGCTCGTCCTCACCCACGAGGACGGTCGCCGGGCGCTGGCTTTCCAGCAGAACGCGGGTCTGCAGACCTCGACCTGGCCGTCGGACGAGGTCTCCATGCAAATGCACCTCGATCTCGAGGTCGACTCGCTCTACGAACTTCACCGTCATCGCCGCCGGGCCGAGGAGCTCGGGGCGCGGCTGCTGCTCGACCGCTCCGACGAACCCGAGGAGGCGGTCTACGTCCTCGCCGATCCCGAGGGCCACCCGTTCTGTCTGCTCACGACCAGCCTCGACTCCTGATGCTCGAACAGGCGGTTTCACGCCGACGAAACCGCCTGTTCGAGCGCGGCCGACGTCCCCCAAGGTCGCCGGCCCGGCGCCGTTCAGGCGATCGCGGGGAGTGGGGAGTCGTGGTGCCGGGCGGCGAGGACGGCCTCCGGCTCGCTCTCCTCGGCGGGGTGGGCGAGGTCGTCGTCGCGCCCGACCGTGGCGACCCAGCCCTCGACGGGGCCGGTCGGCGGCGGCAGGTACATGGTGACGACCTGACCGAAGCGGAATCCGCACGCCCGCACCACCTGCCACGACGCGAGGTTGCCCGCCTCGGCGAACCACGTGACGTGCTGCCCGCCCTGGTCGAACCACCACCGGCACACGAGCCGGACCGCCGCGGACATCACGTGCCGCCCGCGTGACGCGGGGTGCAGACCGAAGTCGATGCCCGCGCTCGTGTGATCGTGCGGGTGCAGGTCGACGTAGCCGCCGAACCGGGTCGCGTCGCCGTCGCGCCACTCGACGGCCCAGTGTCGAGGGCCTTCGGCGCGGGCGGTGTCCCGTTCGACGCGGCGCAGGTAGGAACGGGCGCCGAACTCGGTGTCGAACGGGTCGCTCGTCGTCGTCCAGCGTCTGGATTCGGGATCGGCGAACTGCTCGGCGAGCGAAGTCGCGTCGTCCTCGCGCAGGGCGCGAAGCAGGACGCGCCCGTCCGTCAGGGTCGGAGTCGCGCCCGCAGAACCGGTGCTTGACATGCCAAACAGGCAAGCATGTTCCTCCGGCGAATCGCCAGACCCGTCGTGTACATGTCGGTGGGCGGGCTCATCTCACCCGGCGGCCCTGCCTGTTCGCCGCCCCACACCTCGCGCTTGGGTGTGCCGACCGGGGGCCGTGGGGCGACCTGCGCCGTCGGTGCGAGGTTCCGTCGCACGTCAGGGGCGACCGTGTTGCTCGATCCGGCCCGGTCGGCGCCCTCACACGCGACCCTCCTGTGTTCGAGATCACGTGAGCCCGCAGGTCGAGGCTCGACCGGTCAGTAACCGGTGCGTCCGTCGATGGTCTCGCGCAGCAGATCCATGTGCCCGAGGTGGCGCGCGTACTCCTCGACGAGGTGGGTGAGGATCCACGTCAGGGCGACCTCCTTGCCGTGGCGTCGACCGCGGCCCGGAACGTCGAGGTCGGGCCAGGCATCGATGGCCTCGCGACAGCGGGTGACCTCGTCGCGATAGGCGGCGACGTCTTCGGCCGCTCGTGCCGGGTCGATGTCGTCGAAGTCGCCGTCTGGGCTCTCGCGGGTGCAGTAGTAGTCCGGCAGGTCCTCCCCGTGCAGCACTTCGCGCAGCCAGTACGCCTCGACCTCGGTGAGGTGACGCACCATGCCGAGGAGGCTCATCGTCGACGGCGGCACGGAGCGGCGGCACAACTGCTCCGCATCGAGACCGCCGATCTTGAGCAACACGGTCTCGCGGTAGAGGTCGAGCCAGTGCAAAAGGGTCTCGCGTTCCCCGCCCGTCATGGGTCCGTCGTCGCGGGTGTCCTCGGCGTCGGCCACGACCGGCGTGCCCGGGTCGTGGGTCCAGGGCTCGACGGGGCGAGTGAGATCGTCGTCGCTGCCCACGGAGGCGACCCAGCCGTCGGCGAGGGTGCCGTCGGGCAGGGGCAGATACTCCGGAACCGTGCCGTGCCAGGTGAATCCGCACGCCCACGCGACGCGCCACGAGGCCGTGTTGCCCACGTTGGCCCACCACGTCACCCGCCGGCCTTCGTTCGCGAACCACCATCGACATGCGAGACGCACCGCGGTCGACATCACGTGCTGCCCACGAGCGTCCGGGTGGAGCCCGAAGCCGATCTCCGCGCCGCCGGAGCCACGCGGCCGCAAGTCGATCGTGCCGCCGAACCGCGCCCGCACGTCGTCGTCGGTCCACTCGATCGCCCAGTACCGCTGCCCCTTCGGGTCATCCCACCCCTGGCGCACCAGGTCGAGGAACTGACGCGCGTCGTCCGCACCGTAGGGGCGGGGCACGGTCGTCCACCGCACGCTCTCGGGGTCGACGCACTGCTCGACGATGGCCGGAATGTCGTCGTCGCGGTGGGCGCGCAGCTGCACGCGGCCGTCGGTGAGCTCGGGCACGCACGCCGGGAACGGTGGGACTTGGCTGGTCATGGGCTCAGCAAAGCAGCCCGAGGCTCCGGAACGATACCGAATTTCCCGGACACCTGGCCGGGTGTGGTCCTGCCCCTTCGTCCGGATGGCCTGCGCGGGGCGGCGCACGGGTCGATCTTCTAGGCTCGCTGCATGACCACGATCACGCCGGCCAAGGATGTTCAGACCGCCCCGCTCGTCGCTCTCGGGTTGCTCGGGGGCTTCGCCACCGCACGTGAGAGCGGGGTGCGGATGCTCGGTGGTGTCGTTCTCGGCGCGGCGGGCGCGTTCGCCGGTCGCACGTGGCTCGCGAAGGAGGGCCCGGCGACGGCGGGCGCGCTGTCGGCCCTCTACCTCGCGGGCTTCGGCCTCTCCCACCCGCTGGCCAAGAAGATCGGTGCCTGGCCCTCGGTGTTCGCCGTCACCGCCGTCAGTGCAGCCGCGTCGTACTGGTTCTGCGACCGGGACTGACCCGGGCGGATCCGCACACGGCGTGCCCGGCTCGTCCACTCACCGCTGAACAGCCGACGTGGAAGATGGGATGGCAGCAGAGATGGGGTTCTCACCCCCGTTTGGCTGCCATCCCATCTTCCATCCCGGGGAATCGAGGCGGGTCCGCGTGAGGGGCCGGTCGGATCAGTCGGGCCGGTCGGATCGGCCGGGCCGGTGTGTGAGGGCGGGCGTCAGCGGGTGACGGCGTCGAGCAGCCAGGCCTCGGTGCCGGCGAGGCCGACGCTGAAGAACACGCGCGTTCCCTCCGGAGGCTGCGCGTCACCGGCGAGAACCGCGCCCAGATGGACGAGGTCTCCCTCGAGTCCGCTGCCGACCAGCACGTTCGGCGGATCGTAGGCCCCCACCTGAGCAGGGGAGTCGCTGACGACGAACGCGGCCGTGCGCGCGATCGACGGGTCGAACTCCGCGCGTCCGACCTGCTTGGGGCCCAGGGGTGCGACGTACGCACCCGGCCGGATCCACTCCGCCTCGACAACGGGCGTCGCCGACGACGTGGCGAGGACGACGACCTCGGCCGCACGGACGGCCTCCTCGGCGCTCCTGGCCGCCGAGACGTCGAGGCCGAACTCGGTACGGGCGCGGTCGACGAACCGGCCGCGCGAGTCCGGATTCCGGGAGTAGACACGGATCGGCCGGTCGCGATACGCGTCCGGCAGTGCCACAGCTGATGCCACGCCTGCGTGCCCGTGCCGACGAGCGCGATGGTCGTGACGTCGGTGGGTGCGAGTGCCTCCAGCGCCACGGCCCCGATGCCGCCGACCCGTCGCGGACCCAGCGCCTGCCCGACGGCGAGCGACCGCACCGCTCCCGAGGATTCGTCGTGAACGACGATGACCTGCTCGTCGCCTTCGGAGCCGGGTGAGACGTACGAGCGGTAGCCGTACCAGTCGCCGGGTCGCGCTCCGCACGTGAACGCCAGGCGATGGTCGCCCAGATCGACGATGCCCCGCGGGGGAGCGACGAGCTCGCCCCGCCAGGCCGCCACGGTCGCCTCCCGCATCGCGGCACGGGCGAGGTCGGGGATGACGAGTCGGCGGATGTCCTCGTCGGTGAGCAGGCGAGGAGTTCGGGGGTTTGACGCGTTCATGCCTGGACGGTAGCGGCGCTCGTGTCGCGGCACGGCGTCGAAGGTCGAGCTTGTGTCATCGGCGCATGGACATGCTCGATATCGGCGGCGTCCCGGTCGTCGCCGACCCGACTGGTAGGGCGCGCTCAGGCCTGAGCGTCGATGAGCAAGCCCTTGTCGAACATCCCGAACAGGGCCGAGGCGCCCAGGCGTCGGGCGGTGAGGAGGAATCCGAGCCCCGTCCCGCCGCGCAGAGCGTCGAGGAGTTCGCGCGGCTGCATCCGCAGCAGGCGGCTGAGACGGCCGAGACCATCACGCTGAACAGGTGTGATGTTGTTCGAGAGCAGGCCGGACGTGAGCTCGGGGTTGTCGAACCCGCCGCCACCCTGGGCACCCCGCTCGGTGGTGCGGTGGGGTGCGGGCACGGGGGTGGGTGCGCCGACGCCTGTGATCGACCCCGTCGGGTTCGAGGCGGCGTTCACCGCCGACGAACGCATGGGGTCGACGCCCTCCACACCAGCCACAGTCACGCTTCCCCATCGGCGGCCGCGGGCCGTTCCTCACCTTCTCCGCGCAGGTTCTCGGGCGGTGGTCCGGATCCGACGATCATTCGGTCTCGACGCCGGGGCGTTCCGGCGCCGATCGTGGTGAGACGTCAGGGCTTCGCGGGTTCCGGTACGGGGCGGCCGAGGTCCAGTTCGAGCCGGGCCGCTCCCGTCGTGAGCGCGTCGTAGGCGGCGTCGACCGTCTGCCGAGGACTCTGCTCGGTGGAGTCGATCCAGACGCCGAGCTCGCGCAACGGCTCGAACTCGGCGGCGACCCAGTCGAATCGATCACCGATGCGCTTCGTGCCACGCGCCGCATCGCGGGCAAGACCGACCGAGCGGGCGGGGTCGAGGTGCACATAGGCGAGTGGCCGGGTCCCGAGGGCACTGCGCAGGTCGTGCAGCAGCGACGGGATGACGAGCGAATCGACGACGACGCTGAAACCCGCGTCGTAGAAGTTCGTGGCGAGCGCGGCGATGTTGCGCCATCGCAGGTCGAGTTGAGTCCACGACTCGTCCGCGGGCTCCTCGCCCGGGCCGACACAGCCGCTCACCGTCATCCCGTGCTGGAGGTGGTCGCCCTCGACGACGGCCGCCCGCGACAGACGCGCGGCCAGGCCGGCCGCCACGGTCGTCTTGCCGGAGCCCGGCAGCCCGTTGACGAGGACGATGAGGGGGAGTTCGCGCACCTCGTCAGTGTGGACCCGGGTCGTCGGTCACGAGTGACCGGCGCGCCCCGCGTCACCCCTTTAGGACGCCGACCTGGAACGAGGCGAGGCGCTTGTGGGGGTCGTCCTCCTTGGCGTGCTGCCCGTTGAACGCCCCGCTGCCGTCGGTGCCGCAGAGGTTCTCGATGCGCTGCGCGCCGCCGGGGTGCTGCCCGATCCACGAGGTGACGTCGTACACCTTGCCGTCGATCGCGGTCCAGCAGGAGTCTTTGGTGTTGTGCTGGTTCACGTCGGCCATCGTGTAACTCGTCGAGGCCGCCGTCGCGGGAGCCTCGGCCGGGGCGGACTGATTGCCCGAACCGTCGCTGCAGGCGGCCAGGGGTGCGGCGCAGAGCAGGGCGAGGGCCAGGGGAGCGAGACGCTTCATGGGGGTCCTTTCGTGGTGGATCCGCCACAACCGTAGCGGGAGGGCGGCGTGGCTGCGCGACTCCCGATCTGCTCGGCGCCGAGACCGCGCTGCACACATGAATCGCCGCAGTTCAGGGCGGGTTGCATTGAAGTTCAGAGAAGTTGGACGGGTGATGGCGCGGGCATCGGTCACACTGACCCCATGGCTCGAGACGTGAGGTTCGACGTGGAAGGTGCCGAGTACGCGGCCCTCGACTTCGGTGGCGAAGGGCACGACGTGCTCCTGCTGTCCCAGCTCGCGTCCAACGCCCAGGTGTGGGGCCTGCTCGCTCCCGCGCTCGCGGAGTTCTGCCACCCCGTCGCGGTGGATCTGCGCGGTCACGGCCAGTCCGCCGCCGACGTGCTGGAGATCGGCATGATCACCGGCCAGCTGCCCGCGGTCTCCGCGGCGTTGGGCTTCGAACGGCCCCTCGTCGTCCTCGAGCATGAAGAGCTCCTCGCCCTCGATCCCACGAGGTTCGCGGGCCTCGACGCCGTGGGCCTCGCGCTCATGTCGGTGGCCAGCTGTCAGCGGGGTGAGGCCGCCCGGCAGGACTGGGCCGAGATGGTCGGCCCCGAGGCGATGGCGGTGTGGGTCGAACGCTTCTCGTTGTTCGCATCCGGCCCGGCCGAGACGCGCGAGGCGTATCTCGACGAACTCGTCGACCGCACGCGCACCGACTGGATCACGGCCGACGTGCCACCGGATCAGATGCGCGCCTACTTCGCGCGCCACCTGCGCGCCGTGCCGGGCGGATGGCGCCGCTACCCCGAACGCGACGTCCTCTTCGAGGCCCTCGACATCGTCCTCCTGCAGCCGCACGGTCTCGACCTGCGCGACTCCTACGACGGGATCCTGTGGAACATCGTGCCCGAGGAGATCGTCGACGAGAGCGAGGTCGCGATCCTCGACGAGTACGCCGCCTCACGCGCCGATCGGGAGGTGCGCTACATCGAGGGCGGTCCCAACCTCGACACCGTCGACGTCGACGACGCGGCCGCCGCGATCGAGGAGATGCTCCGCGCCCTCACCTGAGGACGCGGCACACGTCACGCGCAAGGCCTGCCCTTCGACGTCAAGGCCGACGACCCACCCCCGGCCCGCGTATCTGCCCCGTCGTCACCGCACGGTGAACTGCTGCGAGGTGCCGGTGTACGGCGTGACGCGGCCGGTCCATCCGTCCTTCCAGTCACCCGTCTGGACGATGCGGTACGTGCCCGCGGGCGTCTCGGCGCCGATGCGCCATTCGACGGTCGTGCGGGAGTACGAGGCGCCCTCCCGCTTCCAGATGAACGAGGTGTCCCAGTCGGCGTCGTCGAGGTGGTTCACCCACGTCGAGCCCTCGAGACGCTGGATGCGCAGGAACGTGCCGCCCGTGCGGTAGTCGTTCTTGGGGTGACCGCCCCGGAACGTCGCGACGGCCGTCTCACCCCTGGCGTAGGTGTCCTTCGGTTGCACGAGCACCTGCCCGAACGTCTGGCCCGCGGGCTTGTCGTCGAGGACGACGCCGGGCCGCTGTGTTCCGAGACCCCGACTCGTGGAGGGCTGCCTGTCGTCGGTCACGGGCCTGCCCTCACGCATCGCGCTCGCGAGCTTGGCCGCCTCTTGTCGAAAGGCACCGAGCTCGTGCGGACCGAACTCCGTGGAGGCGCCCTCGTAGTGCTGAGTCGCGTACTCCTCACGGGTCGTGATGTAGCCCGCGTACCCGTTGGCGAGGCCGGCGATGACCACGTTCGTGACGCCGGAGCCGGCGAGCTCGGCCCTCACCGTCTCGCGCAGGCGGCGCCCCGCCATCGTCGTCGGTTCGCCGGGCATCGAGACGATCGCAAGGTCGCCGATCCGAAAGAGCTGCACCTGCAGCGTCGTCGACACCCAACCCAGCGCGCCCGTGGCGAGCAGCACCGGTTTCTCCGCCTGACACGGGTCCTGGAACGCCAGGGCGAACGCGCCGAGGGTGCCGCGAACGAGGGAGCCCAGCGGCGACCTGTCCACCTGATTGAAGGCGTCGGTCACCGAGAACGACCCCTTGGTCATGCCCTCGTAGATGCCGGGGATGTTCGACGGCCCGTTCTCGCCGCCCGCCGCGAACGAGAAACCCCGCGCCGGGACGCACAGCTTCTTGGGGCCCTCGCCCTGCGTGTACGCCGCGTCCACCGTGTAACCGCCGAAGTCGACCCAGCGCGAGCGGGAATCGACCCCACCCTTCAACGGCGTGCCGCCGTCGTTCCACAGCCGGGAGGCACGGTCGAACTGACGCGAACCGTCGATCTCGGCGTTGCGGTAGTCGTTCGGCAACCCCTCGTAGCCGGGTGCGGAGAACGAGTTTCCTCGTGTCGACACGACATCGCCCGTGTCGGAGTTGGCGAAGGCCGCGACGAAGGTCTTGTTCTTGCTCGGATCCTGTCCCATCCGCCGACCGAATGTGTATTGCGCGTACCCCTTGGCGTCGGCGCTGATCTGGGTCGTCTTGAGGCTGAACTGGGTGGGGTGGGTCGCGAACCAGTTGACGACGCCGATGGGCGTCCCCGAGGCGGACGTGAGGTTGAGCTGCGTCATCGTCGTGTTGACGTCGCTGCGGTAGTTGGCCGCGTCCTTGTTCGCGCGGTAGGCGGGGGTCGAGCGGTTCTTGGTGGCGCCGCTCAGCTCTCCGCTGGCGAGCGCGACGTCGCCGGGCTCGAGGTTCGCGTGAGCGCGCGCGACCGACTCGACGATGCCGCCGACGACGGTGTCGAGGTTCCTCTGATCGAAGCCGGCGCCCGTGGAGTCGGCGCCCGCGATCTGGTACAGCGTCTCGTAGGCGAGTCCGGAGGTCGCCACGTGCGTGTGCGTGGCGGTGATCATGACGTTGGCGTCGGTGTACGCCGACCCGAATCGCTGCTGGAGCTGCCGCACGACGCCGGTCTTGATCGACGGAAAGATCGCGCCGAGATCGGCGCTGACGAACACGACGCGCTTGCCCGTCGCCGGGTCGCCGACGACGAACGCGCGGGAGTACAGCCGCGTGTGCAGCCCGGTCATCTCCTGCTGGGCGGCGTAACCGAAGGCACCGGTCTCGGCGGCGGCCCCGGTGATGTCGTACATCCCGGCGCCGACGAGGTAGGGTGCTGCGTTCGCTGCCGTCGCGTTCTTCGACGTGGCGATGGCGGGCGTGGCGATGGCGGGCGCCGTGGTGGTGCCGGCGGTCCCGGCCGCGGACGGCACTCCGAGGACGAGCGCGGTGAGCGCGACGAGCGCGCCGGCGAGGGCCGCACGCACTGTGGTTGACCTGGGCAGAGACGGACGACGCATGCGCGGACTCCCGAGGGTGGGGCGGAGGGTCGCTCATATCATGGGCGCGAGAGACGCCACCTGTCTCGGGTTTCCACGACGGTGGTCCGATCCCCTCTCCTGCCTGCGGCGACTCCCCACCAGGCCGCGCAGCGGCCACCCGCCGAGCACCTGCCAACGCTCCCGTCGGACGCGCTCAACGCGTCATCAAGGCCTCCACCACGTCCTGGGCGAGCACGTCGGTCGTGATTCTCGGCGAGTAGCGCGCGACGACGCGCCCGTCGCGCCCCACGAGGAACTTGGTGAAGTTCCACGTGATGCGGTCGCCGAATCGCCCCGGTTCGCTGCGGCGAAGCCACGCCCAGAGCGGATGCGCAGCGGGACCGTTGACACTCACCTCGGCGAACACGGGAAAGGTGATGTCGGATTCGGTGACGGAGAACCCTGCGTCCTCACCCTGCGCGGAATCCGAGCGGGCGAGCTGAGGGCACGGGAATCCGAGCACGACGAACCCGCGATCGCGATGACGCCGCCACAATTCCTCGAGTGCGGCGTACTGTTCCGCGTGCCCGTTCGTGTTCGCCATGTTGACCACGAGGCAGACCTTTCCCGCGTATTCCGAGAGTGAACGCGTCGTGCCGTTCGCCGTCTCCGCCGTGAAATCCCCGATCGTGGCCATGGGCGCATTATCCGCACCCCGACGAGCGCATCGACGTCGCGACCTACGCTGGCGCGCATGGAATGTCGTTCGACACCCGCGGTCGTCGAGGCCGGGCAGACATGAACGGGGTGCCGCCCGCTGTGCCCGACGCCGATGTCTTGGTCGTCGGCGCGGGTCTGTCGGGAATCGACGTCGCCGTTCGGCTGGGGGAGAAATGCCCTGACCTCGACTACGTCGTCGTGGAGGCGCGCGACGATCTCGGAGGCACGTGGGATCTGTTCTGCTATCCCGGCGTGCGTTCGGACTCCGACTTCTTCACCCTCGCCTATCCCTTTCACCCCTGGCGTGGACGGGACGCGATCGTGGGTGGCGAACAAATCCGCGAATACCTCCACGACGTGGTTCGTCACTACGACCTCGACCGCAACATCCGGTACGGGGTTCGGGTGTGTTCCGCCGACTGGCAGAGCGAGACGGCTCGCTGGCGGGTGACTCTCGAGACCGAGGCGGGGGAGCAGGTCGTCACTCCGCGCTTCGTCATCATGTGCACCGGCTACTACGACTACGCGCGGCCACACGATCCCGTGTTCGCCGGCCTCGATGCCTTCGACGGCCGGGTCGTGCATCCGCAGTTCTGGCCGGAGGATCTCGACGTCGACGGCAGGCGGGTCGCCGTCGTCGGCTCGGGAGCCACGGCGATCACGCTCGTGCCCGCTCTCACCGAGCACGGCGCGCGCGTGACGATGGTGCAACGCACGCCGACGTACGTCGTGGCTCAACCCCGGCGTGATGCCGTCACCGACGTGGCGCGTCGCGTCCTGTCCCCGGCCCGTGCGCATCTGGTCGTCGCCGCGAAGAACGCCCTCCGACAATGGGCCTTCTACCGGGCCTGCCGACGGGCGCCGCGCCAGATGCGGCACGTCCTGCGGTCCCAGGCCGTCAAGGCCGTCGGCTCCGCTGCCGTCGTGGATGCGCACCTGGCCCCCGATTACGACCCGTGGGATCAACGCGTCTGCATCACCCCGGACGGCGACTTCTTCGCCGCCCTCCGACGCGGGGAGGCCACGATCGTCACCGGTCACATCGAGCGGTTCGTCGGCGACGGCCTGCGGATGACCGATGGCACCACCGTGCCCGCCGACGTCGTCGTCACCGCCACGGGCCTGCGGATCAGCCTGCTCGGCGACGTGCCGCTCTTCGTCGACGGACGACCCGTCGACCTCGCACGCGCCGTCGCGTATCAGGGCGCGATGCTCAGCGGCCTACCCAACCTCGGTTTCGTCGTCGGCTACCTCAACGCGTCGTGGACGCTGCGGGCCGATGCGACCGCTCGGCTGTTGACCCGCGTCCTGCGCAGGCTCGTCGACACCGGCGCGGCCCGGGTCGTGCCCGTCCCTCCCGAAGGGTTGAGCGAGACCGCGCCGATGCTCCAGCTCGACGCCGGGTACCTGCGCCGCGCCGCCGGCCTCATGCCGCGGATCGGACCCGAATACCCGTGGGCGTACGAGCAGGACGTCGTGCGCGACCGCCGTGCGGTGGCCGCGGCCGACCTCGACGACGGACTGTGCTGGACCTCGGCGGACGAGCCCGGGCGCTGAACTTCGCGGGTCAACTCCGGCTCGTCCCAGGCCGATCCGTGGCCACCGCCTCGACCTGCGACCTCGCTCCGCGCCGACTAGGGTCGCGAACAGTGGCCGATTCGGCTCGTCCACTCGTCATCCCCCAATCCTGCTGGAGGCACGTCATGGCGCGCACGATCGCGATGAACATGGTCGACCACCTCGTGAAGAACGGCGTGAAGCGGGTCTACGGACTGCCCGGTGACTCGCTCAACGGATTCACCGACGCATTGCGTCGTGACGGCACGATCGACTGGGTGCACGTCCGGCACGAGGAGGGTGCGGCGTTCGCCGCGGGCGCGGACGCCGAGCTCACCGGCGAGCTCGCGGTGTGCGCCGGCAGCTGCGGCCCCGGCAACCTCCACCTCATCAACGGCCTGTTCGACGCCAACCGCACCCGTGTGCCGGTCCTCGCCATCGCGGCGCAGGTCCCGACCGAGGAGATCGGCTCGCTGTACTTCCAGGAGACGCACCCGCAGAACCTCTTCCAGGAGTGCAGCGTCTACTGCGAGTTCGTCGGCGACCCCTCGCAGATGCCGCGAGTGCTCGAGATCGCGATGCGTACCGCGATCGAGGAACGCGGCGTCGCAGTCGTCGTCATCCCCGGTGACGTCATGCTCAAGGAGGTTCCCGACGACCGGGTCGAGGCCATCACACCGACCCGTTCGACGGTCATTCCCGCCCAGGATCAGCTCGCCGAGTGCGCGAACATCCTCAACACCGGCAAGAAGGTCACGATCCTCGCGGGCGCAGGAGTGGCGGGAGCCCACGACGAGGTCGTCGCGCTCGCCGACACTCTCGCCGCCCCGATCGTCCACAGCATCCGGGGCAAGCAGTTCATCGAGTACGACAACCCGTTCGACGTCGGCATGACCGGTCTGCTCGGGTTCGCCTCCGGTTACCGCGCGATGATGGACGCCGACACGGTCGTCATGCTCGGTACGGACTTTCCCTACCAGCAGTTCTTTCCGCGCCACGCGAAGGTCGTCCAGATCGACATCCGTGGTGAGCAGCTCGGACGCCGCACCCCGCTGGCACTCGGCCTCGTCGGTGACGTCAAGGACACCCTCGAGGCGCTCAAGCCCATGCTCGAGCGTCACTCCGATCGCAGCCATCTCGAGGACTCCCTCGAGCACTACGCCAAGACCCGCGACAAGCTCGACGACCTGGCCCAGCCCACCAAGACGGGGTTGTTCGGTCGCAAGCGCGCGATCCACCCCCAGTACCTCGCGCGCCTCGTCAACGAGATGGCCGCGCCCGACGCGGTGTTCATCCCCGACGTCGGATCGCCGGTCATCTACGTCGCCCGGTACCTGCAGGCCGGCGGCGGCCGGCGCATCATCGGGTCGATGCTGCACGGCTCGATGGCGAACGCCGTGCCCCAGGCCGTCGGGGCGCAGTGCGCGTTCCCCGACCGGCAGATCGTCACCCTCTCCGGCGACGGCGGCATCACCATGCTGCTCAGCGAGTTGCTCACCGTCACCCAGAACAAGCTGCCGGTGAAGATGGTCGTGTTCAACAACTCCTCGCTCAACTTCGTCGAGCTGGAGATGAAGGCCGCCGGATTCGTCGACTGGGGCACCGAACTCGTCAACCCCAACCTCGCCGCCGTGGCGGAGGCCATGGGCATCAAGGGGGTACGCGTCGAGAAGTCGGAGGACCTCCCCGGTGCGGTTCGGGAGGTGCTCGACCACGACGGGCCGGCGCTGCTCGACGTCGTCACCGAACGCGAGGAGCTCACGATCCCGCCCGCGATCACCGCCGAGCAGGCCAAGGGCTTCGCGCTCTACGCCATCCGCACGACGTTGTCGGGCCGCGGTGACGAGTTGCTCGACCTCGCGAGCGCCAACTGGCGTCAGTTGTTCTGAGAGACCTCGACGCGTATCGCCGCCGACTTTCGTCGTAGGCCGCCGAGGTCGCCAGGAGCCCGGGAGGCAGGCGCGCCTCGCGCGCGTCGGCATGCTCGGTCTGCGGTGGCGCCGGTTCAGGCGCCGCCGCAGAACCGCGTCGTCTCGACCCATCGCCGTTGCCAGGGGGTCTCGACGGCCCGACGGTGATAGTGCTGCCGCACCCACGCGACGGCATCCTGCGGAGGGACGCCGCTGAGAACGGCGAGGGCAGCGAGCGCGGTGCCGGTGCGTCCCACGCCGCCGCCGCAGGCGATCTCGACGCGCTCGTCCGCCGCTCGGGCGTGGGCCTCACGGAGTGCGGCGACGGCGTCCCGCGTCGAGCGGGGGCAACGAAAGTCCGGCCAGGCGATCCATCGGTACGTCCACCCTTCGACCTCCGGGTCGGAGGCGAGTAGGTAGACGGCGAACTCCGGCGTCGCCACGCCCCCGCGTCGTCGACGCATGCCGGTACCCCGGATACGACGGCCGTCGGGAAGGGCCACGACTCCTGGCACGGTCTCGTCCCATTCGCCCACCGGTCCAGTGTCACCCCTCAGAGGGCGGCGGGACCCCAGGGATCTGAGGGGCCCGACACGGCAATGAGGACTCACGAGGGTGGAGTTCAGGAGTCGCGAGGGGGTGTGAGGGGCGCAGGCGGCGAGGGCGTCGTGACGAGGCCGTCCAGGCGGTCCGTGAACTGCTCCACGGTAGTGACCCTTTCCTCGGCGACGCTCATGATGAGGTGGTAGGCCTCGTCGTTGCCTGCAGTCAGGCGAGCGCCGTTCATCCCGAGAAAGGCGATGAGTCCGGCCAGGCCGAGGCGCTTGTTGCCGTGGTTTCCGACCAACGACAGAGTGAGGGCAGCCGCCTTGGTGAGGACGTCCGGGTAGACATCGTCGCCACCGAAGGTGGCCGCGGGACGCGCGGCGGCCGCAGCAAGGAGTCCGGCGTCGCGCAGGACCCCATGTGCCCGTCCTGGCGTGCGCTGTACGGGTTGCGCATAGCGTGTGTCCCATGGCTGCCGTGGGAACGCTGACCCAGCTCGTGTTCGAATGCGCCGATCCCGCCTCGCTCGTGGAGTTCTGGCGCGACATCCTCGATCTCGATCCGCCGACCGGCGACCCAGACTGGCTCACGCTGGCGTGGGAGCCAGTCGGTCGCTTGTCCTTTCACGAGGTCGCGGGGTACGAGCCGCCGCCGTGGCCCGGCCGCACCGGCGAGCAACACGCCCACCTCGACCTGCTCGTCGACGATTTCGAGGCCGCCTGCGCGCGGGTCGAGGAGGCAGGAGCGCGTCCCCTGGACGACGTCATCAATCCTGGACCGAAGGCCTGGCGCGTCTACGCCGACCCCGAAGGGCACCCGTTCTGCCTCGTCTCGGTACCGGAGTGATCCGGGGCCCGGAGTGACCTGAGGCGCCGGAGCGATCCGCAGCGTCAGCCGTCGAGGCCGGAGACGAATCCGCTCGCCTCGTCGGCGATCTCGCCCAGCGACGCGTCGCCCACCGAGGGCGTGATCGCGAACCATTCGCGCATCGTGCGCGTCCCCATGGTCACCGGCTCGGCGTCACCGGCCTCGACGAGCGCGCCGCCACGCTCGCGAGGCAACTTGACGATGATCCGCCCGCCGGAGCCCGCGAACGCGAAGATGCGTCCGCTCACGGCAAGGCCCGGACTCCGGAACATCGTGCCGCGCGTGATTCCCGGGTCGTCGTCGTAGCGTTCCGCGAGCGCCTCGATGCGCGCCACTGCCTCTGCTCGGCCCATCCCGCCTCCCTGCCCGTACGGCTCGGTGGACTCGGCGTCCATGCCCGACCCTGCCACGTCCGCGACGCGAGGTGAGCTCGAGCGCGGCGTCAACCCGAGGCGCGGCGCCGCTCGGCGTGCACGTCGCTGCGCGCGCGGGCGCGGGTGAGGCGCCGCCAGAGCCAGCCGTCGGGCACCTGGTGGCCGGTGGCGACGTACTCGACGACGGAGTCGTAGTCGAGGGTCTGGAAGAGCTCGTCCAGCGACTGCCGGGTGCCCGCGATGAGCACCCGGTCGCCGCGCCGCAGCGCGGCGTCGTCGTCGGGGGCGTAGATCGCGTCGTCGTCGCGGATGATGAGCAGCGTCGTGAGCCGCAGCGAGTCGTCCCGGTCGTCGGGGTGGCGGTCGAGGTCGCCGACGACGAGCGGGGAGTGTTGCATCCAGCGATCCGCCGCCGGAGCGTCGCGCCGGTCCAGGCGGATGAGGCGACGCTCGGGGGTGGTCTCGCCGCAGTGCTCGACGATGCGTTGGAGCAGCCGGTGCGACCACTCGTCGTCCTGGGCCAGGGCGTGCTCGACGAACTGCCACATCACGGGAGTGACCACCCGCGCGAGTGCCTCGTTGGCGACGAGGTCGGTGGGGGAGAAGACCGCGTCGATCTGCAACGCCTGCAGCAGCGCGCGGTGCGAGTGGGTGCTCTGGCGGACGGCGATGAAGAGGTCGTCGTCGTCTCTTCGTGCCTGTTCGGCGAGCGCGAGGTTGAGGGTGTCGTTCTCGGTGCCCGCGATGAACCCGACGGCCTCCTCGACGTCGGGGTGTTCCGTGCGGGGCTCGACGATGTCGACCGGCAGGCTCTCCTGCTGCAGATCGGCTGCGACCTCGCGGGCGAACTCGTTGTCACCGACCACGACCCAGCGTCCGTCGGCGGGAACGGGGGGCCGCTGCGGGTCCTTGGAGTTGTCGTCCGACATGAGCGAGGTGATGAGCCGGTAGGTCGACGGGCGTTCCATCGCGAGGATGAGATACTCGCCGAACTTGTCGGAGGGTTGGATCACGGCTCCGGCGTCGAACTCCCGCATGCGGTCGGCGGTGAGGCGGTCGTCGCACCGGGCGATGACCGGCACGTCGGGGCGCAGCAGTGAGCCGGCCATGACGATGGCGAGGTTGTCGTCGTCGTTGTCGGTCAGCGCCAGGACGGCGGCGCAGTTGGCACTACCCATGCCGGCGAGCCCGAGGACGCCGGAGATCGCGCCGTTGGCCGCGAGGCCCGGGACGTCGGCGAAAAGGCTCTCGGTGCCGAGGCGGTCGATCGCGTCCTCGTCCTTGTCGATGACGACGACGCGCCGCCCGTGAGCGTCGAGCTCGAGAACCACCTGACGGCCCGCCTTGCCGTACCCGACGACGATGACGAACTCCTCGCGAATGCGCTTCACCCCGGCGGCGAAGCGGTGGGTGGCGAACGCCTCGCGCACCGTCGCGTTCTGCAGCAGGTTGAGCGAGGTGCCGATCGCGTACGCCCACCCGACGACCGAGAGGTAGATGCAGAACGTCACCCACATGCGTTGGGGAGTCGTGAAATCGACGATCTCGGTGTAGCCGATGGTCGCGGCCGTGTACGTCATGAAGTACAGGGCATCGAAGGGGCTGAGATGGGTGCCGTCGGCGTTCGGGATGAGGGTGAGCCCGATGACCGAGATCGTGAGGATGACGACGAGCACGGTGAGCGGCATGCGCAGCCGCCGCAACATGACGAAGATCGCGTCGGTCGACGGCATCTCGCTCGGGACCGGCACGGGCAACCGGCGCCGCCGCCGTCGCGTCGCCGAGTCGTTGAGAAGGAGCAGGAGCGGGTTGGCCATGTGCGTCAGCGACGCTGGAACGAGATGGTCTCGATGACGAGCAGCGCGATCGACACGAGGTTGGCGAGCAGCGCGCCACCCGAGAGCGAGACGACGGTCGAGATCGCGCGCACGCTGATCTCGCCCTCCTGCGACTGCCAGTACGTCAGGAAAGAGGCGGCGGACACGAGTTGCAGCACGGCGACGAGCGAGGTCGCGAGGTGGATCGCCCCGATCTGCGTGCGGTCTCCGAACTTCAGCACCAGCGCGATGATGTTGACGACGACCGCGGCGTAGAGCTCCCACGGGCTGTGCACCCGCGGGTCGGCGATGTCGCCGAGGAAGAAGCCGAAGTTGAGCGTCGCGGCCAGCAGCACGACGAAGGAGAAGACGACCTTCTCGAGATTCATGCACGTCAGGCTAGCCCGACCGTTCCCCTCGCTCGGGGATCCGGGCGCACCGCGCCTCGACCTGCCGGGTGGTCGGGGCGGCCCTAGTGTGGCCACGGACGCCGCCAGTGGGCGCCACATCGGTGGGCTGATGCCGAGCATCGGGTTCGTCGACGCAGCCGCATCGAGCGTTTCGCACCGAGCGAGGGAGGACCGTCATGGACCGGACACCGCAGAGCGTCGTCGTCACCGGGGGCAACACCGGGATCGGAGCCGCGATCGTCGAGGCCTTCGGACGAGCGGGCGCGAACGTCGTCATGGACTACGTCGCCCACCCCGAGGCGAACGCCGCCATCGAACGGCAGGTTGCGGAGACGGGTGGCCGGGTCGTCGCCGTCGATGCCGACATCACGTGCGACGCCGGGTTGGAGGCGTTGCGCGCAGCCGCCGTCGAGAACTTCGGGCGGCTCGACGTATGGGTGAACAACGCCGGTATCGAGACGCGTCGAAGCCTGCTCGAGACGACGCGCGAGGACTTCGAGAAGGTCATGGCGGTCGACCTCGCCGCGTCGTACTTCGGGGCCCAGGTCGCGGCGCGGCAGTTCGTCGACCAGGGCGGCGGCGGGGTGATCGTCAACGTCTCCTCGGTGCACGAGGACTGGCCCATGCCCGGCAACACGGCGTACTGCGTCGCCAAGGGGGGTATCCGAATGCTCACCCGCACGGCGGGAGTCGAGCTGGGACCCAAGGGAATCCGCGTCGTCAACGTCGCGCCGGGCGCCGTCGACACCCCGATCAACACGGCGACGATGAACGATCCCGAGCAGCGCAGGACGCTCACCGGCGCCATCCCGCTCGGCACCGTCGCCTCCCCGCAGCAGATCGGCGATGTCGTCGCGTTCGTCTCGTCCGAGGCCGCCTCGTACATCACGGCGACGACCGTCGTCGTCGACGGCGGGATCATGCAGGGCAGCGTGGGTCTGTGACCGGGCGCGACGAGCCGGCGGACCGGCCGTGCCCCGCCCCCATCGAGGACTACGCCATGCTCGGTGACATGCGCACGGCGGCACTCGTCAGCTCGGCGGGTTCCCTCGACTGGCTGTGCCTGCCGCGGTTCGACTCCGAGGCGTGCTTCGCGGCGCTGCTCGGCACGCCCGAGAACGGGCGGTGGCTCCTCGGCACGGTCGAACCGGCGACGACGACCCGCTCGTACGAGGCGGGGACACTCGTCCTGCGCGCCGAGCACGAGACGGCCGACGGCCGGGTTGCCGTCGAGGACTTCATGCCGACGACCGGGGACGCCACGCACATCGTGCGCCGGATCGTCGGCCTGTCGGGCGAGGTCCTCATGCGGCACGAGTGGATCCTGCGGTTCGGTTACGGCGATGCACGACCGTGGATCCACCGGATCCCCGACCACAGCGACCTCGGCTCCGACGAGATGCTCGTCGCCACCGCCGGCCCGAACGCGGTCGGGCTCCGCGGGCCCCGGCTGCCGCATCCGCACGGACTGTCGCACGTCGACGAGTTCGCGGTGCGTGAGGGGGAGGTCGCCACGTTCGTCATGTCGTGGTGGCCCTCGCACCTCCCACCACCCCCGCCGTTCGACGTCGCCCGGGCCCGGGCGACGACTCTCGCGAACTACCACGCGTGGACCACGCACGCGCGCTACCGCGGGCGCTACGCCGAGGCGGTGCGCACGTCCCTCGCCGTGCTGCGCGGGCTCACCGACCGCGACACCGGCGGCATCGTCGCCGCCGCGACGATGGGCCTGCCCGAGCAACTCGGCGGACCGCGCAACTGGGATTACCGCTACTGCTGGCTGCGCGACGCCTCCCTCACGCTCGAGGCGTTCCTCACCTGCGGGTATCGCCACGAGGCGGCGACCTGGCGGGACTGGCTCCTGCGGGCCGTCGCGGGTGACCCGAGCCGGATGCAGATCATGTACGGCGTCGACGGACGCCGCGATCTCACCGAACGCGTCCTCGACCATCTGCCCGGCTACGCCGGCTCGCGGCCCGTGCTCCTCGGCAACGCGGCGTCCGACCAGCGGCAGCTCGACGTGCTCGGCGAGGTGATGGCCGCGCTGCAGATGGCGCGTGAGCACGGCCTCGCCGAATCGGAGGACTCGTGGGCGCTGCAGGTCGCGCTCGTCGACCATCTCGCCGACACATGGGACCGGCCCGACAACGGGTTGTGGGAGATCCGCGGCCCCGCACGGCGGTTCACGCACAGCCGGGCGATGGTGTGGGTCGCGCTCGACCGGGCGATCCGCGGGGTGGAGACCCACGGCCTCGAGGCGTCGGTCGAGCGGTGGCGCGAGGTGCGCGACGCCGTGCGCGAAGACGTGCTCACCCGCGGCGTCGCCCCCGACGGGCATTTTCGTCAGCACGACGAGACCGACGAGGTCGACGCGTCGCTGCTGCTCCTCGCGACCACGGGGTTCGTCGAGGCCGACGACCCGCGCTACATCAAGACCGTCGAACGCATCGAGCGTGACCTGCTGCGCGACGGATTCGTACTGCGCTACCGCACGGCGTCCGGGGTCGACGGCCTGGCCGGCGACGAGAGCCCGTTCCTCGCCTGCTCGTTCTGGCTCGTGCGCGCCTACGCTCTGCTCGGTCGTCGCGACGACGCGTTCGCGCTCATGGATCGGCTCGTCGGGCTCCGCAACGAGGTCGGGCTGCTGTCGGAGGAGTACGACCCGAAGGCGCGCCGCTTCCTCGGCAACATGCCGCAGGCGTTCAGCCACCTCGCGCTGATCGACGCCGCCGTCGAACTCGCGGGGCGACCGGAGAGAACCGATCCCGTTCTCCGCTGACGGGCCCTGAGGTACGAGTCCACCCCGGTTGGTCGGGGCGTGGCACGGACGTCGCCCGAGGACGGCGTCGGCCACGGCGGTGGCGTGTGTGGATCACGCGTCCGTGGGCGTCGCGTTCGCTCAGTCGGACGCGACTCGCGCGAGAGCGTCGAGAACGAGATCCCACAGCCGCTCGGCGTCGAGCGTGACACCGACCTGGGTGGGACAGTCCTCGGGCGGCGGAAAGCGGAAGTCCGCGACCGTCATGCCGCGGGTCAGGGTGCCGGTGAGCTCGATCGCGACGGGCACGCGGCGGGTGGACATGACCGCACGGTCGATGACGTAGGCGACGGCGCACGGGTCGTGCAGGGGAGGGCTGTCGAGCCCGCGGTTGCGGCGGTAGGCGTCGCGGTAGAAGCCGAGCATCCCGAGCACGAACTCGCCGACCGGGCCGCCGATCTCGCCGATGCGGGCGAAGACCTCGTCGGTCGCTCGGGCCTGGTAGGTGAGGTCGAGGCCGACCATCGTCAGAGGCCACCCGGCGGAGAACACGACATCGGCCGCCTCGGGGTCGCACGCGATGTTGAACTCGGCGACCGCCGACTGGTTGCCCATGTGGCAGGCGCCACCCATGAGCACGACCTCGGCCACGCGCTCGACGATCCGTGGCTCCCGCCGCACGGCCAGCGCGATGTTCGTCAGCGGCCCGACCGGCACGAGCGTCACCTCACCCGGCGGGTGCGCCATGACGGTCTCGACGATGACGTCGACGGCGTGACGGGGGTCGAGCCGCAGCGTCGGTTCGGGCGGTGTCACTCCGCCGAGCCCGGAGTCGCCGTGCACATGGCCCGCCACCTGCACCGGCTGCACGAGCGGCCGCGCACAGCCCGCGGCCACGGGTGCGGTGATGCCCGCGAGCGTCGCGATCGAGAGCGCGTTGCGGGTCACCTTCTCGAGCGTCTGATTGCCGCCGATCGTCGTCACCGCGAGCAGGTCGATCTCGGGGCTGCCGTGGGCGAGCAGCATCGCGACGGCATCGTCGAGGCCGGGGTCGCAATCGAGAACGATCTTGCGCGGCACGGTGACTCCTGCGGTGGGGTGGGGTCTCGGGGCGGTCGTCATCGCCCGGAATCCGATCGCGTCCGGGCGGGGACGACGGCCACGGTATCCGGGGGATCGCCGAGCGCCCGGGACGCGCGTCGCTCGGGCCGCCAGGTGCTCACCATCGCGAGGGCGAGGAGGAGCTCGGCGATGTCACCGCTGAAGTACATGAGGTCTCCGCCGGCCCGACGCTCGCCGGCGGGCACCGGCAGGTCGGCGAACAGGCCGGCGTAGATGAGCTGCGCGAGGACGGCGTGGCCGACGATCGCGACGCCGAGGACGACGAGCCGGGCGGGCACGCTCGGGCGTCTCGGCGCCGGATCGGGGCCGGCGATGACGTAGGCGAAGAGGTACCCCGCGGCGAAGAAGTGGACGTGCACGAGGTGGTGCAGCGCCACGTGACTCGTCATGAGGGTGAAGAGTGGCGTGAGGTAGAGCAGCCACAGCGTGCCGATGTCGAGGACGAGCGCGGTGACGGGGTTCGCGACGAACCGCACCGGCGGCAGCCGGAGGAACCGCATCACCCCGCGCCCGAACGAACGCGGTGTCGAACGCAGCAGGAGCGTGACCGGCGCGCCGAGCACGAGGCCGAGCGGGGCGTACATTCCGATCACCATGTGTTGATACATGTGCTCGGGAAAGCTCCCGGCAGGGAAGGGTGAGAGAGGTACGACCCCCGCGGCGAGCACGGCCAGCCCGAGGACGAACGACGCGGTGCGCCACGGGCTCCACCCACGAGGTTCGCGGGAGCGTCGCATCGCTGCGACGACGTAGGCGACGCCGACGACCGCGATGAGGGCCAGTGAGAACGCCCCCAGCGGCAGCCCGCCGCTCGTGGCGGCGTGATCGTGCGGTCCGTGCGCGAGAAGCACGACGATCACCCACGGCGGGCGCCGGAGACGGTGGCCCCGTCCGCCGTTTCGCAGAGATCGACCGCGCGTCCCGAGCGCTGCAACGCCCAGCCCGCCGCCACGAGCAGCGCACCGGCGACGAGGAAGGTGATGTCCGCGACCGTCTGATACGGCCCGCTGACGACGTGGTGGATCCCGAGGACGTGATGGTCGACGACGCCCTCGACGAGGTTGAAGATGCCCCAGCCGGCGAGGATCCATCCCCACAGGGTGCGGGAGGCCCACACCCGCCCGCGCGAACTCGTCACGCGAGCGTAGAGGAGGCCGAGGCCCGAGAGGACGCACAGCCACGTGAACGTGTGGAAGAACCCGTCCCACAGCGTGTTGATCTGCAGGCCGTGAACCGACGTCACCGGATACGAGCCGATGTCGATGTTGGCGGTGTCGGCGCTGGAGAGCATGTGGTGAAGCTGAAGGATCTGGTGGAAGAGGATGCCGTCGACGAATCCGCCGAGGCCGAGGCCGAGGAGGATGCCGGGCAGGGTGATGGATCGAGCGGGCTGTCGTCGTGTGTCGGGCTCGGTGGTCATGGCCGGTCCTTTCACTGAGCGAAACGCGATCGACGTCAATCGCGCAGGTGGGGAGGGAGTGTCTCGACGGGGGCGATGACGACGTCGTGGAGCTTCCAGTCGAGGTCGTCGACGGCGCGACGAAGTCGGTGGAGTTCGCTCACCGGCGGCATCGGTCCGCGGGGCACGAAGAAGATCTCGGTGTGGAAGAGGTGGCCCTCGTCGCGGATGCGCACGCCGCAGTCCGCGACCCAGGCCTGGCTCGCCACGAGCCTCTCGACCTCACCGATGAGCGGATGGGGAGCCGAGTCGTCGAACCGACGAGCGCGACCGTCCATGAGACCGCGTGTCGCGTTGCGGATCTGGGTGACGCCGTCGTGGACGACTGTGATCGCGATCGCGAGGGCGGCCACGGCGTCGGCCCACCACCATCCGATCCCGATGCCGAGGATGCCGAGGATCGCGCCGAGCGCGGTGGCCCAGTCGGCCTTGTTCATGTCGGAGTCGGCGTAGAGCACCTTGTCGTGCAGCTTCTCCGAGAGCGGCATCTTGAGGTGGCCGAGGATGACGGGCCCGATGCCCGTGTAGACCATCGCGGCGATCATCACCCAGCCGGCCCAGACGGTGTGTCCGAAGAGGTGCATCGTGCCGATGGGCGGATGTTCGGCCGCGATGAGACCAGAGGCGGAGTCGACGATGAGGAAGATGCCCATCGTCAACAACGCGACCGCGGCCGCGAGGTGGGCCGAGCCGACCGCGCGATGGAATCCGTACGGGTGCTCGCTCGTGGGCCTGCGCCGCGTGTACCGGGCCGCGAGGATGAACGCGATCGGCGGGATGAGCGAGAGCATGTCCTCGACCCACGCGACCTTCATCGCCTGCGAGCTGCCCATGACGGCGGCGACGACGATGACGCAGGACGTGAGGTAGACGAGGCCGACGACCTCGAGACGGATCGCCTTGCGCAGCGCGTGCTGTTGTTCGTCGGGCAGGCCGGTGTCGCCGAAGCTCGTCACGAGCTCACCCCCGCGTGCTCACCGCCGGCAGCGGCGCCGTTCTGCGCGCCGCCATGCTCGCTGCCGTGCTCGCTCCCGTGCTCGTCGAGATACCGCTCGAGCTCGGTGAGCAACGCGTTCTCACCCATCGGCGTCGCGAGAACGTGGGCGCGCGTGGTTCCGTCGTCGGCCTCCGCCTTGCCGTAGGGGCGGGTCAGGGTGACGCGCTTCTCCCAGGGGGAGTCCTTGAGCAATCCGCCGGCGAGGACGTCGATCTCGCCGTCCTCCATGCGCCCGACGAGCTCGGATTCGCCGCCGACGACCCATTCGACCCGCGCTCCGACGCTCTGGGCGAAGCCTTCGACGAGCTCGACCTCCGGCCCCGTGGGCGGCCCGCCGGCCTCGGCGAGGACGAGCGGCGCGTTGGGAGACGCGCCGGCACGAAGCACGCGCTCGCTGCGCACCCGCTCCAGCGTCCCGTCGGGATCGGAGGGAATCGACGGAAGCGAACATCCGGCGAGCAGCACGGCACACAGGCCGAGGACGGTGAGCGCCCGGGTGGGCGGGGTGAACCGCATGACCACGCTCCTGCGAGGAGACCGACGGGAAAGACCGGTGCGGCACGCCGCCGAATCGCGCCGTGCCGCACCGTGATCGAACCGAGAGCCTACTGCTTCGCGGCCGCGACCTGCTCGAGGAGCTTGGCGCTGAACGCGTCGAGATCGCCCGGGTTGCGGCTGGTCACGAGGTTGCCGTCGACGACGACCTCCTCGTCGACCCACTCGGCGCCCGCGTTCTTCAGGTCGATCGCGATGGAGGTGTAGGACGTCATCTTGCGTCCCTTGGCCTCGCCCGCGTCGATGAGGATCCACGGCCCGTGGCAGATGGAGGCGACGGGCTTGCCGGCCTCGAAGAACGCCGTGACGAACGCCTGGGCGTCCTCGTCGGTGCGCAGGGTGTCGGCGTTGACCGTGCCGCCGGGAACCACGAGGGCGTCGTAGTCGTCGGGCTTGGCGTTCTTGACCTCGACGTCGACGTCGAAGGAGTCGGCGTGGTCCCAGTCGCCCTTCATCGCGGTGATCGAGCCGGATTCCGGAGACACGAGGACAGGCGTTCCGCCCGCCTTCTTCACCTCGTCCCACGGCTGGGTGAGCTCGGGCTGCTCGACGCCGTTGGTGAGGAGGAACGCGATCTTGGTACCGGTGATGTCGGTGGCCATGTGAGGGCTCCTTTCCGTTGCGGGTACACGTCGACGCATCTGATGTGCATCGATCGGTTTCGTCTCTGCCTTACCCGTTTCGTCCGAGTTCGACACATGGGCCGACGTCGGTGAGCGGCGGGCGCGAGAGGGGGCCGGCCGTCACGAACAGGCGCCCACGTAACCTTCGGTCGTGCCCGACTTCGCTGCCTCCCTCGCCGACCGTGACGTCCTGCTGCTGTTCGGCATGACCCCGCCCCGAGTGACGGTGAGCGAGGAACGCGCCGGTGAGATCGCCGCCGCGATGCTCCACCGCCTCGCCGGTCTCGACATCGACGGCCTCGTGCTCTACGACCTCGACGACGAGAGCGAACGCACCGACGAGGAGCGTCCCTTTCCCTATCTCGAGACGATGGATCCGGCGGTGTTCCGCCGAGAGCACCTCACCGAGCTCACGGTCCCGGCGATCGTCTACCGCAGCATCTCGAAGTACGACGAGGGCCAGCTCACGTCGTGGCTCGGATCGGTGCCGCAGGGGCAGCCGACGGTGTTCGTCGGCGCGCCGTCGTCGGAACGGATCACGGCGGTCTCCCTGCCGGACGCCCAGGCCCTCTGCCGCGCCGAGCGTCCCGACGTTCCGCTCGGCGCCGTGATGATCCCGGAGCGGCACACCGGCCGCGGCGACGAGCACAAGCGCCTCATCGCCAAGCAGGAGGCCGGCGTCAGCTTCTTCGTCTCCCAGGTGGTGTACGACGTGACCGCCGCGAAGAACCTCGCCTCGGACTACGCCTACTCGTGCCGCGCCCGGGGCATGGAGCCCGCCCGCCTCGTGTTCACCCTCTCGCTGTGCGGATCGATCAAGACGCTGAAGTTCCTCGGCTGGCTCGGCGTCGATGTGCCGCAGTGGGTGCAGAACGAGCTCAAGCACACCCCCGATCCGCTCGGCCAGTCGGTCGTCCACGCTTTGGAGACCGCGCGCGAGCTGCGAGCGTTCTGCCGCTACCTCGGGGTGCCGGTCGGGTTCAACGTCGAGAGCGTCTCCACCCGCCGCGCCGAGATCGACGCCGCGGCCCACGTCGCCCGCCAGCTCGCGTTCGAGATGCGTCGCTGACCTCGGCGGACGGCCGTCCGCCTGCCCGCTCCTTCGTGTTCTTCGCTCTCTGCGTGCCTTCTGCGGCCAGCTTCACTGTGCCGTCTGGTAGGCGTTGAGGTAGGAGTCCTCGCCCCGGCGCTGGAGGGCGAGCAGCTCGCCGTAGACGCCCCCGGTTCGCGCAAGCTCGGCCGGGGTGCCGATCTCGTCGACCACGCCCTTCTTGAGAGTGACGATGCGGTCGACGTTCGCGATCGTCGAGAGGCGGTGGGCGATGACGAGGGAAGTGCGGCCCTTCATCAGGGCCTCCAGACCCTCCTGAACCGCGCGTTCGGAGCGGGTGTCGAGGGCGCTCGTCGCCTCGTCGAGCACGAGGATCGAGGCGTCCTTGAGCATGGCCCGGGCCACGGAGATCCGCTGCTTCTGGCCCCCGGAGAGCTTGAGCCCCCGCTCACCGATGAGGGCGTCGAAGCCCCCGTCGAGTCCCTCGATGAAGTCGCCGGCATTGGCGCGTTCGGCGGCGAGCTCCACGTCGTCCTCGGAGGCCGAGGGGTAGCCGTAGCGGATGTTCTCGCCGACGGTGTCGGAGAACAGCGACGGATCCTGGAAGACGATGGAGACACGGCGGCGCAACTCCTCCGGCGGCATGGTCGCGATGTCGACGCCGTCGAGACGGATGTGGCCCGAGCGCAGCGGGTAGAGCCCGAGCAGCAAGTTGACCAGCGTCGTCTTGCCTCCGCCGGATTCGCTGACGAGCGCGACGCGTTCGCCGCGGCGCACGTCGAACGTCACGTCCCGCAGCACGTCGGGGCCGTCGCCGTAGCCGAACCGGACGTCCTCGAACTCGAGCACCGGCGCATCCTTCGGGCGCGCCGGCAGTTCAGGCATGCGGGCGGGCGCGTAGACCTCGGTGGCGCGCATGACACGGAAGTAGTCGCGCGACCCGGCGACGGCACGCTGGGCCGTGTCGAGCACCCAGCTCATCATCTCCACCGGCGTGCGGGCCATGGTGACGAGCTGGATGAGCAGCACCATCTCACCCACGGTGAACCCGCCCTGCAGGGTGCGCCAGAAGATGAGGAAGTACATTCCCGCGAACACGACGTTGAGCACGCCGCGGCGGATGACGTCCATCGTGTGCCAGTACCGCGACTGCTCGCGGGTCGTCGCATCGGTGCGATCGAAGTGGTCGGTGAACGTCTCGAGTTCGTGGCGCTCACGCACGAACGAACGCACGACGCGGATCTGGCCGATGACCTCGGCGAACCGCCCGCCCGCGGAGTCGATGTGGCTGTTCTTGTCGGCCTCGAGCCGCTGCCACTTGCGGGACGTCAGGCCCGTGAGCCACACGTACACCGGAAAGACGACGGCGAGCATGACCGCGAGCGGCCAGTAGTAGATCGCGCTGATGACGAGCACGGCGATCGTCTGCAGGAGCATCGCGAAGAACGTGTTCGACATCGACTTGACGAACTGGGAGATCTCGGCGATCGAGCGGTTGAGCCGCGCGATGATCGTGCCGGTCAACTCCTCGTCGAACCACTGCTGCGGCAGCCTGAGCAGCTTGTCGAGGTAGCGCGTCGAGAGGATCGCGCGCAGACGGTTGGAGAGCACGTCACCGGCCCAGCCGCCGAGGTTCTGCACGACGGTCGAGATGAGTTCGGTGACGAGGATCGCGCCCGCGAGCAGGGCGAGCATCGGCACCGCCCCCGCGCTCTGGCCGGAGTTCACCGCGCCGACGATGAGGTCGGTGGCGCGTCCCACGAGGAACGGGGTCGCGAGCCCGGCCGCGGCGGTGAGCAGCGCGCACACGATGACCGCGACGTAGTACTGCCGCAGCTCGCCGGTGAACCGCACGATCGAGACCAGAGAACCGAACAGGCCCTCGCCCGGGTCGTCGTCGACCCGTGTCGCAGTGCTGTGGCGATCGGCGTGTTGCGTCATACGGTCACCTCGGGGCGAGTGGGAACGGCGTGCGGAGCCGCGTCCGCGCGGGAGGGGCAGCACGGACGCGGCCCAGGAGTTGAACGGCCTGCGACCCCCCACTCATTCCCCGCGTCGTAGTCGCGCACGGCCCGGCACGCCCGCCCCGCTCACCACCGGGTGGTGGCGCCCCGGCTCACGCCCCGTAGACGAGAACCTGTGCGACGAGCAGGATTCCGCCGAACACGAGCAGGAAAACGACCATCGGCCACACGAACCGCAGCCAGTGCGAGTACTTCATGTCGAGCATCTGCAGCGTCGCCATGACGAGCCCGGTCGGGGCGAGGTAGAGCATCGCGTACTGCCCCCACTGGTAGGCGCAGACGATGATCCAGCGCTCGAGGCCGACGGTGTCGGCGAGCGGCGCGAGGATCGGCATCGAGAGCACGGCCAGGCCCGAGGACGACGGCACGACGAAGCCGAGGACGAAGAAGATCGCCAGCATCATGAGGATGAACAGGGGGCCGCTCATGCCGGCCACGAGGTGGGAGGCCGAGTCGAGCAGCGTGTCGGAGATCAGGCCCTGGTTCATGACGAGGTTGATGCCGCGGGCGAGACCGATGATGAGGGAGACGGCGACCAGGCTGGCGGCGCCTTCGGAGAACGCGTCGACGAGCTCCTTCTCGCTCAGGCGGCTCCGCCCGGTGGCGGCGAGGAACATCACGACGATGGCGATCGCGAGGAACGAGGCGGCCATCTCGGGGAACCACCAGCCCTGCGACATCACGCCCCACACCATGATCGGGAACGCGGCCACGAAGAGGACGAGCACGACCTTCTTCTGCCAGGTGAAGCCGACCTCCTCGGCCGTCGCGTCTCCCGGGGAGACGGCCCACTGCCGGGCGAAGGTCTCCCGGTCCTCGTAGGCGTACGAGAACTCCGGGTTCGCCCGCACCTTGGCGCTGTACCAGTACAGGTAGGCGATGACGACGATGCCGCCCACGATGCAACCGCCGACGCGCCACGCGAGCCCCTCGGTGAACGACGTGCCGGCCGCGTTCGAGGCGATGACCACCGAGAACGGGTTGATGGTCGAGAACGCGGTACCCATCGATCCGGCGAGGAAGATCGCGCCGACGCAGACGATGGAGTCGTACCCCATCGCGATGAAGATCGGCACGAGGATGGGATAGAAGGCGACCGCCTCCTCCTCCAGACCGCACGTCGTGCCGCCGAGCACCATGAGCACGGACACGACGAGGACGAGGAGGAACTCGTGACCCTTGGTCTTCTTCGTCAGCGCCACCAGCCCCGACTCGAACGCCCCGGTGGCCTTGACCACCCCGATCAGGCCGCCGAGCACGAGGATGAACACGATGATGTCGGCCGCCTCGATCGTGCCCTGCACCATGCTCGTCGTGATGTCGGAGATCCCGGCCGGGTTCTGCGCGAGCCGCTCGTACGTCCCCGGCACCGAGACCGGCTTGTTGATGGCGCCCGAGGTGAACTTCGAGATGTCGATCTGCACCCCGAGCTGCTCCAGGCTCTGCTGGGTGGCGGGCAGCGACTTTGCGCTGCCGTCGGGCTGGGTGAGGCTGAGCTGCCCACCCTCGTACACGAGCTTGGAGTAGGCCCCGGCGGGCACGACCCACGTCGCGAACACCGCGAGGATCGTCAGCACGAAGAGGATGGTGAACGCCGACGGGACGCTGAAGCTGCGGCGGCGCCGAGTGCGGTCGGAGGTGTGTGCTGCGTCCGTCGACATGGCTCGTCGCTCCTGCCCTGATCGCCCCGGACGGGTGACCGGCGTCGCCCGCCTTCGTCGATCGTAGCCACGGTCGACCCTGGTCGCTCGGCTGCTCGGGCCGGCCCCACGATGTTCCGTCTGACATCCGGAACACGGGGGTGAACGGTCTCCCCGCCCCCGAAGAAGGACGATGGGATGGCGGCCATCAGGGGGTCAGGACCCCCGTTCGGCTGCCATCCCATCTGCCACGTCGGGAGTCAGGCCGCTGCCGGTGCCGGGCCGGATTCCGGGTTCTCGGCCCCCTCGTCCGCGGCCTCCCGCTGCGCGATGAGTCGGGTGCCCTCGACGTCGAGGTCGGGCAGGACGCGGTCGAGCCACCTGGGCAGGTACCAGGCCTTCTCGCCGAGCAGGTGCATCACCGAGGGCATGAGGGTCATCCGCACGACGAACGCGTCGAACAGCACACCCGCGGCCAGGGCGAAGCCGATCGGGCGGATCATCGTCGTCGGCGAGTGCATGAAGCTCGAGAACACGCCGGTCATGATGAGCGCCGCCGCCGTGACGACCTTGGCTCCGTGCGAGAAGCCGGTGCGCACCGCGGTGCGGGCGGTGTGACCGCCGGCCCACGCCTCGCGCATGCCGGAGACGAGGAACATCTGATAGTCCATCGCCAGCCCGAAGAGGATGCCGATGACGAGCGTGGGCAGGAAGCTGAGGATCACCCCCGGCGCCTCGACACCGAACAGGGCTCCGCCCCAACCCCACTGGTACGCCGCGACGACGGCACCGAGCGAGGCCGCGACCGAGAGCAGGAACCCGCCGGTGGCGAGCAACGGCACGACGATCGAGCGGAACACGAGCAGCAGCAGCACGATCGAGATCCCGACGACGACCGCGAGGTAGGTCGGCAGCGCCTTGGCGAGCAGCTCCGACATGTCGATGTTCGCCACGGTCTGCCCGGCGAACCCGACGGAGTCGACGACGGTGGAGTCGATGATCGCCGACCGGTCGTCGCGCAGCTCGTGGATGAGTTGCTGGGTGGAGTCGTCGTTCGGCCCGCCCTCGGGCACGATCTGGAAGACGAGGGTCTGCTTGTCCTCGCTGCTTGCCGCGGGGATGACGTACGCGACGTCGTCGTGTGCCTTGAGCTGCTCGGCGACGTCGAGTTCGAGGTCGGTGAGCTGGTTCTCGGTGAGGTTCGAGGCCTCCTTCGCCGGCACCTTCGCGACGGCGAGGATCGCGGCGTTCTGGCCCGGGCCGAAGCCCTCCTCGATCTTCATGTACGACCGGTACGAGGTCGAGTCCTGCGGATCCTGCGACGCGTCGGGCAGACCCAGCTTGAGGCTCGCTGCGGGAATCGCGATGAGCAGGAGCAGCAGGGTGCCCGCGATGCCGGCGAGCACGGGATGATTCGTGACGAGGCCACCCCAGCCGTGGCCGCGCACGTGGGCGTGGCCGCCGCTCTCCTCGGCCCGGCGTTCCTCGGCGTCCTCGGTCGCGGCCTCGGCCTCCTCGCGCTCGCGGGCGGCCGCCATCGACCGGCGCGCCCTGGGGGAGAGGACCCGCATGCCGATGAGCTTGAGCAGTGCCGGCGTCAACGTCAGCGCGACGAGGACGGCGGCGGTGACCGTACCGGCGGCGGCCAGGCCCATGATCCCGAGGAACGGGATGTCCACGAGCGTCAGGGCCGCGAGGGCGACGACCACCGTGGCGCCCGCGAAGAGCACGGCGCTGCCGGCGGTACCGGTGGCGCGGCCGATCGACTCCTCGACGTCGGTCTCGCCCTGGGCGAGGTTCTCTCGGTGGCGGTGGACGATGAACAGGGCGTAGTCGATACCGACGGCGAGGCCGAGCATGATCGCGAGCGCCGGGGTGATGTCGCTCATCTCCACCCAGTGGGTCAGCGCGAGCACCGAGAGGATGCCCGTGCCGACGCCGATGAGCGCGATGAGCAGCGGGAGCCCGGAGGCGAGCAGCGAGCCGAGCATGACGAACAGGATGACGGCGGCGATGAGCAGACCGATGACCTCGGAGATGCCGCCGATCTCGAGGTTGTCGGCGATGTCCTTGGAGTAGTCGACCTGGACGCCCTCGGCCGCGAGGTCGCTCGCGCGCTGGGGGAGTTGCGCCTTGGTCTCGGGGGTGACCTCGTTGATGGGCACGTCGAACGACACGCTCGACATCGCGACGTCGCCGCGGGTGTTGACGGCGCGCAGCCCGTCGATGAGCGCGAGACGACGTTCGCCGCGGCGCAACTCGACCTTCTTGTCCGCGATGGTCGTGCGGGCGTCGGCGAGCTTCGCCTCACCCGAGCGCAACTGCTTCGCGGCCCGCTCGATGTCGATGCGGCCCTGGGCGAGTTGCTCCTTGCCCGCGTTGAGCCTGGTCCGGTTCTTCGCGATCTCCGCCTGCCCGCGCGCGAGCTCGGCCTTGCCCGCCTCCAACTTGCGTTGCCCGTCGGCGAGCTTCGCGCGACCGGCGTCGATCTTGCGCTGACCGGTCTCGAGCTCGGCCGCCTTCTGGTTCAACGTGGCACGGCCCGCGTCGAGCTGACGCTGTCCCTCGGCGAGCTTGCGCTTGCCGGCCTGCAGCTCGGCCGTCTTCTCGTCGAGCGTCCTGCGTGCCTGGACCAGGGGCGCCGACTTCTCCGCGAGTTGCTTCTCGCCGGCGCGGAGCGCGGCCTCCTGCTCCTGGATCTGCGTCTCGCCGGCCTCGAGCTCCGACTCCTTCGCGGCGAGCTTCTTGGCCGCGGCGTCGAGTTCGGCCTCTCGCCGGGGAAGCGCCTGCTCCGCGGCCTGGAGTTCGGCCTTCTGGCCGTCGAGTCGGCGCTGAGCCGCGCTGAGCTCGGCCTCCTTCGCCTCCACCTGACGGCGTGCCTCGACCACCTGGGGATCGTCGTCGCCGAGCTCTCGAGCGAGGGCATCGGCCTGGGCGCGGCTCTGCTCGAGTTGGGCACGCCCGCCGTCGATGCGCTGCTGGCCGGCGGGGAGCTGCGCGCGACCCGCGCTGATCTTCTGCCGGCCCGCGTCGAGCTGCCGGCGGCCGTCGGCCACCTTGTTCTTGCCTGCCTCGAGCTCGCGGCGTCCGTCGGCGAGTTCGGCCTTGCCCGCGGCGAGCCGGCGCCGCCCGTCGGCGAGCTTCTTCTCGGCCGGCGCGAGCTGGGCCTCACCGGCCTCGACCTTGGCGCGGGCCTGTGCGAGCTGCCGTTCGCCCTCGGCGATCTTGGCCCGATTGGCCTCGAGCTCGGCCTGCCCGGCGCGCAGCTTCTCGCGGCCGGCGGCCAACTGCGGGCGGCCTTCGTCGATCTTGCGCTGGCCGGCGTCGAGTTCGGCTCGCGCGGCGTCGAGCCTGGCCTCGTTCCGCGCGATCTCCCGGCGTCCGTCCGCGAGCTTCTGCTCGCCCTCGGTGAGCTTGGACTCGCCCTCGGCGAGCTTTGCCGCGTTCTCGTCGATCTTCTGACGGCCGTCGGCGAGCTTCTCCTTGCCTTCGGCGAGTTTGTCGGTGTTCTCTCGGATCTCCTTCTCACCGTCCGCCAGCTTCGTGCGGCCGTCGGCGAGCTTGCGGCGCCCCTCGTCGAGGTCGTGCTGGGTGGCGAACGGGTCCGTCGCCTCGTCGACGCCGTCGATGCCGTCCCACGACGCGGTCACCGCTGCGACCGCCTTCTTCTGCTCCGGCGTGAACGGCGTGCCGTCGACGGTGGAGAACACCACTCCGGCGCGACCGCCCGCGGCGTCGGGCAGGGAGCGGTCGAGGTCGTCGAGCACCTGCTGGAACTCGGTGCCGGGGATGGTCAGTTCCTTGGTGAAGGGTTTCTGAAGCGTCGCGGCGCCGCCACCGACGATGCCGAGGATCAACGCCCAGGTGGCGACGACGATCCAGGCGCGCCGGGCGGCGAACCGCCCCAGGCGGTAGAGGAAGACGGACATGTATGAGCTCCTCGTGCGGAGGTCGGGAGCCGGGCGCGCGAACGGTGAGCGGCCGGGCTCGAACAGAGGCGGGCCTCAGCCCAGGTCGTGAGGTGCGGGGCCGTCGAAGACGGGACGGACGATGTCGAAGGCGCGTCGCACCTGTTCGAGCAGGGCGCCCAGTGCCTCGTCGTCCACCGGGCCGTCGTGATGGTCGAGCCAGGCGCGGCGTGCCTCGTCGAACGCCGTGAGGAGGATGGCGGTGAGCACCGCGGACCGCAGCGGGTCGCGGTTCTCGGGATCGATGTGGCGCTGCGCGAGATCCTGCGCGAGGCGCGTCGTGTGCCCGACGCTCGCCTCGAGCGCGAACCGGCGCGCACCCGGGTGCCGGTCGATCGCCCGCCAGGCGCGGGTGGCCTCGGCGAGGAACTCGACGGTGAACAGTTCGGAGATCACGGCGTACGCCGCGTCGAGCACCGGCTCGTCGCCGGGGCGGGCGGACAGAGCCCTGCGCACGCAGTCGAGGATGTCGTCGGTCCCGGAGGCGACCAGCGCGTCCACGGATTCGAAGTAGTTGAAGAACGTGCGCCGCGAGATGCCCGCGGCCTCGGCGAGCCGTTCGGCGGTGACGGCGTCCGGCCCCTCGGCGTCGAGCAGCTCGTAGACGGCATCGAGGAGGGCCGTGCGCGTGCGCATCTTGTTCGCCTCGCGGCGACCGGTCACGAGAGTCACGAGGAAGACGGTAGGCGCGATCGTGCACACAGTGCAAATCTGCACGCCGTGCAGGGTGCGGCGCGTCGACTGGGCGCGTTCCCGCCTCCCCGAGATGGAAGATGGGATGGCAGCGTCGAGGGGGTGATCACCCCGGTTCTGCCGCCATCCCATCTTCCACGTTGCGGCCGGGGGAGGTGCTCGCGCCGCCACTGCTCACCCTGCCCGTCACCTCTTCGCCACGATGACCCCCTGGCGATCGCGTTCGTGCCCGACGGGAGCTCGATCGAGACGGGCGTGCTCGGTGAAACCGGCCGAGTCGAGAGCGGCCCCTACGCGATCGGGGGTGCGTTGCCATCGAAGGAGCACGATCTCGTGACCGTGTGCGCGATAGGCGGGTGCGACATCGCACACTTCGTCGCCGGCCTGGAAGGCCACCAGGACGAGGCCGCTGGGCCGCAGCACCCGATGGAACTCGCTCACCGCGAGCGCGAGGGCGGCATCGTCGCCGTGGATCGTGGAGTACCAGGAGAAGACCCCGTCGAACGACGCGTCGGCGAAAGGGAGGTCGGTGATCGAGGCCACGTCGGTCGTGAACCGAGGATGGTCGATCCGCGCCCGCCGGATCATCTCCGGTGAGAGATCGATGCCCTCGACGTCACAGCCGAGGCCGGCGAGCAGGGGCAGCATGCGTCCGGCTCCGCACCCGGCATCGAGCACCCGTGGCGATTCCGGGTCCGTGACGGGCAGGTGCTGGACGAAATGCCGGATCATCGCGAGCTCGATCGGCTGTTCGCCCTCGGTCGTGCGGAAGACGTCGGCGTAGGAATCGGCGACCTCGTCGTAGGCCCGGCGCACCATGAGTTCGTCCTGCTCCATGCCGCCAGTCTGGCAACCGAGCTGCCACGCGGTGGCCCGGATCCGAGCCCCGCCTCGCCGAGATGGAAGATGGGATGGCAGCGGCGAGGGGGTCGGGACCCCACTCTGGCTGCCATCCCATCTGCCACGTCGACGTCGTGGGGGGTGTCTTGCCTCCGGTGCGGGTGGCGAGCCCGGATCAGCGCAGGAGCGCGACGAACGTGCCGGCGATGATCGCGGAGGTGATGACGCCGCTGATGTTGGCGCCGAGGGCCTGCGGCATGACGATCGCCGCCGGGTTCTCGTGACCGGCGATCTTCTGGGCGACCTTGGCGGTGGTGGGCACGCAACTCACACCGGCGATGCCGACGACGGGGTTGACCTTGCCGCCCGTCGCGAAATACATGACGTACCCGCCGATGATGCCGCCGACGGCCGAGATCGTCAGCGCGAGCATGCCGAGCAGGAGCAGCTTGAGGACGACCGGGTCGAGCAGGGTGCCCGCCTCACAGAGCACGCCGAGGGTGAGTCCGAGGAAGAACGTCGCGCCGTAGAGGAAGACCTTGCTGAACAACTCCTGGAACTGCACGATGCCCGCCTCGCGCACGGCCACGCCCACGAACAGCGACAGGAACAGCGGTGCCGCCACTGGGAACAGCAGACACAACAGGGTGGAGACGACGACCGCGAACGCGAGCTTCTGCCCCGAGGTGATCCGCGTCTGGGGCCCGGCCGGCATCGGCAGTCCCCGCAGTCGCGCGGGAACGAGGGCGCGCACGAGGTAGGGGAAGGCGCCGTAGGCGAGGCCGAGGTAGAGGTAGCCGACGACCGTGATGGGCACGAAGAGGTCTGGGGAGAGGATGAGCGAGGTGAAGAGCACCATCGGTCCGTCGGCGCCACCGATCGTCGACACCGAGGCCGCCTGTCCCGGCGACATGCCGAGCCACAGGGCGAGGGGGTACACGACGAACGTGCCGGCCTCGGCGAACAACGCGATGATCATGCTCTGGAACGGGCGGGCCATGACGTAGCCGACGTCGAGCAGCACACCGATGCCCATGAACACCAGGCAGGCAATGAGGCCGTTGCTGAACATGAACGTGTAGATGGGTTGCAGCCAGTTGATCTGCAACACGTTGACGACGTCGTTCGGGTCCTTGACGAGCGGATCCACGAACAGTGTCCCCGTGCGGCCCGTGTTGAGGACGAGTACGCCCGCGTTGACCGCCGACATCCCGAGGCCCATCGGGATCATGAGCAGCGGCTCGAGAATCTCCTTCTTGCCGAGGTACACGAGCCCGAAGCCGAGGACGATGAGCACGAGGCGGCCGAAGGCGATGCTCGGCTCCTGCATGAACAGGGTGCCGATGCCCTGGAAGATGCCGCCGAGATCGGAGAGATCCACGCCGGGCCCCTCAGGAGAGGGTGAGGATCGAGGCGCCGGACTCCACGGCGTCACCGACGGCCACGTCGACGGTCGCGACCGTGCCGGCCGTGTCGACGACGATGGGACTCTTCAGTTTCATCGCCTCCATGACGGCGACGATCTGGCCGGCGCCGACTGTGTCTCCGGGTTGGACGGAGATCTCGACGACGACCCCGCTCATCGGCGCGAGCACGGCCGACCCCCCGGCCGCCGCCGCAGACGCGGACGCCGAAGGGGTGGACGCGGGGGCAGCGCTCGGCGCGGGGCCGGAGCCACCGGAGCCACGGGGCGCCGCAGTCGGCGCGGTCACCGGAGCGGTGGCGTTCGTCGGGGTCATCGAGCGGTTGTCGGGGTAGAGCGTGTTGCCCGTGTCGGTGAGGTCCTCGACCGTCACGTCGTAGGCGTGTCCTTCGACGGTCACGCGAAGGTGTCGCAACATCGGGACGTCACTCCTTGTCCTGCGTGGGTTCGGGCCGGGACGGATCCGCGGCCAACGGTTGGTCTAACGGGGGAATCGGCCCAGGTTGTGGGAGGTGTGATGGGCGGCGCGGCCCTCGGAGGTCCAGCCCGAGCCGGTGCCCGGGCCGCGGACCGGTTCGATGTTGACGACCACGACCCCGTCGTCGAACACCGACGAGACCGCGGCGGCGATGGCCGCGACGTGCTCGGGCGGGTGACCGCCCGCGGTGGTCGGCGCCGCGGGAACGACGGGGGCGGCCGGGACGACGGCGGACGCCGAGGCAGCGGCGCCCTGCCGCCCCAGGAGCGCGACGAGGCCCTTGATGACGACGGCGACGAGCATCGACACCACGAGGACGATGACGGCCACCGTCAGGGTCACTTCGAGCATCCGTGCCTCCTTGTCGTCCGAGTCGTCGGCTCCGGCCCCCTCGTGAGGGAATCCGGCGAAGAAGTGCTGCTCACAGCGGGATGTTCCCGTGCTTCTTGCCGGGCCTCAGCTCACGCTTGTTGAGGGTCTTGCGCAGGCTGAGGGCGAGCGCTGCCCGGGTCTCGGAGGGGTCGATGACGTCGGTGATGTACCCGCGCGCCGCGGAGCGGTACGGCGTGGCGTGCTCCTCGCGGTAGCGCTCGACGAGCTCGGCACGTTTGGCCGCCTCGTCCTCGGCCGCCTCGATCTCGCGCCGGTAGAGGATGTTCGCCGCGCCCGCGCCGCCCATGACCGCGATCTCGGCGTTGGGCCATGCGTAGACGTAGTCGGTGCCCATCTCCTTGCTGCACATCGCGAGGTAGGAGCCGCCGTACGCCTTGCGCAGGATGACGGTGATCTTGGGCACCGTGCCCGAGGCGTAGGCGAAGAGCATCTTGGCGCCGTGGCGGATGATGCCGCCGCGCTCCTGCTCGACACCGGGCAGGAATCCGGGCACGTCGACGAGGGTGACGAGCGGGATGTTGAAGGCGTTGCAGAAGCGCACGAACCGGGCGCCCTTGTCGGAGGCGTCGATGTCGAGGGCCCCCGCGAGGTGCAGGGGCTGGTTGGCGACGATGCCGACGACCATGCCCTCGATGCGGGCGAATCCCACCATGAGGTTCTTGGCGAAGTCGGCCTGTACCTCGAGCAGGCGGCCGTCGTCGACGAGGCGGGTGATGACCGCGCGGACGTCCATCGGCATCGACGGGTCGTCGGGGACGAGGTCGTTCATGCCCTCGTCGCGGTCGAGCCGCAGTTGCGAGGCGAGGTCGTGCGGGGGGTCCTCGGTGTTGTTCGGGGGCAGGTAGGAGAGCAACTCCTTGACGATGCGCACGGCGTCGTCATCGTCCTCGGCGAGGAAGTGCACGTTGCCGCTGACGCTCGCGTGCATCTGCGCGCCACCGACCTCGTCGAGGGTGGTGGAGCGTCCGGTCACCGATTTGATGACGTCGGGCCCGGTGATGAACATCTGGGAGTTCTGCCTGGTCATGACGATGAAGTCCATGAGCGCGGGGGAGTAGGCCGCGCCGCCCGCGCACGGCCCGCAGATGACGGCGATCTGCGGCACGACACCCGACATGAGCACGTTGTGGTAGAAGACCTCGCCGTAGCCCGACAGCGCGTCGACGCCCTCCTGGATGCGGGCGCCGCCGGACTCCTGGAACGCCACGAGCGGAGCCCCGACGCGGATCGCCGTGTTCATGAGCTCGACGATCTTCTGCGCGTGCCGGCGCCCGAGCGTGCCCGCGGCGACCGTGGCGTCCTGCGCGAACGCGGCCACCAGTTCGCCGTCGACGTACCCGGTGCCGGTGACGACGCCGTCGGCCGGGAGCGACTTGCCGGCGAGCTCCTCGCACGAGTGCTGGGCGTGGAGGCCGGACTCCTGAAAGGTGCGGGGCTGGAAGAGCCGGTCGAGTCGTTCGCGTGCCGTGAGCAGGCCCCGTTCGTGGCGCCTGGCCTGTGCCTTCTCGCCACCTCCGGCCAGGGCCTCGGTGCGTCGACGGTGCAGTTCGTCGCGGTCGGTCTGCGGCACGGCGGTCTCCCTCGTGAGGTGGATCGGGCACGCGTCGCGCGCCGGCGCAACACCGTGACCTCCACCTAAGAGAGTAGGTGTGAACACTGCTCGAGGGTCGATGGTCGGCGCGCTCAAGGACCATCGGCCCGTCCGCGGGGCGTGTCGCGACGGTTCAGAGGTGGCCGACGGCCTGTGTCGCAGGTCACGTCAGGGGAGTCGAACGCCTTGGTTACCGTGGGGTACATGACGAGTTACCCCCACCTCCTCGAGCCCCTGGACCTGGGCTTCACGACGCTGCCCAACCGTGTGCTCATGGGCTCGATGCACGTGGGTCTCGAGGAGGCGCCCGACGGTTTCGAGCGCCTCGCCGCGTTCTACGCCGAGCGCGCCCGCGGCGGCGTCGGCCTCATGGTCACCGGCGGCATCGCGCCCAACGACGCCGGACGCCCCTGGGCCGGTGGGGCGAGCCTGACCGCCGAGGACGACATACCGGGCCACCGCATCGTCACCGACGCCGTGCACGAGGCGGGGAGCCGCATCTGCCTGCAGATCCTCCACTTCGGGCGATACGCCTACCACGAGGACCTCGTCGCGCCGTCCGCGATCCAGGCGCCGATCTCGCCCCACGTGCCGCACGAACTCACCTCCGACGAGATCGAGCAGACCATCGAGGACTACGTGCGGTGCGCGGCGCTCGCACGGGCCGCGGGGTACGACGGCGTCGAGATCATGGGCTCCGAGGGTTACCTCATCAACGAGTTCATCGCGGCTCGCACCAACCACCGCACCGACGAGTGGGGCGGAGACTACGAGAACCGCATCCGGCTGCCGCTGGAGATCGTGCGGCGGGTGCGCGAGAGGGTGGGCGAGGAGTTCATCATCATCTACCGCCTCTCGATGCTCGACCTCGTCGAGGGTGGCTCGTCGCTCGAGGAGGTCATCCGCCTCGCCCAGGCCGTCGAGCAAGCCGGGGCGACGATCATCAACACCGGCATCGGCTGGCACGAGGCGCGCATCCCGACGATCGCGACCTCGGTGCCCCGTGCGGAGTTCGCCTGGGTGACCAAGAAACTCATGGGAGCGGTGTCCATCCCGCTGGTGGCGACCAACCGCATCAACACGCCGGAGGTCGCCGAGCAGGTGCTCGCCGAGGGCTGTGCCGACATGGTCTCGATGGCCCGCCCCTTCCTCGCCGACCCGGATTTCATCGCCAAGGCGGCTGCCGGCCGGCCCGAACGCATCAACACGTGCATCGCCTGCAACCAGGCGTGTCTGGACCACACGTTCTCCGGGCTCATCACGTCCTGCCTGGTCAACCCCCGCGCCTGCCACGAGACCGTGCTCACGATCGAGCCGACCCGCCGGCCTCGCCGGGTCGCGGTCGTCGGCGCCGGGCCGGCCGGGCTGGCCTGCGCCACCACCGCCGCCCGCCGCGGCCACGACGTCACGCTGTTCGAGGCCGAGGACCGGATCGGCGGCCAGTTCGACGTCGCCCGGCAGATCCCCGGCAAGGAGGAGTTCGCCGAGACCCTGCGCTACTTTACCCACGAGCTCGAGGAGAGCGGTGTCGACGTGCGCCTGGGCGTGCGCGCGGGGGTCGACGAGCTGGCCGGGTTCTACGACGTCGTTCTCGCGACCGGCGTCTCACCGCGCATTCCCGAGGTCGAGGGGATCGATCACCCCAGCGTCGTCACCTACCTGGAGGTGTTGCGCGACCACGTGCCCGTGGGTCGGCGGGTCGCGATCATGGGTGCGGGCGGCATCGGCTTCGACGTCGCCGAGTACCTCACCCACGCCGGCCCCTCCGGCGCGGAGGACCCGGCCGCGTTCGACGCCGAATGGGGCATCGACCGGTCGTACGCCGAGCGCGGAGGGCTCATGACGCCCGAGCGTCCCGCCCCGGCCCGCGAGGTCACGCTGCTACAGCGCCGCACGAGCAAGCCCGGCGCCGGGCTCGGCAAGACCACCGGGTGGATCCACCGCACCTCGCTCAAGCACCGCGGCGTCGTGATGATGCCGGGCGTGACGTACGAGCGCATCGACGACGAGGGCCTGCACGTCACCCTCGACGGCGAGCCGCGCACGATCCCCGTCGACACCGTGGTCGTGTGCACCGGCCAGGAGCCGATGCGGGAGCTGAGCGACGCGCTCGCCGAGCGGGGTATCACCGCTCAGCTCATCGGCGGCGCCGACGTCGCGGCCGAGCTCGATGCCAAGCGCGCGATTCTCCAGGGCACCGAGATCGCGGCGCAACTCTGAATCGGCGAGGAGTGGCGGCGGGCCGGGATCGACTGCTCGGCCGGCTCGTTGCGGGCGTCGCGGGAGGTCCTGGGGGCCCGGTGCGTGATCAGCGCGCCAGGTAGGCCAGGGCGGCCGCCACCGCCGCTTCGGTCCCGGTGCGCAGGGTCGGCTGGATCGCGGGGGCGAAACCCGGGTTGTGGTTGGGCAGCACCTCCTGATCCTCGGTGAACGCGCCGAACCCCCAGTACGCGTAGGGCGTGCCCCACGCGTCGGGGATGACGGAGAAGTCCTCGGACGCGGTCTGCGGGGCGAGTTTCTCCACACGTCCGGCTCCCAGGGCCTCGACGAGCGCCGCCGTCACCCTCTCCGTCACGTCCGTGTCGTTGGTGGTGAGCGGGTAGGAGTCGAACACCTCGAAGGCGGGCTCTCGGGGTGTGCGGGAGGCCTCGCATTCGGCCCGCACGATCCGTTCGATCGCGGCGACGATGTGGTCACGGATGGAATCGTCGTAGGCGCGCACGTTGACCAGCAGGGTCGCCGATTCGGGGATGACGTTGGCCGAGTTGCCCGCTTGCACGCTGCCCACGGTGACGACGCCGAAGTCGTCCGGCGCGATCTCTCGCGCGACGATCGACTGCAGGCGCACGACGATGGTGCTCGCCAGCAGGACCGGATCGACGCCCAGGTGAGGCATCGACCCGTGAGACCCCTTGCCGTACACGGTGATGCGCAGGCTCACCGCGGTGGACAGGACGGGGCCGGCGACCGTGCCCACGTGTCCGGAGACCAGGGCGCCCAGCACGTGCTGACCGAACGCCACGTCGGGGCGAGGGACGACGGCGGTCAGCGAATCGTCGACCATCGCGCGTGCGCCGGCGGCGATCTCCTCACCGGGTTGGAAGAGCGCGATGTAGGTGCCGGCCCAGGCGTCGCGGTGGGTGGCGAGCAGGCGTGCCGCGCCGAGCGCGGCGGCGGTGTGCATGTCGTGGCCGCAGGCGTGCATGACCGGCACCGCGGCACCGCCGGGCGTCGTCGCCGTCACCGTGGAGGCGTACGGCAGGCCGGTCTCCTCCTCGACGGGCAGCGCATCGACGTCGGCCCGGAACAACACCGTCTGCCAGTCGCCGTTGGCCAGCACCCCGACCACGCCCCCGCCGACCCGATGCACGTCGTAGCCCAGGGCGGTGAGCTCTGCGGTGATCTTCTCGGCCGTGCGGTGCTCCTGCATGCTCAGCTCAGGATGGCGGTGCAGGTCCTTGTACAGCGCCTCCTGCCACGGGGTGACCTCGTCGATACCCGACAGCACGTCCGTGATCGTCATCGTCCTCCCTTTCGGTTCGAACCCCAGCCTGCACCGCGAGGGCGTCCACCGCGCGTTCGCAGGACCTGCCGACGCCAAACCCGACCGGTGAAGGCGCCGGTTTGTTCGGTCCCCTATCGGGTATTTGTCCATTTGTGTGGGATGAAGTTCACCCGAATCTGAGAGAAGGAGGAATGTTCATGCGTAAGACACCCCTACTGGCCACCGGCCTGGCCGCACTGTTGACCCTCTCGGCCTGCGGCGGCGGTGACCAGCAGCAGAACTCGGGTTCGGCTCCCGCGCCTGCCCCCGCCACCAGCGCCCCCGCGTCCACCAGCGCCGGCACCCCCACTGAGAGCGGTGCCACGTCATCCGCCGCCGCGCCCGCCTCCAGCGCCGCCAAGCGCGACGTGATCGCCCAGGCACCCCAGAAGTCGTGGCAGGACGCCCTCACCGCCGCCAAGCAGGCGTTCCCGGGCAACCCCAGCAAGATCGAGCTCGAATCCCGCACGGGTGGCAGCCTCGAGTACAAGGTCGAGTTGTACTCCGACACCGAGAAGTACGCCGTGCAGTACGACGCCGATTCGCTGCAGAAGCTCTCGGAGAAGCGGGAGAAGATCGACGCCGACGACAAGGCCGAGGCCAAGGCCAAGACGTTCGATCCCACCAAGGTCGTTCCGCTCGACGCCGCGAGCCGCACCGCGCTGTCGAGCCAGGACGGCACCGTCACGAAGTGGAAGATCGAGGGCAAGGACACCGGCCGCGTGCAGTACGAGTTCGACATCCTGCCCGCGGGCTCTGCCGATGACCGCGAGGTCCAGGTCGACGCCATGAGCGGCAACCTGCTCTGACGACCCGGTGAAGTGGCCCGGACCCGCTGCGGGTCCGGGCCCTTCTTCGGTTCGGGCACGCGTGGCACGATCGATGTCGTGAAGGTGCTCATCGTCGACGGGGCGAACGTCGTGGGCAGCGTTCCCGACGGGTGGTGGCGCGACCGGGCCGGCGCCGCGTCCCGGTTGCACGACGGCCTCGCGCGGGGGCAGTGGCCGTACGACCAGGTCGTGCTCGTCGTCGAGGGCCAGGCCCGCAAGGGCGTCGAGGCCGGCGTGACCGACGGGCTGACGACCATCCACGCGCCCGGCGAGGGCGACGACGAGATCGTCGCGCAGTGCCGGGTTCTCGCCGAACGCGGCGACGACGTCACGGTCGCGACGGCCGACCGCGGTCTCATCGCCCGCCTCACCCCGCTCGGAGCAGCGATCACCGGTCCGCGGGACTTCCATCCCGGCCGGTGAGGTGAGGCGGGTGGAAGAGTGATCCCATGCGCTTTCGGAACTTCCACGCCGGGTGTTGCGGTTACGTCCCCACGAGAGCCGACGGCTCCGAATGGTCGCACGTCCTCACGTTGCGCGACTCGAGCACGGTCTACGCCGACACGGTCGACGAGGTTCTCGACGAGGTGATCGCGGGGTGGTCGACCCTCCCCGCCGACGAGCAGGCCGAGGCGCTCGTCCGGCACGCCGACGTGGCGGCCCAGGAGGCTCAACGGCTCCGCATCGCCGACGCGACGAGCCGCGGCACGTTCGACCCGGCCGACCCCGACGACCGCGGCCTGCTCGTCGTCCTCGAGGCCGACAAGCAGTTGTCGCTGCTCCTCGAGACCCCCGACGCCCCCGGGGCCCAGGCCGACTGGCTGGCCCCGGTCGACCTCGTCCTGCTCACCACGAGCTACGCGCCGCACGGTGAGCACCCCCCGATCGGGGGTCGCACGGTGTGGCTCGACCCGAGCAACCCGGCGGCGTACCTCGCGAGCCTGCGGGACTCCGGTTCGTACGACTACTGGACGCTGAGCACCCCCGGGAGCGCCTGACATTTCGGCGGTTTCCGACCCGCTCGGCAGGGCGCGCGTCATACCTGGGGATGAACCTGCGGCGCGAGGGTCTGATTTCGCCGATTCGCCCACGACAGCAGCGAATTGGCGTGCTCTGATGGGGCTCCCGATCGCCTCGCCAAGGAGTCGTCAGATGGTCATCTGTTCCCGCCGATCGCGACTCGCGGCTCTCGCCGGCGTCGCTGCCCTCGTCGCCACGCCGCTCGTCGGAGCAAGCCCCCAGACGTCGTCGGCCGCGCCCACACCGGCGCCGGCGCCGACGACCCAGACGCAGGCCGCCGCGGCCACGCCGACACCCATCCGTTGGACCCGCTGTTGGGGAATCCAGTGCGGGGAGCTCGAGGTGCCCCTCGACTACGCCGACCCCTCCAAGGGAACGACGACGCTCGCCATCGGGCGCCGCCCCGCCGACAACCAGGCCAAGAAGAAGGGCGTCATCTTCGTCAACCCCGGCGGCCCAGGCGGTTCGGCGGTGGGCAGTGTGCCGATCTTCGCGCAGGTCCTCGGACGCAACGTGCGGTCCCAGTTCGACATCGTCGGGATCGACCCCCGCGGCGTCGGGGGCTCCGACCTCGCGATCTGTGAGGGCAAGAAGGGTGAGAAGCCGCCGGAGAGCAACGTTTTGTTCCCGTGGCGCGAGGAGCAGATCGGTCCCTTCCTCGCGGTCGACGAGTTCAAGCGCCACCTGTGCCGGGAATCCCGTCCGAAGATCCTGCCGTACATGACGACGGCCGACGTCGCTCGCGACATGGACCGTGTTCGCGAGGCGCTCGGGCAGAAGCAGCTCAACTACTACGGCGTCTCCTACGGCTCCTACCTCGGTGCGACCTACGCCAACATGTTCCCCTCCCGGGTGCGCACGATGGTCGTCGACGGTGTGCTCGATCCGGTCGCGTGGGCCACCGGCCGCGGTGGGGAATCCGCGAGCATCCCGGTGACGACGCGACTGCGCAGCGACATCGGGGCGCACGAGTCGCTCATGTCGGCCATCGCGGAATGCGAGGCGGTGGGAGAGAGCGGGTGCCGGGAGCACGACACGATTCGCGACGACTGGGCCGCGGTCACGACCCGCCTGCGCAACGAGACGGTCAACGTCACCCCCGGTGAGGAGGGCATGGAGCTGACCTACGACGTGTTCATCGCGCTCACCCTCGGCTCTCTCTACGACCCCGAGGGCATCCCCGACCTGCTGGCGTTCGTGCACCAATACCGGGTCGCCGCCGAACAGCCCGACGCGCAGCAGAAGAAGGCGCCGGCCGCCGCGCTGAAGCGGGCCTACGACCGTGTGACCGAGCGGGACCGCAAGAACCGCGCGAACCGCATCGGTTACAACCCGCCGGAGCCCACGCCCGAGGAGGAGTACCCGCCGTCGTGGTGGGCCGGGTTCGAGGGCGTGATCTGCAGCGAGACGCGCAACCCCGACAACGCACGGAGCTGGATCTCGGCCGGTGCGATGGCCGACCGTCGGGCACCCGGCTTCGGGCCGCTGTGGACCTCGAGCTCGTCGGTGTGCGCCGGCTGGCCCGCCATGGGCAAGAACGCCTACCAGGGGCCGTTCACGACCAAGCCCGCCGGCGGCATCCTCGTCATGACGACCAAGCACGACCCGGCCACGCCGTTCCCGGGTGCCCGCCAGATGCACGCGCTCTCACCCGGTTCGCGCATGATCACCGTCTCCGGCTGGGGACACGGCGCTCTGGATTCCAGCGGTTGTGCCACCAAGGCCCGCAACAACTACCTCATCAGTGGCACCCTGCCCGCGACCGACAAGATCTGTCGCCCTGATCACGACCTCTTCACGACCCTCGACTGAGTTCATCGATCTCACTCGAACAGGCGGTCTGCCCCGGGGGCAGGCCGCCTGTTCGCGCGAGGAGGGACGCGCGTGGCGGGGGTTGGAACGGGCGATGACGTCGACATCAGGAGGGCGCGAAGCGCTCGGACAGGCGGTTTCGTCCCCGCGTCCTGGGACGAACCGCCTGTTCGAGCGAGTGGGTGTCAGGTCGCGTCGGCCGGGTTGCGGCGGAGCAGGTAGCTGTCCATGACCCAGCCCTTGCGCTCGCGGGCCTCGTCGCGCAGGCGCTGGATCTCGTCGATCTTCTCGCCGAGTCGGCCGGCGACGAGGATCTCGTCCTGGGTGCCGAGGTAGGCGCCCCAGTAGATGTCGATCTCCTCACCGGCGTACTCGCGGCAGACGAGGTGGGAGTCGAGCATGATGAACACGTCGTCGACGCCCTCGGGCCAGGCCTCCTTGAGACGTCGGCCGGTCGTGATCTCCACGGCACCGCTCACCCGGTTGAGCGGGATGCGGTGACGCGCACACAGGGCGTGGATGCTGCTGATGCCCGCGATGACGTCGAACTCGATCTGCGGATCGCGCGCCACGAGGTCACGGGCCACGCGGATCGCTCCGTCGTACAGCGACGGGTCTCCCCACACGAGGATGCCGGCCTGTCCGCCGCTCGGAAGCTCGTTCTCGAGGGCCTCGACGAGCACGTCGACGCGAGCCTCACGCCAGCGGTGGACGGCGCCCTCGTAGTCCGGGTCCTGCCGGTCGCGAGGGGGGTCGGGGATGACGACGACGCGCGGTGGCTCCGGAACGAAGTGCTCGAGGACCGCCTGCCGCGCGAGGGTGAGCTCGTGCGCGGGACCGGACTTGTCGAGGACGAACACGACGTCGAGTTCTCGCATCGCCTGGGCGGCATCCGCCGTGACGAATCCAGGATCTCCCACCCCGATGCCGATGATCCGCAACCTCCGCACGACCGTGCTCCTCTCGCTTCGTTGTCTCGCAGCAGCTCGTGACCCTGCGGCACCCCATTCAACCGTCTCGGCTCGGGTGTGCGCGGAGGGTCCCGGAGACCACGCGATCGTTCACCGGGCGGGGCGTCGAGGCCGCGATCAGGACGACCACGGAATAGGCGCCCCGTCGCCCTCGGTTGACGCGGGCACCACGGAACATCTCCATCGAAGCGAGGGAACGATGACCGAGACGATGCGCGCCGTCACGTACGAGCAGTTCGGGGGCCCCGAGGTCCTGTCCGTCACCGAGCAGCTGCGGCCCAAGGTCGCCCCGGGGGAGGTGCTCGTCAAGGTACGGCGGGCGTCGGTCAACCCCGTCGACTGGAAGATCATGAGCGGCGGCCTCGACGCGCTCATGGACAGCTACTTCCCGGTGGTCCCCGGGTGGGACGTCGCCGGCGTCGTCGAGCAGGTCGGGATCGACGTGCCCGAGTTCTCGGTGGGTGACGAGGTCATCGCCTACGCCCGCAAGGACGTCGTTCACGGAGGCACGTTCGCCGAGTACGTGTCGGTGCCGGTGCGCACCCTCGCCCGCAAGCCTCGTTCGGCCTCGTGGGAGGAGGCCGCGGCGCTTCCGCTCGCCGGGCTGACCGCCTACCAGGTACTGCGCCGGCTGGGCGTGGGGCCGAACACGAGCGTGCTCATCCACGGCGCGTCCGGCGGAGTCGGGCAGATGGGCGTCCAGATCGCTCGTGAGCTCGGCGCCCGCGTCATCGGCACCGCGTCCGAGGGCAACCACGACCTGCTGCGTGAGCTCGGCGCCGACCCGGTGACGTACGGAGATGGACTCGTCGAGCGCGTTCGCGAGCTCGCGCCGGGCGGGGTCGACGCGGTCGCCGACTTCGTCGGCGGGGTCGTCGACGTGACGACAGCCGTGCTCGCCGAGGGTGGGCACCACGGTTCGATCGCCGACCCCGACGTGCTCGGCGCCGGTGGCGAATGGATGTGGGTCCGGCCCGATGCCGCCGACCTCACCTACCTCTCCGATCTCGTCGATGCGGGCAGGCTGCGCGTCAACGTCGTCGAGACCTTCCCCCTCGACGCGGTCGCCGACGCCTTCGCCCGCAGCCAGGAGGGACACACCGCCGGCAAGATCGTCATCGACGTCGCGGACTGACCCCGCCACCCAAACCGTCGAGACGGCAGCCGTTTCCGGTCCTGCGGCGTCGGTCCGTGGATCGCGGCGTCGGTCGGGGCGGAAACGACGGCTGTCTCGGCGGTCTTCGCTTCCGGTCGCCTGTGGCGTCTCGACGTGCCACTCTCGACGCGACACGATCGTCGCCCGAGGAGGAGCGCAACCATGACTCACGACCACGACCTGCCCCGAGAGCACGACCCGCTCCGTGATCGTGCCGACCTCGACCGTTCCGGTGAGGGTGGAGCGGGGCGCCACGAGGGTGACGGCGTCGTCCTCCGCGAGGAGGAACTGCGGGTCCGCACCGAACGGGTGCCGTACGGGCGGGTGACGTTCCGCAAGCGAGTCGTCACCGAGGAGCGCACCGTCGTCGTCACGGTTCGTCGTGAGGAACTCGAGATCCTCGAGGACGAGAGCGCTGACGCGTCCGTCGCCGGCGCGAACCAGGGCCGATTCGACCCGGAGGCCGGGGTTCCCGGTGACCCGATGGGTTACGCCGACGAGCCGGCCCTCGGCGGTGAGCGGCTCGACTCGGGCACCGACCACGCGGCCGTCGATGACCTGCGTCGCACGCCCGAGGGTGACTTCGAGATCGTCCTGCGCGCCGAGGAGCCGGTCGTCACCCTGAAGACCGTGGCCGTCGAGCGCGTCCGCGTCAGCCGTGCGACCGTCACCGACACCGAGCGGGTGAGCGCGCAGGTCGACCACGAGGAAGCCGTGCTCGAACAGGACGTTCCGCGCGGGCGCGCGGACCAGACCTGACGTCATCGTCGCTGGGCGGCGCCCGGCCAGGCGAGCCTGACGCCCGGGTCTCGAACTCCGAACATCACCGTGCCCGCCTCGGGTACACCGGTCACGCCTCGCACGGCGTGGACCGGATACCCGAGGCGGGCACGGTCGTCCTTCGGCGTGCACCGAGGGCGCCGGCCTCGCGGGTTGCCGCGGAGCCGGTGAGTCCGTGAGCCCGTGAGCTCTCAGTCCGTCAATCCGAAACGGGCGAGGAGGTGGCGCACGTCGGGGTCGGCGCCGCGGAAGCCGCAGTAGGTCTCCATGGCCTCGCGTGACCCTCCGCGTCCGAGCATGTCGCGGCGAAACCGCTCGCCGGCCTCCCGCGTCAGGCCGCTCGGCGCCTCGGGGGTGCCGTGCTCGCGGAACCAGGCGACGGTGTCGGCGTCCATGACCTCCGACCACAGGTAGGAGTAGTACCCGGCCGCGTAGCCACCGCCGAAGATGTGACTGAAGTACGTCGAGCGGTAGCGCGGCGGCACGAGCGGGAACGCGACTCCGGCCCGCTGGAGGGCGTCGGCCTCGAACTCCTCGACCCCGGAGGCGTCCTCCGGGAGATCCTCGAGCGTCGCCTGGTGCCAGGCCTGGTCGAGGATCATGGCCTTGAGCAGCTCGATCGTTCGATACGCGGGCTCGCGGCGGTCGGCCACGAGGGCGTCGATCCACGCCTCGGGCATCGGTTCGCCGGTCTCGTGGTGCACCGCGTACTGGCGGATGAGCGAGGGCTCGAACGCCCAGATCTCGTTGACCTGGCTGGGGAACTCGACGAAGTCACGAGGCACGTGGGGACCGGAGCGGGACGGGTACCGCACGTCGCTGAGCAGCCCGTGCAGGTCGTGGCCGAACTCGTGAAAGAGCGTGATGACGTTGTCCCACGTCATGAGGCTCGGCGAGCCGGGCGCAGGCGGTGGCACGTTGCACGTGTTGGTGACGACGGGCAGGTCGCCGAACAGGTGTGACTGCTCGACGATCGAGGTCATCCACGCGCCGCCGCGCTTGGTCGGGCGCGTGTACGGGTCGAGGACGACCGCGCCGAGCACGTCACCGTTCTCCTCGCGCACCTCGTAGACGGTGGCGTCGGGCGTGTAGCCGGTGAGCTCGGGACGTTCGTGGAAGGTGATGCCGTAGAGGGCGGTGGCGGCCGCGAACACGCCGCTGGTCAGCACGGTCGAGTACTCGAGGTAGTTCTTGAGTTGCTCGGGGTCGATGCCGCTTTCGGCGTCGCTCCTGGCGGCGAGGTACTGCCAGTCCCACGGTTCGAGGGTCGCGCGGGGGTCGTCGACGGCGAGGCGCATGCGCAGCGTCTCGGCCTCGCGCCCGGCGAGCTCGACGACGCCGGGGGCGAGGCTCGCGAGCAGGTCGTCGACGGCCTTCGTCGACCCGGCGCACGTGTCCTCGTGATCGTAAGCGGCGTGGTGGGGGTAGCCGAGCAGGTCGGCTCGTTCGGCGCGCAGGCGGGCGATGCGCACCACGATCTCCCGGGTGTCGAACTCGCCGTCGAGGCCACGCCTGGTCGAGGCGTGGAAGATGCGCTCGCGCAGAGGGCGGCACTCGAGGGAGTCGAGGATCGGCTGGCCGGTCGTGTTGACGATCGGGATGAGCCAACCGTCGAGCCCGGCAGCGCGGGCGTTCTGCGCCAGTGCGTCCTTGTCGTCGTCGTCCAGCCCGGCCAGCTCGGACTCGTGCGCGACGTGAACCGCGGCGGCGTTACGACCCTTGACGAGAAGCTGCTCGAACTCGTTCTCGGCCGTGGCGAGCGCGGAGTTGAGCTCGCGCAGGCGTTCCTGGTCGTCCGCGGGCAGGGCGACACCGGCGCGTTCGTACGCGCGCATCCGCTCGGTGAGAACGAAGTCGTCCTGGGCGTCGAGGGTGACCTCGCCGGCATCGGCGCGCTCGCGCAGGGCCCGCAGCCGCGCGTAGAGGCCGGGGTCGAGCATGATCGCGTCGGCGTGCGCGGCCAGGCGCGGCGCGAACTCGGTGGCGATGGCGTCGCGCTCGTCGTTGGTGTCGGCCGAGCGGGCGACCCAGAACGCGTGGGAGACACGCGCCAGGGTGGCTCCGCAGGCCTCCCAGGCGTGGAGGACGTTCTCGACGGTCGCAGGCTCGGGGTCGTCGGCGAGCTCCCGCAGGGCGGCCAACTGCTCCCGCATGCCGGCCTCGAGGCCTTCGCGGTAGTCCGCGTCGGTGAGCGTGGCGTAGTCGGGCAGGGCGAAGGGCAACTCCGAGGGTTGCAACAGCGAGTTGGTCATGACTGCCATGACACCATCCGTGCCGCCGGGTCGCGCGGGGGTTGGGGATCGGGGAGTCTGTGCCGTGCGGGCCGGGGGGTGCGGAGCGCTGGCCGTCAGCGTCTGCGCCGACGCAGCAACGCCCGCCAGCCGGCGGCAGGGCGGCCGATGATGAGCGCCGCGGTGAGGACGAGTGCGAAACCGGCGAGCTGCGGGGCGTCGAGGTTCTCGCCGAGCACGAGAACGCCGAGGACGACCGACACGACGGGGATGACGTAGGTGACGGTCGAGCCGATGACCGTGCCCGCGGCGCGCACGATGTCGAACTGAAGGGTGTAGGCGAATCCCGTTCCGATGGCCCCGAGGACGAGCGTCGCGAGCATCGCGACCCACACGTCGAACGGTGTCGCGGCGGGCAGGGTCGACCACGGGGCCGCGAACTGCGGGGTGAGCCACCACCACGCGAGCGTCATCGGCAGCACGAGTACGGAGCCGGCGACGAGCAGGGCAGCCGGTTGAGACAGCCCTCCCAGATCGACGTGCCCGAGGTGTCGTCGCAGGTAGGGCCAGCCGATGCCGTAGCACGTGCCGCCCGCGACGGTCAGCCCGAACCCCAGGGGATCAGGGCGGGCCTGCACGGCCCAGAACTCGCTGATGACGAGCACCCCGACGAACCCGAGGCCGATCGCGAACAGCTTGGGGCGGGTCACCCGTTCGGCGGGAATGAGGACGAGGGCCACGAGCACCATCGCGATCGGCGTGAACGAGTTGCCGATGCCCGCGAGCGCCGAGGAGACGCGGGTCTCGCCGAGTGCGAAACACGTGAACGGCAGCGCGGTGAGAAAGAAGCCGGCCACCGTGAGATGCGCCCAGACTCGCCTGCCCCGCGGGAGCCTGCCGCCCGAGAGCCGCAGCAGCACGAGGACGGTGAGGGCCCCCGACCAGATGCGGATCGCGGCGATCTGAACCGGCGCGAGCGCGAGCAGACCGAATTTCATGAGCAGAAAGCTCGATCCCCAGATGAGCGCGAGGAGAACGAACTTGAGCTGCCACGGAATGCGCTGCGGAGCGGGGCCGGTCGAGGGCGAGGGCGCGGCCGCCGGCGGGGGCCGTTTCATGGGCGGAACCCGGAGATGTTCGCCCGGGCCTTGCAGGTGGCCGGGCGGAGGGTGTCGATCACCCCGGAATGACATCACGTCCAGATCGGAACGCGGTGTGGCGAGGCCGGTCCTGGTTTCTACGTTCGTGGCGAACCGAGGGAACGCCGGGAGCCTCGCCCGGCGCGCGTAGCGGGGTCGTGGTGCGTGTCGACGGGTGGCGGTGGGGCCCGAAGATCAGATCCGGTCGGCCATGGCGGCGTCGCGGCGGCGCCGACGCAGTCGCATGACCGCCCTGGCCACGAGGATCCCGACGACGATCCCCGCCAGCAGCAGAACCCCGGCGATCCCTGCGGCGACCAGCGGGAACGCGGCGGCGAGCCCGACGACACCGACGACCGTGGCGTCCTCGGTGACGCTGACGACGGCGTTGCTCACCGGCTCAGGGGAGAGGTTGACCCCCGCGCGCACGCCGGCCTTGGTGAGGTGCGCGAGCAGCGCCGTGATGCCTCCGGTCGCGGCGAGAGCAGCCGCGAGCGACGTCGACTGCTCGGCGCCGATGAGGTAGCCGAGCGCCGCGCCGACGACCGGCCGCACCGCGAGGTGGATCGCATCCCACGCCGAGTCGAGGTACGGAATCTTGTCGGCGACGGATTCCAACAGGAACAACACCCCGGCGACGATGAGCACGTCGGTGCGGGCGAGCACGTCGGGGATCTCGGTGATCTGCCAGAACCGCTCGATGAGGCCCATGACCAGCACCACCGCGTACGCGTTGATGCCGCTGGCCCAGCCCGAGGTGAACGACCAGGCGAGGAGTTCGGCTCCCATGTGACTCCGATCGGGTGAGTCGCACCGACCGTGTATCGGTGCGAACCGAGTCGAGATCGGCGACCCGCCGCGGGGCCCGGGCCGCACCCGGACTCCGTATCAACATCGCACACGCGGTGTCGATTCCCGGGGTGGGACCCGGCACGGTGCTGCGGGGTGCCCCGTTCGAATCGGGATCACGGCGCATCGACCGGCGTCACGCGTGTCGGACGGCGACCGGCGGTCGAGGCTGGAAACATGGGTGAATGCATGAGGTCATCGCGGTCGTGGTAAGAGCCGTCGTCGTCGTCGCACTGGCCGCTCTCACGGCGTGGCTGGTCGACCTGGGTGACGAGAGCGTCGGAGCGAACATCGGGGCCGGCCTGCTCGCCTTCGTCATCGTCATCGTGGTCACGCTGCTCTGGTCGCTCCTCGACGGACGCAGGTCGGCGCGTTTCGGGCCGACGTTCCTGCGGTGGTTGGCGGTCGGGGTGCTGGTCGGCGTCGCCAGCGCCGTCATGGCTCAGGGGTTGGTGGCGGGGCTCGATGCGGGTGTCCTCTCGGCCGACTTCATCGGCCTCACCCCTTTCGTCATCGGGCTCGTCGGGGTGCCTGCGGCCATCGGAACCGGTGTGGGAGTTCTGCTCGGTCGTCACCGCCGCGCGTGAGACCCAGATGGCCCGTGGCGATGAGAGCCGCCACGGGCTGCCTGCTGGTCTGCGCAGATGTCGCGCAACAAAGACCGGTCAGGCGGGGAGGTGCAGTGGCCGCGTCAGACATCAGTGCTGGTCACGGGGGTACGGCCTCATCAGGTGGGAGAGACTGACCGGTCTTTGTTGCGCGGGGTAGCGCGCGACCCGCGACCTTGGGGATGCGATCCCTCCGATGACACGCGCAGGCGGGCGGGGGCGAGCGCCTCTGTGACGGTGGAGGTGAGGTCACCTACCGCCTCGGGTGAGGAGTTCGGTGATGCCCTCTCGGTACGTCGTCACGGGGAAGTCGGGGAATCGAGCGGTGAACGCCGAAGCGTCGAAGACGTTGTCACCTCGGTAGCGCGGCAGCAGTTCTGTGACCTCGCGCAGTTGGGCGTTGACGCGGCCCCCGAGGGTGAGCAGGAGCTCGGGCAGCACGACGTAGCGGATGCGTCGGCCGGTGACCTCGCCGGCAATGTGGATGAGCTGGGCGTAGGTCATGCGGTCCGGGTCGATCGGCAGATGCCAGGTCTGCCCGTAGGCGTCCGGGGTGTTGCCGAGCAACGCCATGGCCCGGCTCGCATCGGGGGTCCAGATCAGCGAACGACGGGTGCGGGCGCTGACCGGCACGAGGGGAATCTTGCCCGCTTCGATGCGGTCGAAGACGAGGGAGTTCGTCAGGCTCTTGGTCTTGCCCGGGCCGTAGAACTCCGGTGCGCGGCAGATCAGCGCCTCCAGGCGGCCCTCGGCCATCGCGTCGAGGAGCATCGTCGCGAGCCGCGCACGCACGCGGCCCTTGCGGCCGTTGGGTGCGAAGGCGATCGACTCCGTCTGCGGGGTGGGCGTGCCCGGGTACATGTAGGTGTTGTCGAAGAACACGAGCTTGGTGCCGTGCGTGGCGCAGGCGTCGATGACGTTGCGCATCATGACGGGGAACTTCTGCTCCCACAATGCCGAATCCATCGGGAGACCGACCGTGAGGTAGGCGATCTCGCTGCTGGCGACGGCACGCTCGGTGGCCTCGGGGTCGGTGAGGTCGGCGACGACCAACTCGTCGCCGTCGTTGACCTTGGCCGGCTTGCGCCCGACCAGGCGGATGTCATGGGTGAAGCGGCGATGCAGCTCGCGAGCGAGCTCCTCGCCGATCGGGCCGTTCGCGCCGAGGATGGTTTGCACGGGTGTCATCACTCCTGGTCAAGGGGTCAGGCGGGGAGGCTCATGGTTGGGGCGGGGGCTCATCATGCGGCGGCGGGGTCAGGCGGGGAGGCTCATGGTTGGGGCGGGGGCTCATCATGCGGCGGCCGCTCCCGACAGTGAGCGGTGTCGAGAATGCCGTGCCCAGGGCAGCGGCGCGACACGTGGGCGCATATGGCCTGGTCGAGGCGGGTCGAGGCACGGCTGTGGGGGCGCCTCGAGATCTCGCGCAACAAAGACCGGTCACGCGCGGGGCGCGGTAGGGACGCAGGCCGCTGACCAGGCGTGACGCCTCGGCGGGTTAGAAGTCGCACGTGAGTGACCGGTCATTGTTGCGCGAGTTTCGGGCGGTCCCTGCGTCGGACGCGGTTCTCTGGCTCGAGTCACTCGCCGTCGGGGTGGTCTCGGGGCGCGTAGAGGCGGAGAAAAGCGGTGATCGCCTCATCGGCCCGGGCTCGGCGCTGGATATCGGTGGGCGGGTCGGCACCGAGAAGCACCTCGATCTGGGTGTCTCGCACGACGAGGCCGTAGAGCACTGCGAACGCGCCCCCCGGATCCGGGCAGTCGATCCGGCCCGCGCGGGTGTGCTCGGCCAGGAACGCCTCGACGAGAGGGCCGACGCGGTGCCGACCCTCGCTGCGCAGAGCCTGTGCGAGATCCGGGGAGGTCATCGCGGCGCGATTGAGCGCGACGGAGGCGGGACCGGTGAGCAAGGTCAGCAGTTCGTAGGCGTATTGCTGCAGGACGGTCTCCAGGGAACCGCTCGACTCCAGGCCCGCAGTGAGGGTCTCCAGGGAGCTTTCGGCATTGCGCCGGATGAGCGCACGAACGAGGCCGTCCCTGTTCCCGAACCACGAGTACAGGGTCTCCTTCGACGCTCCCGCCCGGCGGGCCACGGCCTCCATCGTGAACCCGCCCCACCCGGAGCTCTGCAGCTCGGTCAGTGCGGCCTTCAGAACGGCGGTCTGGCGTGCGGGGACGTCCGCGGCTCGGGGACGTCCCCGACGCGACCCTGATCTTGGTGAGCTCACCTTGTCAGCGTACCGATGCGTACGAATACTCATAACCGTACGGATCAGTACGCTTCGACGAGCGGAGACATCATGACGCTGTTCACCTCGACCTCGACGCCGAATCCGGCCCCATCTCCACTCAGGACGGCTGCCCCACCTGACTCGATTCGGTGGATGGCCGACCTGCTCGGACTGTTCGCAGTCCTGTTCACCGGGGCGATCTTCGGCTTCTTCTACGCCTGGGTGTGTTCGACGATGTGGGGGCTGGACGGGATCGCCTCTACAACCGCGATCGAGGCCATGCAGGCCATGAACGCCTCGGTCCGCAACCCGGTGTTCGGGACCGTGTTCTTCGGCACCGCGCCGATCTGTCTGGCGGCCGCCCTGGCCGCGCACGGGGCGCGACGCCGACGCGCCTCGCTGCTCTTCGTCGCCGCCACCGTGCTCTACGCGGTCGGGGGCGTCGGCCTCACCCTCGCCTACAACGTGCCCCTCAACACGGGGCTCGCCGCGCACACCGGCCCGCTCGATGCCGAGACCGCGCGGACGATCTGGACCGACTACTCGGCCAGTTGGCAGATGGGCAACATCACTCGCACCGCCGTCAGCGGTGCGGCGCTGCTCCTCACCGCGCTCGCCTTCGGCGTCCGGCGCGTCGATGCGGAGGTGCCGGCATGAGCGGGCACCCCGAGGTCAGTCGTCGAACCCTGCTGACGGGCGGCGCCGCAGCTGCCGCCCTCGCCGGGGTCGGGGTGTGGGCAGCGTCGGGGCCGACGCCGTCGTTCGCGCACGGCGACCGCGGGCCGGGCAACGGTCGTCACGTTCTCGTCGGATACGACTCCGCGTACGGCAGCACGGGCGACGTCGCGGTCGCCATCGCCGACGAGTTCGGCGCCGCCGGATGGCGTTCGGAGGTTCGCCGGGTCGGGGAGGGCATCGATCTCGACCGATACCAGGCGGCGGTTCTCGGGGCCCCGGTTCATCGGGATGCCTGGAAGGAGGAGGCGACGGCGTTCCTCTCCGGTCACGCCGATCGTCTAAGGCAGATCCCGGTGGCGCTGTTCCTCACGTCGATGAGCTACGGCATCGACCCGGATCGCGCCCGGCAGGATCGGGCGAAGCGCGCGATCCTCGAACAGGTGGCCCGGCAGGCCCCGTCGCTCACACCGATCGCGATGCGTCCCTTCGGTGGGTTCCTCGACTACGGCCGCATGGCTCCGATCAACGGACTGGTCTACCGGGGATTCGCGGGCAACGACACCTCCGGCGACTTCCGGGACTTCGACGCGATCCGAGCGTGGGGCGCCGACTTGGCCGGGCAACTGCGACGAAAGCGATGACAACGCCCGGCTCGGCGGATCGGGCTCAGGCCCACGCCGTGTACTCGGGCAGATCCGGCAGGTCGCGGCGTGAGATCGACGTCGCGGCCGCCGGGTCCACCCCGAGCATGCGCACCGTCGGCCGGAGGACGGCGTCACCAACCCCCATGGCCAGGACCCTGCGTCACAGGTCGATCAGGCGGCAGGGGTAGGCAACTCCACCCGCGGGAGGTGCTGGGGGGCTGTGATGTCCGTCGGGAACCCGATCTCGGTGCGGCTACGGCCGGGGATCGTGTCGAACTCCTCTGTGAAGAGGCGTTCGACGCGTTCGGGCCAGGACGTTCCCGGGGAGAGTGACTCGATGAGGACACCCATGAGCGTGAGCGCGCCGTAAAGCTGCTCGCTCTGCCCTTCGGGGAGTTCTTCGAGTCCCGGGACGGCGCGGAGGGCGGCGGTACTGGCCGGGACGAACGAGCGATTCCAGACGCGGGCATGGTGCGCGACGCTGTTGCGGATCACCGTGAGCTGCTCGAACCACCGGGTCAGGGGGTGCGAGCGGCGCGCCTTCTCGCGCTGATTGCCCTGCAGCGCTCCGAGATCGACATGCACGCCGAGCGCGTCCGCGATCGTCCACTGGTCCTCGGTGCGCAGCCCGGCGTACAGCATCGACGTGTCTCGAAAGTCCAGGACGTCGGTGAGGATCCACACCGGTGGGTCTCCGCCGTAGGCACGCTGATGGTGCTGCAGCGCGGTGTGGTGCCGAGAGGCCCGAGCCACGCGTTGCCGGGCGGTCGTCAGCCAGCGTCGGTGGTCGAACGTCGGACGGAATGTGCCGGGGTCGCGGTACGCGAGCGGGGCCTTGGCGGCCAGCAGGTCGCCGACGTGCGCGCGCAGGCCCACCTCGATGCGTTCGATGCCGTCGTGCAACAGCGTGCGCAGTTTGCGGTCGAACTCGTACAGGGCCACGACATCGGCGAATCGCGTGCCGGGGGCGAAGTCGTCCGATCGTCTCGATGTGTCGGCGGAGCCGGGGAGTCTCCACGGATACCAATAGCCACTGAGCCGGTAATACCCCACCGCGCGAAGCCAATGGGACGCGTCCGACGGGTCGAGCACCATCCCGCGACGTTGCAACAGCGCGACCTGCTCGTCGACGGTCGTGTACGGCTTGACCGTCGCCACCGCCACCACCCCCGAAAAGAGATCCAGCCCGCACCGGCGAACCGGGCGGGCTGAACGATTGATGACAGGTTATCAGGGAGTTCTCGCCGGTGGCGATGACAAACGGTTGAGCGGCAATGACGCACGGGGCGGGCCTGTCATCCGTGCACGGGCTGGGTCAGCTGTGCAGACCACCTACGACGTGCATAGTGCGCCTCGCCCTGGAACAGGGCGACTCGGAGAGGAGTTCGCCGGTCCGGGTGATCTTCCAGAGCTGGCTTTCGCGATGGATGGATCGACGGCGTTGATGCGGGCGGCGCGGTGGAGGATCTCAACGGCCGCGGCGGTCGCTTCGGCGTGCACGACATGAAGGCTGGGCGCTTGAACAGGCGCAAGACTTTGCCGCTGTCCATTCCGACGAACGGCCGGACGCCGGGCCGCGGGGCGCGCCGTCAGTCCTTGCTGAGCCCGATCTCTGCCCCGACGGTGGCGGGGTAGTCGAGGCAGTGCAGCAGGTAGCCGGCGACGTCGGCGCGGGAGATGCGGCCCTTGACCCGGCCCGGGTCGGTGCTGCGCAGCGCCCGCCAGGCGCCGGTGGCCGTGCCGTTGGTGAGTCCGGCCGGGCGCACGATGGTCCAGTCCAGCCCGGAGGCGCGTACGAGATCCTCTTGGGCGTCGTGGTCGGCCAGGGGGCCGGCGAGGATGCGCGGAGCGAGCACGCTTTGCGGCCACGGCAACTGGCGGGCCGAGCCGCCCGCGCCGAGGGAGGTCTGCACGAGCAGCCGACGTACGCCGGGCTCCTGCATGCCGGCGATGACGGATCGCGTCACGGCGGTGCGGGGATTCTGGGCGCCCTTGGAGCCGCCGACGGTGACGAACACCGCGTCCGCGCCGTCGATGGCGCGGCGCGCCACGGCCGGGTCGGTCGCGTCGCCGGTGACGGCCGTGACCCCTTCCGGCACGTTGCCGCTGCGGGAGATCGCGGTGACCGCGTGGCCCCGCACGAGCGCCTCACGGGCGAGTTCTGCTCCGGTGCCCGACGAGGCGCCGACGATGGTGATGTTCACGGTTGTCCCTTCTGCTGACGGATGCGGGTGATGACGCGGCGCACGGCCGGCCGGACGCCGAGCACGCCGCGGACGGCAGTGCGGGCCACGGGGGTCCAGCGGTCGCGGAACGCGATCCACGGGCCGATCGTCTCGGCGTAGCGGGTGAGGTCGGCGTCGGGACCGAACAGGCGCTGCTCGACCTCGCCGTCACGCCGGCCGAAGCGGGCGGCGACGCTCGAGAGGATCCGCACGATGACGTTGCTCGCGGTCTCGACCGGGTCGGTGGTCCGCAGGTTCTCCTTGAGCTGCCACGCGTACTCGCCGAGCGCCTCCAGGTCGGGTAAGCGGTCCCGCTCGAAGTCGGCCAGGGGTGTGGGCGAATCGGTCGCGAGCGCGTCGGCGACGAGGAACGCGTCCTCCAACCCGGAGTTGACGCCCTCGCCCGTGGGCGGGATGACGCTGTGCGCAGCGTCGCCGAGCAGGACGAGCCATTCGTCGAACGCGATGCGCGAGCACCGGACGACCGCGCCGCCGAAGGGCTTGCGGGAGAAGTAGGCCCGGTAGTCCTGCTCGCGCAGCAGCGGTGGGACGAGCGGGGCGTGCTCGGCGAGGTGGGCGCGCAGGGCGGCGACGTTCTCGTCGGTGGCGTCCGTGGCGAGGAGCAGGCCTTCGGCCGGGTCGCCCTTGATCGCCGTCACTGCGATGCACCAGATGCCGTTCGGCAGGGTGGCGGTGTAGATGCCGTTGCTCGTGAAGATGTGGTGCTGCGCGGGGTCCAGGCCGGGCGCCGTCGCTCCGGCCTGAGAGAACAGGACGCGGAACTGCACGCCCCAGTCCCCGACGACCGGGTCGAACCCAGTCACCGACTTGGCGAGGGAGGCGCGGGCCGGGGACCACACGCCGTCGCAGGCCAGCACGATCGCGCGGCTCGCGTCGACGGTGACCGACTCGTCGGCGGATGTCGTGAAATCCAGGCGCCGGGCGTCGCGGTCGAGGGTGCGCAGCCGGTGGCCGGTGACGATTCGGATCCGCGGCTCTCTGCCGGCGGCATCGAAGAGGATGCGGGTGAGGCGGGCCCTGGTCGTCCCGATGAGCGTGCCCGAGGGGAGCTTCGCGACGGTCCGGGTGCCGTTGCGGATGACGAACCCCTCGACGAGCTCCCCCGTGTCGCGCAAGGCGTGCAGGAGAGCAGGATCGATGCGGCGCAGCGCCTCCTGGCCGCGCACGTTGACCCCGATCGGGTAGCTGTTCTCGTCGGTGAGCAGCAGTTCGTCCCGGCTCTCGTACACGGTGGCGGTTCGTCCCTGCTGCGCCAGCAGCAGCGCCGAGGCCAGACCGACCGGCCCGGCGCCGACGACGATGACGTCGTTCGGCTCGGCGGGGGAGGGGTGGGTCGGCGCGGTGTCATCCCGCATCGTCATGGACGGTCCTTCCGGGTCGGGGAGCGACGGGGGCAGGCGTCGGGCTCGGAGATGTCGGTGAGGGTGCGCAGGTGATCGGCGAGGGCGCCGGCCACGGTCGTGGTGAACGCGGCCACGGCTGCGCGGTCGGAGTCGGGCAGGTCGGCGACGTAAGTCGTCGTGGCCTCCATCGGAGAGCGCATGAGGTCGAGCACCCGCGCAGCCGTGGCCGGTTCGACGTGCAACCGCACCTTGCGTTGATCGGCGTCGTCCCGTGCGCGCCGGACGTGGCCTGCGGCCTCGAGCCGAGTGGCCAGGGCCGTGGTCGTCGCGTAGGTCGCGCCGACGGCACTCGCCAGTTCGCCGACGGTCATCGGCCCTGCCTGCATGAGCGTCGACAGGGCTCGATAGTCCGTCGCGCTGAGACCGAGGAGCCGCCCCACCTCCCGCTCCGTCTGGTTGGCGAGGAAGAGGATCCGCTGGAGGCCGAAGGCGATCGCCCGCGTTTCGTCCTGCGGCGCCTGCGGTCCGTTCTCCATGACGTGATGGTTACTCAAATCTGATTGATATTCAAAAAGAATTGAGGGTCAGGGTCGTTCGAGAGAGCTGCGTCCGGGGCCGTCGATAAGCCGGCCGGCGTCCCCCGCCCGGGCGCCGATGTGACCGCGGCGACGTACGCCTGCCGACGTACGCGCGGATACGTAGCGCGGCCGACGCATCGACCCTGCCCCGTTTCCTACCTTCGAAGCACGGTGATCACCCGGATCACCGTCATCAGGAGGGGGATGTGGAGATGAAGAAGAGGATGGTGGCCGCCGCGATGGTGGCGCTGGTGGGTCTCGGTGGGCTGTCGGTGGCGACGGCGGAGTCCGCGTCGGCCGCAGACGGGTGGAAGCTGCACTCGACACGCACGGTCGACGGCAAGACCTACTACCGCTACACGAACGACAGCGGCGGGGTCATGCTCACCAACCACACAGTGGATGCGAACGGAAGTTCCTGGGTCGCGGAGTAAACCCGGAGCAGACGCTCGCAACTCGGGGGGTCTCGGGCGACGGGGGCGATGGTCGGAGGGACGGCCGGCCACCGCCCCCGTCGTCGTTGACCGCGACCCCCATCCACCTCATGCTTGGCATAAGCGCACGGCGCAAGGGGAATTCGTCATGGGCGATCCGATCGGGGTCACGCGCGTCCTCGTCGTCGACGACGACGCGATGGTGCGCAGCGGCATCGAGATGCTCGTGTCGGCCCATCCGGACCTGGAAGTGGCCGGCGCCGTCGCGGACGGGCTGCACGCCGTGGCCGCGGCGCGCGAGCTGCGCCCCGACGTCGTCCTCATGGACCTGTCCATGCCCGGCCTCGACGGGGTGCAGGCGACGCGGGCGATCATCGACGACTCCGCCCTCGACGGCGCGACGCCGCGGGTGCTGGCACTCACGACGTTCGGTGACGACGAGACCGTGCTCGCGGTGTTGCACGCGGGCGCGAGCGGCTTCATCGTCAAGGACTCCGCGCCGCTGCATCTCCCGGCCGCGATTCGCACGATCGCCGCCGGTCGGGGCTGGCTCGACCCGACGGTCACGACTCCCGTCATCGACGCGCTGCGGCGGGCGAACCCCCCGGATCGCGCCACGCTGGGCGAACGCCTGGCAGGCCTCACCGAGCGCGAGCTCGAGATCCTCACCCTCCTCGCGGACGGGCTGAGCAACGCGGAGATCGCCCGTGGACTCTTCGTCAGCGAGGCGACGGTCCGCACGCACGTCTCTCGCATTCTCATGAAGACCGATTCCCGGGACCGCACGCAGGCCGTCGTGCTCGCCTTCCGTTCCGGGCTCGTGCCGAGCGCGCCGGGAGGCGCACGTTCCACGAAGGAGAAACCGTGACCGAATACGTATCCGATCCGCAGCCACCGGGAGCGGGCTACCGGGTGAGCGTCTGGGCCCTCTCCGGAGAGCGGACCGGACCCTACCTGGGGGCCGGCGTGCTCGCCGCGACAGACTTCGTCGTCCTTCACCCGAAGACGGCCTGCGCGCTGCGGAGGCGACGGGAGGCCACTCGGGCGCGTGTCGCCGTCGACACTCCGTTCGCGCGCTACGTCGTGGACGGCAGCGTCGTGCTGCCGAACGACGGCGTTCCCGAGGACGCGGTGGCCCTCGAACTCGACATGCCGATCGCGGAGACGCCGGAGAAGCTGCCCGCTCCGGCCCTGGGCACGCCGGAGTCCGAGTTCGACGACCTCGAACGCTTCCTGGCCGATCACGAGGCCCGCGACACGGCCCCTCCGCCCGAGAAGCCGGAGGCGACCGGCTACACGAGGCGCCCACGACCGTCGCCGGCCCGCCGGCCCTGGTGGTGCCGGATCTGGCCGGGATGCCGGGGGTGCCGCTAGCCGTCGTGCGCAACCACCCAGGACGGCGACCCTCCCGCACCGCACTGACGATCGCCCTGTTCGCCGCCGCGTTCGTCCTCGACCTGACGATGTGGAGCGGCGGGACGACCCTGCGCTGGGGAGGCGAGCTCCCGCTGTGGGTTCTCGTGGCGAGTGGACTGCTCACCTACGGCGGTCTGGCCGTGCTGCGAGGGCGTACGGGGTGGGCCTTCTGCGTGGCGCTCGCCTACACGGTGTTCTGGGGCGTGACGTTGCCCGAGTATCAGCCGTTCACCGCGCTGACCATCGCCCTGTTCGACGCCGCGCGCCGCCTACCGCTGCGAGCGGCGCTGCCGTTCGTGGTGGGCTGCGTGCCGGCCTGGGCGCTCAACACGGCGAACGCGGCGACGCTGGTGGCCATGGACGCGGCCGGAGTCGCCGTCACCGCCGCGCTGTGGGGCGTGATCACGTCGCTGACGTGGATGGCGGGACGCTCCGGATTCCGCGCCGAGGAGAACGCGCGCCTGCGCGAGGAGGCGCTCGCGACGCGCGCCCGTCTCGCCCGACAGGAGGATCGGCTCGCGCTCTCCCGGGAGCTGCACGATGCGCTGTCCCACTCGATGGGGGCCATCGCTCTGCAGGCGGCGGGCGCCCGGGCGGTGGCGGCGGGCGAACCCGACTCCGATGCGCGCGTGCTGGCGGCCCTGGAGGCGATCCAGTCGACGAGCACGTCATCGATGCAGGAGTTGCGTCGCCTGCTCGGACTTCTTGCCGAGGGTGGTGCGCGGGCGGCCGATGACGCCGGTGTGGATTTCGTGGAGCTCGGTCGACTGGACGCGATCGGCGGCCTTGTGCGCTCGACCCGCGCCTGCGGCGTGACGGTCCGACTGGACGCCCGCGGCCGACCGTTCCCGCTCGCCGCGGATCAGGACCACGCCGCCTACCGGTTCGTCCAGGAGGGCCTGGCGAACGCGCTCCGGCACGGCGGTCGCGGCAGCCACGTCGACCTCGTGGTCGCTTGGGGCGTCGACGAACTCGGGCTGCGGTTGAGCAGTACCGCGGGAGCCGGCCGGGACGCGGCCCTGCGCGCCCACGGCAGCGGGCGCGGTCTGCGCGGACTCGAGGGACGTGTCACCGCCTGCGGCGGTCTCTTTGCGGTCGAGCCCGGTGAGGTGTTCACGATCCGCGCGACCCTGCCGCGTCGCCGTCCGGTGTCCGCCTCCCACTGACCTCGAGGCCCGCGCGTCATCGCGCCGACGTAGCGCAGGATCGTCCACGCGGCCGACGCCCGCCCTGCACCCGGCGGCGGATTCTCGAAGGGTCGATTCGAGAGCGACGTCCCGCCCGGGACGTCAGGGAGGGGACGACCCGATGAGGACCATGACCGCATTCACGACCGGCACCCACGACCGGCGGCCCAGCCGTACGCGCCACGCTGCCCGCCTCCGACGGGCGACGGCGCTCGCCGGGCTCGCCGCCGTCGGTTTCGCGGGCGCGCCCGGCGCGCAGGCCGCGGAGCGGGGCGCCGACCCGTCGTCCGACCTGACCCGAGATCGCGGGCGGGTGTGTCAGCCGGTGCACGGCGTCGACGGGCTGCTCCGTGGCCCATGCCTGCCGTGGCCGTGCAAGGTCACGGACGGGCGGCTCCCGTGGCCGTGCAAGCCGCCGCAGCCGTGCCTGCCCTGGTCCGACGACGACCGGGTGCATCCGGCGCTGTGCCGTCCGTGGCCGGTGCCCGTGCCGGTGCCGTGCAAGACCGTGAACGCGCAGCCCGGCGGTATGGACCGCTGCATGCCGCCACGTCCCCCGCGCGTGCCGGTGAACTGACCGTCGGGGGCCGGTGACTCGGGGGAGCCGGCCCCCGACGCTGCGCTTCGATCGCTCTCGACGTGGCGTGGGAAGGCGAAGGTCGTCGGTCCGCGACCGACCCGCTACCGCTTCGATTGTCGCCGAGCCAGGGCGGTCGCCAGGCTCATGCGCAGGGCGTAGATCGGGCTGGGCGGCGCCCAGCCGAGCTGTTCGCCGAGGGAGCGGTCATCGCGGACGGCCCAGTGCTCGACGATCCGGCCGTCCTTCATCCGAAAGAAGTGGGCATGGTCCACGGTGAACGACCGACCGGTGGCCGGGAAGACCTGCGCGATCTGCGCTCGGTCGTCGTACACCGTGAAAGGCCCCGTGTGTCGGCCGGACATCGTCCCGTATGTGACCACGAGGTCGTCGCGCGCAACGCAGGTGTCGGCGGTGAATGCGATGTCGCTCCACGCCTGACGGAGCCATTGCGAGGTGGCCGTGAACGCGGCCGGCCCCTGCACCCGGCAGTCGGCCGGTTCGTCGATGGCTTCCCGATTGGTCGCCTCGGGGTGGATCAGCGTGGCCAGGGCGGCTTGATCGCCGATGGCCATGGCGTGGAGGCTCTGGATGGCCACTGCCTCGGGTGTCGGCGTCGACATGGCGCCCTCCTCTCGTTACAGTTGACTGTAATGAAATCCTCCGCCTCGCACCCACCCACGTCAAGAGCCGAATCTGCTGCAGCCACCCGCGTTCGCGTCCTCACCGCGGCGGAACGCTTGCTGCTGCGGGACGGATGGGCCGGGACCACGATCCGCGCGATCGCACGCGAGGCCGAGGTCTCGCCGGAGACGATCTACAAGGGCTTCGGCAGCAAGGCCGCCCTGCTCAAAAGCGTCTACGACGTGCGGATCGCCGGGGACGACGCTCCGATTCCCATCGCCGAGAGGGAGGGGATTGTCCGGCTCCGGGCCGCCGCGACCCCCGACGAGGCGGCCGATGCCTGGGCCGCCCATGCCCTGACCATCAACGCCCGCAGCGCGCCTCTGATCGCGCTCGCCCTCCGAGCTCAGGCCGGCGAACCGGCCCTGGCCGACTTCGTTCGCGCGACCGACGCGGAGCGGATGACGGGTGCCGACCGGACCGCTGCCCACTGGGAGGGGTTGGGTTGGCTCCGGGTTCCGCACCCGCAGGCGCGCGACCGGATCTGGCTGCTCGGTTCTCCGGCGTCCTACCTGGACCTTCTCGACCTCGGCTGGGGCGAGCCACAGATCCACGAGTGGTATCGCTCCTTCCTCGTCGGACTCGTTCTCCGGGTGGCACCCGCGGCGCGTTCCCTGCATTCGTGAGCGTCAGCGAAGGATGAGCACCGATCCGGTCGCGATCAGCAGGGCTGCGGTGGTGGCGTGCACCGCGACGGCATGCCGGGCCGAGCCGCCGTTGCGGATGACGATGACGGCGTCGGCGACCGGCGTGTTGGCCTGTACGAGCAGCACCCAGCCGAGCGTGGTCGGCGTAGCCATGCCCCACACGACCAGGCCGACGGCGCCGGAGGCGATGTCGCGGACGGGCCTTGATCTGGGTCAGTGCGGGGACGTGTCCGGGCTCGACGCCGAAATCGCGCGTCGCCCGGTCGGGGCTGAGGAGGAGGCGGAGTCCGATGGCGATGATGGCCAGGCACCCGACGACGGCCGTGACAGTGGCTGCGAGCAGCGCGGGTCACGCCCTCTCATCGGGGCGACGCTCCGCCCGGTCGGAGGCTGTTGGAGTTCGCGAAGGTGCTCGTCCCAGACCGGTGAGTCCACGAAATGGTTGTCGAAACGCTCCTGGGCGGGGTCGAGGAGCGATAGACCGGCCTGACCGCCGAGGGCGGCGGCGAGGAGGCGGAAGTAGTCGAGTCGCTCGACCCCGGGCGTGAGGACGATGAGGGCGGTGGCTGGTTTTGCGCCCGCTGCGAAGGCGTGGTGCACCTCCGCCGCCGAGATCCGCACCCTCGACCGGATCCTGGCCAAGGTGGCCGACCTTGGGTCGCTGGTGGGAAGTGGGCTGCATCCCCGCGGGTCCCCGGAGGGCACCTTGGCGGGTCAGGCGGAGCGCGACAGCTCGTGCTCGACAGCTCGGCGGATCCAGGCGGAGACAGAGCGGTCGTCGGCCTCGGCCGCGCGCTTGACCTCTTCGAGCAGGTCTGCCGGGAAACGCACGGGGACGGGTGTGTTCAGTGGGCGCTTGCGACGCCGCGGGGGGCCCTGGGGCTCCTGGTTGCGCGGGTCGGCGTAGAACGCGTGCTCCTGCTCGGGCGTCATCTGCTGGGAGCTGTTGTCAGTGCTCATCACGGTCCCTTCGGTAGGTGGCGGCAAGGCCCGAAGACGCCTCGTAGCAGCCGATCGGTCTGCACGTGCTCGGATCCCCCGAGCGGGAGGGGGCCAGTGGGACGATGAGAACTCGCCCACCGACCTCAGCGAACATCAGCCAGTGAGCCGGCGGTTTGGCCGGATAGAACAGCGGGTCGCTGTGCCAGGCGTCCATCACGTCGTCCAGCCCCAGGTGCGGGTGCTTGAACAGGTGAGCGGCTTGCCGGTCGACCTCGAAGGGCTCGGTGTCATCGAGCGCCTCGGGATCGAACCGTTCGCTCATGGAGGATACCGTATAACAATCGACTACACCCGGTCCAGCCGCTGTCGCCTCGGCCCCCAAGCGCCGCGGTGCGCCGTAGACGAACCCGTCTACACAGACCTACCCTGGACTCATGACTCAGACCACGACCATCAGGGTCAGCAAGGGCACGCACGCCCACGTGACACGACTGGCTCGCGAGCGGCACGAAACGATCGATGACACCGTGCGCGCCGCCCTCCGCGCGCTGCGCCAGGACTCGATGGCCGTCGACATGGCGCGGGACCTGGATTCCGAGGAGTCGGAGTGGCTGGATGCTGACGCCGGGTGATGTCGTCCAGCTGGATCTCGGCACTCCGACGGGAAGCGAAGCCGGCCTTCGCCGGCCGGCCATCGTCGTCACGGCGCGGCGGATCCTTCGCGGCGGCCCGAACGTCGTTCAGGTGGTTCCGCTGACGCGGTCGATCCGACGCAGCAGCACCGAGGTGCTGGTGGAGCCGAACCCCGGGAATCATCTGGCCGACACGTCGGCTGCTCAGTGCCAACATGTCCGTTCCGTCGCGGTGAGTCGCATCGTGGCCACTGCTGGCAACGTGGGACCGGTGATCCTCGGTGAGGTGCGCGAGACCATCGCACTCCTCATTGACCTTTGAGAACCGCGCGGATCTGCCGCGTGCGTACGTCGTCTCCTGGTGGCGATGGCGCGTGTCACCTGGTACTTCCCGCGCTGGCTTGTGTCTACCGAAATCGACACCTGGTCGAGGTGCTCACCACGCGGGGCGCTCGTCCCCGACTGACTGCACGTGCGTCCGGTCGCCTGTCCCACGCTCTGTCGCCGACTGCACGGCGGCCGCGGGCTGTCGTGGGCATGCACTTGAGGGTCACGACGTGCGGTGCGGGAACCGAGCATGACGGCATCGCGACCTACGGGTGTGACGATGATCGGGGACATCGGGGACATCGGGGACATCGGGGACATCGGGGACATCGGGGAGGAACGAGGACATCGGGGACATCGGGGACATCGGGGAGGAATGAGGC
>NZ_LN651322.1 GCF_000826525.2 Mobilicoccus massiliensis | reverse complement strand
ATGAGGGCTTCGCGGTGGTCCACCAGCAGGCGGATATCACGCTCTGCGCCGTCCAGGCGGGCCACCGGCAGGTCAGGTTCGCGTAGTGCCGCGCGGGCCACGGCCAAGGCATCAATGGGGTCGGACTTGCCGTAGCTGCGGGCGCTGTCGCGCACGTGGGCCATGAGCTTGGGTGGGACACGCACCAGGTCCTCCCCGGCGGCGAGCAGGTCTGCTTCCAGTCGCCGGGTCATGTGCCGGCAGTCCTCGATGGCCCAACGGCGATCGTGCCCGGCCGGGGTGACCTGCACGGCCCAAGCGAGGGCCTGCAGATGCTCGCTGGTGGTGGTCCCGATGGTGCGGGTCGCGATCTTGCGGCCCAGCTCATCGACGGCAACGATCGTGTGAGAGCGCTTGTGTGCATCGACACCGAACGTGATCATGGGAAGTGCCCTTCCTGGCCGTGAATCGGGTGGGGTTCACGGTCCGGCCGGTGGGCATATCCCAGTCAGGATGCGCCGATCACGCTCCTCTCAAGCCACGCCGGTCGGGCCGTGGTGTCCCGGCGAGCCGCACTACGGACATTAGCCACGAGGGCAGAGCGCAACAGGAGCGAACCCACCGGAACACCCCCAAGCCTTCCACTGGGAGCGTCAAAGCCAGGTGAAAACGCCTGTCCGAGCGTCGAGGCCAGGTGAAAACGCCTGTCCGAGCGTCAACGCCAGGTGAAAGGGCCTGTTCGAGGGTGTCAGTTCAGGTGGCGTCGGTGTCGAAGGGGACGGGCCGAGAGGGGTCGTAGACGGCCGGAACTCGGGGCGTCGTGGTGCGCGGCTCGCTCGCGTCGCCACCGGAGGTCGTGTCTGCGTCGCCCTCGTCGTCGAGAGGCTCGTTCAAGGCATCGCGCACGATGCGCCGCGGGTCGTACTGCCGCGGGTCGTAGGCCTTCCAGTCGATGTCGTCGAACTCCGGGCCCATCTGCTCACGAAGCTGGTTGCGTGCCCCGTCGGCCATCTTGCGCAGTTCGCGGATGTAGTGCCGGGTCTTGGCGAGCACCTCGGGTAGACGTTCGGGGCCGATGAGCAGAAAGGCCAGCACGAGGATGACGACGAACTCTCCCCCACCCACCTCGTGCTCCTCTCGGCTGCCGTGTGCGTCCCGCCGGCGGATCGCCCGGGCGACTCGACGCACGTCAATCTAAGCATCGACGTTCGTCGCCACCAATCCGCCCCTGTCCGGCATCGGTCCGCGCCGCGACAAGGCCTCGAGACGCCCGCGGCTCGGGCGCGCGGGTCAGTGCGAGAGCGCAGGAACGCCGACCGCCGGCAGGCGCGTGGCCTGGGATCGCGCAGAGGTCGGCGCACGGTGGGCGAGCGACTGCCGAAGCAGCGCCCGGCCACGGTGGATGCGCGATCGCACCGTGCCGAGCTTGACGTCGAGCGCTGCCGCGGTCTCCTCGTAGGTGAGCCCTTCGATGTCGCAGAGCACGACGGCCGCACGAAACTCCGGCGACAGTGCATCGAGCGCACGCTGCACGTCGTCGTCCAGCCGGCTGTCGGCGTACTGCTGCTCGGGCCCGCGATCGGCACTCGGGAGCCGGGCGGCCGCGTCGTCGGCGAGCGCGTCGAACCGGATGCGCTGTTTGCGACGCATGCGGTCGAGGAAGAGGTTGGTGGTGATGCGGTGCAGCCAGCCTTCGAACGTGCCCGGGCGATAGCTGCCGAGCGAGCGGAAGACACGCACGAACACGTCCTGCGTGAGGTCTTCGGCGTCGTGCTGGTTGCCGGTGAGCCGGTAGGCGAGTCGATAGACGCGCGCCGAGTGCTCACGCACGACCTCCTCCCAGGACGGCTGGACCCACGCCTCGTCTCCCGCGGTCTCACCGGCGGCGGGAGAACGATCGGCGTGAAGGGAGGTGGCCACGTCGGTCCTTAGGCAGGAGGTCGGCCCCCGGGCTACGGGAACCTCTGACGGTCGCCATTCTCCCGAGCGAACCTGAAGGGACGCTGGACACCTCCCCCGGGCCGGCCGACTGGTACCCGACCTGGGCCGTCACCCGACTAGGCTGCCCCCATGAGCGTGCAGAAGCCGGCGAGCTGGATCTACACCGAGGACTTCCTCACCGAGCCCCCTGCCGTCGAGGCCGCCCGGCGCCGAGGCGAGGAGTTGGGCTGCACGCCGGTGCTACCCGGAGTCGGCGGTGCACTGCGCCTGCTCGCCGCGTCGGTTCAGGCGCACACCGTCGTCGAGATCGGCACGGGCGCGGGCGTCTCTGCCCTGTGGCTGCTCGACGGAATGCCGGCAGACGGAGTGCTGACGACGATCGACATCGAGGCCGCACACCACCGCGCGGCACGGCAGTCGTTCTCGGCGGCCGGGTTGGCGCCGCAGCGCACCCGCATCATCACGGGTCAGGCGCTCGACGTGCTCCCCCGGCTGGCCGACGGCGCCTACGACATGGTCGTCGTCGACGGCGACAAGCGCGAATACCCCGCCTACGTCGAGCAGGCCCTGCGCATCGTGCGCATCGGCGGCGTCGTGGCGGTCGACAACATGCTCTGGCACGACAAGGTCGCCGACCCCGCCGCGCGGGACGAGACCACGACCCTGCTGCGCACGCTCGGCAAGCGGCTGCGCGACGACGAGCACCTGCAGACGACGCTCCTGCCGGTCGGGGACGGCCTGCTCGTCGCGGTTCGCAAGGCCTGAGACGAGCACGCAAGGAGCCCCGCCCGAGACCGGGCGGGGCTCCTTTGCAGTGCCGGCGTTGCCGGGTGCGATCAGCGCGAGGGAACGGCCTCGCACCCGTCGATGGCGGCGCCGAGTTCAGCGGCCTCGTCGGGGGTCATCTCGACCACGAGGCGACCACCGCCTTCGATGGGCATGCGCAGCACGATGCCGCGCCCCTCCTTGGTGACCTCGAGCGGACCGTCGCCGGTCCGCGGCTTCATCGCGGCCATGGATACCCTCTTCCTTCTGAACCGGAGCGCGGACGTGGGGCAGATCGGCTCTGGACCTTCTTCCCCAACACCGCCTAGTATCTCCCAGCCCTGCGCCCCGTGGGAAATCACCTTGCCGAAGCGGCACGTTCGGATTCTCGCGTCAGCGCCCGGAATCCCCCACGAAGACGCCGGGGAAGCTCCACCCGGGACCGCAGGAAGGACGCTTCGATCGCCGACTCCCGGCCGGGTGCACGGGTCACGGCGGGGTGTCGGCGGGCGGCGTGAAGTGCCAGATGACGTCGATCCACCACCACTGCAGCGCGAGGTTGATGACCACCCCGGCGGCGAGGATCCACCACAGCCGTGGACTGTGGCGTTCGGCGACGGTCGCACCCCCGGGCTCCTGCGGCGGGTCGACGCCGGGGATGGGCCGCGGTGCGCCGAATCCCTGTCCGAGCAGGACGACCGCGATGGGGAACTGCATGAGCATGTACCGGAAGATGCTCGTCGAGGGGTCGAGCGAGGCGAACAGGTACAGCGCGTAGCCGAACGACCAGGCGCGCAGCTCGGGGCCCAGGGCGCGGGCCCAGGGGCCGAGGACGAGTCCGAACGTCAGCAGGACGACGGCGACCAGTCCGAGGGCGGCCACGGCCGGGCCGGCGTCGAACCGGTACGCGGCCATCCAACGGAAGAGGTTCCACCACGGCTCGAACGGCTGGATCTCGGGCACCGCGCGCCACGCGGCCATCGTGTCGGTATAGGCCGTCGGTACGCCCGTACCGAGCCAGGCGAACACCGGCCAGATGAGGCCGGAGAGTCCGCACGCCACCAGCGCGGCGAACATCTTGACCCACTCGGCGACGGTCACCGGCCGTTCCCGACGCCGCCGCCAGCGCATGAACACGCAGACCACCCCGACGAATCCGAGCGGCAGCGCGATGGGTCGCGCGAGGCCGGTGAGGAAGGCGACCGCTCCCGCGGCGAGCCATCGCTCGCGGGTGAGGTAGTAGAGGACGCCGCAGAGCATGAGCGTGGCGATCGACTCGGTGTAGGCCACCTGCAGCACCGGCGCCGCCATGAACGTCGCCCACAAGGTGACGCCGGCGACTGCGACGCGTGGGCCCACGCGGTCGCGCAGGAGGATCGCGATGAGGACGGCGGCCGCGGCGCCGACGAGCAGCGACAACGTGGCTCCGACGACGGCGAAGCTGCCGCCGGTGATCTGCATGAGGAACCGCGTGAGATACGGGAACAGCGGGTAGAACGCCCACGGGCTCTGCCAGAGCCGGCCCGTCTCGGTGTCCTTGGGCATCACCGAGGGATAGCCGTCCTCGACGATCTGCCGATACCAGAACGCGTCCCACAGCACCGTCATGCGGTTGTAGGGCTGGCCGTGCTCGGCGACGTTCCAGGTGACGTCCTGCTGCCAGGTGCCGACGATGACGAGCATCACGGCCGAGACGAGCCGGGCGACGAAGTAGATCGCGAGGACGCCGACGACGAAGGCGCGTGGCCGCTGGTACCACTGCTGTCGAACCTGCTGTCCGACGCGGGTGGCCACCGATGCTCCGGATGCCTCGCGCACGGACGGAGCCGTGACCTCGGCCGGATGCAGCGAGGGTTCACCGGGGTGAAGCGCGGGCTCGGTGGCCGCGTGGGCCTCTTCTCTCATCGGCGTCCTCCGAGAGACGCCGGGCACGGGGCGGCGTGCGCCATCAGTTCCCTTCCGTCGGATCACGGTCGGGACGCTCCGCGCGCACGAGGATGCAACCGGCCCGGGCGTGGCCCGGCGGTCGTTCCCCGATGGCGCCAGGAGCGATGCGGTGCGAACGCACCCGATCCCGACGAATAGCGACCACTGTACCCCCGCGACGCACGCCCCACCCGAGCCGAGCGGTGCGCCGGGATCATCGCAGCTCCGGACCCTCGAGACGCGGCCGACCCGCCTCGCGCGTCGGGTGCAGGTCGACAGGCTGCGGCGCTCCCGCGCCGCCGAGTCCGAACGGCGGCTCCACGGGGCGGACCGAGCGACCACGATCACCCTCGAGTTCGGCGATGCGCCGACGCAGCCGTTCCAGCGCGGCGTCGACCTGGTCCATGCGGTAGCCGCGCAGTGCGGTGTCGAAGCGCAGGTCGTCGACGTCACCGGCGTGCACGACGCCGTCGGGCAGCTCGTGGCCGCCGGCGCTCGAGACCGCCTCGGAGGGCTGTACCGACATGCGAGCGAGGCCGCCGAGGCACAGGGCGACGGCCAGGCCGATGACGACGAGCACGGCGACGGCGATGAAGACGGTCACCCGACGATGGTGTCATGCCGGGACCGTTGCGGCAGAGACCCGCGGTCCTCGGGCGAAGCACCAGCGGCGAAGCCGCGCCTCACTCCGGGCGACGGGCCCGTCGTTCGTCGCGCGCGGTGCGGATGATGCGGGCCGCCTCGCGCGGGTCGTCGGTGAGGTGGATCATGTCGACGTCGGCGGCGCGGATGGTGCCCTCGGCAACCGCGACGTCGCGCAGCCAGGCGAGCAGCCCCTGCCAGTACGTCGCGCCCATGAGCACGATGGGGAACGACGTGACCTTCTTGGTCTGCACGAGGGTCAGCGCCTCGAAGAGTTCGTCGAACGTGCCGAACCCGCCCGGCAGCACGATGAATCCCTCGGCGTACTTGACGAACATCGTCTTGCGGATGAAGAAGTACCGAAAGTTGACGCCGACGTGCACGTACTGGTTGAGCCCCTGCTCGAAGGGAAGCTCGACACCGAGGCCGATCGAGGTGCCCCCTGCCCGGTCGGCTCCCCGGTTGACGGCCTCCATCGCGCCCGGGCCGCCACCGGTGATGACCGCGTAGCCCGCCTCGACGAGCGCCTCGCCCACCTGCTCACCCAACTCGTACATCGGATGGTCGGGGCGGGTGCGGGCCGAGCCGAAGACGCTGACGGCGGGGCCGATCTCGGCCATGGCGCCGAAGCCCTCGACGAACTCCGCCTGGATCCGCATGATGCGCCAGGGGTCGGTGTGCAGCCAGTCGGCACTGCCCGCGTTGTCGAGGAGGCGCTGATCCGTCGTCGTCGTGGGGACGTGGTGCCCCCGAAGCGTCACGGGTCCTCGCTGGTAGGCGTTCATCCAACGAGGTTAGAGGACGCCCCACCTGCGCGGAAACGCAGCGGGATTCCCGCGCGCAAGCGTCGCCGGGCATTCATCCGCCCGTTCCCGGGCCGTCGGGCACCGCCGTCGCGTCAGGTGCCCAGCGGGAGGGGCCCCTGCTCGCAGACTCCCCGCAGGATGTCGGCGAGTTCCTCCATGAGCCCGCCGTGCACCCCTCCGCGGCGGAAGACGAGCGCGATGTCGCGGTAGGGCGCGGGCGGCGCGAAGGGCCGCAACGCGACGCCCTCGTACTCGGCGACGGGCGCGACGACCGAGAGTTGCGGCAGCAGCGTGATGCCACCGCCGGCGGCCACCATGTGGCGCAGGGTCTCCAGGCTCGTCGCACGAAAGCCGTCACGTTCCGCGGCGCCGGCGAGCGCGCAGACCTCGAGTGCCTGGTCGCGCAGGCAGTGGCCGTCGGTGAGGAGCAGGACGTTCTGCCCGCCCAGTGCCGCGGTGGTCACCGGGTCGGTGGAGCCCGCGAGGGCGTGGGTGCTCGGCACCGCGAGCACGAAGTCCTCTCGGAACAGGGGCAGGTGGTCGAAAGCCTCGTCGACGGGCATGGCGAGCACGGCGGCGTCGATGCTGCCGGCGTGCAGCATGTCGACGAGGTCCGGGGTCTTCTCCTCGACCAGGAGTAGCCGCAGGTCGGGCAGCTCCCGGCCGATTCGTGGCACGACGTGCGGCAACAGGTACGGCGCGAGGGTCGGGAAGACACCGAGTCGTAGGGTTCCCGACCGCGGATCGGTGGCGTACCGGGCGATGGCTCGGATCTCCTCGGCGCCGGACAGCACGCCCTTGGCGCGGGCGACGACCTGTTCCCCGGCCAGCGTGAACAGCACACCGCGGGAGCCCCGCTCGATGAGCGGGGCCCCGAGTTCGGTCTCGAGCTTCTTGATCTGCGTCGAGAGGGTGGGCTGGCTGACGAAACACGCGGCGGCCGCCCGACCGAAATGCCGCTGCTCGTGCAGGGCGACGAGGTACTCGAGGTCACGCAGGTTCATGTCGTGGCCTCTTCATCGTCGGGGCCTCACGCCGGCCGGCGGCGTTGCGGCGTTTCTCAGGGGCGTTCACGCAGGGGCACTCGTGCGGATGAGGTGGTCGAACGCCGAGAGGGCTGCGGTGGATCCGGCGCCGAGGGCGACGACGATCTGCTTGTAGGGCGTGGTCGTCGCGTCGCCGCCGGCGAGGATGCCGGCGACGTTGGTGTGACCGGCCTCGTCGATGACGATCTCGCCGCGATCGTTGAGGTCGATGACGCCGCGCAACCATTCGGTGTTGGGCAGCAGACCGATCTGGATGAAGACGCCTTCGAGGTCGAGCTTCTTGGTCTCTTCGGTCGCGCGGTCCTCGTAGGTGAGGCCGGTGACCTGGTTGCCGTCGCCGAGGATCTCGGTGGTCTTGGCCGAGAGGATGATGTCGACGTTGTCGAGGCTGCGCAGTTTGCGCTGGAGCACGTCGTCGGCGCGCATCTCGTCGAGGAACTCGATGACGGTGACGTGGCCGACGATGCCCGCGAGGTCGATCGCGGCCTCGATGCCGGAGTTGCCGCCGCCGATCACGGCGACGCGCTTGCCCTTGAACAGGGGGCCGTCGCAGTGGGGGCAGAAGGTGACGCCCTTGTTGCGGTATTCGGTCTCGCCGGGGATGCCCATGGTGCGCCAGCGGGCGCCGGTGGCGAGCACGATGCTCTTGGCGCTGAGCGTGGCTCCGCTCGCGAAGGTCACCTCGTGGAGGCCGTCTCCTTGGGCGGGGCGCAGTTCGGTGGCGCTCTGGCCCTTGATGACGTCGATGTCGTAGTCGTCGACGTGGTTCTCGAGGTTGGCGGCGAGGGTGGGGCCGTCGGTGTGGGTGACGGAGATGAGGTTCTCGATGGACATGGTGTCGAGGACCTGGCCGCCGAAGCGTTCGGTGACGACGCCGGTGCGGAATCCCTTGCGGGCGGCGTAGATGGAGGCGGAGGCGCCGGCGGGGCCGCCGCCCACGACGAGGACGTCGAAGGGGTCCATGCCGTCGAGACGTTCGGCGTCGCGTGCGGAGGCGCCGGTGTCGATGCGGCCGACGATCTCGCGGGCGTCCATGCGGCCCTGGTCGAAGAGTTCGCCGTCGAGGTAGATCGTGGGGACGGCGAGGACGTTCTTCTCGTTGACCTCGTCCTGGAAGAGGGAGCCTTCGACGGCGGTGTGGGTGATGTGGGGGTTGAGCGCGGCCATGGTGTTGAGGGCCTGGACGACCGTGGGGCAGTTCTGGCAGCTCAACGACATGTAGGTGACGAAGTGGTGCTCGGTGTCGATGGCCTTGATGGCCTCGAGCACGTCGTCGTCCTCCTTGGGGGCGTGGCCGCCGACGTGCAGGAGTGCGAGGACGAGGGAGGTGAACTCGTGGCCGAGGGGAAGTCCGGCGAAGACGACGCGGGGCTGTTCGCCGGCGCGGGCGATGCCGAAGGAGGGGGCGCGGGGGTCGGTGCCGTCGTCGCGGATGGTGATCTTGTCGGACTGTGCGGCGATGTCGTCGAGGAGTTCGCGCATCTCACGGGACTTGGGCCCGTCGTCGAGGGTGGCGACGAGTTCGAGGGGTTCGCGCACCATCTCGAGGTAGGTCTTGAGCTGGGCCGAGAGGTTGGTGTCGAGCATGAGCGTTCCTTTCCTCGCGCCCGCGAGGCGCGACACGTCGCAAGAGAAGATTTCGCCGCTGCGGGGACTCGCGCGGGCTGAGCACTACTGGATGGTGTCGAGCGACGAACGGTCCGCCGGAACCTCCGCGGCCAACGTCATCCGAGAGCAAACCGTTCGGCCGCACCGCGTGAAGCCGAAGCGCAGGGAGAGGGACCCGGGGCCGCTGTTCGGGGTTTCGTCGCGAAGCCACGAAACCCCGAACAGCACCACCAGCGCGACGAAGTCGCCTGCTGGTGGTCAATCAAACGCCCGCGCGAAGCGCGGTCCACCCGGGACGCCCAGCGTCCCGGCTCCGCGAAGCGGAGCGTGCGGCTCCGCGAAGCGGAGTGATCAGATCTTGCCCACCAGGTCCAGTCCGGGGGTGAGGGTGCCTTCGCCCTCTTCCCACTTGGCGGGGCAGACCTCGCCCGGGTGGGTGCGCACGTACTGAGCGGCCTTGACCTTGCGCATGAGTTCGGAGGCGGAGCGGCCGATGCCTTCGGCGGTGCTCTCGATGTACTGGATGATGCCGTCGGGGTCGACGAGGAAGGTGGCGCGGTCGGCGAGGCCGGCGCCGGGGCGCATGTTCTGGAAGTTGTTGGTGATGACTCCGGAGGCGTCGCCGAGCATGTAGTAGTCGATCTTGCCGATGGTCTCGGAGGCGTCGTGCCAGGCCTTGTGGACGAAGTGGGTGTCGGTGGAGACGGAGAAGACCTCGACGTCCATCTTCTTGAGTTCGTCGTAGTGGTCGGCGAGGTCGCCGAGTTCGGTGGGGCAGACGAACGTGAAGTCGGCGGGGTAGAAGAAGAAGATGGCCCACTTGCCGCGGACGTCGGCGTCGGAGACGTCGACGAACTCGCCGCTCTTGAAGGCGGTGGTGGAGAAGGGGAGGATCTCGGTGTTCATCAGGGACATGCGTTGCGCTCCTCGTGTCGTGTCGGTGAGCTTGGTCGAGCTGGGGCGGTGAGGTTGCCCGCTCGATAAGCACTCTATATCGAAACGCCGCATCTTTGAAGTCAGTGTCGATGATTTCTGGACATGTGACCGATAGCCCGCGCCTATCGGGTCCGGGGCTCGGCTACCGGTCGCCTGCCCTCAGGAATCCGACGACAACCAGCGCAGGAGCGCGTCCTCGGCGGCCTGGAGTTGGTCGACGGGGCAGGCCTCGTCGTCCTTGTGGGCGAGCAGGGGGTCGCCGGGGCCGAAGTTGACGGCGGGGACGCCGAGAGCGGAGAAGCGGGCGACGTCGGTCCATCCCTGTTTGGCCGAGACCTCGCCTCCGATCGCGTCGACGAAGGCCTGCGCGGCGGGCCGGTCGAGCCCGGGGCGGGCGCCGCCGGCGCTGTCGGTGATCGTCAGCTCGAACCCGTCGAACAGTTCGCGCAGGTGGGCCTCGGCGGCGGCCTCGTCGAGGTCGGGGGCGAACCGGTAGTTGACGGTCACGGTGCACGCGTCGGGGACGACGTTGCCGGCGAGTCCGCTCTCGATGCCGACGGCCGACATCCCCTCACGGAACAGGAGCCCGTCGACGTCGACCTCTCGCGCCTCGTAGTCGGCGAGGGTCGCGAGGATGGGCGCGGCGGCGTGGATCGCGTTCTCCCCCATCCAGGGACGTCCGGAGTGGGCGGCGACGCCGCGGGTGCGGATCTCGGCCCGCATCGTGCCCTTGCACCCGCCCTCGACGAGGGCCCGGGTGGGCTCGAGGAGCACGGCGAAGTCGGCCTCGAGCAGGTCGGGCCGGGTGGCGGCGAGGCGGGTGAGGCTGTTGCGCTCGGCCTCGATCTCCTCACAGTCGTAGAAGACGAAGGTGATGTCGCGGTTGGGCGACTCCAGCAGGTGGGCGAGCCGCAGTTGCACCGCGACACCACCCTTCATGTCGACGGTGCCCCGCCCCCACAACTCCTCGCCGTCTTCGCCTCGGCGCCGCTGCGTGGGCAGGTTGGGCGGATCGGTGAGCGGCACGGTGTCGAGATGCCCCGCGAGCAGCACCCGCTCGCCACGGCCGAGGTGGGTGCGGGCGACGACCGTGTTGCCGTCCCGGAGGACGTCGAGACGCTCCTGCCTCCTCAGCGCGTCCTCGACGAGATCGGCGAGGCGCGCCTCGTCACCGCTCACGGACTCGACGTCACAGAGCGCGGCGGTGAGATCGGCGACGTGGGCGGAGAGGTCGAGCGCGTCGGTCATGGACTCACGCTAGCCCGCCGACGCGCGGCGGCCGGGTCGCAGGGTCACGAGGCTCGTCGGTGCCGCCCGTTATCGTGGCCGCATGACTTCGCGAGCGGCTTGGGGCTGGGCACTGGTGACCACGACGGGAACGAGCACCGAGGCGACGGTGCTCGACGCCTGGTTCCCGCAGCCGCGACTCGGCGATGCGCCGGAGGGCGCCTCCGATGCAGCGCCGGCGGAGCTCGAGGCGCTGGCCGGAGTGGATTCGCAGCGCAACGTCACGCTCTCGGTGCGTCTCGTCAACGTCGACCTCGACGCGGCCCCTTCCTCGGCCCCCGACGCCTATCTGCGTCTGCACCTGCTCTCCCACCGCCTCGTCGAGCCCAACTCGATCAACCTCGACGGGCTGTTCGGCACCCTGTCCAACGTCGTGTGGACCAACTACGGCCCGTGCGCCGTCGACGGCTTCGAGACGACCCGGGCGCGGCTGCGGGCCGCCGGCCCGGTGCAGGTCTTCGGCGTCGACAAGTTCCCCCGCATGACCGACTACGTCGTGCCCTCGGGCGTGCGCATCGGCGACGCCGACCGGGTGCGTCTCGGGGCTCACCTCGCCGAGGGCACCACCGTGATGCACGAGGGGTTCGTCAACTTCAACGCGGGCACGCTCGGTCACTCGATGATCGAGGGCCGCATCAGCCAGGGGGTCGTCGTCGACGACGGCTCCGATGTCGGTGGTGGCGCCTCGACCATGGGCACGCTCTCCGGTGGCGGCACCGAGCGCGTGCGCATCGGCAAGCGCTGCCTCCTCGGTGCCGAGTCAGGTCTCGGCATCGCCCTGGGCGACGACTGCGTCGTCGAAGCCGGTCTCTACCTCACCGCGGGCACCAAGGTCACCCTGCCCGACGGGCGAGTGGTCAAGGCCCGCGAACTGTCGGGACAGTCGGGGCTGCTCTTCATCCGCAACTCGGTCAGCGGCGCGGTGGAGGCCCGCCCGCGCGACGGCCACGGCATCACCCTCAACTCCGAGCTGCATGCCAACTAGCCGAACGCGAGTCGACCGGCGCCGGCGACGGCGTCGGCCGTGGGTGATCCCGACGATCGTCCTCGTCGTCCTCTTCGTCGTCGGGGGGTATGCGGTGGTGAACCACATCGTTCCGGGCGTGGGGCCGCAGGCCTGCCGCATCACCGTTGGCGGGCAGACGTTCTCCTACGAGCCCGAGCAGGCGCAGAACGCGGCGACGATCACCGCGATCGGCATGCGACGCAAGCTGCCGCATCGGGCCGTGACGATCGCCCTGGCCACGGCCATGCAGGAGTCCAAGCTGCGCAATCTCGACCACGGTGATCGTGACTCCCTCGGATTGTTCCAGCAGCGGCCGAGTCAGGGCTGGGGTACGCCGGCGCAACTCCAGGACCCGGTGTACGCCACCGAGAAGTTCTACGACCACCTCGTCAAGGTGCGGGGATACCTCGACCGGCCGCTCACCGAGGTCGCCCAGGACGTGCAGCGCAGCGGGTTTCCCGACGCCTACGCCCGTCACGAGGAGCGGGCCGACCTGCTCATGCAGGTCTTCACCGGCCAGGTGCCGGCGGCGGTCGTCTGCCGCCTGAACGACGCCGGACGTTCGGGATCGGCGGAGGAGACCGCGGCCGAGATGAAGGCCGAGTTCGGCATCTCGCCTGCAGTCTCGGGACGTGATGTCACGGGCGTGCTCAGTTCGACCGAATTGGCCTGGGCCGCGGCCCACTGGAGCGTGGCCCACGCCGCGCGCACGGGCGCCACGCGCGTCACGGTCGGCGACCGCACGTGGACGCGAAGCGACGGACCGGGCGCGATGCGCTGGTCGCCGACCGACGATGCCGGACCGACGACGCTGACCGTGTCGCTGCGGCGGCGCTGACGGGCGTCACACGCTCAGGGGCGCCTCCGCGAGGCGCTGTGCGGCCGCCTCGATGCGCTCGTCGGGTGCGGTGATCGCGATGCGCACGTGCTCGCCGCTGCGGGTGCCGTAGAAGCTGCCCGGGGCCACGAGGATGCCGCGTTCGGCGAGGGCGTCGACGGTGGCGCGCGCGTCGGCGCCGAAGGTCGTCCACAGGTAGAGGCCGGCGCGCGAGCCGTCGACGCGGCCACCGGCCGCCTCGATCGCCGGGAGAAGCGTCTCGCGACGTCGTCGATACAGCTCGAGCTGTGCCTCGACGTGGGCGTCGTCACCGAGGCCGGCGAGCATCGCCCGCTGCACCGGCCAGGGCATCATCATCCCGGCGTGCTTGCGGACCTCGAGAATCTGCCCGACGAGCTCGGTGTCACCCGCGACGAACGCCGCGCGGTAGCCGGCGACGTTGCTCTGCTTGGACAGCGAGTAGCAGGCGAGGAGCCCGGTGTGGTCGCCGTCGCAGACCCGCGGGTCGAGCAGGCTCGGCACTCCGGTGAACCCGGATCCGCCGGCCTGGTCGAGACGTTCGGCCTCGTCGCGCCAGTCGATCTCGGCGTAGCACTCGTCGCTGACGACGACCGCGCCGCGGTCGCGAGCCCAGTCGACGATCTTGCGCAGGTGCGCGACCCCGAGCACCTTGCCCGTGGGGTTGCTCGGGCTGTTGACCCAGATCAGCGCGGGTGCCGACGCGCCCGTCGCCGGTCCGAGCTCGGTGAGTCCTTCGAACGGCACCGGGGTGGCCCCGGCCAGCCGGGCGCCCACGTCGTAGGTCGGATACGCGATCGCCGGGAACGCGACACTACGGCCGCGCAGGCCGAGCAGGGTCGGCAGCCACGCGACGAGCTCTTTGCTGCCGATGGTCGGCAGTACCGAATCGGGGTCGACACCCTCGACCCCGCGCCGACGGGCGAACCAGGCGGCCGCGGCCTCACGCAGGTCGGGAGTTCCCCACGTCTGCGGGTAGCCGTGCGCGTCGGAGGCCTGCGCGAGCGCGTCGCGGATCACCTGCGGCGTCGGGTCGACGGGGGTGCCGACCGAGAGGTCGACGATGCCCCCGGGGTGCTCACCGGCGCGGGCCTTGGCGCCGGCGAGCGTATCCCAGGGAAAGTCGGGAAGGGCGAGGCTCACTCGTCGTGGCTCTGCGGCGGCAGGGCGGCGATGATCGGGTGGTCCTTGTTGATGAGGCCCAACTTGGCGGCGCCGCCGGGGCTGCCGAGGTCGTCGAAGAACTCGACGTTGGCCTTGTAGTAGTCGGCCCACTCGGTGGGCACGTCGTCCTCGTAGTAGATGGCCTCGACGGGGCAGACCGGCTCACAGGCACCGCAGTCGACGCACTCGTCGGGGTGGATGTAGAGCGAGCGCTCGCCCTCGTAGATGCAGTCGACCGGACACTCCTCGACACACGCCTTGTCCTTGAGGTCGACGCAGGGCTGGGCGATCACGTACGTCATGGAGGCGTTCCTTCTCGTGGATGCGGTGGATCGTGCTGAGGGGCCCAGTATGCAACGAGGCCTTCGGCGGCGGCGACGCGGCCGGGTCCCGAAGGGCTGTTCTCGTCCGTGGGCCACCCCGCGGGTCAGGTGGTGGTGCCGAAGGCTCCGCGAAAGCTCACGAGCGGCCCTCGGTCATCGATCGTCCCCGGCGCGGGGACGTTCGCGCCGGAGGCCGGCCCGACGGACGTCGACACCACCGCGCCGACGATGATGTCGTGGTCTCCCCCGGGATGGATGGCGGTGGTCGTGCATTCGAGGGTGGCGAGCGCCTCGTCGAGCAACGCGACACCGGTGACGCCGCGGTGGTGCGGAATCCCCTGAAGCACGGGCGCAGGCGGCCCGCCACGCGTCGCGAGCCGGCGGGCGAGCGGACCGGCGTCGGCGGCGAGGATGCTGATCCCCCAGTTGCCGCTCAGCCGAACGGGTTCGACGAACCGCGACGCACGCCCCACGCAGAGCAGCACGAGCGGCGGGTCGAGGGAGACCGACGTGAACGAGTTGACCGTGATCGCGTGGTCGACCTCGCCGAGCCGGGTGGTGGCGACGGCCACGCCCGCGGCGAAGTTCGTCATCACCGCGCGCAGGTCGTCTCCGTTCGGTGCGTTGCGCTGCCCCAGGTCGCTCACGCTCCGGCCTCCGGACGCTCGTCGGAGCTCCGCCCGAGCGGGCTCTCGGCCGCGCTCTCCAACGGCCGGGGCTCCCCCGCCCCTGGCAGGCGGCGCCCGGTGTGGGGGTCGAGCCGGATGAACGCCTCCGCCCGCGGCAGGCGGGTCGCGATGTCGTTGCTCAGCGCGAACCAGCCGTCGTGGACGACGACCTGCGTGCGGTGCTCACGCAGGGCGGCGTCGCGCAGGGCCAGTGCGGTCGGACTCCCCTCGACGACGTGGGTGACGGTGGCGTCGTCGACGGCGGAGGGGATGTGCTCGTCCTCGATCGTCGGGAGCTGGTAGCGACCTCCGCCTGCGGTGGTGAACCGGGCGGGATCGACATGGTCGAGCACCCACTGCCGGTCACGGGAGATCCACGAGCGCGGCGTCACCACCTCGTACAGCGCCGGGGTGCGCGAGAGTCGGCCGGTCGCGGCGACGGTCGCCTCGTGGACCCGCACGTGGTCGGGGTGGCCGTAGCCGCCGGTCTCGTCGTAGGTGACGACGATGTCGGGCTCGAGCGCCTCGAGTGCGGCGGTGAGTCGGGTGACGATCTCCTCGAGTTCGACGTGCGCCAGCGCACCCTCACGGCGGTTGGCCTCCGTGCCCGCCATGCCGGAGTCTCGGAAGAACCCGGGCCCTTCGCCGGGCAGCTCGGTCTCCTCGTCGGCGAGCAGCACTCCACGAGCCCCGAGGCGGTACAGCGCGGCCCACAGCTCTCCCCGGCGATACGCCCCGAGCCGGTCTTCGGCGTCGGCGGCGAGGTGCGCGAGGTCGGGCGGGATGATCTCCCCCTCGTCGCCGAGGGTGCACGTGAGCACGGTGACGTCGTCACCGGCGAGTACGTGATGGGCGATGCTCACACCGGTGGCGAGGGTCTCGTCGTCGGGGTGGGCGTGCACGAAGACGACGCGTCGGGGGGCAGTGAGGTTCTCGGTCATGACGGCCTCACCGTAGCCGCACCCGCACCTCGTGCGCCCGTCCGGATCCGCGTCGCGTCTCGCGCAGCAGATGGCGCCAGGCCCGACGATCGGGCGGCGCGATGGGTCCCGTGCCGCTGTCGGATGTGATGGCATGGCCATCATCGGTGCGGGCGTCCCGGCGCCCGCCGCCTGCAAGCCGCGGTTCATCCCGGCGTCGGTGCGGGTTCACCCGGCGGCCCAAGGATGTCCGCGTTGCCACAGACCCGACACGCCCGCGCCCACGCGGGCCCGCCCAGGAAGGACGGCATGCGATGCAGATGGGCCTGCGCGAACACATCGACCAGCTCCGCACCGAGGGGTACACCGTGCGCAGCGACCATCACGGCTCCGACCCCGACCTCATCGATCCCGGTGGCCGGGCCGTGGACACGTGGCGCGAGAGCTACCCCTACGAAGAGCGCATGACACGCGAGCAGTACGACACCGAGAAGTACCTGCTGCAGATCGAGCTGCTCAAGTTCCAGTACTGGACCCAGGACGTCGGTGGCCGGCACGTCATCCTCTTCGAGGGCCGCGACGCCGCCGGCAAGGGAGGCACGATCAAGCGGTTCACCGAGCACCTCAACCCGCGCGCGGCGCACGTCGTCGCCCTCACCAAACCCTCGGAGAAGGAACGCGGGGAGTGGTACTTCCAGCGGTACGTCTCGCATCTGCCCACCGCCGGTGACATGACGCTGTTCGACCGGTCCTGGTACAACCGCGCCGGCGTCGAGCGCGTCATGGGTTTCTGCACCGACGCCGAGTACGAACTGTTCATGGACCAGGCGCCGGTGTTCGAGAAGATGCTCATCGACGCGGGGATCTCGCTGACCAAGTTCTGGTTCTCGGTGACCACGCACGAGCAGCGCACCCGGTTCGCGATCCGTCAGATCGACCCCGTGCGGCAGTGGAAGCTCTCCCCCATGGACCTCGAGTCACTCGACCGCTGGGACGCGTACACCGAGGCCAAGGAGGAGATGTTCCGGCGCACCGACACCGACATCGCTCCGTGGACGACGATCAAGAGCAACGACAAGAAGCGGGCCCGCATCAACGCGATGCGCTTCTTCCTCAATCAGTTCGACTACGAGGGCAAGGACACCGAGGTCGTCTTCCCGGCCGACCCCAAGGTCGTTCGCCGCGGGCGCGACGCCGTGGACGACTGAGTTCTCGACCCGCTCCCAGGCCCGCCCGAGGCGCAGTGTCCGGGCGGGCCTCGTCGTCGATAGGTGTCTGCAGCGTCGGCGCTGCATCTGGTTGACACGTCCTTCGTCCCGGTAGCCTGACCTGCGTCCCGGCATTGCCCGTCGCCGTGATCCGTCGACCCCGAAGGAGTCCTCGTGGAGGTCGCCGCAACGATTCTCGCCGTGACGTTCGTGCTGGGTTTCGCGGCGTCGTTGCTCCGCCTCCCGCCGCTGGTCGGCTTTCTCGCGGCCGGGTTCGTGCTCAACGGGCTCGGGCACATCCAGGTGCCGCAGGTCGAGATCCTCGCCGACCTCGGCGTCACCCTGCTGCTGTTCGCGATCGGGCTCAAGCTCGACGTCCGCACCCTGCTCGCCAAAGAGGTGTGGCTGACGACGGGCGTCACGCTCGTCGTCAACGTCGTGGCGGGTACGGGGCTGCTCGTCGTGCTCGGTCTCGCCGGCTTCTCGCTGCTGCGGGGCGAGAACACCGGAGCACTGGCCGCCGTCGCCCTGGGGCTGGCGTTCTCGAGCACGGTGTTCGTCATCAAGCTGCTCGAGGAACGCAGCGACGCTCAGGCGTTCTACGGCCGCATCGCCGTCGGTGTTCTCGTCGTGCAGGACATCGTCGCGGTCGTGTTCCTGACCGCCAGCACCGGACACCTGCCGAGCCCCTGGGCGTTCGCGCTCGTGCTGTTGTGGCCCGCGGTCCGGGGGTTCAAGGCCGTGTGGGGGCGTCTGGGGCACGGTGAGATGCAGTCGCTGTTCGGCATCCTCATGGCCCTCGTCCCCGGGTACCTGTTGTTCGAGATCGTCGGCCTCAAAGGAGATCTCGGGGCCCTCGTCATCGGGATCATGCTCGCCTCGCACCCCTCGGCCGCGGAACTGTCGCGAGCGCTGTTTCACGTCAAGGAGCTGCTGCTCGTCGGGTTCTTCCTCTCGATCGGCATGTTCGGCGGCCTGCCGACGCTCGCGCAGGTGGGCATCGCCGTCACGCTCCTCGCGCTGTTGCCGCTTCGAGCGCTGTCGTACGTGCTCGTGCTGCGGCTCATGCGGGTGCGTCACCGCACCGGCTGGCTCGTGGCGTTCGCTCTCATGCAGTTCTCGGAGTTCGGGCTCATCATCGCCGACGTCGGGGCCGACTCCGGGTTGCTGTCGCGCGACTGGCTCGTCATCCTCTCGCTCGCGCTCTCGCTCGGGTTCGTGGTCTCGGCCCTGATCAACGGTGTGGGGCAGCCGATCGTCGAACGGCTCGCCGGGCGGATGCCACACCAGGATCCGACCACACTGCACCCCGAGGACCGGCCCGCCGACGTCAGCGGCGCCGAGGCACTCGTCGTCGGGCTCGGCCGGGTGGGTCGCTCCGCCTACACCCAGCTCACCCAGACCTACGGGATGAGTGTCGCGGGCGTCGACAGCGACCAGGCGCGGGTGGACCGGTTGACCGGCAAGGGTTTTCGGGTGGTCGAGGGCGATGCAAGCGACGAGGAGTTCTTCGTGCGCATGGACGGCCACCACGACGTGCGCATGGTCGTCGTCGCGCTGCCCTCCCACAACGCCGACATCGTCCGCGCCCTGCGGAGCACGGGATTCGAGGGCATCGTCGTCACCGCCGCCCGGTTCGAGGACGGCGTCGACGAGTGTCTCGAGCAGGGCGCCGACTCCGCCTTCAACGTCTTCGCCGGCGCCGGTCTCGAGCTCGCCGACCAGGCCGTCCGCATCTACGGCGGCGCCCCACCCACCGGGCCGATCACGATCGTGTGATCACGTCGGGGCGACGCGCCGGGGTGGCCGTCGAGGACGCGAGCGTCCACACCGGGCAGAGTGAGTCGTCGTCCGCGGTCGCGAAGAACCCGTCGGCCGGTGTCATCGTGTGGCGGAAGACCCCGTACTTGACGATCGTCGCGACGACGTTCGCCGCACCGACGGCGACCGTCTGCACCAGGGTGGGGGCGCCGGGGACGAGGACGGCCGTGACCCACAGGGCGCCCGCGCTGGTCAGCCACGTGAGCCCGAGGATCGCAAGGCCCTGCATCTGATGGGCGACGGCCTGCTCCCGGCCCCGCACGCCGAAGGTCCAGCGGCGGTTCGCGGCGGTGTTGACCATCGTCCCGGCGAGCAGGCCGAGGACGTTCGCGAGCTGCGCGCCGACCCCGACCAGACCGAGCAGTGCGAACAGCCCGAGGTGGACGAGGGTGCTCAGAACGCCGACCCCCGCGAATCGACCGATCCGGCCGACCGGGTTCGAGCCGAGTCCGCCGCGGCCCAGGTGCCGGGCGACGGCGCCGACCGGCACCTGGCCGCGACCGAGGGCGCGCCGCACGCGTGCCATCCCCGCGAGGTCCGCCCGGGCGGTGGCGACCACGTCGACGCGGCTGTCGGGATCGTCGAGCCAGTCGACGGGCACCTCGTGGATGCGCAGCCCGCTGCGTTGGGCCAGGACGAGCATCTCCGTGTCGAAGAACCACGCGTCGTCCTCGACCAGCGGCAGGAGCTCGGTCGCGACGTCGGCGCGGATGGCCTTGAACCCGCACTGCGCGTCGGTGAACGTGGCGCCCATGCCGCCGCGCAGCAGGAGGTTGTAGGAGCGGGAGACGAACTCGCGCTTCGGGCCGCGAACGACTCGGGAACCGCGGGCGAGCCTGCTGCCGATCGCGAGGTCGGAGTGGCCGGAGAGCAGCGGTGCAACGAGCGGGAAGAAGGCGTCGAGGTCGGTCGACAGGTCGACGTCCATGTACGCCAGAACGTCGGCGTCGGAGCCCAGCCACGCTCTCTTCAAGGCTCGGCCTCGGCCCTTCTGCTCCAGCCGCAGGTACCTGACGTCGGGAAACCGCGCCGCCAGATCGGCGGCGACGGCCGGCGTGAGGTCGGTGCTCGCGTTGTCGGCGATCGTGATCCGGAACGGGTAGGGGATGTAGGTCGACAGGTGGTCGTGCAGTCTGCGGACGCAGGCGTCGAGAGTGGCCTCCTCGTCGTGGACGGGGACGACGACGTCGATGACGGGTCGGATCGCGGTGTTCATGTCAGTCCTTCTGCGGGGTCGTCGAGGTGGCCGTGTTCGTCGTCGCAGCCGTCGAGGTGGCGGTGGTCGTCGTGGCCGGGCGGCTGAGGTCGTAGAACGTGGTGCCGTCGAAGGTGACCTCCGTGAAGTTCTGCTCGACCCACGCGGCGATCTCGGACGAGGCCGTGGAGCCGCCGTTGCCTCCCGGCCCGCCACCGAACCCGTCACTGGCGAGGAAGTAGTGGATCCGACCGTCGGCGACGTACTGCTGGAACTGCTCGAGGGTCGGCGACGGGTCGGAGCCGTTGAACCCGCCGACGGCCATGACCGGCTCGCCGGAGCCGAGCTGCAGCCCCGCGGCGTTCTGCGACCCGACGGCCGCGGCCGCCCAGGTGTAGGCCTCGGCGTCGGTCTGCAGGGCGGCGACGACCTCGGCGTTCGGCGCGGAGGCGTCGAGCAGGCCGTTCATGCCGGCGCGGGTTCCCTGCGTCGTTCCCGGCCCGCCCGCGACGGTGGCCGCGGACGATGCGCCATCCGAGCTCTGCCGGACGCCGGGCGGACCGCCGGGGCCACCCATCCCGCCGGGGCCGGTTCCGGTGTCGGGCCCGGCGGTGACGATCGAGCCGCTGGCAGCCTTCGACACGGTCGAGATGCTGAATGCCGCGGGCCCGGAGAGCCCCGCGAACAACGCCGCGGCGAGGACGACCGGAACCGCGCGGGCGTGGAGGCGTCCCGCGACGAGGAGCAGCAGCGTCGCGGCCAGGCCCGCCACGAGGACGGCATACCGCAGCGGACCGTAGACGTCGCCGACCCGCGTGAGGAGCACGAAGCTCCATACCGAGGCGACGGCGGTCGCGGCGGCGAGCGTCAGGGCGGGCACACGCCGTGACTCCGCGGCCCGCAGGCGCGCCACGGCCTGGGCCGCGCCGATGCCGACGAGTGCCGCGACGAACGGCGCGAGCGCGACCGTGTAGTACTCGTGGAAGATCCCCTCCATGAGCGAGAACACGAGCCCGGTGACGACGAGGCCGCCGCCCCACACGAGGTAGGCCGCACGGCGGAGGTCGCCACGGGGTGCTCGACGGGTCAGCCACAGGCCGGCGACGAGGAAGACGAGGGCGCTCGGGATGAGCCACGAGATCTGGCCGCCCACGTTGCTGGAGAACATCCGCCAGAGGCTCGCGGTGCCCATGTTGGGGCCGACCGAGCCGGCCTCGTCACCGGTGAGGCGACCGAGCCCGTTGTAGCCGAAGGTGAGGGAGAGGAACGAGTTGTCCTGCGACCCGCCGATGTACGGCCGCAGGGAGGTCGGCATGAGCTCGACGGCGAGGATCCACCAGCCGGCGCTGACGACCATCGCGACGAGGCCGAGCGAGCCGTTCTTGATGCGGCTGCCGAGGCCGCCGGGTGCGACGACGAGATAGACGAGGCCGAGGACGGGCAGGACGAGCAACGCCTGCAACGTCTTGGTGAGGAACGCGAACCCCAGCAGCACGCCGGCGAGGATCATCCATCGGGCGCGCACGCTCTCGCAGGCACGCAGGGTCGCGGCACAGGCCGCGGTGACGAGCAGAGCGAGCAGTGCGTCCGGGTTGTCGAACCGGAACATCAGGGTGGCGACGGGCGTGAGAGCGAGGGTCAGCCCCGCGAGCAGGCCGGCCGCGTGACCGAACCGGCGGCGGATCGAGAGATGGAGCACGGCGACCGTCGCCACCCCGAGCAGCACCTCCGGCACGAGGATCGACGCCGAGGAGAGCCCGAACAGCCGCACCGACAAAGACATGAGCCACAGCGAGGCCGGTGGCTTGTCGACGGTGATGCTGTTGGCCGCGTCGGACGAGCCGTAGAAGAACGCCTCCCACGACTGCGACCCGGCCTGTGCCGCCGCGGCGTAGAACGAGTTCGCCCAGCCGTTGGCCGTGAGGCCGCAGAGCCAGAACCCGAGCGTGCCGAGCAGCAGAGCGGTCAGGCTCAACAGCTCACCGCGGGAGAAGTGACGACGGCTGCCGGCGCCGGGTGACGTGGTCGTCGGCGCGGCCGTGGTCGCATCGCCGGCGCCCGGCGGGCTCGTGGGCCGGGGAGGCGTCGTCGCCCGACCGAGGCGGGATCGGAGCAGGCCGGGCGAGATCCGGGATCTGCGAGTGACAGTGGTGGCTGCGTTCATGTCGCCCACCGTCGAGCCGCACGCTATGCCGTCACTGTGCGCCGCCTTTCGAGGCCCGATGAGCCTCGGGCACCACCACCCGCAGAGCCAGGCATCCTCCTGACGGCCTCGCCGGCATCGCCCAGGCAGACAGAGTCGGCGCACACCTCGCTCATGGCGCCGGCACAGAATCCGGGCGGAACGTGCACGTCATGACCACATCACACGAGCACGAGCCCGCGAACGCGCACCGCACCCCACCGGTGTCCGTCGTCGAGTCCCCGACCGCACCCGCGGTGAGCCGACCTCGATGGTCGGGGCGCAAGACGGCGGTCGCCGCGGCCCTGGCCATCGGAGTCGCCTCGGCCGGCACCGCCGCGGCGGCGACCGCCGCCCCCGCCGGCTCGTTGCAGACGCAGAGTTCCGAGCACGGCCGCCTGCACGGCGGCCGGGACGGGCATCGTCCCCCAGACGGCATGCCTCCGGCGCCTCGGGGTCTTTCAGGGTCCACCCCACCCCATGAGGGCCTGTGACGCCGGCCCCCTTCACGCCGAGACAGCCGCCGTTTCCGCCTCTCCGCCGGTGCCACCGTGCGGGGCAGGTCGGAGACGGCGTCCGTCGGTCACTCGTCGAGGATCTTCTCCCCCGCGGCGAGAACGACGCAGGTCGTGAGCACGTCGAGAGCCTGCTCGAGTTCCTCGGTCGTCGGGAAGGACGGGGCGATGCGGATGTTGCGGTCGGCGAGGTCGGCGCCGCCGGGGAACGTCGCGCCGGCGGGGGTGAGTGCGACGCCGGCCTCCTTGGCGAGCTGGACGACGCGCTTGGCCGTGCCGGGCACGACGTCGAGGCTGACGAAGTAGCCGCCGTTGGGCTCGCTCCACTCGGCGATGCCGAGCGCGCCGAGGTCGGTGGCGAGCGCCTTGGCGACGGACTCGAACTTGGGCTCGAGGATCTCGCGGTGCCTCTGCATGTGGGCACGCACGCCGTCGCTGTCGCCGAAGAACCGCACGTGGCGGAGCTGGTTGACCTTGTCGGGCCCGATCGAGCGCATCGCGTCACGGGCGAGGAACCACTCGACGTTCGCGAGCGAACTCCCGAAGAACGACACCCCACCACCGGCGAAGGTCACCTTCGACGTCGAGGCGAAGACGAACGCACGGTCGGGGTTACCCGCCCGGGCGCAGGCGTCGAGGATCGAGGCCAGCTCGTCGGGTTCGGCCGTGAGGTCGTGGACGGCGTAGGCGTTGTCCCAGTAGACGCGGAAATCCGGCGCCGCGGTGGTCATGCTCGCGAGACGCTCGACGACCTCGTCACCGAAGGTCATCCCCATCGGGTTGTTGTACTTGGGCACGCACCAGATGCCCTTGATCGTCGGGTCGGCGGCGACGAAGGCCTCGACCTCGTCCATGTTGGGGCCCTCGGGCGTCATGCCCACCTGAATGAGCTCGATGCCGAGTTCCTCGCACAGCGCGAAGTGGCGGTCGTAGCCGGGCGCGGGCGCGAGGAACCTCACCTTCTCACCGGCCCAGGGCTTCTCACCGCCGGGCAGGGTGTGGAAGAAGCTGCTGACGAGGCAGAAGTGCATGAGCGACAGCGAGGAGTTGTCGCGGGCGACGAGCTGGTCGACGGGCACGTCGACGAGCGGCGCGAAGATCTCGCGCAGCGCCTTGAGGCCCTTCGGCGCGCCGCCGTAGTTGCGGGTGTCGCCCTCCTCCGCGATGTGGTCGCCGGGCTCGAGCGCGACGAGCATGTCCTCGGAGAGGTCGAGCTGCGCCGAGCACGGCTTGCCGCGCGTGATGTCGAGCTTGAGCCCGGAGGACGCGAACTCCTCGTAACGCTGACGGGCGGACTCACGGGCGGCGGACAGCGCCTCACGATCGATGCGGTCGGTCATCGGTACTCCTCGACTCGGATTGCGGCAGTGCGAGAGTATCCCGGCCCGCCGCACCCCCGGTCGTGTGCGTCTCGCGTGGCTCCGGGTGGGGGCGCCGCCCCGCCGAGCTCGGGTCAGGCCAACCGGATCCCCAAGGGCGCGAGCAGCGACGCCGCGGTCGAGGCATCGACGGTGAGCCCGCGGACCTTGTTCTCCCGCACGTCCAGAGCAAGGTTGCGGCTGCCCGAGAGGTCGGCCTCGCGCAGGTCGCAGCCACGGAACGTCGTCCGGTCGAGATCGCAGTCGCGCAGCACGGCGTGACGCAGGTCGGAGTCGTCGACGTCGCATTCGAGCACGGCGCAGTCGGTGAACTCCCACCGCGAGAGGTCGCGGCCGACGAACGAACACAGGTGCAGCCGGGTGCGCTCGAAGCGTGAGGGCTCCATGACGACGCTCGGCGCGAGCTGCGAGAAAGACGTTCCGACGATCCGGCAGTCGACGAACGTGCACCCGGTCAGGGAGGTGTCGGGCCACCGCACACCCGAGAGACTGCAGTGGGCGAACCGGCAGGCCGTGAACCGGCACTGTCGCAGGATCGCCTCGTCGAGGACGACCCCGTCGAACGTGCACTCCTCGAACTCCACGCTGCTCACCGGGCCGGTGACGACCGTCTCGGGTCCGAACGTCTCGTCGGCCACGTAGTCCCGCAGCTCCGCCAGGTCTGTCATCGGCCGCCCCTTCGTCGAACGCCGTCCGTCCACTCTCTCAGGCGGCCGGGTCGCCGTCTCGCGTCACGCCGGCCTCCCGACCGACCCTCACAGCCACCCGTTGTCGCGGGCGATCGCGGCGGCCTCGGCCCGGGTGCGTGCGCCGGTCTTGCCGATGGCCGCCGACAGGTGGTTGCGCACCGTGCCCTCGGAGAGGAAAAGCGCGGAGGCGATGTCGGCGACCGTGCCTCCGCGATGTGCCTCGCGCAGGACGTCGGTCTCCCGGCCGGTCAACGGCGACGTGCCGCTCACCATCGAGTCGACCGCGAGCCCTGGGTCGACGACGCGCAACCCGGCGTGGACGCGCCGGACGGCCTCGGCGAGTTCGGGAGCCGGGGTGTCCTTGACGACGAAGCCCTGTGCCCCGGCCTCCAGAGCTCGACGGACGTAGCCGGGGCGCCCGAACGTCGTGACGATGAGCACCCGCGTCGCCGGGCAGGCCCGGCGCAGTTCGACGGTGGCCTCGATCCCGTCCAGGCCGGGCATCTCGACGTCGAGGAGCGCGACGTCGGGCCGGTGCTCGCGTGCGGCGGCCACCACCTCGTCGCCCCGTCCCACCTCGGCGACGACGTCGATGTCCGGTTCCAACCCGAGCAGCGCAGCGAGGGCACCGCGGACGAGCGCCTGGTCGTCGGCGAGCAACAACCGGATGCTCATGGCGTCCTCCCCTCACGCCGACTCGTGGCAGCGCGCGTCCCCGCGCCGGGCGTGGCGCTCACGCGCAGGACGGTCCCCCGGCCGGGGGTGGAGTCGATCGTCATCGTCGCCTCGGCCTGCCGTGCTCGTTCGTCGAGGCCTAGCAGGCCCGAGCCCGTCCGGTGAGCGTCGTCGAAACCGCGTCCGTCGTCGCGGATCTCGACGCTGTCGGCCCCGAGCACGACCGAGGCGTGCCGCGCGCCGGAGTGCCGCACGACGTTGGTCACGCCTTCGCGCACGACCCACGCGAACAGCTCGCGCAGGTCGGAGCGCACGTGCTCGGCCGCCCCGGGAACGTCGGCCTCGATCTCTGCGGCCTCGAACGCGCGGCGGGCACCGGCGAGCTCGGCCGGCAACGACAGGTCGCGGAACGACCGCACCGTGGCGCGCACGTCGGCGAGCGCGTCGCGGGCCAGCCGCTCGACGTCGGCGATCTCGGCCTTCGCCCGTTCGGGGTCGGCGTCGACGAGACGTCCGGCGAGCTGCGCCTTGACCGCGACCACGGTGAGGGAGTGCCCGAGGATGTCGTGCAGGTCGCGGGCCATCCGGGCCCGTTCGAGGTCGACGGCCAGCTCGGCCCGCTGTTCCCGGGCGTCGACCGCATCCTGCTGGGCACGCGAACTCCGTTCACCCAGCCACACGCTCAGCCCGACGAAAGCGATCCACCCGCCCACGCCGAGCGCCCACGGCCACTCCATGCCGAGCGCGAGACCCGCGCCGGTGTGGGTGAGCCCCGCCGCGAGGACGACGGCCAGGCCGCCCGGTCCGGCGATCGCACCGCCCCCGGCCGCGGCCACGAAGAAGAGGAACATCAACCCGCTCGGCCCGAGCAGCCACGTGGCCACGAGAGTGAGCAGCACCATCCCGGCGAACCACACGGGCATCCGCAGGCTGCGCACCCATTGGGGCGGTCGCCGCTCCCCCGCGAGGAGCCCGGCGACGTACCAGGCGGCGAACACGGCGACGAGGGTGACCGAGCCCCACCGGCGAAGCGGCCCGTGACTCCACGAGAACACGATCACCGGCGTGAGGAACACGAGGAAGAACGCGGCGAAATACGTCCGCTCTCGATCCGAACGCCGGCGCCGAGGCGGTGGTCCCCCGTCGGACACGGCCGCCGAGGCGGCCGGAGTGGCCGTCACGGTCGAAGCATCGGGGTCGGGCACGTCGACCACGGTAACCATCCCCCTCATTCCCGCCCGGCAACCGAGCGGTACCGCCACGCCGCCACCGTCACGAACAATGCCGTCCAGCCGGCCACGCCGAGCACCGCGGCGGTCTCGACAGGTTCACCCGAGGTCATGCTCTCGAGCAGGCTGCGCAATCCGTACATCGGCGTGAACGGGGCGAGCAGACGAATGTCGCCCATCCCGTCCAGTGGGATGAACATGCCGCCGAAGAACGCGAACAGGCTGAGCAGGGGGCCGACGACACCGAGCACCGCCTCGTTGCGGAACAGGTAGCCGACGGCCAACCCGAAGGCGCCGAACATCACGGTGCCCGCGACCCACGCGAACCAGAACGCACCGACGAGCGCCGGGAGGACGAGCTTCGCACCGGTGGCCAGGCCGACCGCGAAAACCGTGACGACGACGATCAGTGCCGTGGCCAGGGCGGCGAGCAGCTTGGCCGCGACGTAGACCCAGGGCACGAGCGGGGTGAGCCGCAACTGGCGGTTCCAACCGCTGCCGCGTTCGTCGGCGACGCTGCCCGCGACGTTGACGGCCGCCGTGATCGCACCGAAGAGCGCCATGTTCGCCATGACGATGCCCGCGACCGTGCCGCGGGGTGTCGCGATCTCCCCGTACTCCGGTGCCGCGCCGAACAGCAGGTACATCGCCACGGGCATGACGACCGCGAACCCGATGGTCCACGGGTTGCGCAGCGCCCGCAGGATCTCGAGCCGGAGATACCGGCGGGGAACGAGGGGCGCTCCTCCGCTGCCGGGCGCGTCGGCGGCGCGAGCCGCGCGGGCGTGGGTGACGGGCATGGTCGTCATGACCGGGCCTCCGAGTTCGTCAGGGTGGTGATCGGGGTGGTCGTCGAGGTCGGTGTCGAGGTGAGGGTGAGGAAAGCGTCCTCGAGGGCGTCGGAGGTGACCTCGACGTCTCGTGCGGCGGTCGCGGTGAGCAGGTGCCGGGCCAGGGCGTCGGAGTCGCGGGTGTGCAGCCGTACGACCTCACCGCGCCGCTCGAACGAGTTGACGCCGCGAAGGACGGCGAGCGCCTCGTCTTCGCTCGAGTCGGGCAGGGTCGCCCGGACGTGACGCCCGAGAGCGGTGCCCTTGATGCGGCCGGGAGTGTCGTCCGCGACGATCTCCCCGTCGCGCATGAGGACGATGCGGTCGGCGATGTCGTCGGCCTCGGCGAGGTAGTGGGTGGCGAAGAGGATCGTGCGGCCACGCTTCGCGTCCGCGCGGATGGCACTCCAGAAGTCGCGGCGTGCGCCGACGTCGAGGCCGGTCGTCGGCTCGTCGAGCAGCAGGAGGTCGGGGTCGGGCAACAGCGCGAGCGCGAATCGCAACCGCTGCTGCTCACCGCCGGAGCACTTGCTCACCCGTCGCGTGAGGATCTGCTCGATCCCCGCGCGGCGGGCCACCGACGGGACGTCGGCGTGGCGGCCGAAGACGTCGGCGACCATCGTCAGCGTCTCCCCCACCGTGAGCCGCGGCAGCAGTCCCCCGCTCTGAAGCACCGAGGAGATCCCGCCGGTGGCGATGACGTCGGCCGGCCGGCGGCCGAGCACCGAGACGCTGCCCGACGTGGGTGCGGTGAACCCGAGCACCATGTCGAGCAGGCTGGTCTTGCCCGCGCCGTTCGGACCGAGCAGGGCGACGACCTCACCACGCTCGATGCGCAGATCGACGTCGCGCACGGCCTCGACGGGGGCGGTGGCTCCGCGCGGGGGTGCGAACGTCTTGGTCAGGCCCCGCAGCTCGATGGCCGGGTGATCATGTCGGGTGGCGGACGGCTCGTCGGCCGGGTGCGTCGTGGTCATGACCCCACACTCCGCCGGGAGCGGGCCGAGGCCCTGGTCCGGCCGTCACGACCGACCCCTGACATCCGTCATGGGCTCGTCGTTCGCAGGCGCAATCGCTCGATTCCACGGGCACGGCCCCTCGTCTGCACGGACGACGCCTCGCATGCGGGGACTTCTGCTGGCATCCCAGGGGCTGCTCGTGTGACGACGGGTCTGCCCTCGCATCGGAATCCCGTGTCAGCGCTTGTGATTCATCGACCGAACGATGGCGTCGCCGACCATCTGGATGGCCTGGACGATGACGATGAGCACGATGACCGACTCGAGCAGTACGGGGGTGTTGAAGCGCTGGTAGCCGTAGCGGATCGCGAAGTCGCCGACGCCGCCGCCCCCGATCGCGCCGGCCATCGTCGAGTACCCGATGAGGGTGACGAGGGTGAGGGTGCCGCCCGCGACGAGGCCGGGCATGGACTCGGGCAGGAGCACCTTGCGCACGATCTGGCCGGTCGTCGAGCCCATCGACTGGGCCGCCTCGATCTTGCCGGTGGAGACCTCGCGCAACGCCGACTCCACGACCCGCGCGTAGAACGGGATGGCCCCGACGGCGAGCGGCACGATCGCCGCGGTGGGGCCGTAGGCCGTGCCCGCGATGAGTCGGGTCAGCGGGATGAGCACGATCATGAGGATGAGGAACGGCAGTGAGCGCGTGAGGTTCACGATGACGCCGAGCACCTGGTAGACGCCCGCGTTGGGCCGCAGGCCGTCGGGTGAGGAGAGCCGCAGCCACACCCCGAGACCGAGCCCGACGGCGACGGTGATGAGGAACGATCCGAGCGTCATCCACGCCGTCTGCCCGAGAGCCTCTGCGAGCTCGGGCAGAGCCTCGATCCATGTGGTCTGGTTCATGCCGCCTTCACCGTCACTCCGGCCGTGCGCAGGTACTCCGTCACCGCGTCGTCCGACACGGTGTCGCTGGTGTAGGCGACCCGCAGACGCCCCACCTGGTGACCGGCGACGCGTTCGAGCGTGCCGCCGAGGATCGACACCTCGACGCCGAGGTCGCGGGTGAGACGCGAGAGCGTCGGGTCGATCGCGCGCTCGTCGGCGAACGCGAGCGTGAGGTGGCGCCCGGGAATCGCGAGGTCGGGATCGCCGGTGGGCAGGAGGATCTCGGCGAGTCGCGAGTCGGGGTCGCCGACGAGGCGCAGCAGCGGCCCGGATTCGACGAACCGGCCCGCCTCCATGAGCGCTGCCGAATCGCAGATCCGACGCACGACCTCGGCCTCGTGGGTGATGAGGACGACGGTGACGCCGGTGCGCTCGTTGATGTCGCGGATGAGGTCGAGGATCTGGTCGGTCGTCGCCGGGTCCAGGGCGCTCGTCGCCTCGTCGCACAGCAGGACCGAGGGGTCGGTGGCGAGCGCGCGGGCGATGCCGACGCGCTGCTGCTGCCCGCCCGAGAGCTGGGAAGGGTAGTTGCCTGCGCGGTCGGCGAGGCCGACGAGCTCGAGCAACTCGGCCACCCGGTCCCGCCGCCGTGCCGTGGGGACACCCGCGACCTCGAGGCCGTAGGCGATGTTCTCGGCCGCGGTGCGGCTGGCCAGGAGGTTGAAGTGTTGGAACACCGTGCCGATGCGCCTGCGGGCGGCGCGAAGATCCTTGCGGGAGAGGGAGACCAGCTCCACCCCGTCGACCGTGATCGTGCCCGACGTCGGCCGTTCGAGCAGATTGAGACAGCGCAGCAGGGTCGTCTTGCCCGCGCCGCTGCGCCCGAGGATCCCGAAGATCTCACCGGAGTCGACCGAGAACGACACCCCGTCGACCGCCGTCACCGCGCGGGCGCCGGTGCCGTACGTCTTCGTGACCGTATCCAGGGTGATCACGATCAGCCCGCCGACGTGGGCGTGGGTGAGGACGAAACGCTGCCGGAGGCCTTGGCCGGCAGCACCGAGCCGCGGTAGTGCTCGGTGATGAACGCGGCGATCTTCGGGTCCGACAGGGCCTGCGCGACCTTGACCACCCGCGGGTCGTTCGCGAGCTCGGGCCGGGTGACCAGGCCGTTCGCGTACGGGTTGTTCTCGACCTTGTCGAGCACGAGGGCGTCCTTGTCGGGCACGAGCCCGGCCTCGAGGGCGTAGTTGCCGTTGACGACCGAGAGGTTCACCTTGGGGTCGTCGAGGGTCGCTGCGAGCTGCGGCCGGTCGACCTTGGTGAAGGTGATCTTCTTGGGGTTGGCCGTGATGTTCTTCTCGGTCACCTGCGCGTAGTCGAGGTTGGCGTCGTCGGCCTTGACGTCGAGGGTGAGCAGTCCGGCCTGTTCGAGCAGGAAGAGGGCCCGCGCCTGGTTCACGGCGTCGGCCGGGATCGCGATATTGGCGCCGGCCGGCGTCTTGTCGACCGACGACACCTTGCGGCTGTACAGCCCCAACGGCTCGATGTGCACGACATCGACCAGTTGCAGGTTGCCGGAGTGCTCGGCGTTCCAGTTCTTGAGGTACGGCTTGTGCTGGAAGTAGTTGGCGTCGACGTCTCCGGAGGCCACGAGCTGGTTGGGGTCGACGTCGCCGGCGATCTCCTTGACCTCGATCTTCACGTCGCCCAGCAGGCCCTGCTTCTCGGCCTCCTTGAGCAGTGTCGAGTGCGGCTCGGCGTCGGCCATGATCGTCAGCGGCGCGTTCGGGTCGCCACCCGCGGACTTGCCGCCGTTCGCGAGGCCGCAGGCCGAGAGGCCGAGTGACGCGGTCAGCGTGAGGGCGAGCAGGGGCAGGGCGCGGCGAGGCATGGCGGATCCGTTCGTAGACTGGGGTGGTTCGGACGACGACGTCACAGGCGTCGCGCGCGCGGTCGGGTCACACGCCGCAGCGACTCGTCCCATTAGACCATCGACCTAATGTGATTCCAAACTCGGCGTTATAGACGCTGGTCAGAGGCACTGTCGCCACCCCGGAAACGACCGCCGGTTCTCGTCGTCGCGCCGGGAGTCGGTAGCGTTCGCACCGCTTTGCCCCGCCTGCGCCACCCCCTGCCTCTCGAAGGAGCCGCCCCGTGGACACCCGCCTGCGTCCGACCCAGACCCTGCTGTTGGGGTCGCTCGTCTTCGGACTCTTCTTCGGCGCCGGCAACCTCATCTTCCCCGTGGGTCTGGGCCGCGACGCCGGGCAGGCCGCCCTCGTCGCCACGATCGGCTTTCTCGTCACGGCGGTCGGACTCCCGATCGTCGGCGTCGTCGCCTCCGCCCTCGCCGGATCGACGAGTGTCCACGACCTCACGCGCCCGATCTCCCGGCGTTTCGCCCTGCTCTTCACGTGCGCGCTGTACCTGACCATCGGCCCGCTGTTCGCGATCCCCCGTACCGCGACGGTGTCGTTCGAGATCGGTGTGCACCCGCTCGTCGGTGACAGCTCGATCGCGTTGGTGCTGTTCACCATCGCGTTCTTCGCGCTCACGGCGGCAGCGGCCCTGCGCCCGGGCCGGCTGCTCGACTGGATCGGTCGCTACCTCACGCCCGTCTTCCTCGTGCTGCTGTCGGCGCTCGTCGTCGCGGCCCTTCTCGCGCCGATGACCTCGGGCCCGTTGCCCGCGCCCGCCACCCCGTACGACGCCTCCCCGCTGACCGCGGGCCTGCTCGACGGCTACAACACGATGGACGCGCTCGCCTCGCTCGCCTTCGCGATCGTCATCGTCGACGCCGCACGGCGCCTGGGCGTGACGAGCCCGCGCCGGCTGGCCACGGAGCTCGGCAAGGCCGGGATCGTCGGCGGCCTGGGCATGGCGATCGTCTACGGCGCGCTCGCCTACGTCGGCGCGACGAGCGTCGGGGTCGTGGCGCAGGCCGACAACGGCGGCACGGTGCTCGCAGAGACGAGCCGGCATTACTTCGGCCCGGCCGGTCAGTACCTCATCGCCGCGATCGTGCTGGTGGCGTGCCTCAAGACGTCGATCGGGCTCATCGTCGCGTGCGCGGAGATGTTCACGGAGCTGTTCGCCCGCAACGCCGCCACCTCGGACGGCGCGGACGGGCAGGTCCAGGGCGCCCCTCGCGCCTACCGGTGGTGGCTGCTCGCGTTCGTCGGGGTCTCGCTGCTCATCGCCAACGCCGGGCTCGAGGCGATCATCAGCTTCTCGATCCCCGTGCTGATGTTCCTCTACCCCATCGCGATCGTGACCATCGCGCTCGCGCTCGCGTGGTCGTGGGTGTCGCAGCACCTGATCGTCGCCCGCTGCGTCGTCGCGTTCACCGCGGTCACCGCGTTCTTCGACCTGCTCGCGGCTCTCCCCGAGAACCTCGCCGCCACCCCGTTCGTCACGACGCTCACCGACGCGGCGACCGCCGTGCTCCCGGGTTACGAGCTCGGGTTCGGCTGGGTGGTGCCCGCCCTCGTGGGTCTCGTGGTCGGAGTCGTCGCGGATGCCTCCGTCGGCCGCACCTCTCGCCCTCGTCTCGCCGATGAGAGGGTGGGCGTGTGACGCCTCCTGCCCTCATCGCCGTCGACATCGACGGAACGCTGCTCGCGAGCGACGGCACCGTGCTGCCCGGCACGCGCGCGGAGTTCGCCCGCGCCCGCGAGCTGGGCGCGACGATCGTCCTCGCCTCGGGTCGTCCGGTGGCGGGCCTGCGGCGGTTGGTCGACAGACTCAAGCTCGACGACCGTGGGTTCGTGCTCACCGGCGTCAACGGCGCTGTCAGCGTCGACGCCGGCAGCGGGGAGGTGCTGGGTCGGCATCCGATGGGCCTGGACCTCGTGCACGAGATCGTCACCCTCGCCGCCGAGCACGGCGTCATCCCGATGCTGTGCGACGGTGACGACCTCGTCGTCGACAGGCCCGACGACCCGCAGGTCGACATCGAGGCCGAGGGCAACGGACTCCACCTCCGGGCCGTGCCCGACCTCGGCGCCGTGACCGGCGACGACGTCACCGTCGACAAGGTCCTCTTCTACGCCCGGCCGGCGGTTCTGCGTCCGTTCGCCGAGGTCTTCGTCGCGCGGTTCGGCGAGGCGACCGAGCACTCGTTCTCGGCCCCGTTCTACTTCGAGGCGACGACGAGGGGCGTCGACAAGGGCTCCGCCCTCACCGACCTTGCCGCCGCGCGCGGCCTCGACCCCCGCGACTCCGTCGCGTTCGGCGACAACGGCAACGACCTCCCCCTGCTCCGCGCGGCCGGCCTCGGTGTCGCGATGGGCAACGCCATCCCCGCCGTCCTCGAGGCGGCCGACCGCGTCACCGCCTCCCACGACGACGAGGGCATCGCTGCCGTCCTCGCCGAGCTCTACGGAGACGGCGAACCCGCCCCGCTCGTCCCCGAGCCAGAGGGCGTCGAACCGCTGCACGCCCTCGACCTGCGAGACGAGGAGAGTGGATAGGGCGGGGCCGCTATTCGGCGTCCCAGGGATCGACGATGTCGACCCCCAGCGGTTCGAAGTCTGCGATATTGCGCGTGGCCACGCCTGCGGCGGAGCGCCGACAGCTCAGCCCTTCTTCGCCTCGCTCCGGACGCGGGCCGCGTTGCGGGCGCGCACGACCTGATCGAGGTCGACCTTGCGGATGCGCACGGCCTCCGGAGTCACCTCGACGCACTCGTCCTCGCGGCAGAACTCGAGGCTCTGCTCGAGGGAGAGCTTGCGCGGCGGGATGACCTTCTCGAAGTTGTCGGCCGAGGAGGCGCGCACGTTGGTGAGCTTCTTCTCCTTGGTGATGTTGACGTCCATGTCGTCGGCGCGGGAGTTCTCGCCGACGATCATGCCCTCGTACACCTCGGTGCCGGGCTCGACGAACAGCACGCCGCGCTCCTGCAGGTTGACCATCGCGTAAGAGGTGACCGGCCCGGTGCGGTCGGCGACGAGCGAGCCCGACTGGCGCGTCGAGATCGGCCCGAACCACGGCTCGTACCCGTCGAACACGTGGTGGGCGATGCCCGCGCCGCGGGTCTCGGTGAGGAACTCCGTGCGGAACCCGATGAGGCCGCGCGAGGGGACCTTGAACTCCATGCGCACCCAGCCGGTGCCGTGGTTCGTCATCTGCTCCATGCGGCCCTTGCGCGCCGCCATGATCTGCGTGACCGCGCCGAGGTGCTCCTCCGGGGTGTCGATCGTCAACTGCTCGACCGGCTCGTGGACCTTGCCGTCAATCTCCTTCGTCACGACCTGCGGCTTGCCGACGGTGAGCTCGAAACCCTCGCGGCGCATCTGCTCGACGAGGATCGCGAGCGCGAGCTCGCCACGCCCCTGCACCTCCCAGGCGTCGGGCCGCTCGGTGGGCAGCACGCGCAGCGAGACGTTGCCGATGAGCTCGCGCTCGAGCCGGTCCTTGACGAGCCGGGCGGTCACCTTCGAGCCGCGCACCTTGCCGGCCATCGGTGAGGTGTTCGTACCGATCGTCATCGAGATCGCCGGCTCGTCGATGGAGATCACCGGCAGCGGGACGGGGTTCTCGGCGTCGGCGATGGTGTCGCCGATCATGATCTCGGGGATGCCGGCGATGGCGATGATGTCGCCCGGGCCCGCCGCGCCCGTCTCCAGCGGCTTGCGCTCCAGGCCCTCGGTCATGAGCAGCTCGGTGACCTTGACCCGCTCTATCGACCCGTCGCTCTTGCACCACGACACCTGCTGACCCTTGCGGATCTCGCCGTTGAAGACCCGCAGCAGCGCGAGACGGCCGAGGAAGTTCGAGGAGTCGAGGTTGGTGACGTGCGCCTGCAGCGGCGCACCCTCCTCGTACGTCGGCGCGGGGATCGTCTCCATGATCGTCTTGAACAGCGGCTCGAGGTCGGGGCTGTCGGGCAGCTCGCCGTCGCCGGGGCGTTCGACGGAGGCGCGGCCGTTCTTGGCCGAGGCGTAGACGATCGGGAACTCGATCTGCTCCTCGTCGGCGTCGAGATCCATGAACAGCTCGTACGCCTCGTCGACGACCTCGGCGATGCGCGCGTCGGGCCGGTCGACCTTGTTGATGCACAGCACGACCGGCATCTTGGCCGCGAGCGCCTTGCGCAGCACGAAGCGCGTCTGCGGCAGCGGCCCCTCGGAGGCGTCGACGAGCAGCACGACGCCGTCGACCATCGACAGGCCGCGCTCGACCTCGCCACCGAAGTCGGCGTGGCCGGGCGTGTCGATGATGTTGATGGTCACGCCGTTCGGGTACTCCGACGCCGACGGGCCGTTGTAGTGGATCGCCGTGTTCTTGGCGAGGATCGTGATGCCCTTCTCACGCTCGAGGTCGCCGGAGTCCATCGCGCGTTCGTCGACGTGCTGGTGTTCGCCGAACGCGCCCCCCTGCCAGAGCATCTTGTCGACGAGGGTGGTCTTGCCGTGGTCGACGTGGGCGACGATGGCGACGTTGCGGATGTCACCGCGGGTCATCTTCTGCGTAGGCACGTGTCGCATTCTCTCAGGCGTGAGGGGATGCTCCGACCATGCGCGGGATCACCACAGGCTGCGGTACACCTGCGCGGACTTGGGATTCTGCGGCTTCTCGGACCACAACGAGTTCCTGATGTACTCGGCGTGTTCGTTGAAGTAGCCCTCCATCACGAGAATGTCCGCGTTGCTCGTGAAGAACGACCGCATGCTGCGGATGAAGAAGGGGTTGTCGCCGTTGCCGCCGGTCTCCGTCTTGGCCAGACCCCATTCGGGCACCGACAGACCCTTGCCGCGCTTGCGGGCGAAGGCGGCGACATCGGCCAGGCCGGGCGCGTTCTCGGGCTGCAGGGCCTGGCGCCACTCGCTCGAGTTGGTCGCACCCGTGGTGTGCCAGTCGTAGACGTCGCAGCCGATGAGGTCGACGTAGCGGTCACCGGGGTAGAGCTTGGTCAGCGCGTCCAACCGGTTGCTCCCGCCCCGCAGCGGCGAACCGCAGTTGATGTCGAAGTCGATGACGAGCTTGGGGGCGGACTTCTTCATCACCGTGCTGACCCGGGCGAACGCGCGGCGGTAGTCCGCGGCGTTGGAGGCGTCGGCGCTCCAGGCGTACCAGTGGCCGTTGCCCTCCCAACCGATGCGAACGATCGAACGGCCTCGATTCCGACGCTGCAGGTCGCGGGCCACCTTGCGGAAGACGGCGTCGTGCTTGCCTGCGGCCACGTCCGCCAGGCTGCTGCTGCCGTCGGACGGGAGCAGCGGCATGCCGTAGACGAGGACGCCGCGGAAGTTCTTGAAGGTGTCGATGTGCCACGTGGATCCGGCGATCTTCTGCCACGTCCCCCGCTCGGGGTAGGTGAGCGCGGCATCGGACACGGTTCCGCGCCAGGCACCCCACCGCTTCGCACGGGTGCCGCTCAGGTACCCGCCCGTCCAGGCGCCGGAGTACCAGGAGTGAGCCGAGGCGCTGCGCCCGATGTACCGCTCCGCCTGCCCACCCGGCTTGCCCGCGGGCGGCGACGCTTCCGCCGCGAGGCCGGCAGACGTGGTGGCGAGGAGGAGGGCCACCCCTGCGGCGGCACCGATTCGGGTTGCTGACGAGGCGAGGCTGCGCATGGCGGTCCTTCGAACAGGGGGCGAGGGGCGGCCGTGCCGGGTCTCGCCGGCCGAGCCGCCGGTAGGCTACGTTCCCGCACGCCGGAACGGGAGAGCCGCGAGGGCAACCCTCACCGGCCTCACCAGTGCACCCATCGGCGTGACGGCGTGAGCGCTCCCCGTCGGTTCGCTGCGATGAGGATTGCCGCGCAACGAACTTCGCCACCCTGCCGACAGGTCGCAGAGCAGGTCGACGGTGAGCGCACAGCCCTCCAGGCCCCTCGGGAGAAACCGAATGTTCATTCCGAGATGCTTGAGGTCTCACATTCCGGATCGCTCTCGATCGACACGCGGACTCGCGCCCTCAGCGGTCGGATTCCACGGCAGCGAATTTCTCGGCGAGACGAGCGACGATCGCCGCGTTCGTCTCGAGCCACGGCACCGACCCCAACGAGGCCGCATCGAGTGTGCGCAGGTCGTCGTGATCCTGCAGCGGAGTAGGGATCCCGTCCGCCACACGGGCGAGCCACACCGTCATCCGGTAGGGCGGCGTCAGCTCCCACTCCCCGCCGGGCAGCGGCCCCGTCAACCGCTCTCCCACCTCGACCCGGACGCCGAGTTCCTCGGCGAGTTCGCGGTGCAGCGCCTCCAGCCGCGTCTCGCCGGGATCCACCTTGCCGCCGGGCAACTCCCACCGGCCCGCGAGCGCCGCGGGCTTCGTCCGCCTGGCGGCCAGCACGCTCGTGGGCCGGTCGAGCGAGTCGACGAGAGCGGCGGCCACCACGTCGACCGCCTCGCGCGGCGACTGCTCGATGTGGGTCGCGTCCGGGTCCGGCTCGGTCATCGCAGCATCATGCCCGTCTCGTCGGGGAGCATCGGGCGGATCCGATGGAACCCGCGAAGGTGTGTTCGATTCCGGGGACCTTGGGCCCAGGCTCGTGCGCGCACACGGGAGTCCGATGGAAGGGCGGCCGGCCGAGGACGTCTCGACCGACCTGATCGTGCCGCAAGAACAGGACCCCGCCGTGTTCCCCATCCTCGCCGCATCGTCACCCGTCCTCGTTCCCGGTCACCCCGCTGCGGGTGAGGCCGATCTAGAGCTGCCCGACCTCTCGTCGGTGAGGTTCGTCGGCGGCCTCGACGGGCACGTCCTGCTCTACCTCGGGCTGGTCGTCTGCGCCCTCGGCCTCGTCTTCGGGTTCGTCACCTTCCGGCAGCTCAAGCGCATGCCGGTCCACCCGTCGATGCGGGAGATGTCGGAGCTCATCTACAGCACGTGCAAGGCCTACCTCGTCCAACAGGGCCGGTTCCTCGTCCTGCTGTGGGTCTTCATCGCCGCGGTGATCTTCGTCTACTTCTACTTCCTCATGCGCTTCGACCTCGGCAAGGTCGCGATCGTGCTGCTGTTCAGCCTCATCGGCATGGCCGGCAGCTACGGGGTCGCGTGGTTCGGCATCCGCGTCAACACGTTCGCCAACTCGCGCACCGCGTTCGCGTCGCTGGCCGGCAGGCCCTACCCCGTCTACGCCATCCCGATGAAGTCGGGCATGAGCATCGGCATGGTCCTCATCAGCGTCGAGCTGCTGATGATGCTCGTCATCCTGCTGTTCCTGCCCGGCGAGATCGCCGGTGCGTGCTTCATCGGCTTCGCCATCGGCGAGTCCCTCGGCGCCTCGGCCCTGCGCATCGCGGGCGGAATCTTCACCAAGATCGCCGACATCGGTTCCGACCTCATGAAGATCGTCTTCAAGATCAAGGAGGACGACGCCCGCAACCCCGGCGTCATCGCCGATTGCACCGGCGACAACGCGGGCGACTCCGTTGGCCCGTCGGCCGACGGCTTCGAGACCTACGGCGTCACGGGCGTCGCACTTATCACCTTCATCCTGCTCGCCGTGCACGACCCGGCCCTGCAGGTGCAGCTCCTCGTATGGATCTTCGTCGTCCGCGCCGTCATGGTGCTCGCCTCCGGCCTGAGCTACGCCGGTAACGACGTGATGGCGCATCGCACGTACGGCCACCGCGACGAGATGGACTTCGAGGTTCCGCTCACGGCACTCGTGTGGCTCACCTCGATGCTGTGCATCGTGCTCACGTACGTGACCTCCTACCTCGTCATCGGCGATCTGGGCGACGGGTCGCTGTGGTGGAAGCTGTCGACGATCGTCAGCTGCGGCACGCTCGCCGGCGCGCTCATCCCCGAACTGGTCAAGGCGTTCACCTCCACGCACAGCCGGCACGTGCGCGAGGTCGTCATCAGCTCCCGCCAGGGAGGGGCGAGCCTCGACATCCTCTCCGGCCTCGTCGCGGGCAATTTCTCGGCGTACTGGCTCGGCATGGCGATCATCGCCCTCATGGGCGTCGCGTACGGCATCAGCGGCCTCGGCCTCGGCGCGCTCATGCTCGCGCCGGCGGTGTTCGCGTTCGGCCTCGTCGCCTTCGGCTTCCTCGGCATGGGACCGGTGACGATCGCCGTGGACTCCTACGGCCCGGTCACCGACAACGCGCAGAGCGTGTACGAACTGTCGGTCATCGAGGAGGTGAACGGCATCGACGAGGAGCTGCGCACCCGGTACGGCATCGACCCGCAGTGGGAGCGCGCCAAGCTGCTGCTCGAGGACAACGACGGCGCCGGCAACACGTTCAAGGCCACGGCCAAGCCCGTGCTCATCGGCACCGCCGTCGTGGGGGCGACGACGATGATCTTCTCGATCATCATGGCCCTCACCGGCGGTGAGCCGACGCAGATGATCAACCTCTCGCTCATGCACCCGCCGTTCCTGCTCGGCCTCGTCACCGGTGGCGCGGTCATCTACTGGTTCACCGGCGCGAGCATCCAGGCGGTCACCACCGGCGCCTACCGCGCGGTGGAGTTCATCCGCGAGAACATCCGCCTCGACGGCGTCACCAAGGCCAGCGTCGAGGACAGCCGCAAGGTCGTCGAGATCTGCACGCAGTACGCCCAGAAGGGCATGCTCAACATGTTCCTCGGGATCTTCTTCTCGACCCTGGCGTTCGCGTTCGTCGAGCCGTTCTTCTTCATCGGCTACCTCATCTCGATCGCGATCATCGGCCTCTACCAGGCGATCTTCATGGCCAACGCCGGTGGCGCCTGGGACAACGCGAAGAAGATCGTCGAGGTCGACCTCCACGCCAAGGGCTCGGCCCTGCACGACGCGACGATCGTCGGCGACACGGTCGGAGACCCGTACAAGGACACGAGCTCGGTCGCCCTCAACCCGGTCATCAAGTTCACGACCCTCTTCGGGTTGCTCGCCGTCGAACTCGCGGTGCAGATCGCCCAGCAGCAGGGCAGTACGACCCTGACCCACGTCATGGCGTTCGTCTTCTTCGTCGTCAGCGCCTACTTCGTCTACCGCTCGTTCTACGGGATGCGCATCAGCAGCGACCTGAACGAGGTCGCACAGGAGACGAGCCCCGAGATCGCCTCCGCCTGAGCCCTTCTCGCCCCGGCGGCTCGCGCCGGCGGCAGGCGACGTGACCAACTCGGGCACATCTCCTGACGCCGCGAACGCCGTTCGCCGACTAACGTTGTGTCATGTTGATCGCCGACATCATCCGCTCCAAGGGCAGCGACGTCGTCACGGCCGCTCCCACCGCCACGGTCGCCGAACTCACCCGCCTCCTCGCCGAGCACAGGATCGGCGCGGTCGTCGTCTCCGGCGACGGCCGTCACATCGAGGGCATCGTCAGTGAACGCGACATCGTGCGTGCCCTCCCGCAGCAGGGCGGCGAGGTGCTCGACGCCGAGGTCCGCTCACTCATGACCACCGAGGTCGTCACGTGCACGCCCAAGCAGACCGTCGTCGAGATGGCCGAGCTCATGACCCGGCACCGGTTCCGCCACGTGCCCGTCGTCGAGGACGACGAGCTCGTCGCGATCGTCAGCATCGGCGACATCGTCAAGGCCCGCATGGCCCTCCTCGAGGACGAGCGCGACCAGCTCATCGAGTACGTCCAGCAGTAGGACACGCGAGCCCCGATGTGGCGCACGAGAATTGGCGGCGCCCGTCGGTGATTCGACCGGGACGACGGCCTTAGGGCGCCCCCTGATCCACGGGTGTGTCCAAAATTTGGTCGTGTCGTAGATCACTTTGACCCCCACTCGACCAGTACTGTCTCGGCCATCCCCTCGGCGGAGCGTCTCACCCCGAACGTGACCGCCCCAGAGAAAGGCCGACCCCACATGAACAGAACCCGGTCGACGGCAACGCTGGCGCTCGCATCGGTACTCGTCCTGTCCCTCGGCGCCTGCGTTGCCGTCGACCGGGTTCTGTCCCCACATGAACAGAACCCGGTCGACGGCAACGCTGGCGCTCGCATCGGTACTCGTCCTGTCCCTCGGCGCCTGCGCCAAATCGGAGCGCGACTCCTCCGGGGGCGGGGGTGGGGGCGGCGGAGGCGGCACGTTCACGTTCGGAGCGGCCGGTGCGCCCAAGACTCTCGACCCCTTCTACGCGACCGACGGCGAGACCTTCCGCGTCAGCCGCCAGATCTTCCAGGGCCTCGTCGGGTTCAAGGACGGTACCGCCGAGGTCGCGCCCGATCTCGCCACGGAGTGGAAGCCCAGCGCCGACGGGCTGACCTGGACCTTCACCCTGCGGGAGGGCGTGAAGTTCCACGACGGCACCGCGTTCGACGCCGACGCCGTGTGCAAGAACTTCGAGCGCATGTACGGCCAGACCGGCCCCGGGGCCACCGCCGCCGTCTCGCAGTACTGGACCGACAACTTCGGCGGGTTCAAGGACGGCAAGGAGCCCAGCCTCTACAAGTCGTGCACGGTCAAGGACCCCAAGACGGTCGACGTCGCGCTCACCCGCGTCACCTCCAAGTTTCCGGCGCTGCTCGGCCTGCCCTCGTTCTCGATGCAGAGTCCGACGGCGATGGAGCAGTACAAGGCCAACGACGTCAAGGCGCAGGGCGAGGGCTTCGTCTTCTCCGAGTACGCCCAGAAGCACCCGACCGGCACCGGCCCCCTGAAGTTCGAGAGCTACGACCAGGCCAACGGCACGGTCACCCTCGTGCGCAACGACGACTACTACGGCGACAAGGCCAAGGTCGCCAAGGTCGTCTTCAAGATCATCCCCGACGAGAGCACCCGCCGGCAGGAACTGCAGGCCGGCAGCATCCAGGGCTACGACCTGCCCAACCCCGTCGACTGGCAGGCGCTCAAGGACGGCGGCAACGAGGTCATGGTCCGCCCCGCCTTCAACCTCCTCTACCTCGGCCTCAACCCCAAGGCCAACCCCGAGCTCAAGGATCTCAAGGTGCGCCAGGCCATCCAGATGGCCATCAACCGCGACCAGATCGTCAAGACCCAGCTGCCCGAGGGCGCCACCGCGGCGACGCAGTTCATGCCCGACACGGTCGCCGGATACAACAAGCAGCTGCAGGTCGCGCCGTACGACCCGGAGAAGGCCAAGAGCCTGCTCAAGGAGGCCGGCGCCGAGAACATGACGCTCAACTTCTGGTACCCCTCCGAGGTGACCCGTCCCTACATGCCGGCCCCGCAGCGTCTCTACGAGGCGATGAGCAGCGATCTGCAGAAGGTCGGCATCAAGGTCAAGACCACCACCAAGCCGTGGAACGGCGGATACCTCGACGGTGTCGACGCCGGTCAGGCAGGGGCGTTCCTCCTCGGCTGGACGGGCGACTACAACACGCCCGACAACTTCATCGGCACGTTCTTCGGTGACACGAAGAACCGTTTCAACACCGGCATGTACCCCTGGGGCGAGCAGTTGTCGCAGGACCTCAAGAAGGCCGACGGCATGGTCGACGAGGCCCAGCGCAACGCGGCCTACGAGGACCTCAACGCCAAGATCGTGCAGGAGTACCTGCCGGCCGTGCCGATCAGCCACAGCCCGCCCGCCCTCGTCCTCGCCAAGGGCGTCGGCGGCGTGACCGCGAGCCCGCTGACCGACGAGAAGTTCGACCAGGTCACCCTGCCGTCGAACTGATCAACGCCTACCCGACGGGCCCGGCCACACCACGGCCGGGCCCGTCGGGTGAGACCCGGAAGGTCTGCTCGTGCTCCGGTACATCGTCCAACGACTCGCACAGATGGTGCTGGTCGTCCTCGTCCTCTCGCTGTTGTTGTTCGCGTGGCTGCGCTCGTTGCCCGGCGGCCCGGTGTCGGCGCTGCTCGGCGAGCGCGCGACGCCCGAGAGCCGGGCGCAGCTCGAGGCCGCGCTCGGCATGGATCAACCACTGTGGGTGCAATACCTGCGATTCCTGCAGCGCGCCCTCTCCGGAGACTTCGGCGTCTCGACCGGCGTCCTGCCCGGGCGGGAGGTCATGGCCATCTTCCTCCAGCGCTTTCCCGCCACGATCGAGCTGTCGATCTTCGCGATCATCCTCGCCGTCGCCGTCGGCGTGCCTGCCGGCTACCTCGCGGCGCGGCACCGCGGACGTCCGCTCGACATCGGCGGGGTGCTGCTCTCGCTGGTCGGCGTGGCGGTGCCGGTGTTCTTCCTCGCGTTCCTGCTCAAGTTCATCTTCGCCGTCGAGCTCGGATGGCTGCCCGCCTCGGGACGCCAGGCGACGACGCTGGACGCGACCCGCATCACCGGCTTCTTCGTCCTCGACGGGTTGATGACCCGCGAGTGGGACGCGGCCTGGGACGCCTTCAAGCACCTCATCCTGCCCGCGGTCGCGCTCTCCTCGATCCCCTTCGCCGTGATCTTCCGCATCACCCGCGCGAGCGTCCTCGACGTCATGGACGAGGACTACGTGCGCACCGCCGAGTCCAAGGGCCTCACGCAGGGCACGATCCGCAACCGCCACGTGCTGCGCAACGCGATGCTGCCGGTCGTCACGACCATCGGCCTGCAGATCGGCGCGCTGCTCGCCGGCGCGGTGCTCACCGAGAAGGTGTTCTCGTTCCCCGGGATCGGCGACGCGTTGGCCCGCTCGTTCGAGATGCGGGACTACGCGATGCTGCAGCTCCTCATCATGGGCGCCGCGGCCGTGTACGTCCTCGTCAACCTGATCGTCGACCTGCTGTACGCGGTCATCGACCCACGCGTGAGGACGGCCCGATGAACAACCCCAAGAAGGACCGCATCGATCGGCTGGCCCGTTCCACGGCAACGCGCTCGAGCGCCGGGCCCGGTGGTGAGAAGGCCGGGACGACCGGGAGGGGCACCGCACCCACGGCGGTGGCGGACGCCGGTCACGTCTCCGGCGGCGAGGGCGTCAGTCTGCTCGCGAGCGCGTGGAGCCGGCTGCGACGCAACCCGCTGTTCCTCATCGGCGCGGCGATCACGATCGTGTTCGTCCTGCTCGCACTCGTCTCTCCGTGGATCGCGCCGCACGACCCCGCCGCGCGGCTCCTCGAATCGCAGATCCGCCAGCAGACCAACCCCATCCCCCGCGCGCAGGACGGGTTCCCGCTCGGTGCCGACTGGTTCGGCCGCGACCTGCTCTCGCGCCTCCTCGTCGGCAGCAGGCAGACCCTGTTCGTCGGCGTGTTCGCCACCCTCGGCGGCCTCACCGGCGGGCTCATTCTCGGCACGCTCGCGGGCGCCTTCGGCGGCTGGGTCGACGCGCTCGTCATGCGCATCGTCGACGTCATGCTCTCGATCCCCAGCCTGCTCATGGCGTTCTCGATCGCGGCGATCTTCGCCAACCCCAGCCAGCTCACGGTCATCATCGCGATCGCCGTCGTGCAGATCCCCGTGTTCGCGCGGTTGCTGCGAGGCTCGATGATGGCCCAGCGGCACAGCGACCACGTGCTGGCCGCCAGAGCGCTCGGCGTCAAGAAGGCCCCGATCGTGTTCCGGCACATGCTGCCCAACGCCCTCGGGCCGGTCATCGTGCAGGCCACGCTCGTGCTCGCCGTCGCGATCATCGACGCGGCGGCCCTGAGCTTCCTCGGTCTCGGCAGCCCCGACGACCGCACCCCGGAGTGGGGGCAGATGCTCGGCGCGTCGCAGCAGTACCTCGCCGGCCACCCACACCTCGCGTTCTACCCGGCGGCGTGCATCATCGTCGTCGCGCTGGGGTTCACGTTCATGGGCGAGTCGCTCCGCGAGGCCCTCGACCCGAAGACGAGGCGATAAGACATGCCGGCACACACCCCGACCACCGACGACCGCCCCGACACCGGGCCCGACACCCGACGCCGGCACGCCCGCGGCGAGGGTCCCCTCCTGCAGGTCAAGGACCTCACGGTGCAGTTCACGCGCTCGGGCCAGGAGCCGTTCACCGCGGTCGATCACGTGAGCTTCGACGTCCAGCCCGGCCAGACCGTCGGCCTGGTCGGCGAATCCGGCTGCGGCAAGTCGGTCACCTCGCTCGCGATCATGGGGTTGCTCCCCCACCGCGGCAACCGGGTGAGCGGCACCGTCGACTTCGACGGCACCGACCTGCTCACGCTCTCCGACGCCCAGATGCGCGACCGCCGCGGCCGCGATGTCGCGATGATCTTCCAGGACCCCCTGAGCTCGCTCAATCCCGTCGTGCCGATCGGGCTGCAGGTCACCGAGGTCATCGAACGCCACCGAGGGATGAAGCGCTCCGCGGCCATGCCCATCGCCGCCGACCTGCTCAAGAAGGTCGGCATCCCCGACCCTCAGCGTCGCCTCAAGGAGTACCCGCACCAGCTCTCCGGCGGCATGCGTCAACGAGCGCTCATCGCCATGGCCCTGGCGTGCGAGCCGCGTCTGCTCATCGCCGACGAGCCCACGACGGCGCTCGACGTGACGATCCAGGCGCAGATCCTCACGCTTCTGCGCGAACTCGTCGAGGAATCCGGCACGGCACTCATCATGATCACCCACGACCTCGGCGTCGTCGCCGGGCTCTGCGATCGCGTCAACGTGCTCTACGGGGGGCGCATCGTCGAACGTGCCGACCGACACGAGCTCTTCGCCTCCCCACGGCATCCCTACACCAACGGGCTGCTCGCCTCGATCCCGCGCCTCGACGCTCCCCGCGGGCAGCGCCTCGACCCGGTGCCCGGATCGGTCGCCGACAACCTCCCCTGGGACTCGGCCTGCGCCTTCGCGCCCCGGTGCTCACAGCCGATCGAGATCTGCCGAGAGCGCACTCCCGAGCTCGTCGACGAGCCGTCACGCGGCCCGGTACCGCGGGCACTGCGCTGTCACAACCCGGTGCCGTTCCGCGAGAACGAGGACGGGCCGGTCGACGGCGACGGTCACGGTGTCACTGCGGGGGTCGAGCCTGATGCCGATGCCGATGCGAACGGCGTCGAGCCCCACTCCCACGACAGCGAGGAGACGCGATGAGCACCGCTGCCACCCCGCGCCCCGAGAACCACCCGACGGATGCGACCACACCGGCCTCGGATAGCGGCGACGACGTGCTCGTCGACGTCCGCGGCCTCAAGGTCCACTTCCCCATCAAGCGGGGCGTGATCTTCGACCGCACGATCGGGTACGTCTACGCCGTCGACGGCATCGACATGCAGATCCGCCGCGGCGAGACCTACGGTCTGGTCGGCGAATCGGGTTGCGGCAAGTCGACGTTCGGCCGCGCGCTGCTCCAGTTGGAGGAGCCCACCGCCGGCAGCGTCCACTTCGACGGCGTCGACGTCGCCTCGCTCAAGGGCGAGACGCTGCGCCGACGTCGGCAGGACATGCAGATGGTGTTCCAGGATCCGCTCTCCAGCCTCGACCCACGCCAGTCGATCGAGTCGCTGCTGCTCGAGGGCATGCAGGCCCACGGGCTGGTGAGGGACAAGGCCGCCGCGAACACCCGACTGCGCGAACTGCTCACCGCCGTCGGCCTGCCCGTCGCCGCACTGAAGAAGTACCCGCACGAGTTCTCCGGCGGTCAGCGCCAGCGCATCGGCATCGCCCGGGCCCTCTCGGTGAACCCGAAGCTCATCGTCGCCGACGAGCCGGTCTCGGCACTCGACGTCTCGGTGCAGGCGCAGGTCGTCAACCTCCTCGAGGATCTGCAGGAGGAGTTCGGCCTCACCTACCTCGTCGTCGCGCACGACCTCGCCGTCGTCCGTCACATCAGCGACGTCGTCGGGGTGATGTACCTCGGCGGGCTCGTCGAGGAGGCCGACGCCGACGCCCTCTACGCCGACCCCCTGCACCCCTACACCAGGGCCCTCATGTCGGCCGTGCCCGTGCCCGACCCGAGCGTGGAGGACCGTCGCGAGCGCGTCATCCTCGCCGGCGACCTGCCGAGCCCCGCGAACCCGCCCACCGGATGCCGGTTCCACACCCGCTGCCCGTGGCGGCAGGAGACGCGATGCGACTCCGAGCGTCCCGAGTTGCGGGTCATCGACCGTCCCGGGGAGCCCGCAGGCGGGGCCGGCGACGCGAGGCGCCCACACAAGGTCGCGTGCCACTGGGCCGAGCAGATCGCCGACGGCACCCTGCAGCCGCGTGCGGTCGACCCCACCGGCGGCGAGCGTCTCTACGAGGCCGGCACCCCGGTAGGCGTCACCGGGAGTTTCACCGGACCGGCCTCCGTCGCCGAACTGGGGTGAGCGGGGACACGAACGAGCCCCACCGGAGCGGCGAATTCGCCCATTACCAGGGAGCTTTCGCTACGATGTGACGTGAATCATACGGTTCGACGGGCATCAAACTCGCTCCACGCTGTGGGGTGGGCGTACTTTTACACGGTCAGCTTCGTGAAAAAAGGAGTGCCCGTGTCCTCCACGCTCTCGGCCCGGCCCGACGCCGCGCCACCCCCGCCGGACGCCCGGCGGTCCACCGATCGACGTTGGTGGATCGCCCTGGCCACCGTAGTCGTCGCCTCGTTCGCCGTCCTGCTGTGGATGGGCCTGCAGATCAACGAGGCCAAGCCTCCGATTCCCACCAAGGTCGTCGACACCAACGGCCAGGTCATCGCCGAGGGCGACGCCGTCATGGATGGCCAGCGCGTCTGGCAGTCGATCGGCGGACAGCAGATCGGCTCCGTCTGGGGTCACGGTGCCTACGTGGCGCCCGACTGGACCGCCGACTGGCTGCACCGCGAGGCCATGTTCGTGCTCGACGAGTACGCCAAGCAGATGGGCGTCCCGAGCTACGACCAGGCGTCCCCCGAACAGCAGGGCGCACTCCAGGCCAAGCTCAAGTACGCCTTCCGCACCAACACCTACGACCCCGCCACCGGCACCGTCACCCTCGACCCGGTGCGTGCGGCGGCGTTCGAGGCGAACTCGGCCCACTACGCGGAGATCTTCGCGAACGGCCACGAGAAGTACGCGATCCCGCGAGGCGCGGTCACCGACCCCGAGGCCATGCAGAAGATGAACACCTTCTTCTGGTGGAGCAGCTGGGCGGCCTCGACGAACGCCCCCGGTGACGACGCGACCTACACGCGCAACTGGCCGCACGAGCCGCTGATCGACAACGTGCCCACGCCCACGAACATCCTGTGGAGCGTCATCAGCATCATCATCCTGCTCGCCGGCATCGCGGGCATGGTCTGGTACCACAACTTCCAGGCCGACCACGACGAGGTCACCAACGACCCGCCCAAGAACGACCCGCTGCTCGGCTACGAGGCCACCCCCTCGCAGAAGGCGACGCTCAAGTACTTCTTCGTCGTCGGAGCCCTGTTCGTGCTGCAGATCGCCGTCGGCATCCTCACGGCGCACTACGGCGTCGAGGGCAGCACGCTCTACGGCATTCCGATCGACCAGATCCTCCCGTACGCGGTGTTGCGCACCTGGCACACCGAGCTCGGCATCCTGTGGATCGCGACCGCCTGGCTCGCGACCGGCCTGTACGTCACCCCCGCCGTCGGTGGCCGGGAGCCCAAGTACCAGCGGCTCGGCGTCAACGTGCTGTTCGTCGCGCTCATCGTCGTCGTCGCCGGCACGATGATCGGCCAGTGGCTCTCGATCAAGGGGATGATGGGCTACGGCACCACGCTCTCGTGGTGGCTCGGCACGACGGGCATGGAGTACCTCGACCTCGCCCGCACGTGGCAGATCGGCCTCATCATCGGCCTGTTCCTGTGGTTCTTCCTCATGTGGCGCGGCATGGCCCCCGCCCTGGCGCGCGCCAAGGGCGGCAAGCTCTCCCCGACGCAGAACGCTCCGCTCGCGGGCGGCTCGCAGCGCACGCTCGTGGCCATGCTCCTCATGAGCTGCTTCGCGATCGCCTCGTTCTTCGGCGCCGCGTTCGGCATGGGCCACGACACGCACCTGTCGATCACCGAGTACTGGCGCTGGTGGGTCGTCCACCTGTGGGTCGAGGGCTTCTTCGAGGTCTTCGCCACGGTCGTCATCGCGTTCCTCTTCAGCCGCCTCGGTCTGGTGCGGCCGGCGATGGCCGCCACCGCGACGATCGCCTCCACGACGATCTTCCTGCTCGGCGGCATCATCGGCACCGGCCACCACCTGTACTTCACCGGTGGCAACGACCCGGTCATGGCGTGGAGCGCGACGTTCAGCGCGCTCGAGGTCGTGCCGCTGGCCCTCATGGGCTTCGAGGCCTTCCGCAACCTGCGCATCCTGCGCGTCAGCGAGTGGGTGGCCGGCTACAAGTGGGCGATCTACTTCTTCATCTCGGTGTCGTTCTGGAACGCCCTCGGCGCCGGCGTGTTCGGGTTCCTCATCAACCCGCCGATCTCCCTGTTCTACGTCCAGGGCCTCAACCTCACCCCGCTGCACGGCCACACCGCCCTGTTCGGTGTGTACGGCATGCTCGGCATCGGCCTCATGCTCTTCTGCGTGCGCAGCCTCATGCCGGGCAAGGAGTGGAACGACTGGCCGATCAAGCTCGGCTTCTGGGGCCTCAACGGCGGCCTGTTCGCGATGGCGATCTTCAGCCTGCTGCCCCTCGGCCTCGCCCAGGCGTACGCCAGCATCTCCGAGGGTCTGTGGTACGCCCGGAGCTGGGAGTTCCTCTACACCCCGGCGCTCACGGTGATCCGCTGGATGCGCACCCCCGGTGACGTGCTCTTCGGGCTCGGCGCTCTCTCGATCGGCCTCTTCATGGTCGGCCTGCTCACGGGCCACGCCATCAAGAAGGGCGGCGAGGAGACCATTCCCGGTCAGCCGGAACCGGAGCCGGTCGCGCGCTGATCGCGGTCACTCCCGGTACGCGAATGCCCCGTCCTCCTCGGTGGAGGGCGGGGCATTCGCGTGGCCCGGGTGTGATCGAGGACGTGGCCTCAGATCCACCCGCGGTCGCGGGCGAGATGTACGGCCTCGTGGCGGTTGGCGGCGCCGGTCTTGGCCACCGCGGCGGAGAGGTAGTTGCGCACGGTGCCCGGTGAGAGGTGGGCGCGGGCCGCGATCTCGTCGACCGGCGCGCCCTGGGCCGCGAGCTCGAGCACGTCGGCCTCCCGGGCCGACAGGGGGTTCGCGCCGGCCGCGATGGCGTCGGCGGCGAGCTCGGGATCGACGTACCGGGCTCCGGAGTGCACGGCGCGGATCGCCTCGGCGAGCACCCCGGCCGAGGCCGTCTTGGGCAGGAATCCCCGCACGCCGAGTTCGAGCGCCCTCTTGAGATAGCCCGGGCGTCCGTGGCTCGTGACGATGAGGCACGCCACCGGCGGCGTCGACGCGAGCAGGGTCTCGGCGACGGCGATCCCGTCGGCCCCCGGCATCTGCAGGTCGAGCACCGCGACGTCGATCCGGTGAGCTCGGGCCATGGCGATCGCCTCCGGCCCCGAGGCGGCCTGCGCGATCACGTCGAGATCGTCCTGCAGCCCGAGCAAGGTGCCCAGGGCGTCTCGAAAGAGCGTCTCGTCGTCGGCCAACAGCAACCGGATCATCGCCACCTCCTCGTGTCTCCCGCGAGGCTACCTGCCGCAGAGGGTTCCCCGACTGCCACGCCGAGGCGGACGGCTCGCACTCCAGGGGTCACGTGGCGCGAGGAACCGACGCCACCAACCGGTAGCCGTCGGCGACCGGACCGGCCGTGAGCGTGCCGCCGACGGCGCGGAGGCGTTCGCGCAGGCCGGCGAGCCCCGATCCATCGCTCGTCGTGGAGGCCAGGCGGCGAGGCACATCGTTCTCGATGACGAGTTCGACGTGCGTCGGAGTGCGGGTGAGCGCCAGTTCTGCGGTCGTCGCCCGGCCGTGGCGCAGGACGTTCGTCACGCCTTCGCGCACGGTCCACGCGAGGGCGTCGATCACCCGATCCGAGAGACCGGCAGCGGCGGCCTCGAGGGTGTCCGGGTCGGTCACCGCCGCTCGGATCCCCGCGGTCCGCAGTAGCCCTCGCGCTCCGGCGATCTCGTCGGCGAGGTCGACGCGACGGTATCCGCGGACGACGCCGCGCACGTCGGAGAGCGCGTGGTGGGCCAGCTTGCGCACGGCGAGCATCTCCTCGACCGCCCGTTCGTCGCCACGCCGCGCGAGTTCGGCGGCGAGCTCGCTCTTGACGGCGACGGTCGACAGGGTGCGTCCGAACACGTCGTGCAGATCCCGTGAGAAGCGCAACCGCTCCTCGGCGACGGCGAGATCGGCCGCGACCTCCCGCGACCGCCACAGTCTGCGTGCGACGCCGATCATCCACTGCGTGATCACACCCGCGGGAAGCAGGAAGAAGCACGCCCAGAACACGACGGCGAGCAGCGCGAACGTCGACGCCGGAGACAGGTGGTTCGGACCGAACGCGTAGAGCCCGACGAGCACGGCCGCCCCACAGGCCGCCGCCGCGAGCACCCGGCCGCGCGGCCAGAACATCAGAGCGACCATGCCGGTGAACCCGAACGGCGCCGGCCCCAAGGCCATCGCCGACCCGGCTCCGTTGCGGACGACGTCGTCGGTCGCCAGGAGCGCGAAGGCGATGATGACGCACGGCGCGAGGACGAAGAACCAGCGCACGAGACGTCGTGACGGCATGCGCTCCCGGCACAGCAGATCCGTGATGACCGCGCCCAGGAGGACCCAACCCACCGCCACCGGAGTCGCGACGATCCAGAACGCCACACCCCAGCCGTGGAACGGGCCCGGCTCGTCGGCGGCGACCAGACCGCCGAGCGCCCCCGTCACCGCCATGATCCCCGCGACGGCGACGAACAGGATGTGCATCGACCAGCGGCAGTACGCCTCGAAACGGCGAAGCTCCTGTTCGGTGCGGGGAATCGCAGCCGTGGCGAAGCGCCCGCCTTCGGCCGAGTCCATCGGATCATCGGTGGGCGCGGCGGTGGCGGTGGACCCGGAACCGGGCGTGGTCGGCATGTCATCCATGGTGCCTCGTGGGCCGGTGGGGGCCGGGTCGCCGCAGGTTCGACCGGCCGGGATCACCGGCGCGGCTCCCAGCGCAGGTGGCGACGCACCAGCCAGACCCCGAGAACGGTCCACGCGATCAGCACCAGCGTCGGCGGGAGAGCGTGGGTGAACGTCTCTCCGACGGTGAGGCTGCGACCGTCGACATCGATGCCCGCCATCCCGAGGCGCATCAGCGAGACCACCGGGTGCAGCGGCGTGAGCGAGGCGAGCAGCCGCCCCCACTCGGGCAGCAGCGCGAGCGGAAACGAGATGCCCGAGAACAGCAGCGGCACGAAGATCAGCGGCATCGTCGTGATCTGGGCGTGCTCGACGCTGCGGGTGATGGCCGTGGAGGCGATGCCGAGCAGGGTCCACACGAGCGAGCCGAGCACGATCGCGACGGCGATGAGAGCGAGGTTGGTCGGCATGCCCACGCCGAGGAACAGGGCGGCACCGAGGACGCACAGCACGGTCTGAGCAGCGGTGATGAGCGCGAACGGCATCGAGAGACCGGCGAGGATCGTCGCATCGGAGGCCTCTCCGGTGCGCAGGCGCTGCAGCACGTAGGCCTCGCGGCGCGCGACGAGCGCGGTCACCAGCGTGTAGTAGACGACGAAGACGAGCGCCATCCCGAGGATGAAGATCGGTGCGACGACACCGAATCCGAGGTTCTCGGCCACCGGGAGGTTGGCGAAGAACAGGACGAGCAACCCCGGCATGAGCAGGGTGTTGATCAGCGCGACCTTGTTGCGGCCGAGCAGGCGCAACTCTCCGATCGCGAGGGCGCGGGCCTGGGTGAAGCGCCGGGCAGGGGTGATGGTCGGCAGGGCGCCGGCGTCGGAGGTGCGGGCGGTGGTCGGAGTGGTCATCGGCTTCTCCATTCGTGGGTGACTGGTCAGGCGGCGGCGGGAACGTCGGACGCGCCGGCGATGTCGAGGAAGGTCTGCTCGAGCGAGGCGGCCGACGCGCGCAGGTCGATGAGTTCGACGTCGTCGCCGGCCCAGGCGAGCAGCTCCCTCAACGTCCGCTGCAGGTCGACGGTCTGCAGCTCGGTGCGGCCCGCTTCGACGCTGACGGTCACCCCGGCAAAACGCGGCAGCGCAATCTCGGTCGTGCGGAAGGAGATTCGTGCGGGCCGGTCTGCGACGATCTCTGCCGGCGTGCCCGCGGCGGCGATCCTGCCTTCGTGCATGATCGCGATGCGGTCGGCGAGGCGCTCGGCCTCCTCGAGGTAGTGCGTCGTGAGGACGATCGCGGTGCCCTCGTCGAGCAGACCGGAGAGCACGTCCCAGGCGCGGCGGCGACTCTCGGGGTCGAGGCCCGTGGTCGGCTCGTCGAGGAAGAGCAGTCGCGGCCGGCCCATGATCGCGAGTGCGAGGTCGAGGCGACGACGTTCACCGCCGGACAGGCTCTGGACGGGGACGCTACGGCGGTCGAGCACGTCGACCACTGCGAGCGCCTCCTCGACGGGGCGCGGCGCGGCCATCGTCCCGGCCCACATCCGCGCGGTCTCGAGCACGGTGAGGTCGCCCGAGAACCCGGCCTGCTGCAGAACGATGCCGAGGTGAGGCCGCAGGACGCGGCGGTCGGCGTACGGGTCGAGGCCGGCGATCTGTACGGTGCCCCCGGACGGTCGGGCGATACCCTCGAGCAACTCCATCGTCGAGGTCTTGCCGGCGCCGTTGGTGCCGAGGAGGGCGAAGAACTCGCCCGCCCCCACCTCGAGGTCGATGCCACGTACGGCCTCGAATCCGGTCGTCGGGTGGCCGTAGCGGCGGCGAAGATCTGTGGCGCGAAGCAGTGGCGTGGTCATGTCTCCATGCTGGACGCCGATCGCCGCAGCTCAGGATGAGTCCGGGCATCGATGCGGCTGCACTCTTCAGACGAGCGGGATGACGAATGTCATGCCCCGCCTGTCGCGGTCCCTCTCGCGAATCACCGAAACCCCCGAGACAGCCGTCGTTTCCGGCACCTTCGGGCGCCGAGACAGCCGTCATTTCGTCTTAGAGACGTCCGAAGAGGATCGGCACCGCACACGCGAGGCAGAAGGTGGCGGCCGTCAGTGCGTCCGGGGAGTCCGAGCAGGGCTGCGCCTCACCGCGTTCCGGGCCGGTCTGCTCCCGGAGACACGTCACGGGCCCGCAGACCAAGGCGCGTGACGGGCGGCGGCCCCTCCTCCGCCGCCCGTCACGCTCCGCATGCCCTATCGACGGGGCCGGCCCCGACCCAAGCAGTTGCACCGAACTCGCTGGTGGACGCCGGTGAGACCCCTCGGGCGGGGGTGTGTCACCCCCTCACGGCCGAGACCGACGTCACGTCGCGCGGACACCTCCCCCACCCCCGTCGCCGCGAGTGCCATCATGTCGAAATGCGCCCGGTCTCCCAGTCCCGCAAGCTCGCCGACATCCACTACGCCATCCGCGGCCCCGTTCCGGCCGAGGCCAAGCGCATGGAGGACGAGGGGCACCGCATCATCAAGCTCAACATCGGCAACCCCGGGCCGTTCGGGTTCGAGGCGCCGGAGGGGATCCTCGTCGACATGCGTCGCCAGCTCCCGGCGTCGGTGGGGTACTCCGAGAGCAAGGGCATTCTCTCGGCGCGGCGCGCGATCGTGCAGTACTACGAGGAGCGCGGCGTCGAGGGTTTCGACGTCGAGGACGTCTACCTCGGCAACGGCGTGAGCGAGCTCATCACGATGACTCTGCAGGCGCTGCTCGACAACGGCGACGAGGTGCTCATCCCGGCCCCCGACTACCCGCTCTGGACGGCGACGGTCTCGCTCGCCGGCGGCAAGCCCGTGCACTACCTCTGCGACGAACAGGCCGACTGGGCACCCGATCTCGCCGACATCGAGTCGAAGATCACCGACTCGACACGAGCGATGGTCATCATCAACCCGAACAACCCCACGGGCGCCGTGTACCCACGCGAGGTGCTCGAAGGAATGGTCGAGCTCGCGCGCAAGCACCAGCTCATCCTCATGAGCGACGAGATCTACGACAAGATCCTCTACGACGGCGCCACGCACGTTCCCACCGCGAGCCTCGCTCCGGATCTGCTGTGCCTCACCTACAACGGGCTGTCGAAGTCCTACCGGGTGGCGGGGTTCCGCAGCGGGTGGCTCGTCATCTCCGGGCCCACGGAACACGCGCGCGACTACATCGACGGCATCGAGATCCTCTCCAACATGCGGCTGTGCGCCAACCACCCCAGCCAGCACGCCATCGCGACCGCGCTCGGCGGGCGACAGAGCATCGAGGATCTCGTCATGCCCACCGGGCGGCTGGCTCGTCAGCGTGACGTCACCGTCGAGATGCTCAACAGCATTCCCGGCGTCTCGTGCACGATGCCCAAGGGCGCGCTGTACGCGTTCCCACGGCTCGACCCGAAGGTGTACCCGATCGCCGACGACGAGGCCTTCACCCTCGAACTGCTCAAGGCGCAGAAGGTTCTCGTCGTGCAGGGCACGGGCCTCAACTGGCCGCACCCCGACCACTTCCGCATCGTCACCCTCCCCCACGAGGACGAGCTCGCCGAGGCCGTCGGGCGCATCGAGACGTTCCTCTCCTCGGTGCGCTCCGGGGCCGTACGCGTCTGAGCTGCAGGCATACCCGCTGCCTCGGGCCGGGATGCGGCGACGCCGCGTCCCGGGCCGATGCCCACGGCCTGGTGACGGTTCAGTAACCTGGACAGGTGTCCAAGTGTCTCGTCGCCTTGTTCGGAGCCCCTGAGCCCACGGGTCTCCTCGACCGGTTACGGATTCACGGCGTCGCGGTCACCCTCCTCGAGATCACGCCCGACGTCGAGTTCCCGACATCACTCCCCTCTGGAGTCGCCGTCGTCGGAGGCCCCGTCAGCCCCTACGACGATCGCGTTCTGCCTTACGGCCGTGTCGGCGCCTTCCTCGCCACGGCCGTCGCGCGTGAGGTGCCGACGCTCGGTATCGGCGGCGGCGCTCATCTGCTCGCCGTCGCCCTCGGCGCGCGGCCTGGGTGGCCGACCTCCGCCGTCACGCCGGGGCTGCACATGCTGAGGCGCACCGCGCAGGGCGCTGACGATCCGTTGTTCCGCCACATGGCGCCCGAGGCGCAGTGGCTGGAGTTCAGCTACCTGTCGCTGACCGACCTCCCCGTGGGCGCAGAGGTTCTCGCCGTGGACACCGAGGGACAGGCGCAGGCTGCGCGCTTCGGTCCCGGCGCGTGGGGCCTGCAGGGACACCCTGAACTCGGAGCCGCTGCGGTGGCGGCCTGCGTCGAGGCCAGGCCCCTTCACCCTCTCCTGGACGAGGCGGCCCTCGCCTCCGTCGAACGTGCCATGCCTCACCTCGACGCGATCTCCGCGTCGTGGAATCCCGTGTTCGACGCCTACGCTGCGCTCGTCGCCTCGACGCCTGCGCCCACCGGGTGAACCGGGCCCCCGAGTCGAACCGGCCTCAACGCTTCGGCCGGTCTGCGGGGTTCTGCTCGGGGCTCTCGTCGGTCGCGTCCCCGGAATGCTCGGCGGCATCGGAACGATCGTCGTCTCCTCGATGATCCTGGGCGGCAGGACGTTCGTCGCCCTTCGCACGCGTCACTGATGGCCGGCGATCTCGATGTGGGCCCCGGCCGAACGTGGCCGGGTCGGTGAGTCGGATGTCCATGGCACTCCCCCTGCGGTTCGCCCTGTCGGCGCGCGGGATGCACGCCTGCTTCTCGACGAGATCACCGTATCGGCGGGCGCACTCGCGGAGTCGTCACGAGCGAGCGCGAGGTGTGATTCGATCGGCGTCATCGCTGCGGTCCGTCACGAGGAGGCGAGATGACCGTCTGCGTCATCGAACACGAGAAGGACGCCCCACCCGGGCTCGTCGCCCGTCCCGGCATGGAGGTGCGCATCGTGCGCCCGTATGCCGGTGACGAGATCCCGACCCCCGGTGAACTCGACGGATTCACCGGCCTGGTGGTTCTCGGCGGAGAGATGGGCGCGAACGACGACGACTCGCACGCGTGGCTCGCTCCGACGAAAACCCTCATCGCCGCGGCGGTGCGCCGTGAGGTGCCGACGTTGCTCATCTGCCTGGGGCACCAGCTCGGCGCGGTCGCGCTCGGTGGCACGGTGACACGTTCCCCGCTCGGTCCCATGTGGGGTGTCGTGCCGGTCGGACGAACCGAGGCCGGCGAGGATGACGACCTGCTGCGGCATCTGCCGGCCGATGCTGCCGCCGTCCATTGGAACGGCGACCTCGTCGTCGATCCCCCTCCGGGGGCGGTGGTGCTCGCGCGCGACCCACGTGGTGGCATCCAGGCGGTGCGGTACGGGCACCGAGCGTGGGGGGTGCAGTGCCACCCGGAGGTGGGCGCCGAGATCGTCACGCGGTGGGGTGGCTCGGTGGACGCTGACCGCGACCCCGCGGCCGCTGCCCGGCGAGACGTCGCCTTGGCTCAGGTGGGCGCCCGGGAGACGGAATTGCGGGCCACGTGGATCCCGGTGCTCGACGCGTTCGCCGCGATGACGACCGGCGGTGTCGTGATGTCCCGGGTCACCGGTGAGGCCCCGTGATGAAGACGCGCGTCGCGATCGTCGGCGGGAGCATCGCGGGGCTCACCCTCGCGGCGTTGCTCGACCCCGACCGCTTCGACGTCACCCTGCACGAGGAGCGACCCGAGCGGCGAGAGGCCGGTTCGGCTCTGGGCCTGTGGCCGGCGGCATGGCGCGTGCTCGACGCGGTGGGCGCGGGCGACCGGGCGCGTGCCTTCGCCGCCGAACCCACCTCGGGGGCGCTCCGCGACGGCACGGGTCGACCGCTGATCGCGGCGCGCGACCTGCCGATGACCCTCGTGCTGCGACCAGACCTCATCGACCTGCTCGAGGCGGTAGTACCCGACTCCGTGCGGCGGGTGGACGAGCGCGTCGACGACCCCGTGGACCTGCCGGCCGACCTCGTCGTCGGAGCCGACGGGGTTCGCAGCGCCGTCCGCCGGTCGGCGTTCGGTGAGCACCTGCGTCCACGGCTCACCCCCTGGCTGGCGCTGCGAGGGATCCTGCCCGGGCCACCGCCGGAGAACGGGGAGTACTGGGGCCGGGGTGACCTCGCCGGTGTGGTCGAGGCGCCGCGGGACTCGACGTACTGGTTCACGACGCACGTCAGCACACTCGGGTCTCTGCCTGGCTCGGCCGGTGGCGACCCCTGGCGGCGGTCGGTCGAGGTCGATGTCGGTGAGGCCCTCGCCGAGGCCAGGCGCGTGTTCGGTGGCAGACCGGACCGGGCAGCCGCCGTGCAGGACGTGCTCGCGCGCGCGACTCCGGAATCCGTTCTCGCCCAGCGCATCTACGAGACACCACGAATGCATCGGCTCGTGCACGGGCGGGCGGTGCTCATCGGCGACTCCGCCCACGCGATGACGCCCAACCTCGGTCGAGGTGCGTGCGAGGCGATGATCGACGCTCATGTGCTGGCCGGTGAGCTCTCCCGTCGTCCGCTGACGTCGGCACTCGCGCGCTACGAGGCCCGCCGCCTCCCGCCCGCACGCGTCTTGCCACCGGTCTCGCGGGCACTCATGCGCCTCGCGCTCTCGGAGGCTCTTCAGCCCACACGTGACCGCGCGCTCGCGGGAGTCGGCCGTCTCGTGCCCGCCTGAGCGGGGGCAGGACGACGTCGCGAGTGCCGGACGTCAACCCACACGAACGCACGCTCAAACAGGCGGTCCCACCCCACGAGCCAGCCCCTCCCACGCTCAAACAGGCGGTTCCACCCCACGAGCCCGCGCAATGCGCCGACAGACGCGATGAAAGCGCCTGTCTGAGCGGGATCAGGTGACCTCGCCCGGCGCTCGGACAGGCGGTTCCACTCCACGGCCACCGAACACGAGACCTCAGACAGAACAGGCGGTTCCACCCCACGAGCCCGCGCAATGCGCCGACAGACGCGATGAAAGCGCCTGTCTGAGCGGGATCAGGTGACCTCGCCCGGCGCTCGGACAGGCGGTTCCACTCCACGGCCACCGAACACGAGACCTCAGACAGGCGGTTCCACCCCGCGAGCCCGCGTTATGCGCCGACAGACGCGGTGAAAACGCCTGTCTGAGCGGGATCAGACGGCCTGACCCGGCGCTCGAACAGGCGGTTCCACTCCACGGCCACCGAACACGAGACCTCAGACAGGCGGTTCCACCCCACGAGCCTGCGTTATGCGCCGACAGACGCGGTGAAAACCGCCTGTTCGAGCGGAGATGCGTCAGACCCGGTTACGGAACTCACCGTCTCCGTTCAAGGCGGCGAGGTTGTCGCGTACCAGGTCGGCGTATCCGACGGGTCGCCCGCCGGCGCAGTGCGGGGTGAGGATGATGTTCGGCGCATCCCACAGCGGTGAGTCCTGCGGCAGTGGCTCGGTCTCCATGACATCGAGGGCAGCACCGCCAAGGGTGCCGGCCCGCAGCGCCTCGATGAGCGCCTCCTCGTCGAGCACCGATCCGCGGCCGACGTTGACGAGGTACGCGTGCTCGGGCAGGAGGGCGAGCCGGTCGGCGTCGATGGTGTGACGCGTCGCGTCACCGCCAGGAAGGATCGAGATGAGGACGTCGGTCTCCGGCAGCGCGGTCGCGAGGTCGGCGTCGGTGACGACCTCGAATCCTGCCCGCGTTCCGGCAGTGCGCGCGACACCGCGCACTCGCGCCCCGAGGGAGGCGAGCACGGGCGCGAGTGTCTGGGCGATGCTGCCGAAGCCCCAGATCAGAACGTTCGCATCGAGCAATGTCGTGATCGGCCCCTGGGGATGCAGCGGCTGGTGGCCGGCGAAGTCGTGCCGCCACGTGTGGGTGCGCTGCGCCTCGAGGCAGGCGGGCAGCCTCCGCACGAGGGCGAGGACGAGTGCGAGGGTGTGCTCCGAGACGGTGGCGTCGTGCAGCCCGACCCCCGAACAGATGACGACGTCGTCACCGAACCCGGCTGCGGTCAGCTCGTCGGTGCCCGCCATGAAGCCCTGGATGAGGCGCACGTTCGTCAGCAGTTCGGCGTCCTCGCGGTGCAGTCGTCCCGGCCTGCCCCAGACGACGAACACGTCTGTGTCCGCTACGGATCGAGGCAGCGGTCGGGCGGCGTCATAGACGGTGACCCTGATGTCACCGTCGAACTCGGGCGCGTCGAGCGTGTCGGGCCACAGGAGATTGGTCGTCATGCCGCCACTCTCCCCCAGGCCGGTCGACGCCGCTTGTCGGGGCCCCGCGCACGGCGCGTATCGCGGCATCCGTCTACGTCCTCGGTTATCGACACACGCTCGAAGCGCACTGTGCACGCCGACGGTCATCGGCACACGCTCGAGGCGCACCATGCACCCTGCGTACGGCGTGCACAGTGTCTCGACGCCGTCTCCGGTGCGCGTGTCACTTGCACGGAGCCACCCGGCCCGCGGGCCCGCTCGGCCGCAGATCCGAACGTCGCTTCTCTCCCAGCGAGCCCCGCGGCGCCGGCATCGCCTCCTCGCGCGCCGGTGATCGCGAGGCTCACGCAACAAAGACCGGTCACCACTCGACCGTTTTCCGACCGCGCCGCCCTGACCAGCGCTGTTGTGCGAGCACTCCGCCGGACTGCCCCGAGTGACCGGTCTTTGTTGCGTGAGGTCCGCGCCCTCGACGCGAGACGCGGCATTCGTCGCCGGATCCGCAGGCCCGCGCCCTGCCCAGCTCTACCGAGGGGCCCGTCCAGGGTGTCTCGGAGAAGCAGATCTCTCGTCGAATCCACCTCGCCGCAGCGATGTGCCCGGGGTTGCGAGGACGATCACGCAGGCCCCGCGCCGGGACGACGATGCGTCGCCGGTGTCGCCTGAAGCCCGCGGCCCTTTACCGTGTTCCCATGACGATCTCTCGCCCCGGGGCGCTCGCATGAGCGGTGGCCTCGTCGCTCTGCTCGACGACATCGCAACGCTGGCCCGGCTCGCCGCCGCTTCGGTCGACGACGTCGGTGCGGCCGCTGGTCGCGCCAGCGCCAAGGCCGCCGGTGTCGTGGTCGACGACACGGCCGTCACTCCGCGTTACCTCACGGGATTCACGCCCGACCGTGAGCTGCCTGCCATCAAACGCATCACGATCGGGTCGCTGCGCAACAAGCTCGTCTTCATCCTCCCGGCGGCGTTGCTGTTGAGTCAGTTCGCGCCGTGGCTGCTGACCCCGTTGCTCATGCTGGGTGGCACGTATCTCTCGTTCGAGGGTGCCGAGAAGATCTGGGAGAAGCTCCATCCTCACGAGGGAGCCGAAGAGGCCCCTGCCCTGCTCCAGGGCGATGACGCCGAGAACCGGATGGTGTCAGGAGCGATCCGTACCGACTTCATCCTCTCGGCCGAGATCATGGTCATCGCGCTCAACGAGGTGGCCGCGGAGACGTTGTGGGCGCGAGCGATCATCCTGGTCATCGTCGCCTTCGGCATCACCATCGGCGTGTACGGAGTGGTCGCCCTCATCGTGAAGATGGACGACATCGGCCTGCACATGACCCGCCGCAGGTCGGGCGCCGCGCAGGCGATCGGCCGGGGTCTGGTGACGGGAATGCCCAAGGTCCTCACCGCGCTGGGCGTCATCGGGACGGTCGCGATGTTGTGGGTCGGCGGACACATCCTGCTCGTGGGCTTCGACACCCTCGGCTGGCACGGCCCGTACTCGCTCGTGCACCACGCCGAGGAGGCGGTCATGCACGCGACCGGTCCCGCCGCGGGGGTGCTCGGGTGGCTGACGAACACCGTGGGATCAGCGATCTTCGGCCTTCTCGTGGGTGCGATCGTCGTGGCGATCATGCACGTCATCCCGCGCAAGAAGAAGCACGGGGACACGTCATCGCACGCGGCCGCGGACGCGGCATCTACCCCGGCCGCCACTGCCTCGGAGTCCGGCTCCGCAGAGGGCACCGGCTCCACTGCCGCACCGCCCGCGCCCTGACGCACTGAGCGGCGTCGACGGAGTGTTGCCTTCGTCGCCGGTCATCCGGATCGACGCTCGGCCTCCCCGGTGATGGCGTGGAGCACGGCGCAGGAGATCTGCGCATCGAGGAGGTCGCGCGCCGATCCGGGGTGCATCGATCCTCGATCTACCGCAGATGGGGCGATGTCGCGGGGATCGTGGCCGACCTGGCGCACGACATCGCGGCCGGTCTCGACGCGCCCGCGACCGGCAGCCTGCGCGGCGACCTCGAAGCGCTCGCCGTTCAGGTGGCCGCGCGCCTCGACGGGGACGGGCCTGCGCTGATCACCGCACTGCTCGCATGGTCGGATCCGGGGGTCCGCGACGTGCTGCAACAGTTCTGGGAGGAGCGGCGAGCCACCGTCGCCACCGTGCTCCGACGGCACGGTCACAATGACGACCCGGCATCCGTCACCCGGCTTCTCGCCGGCCCCCTGTACTACCAGGCACTCATCGAGCGACGCTCACCGACGCACGCCACCATCAGCGATGCGGTCTCAGCGGCGGTTGCCCGCATCTCGGTGACGTCCCCTGCCTGATCGTCGAGCATTGTCACGCGGGCTGCAGCAGCGTGACCGCGCCGTGTTTCTTGGAGGCCGTTGCTCGCGCCGGTCACACCGGGCTCATGCGCTGACGCGTCAGCCGACCGCCAGCCAGCGAGGTGTCTTCGCCGTGTACGCGTCGTACGCGTCACCGAACCGATCCCGCAGAACGGCCTCCTCCGCGGGGATCTGCCACCGATCGATCGCAGCGACGAACATGGCGACGGGAACGAGCAAGCTCGGCGATCGACGCATGACCGCGTGCGCGGCGAGGAGCCCGGCGATTCCGACGTACATCGGGTTGCGGGTCACGCGGTTCGGACCACTGGTGACCAGCGCCGAGGCATCGGGCGTCATGGGGTTGACCGTGGTGCGGCGCCTACCGAACTCGGCGATCGATCCGACCATGAGCCCGGCCGAGCCCAGACCGACGGCCCCGGCCACCGCGGTCGATGTCTTCGTCGCCTCGAGGTTCCTGCCGAGGGCGAGTTGCGCCCCGAACGCCATGAGCGCGAGGCCGACCGGCGGCACGCGCGGCGTCATCGTCGCCACCCGGCGAGGTCACGGGCACCTCGATAGACCGTGCCGCAGCTGTTCTCACGGTCGTGTTCGTGCTCGCCCCTGCGCGCAGGGATCGGATCGGCCATGGTGACGCCGATCCCGTCCATGACGTCCATGCGCGAATGAATGATCGCCATGCACCGACCATAGAGGGAACGCGGGCCGACGGCCCAACGGTCAGCGCTATGCCAGTTGACAGTGGGAGACCAACAGCCGAGTCCGACGGCACGTGGCGCTACGTCGCACGTTGCTCACTCGACGAAGCGACCGGTGATGTTGTGTGGGAAGTACGCGAGCTCTACCCCCGGGCCCGGCGACGGCTTCGGCTATACCGCGAATCCGATAGCGGCGAGCGACACCACCCTGGAGGAGCTTCGTCAGGACCTCTCTCGAATGCTGACCGACCTGGATCGTCCTGTGCTCGACCTCACCACCGGCCCGGCACGCTTGCTCGACTCCGGAAACGCCAGGATCGAATCAGTCGATCAGTTCGACCCGAATCGACAACCCACCGCGTTCCCGTCGTCTCGGTCATGGCCGACGGCTGCTCACCTCAACTGACAAATGTGGATGTGCAGGGTCACACATTGAACCTGAACTCCACCACGTCCCCGTCCGCCATGACGTAGTCCTTGCCCTCCATGCGGACCTTGCCTGCGGCCTTGGCCTCGGCCATCGAGCCGGCGGCGACGAGGTCGTCGAAGCCGACGATCTCGGCCTTGATGAAGCCCTTCTGGAAGTCGGTGTGGATGACGCCCGCGGCCTGGGGGGCGGTCCAGCCCTGGCGGATCGTCCAGGCGCGAGATTCCTTGGGGCCGGCGGTGAGGTAGGTCTGCAGGCCGAGGGTGCGAAAGCCCTTGTGGGCGAGCTGGTCCAGTCCACGTTCGGTGACGCCCACGGACTCCAGCAGTTCGGCGGCATCGCCGTCGTCGAGTTCGGCGACCTCGGACTCCAACTTGGCGTTGAGGAAGATCGCCTCGGCCGGAGCGACGAGCGCCTGCAGGTCGGCGTGGAGCTTGTCGTCGGTGAGCTGGTCCTCGTCGAGGTTGAACACGTAGAGGAATGGCTTGGTCGTCATCAACCCCAGCTCGCGCAACAGGCCCACATCGGTGCCGCTCTTCGCGAGCTCACCGGCTTTGGCGAACAGCGTGTGCCCGGCCTCGAGCACCTCGTTGGCGGCGACGGCGGCGTCGAGCACAGCTTTGTCGACCTTCTTGCCCTTGACCTCCTTCTCGAGACGCGGGATCGCCTTCTCGAGGGTCTGGAGGTCGGCGAGGATGAGCTCGGTGTGGATCGTCTCCATGTCCGAACTCGGGTCAACCCTGCCGTCGACGTGGGTGACGTCGTCGTCGGCGAACGCGCGCACGACCTGGCAGATCGCGTCGGCCTCACGGATGTTCGCGAGGAACTTGTTGCCGAGGCCCTCACCGGTGGAGGCGCCGCGCACGATGCCGGCGATGTCGACGAAGCTCACCGTGGCCGGGAGGATCTTCTCGCTGCCGAAGATCTCCGCGAGCCGGCCCAGGCGCGGATCCGGCAGCGGCACGACTCCGACGTTGGGCTCGATCGTGGCGAACGGATAGTTCGCGGCGAGCACGTTGTTCTTGGTCAGCGCGTTGAACATCGTCGACTTGCCGACGTTGGGGAGACCGACGATTCCGATGGTGAGTGCCACGAGACCAGGAGTTTACCGGCCGCCCCGCGAACCGCCGCATCCGCCGCGGGCTGACGCCCCGCGCGTTCACGCGGGCAGAGTCCACCCCTCGGGGATACGCACGCTGCAGAGCTGGCGCGACTGCGCGACGAGGCGATCGGTGGAGTCCCAGAGGAGGGCGTCCTCCTCCATGAGTCCGCCGGTGAGTACGCGCGTGCGGGTCTCCATGCGTAGCCACCCCGGCGCGGGCCGCCCACGCACGTGCCCGGTGAATTCCAACGTCGGCGCCCACCCGCCGATGCCGAGGTCGAACGACACCGGCGGCATGGCGTCGAGCATGAACAGCAGCCCGACGGGATCGGCGTCTCGGCCGTCGGCGAACCGCATCCACGCCCGCATCTCCCCGCGGCCCGACGGCCGACCGAGGGCCCACTCCGCCGTCGCCGGATCCAGGCGTAGATCGAGGCGGTGCATGAGTGGCGGGGTCTCCATCGGGCCCGCGTCGCGTGCCGTCGACGCCGACGGGCAGTGCTCGGGATCCGGCATGTCGGGCGGGGTGATCGAGCGGTGGACCTGGGAAGACGCGTCCAGATCGCCGTACGTGGCGAGCGCCCGCATGCGTTCGACGGGCGAGCCGTCGGGGCCGGCCTGACTCACGACGGCCTCACCGGTGGAGAACGTGCGGCCGCGACGCAGCACCTCCGTCGTCACCTCGACCGGCCCGTCCACGCCGGCCGAGAGGAAGTGCGCCGACAACGCCAGGGGGTCGGCGTGGGGTGTCTCGCCCGAGTCGAGTACCTGCCTGAGCGCCTCGGCCGCGAGACCCATGACGACTCCCCCGTTCACCGCGGGTCCGATCGTCCAGTCCTCGGTCATGCGCCCGGTGAACACGCCGGGCCGATCGGTGGCGGTGAGCGCCATCGCGCTGTCGAACTCGAAGTCCATGGCTGTGGTCTACCAGACGCGACCGATGGCAGGGTGCGACACTTCGCGTCGACTTCGTGGCGAGCACGGGCACGAATGGCGCTTTCCACTGCCTGCCCGAGACTGCGGCGACGACTGCGTCCTCGCAGGTGGGAAGGGTTGTCGGTGGTCACTGTCATCGTGCGGTCATGGATCTCGTGCACCTCATCGTGTTGCTGCTCGGCGTGGCCGTCGGCGCGCTCGTCACGTGGCTCGCCGTGCGCGCCCGTTACGCGGCGCCCCTGGCTGCTCTCGGCGCCGAACGCGACGCCTTGCGCGGACGCGTGGACGAACTGCGCCGCCACGAGGAGGACGACGAGGCCGTCATGGCGGCGCTCGCCCCGGTGACGAGCGCGCTGGCCAGGGTGGAGCGTCAGGTGGGTGTGCTCGAGCGCGATCGGGTCGAGCAGTTCGGCGTGCTCGGCGAGCGGCTCGGCGAGGTCGCCACGACCACCCGGGCGCTGCAGCAGCAGACCTCCACGCTGGCCGGTTCGCTCAACTCCTCGACCACACGCGGGGTCTGGGGCGAGACGGCGCTGCGCCGGCTGCTCGAGCACGCCGGACTGCTCGGGCGCTGCGACTTCGACGAGCAGGTCACCGCGCATACCCGGCACGACCAGGCCGTGCGGCCCGACGTCGTCGTGCGCCTGCCCGGAGGCAAGTCGCTCGTGGTCGACGCCAAGGCACCGATGACGGCGTTCCTCGCGGCCCAGTCCGCGGAGCACCCCGAACGAGAACGACGGCGTCTGCTGGCCTCGCACGCGTCGTCGCTGCGGGGTCACGTCGAGACCCTCGCGAAGAAGGAGTACTGGACGGCGTTCTCCTCGACCCCCGAGATGGTCGTGTGCTTCGTGCCCTCCGACGCGGTGCTCGCGGCCGCTCTCGACGCCGACCCCGCCCTCTACGACCACGCGATGGGCCGCCGGGTCGTCCTGGCCTCCCCCGCCACGCTGCTCGCTCTCCTGCGCACGGTCGCCTTCACCTGGCAGCAGGAGGCGCTCACCGAGAACGCGCGCGAGCTCCTCGACCTCGGCCGCGACCTCTACTCGCGTCTCGGCACCCTCGGGGGCCACGTCACCAAGGTCGGCGGTTCGTTGCGCCGCAGCGTCGACGCCTACAACGCGATGGTCGGCGCACTGGAGTCACGCGTCTTCGTCACGGCCCGGCGTATGCACGAACTGGGCCTCGCCCACGATCATCCGGACGCGCTGTCGGTCGTCGACGTCGCACCCCGCCCGCTCACCGCGGCAGAACTCCTCGAACAACTCGATGACGGCAGCGCACGCCGAGACGCCCACGCCCTCGACAGTGAGCGGCCGGCGCGATCGGCGACCGGCGCAGGGTCCGAAGCGCCCGGCGTCGAGCGGGATAACCGGACGGCGTAGGAGAGGGCCGGTCATGCTCACGTCGAGGCCGTGGCGGCGAAGCACGTCGTGGACGACGCCGTCGAGCCGGGCCCGTCAAGATCTGTCACGTGCCCCGCAGTCCGGCAGGTCAGCGCAACGAGGCTCCGGCGTCGCTCTTGACCTTGGCGTCGTACGGGATTCCCCGAGCCTTGAGATCGCGACGCAGGTCGTTGGGGAGCGCGAACAACAGGCTCTCCTCGGCCGCGACGACAGGTTCGACGTCGGTGAAGCCCCGCTCGGCGAGGTAGGCGAGCACGTCGTTGACGAGGATCTCCGGCACCGAGGCGCCGCTACTCACGCCGACGGTGCGCACTCCTTCGAGCCACGCCTCGTCGATCTCGTCGGCGTAGTCGACCAGTTGACCGGCCTTGGCGCCGTGCTCGAGCGCGACCTCGACCAGGCGCACCGAGTTGGAGGAGTTGCGCGAACCGACGACGAGCATGAGGTCGACGTCGGCGGCCATCTTCTTGACCGCGCCCTGGCGGTTCTGCGTGGCGTAGCAGATGTCGTCGCTCGGCGGATCCTGCAGCTGCGGAAAGCGCTCACGCAGCCGGCGCACGGTCTCCATGGTCTCGTCGACGCTGAGCGTGGTCTGCGAGAGCCACACGACCTTCGAGGGGTCGCGCACCTCGATGTTCTCGACGTCGTCGGGCCCGTCGACCAGCGTGATGTGGGCGGGAGCCTCGCCGGCGGTGCCGATGACCTCCTCGTGACCCTCGTGGCCGATGAGCAGGATGTCGTAGTCGTCGCCGGCGAACCGCTTGGCCTCGCGGTGCACCTTGGTGACGAGCGGGCAGGTGGCATCGATCGACCGCAGCGAGCGCGCCTTCGCCTCTTCGTGCACCACCGGCGCCACACCGTGGGCGGAGAACACGACCGTGGCGCCCTCGGGCACCTCGTCGGTCTCCTCCACGAAGATCGCGCCGCGGCGCTCGAGCACGGCGACGACATGCTTGTTGTGGACGATCTGCTTGCGCACGTAGACCGGGGCGCCGTACAGCTCGAGAGCCTTCTCGACGGTGACGACGGCGCGGTCGACGCCGGCGCAGTATCCACGCGGGGCGGCCAGGAGAACCTTCAAGTCGTCAGTCACGCACCTCATCCTACGAAAGCCCCCTGGACGCCGCCTGTGCGCACAGGGTCGCGACCGGAGGACGCCGACCGACTCGCCCACGCCCGCCGTCCCTCCCGGTGCACCGATGCGCACAGGCTGAGAGCCCGCCCCCATCGGATCGAGCACCGATCCGTCGACCTGCCGACGACCGGCTCGCGGCTGCCCGGGCCCGACGACCTGCGCTGGCATACTGGCGCGGGTGAGCGAGCCCCTGCCCGAGAAGGCGGCCGAGACGTCGGCCGAGCGCCCGTGGCCGCTGCGACTCCTCTCGATGAAGATCACCGACTACGTCGACCGGATGTCGCCGGTGTGGGTGGAGGGCCAACTCGTCCAGCTCAACCGGCGCCCGGGCGCCCGCTCCTGCTTCGTGACCCTGCGCGATCCCGACGTCGACATGTCGATGACGGTGACCGTGCCGGTGGTCGTCCTCGACCGCATGCCGATCTCCGAGGGCAGCCGCGTCGTCGTCCACGCCAAGGCGACGTACTGGAGCAAGCGCGGCACCCTGCAGCTCGAGGCACGCGACATGCGTCCCGTCGGCGAGGGCGAGCTCTTGGTGCGCCTCGAACACCTCAAACGGGTCCTCGCTGCGGAGGGTCTGTTCGCGGTCGAGCGCAAGCGGGCGGTGCCGTTCCTTCCTCGCCGTGTCGGCCTCATCTGCGGCCGGGCGAGTGCGGCGATGCGCGACGTGCACGAGAACGCCCGGCGCCGCTGGCCGGCGGTGGCCTTCGAGACGCGCGAGGTGCCCGTTCAGGGCTCCGACGCGGTGGCCGCCGTCACCGAGGCGCTGCGCGAACTCGACGCCCACCACGAGGTCGACGTCATCGTCATCACCCGCGGCGGGGGCTCGTTCGAGGACCTCCTGCCGTTCAGCAACGAGGCGCTCGTACGCGCCGTGGCAGCGGCGACGACGCCCGTCGTCAGCGCGATCGGGCACGAGGTCGACACCCCGCTGCTCGACTTCGTGGCCGACCTGCGCGCCTCGACACCCACCGACGCGGCCAAACACATCGTCCCCGACGTCGAGGTCGAACGGGCCGGCATCCTGCGCTCGGTGGAACGTGCCCGGTCCGGCCTCGAATCCCGGATCGCCGGCGAGCGCCGCCACCTCGAGGTCCTGCGCAGCCGCCCCGTCCTCGTCGACCCGCACGCGACCCTGGCCCCACATCGCAGCGTCATCGAGCAACAGCGCGAGCGCTCCCGGCGGGCCCTGCGATCGCGGCTCGAGCGCGCTCGGGCCCACGTCGAGGCTCTGCGCGCACAGCTTCGGGCGCTCTCGCCACAGGGCACCCTGGATCGCGGGTACGCCATCGTGCTGCACGCCGACGGCCGCATCGTCACCGACCGGACCGAGGTCGACGTCGACGAGATCCTGCGCGTCAAGGTGGCGCGCGGCGACTTCGGGGTGCGCCCCGTGACCAAGAGGAAGGCGAGAACGTGACCTCGACCCACAGCGAGCACGGCGACGAGCGCCCCGAGGTGTCCTCGCTCTCCTACGAACAGGCCCGCGACGAGCTCGTCGAGACCGTCGCCCGCCTCGAATCCGGCACCGCCGACCTCGAGACGAGCGTCGCCCTCTGGGAGCGCGGCGAGGCACTCGCCGCTCACTGCACGGCCGCCCTGGACCGGGCAGAGAAGCGCCTCGACCGGGAGCAGCGAGACGACTCCGAGCCGAGCTGAACGCTTCGAGCTCTCGAGCGGGCCGGCACCGGCCATGGGACGGCCGCCGATCCCCCGGCGGCGAACAGCGCTGCATCAGGCGCAAACACGAGATCCGACTCGGGCGGTCCTGACGCGCTCGCGCCTTCCGCGCTGCCGGAGCGGCGACCTCGGCCGGACGGGCCGAACGCCTCGCGGCACCGACCGGAGCCTCGAACCCGCCTGGCCTCCGACGCCTCATCCTCGGTACGGCCGAAGCGAGGCCGCGACGTGCTCGAGCGTTTCGTAGTCGGCGAGTCCGCTGACGACCGTCGTCATGCCGCCGACCTCTCCGACGAGGCCGCGTCGTGCCGGGTCCCCGTTGGTCGTGTAGCGCGCCCAGGAGCGGCCGTCGACGGTCGTTGTCCCGTCCGGCTTTCCGTGGGCGACGGCCTCCTCGACCCAGGCCGTCCTCGTGTCTGCCGGCGTCTCGGCACCGGCCTGCTGAACCGCGACGAACACCGAGTCGTCGTCGGTGCGCTGGTATCCGGCGTACCAGGTGAGCGTGGGCGCGGTCTGATGCCGCACGCTCGTCGCCTTCCACGGCTGCCCCGGTTCGCCGAGCTGCGGAACCCACACCGTCGCGCCGGTCTCGTCGTGCACGGCGCGGGCCACTGGAGTGACGTCGACAGGGGGCTGGGACACGGCGTCGGGGCGCGGGACGACCGAGTAGAGCACGGCGACGACCGCGGCGACCGCAGCCATCGACAGCACGAGGCTGCGCCAGTTGCCGTGAGCATGCGGATTCAGGCGCGGCGCGGGACCAGCATCCTCGGGCTGCCTGGCACTCTCGACCGGCGCCGTCCCACCGGCCTCCTCAAGGCTGCGGGTGTCGTCCTCGGCATGCGCTCCGGTCGATGAGGGATGAGGGGTCGAGGACGTCATGGGCCCATTCTTGCCCATCCGACCCACCCGTCCCTCCCCCGGCGCCGCGTCGGCCCGCGCCTCACGACCGCCGAGACAGCCGCCGTTTCCGCTCCCACTGAGCGTGTCGGACCCTTCGAGATGGAAACGGCGGCTGTCTCGGCGTCGAGGCTCGTGGGAGGAGAAACGGGGCACCCGGTACATTCACCGCATGATGAAATCGGTGACTGCGTGAGCCCGCGAGGTCGCCGCCCAACCGGCGCCGACGCGCGGGGAGACATCCTCTCGGCGGCCCGACGCGCCTTCGCCCGTTCGGGGTACGCCCGGACATCGATGCGCGCCGTCGCCCGCGAGGCCGGCGTCGACCCGGCGCTCGTCCATCACTACTTCGACGGTAAGTCCGACCTCTTCTTCCACGCCATCATCGGCGACATCGAGAACGAGGGCGAAGGCCGCATCAACCCCGCGGCGATCGTCCGCAGCATCACCGCCGGGCCCCCCGACGAACTCGGTTACCGGTGGACGGTCGGCTTCCTCCGACTGTGGGACCGCCCCGGGGCAGCGGACCGGTTGGTCTCGATGATCGGCGCCGTCGCCTCCGGTGACGAGGTGCGCGAGCCGGTGATGCAATTCCTCCAGGAGGAGGTCTTCACGCCGATCGTCGCGCAGGTCGCCCCCGACCGTCCCGAGCTCCGCTCGCAGCTCGCCGCCTCGCACGTCATCGGCCTCGCGATCACGCGGTACGTCGCGCGCCTGCCCCACATCGTGGCGATGACGGCCGAGGAACTGTCGGCCTTCACCTCCGGCAACCTGCAGCACTACCTCACGGGCGACCTCGGAGCCGGGTCGACCTCCTGACGCGCGACGACGCAGCGCCTGCACGGCGTCACACCTTCACAGCCGGCACCGAGCAGACCTCGACTCAGGGTCTTGGCCTCGACGCCGCCCTCGGCCACGTCGCCTTGCATGGGCCGCGCCACACCCGCCACCTCGCCCCAAGCGCGCGCCACCCTTGCCTCGCACGGGGGGACGGTCTAGATTTCATCACGTGATGAAATCTAGACCGTCCCCCCGTGCGAGGCAAGGGTGGCGCGCGCTTGGGGCGAGGTGGCGGGTGTGGCGCGGCCCATGCAAGGCGACGTGGCCGAGGGCGGCGTCGAGGCCAAGACCCTGAGTCGAGGTCTGCTCGGTGCCGGCTGTGAAGGTGTGACGCCGTGCAGGCGCTGCGTCGTCGCGCGTCAGGAGGTCGACCCGGCTCCGAGGTCGCCCGTGAGGTAGTGCTGCAGGTTGCCGGAGGTGAAGGCCGACAGTTCCTCGGCCGTCATCGCCACGATGTGGGGCAGGCGCGCGACGTACCGCGTGATCGCGAGGCCGATGACGTGCGAGGCGGCGAGCTGCGAGCGGAGCTCGGGACGGTCGGGGGCGACCTGCGCGACGATCGGCGTGAAGACCTCCTCCTGGAGGAATTGCATCACCGGCTCGCGCACCTCGTCACCGGAGGCGACGGCGCCGATCATCGAGACCAACCGGTCCGCTGCCCCGGGGCGGTCCCACAGTCGGAGGAAGCCGACCGTCCACCGGTAACCGAGTTCGTCGGGGGGCCCGGCGGTGATGCTGCGGACGATCGCCGCGGGGTTGATGCGGCCTTCGCCCTCGTTCTCGATGTCGCCGATGATGGCGTGGAAGAAGAGGTCGGACTTACCGTCGAAGTAGTGATGGACGAGCGCCGGGTCGACGCCGGCCTCGCGGGCGACGGCGCGCATCGATGTCCGGGCGTACCCCGAACGGGCGAAGGCGCGTCGGGCCGCCGAGAGGATGTCTCCCCGCGCGTCGGCGCCGGTTGGGCGGCGACCTCGCGGGCTCACGCAGTCACCGATTTCATCATGCGGTGAATGTACCGGGTGCCCCGTTTCTCCTCCCACGAGCCTCGACGCCGAGACAGCCGCCGTTTCCATCTCGAAGGGTCCGACACGCTCAGTGGGAGCGGAAACGGCGGCTGTCTCGGCGGTCGTGAGGCGCGGGCCGACGCGGCGCCGGGGGAGGGACGGGTGGGTCGGATGGGCAAGAATGGGCCCATGACGTCCTCGACCCCTCATCCCTCATCGACCGGAGCGCATGCCGAGGACGACACCCGCAGCCTTGAGGAGGCCGGTGGGACGGCGCCGGTCGAGAGTGCCAGGCAGCCCGAGGATGCTGGTCCCGCGCCGCGCCTGAATCCGCATGCTCACGGCAACTGGCGCAGCCTCGTGCTGTCGATGGCTGCGGTCGCCGCGGTCGTCGCCGTGCTCTACTCGGTCGTCCCGCGCCCCGACGCCGTGTCCCAGCCCCCTGTCGACGTCACTCCAGTGGCCCGCGCCGTGCACGACGAGACCGGCGCGACGGTGTGGGTTCCGCAGCTCGGCGAACCGGGGCAGCCGTGGAAGGCGACGAGCGTGCGGCATCAGACCGCGCCCACGCTCACCTGGTACGCCGGATACCAGCGCACCGACGACGACTCGGTGTTCGTCGCGGTTCAGCAGGCCGGTGCCGAGACGCCGGCAGACACGAGGACGGCCTGGGTCGAGGAGGCCGTCGCCCACGGAAAGCCGGACGGGACAACGACCGTCGACGGCCGCTCCTGGGCGCGCTACACGACCAACGGGGACCCGGCACGACGCGGCCTCGTCGGAGAGGTCGGCGGCATGACGACGGTCGTCAGCGGACTCGCCGACTACGAAACGCTCGAGCACGTCGCGGCCTCGCTTCGGCCGTACCGAGGATGAGGCGTCGGAGGCCAGGCGGGTTCGAGGCTCCGGTCGGTGCCGCGAGGCGTTCGGCCCGTCCGGCCGAGGTCGCCGCTCCGGCAGCGCGGAAGGCGCGAGCGCGTCAGGACCGCCCGAGTCGGATCTCGTGTTTGCGCCTGATGCAGCGCTGTTCGCCGCCGGGGGATCGGCGGCCGTCCCATGGCCGGTGCCGGCCCGCTCGAGAGCTCGAAGCGTTCAGCTCGGCTCGGAGTCGTCTCGCTGCTCCCGGTCGAGGCGCTTCTCTGCCCGGTCCAGGGCGGCCGTGCAGTGAGCGGCGAGTGCCTCGCCGCGCTCCCAGAGGGCGACGCTCGTCTCGAGGTCGGCGGTGCCGGATTCGAGGCGGGCGACGGTCTCGACGAGCTCGTCGCGGGCCTGTTCGTAGGAGAGCGAGGACACCTCGGGGCGCTCGTCGCCGTGCTCGCTGTGGGTCGAGGTCACGTTCTCGCCTTCCTCTTGGTCACGGGGCGCACCCCGAAGTCGCCGCGCGCCACCTTGACGCGCAGGATCTCGTCGACGTCGACCTCGGTCCGGTCGGTGACGATGCGGCCGTCGGCGTGCAGCACGATGGCGTACCCGCGATCCAGGGTGCCCTGTGGCGAGAGCGCCCGAAGCTGTGCGCGCAGAGCCTCGACGTGGGCCCGAGCGCGCTCGAGCCGCGATCGCAGGGCCCGCCGGGAGCGCTCGCGCTGTTGCTCGATGACGCTGCGATGTGGGGCCAGGGTCGCGTGCGGGTCGACGAGGACGGGGCGGCTGCGCAGGACCTCGAGGTGGCGGCGCTCGCCGGCGATCCGGGATTCGAGGCCGGACCGGGCACGTTCCACCGAGCGCAGGATGCCGGCCCGTTCGACCTCGACGTCGGGGACGATGTGTTTGGCCGCGTCGGTGGGTGTCGAGGCGCGCAGGTCGGCCACGAAGTCGAGCAGCGGGGTGTCGACCTCGTGCCCGATCGCGCTGACGACGGGCGTCGTCGCCGCTGCCACGGCGCGTACGAGCGCCTCGTTGCTGAACGGCAGGAGGTCCTCGAACGAGCCCCCGCCGCGGGTGATGACGATGACGTCGACCTCGTGGTGGGCGTCGAGTTCGCGCAGCGCCTCGGTGACGGCGGCCACCGCGTCGGAGCCCTGAACGGGCACCTCGCGCGTCTCGAAGGCCACCGCCGGCCAGCGGCGCCGGGCGTTCTCGTGCACGTCGCGCATCGCCGCACTCGCCCGGCCGCAGATGAGGCCGACACGGCGAGGAAGGAACGGCACCGCCCGCTTGCGCTCGACCGCGAACAGACCCTCCGCAGCGAGGACCCGTTTGAGGTGTTCGAGGCGCACCAAGAGCTCGCCCTCGCCGACGGGACGCATGTCGCGTGCCTCGAGCTGCAGGGTGCCGCGCTTGCTCCAGTACGTCGCCTTGGCGTGGACGACGACGCGGCTGCCCTCGGAGATCGGCATGCGGTCGAGGACGACCACCGGCACGGTCACCGTCATCGACATGTCGACGTCGGGATCGCGCAGGGTCACGAAGCAGGAGCGGGCGCCCGGGCGCCGGTTGAGCTGGACGAGTTGGCCCTCCACCCACACCGGCGACATCCGGTCGACGTAGTCGGTGATCTTCATCGAGAGGAGTCGCAGCGGCCACGGGCGCTCGGCCGACGTCTCGGCCGCCTTCTCGGGCAGGGGCTCGCTCACCCGCGCCAGTATGCCAGCGCAGGTCGTCGGGCCCGGGCAGCCGCGAGCCGGTCGTCGGCAGGTCGACGGATCGGTGCTCGATCCGATGGGGGCGGGCTCTCAGCCTGTGCGCATCGGTGCACCGGGAGGGACGGCGGGCGTGGGCGAGTCGGTCGGCGTCCTCCGGTCGCGACCCTGTGCGCACAGGCGGCGTCCAGGGGGCTTTCGTAGGATGAGGTGCGTGACTGACGACTTGAAGGTTCTCCTGGCCGCCCCGCGTGGATACTGCGCCGGCGTCGACCGCGCCGTCGTCACCGTCGAGAAGGCTCTCGAGCTGTACGGCGCCCCGGTCTACGTGCGCAAGCAGATCGTCCACAACAAGCATGTCGTCGCCGTGCTCGAGCGCCGCGGCGCGATCTTCGTGGAGGAGACCGACGAGGTGCCCGAGGGCGCCACGGTCGTGTTCTCCGCCCACGGTGTGGCGCCGGTGGTGCACGAAGAGGCGAAGGCGCGCTCGCTGCGGTCGATCGATGCCACCTGCCCGCTCGTCACCAAGGTGCACCGCGAGGCCAAGCGGTTCGCCGGCGACGACTACGACATCCTGCTCATCGGCCACGAGGGTCACGAGGAGGTCATCGGCACCGCCGGCGAGGCTCCCGCCCACATCACGCTGGTCGACGGGCCCGACGACGTCGAGAACATCGAGGTGCGCGACCCCTCGAAGGTCGTGTGGCTCTCGCAGACCACGCTCAGCGTCGACGAGACCATGGAGACCGTGCGCCGGCTGCGTGAGCGCTTTCCGCAGCTGCAGGATCCGCCGAGCGACGACATCTGCTACGCCACGCAGAACCGCCAGGGCGCGGTCAAGAAGATGGCCGCCGACGTCGACCTCATGCTCGTCGTCGGTTCGCGCAACTCCTCCAACTCGGTGCGCCTGGTCGAGGTCGCGCTCGAGCACGGCGCCAAGGCCGGTCAACTGGTCGACTACGCCGACGAGATCGACGAGGCGTGGCTCGAAGGAGTGCGCACCGTCGGCGTGAGTAGCGGCGCCTCGGTGCCGGAGATCCTCGTCAACGACGTGCTCGCCTACCTCGCCGAGCGGGGCTTCACCGACGTCGAACCTGTCGTCGCGGCCGAGGAGAGCCTGTTGTTCGCGCTCCCCAACGACCTGCGTCGCGATCTCAAGGCTCGGGGAATCCCGTACGACGCCAAGGTCAAGAGCGACGCCGGAGCCTCGTTGCGCTGACCTGCCGGACTGCGGGGCACGTGACAGATCTTGACGGGCCCGGCTCGACGGCGTCGTCCACGACGTGCTTCGCCGCCACGGCCTCGACGTGAGCATGACCGGCCCTCTCCTACGCCGTCCGGTTATCCCGCTCGACGCCGGGCGCTTCGGACCCTGCGCCGGTCGCCGATCGCGCCGGCCGCTCACTGTCGAGGGCGTGGGCGTCTCGGCGTGCGCTGCCGTCATCGAGTTGTTCGAGGAGTTCTGCCGCGGTGAGCGGGCGGGGTGCGACGTCGACGACCGACAGCGCGTCCGGATGATCGTGGGCGAGGCCCAGTTCGTGCATACGCCGGGCCGTGACGAAGACGCGTGACTCCAGTGCGCCGACCATCGCGTTGTAGGCGTCGACGCTGCGGCGCAACGAACCGCCGACCTTGGTGACGTGGCCCCCGAGGGTGCCGAGACGCGAGTAGAGGTCGCGGCCGAGGTCGAGGAGCTCGCGCGCGTTCTCGGTGAGCGCCTCCTGCTGCCAGGTGAAGGCGACCGTGCGCAGGAGAGCGAGCAGCGTGGCGGGGGAGGCCAGGACGACCCGGCGGCCCATCGCGTGGTCGTAGAGGGCGGGGTCGGCGTCGAGAGCGGCCGCGAGCACCGCGTCGGAGGGCACGAAGCACACGACCATCTCGGGGGTCGAGGAGAACGCCGTCCAGTACTCCTTCTTCGCGAGGGTCTCGACGTGACCCCGCAGCGACGACGCGTGCGAGGCCAGCAGACGCCGTCGTTCTCGTTCGGGGTGCTCCGCGGACTGGGCCGCGAGGAACGCCGTCATCGGTGCCTTGGCGTCGACCACGAGCGACTTGCCTCCGGGCAGGCGCACGACGACGTCGGGCCGCACGGCCTGGTCGTGCCGGGTATGCGCGGTGACCTGCTCGTCGAAGTCGCAGCGCCCGAGCAGTCCGGCGTGCTCGAGCAGCCGGCGCAGCGCCGTCTCGCCCCAGACCCCGCGTGTGGTCGAGGAGTTGAGCGAACCGGCCAGCGTGGAGGTCTGCTGCTGCAGCGCCCGGGTGGTCGTGGCGACCTCGCCGAGCCGCTCGCCGAGCACGCCGAACTGCTCGACCCGATCGCGCTCGAGCACACCCACCTGACGCTCCACCCTGGCCAGCGCGCTCGTCACCGGGGCGAGCGCCGCCATGACGGCCTCGTCGTCCTCCTCGTGGCGGCGCAGTTCGTCCACGCGTCCGCGCAAGGCGTCGCGTTCGGCGCCGAGAGCAGCCAGGGGCGCCGCGTAACGGGCGCGCACGGCGAGCCACGTGACGAGCGCGCCGACGGCCACGCCGAGCAGCAACACGATGAGGTGCACGAGATCCATGACCGCACGATGACAGTGACCACCGACAACCCTTCCCACCTGCGAGGACGCAGTCGTCGCCGCAGTCTCGGGCAGGCAGTGGAAAGCGCCATTCGTGCCCGTGCTCGCCACGAAGTCGACGCGAAGTGTCGCACCCTGCCATCGGTCGCGTCTGGTAGACCACAGCCATGGACTTCGAGTTCGACAGCGCGATGGCGCTCACCGCCACCGATCGGCCCGGCGTGTTCACCGGGCGCATGACCGAGGACTGGACGATCGGACCCGCGGTGAACGGGGGAGTCGTCATGGGTCTCGCGGCCGAGGCGCTCAGGCAGGTACTCGACTCGGGCGAGACACCCCACGCCGACCCCCTGGCGTTGTCGGCGCACTTCCTCTCGGCCGGCGTGGACGGGCCGGTCGAGGTGACGACGGAGGTGCTGCGTCGCGGCCGCACGTTCTCCACCGGTGAGGCCGTCGTGAGTCAGGCCGGCCCCGACGGCTCGCCCGTCGAACGCATGCGGGCGCTCGCCACGTACGGCGATCTGGACGCGTCTTCCCAGGTCCACCGCTCGATCACCCCGCCCGACATGCCGGATCCCGAGCACTGCCCGTCGGCGTCGACGGCACGCGACGCGGGCCCGATGGAGACCCCGCCACTCATGCACCGCCTCGATCTACGCCTGGATCCGGCGACGGCGGAGTGGGCCCTCGGTCGGCCGTCGGGCCGCGGGGAGATGCGGGCGTGGATGCGGTTCGCCGACGGCCGAGACGCCGATCCCGTCGGGCTGCTGTTCATGCTCGACGCCATGCCGCCGGTGTCGTTCGACCTCGGCATCGGCGGGTGGGCGCCGACGTTGGAATTCACCGGGCACGTGCGTGGGCGGCCCGCGCCGGGGTGGCTACGCATGGAGACCCGCACGCGCGTACTCACCGGCGGACTCATGGAGGAGGACGCCCTCCTCTGGGACTCCACCGATCGCCTCGTCGCGCAGTCGCGCCAGCTCTGCAGCGTGCGTATCCCCGAGGGGTGGACTCTGCCCGCGTGAACGCGCGGGGCGTCAGCCCGCGGCGGATGCGGCGGTTCGCGGGGCGGCCGGTAAACTCCTGGTCTCGTGGCACTCACCATCGGAATCGTCGGTCTCCCCAACGTCGGCAAGTCGACGATGTTCAACGCGCTGACCAAGAACAACGTGCTCGCCGCGAACTATCCGTTCGCCACGATCGAGCCCAACGTCGGAGTCGTGCCGCTGCCGGATCCGCGCCTGGGCCGGCTCGCGGAGATCTTCGGCAGCGAGAAGATCCTCCCGGCCACGGTGAGCTTCGTCGACATCGCCGGCATCGTGCGCGGCGCCTCCACCGGTGAGGGCCTCGGCAACAAGTTCCTCGCGAACATCCGTGAGGCCGACGCGATCTGCCAGGTCGTGCGCGCGTTCGCCGACGACGACGTCACCCACGTCGACGGCAGGGTTGACCCGAGTTCGGACATGGAGACGATCCACACCGAGCTCATCCTCGCCGACCTCCAGACCCTCGAGAAGGCGATCCCGCGTCTCGAGAAGGAGGTCAAGGGCAAGAAGGTCGACAAAGCTGTGCTCGACGCCGCCGTCGCCGCCAACGAGGTGCTCGAGGCCGGGCACACGCTGTTCGCCAAAGCCGGTGAGCTCGCGAAGAGCGGCACCGATGTGGGCCTGTTGCGCGAGCTGGGGTTGATGACGACCAAGCCATTCCTCTACGTGTTCAACCTCGACGAGGACCAGCTCACCGACGACAAGCTCCACGCCGACCTGCAGGCGCTCGTCGCTCCGGCCGAGGCGATCTTCCTCAACGCCAAGTTGGAGTCCGAGGTCGCCGAACTCGACGACGGCGATGCCGCCGAACTGCTGGAGTCCGTGGGCGTCACCGAACGTGGACTGGACCAGCTCGCCCACAAGGGCTTTCGCACCCTCGGCCTGCAGACCTACCTCACCGCCGGCCCCAAGGAATCTCGCGCCTGGACGATCCGCCAGGGCTGGACCGCCCCCCAGGCCGCGGGCGTCATCCACACCGACTTCCAGAAGGGCTTCATCAAGGCCGAGATCGTCGGCTTCGACGACCTCGTCGCCGCCGGCTCGATGGCCGAGGCCAAGGCCGCAGGCAAGGTCCGCATGGAGGGCAAGGACTACGTCATGGCGGACGGGGACGTGGTGGAGTTCAGGTTCAATGTGTGACCCTGCACATCCACATTTGTCAGTTGAGGTGAGCAGCCGTCGGCCATGACCGAGACGACGGGAACGCGGTGGGTTGTCGATTCGGGTCGAACTGATCGACTGATTCGATCCTGGCGTTTCCGGAGTCGAGCAAGCGTGCCGGGCCGGTGGTGAGGTCGAGCACAGGACGATCCAGGTCGGTCAGCATTCGAGAGAGGTCCTGACGAAGCTCCTCCAGGGTGGTGTCGCTCGCCGCTATCGGATTCGCGGTATAGCCGAAGCCGTCGCCGGGCCCGGGGGTAGAGCTCGCGTACTTCCCACACAACATCACCGGTCGCTTCGTCGAGTGAGCAACGTGCGACGTAGCGCCACGTGCCGTCGGACTCGGCTGTTGGTCTCCCACTGTCAACTGGCATAGCGCTGACCGTTGGGCCGTCGGCCCGCGTTCCCTCTATGGTCGGTGCATGGCGATCATTCATTCGCGCATGGACGTCATGGACGGGATCGGCGTCACCATGGCCGATCCGATCCCTGCGCGCAGGGGCGAGCACGAACACGACCGTGAGAACAGCTGCGGCACGGTCTATCGAGGTGCCCGTGACCTCGCCGGGTGGCGACGATGACGCCGCGCGTGCCGCCGGTCGGCCTCGCGCTCATGGCGTTCGGGGCGCAACTCGCCCTCGGCAGGAACCTCGAGGCGACGAAGACATCGACCGCGGTGGCCGGGGCCGTCGGTCTGGGCTCGGCCGGGCTCATGGTCGGATCGATCGCCGAGTTCGGTAGGCGCCGCACCACGGTCAACCCCATGACGCCCGATGCCTCGGCGCTGGTCACCAGTGGTCCGAACCGCGTGACCCGCAACCCGATGTACGTCGGAATCGCCGGGCTCCTCGCCGCGCACGCGGTCATGCGTCGATCGCCGAGCTTGCTCGTTCCCGTCGCCATGTTCGTCGCTGCGATCGATCGGTGGCAGATCCCCGCGGAGGAGGCCGTTCTGCGGGATCGGTTCGGTGACGCGTACGACGCGTACACGGCGAAGACACCTCGCTGGCTGGCGGTCGGCTGACGCGTCAGCGCATGAGCCCGGTGTGACCGGCGCGAGCAACGGCCTCCAAGAAACACGGCGCGGTCACGCTGCTGCAGCCCGCGTGACAATGCTCGACGATCAGGCAGGGGACGTCACCGAGATGCGGGCAACCGCCGCTGAGACCGCATCGCTGATGGTGGCGTGCGTCGGTGAGCGTCGCTCGATGAGTGCCTGGTAGTACAGGGGGCCGGCGAGAAGCCGGGTGACGGATGCCGGGTCGTCATTGTGACCGTGCCGTCGGAGCACGGTGGCGACGGTGGCTCGCCGCTCCTCCCAGAACTGTTGCAGCACGTCGCGGACCCCCGGATCCGACCATGCGAGCAGTGCGGTGATCAGCGCAGGCCCGTCCCCGTCGAGGCGCGCGGCCACCTGAACGGCGAGCGCTTCGAGGTCGCCGCGCAGGCTGCCGGTCGCGGGCGCGTCGAGACCGGCCGCGATGTCGTGCGCCAGGTCGGCCACGATCCCCGCGACATCGCCCCATCTGCGGTAGATCGAGGATCGATGCACCCCGGATCGGCGCGCGACCTCCTCGATGCGCAGATCTCCTGCGCCGTGCTCCACGCCATCACCGGGGAGGCCGAGCGTCGATCCGGATGACCGGCGACGAAGGCAACACTCCGTCGACGCCGCTCAGTGCGTCAGGGCGCGGGCGGTGCGGCAGTGGAGCCGGTGCCCTCTGCGGAGCCGGACTCCGAGGCAGTGGCGGCCGGGGTAGATGCCGCGTCCGCGGCCGCGTGCGATGACGTGTCCCCGTGCTTCTTCTTGCGCGGGATGACGTGCATGATCGCCACGACGATCGCACCCACGAGAAGGCCGAAGATCGCTGATCCCACGGTGTTCGTCAGCCACCCGAGCACCCCCGCGGCGGGACCGGTCGCGTGCATGACCGCCTCCTCGGCGTGGTGCACGAGCGAGTACGGGCCGTGCCAGCCGAGGGTGTCGAAGCCCACGAGCAGGATGTGTCCGCCGACCCACAACATCGCGACCGTCCCGATGACGCCCAGCGCGGTGAGGACCTTGGGCATTCCCGTCACCAGACCCCGGCCGATCGCCTGCGCGGCGCCCGACCTGCGGCGGGTCATGTGCAGGCCGATGTCGTCCATCTTCACGATGAGGGCGACCACTCCGTACACGCCGATGGTGATGCCGAAGGCGACGATGACCAGGATGATCGCTCGCGCCCACAACGTCTCCGCGGCCACCTCGTTGAGCGCGATGACCATGATCTCGGCCGAGAGGATGAAGTCGGTACGGATCGCTCCTGACACCATCCGGTTCTCGGCGTCATCGCCCTGGAGCAGGGCAGGGGCCTCTTCGGCTCCCTCGTGAGGATGGAGCTTCTCCCAGATCTTCTCGGCACCCTCGAACGAGAGATACGTGCCACCCAGCATGAGCAACGGGGTCAGCAGCCACGGCGCGAACTGACTCAACAGCAACGCCGCCGGGAGGATGAAGACGAGCTTGTTGCGCAGCGACCCGATCGTGATGCGTTTGATGGCAGGCAGCTCACGGTCGGGCGTGAATCCCGTGAGGTAACGCGGAGTGACGGCCGTGTCGTCGACCACGACACCGGCGGCCTTGGCGCTGGCGCGACCAGCGGCCGCACCGACGTCGTCGACCGAAGCGGCGGCGAGCCGGGCCAGCGTTGCGATGTCGTCGAGCAGAGCGACGAGGCCACCGCTCATGCGAGCGCCCCGGGGCGAGAGATCGTCATGGGAACACGGTAAAGGGCCGCGGGCTTCAGGCGACACCGGCGACGCATCGTCGTCCCGGCGCGGGGCCTGCGTGATCGTCCTCGCAACCCCGGGCACATCGCTGCGGCGAGGTGGATTCGACGAGAGATCTGCTTCTCCGAGACACCCTGGACGGGCCCCTCGGTAGAGCTGGGCAGGGCGCGGGCCTGCGGATCCGGCGACGAATGCCGCGTCTCGCGTCGAGGGCGCGGACCTCACGCAACAAAGACCGGTCACTCGGGGCAGTCCGGCGGAGTGCTCGCACAACAGCGCTGGTCAGGGCGGCGCGGTCGGAAAACGGTCGAGTGGTGACCGGTCTTTGTTGCGTGAGCCTCGCGATCACCGGCGCGCGAGGAGGCGATGCCGGCGCCGCGGGGCTCGCTGGGAGAGAAGCGACGTTCGGATCTGCGGCCGAGCGGGCCCGCGGGCCGGGTGGCTCCGTGCAAGTGACACGCGCACCGGAGACGGCGTCGAGACACTGTGCACGCCGTACGCAGGGTGCATGGTGCGCCTCGAGCGTGTGCCGATGACCGTCGGCGTGCACAGTGCGCTTCGAGCGTGTGTCGATAACCGAGGACGTAGACGGATGCCGCGATACGCGCCGTGCGCGGGGCCCCGACAAGCGGCGTCGACCGGCCTGGGGGAGAGTGGCGGCATGACGACCAATCTCCTGTGGCCCGACACGCTCGACGCGCCCGAGTTCGACGGTGACATCAGGGTCACCGTCTATGACGCCGCCCGACCGCTGCCTCGATCCGTAGCGGACACAGACGTGTTCGTCGTCTGGGGCAGGCCGGGACGACTGCACCGCGAGGACGCCGAACTGCTGACGAACGTGCGCCTCATCCAGGGCTTCATGGCGGGCACCGACGAGCTGACCGCAGCCGGGTTCGGTGACGACGTCGTCATCTGTTCGGGGGTCGGGCTGCACGACGCCACCGTCTCGGAGCACACCCTCGCACTCGTCCTCGCCCTCGTGCGGAGGCTGCCCGCCTGCCTCGAGGCGCAGCGCACCCACACGTGGCGGCACGACTTCGCCGGCCACCAGCCGCTGCATCCCCAGGGGCCGATCACGACATTGCTCGATGCGAACGTTCTGATCTGGGGCTTCGGCAGCATCGCCCAGACACTCGCGCCCGTGCTCGCCTCCCTCGGGGCGCGAGTGCGCGGTGTCGCGCGCACTGCCGGAACGCGGGCAGGATTCGAGGTCGTCACCGACGCCGACCTCGCGACCGCGCTGCCGGAGACCGACGTCCTCATCTCGATCCTTCCTGGCGGTGACGCGACGCGTCACACCATCGACGCCGACCGGCTCGCCCTCCTGCCCGAGCACGCGTACCTCGTCAACGTCGGCCGCGGATCGGTGCTCGACGAGGAGGCGCTCATCGAGGCGCTGCGGGCCGGCACCCTTGGCGGTGCTGCCCTCGATGTCATGGAGACCGAGCCACTGCCGCAGGACTCACCGCTGTGGGATGCGCCGAACATCATCCTCACCCCGCACTGCGCCGGCGGGCGACCCGTCGGATACGCCGACCTGGTACGCGACAACCTCGCCGCCTTGAACGGAGACGGTGAGTTCCGTAACCGGGTCTGACGCATCTCCGCTCGAACAGGCGGTTTTCACCGCGTCTGTCGGCGCATAACGCAGGCTCGTGGGGTGGAACCGCCTGTCTGAGGTCTCGTGTTCGGTGGCCGTGGAGTGGAACCGCCTGTTCGAGCGCCGGGTCAGGCCGTCTGATCCCGCTCAGACAGGCGTTTTCACCGCGTCTGTCGGCGCATAACGCGGGCTCGCGGGGTGGAACCGCCTGTCTGAGGTCTCGTGTTCGGTGGCCGTGGAGTGGAACCGCCTGTCCGAGCGCCGGGCGAGGTCACCTGATCCCGCTCAGACAGGCGCTTTCATCGCGTCTGTCGGCGCATTGCGCGGGCTCGTGGGGTGGAACCGCCTGTT
>NZ_LN651317.1 GCF_000826525.2 Mobilicoccus massiliensis | reverse complement strand
GGAACCGAGCATGACGGCATCGCGACCTACGGGTGTGACGATGATCGGGGACATCGGGGACATCGGGGAGGAATGAGGCGTGGGGGGCAAGGACGTGTCGCGCTCGTGGGAGGTGTCCGACCTCTACGAGCGCGAGCGGGCGCCGCTGGGGCGTCTGGCCGCCGTGGTCACCGGCGACATCGATGCCGCGTCGGAGATCGTGCAGGACGCGTTCGCCGACCTCGTGCGTGCCGGGGACTCGGTGGTGGATGGGCCGGCCCGGTTGCGGACGGCGGTGGTCAACCGTTCGCGGTCCTGGGTCCGTCGGCGGATCGTGGCGCGTGGCTACCTGGAGCGGCAACACCCGGAGGAGGCCTTCCATTCCCCGGACCCGTCGATGCACGTGGACGTGCGGCGGGCCCTCGGACGGCTCGACCCTGAGCAGCGCGCCGTCGTCTTTCTCCGTTACTACCTGGACCTGTCCGAGAAGGACGTCGCTGCGGCTCTCGGCTGCCGCCCCGGCACCGTCAAGTCGCGCGCCGCACGGGCGTTGATGCGTCTCAAGGAGGACCTCGATGGATGACACACGCTCCGACGACGCCGTGGTCGCCCGGTTGCGGGCGTTCGTCGACACGATCGAGGTGCCCACGCCCGACTCGCTCGATCGGTTGGCTCCCCGCCTCATCCGGGACGGGGACGCCGATCCGGCCGACGACATCGCACGCCGCCGTCTGTCGAGGCGAGGCCTGCTCGCAGGCGCCGCCGCGGCCGCGGGTCTGGTCGGCCTCACGGTCGTGGCCCGGCCGGGAGGACCCGGGGCGGTCTCGCCCGCTGGAACGCCTTCGCCGGTCTCTCTTCCTGCGACGTTGCCGGGGTACCGGCCCTTGAGTCCGACCCTGGAGTTCATGCCCACCGGGCGCGTCTCGATGACGTACACCTGTGTCGAGGTGCAGGTCCTTTGGCGTCCCGACGAGCCGTCGCGGCAGGTCACTCTCGACGAGCACTTCGGCGGGATGAGGGCATTGGCGACCTCTGACGCCCGAAAGAACTATGGCTCGCCTGCGCCCGCGATCGTCTCGGACGACGGCACCGTTCTCGCGGTGGGATCGATCTCGTGGCAAGGAGAGGTGGTGCTGGTCGACGCGCGGTCCGGGGCGACAAGGGCCATCCGGGTGACCGAGCATCCGCAGCGCGACGTGTGGCCGCTCGAGTTCTCGCCGGACGGTCGCAGCGTCTACGTGCGCGATCAGGATGCGAACCTCACGCCACTGTGGGACGCGGCGAGACGTGGAAGGGTCGTTCGCGTGGATGTCACGACGGGGGACTGCCTCGACGCCGGGCTGGGGGCGGACGTCATCTCGGTCAGTGTGGCGCCCGACGGCAGGCGCCTCGCGGTGGTGCGGTCGTCGGGCCGCATCGAACTGACCGACCTGAAGGGTCATGTGGTCGAGCGGCTGGGCGTCGTCCGCCCCGCGGTGGCTCGTGATTGGGCGCACGCATGGTCGCCCGACGGTCGACTCGTCGTGGCGTTCGACGAGGTGGAGGACGGCGTGTCGGACCTCATCGTCTTCGAACGGGGGGCACCCCCTCGCCGTCGACGACTTCCCAGTGGTCCCTGGTCGGGTCTTGCGTGGACGGGCCCCTCGACGTACCTCCTCCACGGGTCTCCCGACACAGGTTCGGGCGACACCCGGCTGGCGGTCGTCGACGTCGAGACCGGCACGGTCGTCTGGGGGCCGGGCTGGTCCGACGCCCCCGTGGCATCCCGCATCGGCGGGGTGTCGGTGGCCGCAGGTCTGGCCCGCGGATGGACGGTCCATCCCGAGTCCGGGCGGTGACTCCGCCTTGCCCGGCCTTCGGTGGCGGAGACACGTGCCCGGGTCGCAGCCGGGATCGGCACGGGTGGACGTTGCACATCGGCGGTCTCGGTGTCACCCAGGTCTGGTGTGTACCGGGTTCTGCGGTGTCGGTGATTCTGGATTCTGGTGTCCTGACATCAGGAGGTCGTTGTGGGACGGCGAGGTTACCCACCGGAGTTCCGGCGTAAGGTCTTGGACCTTCTCGAAGCGGGCCGAAGTGTCGCGCAGGTGGCGCGCGACCTGGACATCAGCCAGGAGTCGATCTACGCCTGGCGACGTCAGGACCGGATCGACAAGGGTCTACTGCCCGGGCTGACGAGCCAGGAGAAGTCCGAGCTGACGGCCGCGAAGGCCCGGATCGCGCAGCTTGAAACGGAGCTGAGAGCGGCTCACCGGGCAGTGGAACTGCTGCGGGAGGACGCGAGCCCAATAGGCGGTTCTCGGCGGTCGAGGTGATGGTCGCCGAGAAAATCCCCGCGCAGGTGGCCTGCCGTGTCCTGGCTGTCTCGGAGTCCGGCTACTACGCCCGGTTGAGGCGGGCCCCGTCCGAGCGCGCGGTGCGCCACGCGTGGCTGACCGAGGTGATCACGCAGGTCCACATCGACTCCCGGGGTACCTATGGCGGTCGGCGGGTCCACGCTGAGCTCACCTTGGGGCAGGGCATCACGGTGGGACATTGGATCGCCCCGGGTTCAGTGGAGAGCGGGTTGTGCCGCCCCGGCGGGTGCCGGGGCGCTGGCGTGTTCAGCGTAGAACAGGTCTTCGTACTCGATGGGTGGGATGTCGCCGCAGTGTGAGTGAAGG
>NZ_LN651312.1 GCF_000826525.2 Mobilicoccus massiliensis | reverse complement strand
GCTCCTCTCAAGCCACGCCGGTCGGGCCGTGGTGTCCCGGCGAGCCGCACTACGGACATTAGCCACGAGGGCAGAGCGCAACAGGAGCGAACCCACCGGAACACCCCCAAGCCTTCCACTGGGAGCGGTCCGGGATGGGCGGGGGCGTGGTGAGGCCGAAGATCTCGCGCAAGAAAGACCGGTCACCGCGACCGCTGCGCCTGGCCCTCGCGACATCGATGCAGGTCAGGACGTTATGAGTTTCGCCGAGGCGAGAACTGACCGGTCTTTCTTGCGCGAGAATGCTCGGCCCGGTGGCTGTGCCGAGGCGAATGCCTGCGTGGCGAGGCGGCAGCGGACTCTCAGAGGCGGACCAGCCGGACCGGCGGGGCGTCGGGACGATCCACCGAGAAGGCGAAGACGGCGCCGGGCTCGGCGACGGCCGTCGAGATCTCCCGGTCGTCGGCCGACGCGCCGCCATAGCGGCGGAACGTCGAGGTGAACACACTGTTGCCCGCGACCTGGAACGCCGAGAGGGCGTCGGCCTGGTCGTTCGCCGCGACGACGAGACGCGCGCGCGTGGCCTCCGCGTCCCCGAGGGCCTCGGCCACGGAGGGATGGATCTTCGCGGTGACCGCGAACACAGGGGTGTCGGACATGGGGTTCCTTCGAACGGAGGACGGCAGGACGACGGGCCCGGCCGCGATACCGCTCCACTCATCGACACGTGCCGCGCCCAATCGAGAGGTTCGCCCGCCGACGCCGCCCCCGGGCGCGCCGACGCCCGGAATCCGGATGAAGTTCTGCGGAATTCCGGGCGCCGAGGCTCAAGTGCAGGGGTTCACCACTTGGGTGCGACGACCATGCCCGATCCGCCGCCGCCGCGGGTCGGCTCGGCGGCCGCGGTGAACCATCCGCGGGCGGGCATCGCGATGGCGGTGGCGCGGCCGATGATCTCCTTGACCTTCATCGGGTGGCCCATCGCGCGCAGGGCCTCGCCGGTCTTGCTGTCGTACAGCCGGGGCTCGATGTCGGTGGCCGTGTTGCGCGAGGAGATGCGCGGAGCCCCGACCGCGCCGACCAGCGTGAGGTCGCGGTCGAGGTAACCGGTGATGATCTGCGCCGTGCTCGTGATGATCGTCGGACCGCCCGCGGCGCCGGCGGCCAGCACCGGTCGACCGTGGTCGAGGACGATCGTCGGCGCCATCGACGACCGCGGCCGCTTGCCGGGCGCCGGGAGGTTGGGGTCGGGCTCACCCTTGATCGCCGGCGCGAAGTTGAAGTCGGTGAGCTGGTTGTTGAGCAGGAATCCGTAACCCGGCACGACCATGCCCGAGCCGCCGAACTGCTCGATCGTCGAGGTGTAGGCGGCGACGTTGCCCCAGCGGTCGGCCACGGTGAGGTGGGTCGTCGAGGCGCCGTCGTTGACCTTGGCGGGCTTGCCCGAGGCCAGCGGGCCGCACGAGATGTAGCGGCCGTCGGGCTGCCCGAACGCGATCGGACGGGCCTGAGCCTTGGCGGGGTCGAACCCGCAGGCGCGTTCGGCGGCGAAGCCCTTGGACAAGATCTCGCCGACGGGGGCGCCGTGGACGTCGCCCATCCAGCGGTCGCGGTCGGCGAACGCGGTGGCCGTGGCCTCGGCGAAACGGTGGAGGTACTGCACGCCATCGGTCTTCGAGAGCGGGGTGCCGGTGCGCTTCTCGTACTGCTCGAGCAGGTTGAGGGTCTCGGCCACCGCGGCGCCGCCGGCGCTCGGCAGGGGCATGCCGTAGACGTCGAGGCCCTTGTACGTGCTGGTCACCGGCTTCTTGGGCAGGGCGCGGTAGGCGCGCAGATCCGTCATCGTCATGCCACCGCGCGGCACCGTCACTCCCTTCGCGGTCGCGGGGTGATTGACGGTGTCGACGACGGCCTTGCCGATCGGTCCGTCGTAGAACGCCCCGATGCCCTTGCTGCGCAGGAGGCGGAAGGTCTTCGCGAGGTCGGGCTGGCGCAACACGTGACCAGGCTGCACCGGCTTGCCGCCCGGCAGGAACACCGCCGCCGTCGCGGGGAACTGGGCGAATCGCTCGGCGTTCTCGGCGGTGGCGGCGCTGAACGCCTCGTCGACGACGAAGCCGCGTTCGGCGATGCGCTGGGCCGGTGCGAGGGACTGGCGCAGCGAGCGGGTGCCGAAGCGGTCGAGTGCCTGCTGCCAGATCGCGAGGTTGCCCGGAACTCCCACGGACAGACCGGAGTTCACGGCGGTGTCGAAGTCCATCGGCTTGCCGTCGGGCCCGAGAAAGCTCTTCTCGTGCAGCGACGCCGGCGCAGTCTCACGCCCGTCGATGGTCTGGACCCGCTTCTTCTTCGCGTCGTAGTAGACGAAGAAGCCGCCGCCACCCATGCCAGTCGCGTAGGGCTCGACGACGTTGAGCGCGGCGGTCGCGGCGACGGCGGCGTCGGCGGCCGTGCCTCCGCGCTCGAGCACGTCGATCGCCACCTGGCTCGCAACCGGATCGACGGAGGCGACCGCTCCACCCCGGCCGCTCATCGTCGCGGTGTGCGGGAGCTCGTGGCCGACCGGCTCTCGATCCTTGGCCGGAGGCGGGGAGGCGTGGGCGCTCGCAGGGACGAGCGCCGGGGTCAGCAGCAGTGGCAGGGCGGCGGCGAGGGCGAGGGTGACTGTGCGGGTCATGCCCGGACCTTAGGTCGTCGCGGCTCCGGAACCGGCGGGTACGGGGACGGCACTTCGAGCGAATCCTCCTGCCGTGGCACGGGTGTCGATGCTCTGGCGGGCACGATGCCTCTGTCTGACCATCTCTGTCGTGGTGGCTAGATAGTGCTAGAGGCCGTGATCGATCAGAAGCCGGCGAGTCGGCGCACCAGCGCGTCGCCGTCGGAGTCCACGGCGAGGTCTATGCCGTCGATGCGCCGCAGCGGCGCCACCCCGCGCACGCTCGAGACGAACCAGGCGCCGTCGGCGGCGGCGAGGTCGGCGGGGGTGAAGAGCTCGTGGTCGACCGTGACGCCCGCGTTCGGGGCCTCCCGGCATATGCGGTCGACGGTGATCGAAGCGAGCACGCCGGTGGGTCCGGTCGGGGTCGTGAGCAGGCGGTCCCTGCGTCGGATCACCGCGGCCGAGGTCGGCCCCTCGAGCACGTAGCCGTCGGTGGAGACGAACAGTGCGTCGTCGGCTCCGCGCCGGTGGGCCTCCTCCTTGGCGGCGAGGTTGATCGCGTACGCGATCGTCTTGACCCCGCCGAGCAGCCACGGCGCATCGGCGTATGCGTCGCTCGCCGTGCCCCGATTCAGGGTGGCGATCGAGATGCCCTCGCGGGCGCGGAAGGTGTCGACGCCGAGCTGGGTGAGCGTGGCGTACGCGACCGGCGGGGCGGCGTCGGTCTCACCGCCGCCGGTGAGCACGAGCTTGAGCATCGCCTCGGCCTCGCCCGCGTACGCCTCGCAGAGGTGATCGACCAACCGCTTCCACGCCGTCGAGGCCGGGCAACCGATCCCCAGCGCCGACGCCGAACGGGCGAGTCGGGCGAGGTGCTCGTCCAGCAGATCGATGCGCGGCTCGCCACCGGAGAACCGGACTCGGGTCGCGTCGAAACAGCCCAGGCCGCGGGTGAGCCCGAGATCGTCCACCCCGACGACGGGCGCGTCCACAGGGACGATGCCACGCCCGAACACGGCTGCGACCTGTTGCAGAGGGGAGTTCGGCATGGGCGAGAGCCTACGGCCGCTGAGCGGTGGCGGAGAATGGCGATGCCGGTGTCTGACAGTATCTACGTCATTCGGAATAGAGCTGAATACGCTCCTCTAGACCGCTCGAACAGGCGTTTTCGTCGGAATCACGGGGGTGAAAGAGCCTGTCTGAGCAGGTGGGGGAGCCGGCCCGGGGCGGGTGGCGAAGCATCGGGGTGGCCTCGCGCCCGGAGACGACGGTGCCCCGTCCGCACGAGCGGTCCTCGATCGGGGGCCGACTCCGGCCC